>NZ_JAIRBR010000001.1:0-1342075 GCF_020361265.1 Nocardia sp. JCM 34519.1
CGCGATCGGCGCGGACGCCACCCGCGTCAAACAGGTCGAACATGTGTTGGCGGACAAGGTGTTCGGCCCCACACCGTCACAAGACGGGCAGGCCGCGCAGATACTGGTGCCGATCGAAATCGGTGCGAACGGCTGGAATTCGCTGACCGACAGCGTCGCCGCGATCAGGGCCGCCCTCGCCGACCACCCGGACGGGCTGTCCTTCCACGCCACCGGCCCCGCCGGTTACGCGGCCGAATTCGGCAAGGCGTTCAAGGGAATCGAGGGCGTGCTGCTGTACGCGGCCGCCGCGATCGTCATCGTCATCCTGCTGTTCACCTACGGTCCGATGCTGTGGACGCTGCCGCTGTTCGCCGCGGTCGCCGCGCTGATCATCGCGATGAGCGCGGTATACGGCGCGACGAAATTCGGCCTCACCGTGAACGCGCAGAGCCAGGGCATACTCACCGTGCTCGTCTTCGGCGCCGGCACCGACTACGCGCTGCTGCTGGTGGCCCGATATCGCGAGGAGCTGCGCCGCCACGCGGACCGGCACGAGGCGATGGCCGTCGCACTGCACCGGGCCGGGCCCGCCGTGCTGGCCAGCGGTACGACGGTGATCATCGCGATGCTGGCATTGCTTGTGGCGGAACTGAATTCGACGAAGGGCACCGGCCCGGTGTGCGCCATCGGCATCACCATCGCCCTGCTGGCGATGCTGACGCTGCTGCCCGCCCTGCTGGTGATCGCGGGCCGGTGGATCTTCTGGCCGCGGCATCCCGAGGTGGGCACAATCGACCAGACCGAAACCGGGATCTGGGCCCGCACCGGGCAATTCATCGCGGGCAGGCCGCGGACGGTGTGGATCGGCACCGTGCTGGCCCTGCTCGCGCTGGCCTACGGCACGATCGGGCTGAACGCGAACGGCGTTGCGAATAAAGACGCTTTCGTCGGCCACTCCGATGCGGTGGCCGGAACCGCGGTCTTGGAACGGCATTTCGACGCGGGCACCGGCACCCCGGTGGTGGTGATCGCGGAATCGTCCCGAATAGATTCCGTCGCTTCGGCTTTCGGCGGTACGCGGGGTATCACCGCACCCACCAAGCCGGTGGTCCGGGGCGATCTCGCCTATCTGGAGGGCACGCTGTCCGATCCGCCGGACAGCCAGGCCGCCTACGACACCATCGACCGGGTGCGCGCCGCGGTGCACGCCGCGGATCCCGCCGCCAAGGTCGGCGGCCAGACCGCGGTCATACTCGATGTGAAACGTGCTGTGGCGCATGACAATCGGCTGATCGCGCCGCTGGTGCTCGCGATCGTGCTGATCATCCTGACGGTGCTGCTGCGCTCGATCCTGGCTCCGCTGCTGCTCACCGCGACGGTGGTGCTGTCCTTCTTCGCCGCGCTCGGCGCGAGCCGGTGGATCTTCGACCTGGCCGGCTTCAAGGGCGCCGACAACGGACTTCCGCTGCTGGTCTTCGTCTTCCTGGTGGCGCTCGGCATCGACTACAACATCTTCCTCATGTCGCGGGTGCACGAGGAGGCCGAGCGGCACGGCACCAGGGCGGGCGCACTCACCGGACTTTCCGCGACCGGCGGGGTGATCACCTCGGCGGGCCTGGTGCTCGCCGGCACCTTCGGGGTGTTCACCACGCTGCCGGTGGTGAACCTCGCCGAGATCGGCATCGTCATCGCGGTCGGCGTGCTGATCGACACCCTGATCGTGCGGTCCGTCCTGGTCACGGCGCTGGCGCTCGATATCGGCGACCGGATCTGGTGGCCGAGCGCGCTATCGCGCCGCAAATCCGAGCCGACGCCGGAACCGGAAAACAGCCTCACCGCGTAACGCGCCCGCCGACCTGCGCCGAATTCGGCGATCAGGGGGCTACCTTGTGGCCGTTCGGTTATTCCACGCGTTTCGGAAGGAGTGTGTGTCATGACCAGTCCCGGCCCCGTGCGGACCGGCCCGGTGCTCAACGATATGACGATCTTCGCTGGCGTCCTCATCCTCATCACCGGGATACTGCATTTGCTCACCGCGATCGCCGCCATCGCCAAACGCGATATTTTCGTGGTGACCGAGGATCAGGTATTCCTGCTCAATGTGTCGACCTGGGGTTGGGTGCACCTGGTAATCGCGGTGCTGGTGATCGTCGCGGGCGTCGGCATCGTCACCGGGAAGTCGTGGGGTTATCTCGCCGGCATCGTGATGGCCGCGGTCAGCATCCTGGACAACTTCCTTTTCGCGCCGATCTACCCGTTCTGGGCGCTGGTCATGATCGCCATCGACATCCTGGTGATCTGGGCGCTGGCCCGGCAGATCGCCGCCGAATAGCACGAATTCCCCTGTGATGCGGCGATATTCGCCGGTGCTCGGTCGCCGGGCACCGGCGCGGCCGTTCATCGCGGCATGATCGCGGCGATCGCGGCCTCCGCGTCCGGCCAGGTCGGCACGTGCACCACCCAGTCCGGTATCGGCGGATCCTGCGCCCCGAACAGGTAGCGGTGCGGCACCAGATCCCGCAGGGCACGGTGCACGTCCAGCCGGTCATCGATCATGTGGGTGATGCCGAGTTCGGCGCAGTGGATCGCCTTGTCCGCGCGGGCCCGGCAGAAACGCAGATTCTCCCGACGCACCCCGGTGCGCGCGTAGAAATCGTTGTGGTCCAGCCATTGTCGCGTGCGCTCCTCGATACGGGGACCGCATTTGGAGATCACCCATGCGCGGCCGCCGAAGCGCAGGACCAGCCGGGGTAACACCTCGAAAGCATTGGGACTCGGCGGTGTTCGCATCGCCTCGGCGATGCCGCCGGAAAGAAATACCGTATCGGCGTCACCCGTCGGCAGCGCCGCCCCCTGAATCACCCGGCCGAAATCGATGCCGAGCCGTGGTTGTCGTTCCTTGTTCATACGCTGTCCAGCGTGGCGGAGCGGCGCCGAATACGCCAGCGATTATCCGATTTCCCGAAACAGTTACCTGCCAGCAAACAGGCGCGTATCATTACATCCGCTCGCGTACCAGACAGCCGGCCCGCGGCCGGAACCGATCCCTCCCCGATTGATCAGGTGGTTCGGATGGCTCAACAACCACGCTCGATGAGCACGCGCATCAGCACACTCCTATTGCTCCGCCACGACATCGCCGGCGACGACCGGGTCGGCGCGTACGCGCCGGACTGCGATCCCGACTACGATCCGGCGGATTTCGCGAAACCCTTGCCGGAGAACCGAATCGGCGTGGGCGACCGACCGTGAGTGGGATTTGCCGCCCAATTGCGGATCGAGATTAATTTTCCGACTTCACCGGAAAATTGATAGCTCTAAGTTAGCCTTTGGCATGACCAAAATACTGGCCTGCACCGCACCGGCCAAAGGGCATCTGTACCCGATCACTCCGGTGCTTGCCGAGCTGGTACTGCGCGGAAACGACGTCACCGTGCTGACCCTCCCCGACAGCGAAGATGCCTTGAGCCCGTTGGGAATTCAGGTCATGGACCTACCGTCCGAACTAGCCGGGGACGGCCCGCGCGACTGGGGAAGGCGATCCAGGATCGCGTCGCTGCGGGCCGCGATGCGCGCGCTCACCGCGCGCATCCCCGACGAGATCGAGGCGATCCGGTCGGCCATCGTCGCGGTGCGCCCCGATGCGGTACTCGTCGACATCACCACCCTCGGCGCCCAGATCTACACGGCCGCAAGCGGATTACCGTGGGCCGCATTCGCGCCGAAGCTGCTGCCGCTGCCGTCGCGGGATGCGCCGCCGTTCGGGCCCGGTCTCTTCCCGAAGGCGGGGCCGCTCGGCCGGATCCGCGACAGCACCGTGCAGTGGGCGTTGACCCGGCGCTGGGACGAGGTGCTGCCGCAGCTCAACCACATGCGCCAGTACTACGGACTGGATGTGCTGGCACACTCCGCCGATTACCTACGTCAGCCACCGCTGCTGCTGAACCTCACCGCACCGCCCTTCGACGACCTACGCACCGACTGGCCCGCCTCGGTCCATCAGATCGGCCCCGGCCTATGGGCGCCGAACGCCGAATATCCGGACTGGCTCGATAAGCTCGACCGCCCGATCGCACTCGTCACCTGTTCGACCGAATTCCAGGACGACGGACGTCTGGCCCAGGTCGCGATGGACGCGCTGGCCGATACCGATCTGTACACCGTCGTCACCTCCGGCGCCATCGACCCGGAATTCTTCGCCGCGCCGCGCAATGCCAGGGTCGAAACCTTTCTCCCGCATCACCTGCTGCTCGATCGCGCGGCGGTGGTGATCACCCACGGCGGTATGGGCATCGTCCAAAAGGCTTTGGCGGCAGGCGTTCCCGCGTGCGTCGTACCATTCGGCCGCAGCCAGTCCGAGGTCGCGCGCCGGGTGGTCGGCAATGCGGCGGGCAGTTGGGTGCCGAAGAAGCGGCTGAACATCGCCAACCTGCGCGCCGGAATCGATGCGGCGCTGGCGTGCCGAGCGGGCGCGGCGCGGGTCGCGGCCGGATTCGCCGCGGCGGGCGGGCCCGCGCACGGAGCCGATCTGCTGGAACAGCATTTCGCCCGCACGCTGCCCGCACAGCGCGACCGGACGACGCCGAGCCCGGCCACGCACACCGAGCGTCCCAAGGCCGCGGCCACGCCGATCATCGAGCCGGAGCCGAGCACCGCGCTGTCCGACGCGGACCTGACCGATAGCGGCTGTTGAAAGGTTGCCCGCGCGCCGGTGAATCGGAACAGTGAAACCCGGTGTGACGACACGGTCCGAGCGAATGCTCCAATTGGCCTCGGTGCCGCGGCGAGAACCGTCGCGACCATGTCCGGATATTTCGAAGGAGACACCCGTGCGCTTCGGCATCTTCATCCCGCAAGGCTGGCGACTGGATCTGGTCGGCATCGACCCGGCGGCGCAGTGGGCGGTCATGCGCGACCTGGCCCGGCGCGCCGACGCCGACGACACCTGGGAATCGCTGTGGGTGTACGACCACTTCCACACCGTCCCGGTGCCGACCGATGAGGCCACCCACGAGGCATGGACGCTGATGTCGGCCTTCGCGGCCAGCACGTCGCGGATCCGCCTCGGCCAGATGTGCACCGCGATGAGCTACCGCAATCCGGCCTACCTGGCCAAGGTCGCCGCGACCGTCGACCTGATCTCCGGCGGCCGGGTCGAGATGGGGATCGGCGGCGGCTGGTACGAACAGGAATGGCGCGCATACGGTTACGGCTTCCCGCCGCCGGGTGAGCGGCTGGGCCGCCTCGACGAGGGCGTGCGGATCTTCCGGCAGGCCTGGACCGAGGGCAAGGCGACCCTGGACGGGAAGTACTACCAGGTGGACGGCGCGATCGTGCGGCCGCTGCCGTTGCAGGAGAACGGGATTCCGCTGTGGATCGCGGGCGGTGGTGAGAAGAAGACGCTGCGCATCGCCGCCAAGTACGCCGACTACACGAACTTCGTCGGCGACCCGGAGGGTTTCGCGCACAAATCCGAACTGCTGCGCGCGCACTGCGCCGAGGTCGGCACCGATTTCGACGCGATCGTCCGCTCCGCGAACTACAACGCGATAATCGGCGCCACCGAGGCCGAGGTGCGGGACCGCCTGAAGGCGTGGGCGTCGCGCATCGCCCCCTACGTCGGCGGCATCGAAAAGGCAACCAGCCACATCGACGACGTAACCCGCGGCGGCGCCGCCATCGGCACCCCCGAACAGGTCATCGAAAACCTCACCAAGGTCAAAAACCTCGGCCTCGCCTACGCCATCCTCAACTTCCCCGAATCCGCCTACGACACCTCCGCCATCGACCTCTTCACCCGCGAAGTAGCACCGGCACTGCGCTGAGGCCGGCGGCCGATACGCTGTCGGCATGAACACTTCGCGCGAGGGGAGTCGCGCCGACAGCGTTCGGTCGGCCGTTGGTGGTGGGTTCGAGCGGGGCGCGGATGGGTCGTTGCGGTATGTCGATCCGACGGTCAAGGGTGGGAAGAGCGAGAAGAAGGATGGGCTGCCGCTTGTCGGGCGGCGGTCGCCGATCGAGGACGACACCGAATCGTCGGGGGTTGCGGTGTGGGTGGCGTTCACCATCGATCTGGCGCTGCATATCGGTGTCGGCGCTGGGGTTTGGTTCGTGCTCGCTAGCCACGGCGATATCCGGCAACCCGTTCCGATCGCGGTCGCCGCCGCGGTCGGGGTGTCGTTCGTGCACCGGACCGTCATCCAGCGGCTTGTTCGCACCACGCTCGGCAAATCACTGTTCGGGCTGCGTCTCTACCGGGCGGACGGCAGCTATCCGAGCCTGTGGGTTCTCATCCGCTGCTGGTTGTTGGGTGCGTTCATGACCGTCAGCACGCCATTGCAGTTACTGAACTGACGCGAAACGGCCATGAACGCACCGGGGCTCACAGCATGCAGCTGACGCAACCCTCGACTTCGGTTCCCTCCAGGGCCATTTGGCGCAGCCGGATGTAGTAGAGGGTTTTGATGCCCTTGCGCCAGGCGTAGATCTGGGCCCGGTTCAGGTCGCGGGTGGTCGCGGTGTCCTTGAAGAAGAGGGTCAGCGACAGGCCCTGGTCCACGTGCTGGGTGGCCGCGGCGTAGGTGTCGATGATCTTCTCGTAGCCGATCTCGTAGGCGTCCTCGTAGTACTCGAGGTTGTCGTTGTCCATATAGGGCGCCGGATAGTAGACGCGGCCGATCTTGCCTTCCTTGCGGATCTCGATCTTCGACGCCACCGGGTGGATGGAGCTGGTGGAGTGGTTGATGTAGGAGATCGAGCCGGTGGGCGGCACCGCCTGCAGGTTCTGGTTGTAGATGCCGTGCTCCATCACCGACGCCTTGAGGTCGCGCCAGTCGTCCTGGGTCGGGATGTGCACGCCCGCGTCATCGAACAACTGGCGAACCCGCTCCGTCTTCGGCTCCCACACCTGTTCGGTGTACTTGTCGAAGTATTCGCCGCTGGCGTACTTGGATTCCGGGAAGCCGCCGAAGTGGGCGCCGCGCTCGATCGCGATCCGGTTCGACGCCCGAAGCGCGTGGTAGACAACGGTATAGAAGTAGATGTTGGTGAAATCGATACCCTCTTCGGACCCGTAGTGGATCCGCTCGCGGGCCAGGTAGCCGTGCAGGTTCATCTGCCCGAGGCCGATGGCGTGCGAGGAGTTGTTGCCCTGTTCGATCGACGGCACCGAGTAGATGTGGGTCTGATCCGACACCGCGGTGAGCGCACGGATGGCCACCTCGATGGTCTGCGCGAAGTTCGGCGAATCCATCGTCTTGGCGATGTTCAGCGAACCGAGGTTGCACGAAATGTCCTTGCCCACCTTCGAGTAGGACAGATCGTCGTTGAATTCCGACGGCGTCGAGACCTGCAGGATCTCCGAGCACAGATTCGAGTGGGTGATCTTGCCCGCGATCGGGTTGGCCCGGTTCACCGTGTCCTCGAACATGATGTACGGGTAACCGGATTCGAACTGCAGCTCGGCGATGGTCTGGAAGAATTCGCGCGCCTTGATCTTCGACTTGCGGATCCGCTTGTCGTCGACCATCTCGTAGTACTTCTCGGTGACATCGATATCGGCGAACGGCTTGCCGTAGATGCGTTCCACGTCGTACGGCGAGAACAGGTACATGTCCTCGTTCTTCTTCGCCAGTTCGAAGGTGATGTCCGGAATCACCACGCCGAGGGAGAGCGTCTTGATGCGGATCTTCTCGTCCGCGTTCTCCCGCTTGGTGTCCAGGAAGCGGTAGATGTCGGGGTGGTGCGCGTGTAGGTAGACCGCGCCCGCGCCCTGTCGCGCGCCGAGCTGGTTGGCGTAGGAGAACGAATCCTCCAGCAGCTTCATGATCGGGATGACGCCGGAGCTCTGGTTCTCGATCTTCTTGATCGGTGCGCCCGCCTCGCGAATATTGCTGAGCAGCAACGCGACTCCGCCGCCGCGCTTGGACAGCTGCAGCGCGGAGTTGATCGAGCGCCCGATGGACTCCATATTGTCCTCGATGCGCAGCAGGAAGCAGGACACCGGCTCGCCGCGCTGCTTCTTGCCCGAGTTGAGGAAGGTCGGGGTGGCCGGCTGGAAGCGGCCCTCGATGATCTCGTCGACGAGTTCGCGCGCCAGCTGCTCGTCACCGGCGGCGAGGGTGAGCGCGACCATGCAGACGCGGTCCTCGAACCGCTCCAGGTAGCGCTTCCCGTCGAAGGTCTTCAGCGTGTAGGAGGTGTAGTACTTGAACGCGCCGAGGAAGGTGGGGAACCGGAACTTCTTGGCGTACGCCTGCTGGAAGAGGGTTTTGATGAATTCCCTGCTGTACTGGTCGAGAACCTCTGCCTCGTAATAGTTCTCGTCGACCAGGTAGTCCAGCTTCTCGTCCAGATTGTGGAAGAAGACGGTGTTCTGGTTGACGTGCTGCAGGAAGTACTGGCGCGCGGCGGCGACATCCTTGTCGAACTGGATCTCACCGTTCGGCCCGTACAGGTTCAGCATCGCGTTGAGCGCGTGGTAGTCCAGACCGTCGCCCAGCCCCGCGCCCCGAACCGGCGGACGCTCTACGCGAGCCGTTTTTCCTGCCGGTGCTGTCGTTGTTGTTGCCAAAACAATCCCAATCCCTCTCGGACGCGCGCGACGTCCTCGGCGGTTCCCATGAGTTCGAAGCGATACAGGTACGGCACCCCGCATTTGCGCGAGATGACCTCGCCCGCATAGCAATACGTATCGCCGAAGTTCGTGTTGCCCGCCGCGATGACGCCGCGCAGCAGCGCGCGGTTGTGCGGATCGTTGAGGAACTTGGCGACCTGGCGCGGGACGAATTCCTTATCGGATCGGTTGCCCCCCAGAACGTGCCGACCGCCCCCGTAGGTGGGGACGATCAGCACGTAGGGTTCGTCTACGCGCAGCGAATCGGCGGTGTGCAGTGGTATGCGAGTCGCCGGGAGTCCCAGCTTCTCGACGAAGCGATGCGTGTTCTCCGAGGCGCTGGAGAAGTAGACCAGTGCCGTCGCGTTCTCGGGCACGGGACACCTCCCCTTTCGATCGTCACATCGGATGAACCGGAGCTGCGATCAGGCCGCGACGGCGGCGAGGGCCTTGATGCGGTCGGGCCGGAAACCGGACCAGTGGTCGTCACCGGCGACGACGACCGGGGCCTGCAGATAACCGAGGGCCATGACGTAGTCGCGGGCCTCGTCGTTCTCGGAGATGTCGATGACCTGGTAGTCCACCCCGGCCTTGTCGAGGGCCTTGTAGGTGGCGTTGCACTGGACGCAAGCGGGCTTGGTGTACACGGTGATGGTCATTGATGTCCCTCTCTCCCTATGCCTGATCCACAGCCTGTGATCCGTAAGTGCATGATCCGACGTACGCTGCGCAAACTCCTGGATCCGGTTCGGAAGTCCCTGATCAGCCGCTGAACGCGGGTGGGTCTCGTGCCGTGCTCCAGTACCGAAGACACTACACCTAGTGGCCGACAGATTCATACAACACGACATGTTGCGAGTCACAACGGTGAAATTCCCGGGCGGTAAGTACCTGGACGCTCGATACGCAACTCGACACAGCAGTGGCGCAGATCACAATTTCGTGACGTAGCTCTTTCCCAGCAAACCCAATGATCGCCATTCGCATCACCCATCTCGCAGACCACGTTGATCACCTCGGGTCACAAATCCGGCACATACGAAAAGAGGGTCGCCTCCCGTCCGAACGGAACGGAGACGACCCTCGACGGACCGGGCTCAGGCGGCTACGGCGACCCGATCCCGCTCGATCAGCGCAACGAGCGCGTCGATCAGCTCGGCGATCAAGCCGCGGCTGAACTCGTCGGTCAGCCTGCCCTGCGCGTCGAAGCGGTCACCGTTCAGGCCCACCTGCACCTCGGGCTTGGTGACCACCTTCGAGTCCAGCCACTGGAAGACGTCGCGCAGGTGGTTCTGCGCGCGCACCGTGCCGAACTGGCTCATCGACGCGCCCATGATGGCGACCGGCTTGGCGGTCAGGAATGACTCGCCGTACGGCCGGGAGGCCCAGTCGAGCAGATTCTTCAACGCACCGGGAATGCTGTAGTTGTATTCGGGCGAGGCGATAAGCACGCCGTCGGCGTCGCGGATCCTCTCGCGCAGTTCGACCACGGACGCGGGCGGTTCGGCCTCGAGATCCTGATCGAAGTAGGGCAGGTCCCGGATGCCCTCGTAGATCTCGATCTCGACACCGGCGGGCGCGACCTCCTTGGCCGCACGCAGCAGCGCCGTGTTCGTGGAGCCGGCGCGCAGCCCGCCGGAGATTGCGAGGATCTTGATCGACATGACTTCTCCTGTTGCTCTGGAGCGGTGTGGCTTTCGAGCCAGAACAACCGGACCACGGTCCGTTTTCATTCCGAAGGGAGGGCGTCATCATTGTGACGTCGATCACACCTGACGAGAATCCGGCGGCCGTGCTGCCCGTCTCGCCGATCGGGGTCGGTCCGGTCTTCAGCCCCGGCGCACCGCTGACCACCGCGGAACCCACCGAACGCAGCGATGCCGCGCGCAACCGGCGGCTGCTGCTCGACGCCGCCCAGGAACTGCTGCACCGGCACGGCGTCGACGCGCTCACCATGGACGCACTGGCCAAACACGCCGGGGTCGGCAAGGGCACGATATTCCGCCGCTTCGGCAACCGAGCCGGATTGATGCATGCGCTGCTCGATCACTCGGACCAGAAATTCCAGGCCGCCTTCATGTTCGGGCCGCCACCGCTCGGTCCGGGCGCGCCGCCGGTGGAACGGCTCATCGCATTCGGCCGGGCCCGGCTGCGCGATATGGATATAGAGGGTGAGATCCACCGGGCCGCCGAGGTCGGCGAGGGCGCCGACCGCTACACCGGAGCGCCGTACAACACCCTCAAGGCACATGTGATGATGCTGCTGCGCCAAACCGCGGCATCCGGCGAAATCCCGTTGCTCGCCGACACATTGCTCGCGCCGCTGGACGCCCGGCTGGTGATGGCACAGCTGCACGGTGCGGGCTATTCGATCGACCGGATCGGCGACCAGTGGGAGCGGCTGGTCCGGCGGATGGTGCCGGACCTAGAGTGACGGCCATGGGGTCTCTGCGTGAACAGATCATCGCCGAACTAGGCGTCCAGTCCGAGATCGTGCCGAAGCTGGAGGTGCGGCGCCGGGTCGACTTCCTGAAGGACTACCTGCGCGCCACTCCCGCAACGGGTTTCGTGCTCGGCATCAGCGGCGGTCAGGATTCCGCACTCACCGGGCGGCTGTGTCAGCTCGCCGTCGAGGAACTGCGCGCCGACGGCGTCGACGCCACGTTCGTCGCGGTGCGGCTCCCCTACGGTGTGCAGGCCGACGAGGCCGACGCCCAGATCGCGCTGGAATTCATCCGGCCCGACCGGTCCGTCGTCGTGAATGTCCGCCCCAGCGCCGACGCACTCGCCGCCGAGGTCGGCTCGGCGCTGGCGGGCGAGCGGCTGCGCGACTTCGTGCGCGGCAATATCAAGGCGCGCGAGCGGATGGTGATCCAGTACGCCATCGCCGGACAGGAGAACCTGCTGGTGGTGGGCACCGACCACGCCGCGGAGGCGGTCACCGGCTTCTTCACCAAATACGGCGACGGCGGCGTCGACCTCACCCCGCTCACCGGGCTCACCAAACGCCAGGGCGCCGCGCTGCTCCAGGAACTCGGCGCACCGGCCAGCATCTGGTCCAAGGTGCCGACCGCCGACCTCGAGGACGACCGCCCCGCCCTCCCCGACGAGGAGGCCCTCGGCCTGCGCTACGCCGAAATCGACGACTACCTCGAGGGCAAGGATGTCGCGCCCGAGGTGGCCGCCAAACTGGAGACGATCTTCCGCAACACCAGGCACAAGCGCACCGTCCCGGTCACCCCGCTCGACACCTGGTGGCGCGCTTAGGATTTCGTATCCGGATCCTCGACGAGCCTGCGGTGCAGCTCATCGCATGGTCGGACATCGGAATCCGCACGTGGATGGGCGTTTCCGCGCCAGATGCCAGCCCCCGCACGCGGGACCGGCGTGCTACCCGCCCGCGAACGGTGGCAGCACATCCACCCTGGGAGTCAGCGCTACGGACGCGTCGCGGGTGAGCTCGTCGTCGATCAGAAATGCGCAGACCTTCAGCATCGGCTCGAGCTCGGTGCCGTAAGAAGCCGACAGCGCCGTTCGCAGATCGGCCACCGTCGCGCCAGGCGGCAGGTCGAGCACCTCGGAACTCTTGCCGACCGCGTCGGCGATCGCGGCGAAGTAGCGGACCTCAACCACCGATGGCTCCCATCGTCCGTTCCGGCGGCACGAAATCCGCCGCGTCGATACCGTGGCCCGCCCACTTGTGCCACATGGCGCCGCGCCAGATGGTGGCGATCTCGGCGTCGTCGGCGCCGGAGCGCAATGCCTGACGCAGATCGTATTCCTGGTCGCTGAACAGACAGGAGCGCAGCATGCCGTCGGCGGTGAGCCGGGTGCGATCGCAGGTTTCGCAGAATTTGCGGGTGACCGAGGCGATGATGCCGACGCTCGCCGGGCCCGCGCCGATCCGCCATTTCTCGGCGGGCGCGGCCGGATCCGGCCGCCCGATCGGGGTGAGGGTGAAGCGTGCGCCGAGCACCGCGAGCAGTTCGGCGGCGGTGACCATATTGGCCCGCGCCCACTCGTGATCGGCGTCGAGCGGCATCTCCTCGATGAACCGCAGCTCGCAGCCCTCGTCCAGGCACCATTGCAGCAGATCCGGTGCGCCGGAAAGGGTTTCGCGCATGAGCACGGCATTGACCTTGACCGGGGCCAGCCCGGCGTCGCGGGCGGCGCGGATGCCGGCGAGCACCGATTCGAGGCGGTCGCGGCGGGTCAGCCTGGCAAATCCGGCGCGGTCGACGGTGTCGAGGGAGATATTGACCCGGCTCAGCCCGGCCGCGGCGAGGGCCCGCGCCCGATGCTGGAGGCCGACCGCGTTGGTGGTCATGGCGAGCGGAATGTCGGGGACGGCGGCGTGGCAGCCCGCGATGATCTGTTCGAGGTCGCGACGCATCAGCGGCTCACCGCCGGTGAACCGGACCTCCCGGACCCCGAGATCGCGCACCGCGAGGGTGACCAGCCGGACGATCTCGTCGGCGGTGAGCAGCTCGTGGCGCGGGATTTCCGGCAGCCCCTCCTCCGGCATGCAATAGGTGCAGCGCAGCGAACACTTTTCGGTGATGGACACGCGCAGATCGCGGGCGATGCGCCCGAAGCGATCGAGCAGTACCGGTGTGTCGGGACGTCCATCGAGTGCGGGGCGCCCGGATCGCACGGCGGGAATCCCTATGTCGACCAACGTCACTTCTCCATTATGACCGGTCGGCTCCGAACGACCGGCTGTGCCCACCGACAAAACCGGTTCCGGTCGCGGCTCCGACGGGCCGTAGCTTCCTCCGAAGGGCCCGTCGGCCCGGCAGGGCACGGGCCCACGCATGTTTATGCTGACCGCATGACTTCTCGGCCAGTTACCTCCCCGGCCAGGTCGGTCGACGACTACCGCGACAGCATCGAGCGGCTGCTGCGGCCGCTCGCCGCGCGCGCGGTGCGCTCGGCCGCGGTGCCCGAGGCGCTGGGCAGACAGCTGGCTGCGGATGTGCGTTCACCGATCGACCTGCCGGTATTCCGCAATTCGGCGATGGACGGCTACGCGGTGCGCGCCGCGTCGGTGGTGGTGGCGCCGGTGACGCTACCGGTGGCCGGGGTGGTCGCGGCGGGCGCCGCCGGGCAGACGCCGCTGCCCGCGGGCGCGGCGATGAAGGTGATGACCGGCGCGCCGATCCCGCCCGGCGCCGATTGCGTTGTCCCGGTGGAAGATGTTCGCGCCGAAGGGGATTCGATTGTCGTCGAGCGCGGTCGCGCGGCGGGCGAATTCGTGCGCGAGGCGGGCGCCGATGTGCGGACCGGCGAGCTGCTGGTACCCGCCGGAACAGCGTTGGCGCCGAGGCATATCGCGGCGCTCGCGGCGGTCGGGCTCGCGGAAGTTCCCGTCTTCCAGCCGATTCGGGCCGCGGTGATCACCACCGGTGACGAACTCGTCCCCGCCGCAACACCATTGCGTCCCGGCCAGATCTACAACTCCAACGGCATCGCGCTCGCCGCGGCGCTGACCGCGAACGGGGTCGAGGTCGTCTCCGTGGCGCACAGCACCGACGATCCCGGCCTCTTCCGCCGATTGCTTTCCGCCGCGACGAGTTCCGCCGATATCGTGTTCACCTCCGGTGGCGTGTCCAAGGGCGATTTCGAGGTGGTCAAGGACGTATTGGCGCCGCTCGGTGGGCAATTCGGCTCGGTCGCGATGCAGCCGGGCGGGCCGCAGGGGCTCACCGTGGTGGACGGCGTTGCGGTGCTGAGCTTTCCGGGTAATCCGGTGAGCACCATGGTGTCGTTCGAGGTGCTCGCTCGCCCGATACTGCGCGAGCTCGCCGGACTGCCGCCGGTGCCCGGCTATGAGCTTCCCCTGAGCAATGCCATCCGCTCGCCGGAGGGGCGCAGGCAGTTCCTGCGCGGCAGCCTGCGGCGCACCGAACCGTATGCGGACCCGGTGGAAGTGGCGGTGGCCTCCGGGCCAGGATCACACCTCGTCGCCGGTATGGCCTGGGCGGATGTGCTGATCGATGTGCCCGCCGAGATCACCTCGCTGCCGATCGGCGCGACTGTGCGAGTCTGGACACTATGAGTGAGTTGTCGCATGTCGACCGGGACGGCCGCGCCCGCATGGTCGATGTGAGCGCGAAGGCCGAGACCGCGAGGATCGCCGTCGCGGCGGGCGAACTGCGGACCACCGCGGAGGTGGTGCGACTGGTCCGGGCCGACGGCATGCCGAAGGCCGATGTGCTGTCCACCGCGCGGCTCGCCGGTATCGGCGGTGCGAAGAAGACCTCCGAGCTGATCCCGCTCTGTCACCAGCTCGCGCTGTCCTCGGTGAAGGTGGAATTCGGATTCACCGAGTACACCATCACCATCGAGGCGACCGCGAAGACCAAGGGCCCCACCGGAGTCGAGATGGAGGCGCTCACCGCGGTCGCGGTCGCCGGGCTCACCCTGCACGACATGGTGAAGGCGGTGGATCCGGCGGCGACGCTGAACGCGGTGCGGCTGCTCACCAAAGACGGTGGGAAGCACGGACATTGGGAGCGCGCCGAATCACCCGGCGACGCGGCGCACTCCGGCGGCACAGCACACTCCGCCAGCGCGGTACATTCCGGCAGCGCGGCACGTTCTGGCGGCACGGCGCACTCCGACGGCGCGGCCGAATCCACTGCTACCGCAGCGATAGAAGAGACGCGCGACCACCCGCACGCCGAATCCGGCCACGGCACAACTCGATCCGGCGATACCGCGCGAACAGCCGTTGTACTCGTCGCGTCCACCGGCGCGGCGGCGGGCACCCGGGAGGACACCACGGGCCCGGTGCTCGCGGAATGGCTTACCCGCCTTGGTTTTTCGGTGCGCGGTCCGCTGGTCTACGCCGATGCGCGGATCGCGGACGGTCTGGCCGATGCGCTGGCATCCGCGCCCGCGCTGGTGATCAGCACCGGCGGTACCGGCGCCTCCCCCACCGACGCGACACCCGAGGCCACGCTGGCCATACTCGACCGCGAGCTGCCCGGCGTCGCCGAGGCGATCCGGCAGCGCGGCACGGCGAAATTCCCGCTCGCGGCGCTGAGCCGAGGGGCCGCCGGGCTGGTCGGGCGCTCGGTGGTGATCAACCTGCCCGGTTCGCCCGGCGGGGTCAAGGACGGGATGGCGGTGCTGGAGCCGCTGCTCGACCATCTGCTCGCGCAAGTAGCCGGAGGCGGCGATCATGACCACCAGTGAACATATCGGGACCGATGGGGTGCGCCTGGCCAGATTGTCCACCGAGCCGCTGGATCCGGCCGAGGCCGAGGCCGCGGTGACCGGACCGGAGCACGGCGCGGTGGTGGTTTTCACCGGCAAGGTACGCAATCACGATGGCGGACAGCCGGTTTCCGCGCTGGAATACTCCGCGCATCCGGACGCGGAGCGGTTCCTGCACCGCTGCTGCGCCGAATTGGCAACGGCCACCGGACTTCCGGTGGCGGCCGTGCATCGGGTGGGCGATCTGACCATCGGCGATCTCGCCATCGTGGTCGCGGTCGCCGCACCGCATCGCGCGGAGGCCTTCACCGCCTGCGCCGAACTGGTGGACCGGATCAAGCACGAGGTGCCGATCTGGAAGCGTCAGCGCTTCGCGGACGGTTTGTCCGAATGGGTCAACGCCTGCGGTTGAACGGCATTACGGCTGTGTCTCATTCGGCCCGACATAGCTGTGATGTGGCTAACATCGGCACCCGCCGTGAGGCGTAGCGCACAGGTTCGATGACGAATCACCACCTCCCGGCTACCGTTTGGCGCACGAGGAGGAGAACGGCATGGGCACCGACCAGGTTCTGCTGCATCGATTCGTCATCAATCAGTTATCGGCACAGGGGTTGGACCGGGAGCGGTTGATCCGAGAGGCAGGCGTGCCCGAGTGGACGATGTCGGGAGATGACGTCCACCTGCCGAGCCACACCTTCGGCCGGCTCTGGGAGCTCGGCGCGCACGGCCTCGGCGATCCGCACGTCGCACTGCATGTGGCCAGCCGGTACGAAATGCGCAGCCTCGGCCTCTACGACTACCTGTTCGCGACCGCACCCACCCTCGGCGCGGGCCTGGCCACCTGCGGCCCCTACGTCACCGCGGTCACCACCAATCACCGGTTCGACCTGGTCGCCGAGAACGAGCGCGAGGTCACCCTCTACCTCGACATGATCGAGGGTGACGGCGCCGGTCGCGACCTCACCCAGCTGTGGGGGCTGTCGGCGGTGCTGAGCCGCGCCCGGCGGGTGGTCCGCGGCGATGTGGTGCCGATCCGGGTGGCGCTGCGCCAGCGGGCGCCACGCGACACCCATCCGTTCGTCGAGGTATTCGGCACGGCCGCAATCGAATTCGATGCGCCGACGGATTCCATGACGTTCCGGGCCGCGGATATGGAGCTGCCGCTCACCACCAGTGATCCGGTGCTGGCCACCGTCCTGCGGCCGCTGGCCGAGGCGCTGCCGCCGCCCCCGCCGCTCGCCGCCGCGTGGCCGGAGCGGGTGGCCGAGGCGCTGGCGGCGGCCTTCGAGGCGGGCGAGGTATCGCTGGACCGGGTGGCGCGCAGGCTGGCCACCAGCCCGCGGACGCTGCAGCGGCGGCTCATGGAGGCGGGCACCACGTGGCGCCGGGAACTGGATCGGGCACGCAAAACCCGTCTGGCACAGGCGACTTCAACCGGGCCGCTGAGCCGGGCGCGGCAGGCCGAACTGCTCGGCTACGCCGACGCGGGCTCGATGAGCCGGGCGGCCCGCCGGCTGGCCGGGCATCAATCCGCCCACTTGCAGGGCCAATTCGACTGAGCCGCTTAAACTTTCAGGTTGTCCGCGGCGATGCGCCAGAACGTTGCCCGTTCGATGGTCTGGAAATCCCAGCCGTGCGCCACTCTCCGGGATGCGGCGACTATGGCGGGCACATCGAAGTCGTCGCGGGTCGCGGTGCCCTTGGCCTCCAGCGCGGCGATGACGTAAGCGGTGGCGCTCTCCCGATTCTGGGACATGGGACTCTCCTATCGCACACGGTCGATGACGGCTCACCGGTACAGCCGAAGCGCCCCGTGGCGGGGCAGACTGCAAGTCTGCTAAGAGTTAACCGGAGATCACCAGCGCAGAACGCGCCAAGATCGAGCAGAACGCGCCAAAGTCACTGCGGCGTGTACCGCCACACGCCGAGCATGGCCTGCTCGTCCAGCGGGTCCCGCGCCGTATGCACCGTATCGCGCAGCCGGGCGACCGCCCGTTCGGTATCGAGCCCGGCGCCGATCAGCACCAGCCTGCTCGCGCGCGATTCGCCCCGGCGCCAACCCGCCGGTTCGAAGGTGATGTGCCGTCCCACCATGTGCAGCACGAACTTTCGTCGCTCCGCCGCGACGCCGAATGCGGCGAAGCCCTTCGCCCGGAACAGTCCGGCGGGCGGGTCCTCCAGGAACCCGATCAGCCTGCGCGGATCCAATTCCCGCTCGCTGGTGAAGGATACGGTCGAATAGTCGTCGTGCAGATGCCGGTGGTCGGCATGCCCGTGCTCGTGATCGTGCTCGTCGAGCAGTTCGTCGAAACTCAATTGCTCGGCGACCGTTGGCTTTTCGCGTACCGGCGCGTCGAAGAGCAGGCCGGGATCGAGCCTGCCGTGCATGGTCGCGTACACCGGAACCTGCCCGACCGCGGCGGCGATATCCGCGCGCAGTGCCGCCAGGTGCTCGGCGGGCACCCGGTCCGCCTTGTTGACCACCACCAGATCGGCCAGCCGCAGATGGGTGACCAGTTCCGGATGCCGCGCGCTGGTTTGCCGGAATTGTTCGGCGTCGACCACCTCGACCAGGCCGCCGTAGCGGATGCGCGGATTGTCGCTGCCCACCACCATTCGGATCAGGTTGCGCGGCTCGGCCAGCCCGCTCGCCTCCACCACGATCACGTCGATCTTGGCGCGCGGCTGGGCCAGCCGGGTGAACAGCTCGTCCAATTCGGTGACGTCCACCGCACAGCACACGCAGCCGTTGCCGAGTGAGACCATCGCGTCGACCTGCCCGGCGACCAGCATCGAATCGATATTGATCGCACCGAAATCGTTGACGACGACGCCGATTCGGGTGCCGCGATTGTTCCGGAGCAGATGGTTGAGCAGCGTGGTCTTACCGGAGCCGAGGAAGCCCGCGACGATAATCACCGGAATCGGTTCCACCATGCCCACACTCACCTCGTTCGTCCGTCACCGCGCGACCACCGGCCAGAATAGGCCCTGCCCCGAAGTCCGCCGGATAGGACTTCGGGGCAGGGCCCGGGCTCGCCGGTGGTCGGCGACTATCCGTGAACGGTGGGGCTGAGCAGCGTCGCGGCCAGTGTGTAGGCGATATTCAGCATCTGCGCGGTGATCATCGTGTTGTCGATGCCGAGCGAATGCGCCAGCGGCAGCAGCATTGTCATGACGGTGCCGACCAGCGTGGTCATATCGGTCGTCGATTGCGACTGTCCGGGCAGCGCCTGGCTCTGCGTGCCCGGGGTCGAACCCGGCACCGTCGAACCCGGTGCGGCCTGCGGCATTCCGGGAACCGCCGGGGTCTGCGGCAGCCCGGGGACCGTCGGCGACTGCGGCAGCCCGGGGACCGTCGGCGACTGCGGCGCGGCCGGGGACTGCGGGACCGGCACCGGCTGGGTCTGCGGCGCGATCTGGAACTGCGGCGCGCCCTGCGACGGCGCGGCGGCCGGTTGCTCACCCGAGGAACCGCTGGTCAGTGGGCCGGTCGGCGCGGGCCCCGCGGTCTGCGTCGTGCCGAGCAGATAACCGACGAGGCCGGTCGTGATAGCGATGGCGTGCTTGAGTTGGCCCTCTTGGCTTTCCAACTGCGCGGCGTCATCGCGGTTGGCGCCGTTGCCCATCTCGATGAATACATCGGGCACCGTGGTGAGCGCGGGCCCGGCGATATCCGCGCGGGTCTGCAACCCGTCCTGGGTGCCCGCGTAGGTGGCGGGCTGGAATCCGGCCTGCAGGTAGGCGTCGCGCACGGCGATGGTCGCGGCCCGGCCGGGGCCGGACTGCACCTCGTTGGCCTTCGCGTCGGGGATGGGGAGCTGCGGCACGATGAAGTGGAAGCCGCGGTCTGCGGCGGGTGCGCTGTCGGCGTGGATGCTGACCGCGACCGCGGCGCCGGACTGGTTCGCCGCCCGCGCCCGGTCATCGATGCAGCCGCCCCATCCGGTGTCGTCCGGACGGCTGAGCACCACCTTCGCGCCGAGCGCCTCCAGTGAGGATTTGACCAGCTGGGCGACGTTCCAGTTGATGGTGTGCTCGGGCACGCCGTTGACGGTCGTCATGCCGGTGGTCTGGCATTCCTTGGTGCCGCCGCGGCCGTCGCTGACCTGTTTGGCCTGATTCTCCGCTGGGATGGAGCCCTGGTGTCCCGGATCTAGAAAGACGGTTTTACCAGCTAGTTTGGTGGCGACGTCCGGTACGGCGGGCGCGCCGAGCGCGGTGACCGGGACCAGCCCGGCGAGCGCCATGACCACCGCCGCGGTGAGGGCGGTGCAGACTCCGGCCTTGATGATGCGAGCTTTCATGTGCGGTCGGTGCCCCGGGACGGAGCACCCCTCCCTTCCCATTGGTCACATCAAACCCAGTGGTTCACTCTGACAACATGCGTTTCGGCAAAGCAAGGCGCGTTATCGAACTGTTACCAAAGGTGTGCGAGAAGCTCAAGCCCCAATCGGCAACCTGCGCAGCGAACGCAGGGCATAGTGCACGCGGGTCTTCACAGTACCCACCGGAATGCCGAAATCGGCGGCGACATCCTGGTAGGCCCGGTCGCGGAGGATAACTTCGACCACCGCGTCGCGCTGCGCAGGCGGCAGGCTGGACAGTAGCTGGGCAACCAGTAAACCGTCGACCAGACCGTCGGCGAAATCCGGATCGGCGCAGCGGATTTCGGCCACCTCATGCACATCGTCCCAGCCGGTGTCACCGGGCCGGACCGCGCGGGCCCGCGCCAGATCGACCAGGACGTTGCGCTCGATCACCAGCAGCCAGGTGCGCACGCTCCCCTTGCTCCGGTCGTAGCGGGCACAGGAACGCCAACCGCGCAGCAGCGTCTCCTGCACCGCCTGTTCGGCCAGTCCGCAATCGCCGAGCGCACGCATGGCCCGCCAGTGCAGCAGCGCCCGGTCGGCGGCCAGTACGGCGGCCAATCCGGCATCGGTGCACAGCTTGGCGCATCCGGCGCCGCAGACGGTCCGAACACATTCCATACCCCGATATCGCGGGCAACGGCGCGGGTGACAACAGCGCTCGAATTCGGCTGTGTATGTGACAGAAATCCGGTATTTCCACCCGATGACACGGCATGGTCTGGTAGACCCGCAGGTCAATCGGTTCGTTACCGGCAACCGCTCGATACGAGGAGAACATCAGCCATGCGCGCGAGGACGCTCATGGCGGCCGGGGCATTGGCGTCGACCGTGACGCTGCTCGGCACCGGACCCGCCACCGCATCACCGGCAACGGTCATGCCCAACGACGGCCTCTATCTGGTCGGCGTCGATATCTTCCCCGGCATTTGGGAGGCGCCGGGCACGCCCGATCCGGCATCCGGCTGCGACTGGCGCAGGCTGTGGAAGGTCGAGGGCGACAACACCGATATGCGCTACATCATCGGCAACAACTACACCAGATTGAGCCCGGTGCGGGTGGAGATCAAACCGACCGACGTCGCCTTCAAGACCGTCAACTGCGGGGCGTGGCATATGTTGCCGCCACCCCCGAACACCGGATCGTTCGGGGGCTGAAAGATCCGCGGCCGCGGCTAAGGTCGGCCCATGACGAGGAAACGGATCCTGATCACCGGCGCCAGCGCCGGTCTCGGCGCGGCCATGGCACGTGACTTCGCGAGCAGGGGCCGCGATTTGGCGCTGTGCGCACGCCGCCTGGACGCGCTGACGGAGCTGCGCGGCGAGCTCACCGCGGCACATCCCGGCATCACCGTCGCGGTGCGCCGGCTCGATGTGGACGAGCACGCGGCGGTGCCGAGGGTTTTCGGGGAACTCCGCGACGAGCTCGGCGGCCTGGACCGGGTGATCGTCAACGCCGGGCTCGGCAAGGGCGCGATAATCGGCACCGGCCGGGCGGCGGCGAATATCGCAACGGCCACAACGAATTTGGTGAGCGCGCTGGCGCAAACCGAAGCGGCGCTGGAGATTTTCCGCGCGCAGAATTCCGGACATCTGGTGCTGATTTCCTCGATGAGCGCGGTGCGCGGCCTGCCGGGTAAGAAGGCGGCGTATTCGGCGAGCAAGGCCGGATTGGCCGCGCTCGGACAGGGTTTGGCGACGGAGTTGGCGCGTTCGCCGATCCGGGTCACCACGCTGCTACCCGGATTCATCGCGACCGAGATGTCCGCCAAGGCGGGTGATGCGCGAATGGTCGCGCCATTGGACAAAGGCGTCGCTTCGTTGGTCGGGGCGATCGAGAAGGAGACGGTGCGGGCATGCGTTCCGGCATGGCCGTGGCGGCTGATCGATCTGGTGCTGCCGCATTTGCCGGGATCAATTGTCGCGCGCATCGCTTGACCTGGCAGTTTGGCTATCACCGCAGGGCAAAGCGCTCAGATGAATAATGTGTCGCGGACCACAATTTCATTCGGAACCATTAGCTGTATTGTCTGAATTTATGCGTTCTTAACGTTTCTAAATCTTGTTTGATACATCCTTAACGGCTTCCGTTACCTGTCCGTAATAAATCGGGTGAACTCTCCTTAAGGGTTCGTTTTATGAGCCACCCCGACCAGTAGACACCGGCGGGGATGCTCCATCAGATGAGGAAGTCACCAACCTAATGAAGCTCCAGAAGTTCGCCGCCGCGTCCCTGCTGTGCATTGCCGCCGTCGGAATCACCAGCGGCACCGCCTACGCCGATCCCACCCCGAACGCCACCCTGCAGACCGATATCGCCCCCGGCGTGCACTGGACGGCGAATGTCGTCGACAAGTCGGTGGTGCTGAAGACCGATGCGGGCTCGCTGACCACCCAGGGCACCCAGTTCCAGGTGCTGGACAATCAGGGCCACCTGATCGCGGGCATGCCGCTCACCTACCTGAAAGACGGTAAGGAGTGGCCGATCGCCGCGCGGATCGACGGCAACACCGCGACGCTGACGCCGAGCACCAACCCGGCCGAGGCGCACGCGGCCACCATGCTGAAGCCGGTGGACGCCAAGCCGATCGGCGGCGTCGACTTCAATACCGCGCTCAGCAACGCGGGCACCGAATTCGGTCTGGCCACCGGCGTCGGCACCCTGATCGGCACCATCATCGGCGGCGCGCTCGGCTGCGTCGCCGGTGCGGTCGTCGGCGCGGCGCTCATGCCGCCGATCTTCCTGCCGGGCGCCGCGGGCGGCTGCCTCGCCGGAATCGTGGCCGGTGTGGCGCTCGGCGCCGCGGCGGGCATGATCGCCTTCGGCGTCCCGGTCGGCATCGCCGCCGCGATCCAGTTCTACCAGTCGGTCTACGGACAGTAAGCCCGGCTCGTCCACCCCGGCCCGGTGCGCGACAGCTTCTCCGTCGCGCACCGGGCCGCGGCATTTCAGCGGAAAATCGCCATCGATGACGGTGGCCGATTCCCGCCGGAGATCGCCCGCGCACGCTGGTGAACTGGCATGCGTGTCAACGACTTTCGCCTCTCCCCCGATCGCGTCGACGGACCGATCGCCGCTGCTGTACTGGTCCGGTGTCGCCGCCGTGATGCTCGGCATCTTCGCCATCGTGACCACCGAAATGCTGCCGGTCGGCCTGCTCACCTCGATCGCGGGCGATTTCACCGTCTCCGACGGCATGGCCGGGCTGATGATGACCGTCCCCGGGCTGGTCGCCGCCGCGGCCGCGCCGGTGGTGACCGTCGCCACCGCCCGGGTCGATCGGCGAATCATGCTGTGCCTGTTTCTATTCCTGCTGATCGTCGCCGATCTACTGATGTCCGTGACGCCGGTGTACTGGCCGGTGCTGGCCGCCAGGGTGCTGGTCGGCGTCACGGTCGGCGGATTCTGGTCCATCGCCGCGGGTTTGGCCGATCGATTGGTGCCCGCGAAATCCGTGCCGAGGGCCAACGCGATCATCTTCGCCGCGGTGCCGCTCGGCTCGGTGCTCGGCGTGCCCGCGGGCACCTATTTGGGCGATCTCGCCGGATGGCGGGTGGCGTTCGGCGTGGTCGCGGGGTTCACCGCCGCGGTGCTCGTCACGCTGCTCGTCCTGCTGCCCGCACTGCCCGGCGGACCGGGAACCCGAGTTTCGGTGTTGCGCAGTCTCGTTCGCGGCACAAATATGCGCTACGCCCTGCTGCTCACCTTCCTCATCGTGCTCGCGCACTTCGGCGCGTACACCTACATCACCCCCTTCCTGGAACAGGTGACGAAGGCCGGTTCCGCGACCATCACGCTCATGCTGCTCGCCTACGGCGTCGCCGGGATCGTCGGCAACTTCCTCGGCGGCGCGGCCGTCGCGCGTCATCCGCGCGGCGCGTTCGCCGGATTCGCGGCCATGATCGTCGCGGCGGTGCTGCTGCTTCCGGTGCTCGGCCGCTGGGAATTCGGCGCGGTGGCGCTGCTGCTGGTCTGGGGCATCGGCTACGGCGCGGTGCCGGTCGCGACGCAGACCTGGTTCATCAAGGCCGCGCCGAACACCCCGGAGGCGGCATCGGTGTTGTTCACCGCGTCGTTCCAGCTCACCCTCTCGCTCGGCGCGCTGACCGGCGGGGTGATCGTCGATCACACGTCGCCGACAACCGTCCTGCTGCTCGCGGCAGCGCCCGTCGCGCTGGCGATCCTCACGCTCACAACACATCTCGCCACCGGGCGCAGCTGGCCGGACCTACCTCGGACGTAATCGACTCGACGTATCCGGATCGGGCATGATCGACATCATGATCGACGAGGTCGGCACCAAACTGTTCCACCAGACCATGCCGTTCACCGAACGGCTCGGCATCGAGGTGCTCGAACACGGCCGCGAACAGGTGCGCAGCCGGATCGCCTGGGACGCAACGCTGTGCACGCTCGGCGGGGTGCTGCACGGCGGCGTCCTGATGGCGCTGGCGGATGCGACCGGCGCGGTCTGCGCATATCTGAATCTGCCCGAGGGCAAGCAGGGTACGACCACCGTCGAGTCGAAGACCAACTTCCTCAGGGCGATTCGCGCGGGCTATGCGACCGCGACGGCACGGCCGCTGCACGCGGGCCGGTCGTTCATCGTGGTGGAAACCGAAATCCGCGACGACGCCGGCAAGCTCGCAGGCAAGGTGACCCAGACCCAGGCCGTGCTCTGACCAGCTGAATCCATAAGGCCCAGGCGCAGCGCCTGGGCCTTTTCCATGTTGCGGGAATATACCCGCGCGGCGGGCCGTTGAGTCGGTTGTCGGCGGTGCCGGTAGTTCGCACCATTGCGCGACGCCGATCGAGCCGCTACGCTCGGCCCTATCCGCTCCAGTGGATGTAGGCACAGCCTCCCATCGAGCGAATTCCGAGTTCCGGTGAGTCCCAAACCCTGATTTCCGTGATTCACCCTCCCGTTACCGAATCCGCGCGTACCGGGGATCTCAGAGCGCGGCATATCCGCCGCAGTCACGGCCGTTCGCCGTACCCGAATACTCCCTCCTGAGAAGGAAAACCAATGAACAACAACACAATTCAGCAATCCGAAGGCACGGTCGAGATGCGCTCCGTTTCCGGCGTCGTCGAGCTGACGGAAAATCGCGCGATCCTGCGCGTCGACGGCTATCTGCCATCGCCGCTCGACATCCACATACCGGCCCGCATGGTTCGCGAAAATGCTTTGCGCCGAGGCGATTTCGTAGTCGGATCGGCGAAACCCGCACCGCGCGGCGAACAGCTGGACCCGCTCGTCGCCATCGAAACCGTCAACGGTCTCGACCCGGCCAAGGCGGCGGCCCGGCCGCGCTTCGCCGACCTCACACCCATCTACCCGAATCAGCGGCTGCGGTTGGAAACCGAGCCGCACGCCATGACCACCCGGGTCACCGATCTGCTCATGCCGATCGGCAAGGGCCAGCGCGCCCTCGTCGTCGCACCGCCCAAGGCAGGCAAAACCTCTGTGCTACAAGCCATCTCGCACGGCATCGCGAAGAACCACCCGGAATGCGAACTGCTGCTGGTGCTGGTCGGCGAGCGCCCGGAGGAGGTGACCGATCTGTCCCGCGAGATTCCGGCCGAGGTCGCCGCGGCCACCTTCGACGCCTCGCCGCGCGAACAGGTGGCGCTCGCCGAACTCGCCATCGAACGGGCCAAACGCCGGGTCGAACAGGGCCGCGACGTCGTGGTCCTGCTGGACTCGCTGACCAGGCTGGCCCGCGCGTACAACCTGGCCACCCCGGCCTCCGGCCGCATCCTGGCGGGCGGCATCGACGCCGCCGCGCTGGCGCCGCCCAAGAAATTCCTCGGCGCCGCCCGCAATATCGAGCACGGCGGCTCGCTGACCATCATCGCCACCGCGCTGGTCGAGACCGGTTCGCTGGCCGACACCGTGGTGTTCGAGGAGTACAAGGGCACCTCCAACGCCGAACTCAAACTCGACCGGACGGCCGCGAACCGGCGCGTCTTCCCCGCGGTCGATATCGCCCAATCCAGCACCCGCAAGGACGAATTACTGCTCACCCCTGATGAACTCGCGGCGACCGAGCTGCTGCGCCGCACCCTGTCGGGATTGGACGGGCAGCGCGCCATCGATCTGCTGCTGGAGGGCCTGCGCAAGACGCAGACCAACGCCGAATTCCTGGCCCAGCTCAAGCGTTGAGCCCCACTCCCGGCCAGACCTTCGCCAACCCGGTCAGCAGCCGTAACTCGGTGTCGAAATCGTGGGCGACCGGCACGGACCGCGGCGCGTCATCCGCCGCGATCGGCGGCAGGCCCGCCATCCGGCTCTTGGTCGCATATGACAGCCCGCGAGCGTAATCGGCCAGGTGCCAATCGGATTCGGGCCGCGTATCGGCGGGCAGGTACGGCCCGAGGTGCAGCAGGGCATCCCGTATCTCCACCGTCATCCGCAGCAGGCGGGCCTCGGCGTCCAGCCGGGTATCGGCGGGCGGTGTCAACACGATCTCGGGCACCGCGGCGGTGAGATCCCGCCAGAGCGGCCGCAGCCTGCGGCATACCCGGCCGTCGCGATCCAGTCCGGCCAGGGTGATCAGCGTGATGACGACCGGAATGCCCGCGAGCGTGGTGGTGACGAAGATGCAGAGCGTCGCGAGCATCTCGATGCGCACGAGCTGCGGGCCGAGATCGGGTCGGGACCATCCGGTGACCAGCTGCACAGCCGACAGCGTCGTCACGGCGGACACGATCAGGTTGGCCGCGATCAGACCGGAACAGACGAACTTGCCGCCGAAAGATGTTTCCGTGAGCCGGAATTCGCGGATCCAGGCGCGGATCAGGAACCATCCGGCGAGGGTCAGCGGAATGCCGTAGGCGAGGGCGACAACGAGTCCCGGCCCGGTGGGTCCGAGATCGACCGGTGCACCGCGCGGTCCGGCGCATCGCCCGGCGAACAGGATGACGCAGGTCAGTCCGATTCCGATGCCGACGCAGATGCGGTATCTGCGCAATGCGGTGCGCGGATCGGCGCCGTCGCGCCAGGCCCGCACGATCGCGTAGCAGCACATCATCACGATGATGACGCAGCCGAGGGCCAACTGGTGCACCGGATCGGTCAGGCTGCGCGCGGGTGCGCACCGGTAGAGCAGCAATGCGAGCAGCGACCACATCCCTAGGCGATTGAACAGTCGGTCGAGGTCGCCGGTGCGGCCCAGCGCGATTCGCGCGCACAGCACGACGGCGACATAGCCGGTCAGCGGCCAGCCGATGACTCCGGGGAGCGGCGATGCGAACATAGCGAACCCTCCGGATCGGGAAACTCGTGCAGCCGGGAGGGTACCCGATCACCCGAGTGCCCACCGATCTCAGCCGAATACCACCAGCGCGCATGCGGCGAGAAAGAGCACCTGCACGAGGCCGCGCAGCGGCAGCGGCATGGTCTTGATGCCGACCCCGGCCCGCGCGGCGTGCACATTCGCCGGGAACATCGCGAGGAGCAGCACGAACAAACAACCCGCCGCCAACCTCGCGAACGGTGGCAGCAACAGCCCGAGCGCACCGGCGAATTCCAGTGCGCCCGTGACGGTTACCAGCCCGGCGGCATTCGGGAGACGCGAGGGCACCATGGCGATCAGCTCCGCGCGCTTGCCGGGGACGAAGTGCGCGCTCGCGGTGAGCGCGAACATGGCGGCCAGGCCGAGCCGGGCGGCATGCGGCCAGGTAGCGAGCCAGCCGATATCGCCGAGCCAGCCGATGAGGCGGGCAATTCCGGTGACGACGGCGAGAACGATCAACGGTGCCATCGGGACTCTCCTGTTCAACTGCAATCTTGACAGCGGAAAGATTAGGTTCGGCGGCGTAACTTGTCAATGACAAGATCGATCGGCATGATCGAACCATGGCGAAAAGCGGTTATCACCACGGCGATCTGCGGGCGACCATCCTGGCCGCGGCGGCCGAGCAGATCGCCGCCGACGGCGTCGGCGCCGTCTCGCTGCGTGAACTCGCCCGCCGGGCGGGCGTCTCACACGCCGCACCCGCACACCACTTCGGCGACCGGGCCGGGCTGCTCACCGCGCTGGCGATCGAGGGATTCGAGCGGCTGGCCGACGAACTCGACACGGCGGGAACGGATTTCCGCGAGATGGCGATCGCCTACATTCGATTCGCGCTGCGCAACCCCGGCCATTTCGACGTGATGTACCGGCGCGAGGCGCTGCATGCCGACGATCCGCGGCTGATGGCGGCCCGCCAGCGTTCGGGAGCCGCACTGCGCGCGGGTGCCGCGCGGAAACAGACCGATGGGTCGCCGGAGGCGCAGGCGGCGACGCAACTGGCCGCCTGGTCGCTGGTGCACGGCTTCGCCACGCTGTGGCGCGAAGGGGCGCTGGTGAATTCGGCGCTGACCGTGGCGGACGATCCGGAGACGTTGGCGCGCAAGATGATCGCGATGGTCCGCTTCGGCTGACGAGTTATCCGAGCAGCGCGCGAACGCGGCGGCGATCCTCCTCGCCCACCGGAAGTTGCAGTACCAGCAGCAGATCCGGATCCTCGACCAGCCGGGACTGGTAGAGCTCCAGATTGATCAGCCCGGCTTGCGGATGGTCGATGCCGATGACGGCGGGCCGGAAATCCTGCACCGGATATTCCGCCCACCAGGCTCGGAATTCCGGGCTGGCCGCGGCCACCTCGGCGATCACCGCGTTCAACCGCGGGTCGTCGGGTCGCTGCGCCACCGCGGTGCGGAACTGGCTGAGCGTGGCCCGCGCCATCGGCTCCCACGGGCGCACCATATTTCGATTGCGCTGATCGGCGAAGACGAACCACATGAGGTTGCGGCGTGCGAGCGGCACGCTGTCCGGATCGAGCCGGACCTTGGCGTACGCCGCGTTCCAGACCACGAAGTCGAACCAACTGTCGTGCAGCACAGCCAGATTCGGCATCAGCGCGTCGACGAGCCGCTGCTGGCGCGACATCGATCTGGCCAGCGGGTGATCGATCACCGGATCGGGCAGCCCGGCCAGCCTGCGCAGATGCCGGTGCCGGACCGCGTCCAGCCGCAACGCCCTGGCCAGCGCGTCGACCACCTGCGGACTGGCCGCGATCTTGCGGCCCTGTTCGAGCCAGGTGTACCAGGTGGTGCTCACCCCGGCCAGCGCGGCCACCTCCTCGCGCCGCAGGCCCGGGGTGCGGCGACGGCCCGGCTCCAGATCGGGCGGCAGGCCGACATCGGCGGGCCGCAGCCGGGAACGGTGGATGCGCAGGAAGGCGGCCAGTTCGGCGCGCTGGCTTTCGGACATCGAGTTCCCTTGTTGGATAGCACTATCGGTACCAGGACCGCGCCACTGTTCGTCTCTAACGTCTATCTCAGCAGAAAGAGGTGCGATATGGCAGGCGAAAAAGGCACGGTGCTGGTGATCGGCGCGACCGGACAGCAGGGCGGCGCGGCCGCCCGGCAACTGCTCGAACACGGTTGGCCCGTCGACGCTTTCGTGCGCGACCCGGAATCGCCCTCGGCGCTCGCGCTGCGGGCGGCCGGCGCCCGGCTCGTCGTCGGCGACCTGGACGACGCCGCCGCGCTGCGCTCGGCGCTGGCGGGTGCGTACGGGGTGTTCCTCATGCTGTCGCCGATGGAGGGCGTGCACATCACCGACGCCGGTATCGCGGCCGAGGAGCGGCGCGGACTGCTGATCGCCGAACTGGCCGGGCAAGCCCATATTCACCATCTGGTGTACAGCTCGGTGAAGGGCGCGGGCGAGGAAACCGGCGTCGGCTACTACGCGCCGAAGGAACGGATCGAACAGCGGATCGCCGCACTGGGTCTGCCCGCGACGGTGCTGCGGCCGGTGTTCTTCATGGACAATTTCAACACCTTCAATCGCCCGGTGTTCGACGACGGTGGGCTGGTGCTGAATATCGCTGTGCGCGAGGATATTTCGCTGCCGTTGATCGCGGTGCGGGATATCGGCGCGTTCGCCGCGCTCGCCTTCGACGATCCGGACCGGTACCTCGGGAGCACCCTCGCGCTGGCCGGTGACCGGCTCACGCCGCCGGAGATGGCCGAAACCTTCGGGCGCGCGGCGCATCTGCCCGCACGCAGCCGCCGGACACCGATCGAACAGGTGCGCGCCTTCGACGAACATGTCGCGAGTATGTTCGCGCATTTCAACGAGAACACCGACGCGCCGATCGATATCGGGCGGCTGCGCGAATACCATCCGGGCCTACTGACACTCGCCGACTGGCTCGAGATCACCGGTTGGAAGCCCTGATCGACCGGACCGCGGATACAGCCGAAGCAGCGCGACCGCGAGGGTGAGCGCGCACAGCCATGCGAACCAATCGCCGATGCGCGCGTACATCGTGCCGCCGGTGCGCAGCGGGATATCCGCGAGCACCGTCCTGGTGTCACCGAGATCCGTTGCGGCCGAACCTAATACGCGGCCATTCGAATCGCTGGCCACCAGTTCGCCCCGCTGCGCGGCGCGGGCGACGCCGACCCCGGATTCGACGCCGCGCATGACCGCCATCCGGCTGTGCACCCAATGGTCGACGTCGAAATCCAGTGCGGGAGCCAGCATCAGCGTCGCGCCGCGTCGCTGGTTCGCGCGGACCAGGCCGGGGCGGTCGAGATCGAAACAGACGGCAAGTGCCCAGGAAGTGCCCGGAACCGATTGCCATTCGTTGCCCGCACGCAGCTCGTTCTCCAGTCCGGGAATGAGATAGTGCTTGGCGTACACCACGCCCGACGGATAGTCGACGGCCGCGTTGACGCTGACGCCCTGCCTGGTGAGCACCAGCCCGGCGATCACATCGATACCGTGCCGCCGTGCGATATCGGTCAGCGGGCCGGACAGCGGCGGAAGCGTGGATTCATCGGCACGCCAGGCCTTTTCGGGAAACACCACAACCTTCGCGCCCGCGTCCGCGAGCCGGTCGATCGCGGCGACGGCGCGGTCGATCATCTCCCGGCCGGCCGCCGTATCGACCGGCACGTACTCCGGCGGTTGCGCCACCGCGACCAGACCGACCCGCACCACACCCCCGTCTGCTGGGCGGTTTAGCTGGAAGACACCGAAGCCGAGGACCGCGACGAATACCACGACCGTACCGCCGCCGACCCGAAGCCGTTGGGCCCGGGTCACATTCGGCGCGGTGAAGACGGCGAGCGCGGTGGGCGCCAGCAGGATCAGGAAGGTGATGCCCCAGGGACCGGTCAGCGCGGCGGACTGGATCAGCGGCAGCACATCGGTCTGGGCGTACGCGATACTCCACCACGCGCCGAACGGGCCGAGCACCGAGATCAGGTATTCGAGGGTCACCCAACCCGCGGGAAACGCCAGCACGGCGAGCCCGGGACGGCCACGCACCAGGAGGGTCCGGGTGAGCAGTACGAGCGCACCGTATGCCACGGCGGTGCCGCCCAACAGCGCCGCGGCGGCGACGAACGGCTGCTCCACCGTCCCGGTCAGATACGGATAGAACTGTGCGACGCCGCCGAGCCAGGACAGCGCCCCGGCCGGGAACGCGGCCCGCGCCGAGATCCGCGGCGCGAGGTACAGCACCGGTAGCGGCGCGAGAAAGGCCAAGGCGGGCAACGGATGCAGACCGCCGCCGAGGTGCCAGAGCACCGCGGACAGCACCGTCGCCGCGCCGATCGTGAGGTAGCGGTTCATGCAGGCTCCCGCGTCGGCGATAAAGACGCCTCCGATGGTCGTCGCGCGGGCTTCGGCGGACATCACCGACGAGGACGAATTCGCCCTCCCTCGTACGACTCATACCCCGGGGACGATCAGCCCCGACTCATAGGCGAAGACCACCGCCTGCACCCGATCGCGCAGCCCGAGCTTCGAAAGTATCGCGCTCACATGGGTTTTCACGGTGTGCTCGGATATCGTGAGCGCCGCGGCGATTTCCGCGTTCGACTGCCCTCGGGCCAGCTGGCCGAGTGTGGTCCGCTCACGTTCGGTCAACTCGCCCAAGCGTTTCGCCAATTCGGGCCGGGGACGGCCGCCGTGTACCAGCGTCTCGATCAGCCGCCGGGTGACCGTCGGCGCGAAAAGCGCCTCCCCGGCCGCGATCACCCGCACCGCCGCGACCAGTTCGGCGCGGCGCATATCCTTCAGCAGGAATCCGCTCGCACCGGCCCGCAGCGCGGCATACACATAGTCGTCCACGTCGAACATGGTGAGCACCAACACTTTCGCCGCGGTCCGCGCGCAGATCTCCCTGGTCGCCGCGACGCCGTCCAGGTGCGGCATCCGCACATCCATCACCACCACGTCCGGTTGCCGCGCAACGGTTTCGGCGACGGCCGCGATGCCGTCGGCGGCCTCGCCGACCACGGTGATATCCGGTTCCGCGCCGAGGATCAGCGCGAATCCGCTGCGAAACAGCTCCTGATCGTCGACGACCAGCACCCGGGTACCCACCTCAGATCGGCAGTTCCGCGAATACCGTGAAACCGTAATCGGATTGGCCGTCGCGCAGCAGACCGCCGCAGGCGCTGACCCGCTCGCGCATGCCGAGCAGCCCGTAGCCGATCGTCTCCGCGAGGCCGTCGCCGCGACCGTGCCCGTCGTCGCTCACCCGCACCGTCAACCAATCGTCGGACCAGCGCAGCACAACCCGCACACAGGTGGCGCCCGCATGCTTCATGGTGTTGGTCAGCGCCTCCTGCACCACCCGGTACGCGGTGACCTCGATATCGCCGGAAATCGGTCGGGGCGTGCCGTATTCGTTGAAGGTGGCGGCCAGCCCACCGCGCTTGGACAGCTCGACCAGATCCGAGATCGCCGCGATGCCGGGCTGATGCCGCGGTTCGGTGCCGTCGCGCAAAGTCTCGATGCTGCCGCGCAATTGGCGAACGGCATCGCGCCCGGTGTCGGCGATCCCGGCGAAGGTGGCGTCGGCGCGGTCCGGATCGCTGTGGGTGAGCAGGGGTCCGGTCTCGGCCTGCACGATCATCAAACCGACGGCGTGGGTGACGATATCGTGCATATCCCTGGCGATGCGCACGCGTTCCTGGGCGACCGCGGCCACCCGCTCCTCCTCCAATCGCCGCGCCCGCTCCCGCAGCAGGGCGATCTGGTTGTTCCTGGCCCGCACGCCGGTGCCGAGCGCCCACGCGGTGACGAACGACATCGCGGCATAACCGTAGGCTTGCGGCTGCTCGTTCGGCACGATCAGCGAGACCAGAATGCCCGCGCCGATTCCGATGAAAGCGACGATCCGCCAGGTCAGCGAGCAGTGGGCGGCGATCGTGTACGCACTGACGACGGTGCCGTACGGCAGTGCGGGCATGGCGTCGACGCAGCCGAGCACGGTCAGCGCGGAACCGACGATCGTCAGCACGAGCACCGGGGCGCGGCGACGCAACAGCACCGGCGCCGAGGCCACCACCGCGATCAGCACGATCCACCAGGGCCGCTGGTCGGCCAGGACGGGCCCGACCGTCGCCACCGTGACCGCAACGGTGACAACGACATCGACCGACCACGGCGGCACCTGTCTCAGCCGGGCGGTCGCGTGTCGAACACCATCGCGAAACCCCACAGCGAAACAGTCTTGTTCCCGAGACGGGTACCGCGCTTCCCCCGCCAGGATGATCCTGAGATCATCCTGTGGAGTTACTTAGGTAGAGCATTCGGTTGTAGGTTCGCCGATACCAGGTGCTCGTCCGGGTAGGCCTCCTCCTCCTGCGCGGCCACATCACCGGTCTCCAGCACATCGTCCGGCATCCGCAGGTTCATGAAAAGCCCTAAGAACTTCAGGATCAGCACGGTGACGAGCGCGTCCCACACGATCACCGTCGCCGCCGCGCCGGCCTGCCAGAGCAGCAGTTTCGGATGATGGCCGTACAGCCAGCCCGAATAGGTCACGTCCGCAACGTCTTTCCCGTTGCCTAAGTAGACGATGACATGTGGGTCGGCGAGCACACCCACTAGAAGGCCGCCGGTGAGCCCCGCGACGCCGTGGGTGTGGAAGACGCCGAGGGTGTCGTCCACCTTGCGGAATAATCTGGTGCGCCCCAACTTGTTCCACGACAGCCACACCAGCGTCGACGCGACGACGCCGATGATCAGCGCGCCGAAGCTGTTGACATAACCGGCCGCCGGTGTGATGGCCACCAGGCCGGTGATCATGCCGTTGATCGCGCCGAGGAAATTGGGCCGCCGGGCCGGGCCCGCGAAAATATCCCAGATCACCCAGGTCAGCAATGCGACGGCGGTGCAGAGGTTCGTGTTCAGCACCGCGAGCGAGGCGTCCGCGCCGGCGAAGTACGGATCGCCGCCGTTGAATCCGTTCCAGCCCAGCCACAGTACGCCCGCGCCCGCCGCGGCCATCGGCAGATTGTTCGGCACCGCGCGTTCCCGATCCCTGGCCAGCCGCGGGCCTATCACCGCGGCGGCGACGAATCCCGTTGTGCCCGCGGCCAAATGGATGACGTACCCGCCCGAATAGTCCAGCGCGCCCAGCTGCGACCACCAGCCGCCGCCCCACAGCAGAAAGGCGTTCACCCCGTAGGCGAAGGTGGACCACAGCGGCACGAACAGCAGCCACACCTTGAAATTCATCCGCCCGATAACGCTGCCGAGGAACAGCAGCGGCGTGATACCGGCGAATACGAACTGGAAATACGCCAAGGTCGTTTCGGAGAAGCGGAATTTCGGCATGGCGCCGTTCAACAGCGGTATGACGGCCTGGTTCTGGTTGCCGGAGCCGAGCACGGTGTGCGGTACGCCGACGACCGCCCGCAGGATGCCGGGACCGAGCCGCAGCGGCTCGCCGAAGCCCATCTTGAAGACCCACAACACCCACACGACCAACACCAGCGAAAATCCGGTGAACGCCATGAGAATCGTGTTGACGGCCCATTTTCGTTGCACGATACCGCCGTACAGGATGGCGATGCCGGGGATGCTCATCAGGCCGACGAGGGTCGCGGCAACCAACTGCCAGGCATTGTCACCAGGATTGAACCAATCGGGGTAGGGTGACATGATTCTGCGCTGCCTCACTGCGCGGCGGCGCTCGTTCCAGCGCCGAAAACTCTGTGGCGTAAGGTGTCTCGCGTCACACTGATCCACCAAGTGTCGGCATCCGAGGTTTCCCTCCGGTTACCCGGAGTTAATTCTGGATTTCGCGGACGTGGGATCAATCCGCCTGGTGCGCAGCCGGATTCGTTTCGGAAGTGCTCAGCGTTTTCCGAGCATCGCGCCGATCGCCGCGGTGACCTCCCGCGCGAGCGCGGCGTGCACGGGCGCGTGCTGACCCAACAATCGGTACCACATCGCGCCGAAGGCGAAGTCCACCACCAGATCCAGCGAAACCGCGGCATTCAGCTCACCCGTCTCGACGCCGCGCGCCAGCAGCTCGCGCAGCACGGCCCGGCGCGGGCCGAGCACGCTGTCCCGCAACTGTTTCGCCAATTCGGCATTGCTCTGCGCGTCCGCCATCAGCCCGACCAGCGCCGTTCCGGTATTCGTCCGGGCCAGTTCGTAGACGGTCGTCAGCAGCTCTTCGACGGCGGCGAGCACATCCGACGGCGGCTCCGGCGGCCACAGCGCCCCTTGATCTTTCGCGAGATCGACCAGCGCCTCCAGCAGTACCGACGCCTTGTCCGGCCACCAGCGATAGACCGTCTGCCTGCCGACGCCTGCGGCCTCGGCGATGGCCTTGATGGTCACGCCCTGATAGCCGTCGCGCTCGCACAGGTCCAGCGCGGCCCGCAGGATCGCGCGCCTGGCGTCCTCGCTGCGCGGGCGTCCCCTTGTTCCTGTCATGCGGATCACTTTACAAGACACCATGCCTCGAATATATTTACGAGGCACAGAGGCTCGAAAATATGGAGGCAGTTATGCGCGAGCGCGTCGTCATCGTCGGCGGGACTTCCGGAATCGGCCTCGCCACCGCCGAGCGGCTCGCGGCACGTGGTGTGGCGGTGGTGATCGCGGGCCGCAGCGAGCAGCGGCTCGCCGCGGCGCTGGCCGAACTCGACCCCGAGGTCACCGGACAAACCGTCGACGCGCGCGATCCGCAGGATCTGGCGCGGCTGTTCGCCGAGGTCGGCCCGGTCGACCATGTGGTGGTGACGGTCACCGGCCCGTCCGGCACCAAGCCGTTCCGGGAAATCGACCTCGACCACTTCCAGGCCCACCTGTCCGGAAAACTGTTGCCGCACTTCGCAATCGTTCAGGCCGCACTGCCGCACCTGAGCCCGACCGGGTCGATCACCCTGGTCTCGTCGGCCTCGGCGGGCGGCTCGATGCCGGCCACCGCGGTGCTCGCGGCCGTGAACGCCGGTGTCGAGGCGCTGGTTCCGGTACTCGCGGTGGAGCTGGCTCCGGTACGGGTGAACGCGGTCTCGCCCGGCGTCATCGACACCGAATGGTGGAACTTCCTGCCCGACGAGGCCAGGGCCGACGTCTTCGCGCAACTCTCGGCGACCACCCCGGTCGGCCGGATCGGCACCGCCGACGATATCGCCAAGGCGATCGACTTCCTGGTGGACAACGGCTTCACCACCGGCATCGTGGTGCGGGTCGACGGCGGGGCCAGGCTCGGCGCGCCGAAGTAGCGAATTACGGTGTGGGCGCGGCCCTTTCTACTCGGACTCGGCGACCGCCGGATCACCCCAGCCCTGACTGGTGAAGGCGTAGAAGATCGCGATGATGAGATAGAGGGCCAGCGCCGCGATCGGCATGATGAAGCCGATCACGATGCACACCGCGTAGATGGCGATACCCGGCCAGGCGCGAAAGCTTTCGCGGCGTGCGAATTCCGCGTCGAAGCCGGGTTCGAACAGTTCCGGATGGTGCACGAGCCGCCGGTGCAGCGGCCACCACGGCACCGTCATCAGCACCCCGGCCAGCCCGAACAGCGCGGCCGCGACCTGCGCGTCACGGTGCGCGCCGTGCACCACGTTCTCCGCGAGAATGCCGGTGGGGAACGGCAATACGGAGACGCCGAGCAGCAGCATCAGATTCCACCAGCGAATCACGTGATCGAGGCGGCGCAGCCTGCCGAAGTAAGTGTGGTGATTCATCCACACGATCCCGACCGTCAGAAAGGCCGCCAGATAGGCGACATACGACGGCCAGATATGGGCGAGCGCCTCCAGCAGCTGACCCGGTTGATGCTCGGGCACCCGAATGTCGAGGATCAACAGGGTGATAGCGATCGCCATCACCCCGTCGCTGAATGCCTCGACCCGCGTCGTACCCGATAGTCGACCGCTGCGGATCGCCTCATCTGCCATGGGAGGCAGCGTAAACGGGCGTTCATCCGGATTCGACCCGTATCGCTCAGGGTGAATAAGCCTGGGAGACGGTCAGATCGGCGTCACATACGCGCCCGCGATACCGCCGTCCACCAGGAACTGCGATGCGGTGATGAAGGAGGCGTCATCGCTGGCGAGGAAGGCGACCGCCGCGGCGATCTCCTCCGGTTCGGCGAACCGGCCGATCGGGATGTGCACCAGTCGGCGGGCCGCCCGCTCGGGATCCTTGGCGAACAGCTCCTGCAGCAGCGGCGTATTCACCGGACCGGGGCACAGCGCGTTGACCCGAATCCCGTTGCGAGCGAACTGAACTCCGAGCTCGCGGCTCATCGCTAGCACGCCGCCCTTCGAGGCGGTGTAGGAGATCTGCGAGGTGGCCGCGCCCATGACGGCGACGAACGACGCGGTGTTGATCACCGAACCCTTACCGCGTTCCAGCATGTGCTCGATGGCGTACTTGCTGCACAGGTATACCGAGGTCAGGTTCACCTCCTGCACCCGGCGCCAGGCGTCGATGCCGGTGGTCAGGATCGAATCATCTTCCGGCGGTGAGATTCCCGCATTGTTGAAGGCGATGTCGAGGCCGCCGTAGGTGTCCACCGCCGTCCGGAACATATCCCTGACCTGTTCCTCGTCGGTGACATCCACCTTCACGTAGAGCCCGCCGACCTCGGCGGCCGCTGCCCCGCCCGATGTCGCATCGATATCGGCGACCACCACCTTGGCGCCCTCCGCCGCGAACCGGCGCACCGTGGCCAGTCCGATCCCGGAACCGCCGCCGGTGACGACGGCGACCCGATCCTGTAAGCGCTGCAACGCTTCTCCTTTCAATTGGTGGCGATGAAGACGTTCTTCGTTTCGGTGAAGGCCAGCGCCGCGTCCGGTCCGAGCTCGCGGCCGAGTCCGGACTGTTTGAATCCGCCGAACGGCGTCCAATAGCGCACGGAGGAATGCGAATTCACCGACAGGTTCCCGGCTTCCACCGCCCGCGAAACCCGCAGGGCGCGCCCGACGTCGCCGGTCCAGATCGAGCCGGACAGCCCGTATTCCGTATCGTTGGCGATCCGAATGGCATCGGCCTCGTCGTCGAACGGCAGCACCGCGACGACGGGTCCGAAGATCTCCTCCCGGACCACCCGGTCGTCCGGGCCGTCGGGGAGCACAACCGTTGGCGGATACCAGAATCCGGGGCCCTCGGGCCGGGTTCCCTGGAACGCGACCTTGGCCTGCTCGACATATCCGGCGACCTTCGCCCGGTGCGCGGCCGAGATCAGCGGGCCCATCTCGGTGGCCGCGGCGGCGGGATCGCCGACCCGCACGCCGTGCACGGCCGGCTCGAGCAGTTCGAGGAAGCGATCGAAGACGCTGCGCTGCACCAGGATTCGGGAGCGCGCACAGCAGTCCTGCCCGGCGTTGTCGAATACGCCGTACGGCGCGGTGGCGGCGGCGCGGTCCAGATCGGCGTCGGCGAAGACGATATTGGCGCTCTTGCCGCCCAATTCGAGCGTCACCCGCTTCACCTGCTCGGCGCAGCCCGCCATGATCTGCTTGCCGACCTCGGTGGATCCGGTGAACACCACCTTGCGCACCGCGGGATGGGTGACGAAACGCTGCCCGACCACCGCACCCTTACCCGGCAACACCTGGAAAACGTCCTCGGGCAGGCCCGCCGCCAGTGCCAGCTCGCCGAGCCGCAGCGCGGTGAGCGGCGTCAGCTCGGCGGGTTTGAGCACCACCGTATTGCCCGCGGCGAGCGCGGGCGCGAAACCCCAGCCCGCGATCGGCATCGGGAAGTTCCACGGCACGATGACGCCGACGACGCCGAGCGGTTCGCGGAAGGTGATATCGACACCGCCCGCGACCGGAATCTGGTCGCCGAGTAGACGTTCCGGCATACCCGCCGCGAAATGCAGTACGTCCCTGACGTTTCCGGCCTCCCAGCGGGCGTTGCCGATGGTGTGGCCCGCATTCGCGACCTCGAGTTCGGCCAGCCGCTCCAGATCCGCGTCGACGGCCTCGGCGAAGCGGCGCAGCAGCCGGGCCCGGTCGCCGGGCGCGACCTCGCGCCAGCTCGCGAACGCCCGCTGCGCGCGATCGATGGCGGCATCGGTTCCGGCGAGCTCCGTCGCCTCGATCGATGCGACGACCTCCCCGGTCGCCGGATTGATCACCTGACTGGCCGTCACGGGGTCAACTCCTTTGTTCTGTTCGGAAAACACTTGCTCCGGTCACGAATTGCGGGTCGCGCGGTACTCCGCCGCGGCCGCGACCAGCGCGCGCATCAACCGGTCGTCGGTGGCATCGGACTCCGGATGCCACTGCACCCCGACCAGGAAGGGGCCATCTATCGCCTCGACCGCCTCGATGCCGCCGTCCAGCGCCCGCGCGCCGACCAGCAGGCCGTCGGCCAGCTCGGCGATGCCCTGATGGTGGTGGCAGTTCGCCTTCACCTCGGAGCCGACGATGGCGGCGACCCTGGTTCCCGGTTCGGTCAGCACATCGGTGACGGTGTACGCGCCGGGACCGCCGGAGTGCTCGTCGTGCCCGAGCACATCGGGCAGATGCTGGTGCAGCGTGCCGCCCATGGCGATATTCACCACCTGTAGGCCGCGACAGATCGCTAGAATCGGCAGTTCGGCCGCCCTGGCCAGCCCGAACAGCTCGAATTCGGAGGCGTCGCGGTCCTCTCTGGTCTCGCCGAGCGACGGATGCGGCGACGCGCCGTAGCGGGCCGGGTCGACGTCGGCGCCGCCGGTCAGCACCAGCCCGTCCAGGCGTTCGACCAGTTCCGGGTAGGCGACCGTATCCGGCGGCAGCAGTACCGGGATACCGCCCGAACGCGCGACGGTCTGCACATAGGTGTTCTGCAGGATGGCGCTGTGGTGATCCCAGCTGCCGAATTTCGCCCGCTCCAGATAGGTCGGCAACCCGATGACCGGGCGGGGTGTGCTGCGCTGCTCAGAGTCTTTCGAAGCCACGTGTTCGCTCCCAATCGGTGACGGCGGTGTCGAACGCGTCCAGTTCGACCTGTGCGGCATTGCGGTAGTGCTCAACCACATCATCACCGAAGGCGGACCGAGCCACCTTGCTGTCCCCGAACAGCTGGGCCGCTTCCCGCAGCGTACGTGGCACCCGCGGCCGGTGCGACACGTAGGCGTTGCCATGAAATTCCGGTTCCAGCGGCAGCTGGTGCTCGATCCCGTACAAACCGGCCGCGATCGATGCGGCGACGGCCAGATACGGGTTGACGTCGCCGCCCGGCACCCGGTTCTCCACCCGCAGCGACGGGCCGGATCCGACCACGCGCAGCGCGCAGGTGCGATTGTCCCGGCCCCAGGCCAGCGCGGTCGGCGCGAAGCTGCCCGGTACGAAACGCTTATAGGAATTGATATTCGGCGCGAGCAGATAGGTGAATTCGCGCAGACAGTCCAGCTGTCCGGCGATGAAATGCCGCATCAGGTCGGAGGTGCCGTGCTGACCGCCGCCCGCGAACGCGGGCGCGCCGGATTCGTCGCGCAGGCTGATGTGGATGTGGCACGAATTGCCTTCACGCTCATTGTATTTCGCCATGAAGGTGAGGCTGCGCCCGGACTGGGCGGCGATCTCCTTGGCGCCGGTCTTGTAGATGCTGTGGTTGTCGCAGGTGACCAGCGCCTCGTCGTAGCGGAAGGCGATCTCGTGCTGGCCGGGATTGCATTCACCCTTCGCCGACTCGACATACAGGCCGGCGCCTGCCATTTCGTTGCGGATGCGGCGCAGCAGCGGCTCGATGCGCGCGGTGCCGAGCATCGAGTAGTCGACGTTGTACTGGTTCGCCGGGGTCAGATCGCGGTACCCGGCATTCCATGCCGACTCATAAGTGTCGTCGAAGACCAGGAATTCGAGTTCGGTGCCGACATAGGCGCGCAGCCCGTGCTCGGCCAGCCGGGCCAGCTGGGCGCGCAACACCTGGCGCGGCGACGGTGTCACCGGTTCGCCCACGGGCGTCACCTTTTCCACATCGCAGAGCACCAACGCGGTACCCGGCCACCACGGCGTCAAACGCAGGGTCTCCAGGTCGGGGCGCAGCACGACATCGCCGTATCCGGTGTCCCACGACGACATGGCGTATCCGCCAACGGTATTCATCTCGACGTCGACGGCGAGCAGGTAATCACAGGCCTCCGTCGCGTGTTCGAGCACCTCGTCCAGGAAAAATCTTGCGGCACACCGTTTTCCCTGCAACCGGCCCTGCATGTCGGTCATCGCGACCAGCACCGTGTCGATCTCCCCCGCGTCGACGAGCGCCCGCAGCTCCGCCGTGCTCAACATCCCGGTACGCATCACCGAAACCCCTCTCGACACCAACCGTGCTCACGCTAGAGCAAAAGGGGCGATTCTGTGCTGAGACTCACAAAGCATCCACCGATTCCGGTACCGGGTCGCCGGACCGGCGCAGCAGCAGCGGCGTGGCGAGCAGCAGCACCCCGGCCAGCGCGATGGCCGCGCGGGCGCCGACGGCGGCGGCGAGCAGGCCCCAGCACAGGGTCGCGAGCGCGGTGACGATATTGCTGGTCGTCGACCAGGCCGAGAGCGTGCGAGCCACCCTGTCGGCCGGGAGCAGCCGCAGACGCTGGGTGGCATAGACCGGGTTGAAGACGCCGATGCAGACGATCAGCGCGAATTCGGTGCCGACGACCAGGGCGAACCCGGCGGGCCCCGGCCCGACCAAGGCCAGTGCGAGCGGCCAGCAGGCCCGCAGCGTGCCACTCACCCGCAGCACCCGCCCCTGACCGAAGCGCGCGACCAGCGGCCGGGCCAGCCGGGAGCCGACCAGGCCGCCGAGGCATGGGAGGCCGAAGACCAGGCCGTATTGCCATGCCGAATATCCGAGATCGCGCAGCAGCAGCACCGCGAGCAGCGGTTCCGGCGCCATGATCAGCGCGTTCACCAGCACCGTATTCGCGAACAGCGGACGCAGGCGCGGATGGTTCAGCAGGTAGTGCCAGCTCTCACGGATATCGCGCCCGCCTGCCGCTCTGGTGGACGGCCGTGGTTCCTCGCCGCCGACCGCGCGAATTCCCAAGGCCGACAACAGATAGCTCAACGCGTCCAGCAGCACCGTCGTCACCGGGCCGAACAGGCCGATGAGCATACCGCCGAGCGGCGGGCCCAGCGCCGTCGCGGTCCAGAGCGTCGTCTCGAATCTGCCGTTGGCGGTGAGCAGATCATGCTCGGGCACAAGACCTTTCAGGTATGCGCCGCTCGCCGCGGTGAAGACCAGGTTGGCCGCGGCCGTGCCGACCGAGACCAGCAGCAACTGCCAGAAGCTCAGCAGGCCCAGCGCATACGCGACCGGCACGGAAAGCATTGCCGCGCAGCGCAGTAGATCCATCCCGAGCATGACGGGGCGCTTGCGCCGGAATTCCACCCACGGACCGAGCGAACCGGCGACCAGCGCCCCGACCGCGGGACCGGCCGCGGCGAGCAGCGCGACCCCCGGCGCGCCGACATGCAGCACCTGCACGGCGATCAGCCGCAACGCGCCGAAGGCGAGCCAGGTGCCCGCGGCGCTGACGGCATACGCCGCCCACAGCCGAGCGAACGGCCTGCCGAGCGAATTCGTCTGTCGCATAACCGCTGCCGCCTGTCCGTCGGGGTTGAACGTCAGCCATCGAAGCGGGTGCGGGGCCGGGGATCAAACAACCGGATGGACGACGTCGCACAACCGGCGGTTGTCGGTGCCGGTCGGGTGGGCGAACAAAAAAGTGCGGCCCCGCGTATTGCGCGGGACCGCACTTGTCTGCCAAGCGGATTCGGCGGTTATCAGATAACGTGCCAGGCCTGGAGCAGATAGGTGATGTTGGCCGCGATGCCGGTCACCACATTGGCCAGGTTCAGGGCAGCAGAGCCGAAATCGAGAAGCTGCACGATCATCCTCCATTGATGGTTTACACACTTCGCCTACAAAGTACTGATCGGAAGTAACGACCCGGATGTTTCAGCGGCGCACGCAATTCCGGCAATTGCGACAAACAGCTTTCGAAATAGGCCAGCGGGCAACGTTTTTCGATCAGCGCACCGACCAGGCTCCGGCAGGCCGCCTGTGATGCATATAACCGCCGCAATGTCACCCAGGCCACATTTCCGGCCCGGATTCACACTTGAAACCGACGTAGCGTCGGGTCCTAGCGTGGATTTCGCACATCGAGGAGGAGGGCCGACAGTGACACAAGGCGATTCGGCGGGCGAACGTACGTGGCGGTCCGGTGAGCTGGCGCGTGAGACGGGTGTGACGGTCCGGGCGCTGCACCACTACGACCGGCTCGGGCTGCTGTCGCCGTCGTCGCGCACCACGGGTGGTCACCGCTGCTACGACGGTGCCGACGTGCGCAGGCTGCACCGGATCATCGCGCTGCGTAGCTTCGGTTTCGCGCTCGACGAGATCGCCGCGCTGCTCGATGCCGGACCCGACGATCCGCGCGGGCTGCTCGAACAGCAACTGGCGCTGGTCGACGAGCGCATCGCCGATGCCGTGAAACTGCGCGCCCGCCTGCTCGACGTGCTCGGACGGCTCGACCGCCTGGTCGAGCCGTCGACAACACAATTCCTTCGAATGATCGAGGTGACAATCGCAATGGATCGACCACTCACTCCCGAGCGGCTCGCCGAAATGTCGCGCGCCAGAGCCGAATACCGGCAAAGCCTCAGCGATGCGGAGCTCGCGGCGCTGCAGGAGACCCGCGCGGCCGCATGCGCCGCGATGAGCGAAGAGGAGCGGGAGCGGCTGCACGAACAGCGCAGGCGGATGCTGCCGACCAGCTGACGCCGAGTTCTCAGCTCACTCTCATCCAACACCGGTGAACCGCTCAGGAACGACCTGTTCAATCGGTGACGGCTGCCCCGCCCGGTCGTTCTCTCCCCCTCCGGGCGGTAGGCAGCGCCAACTTCCGTTCGGCCACACCGGTTTTCAGCGGCTCATTGAAATGTGATCATGGTGCCGTTCGCCACCGAGACCCTGGCGTTCTCGAACAGCGCCAGCCAGACGATTCGCTCCCGTTCCAAGGGGTGGTCGACGGGGGTTTCGTTGACGGCCGCCGCGGTGGCATCGGTGAGTTCGCCGTCCTGCAGTTCGATTCCGAGATACGGGGCGACGAATATCAGCTCCCTGAGCAGCGCGACGGATGAGCCGACCATTCCGCCCGTCAGATCCTCGTCGGCCAGCACCTCCTCGAAATCGATTGGCACGTAATAGCCTTCGGCGTCGGAATGGCAGATCAGATGGGATTCGAACAGGTCCTCCAGCATCTCGACGACCGGATCGTCCATCGGCTTCTTGCCGTCGGCGACCGGGGTCAGCGGCCGATCCGGATTCCGGTAGGCGTGCGCGTAGGCGCGGCGCAGGTAGTGGAGGTAGCTGTACGGGAAACTATCCATATGCCCACGCGGCTTCACGGGGCCGTGGACTCGCGGCTCGTCGTGCCGCGGCAATCCCTCTCCGGCCAGTAGCAGATTGATCGCGTCGAGGTCCGCCCGATACTCCTCGACCCCCTCCGGATACTCGTCCAGCAGATCGGCGAGTTCGTGGGTTCCTATCGCAAGTCCCATGGGCGCGGAGCATACGGACACCCTCCGACACGTTCACGGTAGCGCGCACCACAACATGCGAAAACAGCTGCCATAAAACATCGGCTATCTTTTGGCATTAATTTTCATTCAATTAACTATTGATCTGTCCATATGATCGTGACAACAGTCGATTCGATTATCTACAGGTGTGAAATTTTCGTTTTTCAAGCGGTCCGGATCACAAAATCTTCGGCGTTACAGCTCGATATACGTGACGTGCAGCACATCACTACACGGCGAATCACACACATGTAGCGCAGTCGGTGCACGATTTGACCTGGGCGAATGTCGAGACCATCCAGCGAAGCTCCAGACATTCCGGACGTTATTGGTACGTGATATGCCGCGAACTTTCCGCTACCGTCTTCGTCGGCCCGGAACACCGCCGGGTTCGAGCTCGAATCGTTGAACGCCGTGACCCTGTCCCGCGATTCGAGGATCCCCGACATTCCTGGGGGCAGGGACCCGGCTGAGTTCGTCGCCGGCGTAGGCGGGCGCAGGCAGGAAATCACATGTCGCGTAACCGCAAGTTCAGCAACCGCATCGTCGGCTTCGCCGCAGTTCTCGGCGCGTTCGTCGCCGTGCCGTTCGCCATGTCCACCGCCACCGCCTCCGCGCACAACTGGGATGCGGTCGCGCAGTGCGAGAGCGGCGGTAACTGGGGCATCGAGACCGGTAACGGCTTCTCCGGCGGTCTGCAGTTCACCCAGGGCACCTGGGAGGCCAACGGCGGCAGCGGCCGCCCCAGCAACGCCAGCCGCGAGGAGCAGATCCGGGTCGCGGAGAACGTGCTGGCCACGCAAGGCGCCGGCGCATGGCCGGTCTGCGGCTCCTACCTCTGACGCGTCACCGGCGCCCAACGCACGAATGCGTTGGGCGCCGGTCATTTTCAGCCACTACGGCGCGGCGGCCGTGGCATTCGGGTCGAATCCGCCCGGAACCTCGTATACGACGCCCGTGAACGTCGCCGCGAACAACCGGCCCGCCGAAAAACCTTGTGCACCACGCCCGTAGCTCACCACGCTGGTCAGCGGATCGCCGCTGCCGAGTAGGCAGTACCGGCCGGGCGCGTCGATGCGGACGATCTGCCCGCTCGGATTGAACGGCACCACCGGACGATTCAGCGAATCGAGGGTGAGTCCGTCCGGCGCGGCGAGCGCGTCGCCGCCGGTGAGATCGAGCAGCGATTGCGGCGCTCCGGGATTCGCGATCGGAATGCGGCTCACGCCTGGGTTCACGAAAGTCCTTGATACATACAGGAATTCATTGTTCCGATCGAGTACCGCACCGTTCGCGCTCGGGAAATGCGCCCAATCGGCCTGTACCGCACCGTTCGGATACACCCGGCCGACGAGATCGCCGAAATCGTTTGTGGCGTAGATGGTTCCGTCGTGCGCCACATCCAGGCCGTCCGCCGCGCTCAGGCCTGCGGCGATGGGCGTCACCGCACCGGTGTCCGGATCCACCCGCACGATGCCCGCGTGCCGCAGCGCATCGCCGATCAGCACCCTGGCGTCCGCGCCGTACCCGACGAGCAGTTTGCCGTCCGGGGTCCAGGCCAGTCCGCCGCTGCCGCCGCTCGGCACCGTCGCGACGACGACCGGCGCCGCACCCGGGGCATCGAAGCGGTACACCCGCCCCGTGTACAGGTCGGTGGTGTAGGCCCGCCCCTGCGGATCCACCGTCAGCCCCTCCAGCGCGCCCGGCACCACCCCGGCGGTGATCGTCGGCTGCCCGGCGCCGGGGCAGATCGGCGCGGCCCCCGCCGTCGGCGCGGCCCCGACGGACCATCCGGCGATCGCCAGCGCCACCGCGGCCAGCGCCGCCGCTTCCTTACTACTCATCGCAACCTCGATTGATGGGTGCTCATTCGCCGACATTTATGGCACGAGCCCCGCCCGCGAACGGTTCAATCCGGCTAGTCAGGGGCAATTGCCGAACCGCTTCGTGGACGGGCCGATCGACGGATGTCGAAATCCGGCTTTATGTCTGATTTATCCTTTTCCGGTGCCGTGCTGATTTCACTGCGCCGCGTTCCGCGAGTGACGCAACCGACTCGACCACACCGGGCCACGTCACCGATCGGGCGACAAAGGCGCAGGTCACAGCCGTAATAATAGAGATGACAGGCGAATCTTTCTCGGCCACAATGGAATTGGGCAGTTCCCAGGGGTGGGGATGTCGTCCTCGATGTATGTGTTCATTCTCACAGCAGATATCCGGCCGTATCACCCTTGGCGGGGAATAGTTAGTCAAGCTAACGTGTTTTGAATAAAGCGTGTCTCGAACACAAAGAACGTGTCTCGAACAAAGGAGGCCGGCTAATGACGGAAACGCGGGAGGAGCGCCTCGCGCACCGGATCGCCGAGCTGTACGGGGAAGACGAGCAAGTTCGAAACGCCGCGCCCATTCCGGAGATCGGCGCGGCGGTACGCGAACCCGGCCTCGGTCTTGCGCACATTGTGACGACGGTGCTGCGGGGCTATGCCGACCGCCCGGCCGTCGGACAGCGCGCGACCGAACTCGTCACCAACGAATACGGACGAAAAGCCTTGCGGCTCTTGCCGAGATATGAAACCACCAGCTACGGCGAGTTATTGGAGCGGGTGACCGCCATCGCGAGCGCGTGGTACGGGAATACCGAAACTCCCTTGCGCAGCGGTGATTTCGTCGCCATTCTCGGCTTCACCAGCGGTGATTACCTCACCCTCGATCTGGCCTGTATCCAGCTCGGCGCGGTCTCGGTGCCGCTGCAGGCCAGCGCGTCGCCGACCCAGCTGAACGCGATACTGCGGGAAACCGAACCCGCCGTCTTCGCCACCGACGCCGAACATCTCGGCACCGCCGTCGACTGTGTCCTCGCCGGTGCGACGCCGCGCGAACTGATCGTCTTCGATTACCATCCCGACGACGACAACCACAGCGCCGCTTTTGCATCCGCGCGCGCACGCCTCGCCGACCGGCCGGTGGCCGTCGAAACGCTGGCCGAGGTGCTCGAACGCGGCCGCATCCTGCCGCCCGCGCCCGTATCCGAACCCGACGACGAAGCGCTGGCGCAGCTCATCTACACCTCCGGCAGCACCGGAACCCCGAAGGGCGCGATGTATACCCAGCGCCTGGTGAGCAACGCCTGGGTGAGCGCACCCGAACTCGCGACGATCAATTTCAACTACATGCCGATGAGCCACATCGCCGGGCGCATCATGCTCTACGGCGTGCTCGCGCGCGGCGGCACCGCGTATTTCGCGGCGAAGAGCGATATGTCCACCCTGTTCGAGGACATCACGCTGGTGCGCCCGACCGAGCTGTTCTTCGTACCTCGGGTGTGCGACATGGTATTCCAGCTCTACCAGAGCGAAGTGGAGCGCCGCAGCACACCGGGCGCCGATCTCGCGGAAATCGAGCGCGAGGTCAAAAACTATGTGCGGCAAGAGGTTTTGGGTGGCCGCTTCTTGTTCCTCGTGGTCGGCAGTGCCCCACTGTCGCACGAGATGCACGAATTCATGGAATCGTTGCTCGGCATCGAACTGCACGACGGCTACGGCTCGACCGAGGCGGGCGCGAGCATTCTCATCGACAACATCATCCGCAGGCCCCCGGTGCTCGACTACAAACTCGTCGACGTACCCGAACTCGGCTACTTCGCGACCGACCAGCCGCACCCGCGCGGCGAACTGCTGCTGAAGTCGACGAATATGATTCCCGGCTACTACAAGCGACCCGAGGTCACCGCGGAGATCTTCGACGCGGACGGGTTCTACAAGACCGGGGACATCGTCGCCGAAATCGAGCCGGACCACCTCGTTTACGTCGATCGCCGTAACAACGTACTCAAACTCTCGCAGGGTGAGTTCGTCGCGGTCGCGCACCTGGAGGCGGTGTACTCGACCAGCCCGCTGGTCCGGCAGATCTTCGTCTACGGCAGCAGCGAACGCGCCTATCTGCTCGCCGTCATCGTGCCCACCGCCGAAGCGCTTGCCACCCACGGTGATTCGCTGAAGGCGGCGATCGGCGAATCGCTGCAGCGGATCGCCAAGGATGCCGAACTGCAGTCGTACGAGATTCCGCGCGACTTCCTGATCGAGACGGAACCTTTCACGATCGAGAGCGGGTTGCTGTCCGGCATCGGAAAGCTGTTGCGGCCCAAACTGAAAGAGCGTTACGGCGAACAGCTCGAACAGCTGTACGCGGCCCAGGCCGCGGAGCAGGCCAACGAACTGCTCGAATTGCGCCGCGGCGCAGGTGATCTCCCGGTGTTGGAGACCGTCGGCCGAGCGGCCAAGGCGCTGCTCGGGGTCGCGGCGACGGATCTGCGGCCCGACGCGCACTTCACCGACCTCGGCGGCGATTCGCTCTCGGCGCTCTCGTTCTCCACGCTGCTGCAGGAGATCTTCGGCGTCGAGGTGCCGGTCGGCGTCATCGTCAGCCCCGCCAACGATCTGCGGCAGCTCGCGAATTACATCGAATCCGAACGGGATTCGGGCGCCAAGCGGCCCACCGTCGGCGCGGTGCACGCGAGCTCCACCGAGATCCGCGCCGACGAGCTCACCCTCGACAAGTTCATCGATGCCCGAACCCTGGCCGCCGCCAAGGATATTCCGCAGGTCACCGACGCGCCGCGCACCGTGCTGTTGACCGGCGCCAACGGCTACCTCGGCCGGTTCCTGTGCCTGGAATGGCTGGAACGCCTGGCATCCACTGGCGGACAACTGATCTGCGTGATCCGCGGCAGCGATGCCGCGGCGGCGCGCAAGCGGCTGGCCGCGGCCTTCGACAGCGGCGATCCGGAACTGGTCCGGCATTTCGAGGCGCTGGCCGCCGACCATCTCGAGGTGTTGTCCGGCGATATCGGTGAACCGGATCTCGGCCTGGATCAAGCCAGCTGGCGGCGGCTCGCCGAAACCGTCGATCTCATCGTGCATCCCGCCGCGCTGGTCAACCATGTGCTGCCGTACAACCAGCTGTTCGGCCCCAACGTCGTCGGCACCGCCGAAATCATCCGGCTCGCGCTCACCGCTCGGCTCAAGCCGGTCACCTACCTGTCGACGGTGGCGGTCGCCGCGCAGACCCCGATCGGAAGTTTCACCGAGGACGGCGATATTCGCGAGTTCAGCCCGGTGCGCGCGATCGACGAGAGCTACGCCAACGGCTACGGCAACAGCAAATGGGCCGGGGAGGTGCTGCTGCGCGCGGCATACGACCTGTGCGGGCTGCCGGTCGCGGTGTTCCGTTCCGATATGATCCTGGCGCACAGCCGCTACGCCGGACAGCTGAACCTGCCGGATATGTTCACCCGGCTGATCCTCAGCCTGCTGGCCACCGGTATCGCGCCGTACTCGTTCTACCTCACCGATGCGGCGGGCCACCGTCAACGAGCCCACTACGACGGTCTCCCAGCGGATTTCACCGCCGCCGCGATTACCACGCTCGGCACGCAGGTGACGGCCGGCTTCCAGACCTTCGATGTGCTCAACCCGCACGAGGACGGCATCTCGCTCGACGAATTCGTCGACTGGTTGATCGCGGCCGGACATCCGATCCAGCGGATAGACGACTATGCCGATTGGCTCGGGCGCTTCGAAACCGCGTTGCGCGGACTGCCGGAGCGGCAGCGTCAGCAATCGGTGCTGCCGCTGCTGCACGCCTACCGGCAGCCCGGGCCGGCGATCGACGGATCCGCGCTGCCCGCCAAACATTTCCAGGCGGCGGTGCAGGATGCGAAAATCGGTCCCGACCAGGACATTCCGCATCTGACGCCGGAGTTGATCGAGAAGTACGTCAGCGATCTGCGCCTGCATCGGCTGCTCTGAACCGGATAGGTGACGCGCCGGGCGGCGAGACCGCCCGGCGCGCTTGCGCATTCATCGAGCCAACCCTCGCCGCCCGTGCCACACTGGCATCGAGCAGAGGGAGGTGGCCTGATGCCTCGCGCCGTGGCACCCGTGGTCCGCACCGATGGAACCGTGCAGCCCGATAGCGGTGACTCCTACCAGGAACGACTGGCCAAATACTTTCCGATCGAAACGAGCGGCCCGTATCTGGCCGCCTCCGCCGCGGTCACCGGCATGACCGACGCGCACACCACCTCGCGAACCGTATGGCTGCTGGTGATTTTCGCGCTGTTCGGCATCGGAACCGTCCCGCTGCTGATGAAGCAGTATTCCGCCGCCCGCTACCGAAATCGCTGGCTGCCAATAGGTTTCGGTGTCGGCGCGTACGCCATCTGGGCGTACTCCCTCGGCAGCCTGCCACAGGAGCTCGGCTTCTACAGCCCGATCGCCGCGGTCGTGCTGCCCATCCTCTACGGGTTCGGCGCGAATTTCAGCCCGTCCCAACCGGAGTCGGCTCAGGCGTCCACCGCGGGGTGAACGTTCGCGTCGCGCGCGACGGCGGCGGCCAGTTCGGCGATGCGGCGGGCGGCCGGGTTGTGCGCCATGGGTTTTCGAATGGCGATGGCGATATGCCGGACCGGTGTCGGGTCGGTCAGCGCGACCGCGACCAGATCGGCGGGTAGCTCCGTGGCGGCGAGCCGGGGAAGTACCGTGATGCCGATTCCCGTCGCGACGAACGACAGGGCGGTCTGATAGTCGGGCGCCTGAACCTGGAATCGCGGGACGATACCCGCCCGCGCGCAGGCGTCCAAGGTGACCTGCCTGCACGTGCCATCGCAGGGTTCGTTATCGATCCAGGCCCGGTCGCCCAGGGCGGCCAGCGGGATCTCGGTGTGTCGCGCGATCGGATCCTCGGCGCGGACCGCGACGACGTACGGATCGGCGGTGAGCCTGCGCACGAAGGCGGCGTGCGGTGCGGCGGGTTCCTCGGCGTATATCTCGATGTCGTGGCGTCCGTCGCCGACCTCGATGGTCCGCAATTCCAGTCGCAGATCCGGGAATTCGACGCGCAGCGCGTTGACGATGGGCGGCAGCCACAGCGCGCCGACCGAGGAGATGTAGCCGATGGACAGGCTGCCGACCCGGCCCGCGCGCAGATCGTCGACAACGCCGTCCAGGCGGGCGATTTCCTCGAACATCGACTCGGACGCGGCGGCGAGGGCGCGGCCCGCTGCGGTGGGTTCGATACCCCGGCCGACCCGCTCGACCAGCTGCAATCCGGTCTCGCGCTGTAGCGCCGCCAGCTGCTGGCTCGCCGCCGACGGGGTGTAGCCGAGGGCGGCGGCGCTGGCCCGGATCGATCCGGTCGCGACGACCGTTCGCAGCAGGCGCAGCCGGGTGATGTCGACCATCCGAAAATTGTACAGCCGTGCTTAACGGTTGTGCTCGATCGTTCGCTTGTCCTGTCCTTTTCCGGCGATCACGATGGTCAGCGTGATCAACGAATCCCGGACCGCGATAGCGGCTCGAGCGACGGCCACCGGTATCGACATCCCCGCCGCCGCGGCGGTTATCGTCGCGGTCACGGTATGGGCCTCGTCATTCGTCGTGATCCGCGACGCGGGAGCGGCGCTGTCCGCGGCCCCGATGGCACTGCTTCGCCTCGCCGTGGCGGCGCTGGCGCTGACGGTCCTGGTGGGCCTCCGCGATCGCGGGTTACGCCGAGTGCCGCGCGCCCGCGCGCCGTGGCTGTTGATCGCCGGGTACGCCGTGCTGTGGCTGGCCGCGTACACCGTCGCGCTGAACGCCGCCGAACGGCATGTCGACGCGGGCACGGCGGCGCTGCTCGTCAACCTCGCTCCGCTGTTGGTCGCCATCGGAGCCGCCTTCTTGTTGCGCGAAAAGCTATCGCGCGCACTCCTTTTCGGAGTTCTGGTCTCGCTGTCCGGTGTCACGGCCATCGCGCTCGGCACCGTCGGGCACCATGACGGCCTCGGTGTCGCCCTGTGTCTGCTCGCCGCCGTCCTGTACGCGGCCGGTGTGCTGATCCAGAAGGCCGCGCTGCGCCACGTCGACGCGCTCACCGCGATCTGGCTCGGCTGCCTCATCGCCACGCTCGTCCTGCTGCCGTGGACACCCCGGCTGATCACCGAGCTGTCGACGGCTCCGGCACGCACCGTCGCCGACGGCGTCTACCTCGGATTGTTCCCTACCGCACTGGGATTCACCGCCTGGTCGTACGCGCTGCGCCGCACCGACGCCGGGCGCCTCACCACCGCCAGCTACGGCGTGCCCGCGGTATCGGTGCTGCTGTCCTGGTTGGTGCTCGGCGAGATCCCGACGCTGCTCGCACTCATCGGCGGTGCGGTTTGCCTTGTCGGCGTTGCGATCTCGCGCCGCCGGAGCGCATGAACTCAGATCGGCAAAGGGAAAATGTCCCCGTCGCGGGCCACGCTCAGCCGCCCCGAATAGTTCCGGCCGATGCGGTCGGCCCAACGCGGATCGTCCGGCGGCGCACCGTAATAGTGGCTGAGCACAAGGTGTTTCGCGCCGGCCGCGGCGGCGACCGCGCCGACGTCCTCGGCGCTGGTATGCGAGGCGCGGCTGTAGTCGTCCTCGTGTTCGAAAATCGCCTCGTGCACGAGAATGTCGGTGCCGGAAGCCAATTCGATCAGGTTGTCGGATTTCACGGTGTCGCCGGAGAAGGTCACCGAACCACCGCCCGCCAGCTCGAACCGGAAGGCGAACGACGGGTACACGTTGTGATGCGGCACCAGCGTCGCGGTGACGGTCACCGTTTCGTCGGCGTACACCGGGAACGGCGAAATCCGCGGCGCGGTATTGCCGAAATCCGAGCCCGGCGGGATCGCGATCTCGCTGGCCTGGATCAGCTGCCGGATATCGCCCTGATGCAGCGAGCGGATGTGCACGTTCACCCCGTAGGCGTAGCCCGCGATGATGTGATCGGTGAGCGCGGCCAGCCCGGGTTCGCCACCGAGATCGACATTGCCCACGCCGCCGACAATCGGTTCCGGGCCCGGCGCCAGACCGCCCGCCGAACCCGGCCCGTACACCCGCAACGGCCGGTCGGCCTTCCCATCCCACCAGTACCCGAGCAGGAAGCTCGGATAGTCGACGATGTGGTCGACATGCAGATGTGTGACGAACATCGCCCGCAACCGATGGATATCGAGCCCCGCCCGCCGATACATCGGCACCGTCCCGCGTCCACAATCGACCACGTACACCTGGGCATCGGCGCCGTCACCGATCTTCAGCGCCGTGCCGAATCCGGCCCGATCGCCGACCGGCGGCCCCGCCGCGGTCCCCAGGGTGATCAGCGAATTGGCCGGAGCGGGACCGGATTTCGGCGCAGCGGCGGCCGATCCGGGCACCGCGGCGAGCCCGGCCACCGCGGCAGCCGCACCCACCAGCGATCGGCGCGATAAGCGGCGTTCATGGTCTTGACACATGAGCCGTCAAAATAGCCGCCGGTCCGCGAAGCCGGAATATAAACGGTCACCACGATTCTGGAGCACGCAGCGGTCCACTGAGCTCGAAGCGGCTCTGCCGGACGCCGATTCCATCCGATAGAACTGGGCATATGTATGTCCCAGCGCAATTCACACCCGACGAACAGGCCGTACACGAACTGCTGAGCAGGCACGCCGCCGCCGATCTGATCACCGCGACGGCGGACGGACTCGTCGCGACCATGCTGCCGTTCGTCTACGACGCGGACGCCGGGACATTGCGTGGACATCTCGCCCGCAACAACGATCAGTGGAGTCGACCGGCACTCGGCGAGGCGCTGGTGATCGTGCGCGGGCCCGACGCGTATATCTCCCCGTCCTGGCATCCGAGTAAGGCCGAACACGGGCGGGCCGTGCCGACCTGGAACTTCGTCACCGCACACGTCTACGGGCGGCTCACCGTGCACGACGATCCGGCTTGGCTGGAACGACACGTCCGCGACCTAAGCGACCGGCACGAGACCGGACGCCCGAACGCGTGGTCCGTCGACGACGCGCCACCGAAATACATCACCGGTCTACTGCGCGCCATCGTCGGCATCGAGGTGGCGATCACGCGCGTCGAGGCCAAATACAAGCTCAGCCAGAACCGTCCGGCCGCCGACATCGACGGCGTGATCGCGGGTTTGACCGACGACGGCCATGACATCGCCGCTGCCGCCGTGCGGCAGGCTCGCCCCGCCTGAGGCGGCCCGAAATTCACTTGACCCGATCGGCGAGGATGGGTGGAGTGATCGAGCTGGCGTATACGGACTTCGGCGGCGCGGGGCGGACCCTGCTGGCATTGCATGGAAGCTTCGGCAGGGGTGCGATTTTCGCGCGCCTCGCCGCCGACCTGGCCGGGCACGCCCGGGTGATCGCGCCCGATCAGCGCGGACACGGATACAGCGACCGGGCCGAAACCTATACGGGTGCCGATTTCGTCGCCGACGCCGCCGCGCTGATTCGCCGACTCGAGCTCGAAGATGTTGTGGTTCTGGGTCATTCGCGCGGCGGAATCACCGCGTACCAGTTGGCGGCTCGGCATCCGGAGCTGGTGTCGGCGCTGATCATCGAGGATGTCGGGCCGGTGATGCGGACGCCCGACATCGAGCGCCCGGTGCTCGACGTGCACGGGTGGCCCGCCACTGCGGATACGAAAGATGAACTGGCCGAGGCGATTCGGGCGCTCGGCGTACCTGATCCGGATTACTTCACACAAAGTGCGGTGCCGACCGCCGACGGTCGCTGGCGGCTGCTGTTCGACTGGGACGACATGATGGCCGTCCAGAATGGCGGGCTCGGCGACTGGTGGGCGGACTGGCTCGGCTCGAGCTGTCCCGCACTGGTTCTGCGCGGTCGGCACAGCACGATGCTGCCCGCATCGCTGGCCGCGGAGATGGTCGCCAGGCGCCCGGCCAGTCGCCTGGTGGAATTCGCCGATGCCGGGCATTGGATCCACGACGACGAACCGGCCGGATTCGCCCGAGCCGTCGCCGACTTCCTCACCGAGCTCGAATCCTGATCGAAAGTTGTTGCGGCACAGTCATGATCTGGTGCGCGGCTTGGAGCGGCTCACCGCGACACCGGCCAGGCACAGCACGCCGCCGAGGATGGTCAGCGGGGCGGGTACCTCGCCGAGTGCGAGCCACGACATCAGCACGACGAGGGTCGGCACCACATAGGTGGTGACGCCCATCCGGCCGGCCTCGGTGCGGGACAGCGCGTACGCCCACGCGGTGAATGCCAAAGCCGTTGGGAATACGCCGATATAGATGACGCTCAGCGTGGCCGACAGCGGAGCGCTGATCAGTTCGGCGCCGAGCTGTCCGGCGAAGGGCAGACACGCGATCATCCCGACCACGCAGCCGAATGTCGTGACCTGCAGCGGCGATGCGTATTTCAACGCGGGCTTCTGCACGACCACCGAAATCGCCCATGCGGCGGCGGCGATCAGGCACAGCACTACGCCGAGCACCGCGGAACCACCACCGCCGGAACGGGATACGCCGACGACGATCGCTCCGCCGAAGGAGACCGCCATCCCCGCGAACAGTCGCGGCGGAAAGCCTTCCGCCAGAAAGATTCCGCTCAACAGAGCGATGAGCACCGGGCCGATGTTGATCACCATCGCCGCGGTGCCCGCGTCCACCAACTGCTCACCCCAGTTCAGCGCCACCATGTAGAGGCCGAACCACAGCACGCCGGATACGAGGATCCCCCGCCACGCCGCCCGATCGGGCAGCCGCTCCCCGGTCGCGAGCATGATCGCGCCGAGCGTCAGCGACCCGGCGATCATCCGCCCGAGAGCCAGCGCGCCCGGCGAAAAGCTTTGTCCCGCAACGCGAATCACCACGAATGCGGACGCCCACAACAGCACGGTGATAGCTGCCGCGGCGAGTGCCCTGCGATCCGTCGGCTGTTGGACTTGCACCATTTCGGCAACGGTAGAGCACTGTCGGCGCTGGTACCAGCGGTTTTTCGACCTGCCGTTTCGCGGGGCCCGCCCAGGGTAGTGCGCAGAGGTAGCCGAGGAACAGGAGGAATCATGCCCGAATCTCTCGATGGCGCACGCGTCGTGATCATCACCTCCAACGCCGGGGTGGAGCACGACGAGCTGGTGGTACCCCGGGACCGGCTGCGCGAGCGCGGCGCCCGGGTGACGCATGCGGCGATGAAAGGCGAGACCGTACAGACCTATCGGCACGACCTCGAACCCGACGAGCAGGTGCAACCCGATACCGCGCTCGACGCCGTCGATCCGTCCGAGATCGACGTGCTGGTGGTGCCGGGCGGCACGGTCAACGCCGACAAACTGCGGATGGACGACCGCGCCCGCAACCTGGTGCGACAACTGCGCACCGCGGGCAAGCCGATCGCCGCGATCTGTCACGGCCCGTGGCTGTTGGTCGACGCCGGGGTGGTGCCGGGCAAGATGCTGACGTCCTATCCGTCGCTGCGCACCGACATCACCAATGCGGGCGGCACCTGGGTGGACGAATCGGTGGTGCGCTCCGACCACAACGGCTGGACGCTGATCACCTCACGCAGACCGGACGACCTGCCCGATTTCGTCAACACCATCACCGCGCAGTTGATGGGCTGACCGGGTCACGGGTTGATCCCGCCAAACCGGACGCCGCCCGCGGTCCAGTAGACTGCACCCCGCAGAAAGTAGGTCGCTGGAAGTCGCCCGGGGGCACGACTGATTATGAGAGGCGCGTGAATGTCTCGCCGCTACCCATCCACTGCCGCAACGGGATTCGTCCTGTTCGTGGCACTGGTGCTCGCCGCGTGCTCGAGTTCGCCGGATCATTCGGCGAACAGCCCGGCACCGCCCCCGGCCAAGATCACGATCGATCCGGGTAGCGGCTCCGACGTCGACCCGTTGACGCCGATCAAGGTCAGCGCGAGTGAAGGCATCCTGACGAACGTCAGCATGACTAACGAGGACGGCAAACCCGTCGACGGCATCTTCACCCCCGACAAGACGGCGTGGAAACCCACCGGCCCGCTCGGTTACGGGCACACCTACACGGTCAACGCCGAGGGCGTCACGCTCACCGGCAAACTCGGCCCGATGACGGCGAGCTTCGGCACCCTGAAGCCGAGCAATCAGACCAAGGCGTATCTGACGCTCACCAGCACCGCGCTCATCTCCGACGGCGGCACCTACGGCGTCGGCACCGTGGTCGTCGCCCAGTTCGACGAGGACATCCCGGACCGCGCGGCCGCGGAGAAGCGGCTCCAGGTCACCACCGTTCCGCCGGTACAGGGCTCCTGGTACTGGGTGGACAACCGGCACGTGCACTGGCGGCCGAAGGATTATTACGCCCCCGGCACCAAGGTGACCGTCGACGCCAATATCTACGGCGCCCAGCTCGGGCCCGGCCTCTACGGCCAGGAGGACAGTCACGTCTCGTTCACCATCGGCGCATCGCATGTCTCGATCGCCGACGACAACACCCACCAGGTGGAGGTATACGAGAACGGCAAGCTGATCCGCACCATGCCGACATCGATGGGTCGCGGCGGCACCGAGACCATCGCGGGCAAGACCATCAGCTTCTGGACCATGCCCGGCGTCTACACGGTGATGGACAAGGCGAATCCGGTGATCATGGATTCCTCCACCTATGGCCTGCCGATCAATTCGCGCCTCGGCTACAAGGAGGCCATCGGCTGGGCCACCCGCATCAGCACCGACGGCATCTACCTGCACGCGCTCGACTCGACCATCTGGGCGCAGGGCAGCAGCGACCAGTCACACGGCTGCCTCAACCTGAGCACCACGAACGCGCAATGGTTCTTCGACTTCTCCAATCCCGGCGATGTCGTCGAGGTGCGCAATACCGGTGGTGCGCCGCTGGCCATCTGGCAGAACGGCGACTGGACCCTGTCCTGGGATCAGTGGCTGCAGGGCAGCGCGCTGCACTAACCGTCAACTGTCCATCCCCACACGACATTCCGGGCTGATCTTCCGGCGCGGCTCGGATATGTTGTGCGCATGCGGACCATGACACGGTTGGGCCGGGGCGTCTGTCTCTTGGCCGCGGTGCTGCTCGGGGTGACGGCCGGTGGCCAACTGGCCGTTGCGGATTCGGATCTGCCGCCCGGCGGGCTACCCGGGATCCCGGTGCCGGAACTGGCCTGGCAGGCCTGCGGGGATGCCGGATACCAGTGCGCGAGCGCGGAAGTGCCGCTGGATTACCGCAATCCGGGCGCCGGGAATCTCACGCTGGCGGTAAGGCGGCATACCGCAACGGATTCCGGGCGGCGGATCGGCTCGCTGTTCGTGAATCCCGGCGGGCCGGGCGGTTCCGGGACCGACTTCGTCACCTCCGTGGTGAAACGGATGCCGGATCTGGCCGCGCGCTTCGATATCGTCGGCTTCGATCCGCGCGGCGTCGAACAGAGCCATGCGGTGCACTGCTTCGACTCGGCGCAGATGCGGCAGGAATGGGCGATGGTGCCCGCGCAATGGCGGCCGGGTGCCTTCGAACGCGGACAGGATTCGGCGGCCCGCTTCGAGGCGGCCTGCGCGGCGAACAGCGGCGACATCCTGCCCTACATCGGAACGGAATACGTTGCCCGCGATATGGATCTGCTCAGGGCGGCCGTCGGCGATCCCCAAATCAATTATCTCGGAGTGTCTTTCGGGACCATGATCGGCTCGGTCTACGCGAACCTGTTCCCGCAACGGATCCGGTCGTTCGTGCTGGACGGCGCGTACAACCCGGAGACATACGCGAACGATACGTACGCCTACGACTACGGCCAGTACGTCGCGGTGGAGGGCGCGCTCAACAGATTCCTCGACTGGTGTGCCGCGGATCGCGCGGACTGCCAGTTCGGCGATCCGGCGCAGGGCGGGCCCGCCGCGGCCTTCGACGCTCTGGTCGGGGATCTCAGCGACAATCCGGTGCGTGACGAATCCGGTGCGGTCACCCTGAACGGGTCGTCGCTGGTATACGAAATTCTCTTGCGGCTCAACGGCGCTCGCGCGGCCTGGCCGGCCATCGGCCGGATGCTGCAGCAGGCGGCGGCGCACGACGCCACGGCGGCGGGGCTCGACTCGTTCAGCCAGATGGCCGACTTCTTCGCCGCCAATGTCGCGGTCGAATGCGCCGATCGCGTCTACCCGCCCTCGACGCTGGAACTGCAGGCCCGCCTCGCCTTCGAGGTCGCGTCGGCGCCGCGCACGGGTCCGGTCATGGCCTGGGGTCCGCCCGGATACGACCATTCACACGGCAATATCTGCCAGCGCTGGTCGCAGCCGCGGCTGAGCCGCTACGCCGGACCGTGGTCGGCGGCGGGTTCCGCGCCGATCATGGTGGTCGGCACCACCGGCGACCCCGACACCCCCTATCCGGACGCGGTCGCGCTGGCCGGAATGCTGGCGAACGGGCGGTTGCTCACCGTGACGGGTGAGGGTCACTCCGGATTCGGCCACAGCGTCTGCGCGCGCGAGGCGGAGACGGCCTATCTCACCGAGCTGACCATGCCCGGCGCGCAATGCCCTGGCGATTCCTAGATGCTCAGCCGTAGGTTTGGCTCGGCGCCGGGACGGTGTGGAATTCCTTGATCGTCACCGTCGGGGTCATATAGTTCTCCGGCCGGGCCGAATCGGGAACCACCTTGCCCCGCACCGAGATCCAGCCGCCGTCGGAAACCGGTCCGAGGTCGCCGTCGAGGTGCACGCGCAGAGTCTGCGCGTCGGCGACGCAGCAGGTGATCACGACGCGCGCCAGATCCCAGCCGGAATGTGAACCGTCCAAACGGATTTCGCCGTCCTCCTCGGTGCGCACCAGGAAACCGACCACGGTGATCTCGCGGCGGTCCAGCTCGCCGGAATTGTCGTAGGAGGCGCGGTCGATCAGGTCGTACATGCGCATGGTCGGCGCGTCGCCGGGCGGCATCGGGCCCATGTTTATCTTGCGGACGGTCTGCGCCGCAGGGTTCGCACCGATCGAATTCGCCGGTGCGGTACCGGATTTCACCGATGCGGCACCGAGTGCGGGCGGCACGATGAGCAGCAGCCCGGCGACCGGAGCCACCAGCAGCCACCGCGAACGGCCACTGTCGTGCTCGTGCTCCGGCCGCGCGCGGCCCCGGCGGATGTCCCGCACTATCGCCGCGACGGCGAGCGCGATCACCGCGATCCCGCTGGCCAGCAGGAACGGATACAGACCCGGTTTGACGTAGCGCAGATAGGTGCCGTCGAGGGTGATCTTCACCATCGCCGCGCCGATGAGCAGCAGGATCATATTCTGTGTTTCGCGATTCATCGCATACCGCCCAGGAAGATATATCCGGCGAGCGCACCGCAGCAGGTGGCGACCACCAGCGTCAGCGGCGCGAACCGGAGGGCGAAGCGCCGCCCGAAGGTCCCCGCCTGCATGGCGAACAGCTTCACGTCGACGGCGGGACCGACGACGAGGAATACCAGCCGCGGCAGCAGCGGCAGCGCGGACATGCTGGACGCGACGAACGCGTCGGCCTCCGAACACAGTGCGAGCACCACGGCGAGCAGCGCCAACACCACGATCGAGAGCAGCGGTGCGCCGGCGAGGTGGCGGAACCATCCAGCGGGAACGAGCACATGCAGTGCCGCCGCGGCGGCCGCGCCGAGCACGAGGAATGCGGCCGCCTGGAGCAGATCGTGCCGCGCGGCCTCGGCGAACACCTCCCAGCGGGATCGGCCGGTGACGCAGTGCTCCTCCGCTCGATTACCTTGTGGCCGTAGCCAACCCGGCCGCCCGAATCGCGACCACAGCCAGCCCATCGCGAGCGCGGTCGCCAGCGATCCGGCGAATCTGGCGCCGACCATGCCCGGCTGGCCCGGAAACGCGACCGCGGTGGCCACCAGGACAACGGGATTCACCGCGGGCGCGGACAGCAGGAAGGCGAAGGCCGCACCGCTCGGCGCGCCCTGATCGATCAGCCGCTTCGACACCGGGACCACACCGCATTCGCAACCGGGCAGCGCCATCCCGGCCAACCCGGCCACCCCGACTGCCGCGGTTTCATTGCTCGGCAGGACGCGGCGCAGCAGCGCGGGCGAGACGAACGCGGCGATCGCGCCGCTCATCGCGACACCGAGCACCAGGAACGGCAGCGCCTGGACGAACACCCCAACGAATATCGTTGTGGCGGTTTGTAATTGCGGAACAGCACCGATCCGGTCGACCAACGGTCCACGGAAGATGATGCCGAGCACCGCCAGGAGTACGAACAGATGTGTCGAGGTCGGGGTGAATCGGCGTTGCCGCGGCGCCACCGCACCGGCAGGTCCCGACATATCCGCCCCTCCCACCTGACGGTAATGACAACGGTTACAAGTTAACCGATCGGCACGGCGCTGTCGCCCGGAACCGCCGTCAGGGTGATGTTTCGCATCGCACGGGTGACGTATTCCTCCTTCTCCCCCACCGGAGCGACATAGTGCACGGCGCTTTCGGCCGCTTCGACACCCGCCAGGCGGGCGATGATCCACGCCGCGAGATAGTGCGATGCGAGGCAGCCGCCCGCCGTCGCCACATTTCCCTTGGCGAAGATCGGTTGGTTCAGCACCTCGACGCCGGCGGCCCGCACCCACGGCTTGGTGATCAGATCGGTACACGCGGGCACGCCGTGGAGCAGTCCCAGCTTCGCCAAAACCAGTGTGCCCGAACATTGTCCGGCCAACAGCTGCCGGGCCGGGTCGAACCGCAACCGCGCCATGAGCTCCCGGTCGGCGACAATCTCGCGGGTTTTCGCGCCGCTGCCGACGATGACCGCGTCCGCGGCGCAGGCCTCCTCGATGGTGGCCATCGACTCGATCACCACACCGTTCATCGACCGCACGCGCGGCGACGGGCAGGCGATCGACACCCGCCACTCCGGCCGCCCGACCCGGTTCAGCATGCCGAGCGCGATGAGCGAATCCAGTTCGTTGTAGCCCTCGAAGGTGAGGATGGCGATATGCACGGCAACTCCTTTCGCTGCCCAGGCACTGTATGGCGGCCTATCCAATACATTCAAGAAATTGTCATGCATACAATCGGGTGTGGCATCCTCCCGATACAAACGCGTGGTAGACGCGCTGGCCGCCGATATCCGCGCGGGACGATTGCCGTCGGGCACGCGCCTGCCCACCCATCGTCAGCTCGCGGCCCGGGAGGGCATGGCGCTGGTGACGGCGACGCGGGTATATGCCGAACTGGAGGCCATGGGCCTGGTCAGCGGGGAACGCGGCCGTGGCACCTTCGTCAGGGAGCTCGCGCTGCCGCCGGGCCACGGCATCGACCAGCAGGTCGCGGCGGCGGATATGGTCGACCTGAGCTTCAACTATCCGACGCTGCCCGGCCAGGCCGACCTGCTGCGCAATTCGCTGCGTGAGCTCGCCGCCTCCGGTGACGTGGAGGCCCTGTTGCGCTATCAGCCGCACGGTGGACGACCACACGAAAGGGACACCGTCGCAAGGCATTTGCGGCAACGCGGCCTGGCGGTGGACGCAGGTCGGGTGCTCGTCGTCGGCGGCGCTCAACACGGATTGGCCGTCACGGCCATGGCCGCGCTACAACCCGGCGATGTCGTCGCGGTCGATGCGCTGACCTATCCGGGCTTCAAAATCCTCGCCCGCGCTCTGCACCTGGAGCTCGCGCCGATTCCGGTGGCAGGCAACGCATCCGACCTCGACGAGCTCGAACGGCTCTGTGCGACAAGGCGGGTGCGCGCGGTGTACACCATGCCGACGCTGCACAACCCGTTGGGATGGGTCACCTCGACGGCGCACCGTGCGCGTTCGGTCGAGATCGCGCGCCGATACGGGCTGCTCGTAATCGAGGACGCCGCCTACGCCTACCTGGCCGAGCGGCCGCCGCGCCCGCTCGCGGCGCTCGCACCGGAGACGACCGTGTACGTCTCCGGTCTGTCCAAGAGCGTCGCGACCGGACTGCGCTTCGGATTCGTCGCGGCTCCAACGGCTTTGGTGCCCGCGCTGGAGCGGGCGATCCGCGCGACGGTGTGGAACGTCCCCGCGGTGCTGACGGCGATCGCCTGCCGATGGCTCGACGACGGCACCGTCACCCGACTGGAGGCACAGAAGCGCGCGGACGCGAAAATCAGGCAGTCGATCGCCCGTGACGTGCTCGCCGGGCTACCGCTCGTGGGCCATCCGTCCTCGTATTTCCTCTGGCTGCCATTGGCCGAGGAGGTGCGGGCCGATCGAGTGGCGGCGGCGCTGCTGCGCGAACGCGTCGCGGTGTCCACCGCGGCACCGTTCGCCACCTCAGCCCATGTGCCGCATGCGATCCGGCTCGCGCTCGGCTCGACGAATCCGCGGACATTGCCCGACGCGCTCGGCAAGGTCAAGCGAGTTATCAATGATCACACCTATGGCTGACCTGGGGAGGTCGTCCGGCAGGATGGCCGGTATGGAAGATCCGGAACAGTTGCTGAAGCGCATCCTCGAATTCGCCGCCGACGATCCCGGAATCCGCGCCGTGATCCAGACGGGATCGCGGGCGCGCGGCACCCGGATCGACGAATTCTCCGACCTGGACCTCGAATTCATCGGTCCCGGCGCCAAGGCGCTGGTCGGTGACGACGCATGGGCGGAGCGGATCGCGCCGGTGCTGGTCGGCATCCATCTCGCCAACGACGAGGAGGACGAACCGGACTGGCCCACCTACCTCGTCGTCTTCGCGGAGGGCAGGAAGGTGGATTTCACGCTCGCCGATACCGCCCGGCTCACCGAACTGCGCGACGAACTCGACGAGCTCTACGAGCGCGGCTACCGGGTGCTGCTGGACAAGGACGGGCTGGCCGCCGGACTGCCCACCGCGAGCGGTAGGCCGCGGGCCGAGCCGCCGACCGCCGCCGAATTCGAGACCAACCAGCGCGAATTCTGGTTCGAGGCAACGCAGGTGCCGATCTATGCGGCGCGTGGCGACCTGTGGCATGCCCAGCTGCGCGTCGCCGAACTGCGCGAACTGCTGCTGACCATGCTCGAATGGCAGACCGCCGCAACGTCTTCCGGACAGATCGACACCTGGCACGCCGGACATCACGTCGACGAATGGGTCGCCGCGCCGTTGCGCGACCGCACGCCCGCGTATTTCCCCGCCTATCAGGCGGATTCGATCGTCGATGCCGTCCGCGCCATGGCGACGACCTACGCCACGGCCACCGCGGAGGCCGCGGAAGTACTGGGCCACACCGATCTTCGGCTGCGCGACCGGGTGCTGGCACATATCGAACGGATCGGGTCCGACTGAAAACGGACCGCAGATCGGGTTTTGCCAGCAGGATGGCGGCATGGCATCGACCGACCCGACTCCCCCGTCCGCCGCCCGCTTCGCCAGGATCGTCGCCGCGAGCGTGGCCGGGACCACCATCGAGTTCTACGATTTCTTTCTCTACGGGCTGGCCGCCGCGCTCGTTTTCAACAAGGTCTTCTTCCCCACCGATGATCCGCTCACCGGCGTGCTGCTCGCCCTGATCACCTATGGCGTGGGCTTTCTCGCGCGTCCGCTGGGCGGTGTGCTGTTCGGCCACCTCGGCGACCGGTACGGCAGGCGCCGCACGCTGTCGTTCACGCTCATGCTGATGGGCGCCGCGACCGTGGCCATCGGCCTCATCCCGTCCTATTCGAGCATCGGCATCGCCGCGCCCATCCTGCTGCTCGGGCTGCGGTTGGTGCAGGGGCTCGCGCTCGGCGGCGAATGGGGCGGCGCGATCCTGCTCGTCGCCGAGCACGGTTCGCCGAAACACCGTGGCTTCTGGACGAGTTGGCCACAGACCGGCGGCCCGATCGGCAATCTGCTCGCCACCGGCATACTCGCGCTGCTCGGGCTGTGGGTCACCAATTCCCAATTCCAGCAATGGGGTTGGCGCATTCCGTTCCTGCTGTCCATCGTCCTCGTCGTCGTCGGACTCTGGCTGCGGCATGCGGTCGAGGAATCGCCGATCTTTCGCGAATTGCAACAGCGCGCGCCCGCCGCGAGCCACGCGCCGGTGCGGACCGTGCTCACCCGTTATCCGAAGCAGGTGATCATCGCGGCGCTCGCGGATGTCGGCGAGAAGGCGACCTACTACACGTTCAGCATTTTCCTGCTCGCGTATCTCACCCAGATCGTGCACGTGGCCAAATCCACTGCGCTGACCGCGATTACCATCGCCTCGTTCTTCCAGGCGGCCGCGATCCTGCTCGGCGGCGCGGTGGGCGACCAGTACGGGCGACGGCCGACGAGTGTGCTGCTGGCCGTGCTGATCGGGATCTGGGCACTCGCCGGCCTGCCGCTGGTCGACGGCGGCAGCGCCACGCGGATCACCGTGGTGATCGCCGTCGGGCTCGCCCTGCACGGGCTGCTCACCGGTGCGCAGGCGCCGTTCTTCGCGGAGCTGTTCCCGAGCGAAGTGCGTTACACCGGAGCATCTTTGGGTTATCAGCTGGCCACCGTCGTCGGCGGCGCGCTGACACCGATTCTCGGCACCGCACTGCTGCACCGCTACCCGTCGACGGTACCGATCGCGCTGCTGTTGTGCGCGACCCTGGTCTGCACCGCGGGCGCATTCCTCTGGGCCGGTGAGACCCGGCGACGCGACCTGCGGAACATCGCGGCGCGGGAACCGGTCGAATCGGAGATCCGGTAGACGCTTGTCGCCTGATGCTCGCAACCGTATATTCGTAAGCGAGTATTGGCCTGATTCGACTCGAAAAGAACGAAATATGAGCACCCTTCATGTCCCCGGCGCCGACCTGTACTACGAGGTGACCGGCTCGGGTCCGCTACTGCTGGTGATACCCGGCGGCAGCGACGATGCCCGCGACTTCACCGGCATCGCCGAAATCCTCGCCGAGCGCTACACGGTGGTCGGCTACGACACCCGCGGCATCTCCCGCAGCCCGCGAGCCGATGACACCGCGGGCGCGTCGATGGAAACCGAGGTCGACGACGCTTCTCGGCTGTTGACCGCGGTCGGCGGCGAGCCGGCGCACATCTTCGGCACCAGCGCGGGCGCGCAGATCGCGCTGGCATTCGCGATCCGGTACCCGGACCGCGTGAAAACCGTTGTGGCGCACGAGCCTCCGGCCGCGCGGCTGCTACCCGATGATGATCCGCGGCGTACACTCCTCGACGAAGTCCAGGCGGCCTACCGCGAGCACGGCACGCAGGCGGCCATGCAGGCGTTCGCCGTCGGCGCGGGATTGGGCGGTCCGTCGAATTCGGATGCGCCGCCGTTCGAAAGCGAGCGCGGCGCCGAGCTCATGGGGCAGAAGCTGGCACGGATGGGGCAGAACGTCGATTTCTTCTACGCCCATCGGGTGGCGGCGATCGGGGACTACGTACCCGATGCGACGGCGCTGCGGGCGCTCGGTTCCCGGATCGTGGTGGGAGTCGGCGAGTCGTCGAAGGGGCAGTTCGCGTATGACACCGCGCTCGCCCTGTGTGCGCGGATCGGCATCGAGCCAACGCTGTTCCCCGGTGGTCATCCCGGATATGCAACGCACCCTTCGGGTTTCGCGCATCGGCTGGAGGAGGTGCTCACCCGCACGCCGGTGTCGCGAAACATCTGAGCAGGGGCAAGCCCGGTTCAGTGCCGCGGCACAGCCCGGGCCGGGTCGATCAAGGCTCGGTTCGCGGGCAGGTGGGCGGTCAGTTCGGCGAGGGCCGAGCGCGTCGCGCGGATCTCGGGGACGGTGGCGAATTCGGCGGACTCATGGTGGAAGTCTCTGAGGCGAGCCGCGATTCGGCCCGTCGGGCACGGACCGATCAGGGGCAGTGCCGCGGTGACGGCAGCGGCGGCGCGATCGGGTTCGTGGATGAGCAGGTGCGCGCGGGCGGCGGCGATGGAGCGCAGCGCGGAGTCGGCTGGGCGGCCGGAACGTCTACCGCCCCGGGCCAATTCGGGTAGTCGTGCGATTATGCGCGCGAATCGCGGCTCGGTGCGGGCCAACTCGCGGTAGGCATGGCCGACGTGGCGGTGCTGTTCACCGGGGCCCGGCCAGTGCCTGCGGGGACCGAGCACCGCCGCCAGCTCCAGACCGAGCAGTGAGCGATCGACGGCGTCCAACTGTTGGACTTCGGATTCGGTTGCGGCCAAATACGTTTCGTGCGCGCGGTGCGGCACGGCAACGGGTACCGATCCGATGCCGAAACTCGCAGCGGTATCGGAAGGTTCGACGGCCGATCGAACCTCCGATTCCGCCTCGGCGCGGCAATCCTCGGCGAAGGCGAAGGCCCGGCGGAAGGCGGGCCGGTCGCCGAGCATGGCGTGCGCCCACGCCTCCTGCCAGGAGAGTGCGGCGCGCAATCGCGGTGCGGCGGCCCGCCGCGAAATGTATTGCGCCAGTTGCACGACCTCCAGACCGTCGTCCGGACGGCCGCGGTCCAGGTACTGCCAAACCAGTGCGGCCAGGGTCGCCGCCGCGAGCGCCGGATCGCCCGCGGCCGCGGCGTACCGCGCCGCCTGCACCGAATACCGTTGCGCCGCACGATGTTCCTCGATATCCCAGGCCATGACGGCCGCGATATCGGCGATTTCGGCGGCCACCCGCAGCGCCCGCCCACATTCCGGCTCCCGCCGGAGCCGATCGCGGTTACCGTTCAGCCAACCCGCGACCTGGGCACGCGGTGCGGCATCGCGCCACTGCCGGGTCCGCGCCCAGCAGGCCCGCCGTTCGGCCGCCGCCACTTCGTCCACTGTGAACCGGCTTTGCGCGCCCGGCTGCCGGGCTCGCCGCGAATGCAGCAGCGGCCGCAGTTCATCCCACGGCTCGACCACGCCGGAATCGGTTGCCGCACCGTCGATCCGCACGCCCAGCGCGGCCTCGTACGCGGCGACATGTTCGGCCCGCACCGCACGCGATCCGGTTTCCAGCTGGCCGAGATACGGTTTCGAATAGCTGGTTCGCGCCGCCATCCGCGCCAGGCTCAACCCGGCGGCCATCCGTGCGGCCCGCAATGCCGCCCCCAGATCTTCCACCGCCAACCCTTCCGCCTGCCGCGCCGAATCGCCCGGCACTGTCACCCCACACTGCCAGGCCTCGAAATTCCCGTCACCCGCAACCCACAAGCACCCACTCTTCAATAGCAAATGAGCATCAATGCTCGCGAAGCGCACGATCGACCAACTACCAAGCGTCCAAACACTTTTCGGCCCGGCCGGTCGGATTCGGACCGCTGAGCAACCCGACAGTCGGCACAGAGCAACCTCTCAACCTCGGTGCATATTGTCGCCGCCATGACCCTTTCGATGACGAACAACCGGCTCCTCCGCACCGTCGCCACCACCGCCATGGCCATCGCCGCGGCCTTCGTCATGGCGTCCTGCGATTCCCACGACAACTCCGGCTCAGCCCCGTCGGGCCAGCCGAAACCCAGCCGTCACGGCGGAAACGCGGTGGTCGGCAAGATCGCCGCCGAGAACGCGGGCAGCTGGACCGTCACCAAGCGCGACGGCGGCACCGAAACCGTGACGATCACCTCCGGGACGGTCTTCGGCAACGAGAAGAACCCGGAAACGCAAGCGCAGTTCGCCGTCGGCGATTCCGTCGCGATCCAGGGTCAAGAATCCGGCGACACCATCACCGCGACGCACATAACCAAATCCCATGAGCGCACCGCCCCCTCCGGCACCCCCACCCAGAGCCCGAACTGATCGCCGTACGACGCAACCCGATCCGGCGCAGAATCGGATGATGGCCGAACTCACGCTCGTACTACTGCACAGTCCACTCGTCGGCCCACTCACCTGGACGGCGACGGCCGAATGCCTGCGCCGCGAAGGGCTGCCGACAGCGGTTCCCACCCTGGTGCTCGACGGTGATCCGCCCTATTACCGGCGGGTCGCCGACAGCACGGCGGCCGCCGTCGCCACCATCGGCACACCGCTGGTACTGGTGGCGCACAGCGCGGCGGGCGCATTCCTGCCGCCGATCACCGAGGCCATCGGAAACCGGGTTCGCGCAATGATTTTCGTCGACGCCCTGCTGCCACATCCCGGTCTCAGCTCATTGGATTCCGCACCGCCGCAGGCGGCCAAGATGTTGACCGACGAAGCCGGCGACGGCTACCTGCCGCCGTGGCACACCTGGTTTCCGCCGGGGTTGATCGAAGAACTACTCCCCGACCCGGACCTGCGGCACCGATTCATCGCCGAGATCGCACCGCCACCGCTGGCCTATTTCGAAGAACCCGCCCCGGAAACGCCCGGCCTGCCCGAAACACGGTGCGCCTACTTGCAATTGAGCCAAGCTTATGAGGGTGCGGCCGATGAGGCCGAGCGCCGCGACTGGCTGGTGCACCGGGTGAACGCCGACCACCTGACCATGCTCACCAACCCCGAGGCGATCGCCGAGCTGATCGGTGAAATCACCAAAACCCTCGTCCGAGATTGACATCGGCGGGCGCGCCTACTCACGAGTGACGAGAATCAAAGGCCCAGGCCGGATTTCAGGGTGGGCCAGGAGTCGTGCAAGGCGTTCTGCCAGTAGTACCAGGCGTGGGTGCCGAAATCGGTGTAGCGCACGGTCGCGGGGATATCGTGTGCGCGCAGGACCGCGTCGAAGGCGACGGTGCAGTCGTGGATAACCAATTCGAGGACAACCGAATTGAAGACGTCGTCGGGGTATTTGTAGGTCGGATCGAAGGTGAAGTCGTGTTGGCCCGGTATGCCGGTGGCCGCCGAGATGTACACCGGCTTGCCGCGGAGCTGATCGACGTGCCGGCTCGGATCGTGGGCGGCCCATTCGGGATTCGTCGAGGTACCCCACATATTGTCCGGATCGCCGCCCTTGATCCGCACCGGCGCCCGCACCGTGAACTGATCGTATCGATCGGAGGCCAGGCATCCGCTGTACGCGGCCATCGCCCGATACAGCGACGGATTGCGCACCGTCAGGGTCGCGGCGGCCTGCGCGCCCATCGACTGTCCGGCGATCGCGTTGATTCCGTTGCCGGACAGCGCATTATCGATGAGCGGCGGCAGTTCCCTGGTGAGAAAGGTCTCCCACCGGACGCGCCCGAGCTTCGGATCGTCCCGAATCCAGTCGGTGTAGAACGTGCCGGGACCGCCGACCGGCATCACCACATTCACCGGCTTGTCGGCGAAGAACTGGACGATATCGGTTTTCAAGGTCCACGTGCTCTGCCCCTCGTCATCGGACGCGCCGTCGCCGTCGAGCAGATAAAGGGTGGGATGCGGCGCGGTCCGGTCCGCGGGCAGCAGCACATCGAGTTGTACGGTCCGCCCCATCGCGGGCGACCACACGTACATCTCCTCCCACCGATCCGTCTTCGGCTCGATGTGATCGATCACCGCCTGCGCCCGCGCGATGGCCGGTGTGACGCACATCGCTACCGCGAGCAGTACCAGCACACCAACGGCAAATCGAACTGCCGCGAAGCGCCGACCTCCGAGCGACACGATACGTACCGTCCTTGCCGATAAGCGGAATCCCGGCGGCCGATCCAGCAAACCGATGGCCGGGTCGGCGATACTACCCGACCGGCCCCTGCCACCGGACGGCCGTCCAGGACAGCGCGCCGCTCCGGAGTTCGGCGATGACCGTGTCGAGCCAGTCCCGTTCCGCGGTGAGCATGGCGCGCTGGTATTCGTCCTCCAGCAGGAAGATCCGTTCGATGCCGTGCGCATCGGCCATCCGGTCCGGCGTCGGCCGCCCGAGCGCTTCGTCGAGGTGCCCGCGGCGGCGCTCGAGCAGCTCGGCGCATTGCGCCGGTGTCAGCAGCGAGGCGGTCGACAGCGCCGCGGGGAAGGCCGGGTATTCCTCGCGCGGCGTCGACATGGTGTCGGTCAACCAGGATTGTAAAGTCCCCCAACCGGATTCGGTGAGTTCGTAGACCGTGCTGTCCCGGCCCGCCCGGTCGTGCACGGCGATCAACCCGTCGCGCTCCAGCCGTTCCAGGGATTGGTAGATGCTGTTGCGCGAGCCGATGTTGACGACCTTGTCCTTATCCGTCGCGATCAGGAAGCGCTGCATTCGGTAGGCGTTTTGCGGCCCCTGGGTCAGCACGCCGAGTAGCACCAGCGCGAGCGGGGAGCGGCGATTGGCCGGCGGCACGAAAGCCCCCTTCACAAACGTTGTGTGGTCATAATATGACCGTCACAATATGAACATGGCGGACCATCTCACCATAAACCCTGCTCAACTGGTGAAACCACGGCTCGCGCTCGGCGCGATCGTCGGCCCGATCGGATTCATCATTACGTTCGTGCTGCTCGGCGCGCTGCGCCCGGACTACAGCCCGATGAAACAGCAGATCAGCGTGCTGGCCACCGGCCGTGACGGCATCTGGCTCGATATCGCGTTCGTCCTCTGCGGCGCGCTGATGATCGTCGGCGTGCAGGGCATTCGAATCTCGCTCTTGCGCAACGCAAGCGCGGCCAGGCAGGTCGCCGTGGCCGTGCTGCTGTGTCTTCCGGCGGTGGGCATGGTGCTGTGCGGGCTGTTCCCGATCGACTCGGGTGGGCCCGGGCACTTCATCGCCGCCAATATCGTGTTCCTCGGCCCGATCGTCGGCTTCCTCGGCTCGGGCGTCCTGCTGTTCCCGGTGCCGCGGCTGCGTCCGATCGCCATCGCACTCCTGGTGGCGAGTGTGCTCACCGCCGCCGGACTGTGCGGATACTTCGCCGGCGCGCCCACCGTGCGGGACTTCCGCACGATCGCGGGCGGCGGCACCATCGGGTTGTGGGAGCGGATCCTCGGCATCGAGATCGTCGGCTGGTACGTCGTTCTCGGTGCCGAGGCGCTGCGTCAGCGGGTCACTTGGTGAAGTACCAGTCCTCCGGGCTGCGGGCGGTCTGGTTCGCGGGGAACGCGACCCCGCCCAGGTTCTTCGCGACGACCTCCATGTAGGTGCGCAGCGGCATATTGATCTGTCCCGGCAGCGTTTTCACCGCGTAATCCTCGTAATTGGCGAAGGCGGCCTTGTCGTCGGAGTGCAGTGTGGCGTTGATCAGCTCGGTGAGCTTCGGATCGCTGTAGTTGCCGATATTCTCGCTCGCACCCGGCAGCAGCAGTTGGTCGCCGGTGGGCACCGCGTCGTATTCCTGGTAACCGAAGAAGCCGATCTGCCAGTCGCAGGTCGGGCCGGAACCGTGGCAGTTGCTGATGTCGTCCATCACCGTGTTGAATTCCTGGCCCTTCAGGTCGAAGACGATACCCGCCTGCGCCGCATCGGATTTCCACTGCTGCACTATCCGGCTGTAAATCGGGTTGCCGGTGGAGAATTCGAGGGTGAATTGCAGCTTCGTACCCGCGGCGACGCCGTCACCGCACTGGTTGTCGGCGGTGCCGGGACTCGTGCACACCATGACGCCGCCCTGATCGGTCCAACCGTGCCCGGTGAGCAGCGACTTCGCCTTGGCCTTATCGAAAGCGTATGGGCCGGAACCACGTTCGGAGTCCGCGATATACGGGTTCTCCGGTTTGATCGGCACCGGTCCGGTGGTGACCGCACCGTAGCCGCGCATCGCGGAGTTGATATCGGTCTCCTGATCCAGCGTCAGCTGCATTGCCTGACGGATGTAGAGCTGCTTGAACGTGGCGCCGAACGTCGGGTTGGCCATGTTCAGAATCGAAGTGCTCCAACCCCAACCATATGCGGGGATCAGATTGTAGTTGGCCTGCAACGGATTCGAGGACGGCTGCTCCTGCGAGGCCTTCTTCTCCGGCAGATTGGTCACCTGCACGCCGCCCACCGAGAGGGTGTTCCCGGCGCGGAATGTGTTGAAGATGGCGTCGGTGCTGGTGAACGGCTCCATCTTGTAATGCGCCAGATGCGGCTTGTCCGGCCCGCTGTAGGCCGGATTCGGGTCGAACGCGATATGACCCTGCGCGTCGTAATTCGTCAGATGCCAAGGGCCGTCGACGATCTGCCACAGCGGATCGGTGGCATAGGCCGAGCTGTTCTTGCTCTTCTCGTAGAGGTATTGGTAGACGGCATCGCATTTGGACTGGTCGTCGGTGCAGCCGCCGCTGCCCGGCGCGGCCGAATCGGAGGTCTTGTCCCACGCGATCGGCAGCGGAGTGACCTGCGAGAGCTCCTGACCGGTGAACCAGGTGGGCGAATAGCTGCTGTCGAGTTTGAAAGTTACCTGCTGCGGCCCGGTTTCGGTCACCGACAGCACATTGTCCGGGAATTGCCCCTGGACGTACTTGGCGAAGTTCTTCTTCTCCGCGGACAGCATATGCATCCAGAACAGGACGCCCTTGGCGTTAACCGGGTCACCGTTCGACCACTTGTACGGCTTCAGGTCGATGGTGACGGTACTGTTGTTGTCGCTGTATTTCGGCGGCGCGGCAAGGCTTTTCGTCTCGTTGAGATCGGAGCTGCCCTTGCTGTCGCCCCAGAAGTACAGCGGGCGGTACATCAGCCGCTGCAGGTCGCCCGTCGCGTAGCCGCTGTTGTGCGCGGCGTCGTACAGCGGGAAGATCCAGTTCGGTTGCGTACCAGGCGGTTCGGCGAATACCGCGGTACCGCCCTCCTGCGGCGTGCCGCCCGAATGCGTACTGCTCGAACCACATCCGGTGAGCACCGACGCCGCGGCCAAAACCGCACCGACGGCGCCGACCAATCTCTTCACCTGCATCCCAGGACTTCCCTTCTCTGCACTGTCCTAGATGGTCACAACGCGACGGCCGAATTCGCGGGCGGTTCCGACGCCGCGGCCGCGTCCAGCGGAAAATGGCATGCGGCCCGATGCCCGTCGCCGAACGCACGCATCGGCGGCTCCTCCAGCGCGCAGATCTCCTGCGCCAGTGGACATCTGGTCCGGAACCGGCAGCCCGACGGTGGGTTGCGCGCCGACGGCAGCTCACCTTTGATGACGCCGTCCCCACCGCGCCCGGCCCACGGGTCGGCTTTCGGCACGGTGCCGATCAAACCGAATGTGTACGGATGCCGCGGATTACGGTAAACCTCGTCGGCGGGACCGATCTCCACCAACTTGCCCAGATACATCACGCCGATCCGGGTGGACAGGTAGCGCACCACGGACAGGTCGTGCGAGATGAACACATAGGTGAGACCGTGCCGTCTGCGCAGATCGCCCATCAGGTTGAGGATCTGCGCCTGGATCGAAACATCGAGTGCCGAAACCGGTTCGTCGGCTACGATCAGCTTCGGCTGCAGCGCGAGCGCGCGGGCCAATGCGATGCGCTGCCGCTGGCCGCCGGAGAATTCGTGCGGGTAGCGCTCGGCCGCCGCCGCGGGCAGGCCGACCTCGCCGAGCAGATCACGCACCCGCGCGGCGCGTTGCGCGCGGTTGCCGACGCCGTGGATCACCAGCGGTTCGGCGACGATCGCACCGACCCGCATCCGCGGGTCCAGCGCGGAATAGCTGTCCTGGAAAACCAGGTGCGTATCCTGGCGCAGCTGCCGTAACCGCTTGCCGCGCAACGATGTCAGCTCGGCGTCGGCGATCCGGACGTGGCCGCTCGTCGGCGTCTCCAATCCGGCGATGCAGCGCCCGACCGTCGTCTTGCCGCAGCCTGATTCCCCGACCAGACCGAAGGTTTCGCCCGCGGCCACGGAAAAGCTCACATCGGCGATGGCGGAAACCGTGCCGACCCTGCGCTGCAGGATGGCGCCCGCGTGCACCGGAAAGTCCTTGACCAGATGTTCGACCGCGAGCAGCGCTTGTCCGGCCTGCGCCACCGACTCCTGTTCGGCGGGTGCGGGTCCGCGCTCGTGCACGGCGACGCGGCCGGATGGTTCGCGCAGCGCGGGATCGCCGACCGGATGGAAGCACGCGTACTCGTGCCCGACCACATCCCCGCGCAGCGCGGGATCCTCCGTTCGGCAGCGATCGGTCGCGTATCGGCAGCGCGGCGCGAACCGGCACCCCTGCGGCGGGTCGACCAGATCCGGCGGCAAACCCGGGATGCTGTACAGCCTTTCGCCGCTCTCCGCCGAATTCTCCGGCAGCGCCTCGAAAAGCGCCTCGGTATAGGGATGGCGCGGGTTGCCGAACAGCGATCTGGTGTCGGTGAGTTCGGCGATGCGGCCCGCGTACATCACCGCGACCCGGTCGGCACGCCCCGCGACGACGCCGAGATCGTGCGTCACCAGGATGACCGCCATGCCCACCCGGGTGCGCAGCTCATCGATCAGCTCCAGGATCTGGTGCTGGATGGTGACATCGAGCGCCGTCGTCGGCTCGTCGGCGATGAGCAGATCGGGTTCGCAGACCAGCGCGCGGGCGATCATCACCCGCTGGCGCATCCCGCCGGACAGCTGGTGCGGATAGTCGCCGAGCCGCTCGGCCGCCCGCGGCAGGCCCACCAGCCCCAGCACCTCGAGCACCCGGGCCCGCCGGGCGGCGGCCGAGAGTTCGGAGTGCAGTCCCAGCGGTTCGGCCACCTGCCTGCCGATCGGGATGGTCGGATTCAGCGAGCTCAGCGGATCTTGGAAGATCATGCCGATCCGGCCGCCGCGCACTTGACGCAGCTCGGCCTCGGACATCTGCGCGATATCCTTGCCGCCCAATAGGATTCGTCCCGATGCGATCCGGCCGCCCTCGGGCAGCAGGCGCAGGACCGACAGTGCGGTCATGGTCTTGCCGGAGCCGGATTCGCCTACCAGGCCGAGTAATTCGCCGCGGCCGACCTCCAGGGTCACGCCGTCGACGGCGTGCACGACGCCGTCGCGGACATCGATCGTGGTATGTAGGTCGTCCAGCCGCAGCACGGGTGCGTCGGTCATGTCACCGCCTCCGCAGCCGTACCTCGAGCGCGTCGCGCAGCGCGTCGCCGAGGAAGTTGAATCCGATGACGACGCCCATGATCGCCACACCCGGCGGCAGGACCAGCCACCAGTAGCCGTTCTGCAGGAAATCCGTGCTGTTGGAAAGCATGTTGCCCCAGTCGGCGTGCGGCGGTGCCATGCCGAGTCCGAGATAGCTCAGCGCCGCGACCATGAGCACCGCATCGGCCACCTGGAAGGTGGCGTTCACCACGATGACGCCGATCGCGTTGGGCATGATGTGGCGCAGGATCGCCCGGCGGTTGCCGCCGCCCATCATCTTCACCGCCTGCACGTATTCCCTTGTGCGCAGGGATAATGTCTCGCCGCGCACCAGGCGCGCGGGCGACAGCCAGGCGGCGAAGGATACGACGAGGATGAGCAGGCCGACGTTCGCGGTGAAGATCGACGAGAGGATCAGCAGCAGGAACAGCGTCGGTATCGCCAGCAGGGTGTCGACGACGCGCATCATTGCCGAATCGAGGAAACCGCCGACGTAGCCCGCGACCGCACCCCACAACGTCCCGAAGACGGTGGCGATGACCGCCGCGGCGACGCCGATCTCCACCGACGCGCGCCCGCCGACCATGAGCCTGCCGAGTTCGTCGTAGCCGACGTCGTCGGTGCCGAGCGGATGCGCGGAACTCGGCGGCTGATTGGCGCCCGCGAGATTCGTCGCGATCTGCTCGGAGTGGTAGAGCACCGGGCCGAGGAAGCAGAACAGCAGGAACAGCGCGATCAGCCCGATACCGACGACGGCGAGCTTGTTCGCCAGCAGGCTGCGCAGCACGGTTGCGAACCTGGATCGGGCCCGGCCCGGAATATGCTGGGCGGCAGCGACTTCCGGTGATTCGTTGAGCGGCAGGATGCGATCGGCCATCAGTACTTCACCCTCGGATCGAGCACGGCGTAACCGATATCGGCCAGCAGCGAGCCGACGACGGTCGCGATGGCGACCATCAGGCCGATGCCGAGCAGGACCGGATAGTCGTGCACCTGCGCCCCCTGCACAAAAATGAAACCCATCCCCGGATAGTTGAACACCCGCTCGGTGATCAGCGCGCCCGCGAACAGCTGCGGCAGGGTGAGCCCCAGCAGCGTGACCACCGGAATCAGCGAATTGCGCAGCACATGCCGCATCAGCACCCGGCCGTCGCTCGCGCCGCCGGCCAGCGCGGTGCGCACGTAGTCCTGCCGCAGGTTCTCCATCACCGAGGAACGCACGTACCGTCCGAACGACGCGATGGTGACCAGCGTCAGCGTCGCCACCGGCAGCACCAGACCCGATGCCTGCCCGAGGATTTCGCCGACCGTGTCACCATCCGGCCCGACCGGCGGAAACCAGTGCAGCTGAATGGCGAACAGCAGGATCAGCAGTTCACCGAGGAAGAAGGTCGGCATGGCGTAGAACGCGAACGACAATCCGGTGATCGCGTAGTCGCCGATGGTGTTTCGCTTGCGCGCCTGATAGATCCCGATCGGCACCGCGAGCAGCACCGCGACGGCGGTGGACAGCGACATCAGGATCAGCGTCTTCGGCAGGTGGTCGGTGATGACGTCGACGACCGGTTGGTTCAGCTTGTAGGAGTAGCCGAGGTCGCCGTGCAGCACGCCGCCCGCCCAATGCAGGAACTGCACGACCAGCGGTTTGTCATAGCCGTTCTGCTGATTGAAGGTTTCGATCTGCTGCGGTGTCGCCTTCGGCCCGAGGATCGCGCGGGCCGGGCCGCCCGGCAGCAGCTGCAGCAGCACGAACGTGAGCACCGAGACCAGCACGACCACGATCACCGACTGCAGAACCCGGCGCAGTAGGTATCCCGTCATCGTCGCCTCCGCAACAGAAACGCAATCGCCGCGAATGCGACCAACCGGTCACCTAACACCATGCGGGCATGTTAGCTAGGTGAAATGCTCGCGTCCACCGGAAGCTGGGCCCCAGATTCCTTGCGCGACATCGGCTTTATCCGGCGAGCACCGATGGCGGTGCACCGCAAGCATTTACCGCGTCGTGAGCGCAACAGTTATTCCGCGGTTCGCACGACGATCCGGCGGACGCGTTCGCGCCCGCCGGATTTCCTCCGTCAGCGCAGATCGCGGAAGAACTCGCGGATGTCGGCGACCAGGAGTTCGGGCTCTTCCATGGCGGCGAAGTGGCCGCCGCGGTCGACATCGGTCCAGCGCGTGATGGTGTTGGATGTTTCGCAGTAGCGGCGGATCGCGACATCGTGCGCGAAGACGATGCAGGCGGTGGGGACGCCGGAGTTCGCCGGAGGCTCGCCCCATGCCTGGGCGCTCGCGTAGCCGACGTAGGCCGCGGAGCCCGCGGTGCCGGTGAGCCAGTAGAACATCACGTTGGTCAGCAGGCGGTCACGGTCGATGATCTTGTCCGGCAGCACATTTCGCGGGAAGGTCCATTCCCGGAATTTGTCCATGATCCAGGCCAGCTGCCCCACCGGCGAATCCACCAGACCGTACGCGAGCGCCTGCGGGCGGGTGGATTGAATCGCGATGTAGCCGAACTCTTCTCGCATGAAGGCCGCGATCCGGGCGATCCGGTCGCGCTCGAGCTCGGTCAGCTCGGCGAGTTCGTCCTCCGGGAGCGGGAACGGCGGAAGGTTCGTGCCGCCGTTCACGTGAACGCCGATCACCCGATCCGGCGCGGACCGCGCCACCTCCGGACTCACCGCGCCGCCGATATCACCGCCCTGTACGGCGTATCGCGAATAGCCCAGGCGGTCCATGAGTTTCGCCCACACCTGGCCGATTCGCGCTCTGTCCCAGCCCGATTCGCGCACCGGCCCGGAGAATCCGAAACCGGGCAGCGACGGAATCACCAGGTGGAAGGCGTCGGCCGGGTCGCCGCCGTGCGCGCCCGGATCGGTGAGCGGTCCGATGACGTCGAGGAATTCGACGACCGATCCCGGCCAGCCGTGGGTGAGCAGCAGCGGTGTCGCCGCCGGCTCGGCCGAGCGGATGTGCAGGAAATGCACGCGCTGACCGTCGATTTCGGTAATGAACTGCGGGTACCGGTTCAATTCCGCCTCGGCGGCCCGCCAGTCGTATTCGGTGCGCCAGTACTCGACCAGCTCGCGCAGCCAGTGCACCGGGACACCGGTATCCCAGTCGTCGCCCGGCAGCGGCGCGGGCAGCCGCGCCGCATCGAGCCTGGCCCGCAGGTCGTCGAGCTGTTCCTGAGGGATTTCGATCCGGAAGGGAGTGATCTCGTTGCTCATGAGAAGTACAGTATCCGGCGGCTAGGACAGCTTCAGCCCTAGCTTCGGGACATACTTACTTCTGTGATGGAAACCTCAGCCCGGCTGCTGCGCCTGCTCTCGCTGCTGCAGACCCCGCGCGAATGGACCGGCGCGGAACTGGCCGGCCGTCTCGCGGTGGATGTGCGCACCGTCCGCCGGGATATCCAAAAGCTGCGCAACCTCGGCTACCCCGTGCACGCGATCGCGGGCGCAGCCGGGTATCGGCTCGGCGCGGGCGCGGAACTCCCACCGCTGCTGTTGGACGACGACGAGGCCATCGCCGTCGCCATGGGCCTGCGCACCGCGGCGGGCGGCACCATCGCCGGAATCGAGGAGAGTTCGCTGCGCGCGCTGGCCAAACTCGAACAGGTGCTGCCCTCCCGGCTGCGTCACCGCATGACCGCGCTGCAATCGGCGACCGTCGCCGTGCCCGCGGGCGGCCCACAGATCGATCCGGACGTCCTGACCGCGATCGCCGCCGCCATCCGCGACCACCACCGGCTGCGTTTCGACTACCGCACGCACACCGGCGAAATCTCTTGCCGCACAACCGAACCGCACCGTCTTGTGCATACCGGCCGCCGTTGGTACCTGACCGGCTGGGATGTGGACCGCGCGGATTGGCGCACCTACCGGGTGGACCGGCTCACCCCGCGCACCCCGACCGGCCCGCGCTTCACCCCGCGCGCGGCCCCCGACGCGGCCGATCTGGTTTCGCGCGGGGTGACCACCGCGCCCTATCGGTACCAGGCCCGCATCATGCTGCGGGCCTCCGCCGCGATCGCGGCCGAACGGATCGCCCCGACCGTCGGCGTCATCGAGGCGATCGATGCGGAAACCTGTGTGCTGCATACCGGTTCGAATTCCCTCGATTCGATCGCCGTCTATCTGCTCGGCTTCGGCTTCGAATTCGAGGTGCTCGAACCAGCCGAGTTGGCCGCGCGGCTACGCGAGCTGGCGGCCCGCCTGCTCAGGGCGGCCGGGTCGGTCGCGGATGGCGGTCCGGCCCGTAGGCAGGGAACTTCCTGAGCATTCGTCGTTGGTCGTCGGCGCGCAATGGGTTCGGCTCAGGGGAACGGCAAGGTGTGTCCGAGCACGGTGACCAGTACGAGCACCACCGGGAAGCAGACCAGGAACATCACGAAGGTGTAGCCCATGATGTGGCGGGCCTTGAGGCCGAGGATGGCCAACGTCGGCAGCATCCAAAACGGTTGCAGCAGATTGGCGCTCGCCTCGCCGAGGTCGTAGACCACGACCATCCAGCCCTGGTTCACCCGCAGCTGATTGGCCGCGTCCAGCACATAAGGCGCCTCGATCACCCACTTGCTGCCACCGCTCGGCACGAAGATTCCGAGCACACAGGAGTAGAGGCTGATCACCGCGGGATAGAGGTACCCATTGGTCAGGCCGACCAGCCAACCGGCGATCGACTTGGACAGGCCCGTGTAGGCGATCATGCCGAAAATCCCACCGTAGAGCGGGAATTGGAGTAGCACGCCGGAGGCCGCCGGTGCGGCGTCGCGCACCGAGGCCACCAGGTTCGACGGCCGCCAGTGCAGCAGCAGGGCCAGCAGGATGAGGATCATATTGATGGTGTTCAGATCCAGGGCGTTCAGCGCGCCGCCCTGCGCGTGCTGGAAATACCGCACCAGGTACCACAGCCCGAACAGGGTCAGCAGCACGCTGAACAGCGGGCTGTGCTCGAGCCAGTCGCCGGGCCGCCGCTGGCCGCTGTCGGCATTGTCGTTGCGCGTCAACGGTTTCAGCTCGACACCGAGATCAGCCGCCGACTTGACGGCGGCGCCGGTCGGGGTGATGAACCAGGCCACGGCGACCGCGATCACGAACACCACCAGGGTGGCCACGATGCCCTGCCATCGGAAGATGGTCTCCGACAATGGGATCAGGCCGCTCCCCCGGCCGGCCTTGATGACGTCCTGCACCGCTTTGGGGCTGGATCCGGCGCTGGCGACCTGCAATGCTGCCGAACCCGAGAGTCCTTGTGCCCATACGGTTCCCAGGCCCAGGAAGGCCATGGCGCCCACCGCGCGATAGTCGACGCCGCGCAGGATCCTGGCGATCTCCCTGGCCAGGATGGCGGTGAAGATCAGGCTGAACGCCCAGTTCAGATAGGCCGTGATCATCGAAATGGCGGCGGTGAAGGCGATGGCCGCCCGCGGCGACCTCGGCACCCGTGCGAGCCGTTCGATGACGCGGGCCACCGGCGGCGATACCGCCACCGCATAGCCGCCGATGATGATCATCGCCATCTGCAGGGTGAACTGGATCAGGCTCCAGAATCCCTTACCCCAGGCGTCGACCAGGCCGAATCCGCCGGTCGCCGCCGGATCGCTCGGTGTGCCGACGAGCGGAACCCCGGTGCCGAGCCCGAGCGCGACGATCAGGAAGGTGCCGACGAGCACGAAGCCGAAGGCATCGGGCAGCCAACGCTCGGTGAATGCGGTGAACCACAACGCGATTCGGGCCAACCGGCCCTCGCCGTCCGCATCCGGCCGCGGCCGCTCGTCCGTCGCAGCCACCTCTGGCACCGGTGCCATGCGAACCTCCACTCAGTCGTACCTCACATACCGATCGAGCAGGCTATGGCATATTCCACTCCCGGATACGGGGATTCCAGTTTTTTCATACTGGTCACCCCGTTTTGCTTCGGGTGCAGCTCAGAAGTACTGCCCGGCATTCCACTGCCGCACAAGCTTCATACCCCCGGTGGCCGAGGCTGATCGGCCATATGGTCATCGGCCGCCGCCCGCAGCGCGCGGGTCACCGATTCCGCGCCGCGCTCCGAGATCGCCAGCCCTATGTCGAGATAGCTCTGGAATGTCGGGGCGCTCTCGCCGAGTAGCAACCCAGACACCTTCTGACGGTTGGCGACGTGCAGCAGCACGGCGGTTTCGTCCGGATCGGTGTCGGCACTGACGAACTTGTCGAACCGCCACTCCCTGGTCATGATCGATCCGGTGAAAACCACTCGGGCCGTGGTGATCACGGCTTGCCCGTCATCGATCGGGGTCTGTAATTCCGGCCCGGGAACATACTGACCGCGATAGCTCCCGGCGCGGTACCACAGCCCCTTCGCGATGCGCACGCTGACACCCGAGGACCGGCCCGCATAGTATCCGCGCTGCCGACGCGGCTCGATCAGCCGCGCGGCACAGGACCACAACGCGGACTCACCGCCCCTCAGCTTCACGCCGTAGCCGATTCCGCCACGGTCCCGGAGGGCTTGGACCACAAGGGCAACCATGCCATCGAGCCGATCCTGATCTGCTTGCCATCGAGCCAGTTCATCGTGGTAGTCGCGCGAATCCGGAAGCCACCATTGCCAATCGGCCGGGGGCGGCGGCCACCCCGGATCGGGCCGCCACCCATCCGGGGGTACGAATCCGCGCGGCAACGGCCATCCCGGAGGTGGATTGAAAAGCCAGGACATGACGGCTCCCCTCGGTCGGAGTCCTGGAAAGCGCCCTATTCGAGACCAATAGCGTAGCGGCGCTATCCGATTCGGGATGGCGTTCCTGCCGAAGGCCGGGATTCAGTTACCGGGCGGCGTTATCCGCACGGTCGCGCCGGTCCATGTCACGACCATCGGGCTCTTTGCCGGGAAATCGGCCGTATCCTCCTCACCGATGTAGAGATCGATGTGGTTCTTCCCGCCGAGCCCAGGGGTGAACTCGTCGTCGATAACCCATTCCGGCGCAGTGAATTTCGCGCAGATATCCGCGGCGGGCGCCGAACCGCCGTCGTCGACACCACACGATTCCAGCCGCACATGACTCCCGCGGGCGACCTCATCCGCCGCCGAACTGGCGAACGGCCGCAACCGCGCCCCCGACGCACTCTTCGGCTCGTCATCGAGCCAATACCCGACGTCATGCGACCAGTTCAGATACCTCTTCGGCGCGTCACGGGTGATCCGCCCAGCCCCCTCATCGTGCACGGCCTGCACGAAACTCCCCGGAAACGCCCCCAATTCGACCTGCCCACCGGAACATTCAGCATCCCGACACCCCGTAACCGATACATCCGCATCACCGTGAAACGACTCGACCGCCGTGTAATACACCGTCACCGTCCACCCCGCCTCACCCACGGCCTGCGGCGCGAACACCCCCGACCAAACCACCCCAACCCCCACAACCCCCAACCGAAACCCGTTGTATCCCATAGCCAACCGATACCACCCCAACCATTAGCCCATCATGAATCCTTCCCACCGATGACAACCGGCATAGGTATCAAACCGGGCCGGGGTCCACTGATGCGGCGATGATCGGGGGGAAGTAGGTGCCGGCGAACCAGCGGGCGTGCTCGTCGGTGTCGATCGGGAGGGCGTCGCTGGGGACCATGAGGAGGGAGGCGGCGACGCGGACGAACATTTCGGCGGCGCGCAGCGCTGCGTCGAGCGGTAGCGAGTCGTCGGTGATGGCCATGGCGATGGCGGCGCGCACCGGTTCCATGGATGCGACATGGTCGATAAGGAAGGACGTCAAGGTTTCGGGTTCGAATTGGCGCAGCGCGGCCACCAACGGGTGGCGGCGGGATTCGCGGACGCCGAGCACGAACGCTTCGACCGCCTTGTCCGCCGCGGTCTCCTTGGTCAGCACCTGGCCGCTTACCCCGACGAAGAACGACACCACCTCGCGCACCACGACCTGGCGGACGATCTGATCCTTGTCGCCCAGCCGCCGGTAGACGGTGGGCCGCGACACCTTCGCGCGGCGGGCGATATCGCCGACCGAGGTGCGCCGGAAGCCGTGTTCGATGAATTCGGCACGGGCCGCATCCAGCAAGCGGCTTTGTTCGGCGTCGATGGCGAGCAGCCCCGACCCGAAAATCCGGCCGACGACGTCGCTGTTCTGGTCCGTCACGGTTGAAAGATTAACGTCCGGTGAATGGTTCCGGCCTAGCACGGGTGAGTCAGTGAACGATTTTTGCCTCATTGGTCGCATCCCTCCGGGTGACGCGTCATACTCGGGCGGTGGCGAAGATGGCACGAACGCGCGCCGGCCGGGCCGCGAAGCTGGGCGGCTTGGCGGGCACACAGACCGTGCGGCTCGCGGCCGGCAAGGCCGCGGATCTGGTGCGTTCGCCGGAGCGCGTCGATGAGGCGGAGCGGCTGCGCAATGCGCTGCTGGCCGAGCGATTGGTGGCGGTGCTCGGGACGATGCGCGGCGCCGCGATGAAACTCGGGCAGATGCTGTCGCTGGTCGACCCGGGATTCGTGCCGCCGGAATATCGCGACCTCTTCCAATCCACCTTGGCGACATTGCAGGACAACGCGCCCAGGGTGCCGTGGACGGATATGCGTGACCATCTGGAGAGCGAACTGGGCGGCGAACTGGCCACGGCATTCGCCGAATTCGAGCGTGAACCGATAGCCGCCGCATCGATCGGCCAGGTGTACCGGGCCCGGCTGCTCGACGGCCGACCGGTCGCGGTGAAGGTCCAGTACCCCGGCATCGAACAGGCGGTGCTGGCGGACCTGAAAAATCTGCGCACGCTGCTGAGCGTGTATCGGTTCGTCCATCCGGCGCTGGACACGGCGGCATTGGCGGACGAGTTCGAGGCGCGCATCCGGGAGGAGTTGGATTACCGCATCGAGGCGCGCAATACGCGGCTGATGCACGAGGCGTATCGCGACCATCCGTTCATCCGGATACCCGAGCTGATCTGCGCACTGTCGGGGCAGCGGGTGCTCGTCACCGAATGGCTTTCGGGCAAGCCGCTGCGCGAGGCCTATGATTCCCCACTGGACGAGCGCAATCGTATCGCCGAAATCTTGTTCCGATTCTATTGCGGCGCACCGTATTCGATGCACTTCTACAGCGGCGACCCGCATCCGGGCAACGCCGTGCTGTGCGACGACGGTTCGGTCGGCTTCCTGGATTTCGGCCTGTGCAAGGCCGTGCGCGCGGATGTCGCGGCGGCGGAGTTGACCGGCTTGCGCGCCGGGATCGACGGCGATGTGGCGCGGATCGTCGAACTGATGCAGGCACGCGGATTCGCCACCGCCGCACAGGTTTCCGACAAACAGGCCTATGAGGTATTCCTCCGGTTGTTCGGCTGGTATCTGCGCGACGGGCTGACGGAGTTCGGCCCCGACCTCGCCACCGACCTCGTCGCTCTGCTCGGATCCGCGCCGGAGGTGTCGCTGCGCCCGTTCAATCTGCCCGCCGAGCACGCGTTGCGGGGCCGGGCGGAACTGCAACTGGTCGCGATCCTCGGCCAGTTGCGACCGCACACGAACCTGCACATCGTCGCCCGCGAGTGGATCTTCGACGACGAACCGCGCACCGAACTCGGCCGGGCGCACCGTGATTGGGTCGGTCACCGCACCGGTAGCGCACCGTCCATGCCGCCGACGTCGGTGAGTTTCCAGCCGGAGTCGCGGTCGACGGTGACGTGGTAGGTGACGGTGGTGCGCGCACCGTCGGGTGTCTGGGCGCTCGTGGTGTCGACGTCGAGGAAGACGTCCACCTGATAGCTGCTTCCGGATTCCGAGAGTACCTTGGCGGCAATGGGTTTCGCGGTGGACGTCCATCGCAGCGGGGTCAGCAGTTGTTGCAATGCCGGTCCGGTCGCGTCGAACTTGGCGGCCAGCTGGGATGTCGTATTCGCCTTCAGCTTGGTCATCCATGCGGGGAAGTTCTGGTAGTCGATGGTGGATGCCCCGAGGGCGTAATCGGTGGCGACCTGCTCGGCATGCCGCCGATCGGCCGCGGCGGCGTCGCGGTTGTGCAGGTCGCTCCGGGCCGACCACCACAGCACGGCGAAGATCACGGCGGCGGCCGTCGCGACGGTGATCGCGAGACCGCGCAGGACCGTGCCCACCCGGATCGAAACCGTTCGCGATCCGAGCGCGACGCGACGGCCGACCAGGCTACTCGAATCTGGTTCGGGTGCAGCGGTTTTCGGGTCAGCGGCAACTGTCATGGCATCCTCCGGGAAACGGATCAACGGACAGCGATCCGCAGGCGAACGGCCCCGGTGTCGGTGCTGCTCAGGGCCTGCGAAATAAGCGCGCTCAGGTCGATGGTGTGCAGCACCCCGGTGGCGGACGAGGTCAGCGGGGCCAGCACGGGGATGAGGGGGCGCACCTCGGGCCCGATGCGGTCGAGGCGTGCGGCGAGCTGATCGAAGAACGGAACCAGCCCGGTGCCGGTTTGGTAATCCTCGGGAAATCCCTTGCTGCGCATCAGTTTCTCCAGCGCGTCGACGACATCGCGGACGCGGCCGCCGAACCGCCCCCACTGCGGTCCGCCCGCCTCGAGTGACGGGCCGAGCCAGTCCATATCCGCGCCGATGGTCTGCAGATCGGTGAGCATGGTCCGCAGCTGGGGCTGGCGGCCGAGCAGGGTGGCGGCCAATAACTCCGCCGCCCGATTCAGCTGGGGCAGAGCCGATTCCACTCCGGATGTCCCTTCGGTGAACGTCCGCACCAGCTCGCCGACGGCCTGTGGGTCCAGCTGGCCGAGCAGATCGGTTGCGGCCGTGGCCATCTCCGGGATCGATAACGGCGATCGCACCTGGTGCGTATCGATTCGGGCGCCGTCGGTGAGGTAGGGCCCGCCGCCGGTGGGTGGGGTGAATTCCAGATAGGGTTCGCCGAGCGCGGACAGATTCTCGATGCGCAGGATGCTGGCGGCGGGGATCCGGTAGGTGTCCTCGACGCGAAGCCGGACCCGCACCGCATGTTCGACGGTTTCGACCCCGATGACCTTGCCGACCGGAACACCCGATAGCAATACCGGAGAATGTTGTTGCAGCCCACCGGAATTCGGTAGATCCATGGTGAGGTTCAGATAATGCCGGAACCAGTCGACGCGGACGACGCCGAAGGTGAGGTAGCTCGCGCCGAGCACGAACACCACGGCGATCGCACCCAGCGACAGCACCGATCGCCACCTCATCGCACCACTCCCACCATGCGCAGCGCCGCGATGATCGAGGCCATCCGCTCGTCCCGTGACATCGAATCGGTGGCCGCGGTACCGACATTCGTGATGTTCACCTTCGGCCCCTGCTCGACGAACGGCAGGATCCGGTCGCGCAACAGGCTCACCAACCTGTTGAGATTCGACGGTGCGTTCAGATCGAGCGGGCGATCGGTGAACAGCAGCGGCAAAAAGGCCTGTGCCGCAGCGTCTCCGGCTTGCGCGAGCGGTGCGAGCCAGGCGATGGCGTGCGCGAATCCGCCGATGGCGGAGAAGACTCCGAGCAGGTGCGCCAGCGAGGCGGTGGCATCGGTGACGCGCCGGGCTCCCTCGGGTGAGAACAGGTCCCGAACGGCGGTCGCGTTGGTGCGGATTACGTCGATATCGGCCTGCGCAGCCGCGACGAATTGGTCGACGCGATCCAAATGCGTTGCCACATCGGTGAGATCGCCGATGCTCGCCCGCGCGAGACGCGCGGTCTCGCGCGGATCGGCGGGCAGTGCGGCATTCACCTGGTTCAGGATGTCCTGCATCCGGGTGATCGCACCGCCGCGCACGAAGGTGGCGATCCCGGCCATGGTGTCCTCGACCTGAATCGCGGGCCGGGTCTGCGCGATCGGGATCGTCGCGTTGTCATCGATCGGGGCGCCCGTGGCGGGTGCGGCGAGGGCGATATAGATGTCGCCGAGCACGGTGTCCTGGCGCAGTTGGGCGGTGGTCGCGGCGGGCAGCCGGACCGAGGTGGTGATGTCGACGTCCGCGACGACGTAGCCGGGCCGGGCGCCGTCCGGATCTACCAGGGTGACGCCTGCGAGGCGGCCGACCTCGACGCCGTCGGCGACGACCTTGGCACGGGCTGGCAGATTGAGCGCGTTCGCGAACTGGATGCGCACCCGGTAGGTCGGCCCGGAAACGGTCGCGCCCGGCACCGGAATCACCGAGGGATCGAAGCCGCAGCCACCGAGCCCGACCACCGCCACGACTGCCAGCGAAACCATTGTCCCCCTGCGCTTCTCGCTTCTCATCGAGCACCTACCGATCCGAATATCAGTGCCACCAGGTCGACTGTCCGCGAATCGTCGCAGCGTCCGGGGGCCAACGCGTTCACCGCCGCACAGATCTGATCACTGATCGGTTGCGGCAGTTGAACTTTCGGTGGTATCCAGGCGAGCGCCGGTTGTCCGTCCGGCCCGGTGGCGCGGGTGAAGAGACCCGCGATCGCGGGGATGCGGTCGATGATCTGCCGCAGCGTTCCCGCGCCCGACGCCACGATTCGCGCATAGGGCACCGCGGCGTCGAGACCGCCGAGGATGGCGCCGCCGTATTCCCGGGTTATGCCGTTGACCCAGGGCAGCAGCACGCGCAGGCCGTCTACCAGCTCGGTGAGGTGCGCGAAGATATCGTTGTTGATCTGATCGAATACGCCCGGGAAGCGGGTGAGGACGTCGCGCACCTGATCCCAGTTCGCCGCGACGCTCGCCGCCAGCGACGACAGGGCGTCGATGAGGTCGCCGACCTGGGTGATCTGGTTGTCGGGTGACCGCGCGGCGGAACCGAGTTTCGTGATCACCTGATTGAACCGCGGGCCCGCACCGGCGGTGGCGGTGCGCAGCGCCTCGATGGTGTCGTGGACCAGCCGGGGATCATCACCGGCGCTGAGCTTGTGCGCGAGTTCGTCGGTGGCCCGCAGGGTTTCGGTGATGCTCTTCGGGGTGAGGGTGCGGGTGATGCAGCGGGCCGGATCCCAGCGGGCAGCGGTGGACGGGCCGGGCAATACGATCAGGTCGCGATCGGCGGCGAGGGTGTCCGAGACCGTCGCCGCTCCGACGTCACCGTGCAACGGGTATCCGGCGTCGATGCCGAAATCGACTCGGACCGAACCGTTCTCGGGTCGCACCGCATCGACGGCGCCGACAACGACACCGCGCACCCGCACGTGGCTGCCGGGATACAGGCCGATCGAATCGGGCAGCTGTGCGCAATAGTGCCGCACCGGTTTCAGCGGATCGGCCACGACCGCGTACCCGGCCACCGCGACGACGGCGGTGGCGAACACCGCGAGCAGTGATACGAGCCCGCGAGAAGCGAGGAGACGACGCACGGCTCAGCACCCCTTCCCCGGCAGCGGCACACATATCGTGGACAGCGTTGTCGCCGACTGATCGATGGTGACCCCCTGCTGTGCGGCCACCTGCCGCAGATGCGTGGTGAGACCGTCGACGGTCGTGATCATCTCGTCCAGTCGCTGCCCGAGCCGCTGCAATTCCGGTAGCGCCCTGGCGAATTCGTCCACCAGCGGTTGCAGGCTGGTGCGGTAGCCCGGTTCCAGCGCCGCGATGCGGGAAACGAACCGAATCGTCAGCGGGACAGCGGCATTGATCTCGTCGCGCTTGTCGATCAAAATCGTTTCCACCGAGCCGATGTGCCGAATCAGTCCGCCGATGGCGGATTTGCCCGCATCGATGGTCGACAGATATTCGTCGGCGGCCGAGAGGGCGGCGGCTATATCGGTGCGCTGCTTGTCGAAAATCCCGACAACGGTGTCCATGGCATCGCTCAGGCGGCGAATCGAATCCGGATTGTCGGCCAGCGACCGCCGGACAGCCGCCAGATTGCGGCGCAGCGCATCGCCGTCCACCTGTTCGACCGGTGCGGCCGCGTCCTGGAAGGTCCGCATCAGACTGTACGGCAGCCGCACCCGATCAGCCGGGATCGGCTGCGCGCCAAGTGGTTTCGATCCAGACGGTGTCATCGCGAGATAATGTCCGCCGACGGCGGTGAGCATACGAATATCGAGTGTGCTGGCGTCACCGACGAAGACCTGGTGATCCACGGTGAAGCGCATGCGCACCTGATCGGGCAGTAGCTCCAGGCCGGTGACCGACCCGACCGTTATCCCCGCCACCCGAACCTCGTCGCCGACCTTCACCGAACCGGCCTCGGACAACAACGCGGTATAGCTCGACTTGCCCAGCGGCAGAACATATAACACCCCGCACACCACCAGCAACGCCACGACGGCCAGCACACCGAGCACACCCCAGCGCACCTCCCGGCCCGAGTCGCCGCGCAGGTGACGGGTGAAACCGCTTGTCAGCGTTGACATATCGTGATCCTCCGCCCATCGATCAGCAGGGCCAGCGGCGCGGGTACCGATGCCGGGCCGTGGCTACAGATCGACGCCGCGCCCGCGCTCAGCCCATCGAGTGTCTGGAGCAATCCGGGTAGCCGGGCGAGCACATCGCGGGCGGCATCCGGGTCCGGCAGGGCGGCACGCAGGATCCGGTCCACATCGGTGTCGGCGCCCGGGCTCAGGCCGAGGCGGGCGGCGAGGTCGTCCAAGGGTTGCAGCACCGGCGGAATGGTTTCCGCGTAGTCGACCACCCCCTGCAATTTCTGCTCCAACGAGGCGAAGACATCGGCCAATCCGCTGATGATCGTGACCATATGCGGGGATCGCCCGGCCAGCGCATCCGACATCTCGCGCAGGTTGCGGATCAAGGTGGAGATCACCGTCTGCCGATCGCTGACGTAGGCCGATAGCTGCTCGATGGCGTTCAGCGCCTGCCCGAGACCGGAACCGTCACCCTCCAGCACGGCCAACATGCTCTCGGCGAAGCGGTTGATCGCATCCGGTGACACCCCGGCCAGAATCGGCTGCAGGCCGTCGAACAGGGCGGTGATATCGAAGGACGGGACGGTGCGGTCCGCGCCGATCGTCGCGCCGGATGCCAGCCGCGCGCCCGTCCGCGCGGGCGGGCGCACCTCGAGATAGCGCTGCCCGGCCAGGGTTTGGTAGCGGATGGCCAGCGTGCTGCCCTCGAAGATCGCGTGTGCCCGCTGCACGCTGAACCGCACCTTCGCGTTCGCGCCGTCCAGGGCGAGCGACTCGACCTTGCCCACCGGCAGCCCGTACATGCGCACGTCGTCGCCGGCGTGTAATCCGTTGGCATCGGTGAAGATCGCGGTATACCCATCGACCGCACCGACGACCGGACGGCGGATGACCTGCACGATCAGCATCAACAGCACGATCATGACCGCCGCGAAAACGCCTATCCGCCAAGCGAATCGGAACGAGCTCATCGGCCGCCTCCCGCACCGAGCAGGGGTACGGCGACGGCGGGAACACCGCGCAGCGCCACCTCGACATTCAGCACCGGCCCGCCGGGACCGTCGGTGAAAGCGCTGTCGAGCCGGTCGAGGAGCTGTCGAATCTCGGTGGCGGACCGCCCGGGTGCGGGCACCGTGGCGGCCAGCGCCCGCAGCAGCGGAGCCACCAGTTCCGAATAGGGCCCGAACGCGCGTTGCGCAGCCGATCCGGCGCGACCGACCGACGGCACGATCTGCTCGGTGATGATGTCGACCGACCGGTCGAACAGCGCGCGATCCTCGCGCAGCACCGGAATGTTCGAAAAGCTTTCCAGCAGTGTGACACTGCCGCCCAGCAACGAGGCCATCCCTTGGAGGGCGGAGGCGTACTGCGCGATCAGGTAGGACGGCGCGTATCGCTGACCGTCGACGACCGTGCGGGTCGTGGCCACTATCACCTGCAAAAGCGGTGCGACCGAATCCAATTCGGTGCTCAGCCGATTCAGCGACGAAGTGAGCTCGGGAGTCGCCAACTGTCCGGCCGTGGCGGCCAACTGCTCGAGCAGCCGACCCATGGTCGCATCGACGACCCGGCCGGTCGCGGACAGATCGATGACCGTCCCGTCGCGCAGCGGATGGCCGCCGGGCCCGGGCCGCAGCGCGATTCGACTGACGCCGAACAGATTTCCCGGCGAGAACCGCAGGGCGAACGTATCGGTCAATTCGGCCGCCGCCGCGGGTGTGAGTGCCAGCGTCAGCCGTTGCCGCCCCGGCGCGACGACCTCGATACCGTCGATTCGCCCCGCGGGCACCCCGTCGAGCTCGACCGCCGATCCGGCGCCGATTCCGCCCCCGATCCGCGTGGTCAACACCTGCACCCGCACCCGTCCGTCGGGCCGAGTGTGCGCGTAATGCACCGCACCCGTGCCGATTACGGCCCCGACCACGAGGGCCGCGAATCCACGCCGGAGCGCACCACCGCGGGTGATGGCGGATCCAGGCATTCCGTATCTGGGCATCGCGTCACCCCGTGAACTGAATCGAGGAGCCGACGCCCCACAGCGCGACAGTGAGCACCATGTCCAAGGCGATGATGGTGACGAAGCTGGCCCGCACCGCCCGCCCGGCGGCGATACCGACGCCTTCGGGACCACCCGCGGCGTAAAAGCCTTGGTAGCAATGGATCAGGATGATCGCGGTGACGAACACCAGCACCTTGATCACCGCGGCGATCATGTCCCAGCCGGATACGAACTGGAAGAAGTAGTGGTAGTAGACGCCGCTGGACTGCCCGTGCACCGTGACCACCACGACGGCACAGCTCAGATAGGCCAGGATCAGCGCGACCAGGAAGGTGGGCACGATCGCGACGGCCCCGGCGATCACCCTGGTGCTGACCACGAACGGAATCGACCGTAGGCCAAGGGATTCCAGCGCATCGATCTCCTCGGAGATGCGCATCGCACCGATCTCGGCGGTCATCCGGCAGCCCGCCTGCGCGGCGAAACCCACCCCGGCCGCGATCGGCGCCAGCTCGCGAGTGTTGGCGAAGGAGGAGATGATCCCGGTCAACGGACCCATGCCGAGCAGATCCAGCAGCGCGAACGCCTCGATACCCGTTCCCGCCCCCATCACGACACCCAGCACCATCAGCGTCGGCACGGTGCCGCCGCCGACGATGATCGAACCCTTCCCCCAGGTCATATCCGTGATCAACCGGACCGTCTCACCGCGATAGTGCCGCAGCGTCAACGGAATCGAGCGCAGCACCTGCCACCCGAAATCGAGTGCGAAGCCGATGCTCTCCACCGCGCCGGGAACCGCCGCGCCGACCCGCGCCGCCCGATACAGCGGCCGCACCGCCCTTGGGACGTAACCGGCGACGCTCATGCGAACCGCACCGGCAGAAACATCGTGACCAGCTGCGTCAGCGCCAGATCGACCACCGCGATCGATACCACCGACAGCACCACCGCGGCGTTGACACCGTCCGCGACACCGCGCGGGCCGCCCTTGGCCTCGAGCCCACGCTGGCATGCGACGATCACCACCAGGAAGCCGAACAGCACCGACTTCGCCAGCGACACCCAGACATCGGCGACCACGGCGAACGATCCGAAGGTCAACCAGTAGCTGCCGGATGTGACTCCCTGCGCCGTCACGGCGATGGCGTAGCCGGAGGCGATGCCGACGAAGATGATCAGGATATTCAGCAGCGGGGCCACGATCACCATGGCGACCATGCGCGGAATCACCAGCCGGTGAACGGGATTCAGCCCCATCACCCGCAGCGCGTCGATCTCCTCACGAATGGTGCGCGCCCCGAGATCCGCCGCGATCGCCGACGCACCCGCCCCGCCGAGCAGCAGACCGGTCGCCATCGGCGCGCCCTGCTTGATCACGCCCAGCCCACCCGCCGCGCCGATCAGCGAATCCGCGCCGAGCTGATGGATCAGATTGCCGACCTGAACCGACACGATCACGCCGAACGGAATCGCCATCAGCACCGCGGGAACCGCGGTGACGGTGATCAGATACCAGCACTGCCGCAGCATCTCGCGCCATTGGAAGCGGCGGCGGGCCAGATCCACGACCGCGCCGCGGACCGATTCCACGGCCAGCTGCACCGCACGCCCGTAGGTCCGCAGGCTCGCGATGCCGGTGTCGGAGAGGTTCTTCCGGAAGACGCCCGCAGCGGAGGGATGCGGTGGTGATGTCGCCGTGGGTGTTGCCATACGCCGCTCCTTCGATCAATCACTGAGACTGTAATGGCAAAGTGTCCGGCTGTTCGGGAAATCGTAAAACCAACCAGTCAGGTACAGGGCATGGAGTTTGTCCAGCTCAGATCGAACGAGCATTTGACACAGTGAGTGATCAGAGGACCGCTTCCCTCAAACCTATTCAGGCACTATTGACCTCTGTTGTTACACAGATCTAAATTTGATTCACCATTACACCCGTCGGTATCGGTCCCGGTGATCGAGCCGCCGGGGCTCGACGAAAGGCGACCGATGCGGACGCTCCATCATCTGGGCCCATCTCCCGAACACCCCCGCTACCAGGCGCTGCTGCCGGAATTCTGGGACAAGGTCGGACAGCAGCAGAAGGAAGCCGTCGATCACGGCTACCCGCTCGCGGGCCTGCTGGAGTTCGGGCAGGCGTGGTTCGGCGCCTGGGCCGCCCAGAGCCTGGACCGGCTCCGCGACTGTATGGCGCCGGACTGCGATTTCATCGACAGCTCCACCTTCCAGAACATCCGCATCGGCCGCGAGGAAACCCTCGCCAACTGCGCGGCCTGCTTCGGGGCCTTCCCGGACATGGCGTTCTATCCGCAGGACGACAGCCTGCGCTCGCTGCCCTACGGCGACTACTCGCACGGGCAGTTGCGGGTCGCGATTCCCTGGCGCGGCATCGCGCGCTGGACCGGGCCGCTGCGGCTGCCCGGCACCGACATCGTGTTCCCGCCGACCGGTCGCTGCCTCAACTTCATCGGCGTCGACCGCTACCTGCTGACCGACGACTTCCGGATCACCCATATCGATACCGACTGGGACCTGCTGTTCATGGGATTACAGCTGTCCCCCTTGGGAATTCGCACACCGCGCCTCGGGTATCTGAAGGCGGCCTCACTGGCGGCGCGGGCGGTGGTGCCCCTGGCGCGCGGCGCGGGCCGCGGCGGGACGGACGGCCATCGCCGGTTCGACCTCCCGCTGCCGAGCATCACTCGGCTCGAGCAATGGCAGGGCACCGATGCGGAGGCGACGGCATGAACCCGCACGCTCGTCCCGAAAGCACCGCCGATCGCGAGAAATCAACTCGCCGCGTCGAGGTGTTTCCCGGTGTTTCGGCCCAACCGGCCACCGTGCCGCGTCGCCGCCGTCGGCTGAGCACGTTCGGCCGGACCATCGACCCGGCGATACCGGGACCGAAGGGGCGGCCCGTCATCGGTCTGTTACCCGAATTCCGCAGGGACCCTTTCGAATCCGTGCGCGGATGGGCCCGCGAATACGGTGACGTGTTCCATGTGCCGCTCCCGGTGTGGAACCTGGTCATGGTCAATCACCCGGATCTGGTCACCGAGGTGATGAACAATCGGGAGGGCCGCTACAGCATGATCGGTCCCGGCGAAAGGCCGATCGCCATGACCGTCGGATCCGCCCTGCCGATGATGGAGGGCGAGCGGTTCCGCAAACGCCGTCGCATGCTCACCCCGATGTTCGGCCGAAAACACTTGGCGCGCATCGCCGATACCATCGTCGACGAGTTCACCCGCCGCATCGAACGCTGGGATCGTTACGCCGATACCGGTGCGATCGTGGATCTACAGCACGAGATCGCGCAGGTGACGCTGCCCGCGTTCCTGCGAGCCATGTACAGCACCCGACTGGACGATAAGCGGATCGACCAGGCGGATCACGACATCCGGTTGCTCATGCGGACGGTGGCCTTCGCGGTATTCCTCTCCGACCCGCCCAACCCGCTGCCGGTCGGCGCAAACAGCTTGCCGCTCACCGTGTTTCGGTTGACGAGGCTCGTCGATGGGCTCGTCGCGGAGCGCGTACTCCATCCGCGCGATGATACCGACCTGCTGGGGCTGCTGCTGGACATCCGCTACGACGACGGCACCGGGCTCAGCCGCCGTGACCTGCGGGCCGAACTGATCGCGCTGATGGGCGGCGGGTACGAGACGGTCGTCTCCTCCTTGTCGCACACGCTCGCCCAACTGTGCATCAATCCCGAACCGGCGCAGCGACTTTACGATGAGATCGACGGATTGGGCGGGGCCGCACCGGCTCTCGACGATCTTTCGCGGTTGACCTGGGCCAAGGCATGTTTCGACGAGGGCCAACGCCTACAGGGCCACCCGATGAACCCGCGACTGGCCATGCGCGACAGCGAACTCGGCGGATTCCACATCCCGGCAGGCACTTTGGTCGGCACGCCGGTCTACACCCTGCACCGCGACGAACGGTGGTGGAAGGATCCGGACGTCTACGATCCCACCCGCTTCACCGACCCGTCGCATCCGGCGCGACCGAATAACGCGTTCATACCCTTCGGCGCGGGTCCGCATCACTGCATCGGTTCCGGCATGGCCTATATGAACGCGCAGTTCCTGCTCGCGCTGATCTTCCAGCGGTACCGGCTCGAGACCCCGGCGGGCTGGAAACCCAAGCACGCCTCCACCTTCTCCATCACCCTCGACGGCGGACTGCCCGTTCGGATCTCCCGGAGAACGGCATGAGCCCGGCCCGCGTCGAGGTCGATCAGAACGTCTGCCAGTCGGCCGGGTACTGCATACGCACGGCGCCGACGGTCTTCGCCGCCGATGCCGACGGCATCGTCGCGCTCCGCGACGGAGACCATCTGACCACCGGCCCGATCGAAATACCCGAGGACCGAACCGAATTGGTCGATCGGGCGGCCTGGGACTGCCCGGCCGCCGCCATCACGATCAGCTGATTCCACCGCTTGCCGTGCGGCACAAGGAGATACAACGATGTTCGGTCCCGGATCACTACTCTACGAAAGCTACGGCGATCGCCGCGGCTACCTGGTCGCGCCGGTCGAAGGGCTGCTGCAATTGATGTACCCGGCCCTCGGCCGCGGTGTGGAACAACATTCGGCGTTCTACGGCGAACCACTGCAACGGTTGTTCCGCTCGGTGCCACAGATACAGGGCACCATCTTCGACGGTCGCACCGCCACCGAAACCGCCCATCGGATAAGGGAATTCCATCGCGACATCAAGGGCGCCATGCCCGATGGCAGTCGCTACCACGCCCTGGATCCGGAAACCTACTTCTGGGCGCACGCCACCTTCATCGATGCGGCCTTCCGCGCCACCGACCTGTACTTCGCCCGGCCGTACAACGCCGAGGAAAAGGCCGCGATCTATCGCGAGGGCGTGCGGTGGTGGCGCATGTACGGTCTGAGCGAGCGAGTGGTGCCGCCGACCTACGGCGACTTCCGCGACTACTGGGATCACATGCTGCACAACGTGATCCAACAAACCCCCGCGGCCACCGAGCTGGTGCGCTTCTTCCGCGAACCCGGATCGATGCCCCAACCCTGGGTGCCGCAGTGGCTGTGGCGTTCGACCGAGCCGCTAACCAGCCTGGCCTGGTTACAGGTCGGCGCGGGCGCCCTGCCGCCGGTGGTGCGCGAGATGTTCGACATCCCGTGGACGAGAGCCAATCAGCTCGCCTTCGACACCTTCCGCAAATCCGTCGCCTACACCTGGCCGGCGCTGCCTTACCGGCTGCGGATTACACCCCGGGCCCGCGCCGCCTACCGGCGCGACGGTCGGCTGGGGATCGACGCGGCCCGCCGACGCGTACCCGCCCACACCTCCGCCGCCGCCTGACCCGCCCCTGTGCGGTCGAGAAACGAGAAATCATGATCCACGAGCTTCTGGACAAATACTTCCTCGCGCCACCGGTCGATACCGTCACCCAATATCCGCTGTTCACGGTGCTGGCCTCGGCGCTGCTGGTGGTGCTGTCACTGCTGTTCGGCATCGGCCACACCTTGGTGACCAAGAGCCCGCTGTATTTCTGTTCCGCGGTGGCCGGGTGGACGCTGTATCCGTTCTTCGTCGAACCTATCGCCGACCATTTCATTGCCGTCTGGTATCCGAGCAATCACTACATCGCCGCCACCATGTTCGACCGGCCGATCCCCTGGTTCGTCGTGCTCTTCTACGCCGGTGGCATACCGCTGGTCTCCGTGCTCGCCTACGAGATCGTCCGGCACGGCCTGCCCGCCCGCTATCTGCTGGGCCTGGTCGCATTCGTCACCGTCATCGAGATTCCGATCGAAGTGGTTGCCGGGCAATTCAATTGGATGGTCTACTACGGCAATCACGCGGTGATCCTGCGGGAGCCGATCTACTGCGTGCCGCAGAACGGCGGCATGTTCGCCGTCGTCGCCTGGGTGCTGGCCTGGTTGGTTCCGCGAACCCGTGGCTGGCGTTGGGTTTTCGTGCCCTTCGCGGTCGCCGCCGTCCTGCCGGTCTTCGCGCTGGTCGCGACCTTCCCGGCTTATATCGCCATCGCCGGCCACGCGGGGCCCGCCCTCGGCTGGGCCGCCGGAATTCTGTCCACCGTGCTGAATGCCGCGGTCGTCGTCGCCTGCGTCTACTCGCCCACCCTGCAACGCCTGCGGCGCAACAGTTCCCAGAGCCGGGTGAGCGAATCATCCGCCGCGGCGGCCCCGGCAGTGGGATAAACCGCTACAGATCGATGATCAGCCGGGTGAGTGGCCCGGGTTCGGCGATGCACAGCCGCACCGTGCATCGCCCCGGGCCGGACAGGATGGATGCGGGGATCGCGCCCGAGGCGAATTCCGCTCCGAGCACGGTGGTTTCGCAGGTTCCGCAGATTCCGGTCCGGCACATCGAATCCACCGCGATACCGTGGTCCTCCAACGCTTCCAAGGCGGTCGATTCCGGTGACACCCGCACCGTGATACCTGTTCGGCGCAGTTCCAGGTTCATCGGATCGGACACCGTGCCGGACCGTCCGCGGTGCCGTCGTGATGGTCGTATGGCGTGTCACGAATCCCGGCGCGTTCGGCGAGGAGCCTGGTGATGCGGGTGTTGAGCCGCCAGGCCGGATCATCGCCGTCGGTTCTGCGCGTCATCCGCCATCGGGCGCCGGGTAGCCGGTCGTCGACCGCGCGCAACCACACGTTCGTCGTGGACGCCACGGCGGTCAGCGTCGCCCAGGGCTGAATCGGTACCGACCGCAACGGCGTGTCGGAGACCAGGGTTCGTACCAGATCCGCACTGCTGTAGTAGGCAAGCATGCCCAGCAGCGGAGCGGTCGCCCCGGCCGCCAGCCGAGTGCGAATCCCGCTGCCGCGCAAGCGTTTCGTCGCTGCACCGGCCATCGTATCGGTCCATTCCGGTGCGACTCCCGCGGTGGCCACCATGTAGTCGGACATCTCCATGCCCGCCAGCGCGGTGTGCGGGATCAGCTCCTCGGCGACGCCGAAAACGTATGCGATATAAGCCCAGTAGTGCATCGCGGCGTCGAATTGGGCGGTGCTGAACCGGCGGCCGTGTACATGGTCGAAGCACATCGGCGAGATGCCGAAGGTGACCGCGGCGCCCATCATGGTGGCATTGGAGATCGGATTGCCGTGCTGTTCGAAATGCTCTTCGCCCCAAGCCTTTCGGAGGCCGGACCGGACCTGCGCGTGCATGAGCCGGACCCGCACGGTGTCCTTGAACACCGGCGACCAGCGGTCCATACACCCCGGACGGGTGACGTTCCAGAACCAGGTCGAGGTTTCGAGATTACGCCGGTACGGGTCGTTGACGAACCGGCCGGTGGCACCGGTCGCCGAGGCCACCTCCGCGCCGACGAACGTGCCCATGAAATCCTGCACTCCCATCGCGAGCTTGCCCGCGGTGGACACATTGAGCCATAGCCGGCGCCCGTATTCCCACAGCTCCGGATCGAACCAATCCGGTGGATTGTCCAGCTGTTCGAACAGCGTCACCAGTTCCGGCGGCGGGTCGGCGATCGCATCGATGCCGTGGTCGAGGGCTCGATCGAACATCCGCCGACCGCGCGCGGTACCGATCCGGCGGAACGCGGTGACCACGCCGTCCATCGCCTCGTCGCCCTGCCAGAGATGGTCGGCCATCATCCGGGTGCGTGGGGTGTCGGCCGGGGTCGGTCGCACATCGATCCAGGGGGACAACATCTTTCGCCGCGGCGCGAACCAGAGCTCGGAGGCCGTCGCGCGCGGCGGCGGTGGACGCAGCGCCATGCCGGGCCGGTAGTAGTAGTCGAAAGGATGGGCGGCGGCCGGTGTTTCGGTGGAGTGCATCTCAGAATCCCGTCGCCTGCCGGAATCTCGTCACCGGGTCGGCGCCGAAATCCGCGTGCACCGGGCAGTAGTGCTTCGGATCGTCCCGGAATTCCGGTGCGGGCCAATACAATTCCGGCGCTTCCGGCGGTGGCAGCGTCGCGGGACGCTTCCCGGCCGCGCGTCGGCGTCCGGCACGGATGCGCGGTGCGAAGTACTTCACCTCGTCGGGGGTGATCGCGTTCATCGCCGAGAACAGGCGACAGATCTGGTCGAAACGTCGCTGGTCGCGATCGGTCCACCGGAATCCCATCGTCCGCCGGATAGCGGGATCGCACAGTCCGATCGTGACGAACTTGTAGAATCCGGATCCTGCCGGGCGAGCCACCCGCTCCCACAACGGTTTCGGCATGCGACGCAGTACGGGGAAGATCGGTACCGGCGCGTTGTCGGCGAGATGCCAGACGTCCCATGCCGCTCTGGTCGGCTCCAATACGTTCTCGCACATGTCGTTCCAGTACTCCTGGAATTCCGGCCAGCTCCGCGGCACCACCCGCATGCTCATGCCGTACATCTCGTACCACTGATACTGCTCACGCCACAGCTGCTCTTTCTGCGCCGCGGTCAGCCCGCCCATGAAAAGGTCACCCGCGCGCAGGGTCTCCATGAAGAACACCGCGTGCGCCCAATAGAAGGTGCCGGGGTCGAGGGCGTGATAGCGGCGGCCCTCGGCATCGATCCCCTTGATATCGCGGTGGTGCTCGACGATTTCCCGTGCCGTTTCCCTGGCGCGCGAGCCGTCGAAAACCACACCGAGAATCGGATACGCCGAGCGGAAAACGCGCTGATAGAACTCATCCTGGATGCGCGAGTGGAACTCGACTCCCGCGCCGAGCCCGGGATGCATATTCTGCACCATCCCCAGGAAGAGGCCCGTCGGCGCGAAGTACAGCGATCCGAAGATCTGCCAGGTCAGCGAGTCGGGTCCGAGCGGTGTCGGCTGGTGGCGGGCCACACTGCCCGCATGTAACATCATGACAATATTGTCTCGAGGTAAATAGCTCGCCTTCAATTCGCATTCGAGGGATATGGCCGCACGACGCCCCGCCGCCACGCGCAAGATCCCGCGCCAGCAACGTTCCCGCGAGATGGTGCGCCGGATCATCGACGCCGGTCAGGCCGTCCTCATCGACCACGGATATGAGGGAGCGTCGACCAATCGCATCGCCGCGGCCGCCGGCATCAGCCCGGGGTCGCTCTACCAGTACTTCCCGAACAAGGATGCGATCATCGCCGCTGTCATCGACCGATACCACGCGGAGCTCACCGCCCGCATCGGCGACAGCGTCATGGCAGGCCTCACCCAACCACCCGAAATCGCCGGTCCCACCGCGATCGCCGCCTTACTCGACGCGCTGAGCGAACACCCCCGGCTCCTGCGCGCGGTCGTCGAACATACGCCCCGGCTCGACTCCGCCCACACCGTGCACGCCTTCGAGCACCAGATCGGCGAGATCGCCCGAGCCGCCTTGCGCATGCGCAGACAATCCCTACCCGACGATATCGATGCCGACGCGACGGCCTGGCTGCTGGTGCGCGCCGTCGAACACCTCACCATCCGCTACGTCCTGGACCGGCCGCCCATCCCCCGCGACCGATTTCTCGCCGATATCACCAGGCTGATCAGCAATTTCTTCCTCACCGCGCCGCCATCGACCCAGACCGCGTGGTAATCGCGAACAAAATGCGAGCTCTTCATCGCATTCGCGTGCGGCGCTGTCCAGACCGGGCAGCGATCGAGCCGAATCGCCGATGGTCCCGGCGGCGCGGACTCCGACAGCCCGGCGGCACCGCGCCGTACCCTGCTCGAGTGGCCCCAGTCGTTCCACGAACCCTCAGCCTGCCGGACCGCGCGATATGCGTTGCCGAATACGGCGATCCGGCAGGCGATCCGGTGCTTTACAACCACGGCGTACCCGGATCGCACATCGAGGCGATCGCCTTCGACGAGGCGGCCGCCGCGGCGAAACTGCGCATTATCGCGATCGAACGTCCAGGGATCGGGGGTTCCCCGCCGGCGCCCATTCGACGAGTTGTCCAGTGGGCCGATATCGTTGCCGCACTGGCCGATCGGCTCGGGCTGGATCGGTTCGCGGTCGTCGGGGTCTCCGGCGGCGGCCCATATGCGCTCGCTTGCGCGCACAATCTGGCCGACCGCGTCACCGCGGCGGTGGTGGTCAGCTCCATCGCACCCCTCGACGATATCCCCGGGCAGCGGCGTGACGGTTTGGCGATGCTGCGGCGGTTTCCGTTCATGGCGCGACCCGTCGCCGCGCGAATGGCCGCACAGCTCCGTCAACCCGGCGGCGTCGCCACGACCATCGCCCGGATGGCGCCGATAGATCGTGCGCGGGTAGCCGCCGATCCGCGGCTGGCCACCGAACTCGAGACCAATATCGGCGAGGCATTCCGCCAAGGCGGCCACGGCTTCGCCATGGACCTGCGGTTATTGTTCACCCGCCCATGGGGTTTCCGCCTCGCCGACATCACGGTGCCGGTCCGTATCTGGCACGGCGCCGCCGACCACAATGTGCCCGTCTCCGATGGCCGTCGAATCGCAGCCCTCTTACCGAACTGTCGAATCGATATCGTCCGCGATGCCGGACACCTGCTGTTCATCGACCACACCGCCGCGATCCTCGAATCGATCCGTACCGGCGACATCGATCGGCCATAGCCGCGGGCGCTTTGGCGTACAGAAACTCCTCGGCCGCAACGGCTTTCAGGTCAGCACGCCGTCGACGTATCGGGGCTACGCCGGATCGCGCGTCGCCTGGGTGAGGATGCGGAGACCGTCGGGTTCGATCAGGAACAGCGTCGGCAGCAAATCGTCATCGACGTGTTCGAATTCGAGCACCATCGCTTCGAGCACGTACGCGGCGGGCGAGTCGGCACGCATAACGCGCAGATAGTCGTGGCAGTGGACGGCGGCGACGAATCGGTCGCCGCCGAGGATTTCCGACATCCGCTCGCGGAAGTCGGGCAGCATGATCGCCGCGGGCGGCAGATAGACCGGGGTCGACCCCTTGATCTCGAGCATTATTTCGGAATGGTCGTCATCGCCGCGAGCGAAGATGTCCAGGTTGCCCGATAGGCTTTCGCAGGCGGCATCGAAGACGTCATCGATGCTCGTCGTGTCGTCGAGTTGCGGGTGGGTCACCCACGACAAGTCCTGGGTGCCGAGATCATTGGCCGACACCTCCGCGGCGACCACGTACAACCGGTCGGGCAACAGGGTTTTGGCGACCATCTCCGCCGTCGGCGGGGTAGTACGCAGCATCGGAACCAGAACCGACTCACCGGGTACGAATTCCGCCGTACCGGAAGCGGTCTCGGGCACCTGTGTCGCCTCGTGTTGCAGCGCTTGTTCGAAGACCGCCGCGGCTATCTCCGCTGCCTGCGCCCACTGCCCCGGCTCCGGCCGCGCGCACATGAACAGCGATCCGCGCAGGTTCGGAAAGGTGCGCAGGATGAATTCCCGATCCTCGGCCGACGGTTCCCAATGCGCCGCAATAGCTTTCACCTTTTCCGGCGGTATCCGACTCGACCGGAAGACGTGGTGCCACGCTTGCCTGAAACCATCGTCGGCCTCCGACGCCACCGGTACCGCCGCCGCCTCGTTCAACCCGTCGAAATGGAATATCACCAGATTGACATTGCCGAACAGGTCGGCCTGATCACCGGACATCCAATCCCTACCCTTGCGCAAAATCGGCCTCGAGCTAGCACTTTCGTACCGCCTTCCCACCGATGGTCATACGGCGCTCATTCGCACAGGGCGGCCACGATCGAGGTCAGCGCCTCGGTGAATGCCGTCGATCCCGAATCGGGGTCCTCCCGGATCGTCACCGACATCGCGAGACGGCGGCCGCCGTCGGCGGTGCTCAACAATTCGGAGAGGTAGCCGTGGATTCCGCCGTCGTGCCCGACGACCTCGCAGTTCGGCCGCATCCGCAGCACCGCGAGCCCGAGACCGTAACCGGCCGACTTCTTCGGCACCGGAACGGGCGTGCGCATCATGTCGAGCAGATTCGGCGCCAGCAACCGGCCACCGAGCAGGGCCGTGATGAACTGGTCGAGATCGGCTGTGGTGGAGATGATTTCGCCCGCCGATCCGCCCCACGACGGGTTCAGCTCGGTGATATCGGCCAGTTCGTCTTTTCCGTCGCGCCGATAGGGGTAGTAGCCGTGGGCGTGCGGATCCGGGATGTGCGGATCCTCCCCCGGCAGCCAGGTGCTCCACAACCCGAGCGGCACAATGATTCTCCCGTAGATCTGCCATGCGTACGGTGTGCCGGTGAGCCTTTCGATGAGCAGTCCGGCGAGAATGTAGTTGGTATTCGAGTATCGCCACTGTGCGCCGGGCGCGAACCGCGCCGGTCTGGCCAGCGCGAAGCGGGCCAGTTCGGCGAGGGTGTATCCGCGCAACTTGTTGTCGACGAATTCGGCACCCCGCAACGGGATTCCGGCCTCCTCGGTGCCGTCGGGATTCGTTTCGCCGGTGTAGTCGAACAGTCCGCTGGTGTGCTGCAACAGCATTCGCACGGTGATCCGCGGATCGATGCCGTATTCGGGAAGGTGATCGCGCACCGGATCGTCGAGGCCGAGCCTGCCCTCGCCGACCAGCTGCAGCACCACGGTGGATACGAACATCTTGGTGATGCTGCCGATCCGGAACCGCCCGTCGGTCGACGGCGGCTCCGGCCTACCGATTTCGGCCACCCCGGAACTACCCGTCCAGTCCTCGGATTCGTCGTGTACCCGCAACTGCACACCCACCGCGCCCGCCGCGACGAGATCGTCCATCGCCCGCCGCAAAGCGGCACGATCGGCAAGCGGCACGGCCATCGCATCGCCACCACAAAACCCACCCGCCACCGTCACGATCGCCACGACCAGCAAACACAGACCGCCCCGAACTGTCCTCATCTTCCCTGAATCCCTTCGGGTGGAATGCGATACGCCGGTCGGACAGAAAAGATCGGCTCCCCCTGCTCCTCGATCCGGAAGCCATTGCACCCCAGGATATCCAGTAAGCCGACGCTCCGCCGGTAGTGCTGGCAACACCTTTGGTCGGGTGCCTGCGACTTGAAGACAGACCCAGCTCGGTTCCGGCAGCAAAGCCGTCATCCGAGACACTTCGAACATCACGTCGACCCGTACCAGCGAGAACCGTTACAGCCGTGCGTAATTCGACCGAATCATCAGGGACTGTGCCCACTGCTGGCCACAGTTAGCGTTTGGCACGGCCTCGGAGACGACGGTGAAATGGCGAGCGGGCAGAACTGGGTGACGCACCTGGCCCGATCGGAACCAGGAGTTCGCGGATGCCGGTATCGACCGTGGGGCAGCAGCTCGGCAGCTGGCGTGCCGCGCTGTGGGCGGTCCGGTTGAGGTTCTTTCTGACCGGTCTGCTCTCCGCGACATGGGTGGCGCGTACCCCGACCATCAAAGCGAAGCTCGATCTCGACGATGCGGGTTTGGCCTTCGCATTCACCGGGCTGTACCTCGGTGCGACGCTCGGCCTGCAACTCGGCAAGATCATCACCCTGCGCTTCGGTAGCCGAGCGACCCTGCGGGCGACGATGCCGCTGTTCGCGCTCGCACTATCCGGTCTGGCGCTGGCGAACAACCTTGCGGCACTGACCGCGACCGTCGCTGTCTTCGCCGTCGCCAACAGCGTCATCGACGTCGCCATGAGCGCACACGGGATCGCGGTCGAAAAAACGAGCGCCCAGCCGCTGCTGTCGGGGATCCACGCCTACCACAGCCTGGGAATGATTGCCGGAGCCTTGGCGGGCGCGGCCGCCGAACGTCTACAGCTGTCCCTCGGCGGCCACCTCGCCGGTATCACGGTCGCTGTCGGGGCGGCGGCGGTCATCGGAACCCGCGGACTGCTGCCGTCGACAGTCGATCGGCTCGCCGATACCGCACCCAATTCGCACACCGCGCAACGTTTTCGGCCCTGGCCGACCCGATTGATCGTGCTCGGATCACTGGCCTTCTGCGTCGCGCTGGCCGAAGGCGCCGCCAATGACTGGACCGCCGTCTACCTCCACGACGCCACCGGCGCCACAACCACGGTCGCCGCATTGGGATTCGCGGTCTACTCCGCGGCGATGTTCATCGGCCGTCTGCTCGGCGACCGGCTCGTCACCGCCTTCGGCCCGGCCCGCCCCTACCTGGCCGCCACACTCACCGCCGCCGTCGCACTGATCACCGCACTGTTGTTCGGCGGCACAAATCCGGCGCTCGTCGGCATCGCGCTGTTCGGTCTCGGCATCTCGTTCACACTGCCGCTGATCTACTCCGCCACCGCAACCATCACCGGAATGCCGCCCGAGCCATCGCGAACATCTCCATCGTCGGTTACCTCGGATCCTTCACCGGCCCGGTCCTGATCGGCTCCATCGCCAACCACCACGGCATCACCATCGCCATGGCCATCCCCGCCCTCGTCATGGCCTTCGCCGCCCTCGGCACCACCAACCTCCACCATCCGAAACCATCAATGCGGCAATGACATTGGGCGTTCAGCGTGCTCGCCGCACCCGGGGCTCGTCCCAGACCGGCGTATCGGTTTCGTAGACGTCGCCATCGGATCCGAAGATCAGGAAGCGATCGAAGCCGCGGGCGAACCACCGGTCGTGGGTGACCGCGATGACGGTGCCCGCGAACTCGGCGATGGCCTGCTCCAGTGCATCGGCGGAGTGCAGGTCCAGGTTGTCGGTGGGTTCGTCGAGCAAAAGCATTGTTACGCCGGATAATTCGAGCAACAGGATCTGCAACCGGGCCTGCTGGCCACCGGAGAGATCGTCGTAGCGCTGCTCGGCGGCGCGGGCCAGCCCGTACCGGTCGAGCACCCGGCTCGCGGCCTCGCGCCCCATTCCGTCGCGATGCTCGTTGCCCGCGTGCAGAATCTCCAGCAGCGTATTGCCCACCAGGTCCGGCCGAAAATGCGTCTGCGCGAAGTAACCTGGGCGCACTCGCGCACCCAGCACCGCATTTCCGGTGTGCGGCACCGGCATCAGCTCCAGATCTTGAACCGGACGCTGTTCGATCTCCGGATCGGAACCACCGGCCGCGAGCAGCCGCAGGAAGTGCGACTTACCGGATCCGTTGGCGCCCAAAACCGCAACACGGTCGCCGTACCAGATCTCGGCGTCGAACGGCCGCATCAATCCGGTGAGCTCGAGCCCGGTGCACACCAGTGCGCGCTTACCGGTCCGCCCGCCGCGCAACCGCACGGATACGTTCTGCCGCAACGGAACCGCCTCCGGTGGCCCGGCCGCCTCGAACTTCGCCAGCCTGGTCTGCGCGGCGTGATAGCGCGCGGCCATACCGTCGTTGAACTTCGCCTTCTCGCGCAACCGCAGCACCAGCGCCCGCAGCTTGGCGAGTTCCTCGTCCCAGCGCCTGCGTAATTCGGCCAGTCGCGTGTTGCGCTCCTCGCGCGCCTGCTGATAGCTCGCGAAGCCGCCGCCGTGGATCCATGCCGTCGCACCGCTGACGCCGGGCTCCAGCGTGACGATCCTGGTGGCGGTATTCGCGATCAGCTCCCGGTCGTGGCTGACGAACAGCACCGACTTGGCCGATTCGGCGATCAGCCGTTCCAGCCATTGCTTGCCCGGAACATCCAGGTAGTTGTCCGGCTCGTCGAGCAGCAGCACCTCATCGGGACCGGCGAACAGCGCCTCGAGGACCAATCGTTTCTGTTCGCCGCCGCTGAGCGAACACACCGGCCGCCACTTGGCCCGATCGAAGGCGATACCGAGCGCGGCGGTGGTCACGACGTCCCAGAATGCCTCGACCTCGTACCCGCCGACATCGACCCAGTCGGCCAGCGCCTGCGAATAGGCCAGCTGCGTCGGCTCCTCGTCGCATTCGATCAGCGCGTTCTCGCTGGCGTCGAGCGCGTGCGCCGCCGCGCGAACAGGCTGCGGCGCAACCGAAAGCAGTAGGTCACGCACCGTCGATTCGTCGTTGATTCCGCCGATGAATTGCCGCATCACCCCCAGCGACCCCGACCGGGTCACCGCGCCGCCGTCCGCGCTGCGATCACCGGCGATGATCCCGAGCAGCGTGGTCTTACCGGTGCCGTTCGGGCCGATGAGGGCCGCTTTGACACCATCGCCGATCCGGAAGCTCACCCCGTCGAGCAGCTGACGTCCGTCTGGGAGGAAGTAGTCGAGATCGGCAATGTCCAGGTGCGCCACAGATATCCAGGCAACCCGACGGGCGCCGGTCGCGGCAACCGATTTTCCGGGGACGCAGGCCGTACGACCCAACTCGGCTCAGCGCCAATCTGAGGCCCGCAACCCCCATTTCGCATGGGGGGAGTTGAAAGGCTAGGTGCGAGAACATCCTCGAGGCAGCTAGCCGTGTTAGATCGGCAATCGAGACCGCTTGACGGTACGATGAAAAGCAACGAGTTGGCGATACTCCACCGCCGTCATACACAGTCCACGCCTAGGCGTGTGATTCCTCGAGCAGTAGGTCAGGTCGGACCATGGGGGGTTGTGCTGTGCCCGGCGCCGGGAGATCGATGAGTGAGATGAGGTACCGGCCGGTGGCTGCCGAAGATGCCGACCCGGGCAAGGGGAACTACGGCGCGTCCAGCATCAGGCGCTTGGAGGGGCTCGATCCGGTCCGCAAAAGACCCGCGATGTACATCGGCTCCGTCGGTGAGCTCGGTCTGCACCACCTGGTCTGGGAGATCGTCGACAACTCCGTCGACGAGGCGATAGCCGGATTCGCGACGCGGATCGACGTGCGGTTGCTGGCCGACGGTGGCGTCGAGGTGGCCGACAACGGGCGCGCGATCCCGGTCGAGATGCACGAGACGGGCCGCCCGACCGTCGAGGTCGTGATGATGGAACTGCACGCGGGCGGCAAATTCGACTCGAATGCCTACGCCGTCGCGGGCGGCCTGCACGGCGTCGGCCTGTCCGTGGTGAATGCCCTGTGCCGCCGAGTCGAATTGGAGATCGACCGCGACGGCTACCACTGGACCCAGCACTACACGATGGCCCGCCCGGGCGAACTGGTGCGCGGTGCGCGGACCGACCGCACCGGCAATACGACACGCTTCTGGCCGGATGCGGAGATCTTCGAGACCACGACCTTCGATTTCGAGACGGTGGCGCGGCGACTACAGGCGACGGCCTTCCTCAACTCGGGCCTGACCATCACCCTCACCGACGAACGGATCGCCGAAAACGACGAGACCCCAACCGAACTGACCTACCACTACCCGGGCGGTCTCGCGGATTTCGTGCGCCACATCAACCGCACCAAGCAGCCGATCCACAACTCGGTAATCGCCTTCTCCGGCAAGGACATCGGTTACGAGCTCGACGTCGCGATGCAGTGGAACTCCGGCTATTCCGAGTCGGTGCACACCTTCGCCAACATCATCAACACGCACGAGGGCGGCACCCATGAGGAGGGCTTCCGGGCGGCGTTGACCACGGTCGTCAACAAGTACGCCAGGGATAAGAAACTGCTGAAGGATAAGGACGGCAACCTCACCGGTGACGATATCCGCGAGGGTTTGGCCGCCATCGTGAGCGTGAAAGTCGGTCAGCCGCAGTTCGAGGGCCAGACCAAGACCAAACTCGGCAATACCGAGGTCAAATCGTTCGTGCAGCGGATGTGCAACGAACATCTGACGGACTGGTTCGAAGCCAATCCCGCCGACGCGAAAACCATTATCACCAAAGCGATTTCGTCGGCACAGGCGCGCACCGCCGCGCGCAAGGCGCGAGAACTGGTGCGACGCAAGTCGGCCGGTGATCTCGGCGGACTACCGGGCAAACTGGCCGACTGCCGTTCCAAGGATCCGCATAGGTCCGAGATCTACATCGTCGAGGGCGATTCCGCCGGTGGTTCGGCCAAATCCGGGCGCGATTCGATGTATCAGGCGATCCTGCCGTTGCGCGGCAAAATCATCAACGTGGAACGGTCCCGCATCGATAAGGTGTTGAAAAACAACGAGGTTCAGTCGATCATCACCGCGTTCGGCACCGGCATCCACGACGAATTCGATATCACCAAGCTGCGCTACCACAAGATCGTGCTGATGGCCGACGCCGACGTGGACGGCCAGCACATCACCACCCTGCTGTTGACCCTGCTGTTCCGGTTCATGCGGCCGCTCATCGAGCAAGGGCACGTCTACCTGGCGCAGCCACCCCTTTACAAGCTGAAATGGCAACGCGCGGAACCGGAATACGCCTATTCGGACCGCGAGCGCAACACCCTGCTCGCCACCGGGACGGCGGCGGGCAAGAAGATAAACAAGGACGATGGCGTGCAGCGCTACAAGGGTCTCGGCGAGATGAACGCCAAGGAGCTGTGGGAGACCACCATGGACCCACGCACCCGCCTCCTCCGCCGCGTCACCCTCGACGACGCGGCCGCCGCGGACGAACTGTTCTCCATCCTCATGGGCGAGGATGTCGAAGCGCGCCGCGGTTTCATCACCCGCAACGCCAAAGACGTTCGCTTCCTAGACCTTTGACCCAGATCGCCCAACGAATCGTCAAGGGCAGGGACGGACATACGGTATGGCGGGGAACAGGTCGTGCCAGGTTTGTTCGTCGATGCGGGTCTCGATCGAGGCGCACAGGTGCGTCGCCACGTCATCCGGATCGGTGTATCCCAGTACCGAGGCGAGGTCGGTAACGGTGAGGATGCGCGACGGGTCACGCGGATCGAAACGCAGGTGCACCGCCGCCGCGGTGGGGAGATAGATCGGGACGTCCGCCTGCCTGATGTCGGCCGGATCGGAGATATCCCACAATCGGGCGGTCTGGTCGTCACCACCGGAGGCCAGCCGATGACCCGACGGGTCTATCGCCAGTGTCTGCACCGCACCTGTGTGTGCGTGCACGGAATCCAATTCGCGCGGGTGCGCATGGTTCGTTACGTCCCACGATCGGATCACTCCGGCGGTGTCGGCGCTGAACAGCTGTCGGCCGTCGGGGGCGAAAGTCAGTGTCCGCACAGTGGATCCGTGCGCGTCCAGGGAGACCTCCGACGGTCTGTTCCCATCGGATAAGTCCCACAGGTGGATTCGCGCATCGCTGCCGGCCGCGACCACCACCGAATTCTTCGGATCGAATGCCGCGACGCCGATATCGCGGGCCGGCACGGTCAATGGCGGTCCCAGTGCATGCGGACTCGAGGGGACCGACACATCCCAGATCTGCAATGCGCGCTCACCCATCCCCGTGACCAGGCGGCTGCCATCCGGCGCGAAGGCGATCGGGGCGCCGATGCCCGCACCGGGCAGTGAACCCAGCGGCGTGGGTCCGGCGGGATCGGCCAGATCCCACAGCCGCACATCGGGACCGGTCGTCGTCGCCAGCAGCCGGCCGTCCGGGCGTAGCGCCACCCGCACCCCGGCCTCGCTGGGCGGTCCCGCGGCGAACGCGCTCGACACATGGCTGAGCTGTGGGACGGACACGGCCCAGATCGTGACCTGTCCATCCCGCATTCCGGTGGCCAGAATCCGGTTGTCACGGTCGAAGCCGACCGTGGCGAGCGAACCGTCCAGCAGGATCGGAACGAAGATCATCGGTGGACTCCACAGTCGGATCCGCCCGTCCGATCCGGCCGTGATCCCCTGGATGTCACCGACGAAGTGGATCAACCGCGTCGATCCGGCGTTGCCGTGGATCTCCCAGCCGACCGGGGTCACCCGGTCGCGACGCTGCGTATTCCAGATCTCGATGTTGCCGTCGATATCGGCTGCGGAGAGAAGTTGACCACCGTGGGTGAACGACAGCCCCGAAATCGGTACCCGGCGATCGTGTTCGGTGTCGATCAAGCGCGGCTGGGTCGGATCGCGCACATCCCAGATTCGAATCACCCCATCGGCGGTCCCAGTGGCGAGGATGCCGCCGGGACCGAATTCGACAACCTGCACGGCGCCTCGACCATCGAGCGGTGTGCCGATGGGCGCCGGGTGCTCGGCGTCGTCGACCGACCACAGTCGCACGGCGCCGTCGTCCCCGGCGCCGGCCAGCACGGCGGCATCCGGAGCCGTCGCCAGCGACCGAATCGCCCCGGGATGCGCGGGAATCGGGCATCCAACACGCTGAATCGATTGCGGCACCCCGATATTCAGCAAGCACAGCGTGCCGTCGGCGCCGGCCGCGGCCACCACGTGACCGCCCGGCAGGAAGACGACAGCGTTGACGGGCGTTCCGTTGTCGACCGTGCCGAGTGCGCGGACGGCATCCGGGTGCTGGATATCCCAGAGCCGGATCGTGCCGTCCTCTCCCGCACTGACCAACTGGGCGTCATCAGGTGCGAATGCGACCGATTCGACTCGCCCCCGGTGACCGTCGAGTCCGGATCCCACCGGGTGGACAGTGTGCCCACTCGCTATGTCCCACAATTGAATTCGACCATCATCGCCGGCGCTGGCCGCCAGTTTCCCGGCAGAGCTCACCGCCAGCGCCTGAATCGGTGCACCATGTGCCGATGTCGAGGTGGTCTCCAACGGAAGCGCTTGCGCCGTCAGCAAACGGATGCGAGCGCCGGCGTTGCGCGGATTCATCCGGTAGGCGGCCAATGCCAGCTGCGCCGCGATTCCGGGGCTGCTGACGTCCATCCGTTGCGATTGCGCGATGACCTCCCCTAACCACGCGTCCTTGCGCTGCTGGGAGACCGCGGCTCCCTGCGCGATCATCAGCGCCGAGGCCACCAACGCGATTATGGCGAGCACCGCGACCGCGACCAGCAGCGCCTTCCGCCGTCGCGCATGCGTTCCCGTCTGCGACAGCGCTGCGGTCACGAACTCGCGAGCCGGCTTGTTCAGTGAATCCGTACGCCGCATCAGCTCGGCGGCGTCCTCCAACCGGGTCCGGACGTACAGCAGTTCCGCGGGTCTGCCCTGATTCACCCACTCCCGGGCATCGGCCTCGATGCGCTGGCGGGCGGGTGCGAATTCCCTTTCCTCGGTTATCCATTCGACCATCCGGGGCCAGATGGTGAGCGCCAGGTCGTCGACCAGTTCGAGGTCGTCGTTGTACTGCACCAGGATTCGGACCTCGAGCAGCCGGTCGATGACCGCTTTCGCGCTCTCGGGGTCCTCGGCCTCGGCGATCAGCACCTTCCGCGGCAACCGGTTGCGCTGCGCCGACGTCGGCCCGATGATCGTCAACGCCATCAGCACCCGCCGGCCGGCCTCGCGTTCGGCATCGCTCAGCCGGGACCACCAGCGTTCGGCGCGGCGCGCCATGATGCCGGCCACCCCGCCGAGGTCGCGGTAGGTGGCCAGCGTCAGTGTCCGCCCACGTCGGTTCTCCCAGATCAGCGCCAGTACGGAGAACAGCATCGACAGCCGGGCCGGATGTTGTGGGGCGAGTCTCCCCACATCCTTCAGCAGCACTTCGACGAGGCTGTCCTCCACCCGCAGACCGACGATCGCGGCAGGCCGGACGATCGCCTCCCGCAGTTCGTGCTCCGACATCGGGTCGAGCATCATCGACCGGTGCCGCAATGTCGTCATCAGCAGCGGGTACTGCGGCAGTTGCGGGAGATAGACGGTGTCGACGGTCAGGACGACGGTGGTCGGCGGATCCGCGCCCGGCGCGGCGAGCATGGCGACTTCACCCAGGAACTGGTGGCGCAGAGCCTCATTCGTGCATCGGGTGAACAGCTCCTCCCCCTGATCCACGATCAGCAGGCGGCGGCCGCCCGACGCCCCGGCCAGCGCCGACCGCAACGCGGCCACCGGGTCCGCACCGGGTGTCATGACGATCGGCACTCGGGATCCCGGCGCGGCCTGCAGACCGGCGGCCAGCAACGACGTCTTGCCGACGCCCTGTGGACCGAGCAAGAGCACGAGCGCCATCGAGGCGCTCGCCTCGACGTCGGAAATCAATTGACGCAGTTGGCGATTCGCGGTGTCCCTGCCGAAGAACAGATCGGCGTCCTCGGGCCGGTACGATGCCGGCGCACGATAGGGTTCGCGGTTGGTATCGATGACGATCGGCTCGGCTCGCGCCGACCGCCACTCCGCCTTCCAGCGCGCCGGATCGAACAGGGAAGTATCGGCGGGCGGATTACCGGCGGTCCGGCGGCGAGCCTCCGTGATGAGCACCTCCAGGACCGGCAGAACCGATTCGAAGGTGGCGGGCGTGCGGTGACCGCGTCGCCAGTCGCTGATGCGCTGGGCGGTAATGGGTTTGGTGCCTTGCCGAAGGCGTGAGTTCGCCGCGCGGAGAATGGTTTTCACCGGCGGGTTGCCGGCCGCCGCGAACAGTGTGTCCAGACGGGCGGCGAAGGCACTGCGGCTATCGCTGCCGGCGATCCGTTCAGGTGTCGTGCGCGTACTCATCGGCACCACCCTGCTGTCGAGTGCGTTCAGCGGATGTTGTATCGAGCGGACGAGCCACAGATGTCGCGAACCTCCCGGCGTCGACCCATCCCGGAGGTGAGCCGATCGTATCAGTCATCGTGTCGAGGCCTGGCGATCATTCGGTCCCGGGTGGCGGCGCGCGCCTTCGGCGGATGCGCCGCCACTCGATTCCCGGCCCTACGCGATATGTGCGATCGCGGTGAGCAGGGCATCCTGCACGGCTGGCAGGAAACCTAGATTCATCACCAGAGCCATGCCGACACCGGCACGAAGCCGGCGATGCCGGTTCCACCATCCGGTCGGACCCCGGCCGTTCCGAGGGTCATGGCAGCGGACGATGGTCGCGGCGTCACTGGCGTTCTCCTCGTAGTAACCGAAACCGACCGGCGCGGAAGTGACGTCGAACAATCCGCCCAGCGGATCGGCGGTATTCACACCGCTTGCGGCGAACCTCGTTTCGAGCATGATCAAACCTCCCTACTCCACGTCGAAGGTCAGGAGATGACGCTGCGCCAAGGCCGCATCATCGCGTCGTAGACGTCCTGGGTGAACCGGCCGCGGCCCACCAGGTCGCCGAGCACGGCCGCGGTAACGGCCTGGCCGACCACGGTGATCACGCCGATCGAGCCGAGCGAGTTCAGCAGTCCGGCGATTTCGCCCACCCCTGCCGCGTTCGGCGAAATCGCTTGCCCGGCAACCGTTCCCGCGGTCTGGAGATTGCGAACGCGGCCGAATTCACGGGCGGTCTCGGTCGCGATCTGCGCCGGTTGGGGGTCGGTCGAGGATCGGTCGGCCAAGGACTGGCCGAGACCGGCCAGCAGGCCGGCGAACCCGCCGGCACCACTCGTCTGCGACAGCCCGGCCATCTGCGAATTCATCACGCTTTCGAACTGTGCATTGAGCCTTTCGCGCTCTTCGGCGGTCAGCTGAGCCGCACGTTCGACGATCTGCACCACCTCACGCCACTGCGGGCCGTACAGGTATTCCAGGTGCAGGGCCGGGTCCGGGGCGCCGAAGGGGTTGCCGGTCGAGTTGGTTTCGGGGGTCATCGTGCACTCCTTCTTGGTTGTATTCCCTTGGTGGAGCAGATATTTCGTGGGTCCCCCGTCGCCCCGGCGGTCATCCCGGGCCGGGGCGACGGGAGGTCATTTCAGACGGACACCGGGATGAGCCGTGCCGCTTGCGAGTTGCGCACCGGACCGTCGGTGGCCCGCGGGCCGACGAGCGGAACGGTGTCGAGCGCGGATGCGGGCGCCTGCATCGACTTGGACGAGGAGCGCCGCTTCTGCAGCGAAGCGATGATCTCGGCCCAGCTGGCGGTGTCCTGAATGTCGTCCAGGAACTGGCTTCCGGTCGCGGTGCTACCGCCGGCCGAACCTTGGACCGGGCCGCTCAGGTCCTGCTGGGCACGGATCGCCGAGATGATGTAGGACCGCAGCGCCGGATCCAGCAATGCCAGCAGAACCAGCAGAGCCAAGGTCGCCAGTGCCACCAGCCCCGCGACGGCCGCGGCAGGCACGGCCAGCAGCGGTATCGCCACCGCCGCGAGCGTCGCGACCGCGAGCGTACCGAGGACGGCGGCTCCCAGACCAACGGCCAGCGTGCCAAGCACGCCGATACCGATTCCGACGGCCAGCGCGGCAATCGCGGTCGCCGCGAGGGCGGCGAGCGCGCCCAGCGCCAGTACCGGCAGGGCCAGCAGAGCCAGGGCCAGTGCGGCCACGGCAGCCAGTCCGAGCAATGCCAGCGGCACCGCGACCGCCAGCACCGGAAGAGCGAGGGCAGCAGCCACCGCAAGTCCGATGCCGACACCGACCGCAAGCGTCGCGAGTCCGGCCAGTGCCAGCGCGGGCAGGGCCACGGCCGCAACCGCCAGCAGAGCGAGCAGAGCCAGCGGCGCAGCGATAGCCAGCACCGGAAGAGCGAGGGCGGCAGCCACCGCAAGTCCGATGCCGACACCGACCGCAAGGGTCGCGAGTCCGGCCAGCGCCAGCGCGGGCAGGGCCACGGCCGCAACCGCCAGCAGAGCGAGCAATGCCAGCGGCAGCCCGATCAGCAGCAGCGGGGGCAGCAGGCCCAGACCCAGCAAGCCCAGCAGTGCCAGCGGGACGACTACCGGCGCGGACAGAATCGCCAGGGCGCCGGCGGCGGCCAATGCCGCGACCGGAACCCCGGCCAACAGGATCAGCGGCAGTACGGCCAGGGTCACCAGACCCACCAGGGCGAGCGGCAGCACGATCGGCGCCGCCAGTGCGGCCAAGACACCGAGGGCGGCCGCGGCCAGCACCGGCAATGCCAACACCGCGAGCACCGGCAGGGCGAGCAGGGTCAGCAGCCCCAGCAGCGCCAGCGGCACCACGACCAGCGCCAGCACGGCCAGGCCGATGGCGAGGAATGGTGCGGCGGCCAGGGCGAGTGCTCCGATTCCGGCCAGGGCGAGAACCGGTACCGCCAGCGCCAGAATCAGTGGCAGCATGGCCAGGGCCAGCAGGCCGAGCAACGCCAACGGCACGAGGACGCCGAGCAGCGGAATCGAGATCGCCGCCGCGACGGCGAGGCCGACGCCGACACCGATCACACCGGCGATGAGCGCCGCGACGGTCGTGGCAAGGGCCAGCAGCGGCAGCGCGATGGCCGCCGCGACGGCCAAGCCGATACCGATACCGACGACGGTGGCGAGGGCCAGCAGCGGCAGCCCGATAGCGAGCGTGGCCGCGATGCCGATACCGAGGCCGACAAGCGTCGCGAGAGCCAGCAGCGGTAGTCCGATGACGGCCGCGATCGCGAGACCGATGCCGATACCGATGCCGAGTGCCGGAATCGCGATGGCGAGCATGGCGGCCAACGCGACCCCCGCCAACGCGGGCAGCGCGGCGAAGTCCATCGGAAGGCTGAGCAGCCACAGGAACGCGGCCAGACCCTTGCCGACGACATCGAGGCCGATGGCCAGGGTCACCAGGATCGCGGGGATGCCGAAGAAGCCGAAGGCCTCGACCGCCAACGAGATTGCCGCGCCGGTCAATCCGGCGGCCATGAACGGCAGCCAGATCGCGAGCATCGTCAGCGCGATGATCGGCGAGATCGCGGTGGACACGACCGGCGCGAACGGCCCGAAGATCAGGAACGGGATGCTGAGCACCCCGGCCCAGACGAAATACGGGATACCCATCACGACCGTGGCGACCGACAGCACGGCACCGACGGCGGCGGCCAGAATGCCCCCGGCCAGGACCACCGCGGCCAGGGCGGCCAGGCCGACGAAGTCCTCGGCGCCGATCAGGATGGCCGCCACGGCGAGCGCGACAATGCCGACCGGAATAGCGACCAACGCGAACGGCGGGAACAGCAGCGAGCCGAACACCCAGGTACCGACGATCATGAGAATGCTCAGCGCCAGCGGGATGCTGCTGGCCACGGTCAGTACGGCGGACAGTCCGGCCAGCGCGAGGCCGGCGAGAGCCGTGATGCCGATGCCGCCGAGCGTCGTCACCAGCTGACCGAAGACCAGCAGCGGGATGGCGAGCAGCGCGAGCGGCGGGTTGACGACGATCAATGCGAAGATCGTCAGCGTCATCATGGCCCAGCTGAAGATGTTGACGGCCAGACCGCCCACGAAGACGGCCGCGACCGCCGCGACCGCCGTCACGATCGCGGCGGCGGTGACCGCGATCAGGCCGCCACCGGTGAACACGTAGTTCGCGGCGGCCAGCGCCATGACCCCGGCCGCCGAGGCCGCGCCGAACGCGACCAGCGGAATCCACGCGAACGGCAGCGTGTAGGGCATCGCCAGCGCCAACAGAACGCCGAGTGCCAACACACCGAACGCCCAGTCGGCGGCCGCGAACAGGAAGAAGCTGGTGCAGAAGGCAAGCACCAGACCCGAAATACCGACGCCGCCGAACAGGAACAGCAGTCCAAGCGCGGCCGGGGCGACGACCAACGCCAGGAAGAACAGCGGCGACAGCAGCGGGCCGAACACCGGGATGGCGAAGGTCAGGAAGATGGTCGCGGCGAGCCCGGCCACCACGGCCACCGCCGTGGCGATGATGCCCGCGGCGGCGGTCAGCAGCACGGCGGCGGCCGCGAACCACCAGAAGACGAAGGCGGCGGCCAGATGCAACGCCGTCGCGACCAGCGACCAGGCCATCAGGATGGTGATGGCCGCGGTCCCGACGACCGAGATGCTGAGCAGGCCCGCCAGCGACACGGCACCGACCGCGACGCCGATGACGAGCGCGGCTGCGGCGAACAGGATCAGCGCGGCCAGGCCGAGCACCGCCAGTGCGGGCAGGGCGATCAGACCCCACGGCGTGAGCAGCGACGCCAGCGCGATCGCGCCGAACAGCAGCGCCGACACCACGAAGGTCACGCCCAGCGTGCCGAATCCGGCTAGGGCCGTCGCGATCATGCCGACCACCAGGATGCCGAAGGCGATGGTGAAGATGAGCGGCACGGTGATCAGGCCGAAGAACGGCGCGACGGCGGCGGCCACCAGTCCGAGCGCCATGGTGACGATGAACAAGGCCGCGGTGCCGACCAGCCCCAGCGCCGTGACGACGAGGGATACGGCGATACCGCCGACCACCGTCACCGCGAATCCGGCGAGACCGAACGCCAGGATGACCGGAGCGAAGACCTGGAAGGCGATGAACGCCAAGGGAATTCCGACGATCAACACCGGTATCGCGATAATCGCCAGCACCACGAGCACCGGGATCGCGAGGATCGCCGCCACGACCAGCACCGGCAGTGCCACGATCGCCAGCCCGGCCAGCACAATGCCGCCGATCGCCAGCGCGCCGATCACGAACGGAGCGGCGACGAGTGCGGCTAGTCCGATGGCACCGATCGCCAGCGCACCGGCGAACAGCAACGGCACGATGACGAACAGCCCGAGCGCGGGCAGGCCCAATAGCGGCAGCGCGGCGTTGTGCCGGTCGAGCAGACCGGTGTGGGTCACCATGGCGCGGATGTCGTTCAGCAGCGGCCGCAGCGCGCTCACCGGATCGGTGACCATGCTCAGCACCGGCGCGATGTACCCGAGCACCGGCGCCAGCCCGCCCGCGAAGGGCGCGACATATCCGAGCACCGTCGAGGCCAGCCCGCCACCCTGGGGGTTGCTGAGCTGCCGGAGGCCTTCGGCCAAGTGCTGCAACGGATTTCCGTCACCGGCCGTATCTCCGAAGAGCGGGCTCAGCAGCTGACGCAAACCCTGCTCCGGCTCGGCGTCACGCGGGAAGCCGAACAGCGTGCGCGCCTGATTCAGCAGATTGTCGATCGGGTTGACATCGCTGTCGCGACGGTAACCTGCCTGCTCGATCGCCTGGCCGACAAAACCCAGCAGGTCCTGGACGGGCTGACGCAGCGGTCCGGAGGGGAAGGTCTGGTCGGACCAGTCGGCAAGCTGTTTCAGGTCCAGTCCGGAACCCTGCACCTGCGCGGCGACCTGAGCCAGCTCCGTCACCGGCGACGGCACGGGTCCGAGCAGACTCTGCGGGTCCACCGCGCCGACGGCGTTGTTTCGCAGCCGATCGGCAACCGGGGGCGCGGCGGGAACCGGAGTGGTCGGGCGATCGGGCGCCGGAGCGGTGCCCGTCGGTGTCGCGCCGGGGACGGGTACGCCGAAAGCGTTGAGCGCGTTGCCTGCCATGGCGCCTAGCTCGGCGCCGATCTGCGGAACGGCGGACCCGATATCCGGGACGGCACCGGCGAAGTTGGGAACGATCTTGCCGAGGTCGGGCACGATATTTCCGGCGCCGGACGTGCCGATCCCCAAGGTGGGCCGAAGTCCCAGCTCGCCTATGTTCGCCACGGCGGGCGGGACGGTCGAAGCGTCGGCCGCGGCCCTGGCGCCGGTCACCATCACGCCGGTCATCGACGCGAACGCGGCCGCGGCGTACAGGCCACGACGATTGCGCTTGACTTCCTTGCGATGGCGGCCGCCGTCCTGCTTGGCCGTCCGGTTGAATGCGTGCTTGCCAGACATGGAATCACCTTTCGAACGAGGGTTTGTGCATCAATGCCCGGCCGAATCGACCGGGCGACCGCGCCCACGACCTCAGGGCCGGACGGGACCGCTTTCTCCCGGCGCACACACCGCCCGGGACGAACCACCCGAAGTGCCGATGGTGAGCCCGATGCGACTGTGATCCAGCCCGCCGATATCGCGGCAGCGAATGAAGGCGTGTTGCCCCACCCCGGACCCCGGCTGACAGGTCAGGGTGATCTGGTTGGGCACCGCGGAATCGACCGTGCATCCCTCCGGAACCTCGGGCTCCGGAGCGGCGGACGCCGGCCCTGTAACGAGCACAGGCCCCGCGATCGCGAGAGCACACGCCGCACAGAACGTGACGAACTTCGTGTCGATGTACATGCCGCACAGCGTGGATTGCTAGAGGTTTGCTGAACTATGAGCGGCGTCACAATCCGCTCCCGAGCACGCCCCCGACCTGCGAGGACGACTTATCCTGCGCGGATCCGCAGCGGATTCTTTCTACACAAAATTGACGGCGAACCCCTTGACCCTCGAGCCCGAATCGCGATAATGATCGGCTCCCGAGAACAACCGATCACCAGCCGCCGGGCCATCGGCCGCCATGATCGTGCCTGTTCGACCGGCGTTCCGGCTCAGACCTTGCCGTCGGCGATGTCGATCAGTCTGGTCAGCACCCGTGACGCGGACGCGTTGAGCCCGTCGTGTTCCCACTCGTTGGACACCCACGTACGCAGGTTCGCGACCTGGCGCGCCGTGCGAAGGGACAGCTCGGCGTCGACATACATGTCGTCGTGGTAGACGATCGCCGCGATCGGCACCGTGTTTGCGGCGAGCCGTTGCGCGTCGTACAGAGCAGGCCAGTCCGTTCGGGCCGCGAGAAGGTGCATCGCGGGACCGAACGGCCGCAGTCCCGCGATCTCCTCACACTGCCATGGATAGAACATCTCGCCGGTGAACAGCAGTGGCTCGGCCGCCTCGTCGAACTCGGGAAAGCGCGTCATCGCGCGGTGCGCCGCCCAGCCAGTCGGCGTGTCGCCCTGTGCGTAGCAGGCTTCCTGTAGCACGGCGAACAGGGGGTTGTCGGTGAAACCGGTCAGCATCATCACCTGGTGCAGAAAGGTGTCGGAGAGTGCACCGTCGGTGTCGAATGCCTCGTCGAGCACCCAGTGCACCCGCTCGGCGCCGTCGCCCATGCCCAGTGCCATGCCGAGCGTGCGCAGTCGGCGGGTGGTGAGGGCATCGCCGTTGGGCAGCTGTACCGGTTTACTCGCCAACAGTTCGGCGATGCGTCGCATTCGCCCGACATCTTGCGGGTAGCGCTCGTAGTACGCCACGGACTTCTCGCGCACCCGTGGGTAGGTGCGCATGTACACGTCGTCGGCGGTGGCGTCCAGGCCGGGCAGTCCACCGGTGATGTAGCAGGCGGTCAGTGCCTCGGGCGCGGTGGACAGATAGGTCAGCGTGATGAAACCGCCGTAGCTCTGCCCGAGCGTGGCCCACGGTTGTCCACCGCACAGCCGCTGCCGAACGATCTCCGCATCCGCCACGATGGCGTCGGCCCGGAAATGGCGTAGGTATTCGGCGAGTTCCTCGGCCGAACCGAACCGGGCGGCGGCGCGTGCGGACAGCGGCGTGCTCCGGCCGGTGCCACGCTGATCGAGCAGCAGCACACGGTGCGTCCGCAGGGCGCGCGCCAACCAGTCCGGGCTCTTGCCGGTCGGGCGTGGCGACTTTCCGCCGGGTCCGCCCTGCAGGTAGAGCAACCACGGCAGGCTCTCCCGCGCCAGGACAGGATCGACGACCTCGCGGACGAATACATCGATGATCGGCCCGCCAGGGTCGGCGTGGTCCAATGGCACGGGCACGGTGTGGTCGGTGACCACGTATCCGGGAATCCTCATACCCCTCTTTCCGATGGATGATGGCAGGCCACCTGATGGTCTGGCCTGATGGCGCGCAATCGCGGACGGTCGATGTGGCATTGCCCGGTCGCTTTCGGACACCGGGTGGCGAAAAGGCAGCCGGCCGGCGGGGCGAGTGGGTTGGGCAGTTCGCCGCGCAGGATGATCCGCTCCCGGTGCCGTTCGGCGACCGGGTCCGGTAGGGGCACGGCAGACAGCAGCGCGTGGGTGTACGGGTGCAGCGCTGCGGAGAACAGCGCGTCCCGGCCGGCCAGTTCCACGACCATGCCGAGATACATCACGGCGACCCGGGTGGCGATCTGGCGTACCGCACCGAGGTCGTGCGAGATGAACAGGTAGCTGAGGCCGAATTCGTCCTGGAGGTCGCGCAGCAGGTTGAGGATTTGCGCCTGGACCGACACGTCGAGCGCGGATACCGGTTCGTCGCATACGACCAGGCGTGGGCGCAGGGACAGCGCCCGCGCGATGCCCACCCGCTGGGCCTGACCGCCGGACAGCTCGTGCGGGTAGCGGTCGGCGTGTTCGGGTCTCAGGCCGACTCGCGTGAGGGATTCGGCCGTCGACTCGATACGGGCAACTCCCTGGTATCGCAGCGGCGCGGCGATGATCTGGCGCACGGTCATCCGCGGGTTGAGCGAGGAGAACGGGTCCTGGAACACCAGCTGCAACTCGCGGCGGATCGGCCGCATGGCGTTCTCGTCCAGTACGGTCAGGTCTCGGCCATCGAACACCACCGAGCCGGAGGTGGGCTCGATCAGCCGGGTGAGCAGCCGCCCGACGGTGGATTTACCACAGCCCGACTCCCCGACCAGGCCGAGCGTTTCTCGATGCCCGACCGACAGTGACACACCGTCCACTGCGGACACCTGGCCGATCGGCCGGCGGGTCAGCCGGTGCCGGACCGGATAGCGTTTGACCAGGTCGGTCGCGATGAGCAAGTCCGGCGCTTCGGTCACGGCACCTCCACGGTGGGTAGTCGATCAGGTAGCGGCCCGTCGATGCGCGGCACGCAGGCCAGCAGCGCTCGGGTGTAGTCGGCCTGCGGCGCCAGGAACACCTCACGGACGTCACCGTGCTCCACCGCGATGCCGTGCCGCATCACCACCACCTCGTCGGCCATCCCGGCAACCACACCCATGTCGTGGGTGACCAGCATGATCGCGGTGCCGGACGCGCTGCGCAGCTCGCGTAGCAGGTCGAGGATCTGGGCGGCGACGGTCACATCCAACGCGGTGGTCGGTTCGTCGGCGATGAGCAGGTCGGGTTCCAGGCACAGCGCCATCGCGATCATCACGCGCTGCCGCATGCCGCCGGAGAACTCGTGCGGGTAGGCCCGCGCGCGGCGAGCCGGGTCGGGAATGCCTACTCGCTCCAACATCCGCACGGCCAGCGCGCGGCCGGCGGCTCGGCTCGCGCGGCGGTGGGCCCGATATGCCTCGGCGATCTGGAATCCCACCGGATAGTAGGGATTCAGGCAGGACAGCGGGTCCTGGAAGATCATGCCCATCCGTTCGCCGCGCAGCCTGCGCATGGCGCCGCGCCCCACGGTGAGCAGCTCCCTGCCGTCGAAGCGCACCGAACCGGTCACCGTGGCAGTGCCGAGCAGGCGCATGATGGCCAGGCTGGTGACCGACTTGCCGGAGCCGGACTCGCCGACCACGCACAGCGTGCGACCGGCAGCGAGTTCGAAGGACAGCCCGTCGACCGCGCGGGTTCCGTCCGGGAAAGTGACGCCGAGTTCGTTCACCGTCAGCAGGCTCATCCCGCGGTCCTCACTCTCGGGTCGAGGAACGCGTACCCGACGTCGACCATGACGTTGGCGACCACCACGAATCCGGCCGCGAACAGGGTGATGCCGAGAATGACCGGCTGGTCCGAGCTGGCGATGGAATCGGCGGCCAGCTTGCCGACACCGGGCAGACCGAATACCGATTCGGTGATCAGCGCGCCGCCGAGCAGGGCGCCCACATCCATGCCGAAGATGGTGACGATCGGCATCAGGCCGGGGCGTAACGCGTGCCGTCGGATGACTGTCCGCTCCGGTAATCCCTTGGCCCGCGCGGTCCGGACGAAACCCCGGCTCAGGCTGTCCACCACCTCGCCCCTGGTGATCCGCGCGTAGATCCCCGCGTACAGCATGGCCAGGGTGACCCACGGCATCAGCATGGCCGCGAACCACAGCGCCGGGTCTTCGGCGAACGACACCCCGCTCGGGTACGGGAGCAGCTGTAGTTCGGCCACCAACAAGTACTGCAGCAGCAGCGCGGTCAGGTAGACGGGCAGCGAGATACCGCCGAGTGCGGCGACCATCACCGTCCGGTCAAGCAGGGTGCCCTGGCGCAGGGCGGCGACGATCCCGGCGAGCACGCCGACGAGCAGCCAGAGCACGGCCGCGCCCACGGCGACCGAGATGCTGACGCCGAGCCGGTCGGTCAGCATCGACCACACCGGTTGGCCGGTCTGAAAACTGAAGCCCAGGCAGGGAAACGGGCATTCGATGGCATCGGCGCCGGTACCGAGGCGTCGACCGGCCACGATGCCGGTCAGGTACGACCAGAACTGCGCGTAGACCGGCCGGTCCAGGCCCAGCGTCTGACGGATCTGCGCGATCCGCTCCGGCGAGCAGGATTTGCCGCACGCCGCCTGCGCCGGGTCGGCCTGCATCAGATAGAACACGGCGAACGTCAGCGCACAGATCACCAGCAGGATCAGCAGCGCGACAGCGAGCCGACGGAACAGGTAGACGATCACGATGCCCGTCCTCCCGGTGCGACCACATCCCGGATGGCGTCGCCGACCAGGGTGAACGCGAGCACGGTGAGGAATAGGAACGCGCAGGGGATCAGCAGATACACCGGATCGCTGAGGTACCAGGGCACCGCGGTGGCGATCATCTGGCCCCAGGACGGCGTCGGTGGCCGCACGCCGACGCCGAGGAAGGACAGCCCGGCCTCGGTGGCGATATAACCGGGAATGGACACGGTGGCCACCACCAGGACCGGGCCGGCCAGGTTCGGCAGCATCTCGCGAAACAGCAGGGCCCGGGGGCGCGCGCCGGCGGCGCGGGCCGCCTGCACGAACTCGCTGCGGGCCAACGCCATCGCCTGACCGCGCACGATCCGCCCGACGTACGGCCAGCCGAACAGACCGAGCACAACGACAAGCAGCAGTTCCCGGTTGGCGTCGGGCGCCGAGGACATCAACGCGATCATGAAGATCAACGCCGGGAACGACAGGATCAGGTCCATGGTGCGGCCGAGGAATGCGTCGACCCACCCACCCAGGTAGCCGGCGATCAGCCCCACCGCCGTGCCGATCAACACGGACAGCGCGGTGGCGGCGACGGAGATCAGCAGCGATACCCGAGCACCCCACACCACGCGGGCGAAGATGTCGCGTCCGGACAGCGGCTCGACGCCGAACCAGTGGTCGGCGCCGACGCCGCCGAACGAGCCGCGCGGCAGTCCGCCCAGCGTCGCGTCGATCGCGGCCGGGTCGAACGCCGTCGGCGGCGTACCGGACCACCAGGTGAGCAACGGAGCGGCGACCGCCATCAGCAATAGCACGGTGATCACCGCCAGTCCGGCGACGCCACTGGGTTGACGGAGCAGCCGGCGCAGTGCGCCACCTCGGCGCACTCGTCCGCCGGTGAACTTCTCGGCGGGCAGCGTGGCCGCACCGGATCCGGTGACTGTCATTTCACTTCCCCAGACCGATGGAGACCATGTCGGGCGAGCCGTTGTACGCGCTGTTGCCGAAGGCATCGGTCACATTCGGACCGACCAAGATCACCGACGTATCCCACAGCCATGGCACCACCGCCGCGTCGGCCAGAATTCGCTGCTGCAGCTCGCCGTACGCGGCGTCGGCCTGTGCCGGATCGGTCAGCTGCGCGATCTGATCGAACCTGTCGTTCACCTCCGGCACGTTGTACATCGAGTAGTTGTTGTTGCCTTGCGCGGTGATCATGCGACCGTCGAACACGTTGGGCAGGTACGTGCCGGGACCTGGCCAGTCCGGTGCCCAGCCGGCATAGACGATGTCGTGCTCGGAGGACGTGGTGCCAACGGTGGAGTAGAACGTCTGCGTACTGATCTCGTTGATCTTCAGCTCGATGCCCACGGTGGCCAGCGACGCCTGCGCCGCCTCGGCCACGGCCCGCGCGGTGGTCGTCGCCGGGGTGTCCATGGTCAGGGTGATGCCGCCGCGTGGATAGCCCGCCTGGGCGAGCAGTTCCCTGGCCCGTGCGGAATCGCCGTGTTGGCCGGGCGTGGGGTAGGGGTCGTGGTCGACGTAACCGGCAACAGTGGGTGGGATCAGACTGGTGGCGACTCGGCCGGCGGGTGCCCCACCCATGGCCAACTGCATGGAGCTCTTGTCGAGCGCCCATGCGATGGCCTGCCGGACTCGTACGTCGGTGAGCGGCTCGTGGGTGGTGTTCAGCGATAGGTACCGGGTGTTGGTCGTCTTGCCGGTCATAAGTCGTTGCTTGACAGCCGGATTGCCGAGAATCTGACCGATCGACGAGGCCGGCGCGCTGAGCAGGGCAATCGCGTTCCGATCCTGGCCCTGTGCTGCGATCAGCCGCTGCGTCACCACGGCGGAGTCCATCCCGACGTCGATCACGATGCGGTTCGCCCGCTGCCGCCGCACCGGGTCCGTGGCACTGGACCAGTTGGTGTTGCGTACCAGGGCCAGCTGCTTGCCCTGAGCGTAGGACTCGATCTTGTAGGGGCCGCTGGCCACCGGATGCTGGTCGTAGCCGACGCCGTTGTCCTTCGCCTTCGGCACCGGCGAGAAGATACTCATCGACACGGTGCCGCCGAAGTCGGCGACCGGACGGTTCAGCTGGAACACGATCGTCTTCGCGTCGGGTGTCTGGATCGAGTCCAGCCCCCGGTGATCCTGGTACGGACCCTTGTAACGGTCGCCGCCCACCAGCCACATCCGTGCATACGGGGGTCCCTCGGGCAGCTCCGCCGCGAACGTGCGTTCCACGCCGTACTTGATGTCCGCACTCGTGATCGGTGTGCCGTCCTCGAATCGCAGCCCGTCCTTCAGGGTGAACGTCCACGTCCGCGCGCCGGCGCTGGGCGTGCCGGTCGAGGTTGCCAGGTCGGGCACGAGGGTCTGTCCGCCATCCGGGGACGCCTGGTACATCGTCAGCGAGCGATAGATCAACCGGCCGATGTCCTCGACGGGCTGGACGTAGTTACGTGCAGGGTCCAGGTGCTCGATCTGGTTGGTGGACAGCACAGTCAAGGTGCCCGCGGATGATCCGCCACCCCGGCCGCAGCCGGTGGCCAATCCGGTGCCGCACAGCAGGACGGCGGCGAGGGCGAGCACGGTTCGGCTGCTCCGCATGGGGCCTCCATGGGTGATGTGTACGTTTCGGTACAGCATCTGGCGGCCGGATCGGACTCGGTAGCTCCCAGATCTCCATAACCCGTTGTTATGGAGATGCTCCGTTTCGGATCGACGGTACGGCGGAAGTGGATACCATCCGGCCGTGGAGCTCGAGGTACGACACCTGCGGATTATCTGCGCGGTCGGGCAAGCCGGCAGCCTGACCAAGGCCGCCGCTGCCATGCGGCTGAGCCAGCCCGGCCTGTCCGCACAACTGCGCCGAATCGAGGCGATGCTGGGCGGCTCGTTGTTCAGTCGTACCCGGACCGGGGTGGTGCCGACCGCGTTCGGTGAGGTGATCCTCGCCCGGGCCCGATCGGTGCTGCCGGGCCTCGACGAACTGGTTGCCAGCGCGACCAGGATCGCGGCGTCCGGGGACATCCCGTCGCGGATCCGGTTGGGTTCGGTCAACAGCCCCCTACTCAGCGGTCTGATCGGTGCGCTTGGTCGCCGCCATCCGGAGGCTCGGATCACCTCTCGCTGGCAGAGTTCGGCGATCCCGCTGATGGAGGACGTCGCCGCGGGCCGGCTCGAAGCGGCCGTCGTCGGCGACACCCCGGGCTACGAACTCCCCTGCCCACCCGGTGTGCTGATCAGTCCGGTCGTCACGGAGCCGGTATTCGTGCTGCTGCCGGACATGCATGAGCAGGCGGCCAAGCAGGAGGTCTCGCTCGAGGAACTGGCCGGCGACGATTGGGTGGCTCCGCATCCGGACAACGACCGCATCCAGGAGTCGTGGGCCGCCGCGTTCGCGGCAGCCGGGCACCACATGCGCACCACCTACGAGGCCGAGGGGCGGGTGTTCCAGGAGATCATCCGGGCCGGGCACGGAGTCGGGCTGTGTCAGCCCACCTACGAGGCGGTGCCCGGCATCGCGGTCCGGCCGATCGCCGGCAACCCCCTGTGGTACCGGCACCTGATCGTCTGGCACCGCGACGGCCCGCTCGCGCGGATCGGGCGCTCCGTGATCGATGACCTGACCGATGCCTACCAGGTGGCCGTGCGCCGAAACCCGGTCTATGTCGGGTGGATCGACCGTAACGGGGGTAGTCCGAGCGCGGCATTTCGTTGACAGACGGCTGACCATCACTCGCCGAGCGGCAATTCAGGACCTTTGGACGTGGAGTCGTACTGCGGCCGAGCGGGTTCGACGAGAACGACTGCCTCGTGCGCAGCTTACGGAGCGGTTGTTCAAGATGAAATACGCTGCGGCACAGCCTATCCGCAGCTCCGCAGTAACGGCCGCCAACCGTAACCCTGTCAACGCGCGGTTCGTATACTGCCCGCAAACGCGAAATCCGCAGGTACTCGACCTGCGGATTCTGTACGAGTGGACCTGACGGACCAGCATACGAACCGGGAGGTGCTGGTAGATGGGCCGGACGTGATCATCCGGGCCGTTGGTGCCCGGTCGGCCGTGGGCGACGGTACCCGATGACCGGCCACAACGACCGCAGCGCCGCGTTTGAGTCGGCGGATGGCGGCGCGGATGGGGCGGCGTCTACTCGGCGTCCTATAACCGCCATCCCAAACGCCGAAAACGAGGTCAGCATCCGCGCCGCTCACGCCCACAATCCGAAGGTGGGCTCGAAATCCCGACTCAGTATCAATACCGAGGTTTCATCGCGTAGGGGGCGGCGCGCCGGCCGTGCAGTGCACTGCGGTGGGCATCCGGAGGCGGGTCCGTGGTTTCGTCTGCTCGATCGTGACCGTCGACTTCTCTCCCTGCTGGCTGAACACAAGGTGCTCGCCACCGACCAGATCGCCAGCCTGGAATTTACCTCGACCCGCCGCGCGCAGGACCGGCTGGCGAAACTGCGGGAGATGGGCATGCTGTTCGCCTTCCGCGAGTCGCTCTACGGCGGCGGCACCAGCCAAACACGGCACGCCCTCGGCTATTCCGGCGCGCGCTTGATCGCGGCCCAGCGCGCCGAACGGCCGCCGACTCCGGCCGCGCACGCACTGTTCCTCGAACGCCTGGCCTGCTCACCGACCCTCGAGCATCGCCTTGGGATCAACGGCTTCTTCGCGGCGTTGGCCGCGTACCGCAACCCCGCCTGCTACCCCAATCCACCAGCGCTGGAGGGATTGACACACTGGTGGTCCGAACGCCAATGCGCCAACCAGTTCTGGATCTCCGCGTTCGATCCTGATCCCGCGATTCGACCGGATGGGTACGGTTGCTGGGAGCAGGACGGCCGCAGGGTGCGATTCTTCCTCGAGTACGACACCGGCACCGAAACCTTGTCCACCGTCGCCGCGAAACTCGCCGACTACCAAGACTTTCCCACCGACCTGTTCGGGATCCTGCTGTTCTCGCTGCACTCGTCGCGCCGCGAGACCGGATTACGAACCGCGCTGCGCCGCACGCTCGTCCACGGCAACCCCGGCCTGGTGATCGCGACCACCGCCCGCGACCTCGCCGACCACAACGACCCGGCAGGCCCGGTCTGGGCTCAGCTGGCACCCGGAAACGACGACAGGGAGACCGAACGACTCCGGCTGGCCGAACTGCCCGAACGCGGCCCACGAATCACGCACCACTGCAGCGCCGGACAGCCCTACAACGAAGCCGCCTTCGACCACGACGACCCCGTCGTCCGTGACATGTTCGTACCAAGCCAGCCACGACCCCTCGTCCCGCACCCAACTCCGACAGCACGCTGTCATGACGAAACTAGCGATACTGATCAGGAGATCCTTCTCGACTGTCATGACCCATCCATGGACGAGTAGCGGCAGACAGCCGTCACTCTGGGCTGGCACGCAATCGTGACCGACGTCCCTGCCCCAGCACGCTCATAAACTTCGGATCGGAAACGGATAGCCGATCGACCTCACGTCGAGCAGAAGCGCTGCTGGAATCGTGGAATATGAACTGGCTCAATGCCATTCGTGGATCACCCCTCGATCGGATACGAAAATCCCGATGGAGCGGTCTGCTGTGAGTCGCGATGCCGCCCGGCGGTCGTGACCGGTACTGTCGTGGGTCACGGCATTGGACTTGGGCGCCATGAGCGCCGGACTGGGTGGGAGGTAGTCGGGCATGGCATCGGTGCACGAGGTCATCGAGGTCCTTCGGCAGATTCCGAACAACGCGGAACGCGGAATTAAGTTCGAAGAGCTGATGGTCCGGTACTTCCAGCACGATCCTTTGCTCACCCAGCAGTACGACCAGGTATGGCGATGGAAGGACTGGCCGGGACGCGGCGGCAAGCCCGACACCGGTATCGATCTAGTGGCCCGGGAGCGAGACTCCGATGAGTACACCGCGATCCAGTGCAAGTTCTACGATCCGGCCCACCAGCTGGCCAAGGAGGATATCGACTCGTTTTTCACTGCCTCGGGCAAGAAGCCCTTCACCAACCGGCTAATCATTTCCACGACCGATCGCTGGAGCAAGCACGCCGAGGATGCTCTCGAAGGTCAGTTGATCCCGGTGGAGCGGCTCGGCCTAGCTGATATCGCCGATTCACCGATCGACTGGGATATCGCGTGGCCCGGGGGCGAGGTGCTGTTCTCCCTCGCCCCGGCCACCCGCAACGAACCCCGCCCGCACCAGATCACCGCGATCGAGAAGGTCTTCGAGAACTTCGCCGCAGGTCACGACCGCGGCAAGCTGATCATGGCGTGCGGTACCGGCAAGACCTTCACCGCGTTGCAGATCGCGGAACGCACGGTGCACGAAAACGGTGGTGCAGCAAGGGTTTTGTTCTGCGTCCCGTCGATTTCGCTACTGTCACAGACTCTTCGCGAGTGGACCGCGCAAACGCGACTGGACCTGCGGGCATTCGCCGTCTGCTCGGATACCAAGGTCTCCCGAGCTGCCGAGGACTTTCGGGTCCACGATGTCGCGATACCTGTCACCACCGACGCGACGAAACTCGCTCAGGAGATGGCACACCGCAAACGCGCCAAAGGGCTGACAGTCGTGTTCACCACCTACCAGTCGCTGCCGGTGGTGGCCGAGGCGCAACGTGATCACGGTGTGGATGCCTTCGATCTTGCTATCTGCGACGAAGCGCACCGCACCACCGGTGTCACGGCGGCGGGCGCGGACGAATCGAACTTTGTCCGGATACACGACGCCGACTATTTGAAGTCCACGCGCCGCCTGTACATGACCGCCACACCGCGCATCTACGACGAACGCGCGAAGGATCAGGCCGACGAGCACGGCGCGGAGATCGCCTCTATGGACGACGAGACCGTGTTCGGTCCCGAGTTCCATCGCCTGTCCTTCGGCGAGGCCGTCGACCGGAACCTGCTCACCGACTACAAGGTGCTGGTCCTGACCGTCGACGAGGACCTCATCGCCTCCCCGATGCAGCAGCAGCTGGCTGGCGAGCACAGCGAACTACAACTCGACGATGCCTCCAAGATCGTCGGTTGCTGGAACGGGCTTGCCAAACGTGCCGGCCAAACTCCGGACGGCGGTCTCGGTTTCGCGATCGGGGAACCTCCTATGCGGCGGGCGGTCGCCTTCGCCGCCGATATCGCCGACTCCAAGGGGGTCGCCAAGGTCTTCCCAGCGGTGGTCGACGCCTACCGGGATCTGCTCGAGAACAACGATGCCGCAGACCGCACCAATATCGACCTGCACTGCGAGGTCGAGCACGTCGACGGTACCTTCAATGCCCTGGAACGTAACCGGAAACTGTCCTGGCTGAAAGCACCTATCCCCGAAGGTGAATGCCGCATCCTCACCAATGCCCGCTGCCTGTCCGAAGGCGTGGACGTCCCAGCACTGGACGCGGTGATGTTCCTTCACCCCCGCAACAGCGTGGTCGATGTCGTGCAGTCGGTCGGCCGCGTCATGCGCCGCTCGGAGGGTAAGGATTACGGTTACATTATCCTTCCCGTGGCCGTTCCCTCGGGAATCAGCCCTGCTCAAGCACTTTCGGACAACCGCCGCTTCCGGGTCGTCTGGCAGGTTCTAAATGCCCTGCGCGCCCATGACGACCGCTTCAACGCGATGGTCAACTCCATCAACCTCAATACTGGCGACCCCAGCACCGGTAAGGGCACCGACCGGCTTCTCGGTGCCCACATCGGCCCCACCACCGATACCGACGAACGCATCGATACCGGTAACCCCGCCACCGACGCCGCCGACGCCCAAGCTGCCGATGCTCAGACCGGTACCGCGATCGCCCAGCAGATGGCGCTGTTCTCCCTATCCGACTGGCAAGAAGCCATTTTCGCGCGCATCGTCGACAAGGTCGGCACCCGCGTCTACTGGGAGGAGTGGGCCGCCGATGTCGCCGATATCGCCGCCACTCTGATCATCCGGATCAACAGCGTTCTCAAGGACGCGGAACCGGCAGTCACTGATGCCTTCGACGCATATCTACAGGGCCTGCGTGACAACCTCAATGACTCCATTACGCGCGACGACGGAATCAGCATGCTCGCGCAGCACCTGATCACGAAGCCCGTCTTCGACGCCCTGTTTGCCGACCACGATTTCGCCACCCACAACCCGGTTTCCCGCGTCATGCAATCCATGGTCGACACCCTCGGCGGCGCGGGCTTGGAAGCCGAGACCGCCCAACTGCAAGGCTTCTACGACTCGGTGCGGATGCGTGCCGCCGAAATCACCACGGCCGAGGGCAAACAGCAGATCATCGCCGAGCTTTACGAGAAGTTCTTCCGCATCGGCTTCAAGAAACAAGCCGACGCTCTCGGAATCGTCTACACCCCGTGGCAGGTCATCGATTTTATCCTCACCGCCACCGATACCGCTCTGCGGGACGCTTTCGGCCGCGGCCTCACCCACGAAAATGTCCACATCCTGGACCCGTTCACCGGCACCGGAACCTTTATCACCCGTCTGTTGCAATCCGGGCTCATCCTCCCCACCGACCTGGCCCGCAAGTACACGAGCGAACTGCACGCCAACGAACTCATGCTGCTCGCCTACTACATAGCGGCCGTCAATATCGAAACCACCTACCACGCCCTCACCGGAAAGACCGAGAACACCCACGACTACGAGCCGTTCCCCGGCATCATCCTTGCCGATACCTTCCAAATCAGCGAACACGGCGACAGCCTCGACGCACTCATGTTCCCGCAGAACAACGCGCGCATCATCCGCCTGCTCGAGACACCCATCAACGTCATCCTCGGCAACCCTCCATACTCGGTCGGCCAGACCAGCGCCAACGACCTCAACGCCAACATCAAATACCCAACCCTCGACAGCCGCATCGAAAACACCTACGCCAAATACTCCACCGCTACGCTCAAGAACAGCCTCTACGACTCCTACATTCGCGCGTTCCGGTGGGCCAGCGACCGTATCGGCGACACCGGCATCGTGGCATTCGTATCCAACGGCGGCTGGATCGACGGCAACACCGCCGACGGCATCCGCCATTCCCTCGCCGCCGAGTACTCTCGCATCTACGTCTACAACCTGCGCGGAAACCAACGCACCGCAGGAGAGCTCTCCCGAAAGGAAGGCGGCAAGATTTTCGGCTCCGGCAGCCGCAACACCGTCGCCATATTCATCGGCATCAAGAACCCCGCCCACACCGGCCCCTGCGACATCCACTACCGCGACATCGGCGACTACCTCAGCCGCGACGACAAACTTCAAATCCTCGCGGATACACCCCTAAACGAAGTCGACTGGCAGACCATCACCCCCAATCAGCACGACGACTGGATCAACCAGCGTAGCGGCGAATTTACCACCTGGGCGCCGCTCGGGGAAAAAGGTAAGGCGGCTAAAGTCGCGCCCGTGTTCGCAGCCTACTCTGGTGGAATAAAATCAAATCGCGATGCGTGGGTGTACAATTTTTCGAGCGCCGAGGTCGGGCATAATGCGCGCCGGATGATCGATTTCTACAATAATCAGGTCGACGAATTCGATTCGAGGTATCGAGAGCTTAGTACCGCCGACCGCAAGAGAATGGTCAACGGATTCATCGATGCAAACGCTGCCGAGATCAGCTGGACCAGCGGTACTCATGCTGACCTAATTCAGGGTAAGAAATATATCTACGATGGTAATGCCATCGTAATTGCACACTATCGGCCCTTCAATGCTTCACATGTCTATTTTGATCGGCAGTTGATCGAAAGGCCCGGCCGGTTGCCCTTGATGTTCCCGACCCAACACCACAAGAACATCGGCTTCATGGTGATGGCACCTCGCGAAGGAACTGAATTCGCAGCTCTCGCAACAGATATCATGCCTGATCTGTCGTTCTTTACATACACCGGCCAGTTCTTCCCCCGTTGGACCTACAGTAAGCCCGAATCCGCTGAGGGTGAGCTGGATTTCGATTCCCTCGATGCTGGCGACATCGACGAATATGGGTACCGTAAGATTGACAACATTACGGATGACACCCTCTTCCTCTACCGCGCTGCGGTCGGAGGTCAGGTCAGCAAGGACGACATCTTCTACTACGTGTACGGCCTGCTGCACGACCCCGCCTACCGCGAGACCTACGCGGCGGACCTGAAGAAGATGTTGCCGCGAATCCCCACTCCGGCATCACCGGAACGCTTCGAGTTGTTAGCCACGGCCGGACGCCGATTGGCAGACCTGCATGTGAACTACGAGACCATCGAGCCGTATCCCCTTGACGTTCAGCTCAAGTCGGGGACCGATGTTGACGACCGCGAGACCTGGCGGGTCCAGAAGCTGAAGTGGAAGTCGAAGGCCGACCGAACCACCATCGTCTACAACTCGAAGGTCACGATCACGGGCATCCCCGAGGATGCCCAGCGCTACATGCTCGGCTCTCGCAGCGCGCTCGACTGGATCATCAATCGCTACCAGGTGGACACCGACAAAGCCTCTGGAATCGTCAACGACCCCAACGACTGGAGCGACGAGCACTCCAACCCCACCTACATCGTCGACCTCATCAAGAGAATCACCACCGTCAGCCTGGAGACGCTGAAGATCGTCGACGAGTTGAGCGAATCCGAGTAAATTCTGTTCGGTCGTGCCATGGAAGCACGGGAGCCAAGCAAGCGGGGAAACTACATGTACTTGAATCGTGTTGTCGTGCGCGGTTTTCGAGCGGGCGCCGAGGATGATCTCACCTGCGAATTGCCGGGACGGTTTTCTGTTCTGGTCGGCATGAACAACGCGGGCAAGACAACGGTAGCCGACGCGCTATATCTTGCTCACCCGGACAGCTTCCCCCAGCTTCCCAGGCCCTCCTCGGCAGCACTGGGGTCTGGCTCCCCCCGCGAGATCGAAATCTCCTACGCATTCGATGGGAACGAGGCCGAGGAGGGACCACTGGGCACAATGCTCAAGAACCTGGCCATTTCGACGCCAACGTGGACTAGACGGTTGGAGCGAAATCTGGGTCGTGTCCGTGCCACGTCGGTGGAAGGTGCACCGGAGTCGTTGAACAAGTTGCGGCTCATTTATCTTCCGGCGCACCGCAATCCGTTGGATGAGCTTGCTCGGCGCGACACTCAGGTTCTGGTCGAGTTGTTCCGCGCGCAACAGCAGGCCCTTCGCGGCCACCGGAACTTGATGGATCTGCGACTACATGCCCAACGGCTCCTCGATGACCTCACCAAACATGATCTGATCCAGACCGTCGAGACGCATGTGCGTACACATCTCAGCGCCTTGTCGTCGGGGGTCAGTGAACAGGTCGCTCATGTCGGGGGTCAGGTTGTCGACGATGCGTATCTGGCCCGAGTGCTGGAGCTTCTGCTGGCGGTCGCCAGTGACGAATCGAGCGCGCGGCGTCTGGAAGTCTCCGGCCTGGGATATGTGAACCTGTTGCACATCGCTGTCATTCTGGCCGCGATCCCGAATCTATCGGAGGCCGCACGCAAGGCTGACCCTATTGACGCAGGCCAACCGCCTGAGGATGAAGCAATCAGTCCGGCCGACAGCGAAGACCTGGTCGCAGCGGACGGCGACGCGCAACGGGAGGCCGAGGCGGCATCGCTCGAGGATGCCTTCTTCCCGGAGCAGTTTCACGTGACCGTCATCATCGAGGAGCCCGAGGCCCATCTGCATCCCCAGTTGCAACACGGTTTGGCCCGGTACCTACGGAGGTTGACCGCGCAGCGCAAGGAGCTTCAGCTGATCGTCAGCACCCATTCCGGCGACATCATCTCCACCTGTAAGCCCGAGGAGTTGGTCGTCTTACGGCGCGGCGAGGACGGGCGCAGATTGTCGCGCGTCCTTGCGACCATGCCTATCAAAGACCGAGATCGGACGCTGCGGATGGCTCGGCTGCACCTGGACGCCACCCGGTCCGCTGCCATGTTCGCCGAACGAATGATCGTTACCGAAGGTGTGACGGATGCCGCGGTGGTACGGGCACTCGGCCAAGCATGGGCAGGAGCGGACGATCGCAAGCGACAGTTCGTCGAGGCCCTCACGATGGTAGTGATGGGGTGTCGGCCAGGCAGCTGGATAGTCGATCTGTTGGCGTCTCCAGGTCATGAGATTGCCCGGCGGATCGCGATACTCACTGACACGGACACCCGGGGAACCAAGACGTTCGCAGCACCGGCGTGGTTAGGCAGCAGCGATCCGAACTCCGTACGGGGCTTCTACAACCAACCGACACTCGAACCTGCGGTTACCGCGGGAAACGAGGATGCAATAGCGGCAGCACTGAAGGTGGTGCCCTCCGCCGGGCAAACGATGATCACACCGGAAACCATTGATTCTTTGTTCAGTACCGAACCCGCGAGAAGGTACAAGGGAGAATTCGCACTCGAACTGGCCGGGCAACTCAGCGAACGCATTGAGTCGGGGAAGCCCGTCACTGTTCCGAACCACATCGCGAACATGTTCGAGTTCCTTTATGGCACAAGAGAATATGCCGATGCGCCAGAAGCTGACTGATGAACAGCATGAAGCCGCAACGTGTTCCGACGCCCGCCTCTACATCGAGGCGGTGCCGGGTTCAGGTAAGACGACGGTCGCGGCTGAGCGTTTCGGCGTCATTCGTTACGACACCGCTTGCGATCCGCGGAGGATACTCGCGCTCAGTTTCACCCGCTCGGCCCGCGATGAGCTGAAAGGTCGGATCGTAAGCCGATGGGGCGGGACGGCTCTTTCGTGGCCGCACCGAGCCCTAACCCTTGACGGACTCCACCACGAAATCGTCACGTACCTTCTGCGCCGCCGAGCCATCCGCTGGATCGGCGACCAAACCGAACTCACGATGCTTGAGACCTGGCGGGGTCATCGCGGTGTACGCCCGATCGAGGCAAATGCTTATCGCCGCGTTGTAGTCCTCGACGGAACGACTATCAATTCCAGGTCTGTAAAGCAAGGCGTGGCCGGCCATTTCATCACAGGGAAGCAGGAGTTCGAAACCCATCTCTCGGAGGGCCGGTGCACGACCACCGAGATCCGGCAAATCGTCGATGCGGTAGTTCGCCACCGCGAGCTGCGGGCCGAGGTGAGCCGGTACTTGGTCGAGACCGTGAAGGCAGTCATCGTTGATGAGGTTTTCGACGCAAATCTACTCGACCTCAGCATGATTCGAGTTCTCGTGTCCAACGGCATAAGCACAACCTTGATCGGCGATCCGTGGCAAGCGCTGTATCGGTTCCGTGGGGCACGCCCCGAGGACGTTGGAACGCTGGTCAGGCAGCAGCATTTCGAAACTCGTCCTGTCAGTAGAACCTTCCGCTTCGGGCCCGAGATGGGTCAGCTTGCCGAGAACGCGAGGGAAGGCCGACGGGTTCTACTCAAGCATGCGTCGACTGCCGACCGGTGCGACGTGATCTTGGCACGAAAATGGCAGTCGCTCTGGGATGGACCCGACCATGTGCTGCCGCTATCGTTCGGGCGACCCCGCAACCAAACAGACGCCGCTGTGGAACTGCTTCTCGACCCGGTTATCCAGGGGCGGTTCGGGCGCCCCGCACACAATGCTGCTGACGCCGCTGCTGTTCTTGGAATCGACCGCCGCCGACTTCAATCCGATGGCGCACTCAACCCGGTGCTGGAACTCGTCCGTCTGGGGACAACGGATTCCGCCACCGACGCGCTGATCTTGCTACGAAGGATACTGAAGGAGTCGGGCAGCTCATGCCAGCTGCGCCCCATGGCTGCGCCGTCCGAAGAGGTTCAAATTTCCCGATTAGTAACCTTGGCTCGGCGATTGCACCGGCCTCGCGTGATCCCTGGTATGACCGTTCACCAGGCCAAAGGGCGAGAGTGGCCGGTCGTCGGCCTTTATCTCGGAGAGGACGATATCGACCGGTTGGCGGCTGGGCTGATCCAGCATCGGGATGATGATCGCGTGCTATATGTCGCACTTACTAGGGCTTCACACAAAACGCTGCGCTGCTAGGCACGGATGCCTACTCGCTGGCTGAGTTCGCGGACATCGGCGCGCATGCCCGTCGGTGGCTTCTTCAGCAGGCCACGGAGCATGTCGCGGGCGAACCCGTTGTACCGGATCGTCTCGGGGGCAGTCTGTTCCGACTTCACCAGCATCGTCAGTGCCGCGGTGTCCTCATCGCGCTGTGCATAGGCGCGAGCGACCTCGATGAGGTGTCTGCCCCGGCGGGGGACGGACACGATGTGGTCGGCGTCGATGGAGCGGGCGGCACGCAGTGCTTCCCCGGGGTGGCGCAGCTCCACGCCGAGAGTGGTCGCGTGTGCGGCCATCACCGGCTGGGAAAAGCTGGTCTGCACATGCCGATATGTCGGGCCGAGCTGCTGGGCGATCCGGTCGGCTTCCTCCAGGCCGCGCCACGCGTCACCGGAGCGGCCACGCCGACCGTGGACGTAGGCGATCTCGAATTCCAACGCTCCGGCGATGCCGTACCAATCATCGGGGTTTCGGCGCGATCGAGATAGGGGGTAAGTTGGTCGATCGCGTTGCGGGCCAATGCGATTGCTTCCTCCCACCGCCCGGAATCGCGCAAGGCTTGCACCATCGCCCAGGCACTACAGGCGATCATGTACGGGTCGTCGGCCTCGTAGCCTTCGTTGACCGCGCGGTCGGCAACCATCCACACCAGCTCCGGCGCGGGCTGATAGGCGACATAGAAATCGGCCAGCTGATAAACCCCGGCCAACGTCCGGCGCGCGGCCCGGCGGTCCTCGGCCGTGCGCGCGGCGGTCTGCGCGTCACGGATCAGGCCGGGCAGCAGCGCTCCCAACTGGGAGCGGTGGTCGGGGCTGGAGTGGCGGATCCGCCATGCCTTGCGCAGGCGCTCATCAAGATGAGCGAGGCTGACCGACCGGTCGCTGGGCGTGATCCGGTAGTCGGTCAGCGCGGCCTGTACCTCGGAGAGCGCGGCGTGGCGTTCGCCCGCAAAAACCGTGACTGGCACGGCATGCTCGTCTCCGGTGAGCGCGGCGAGGTCATCCAACTCCAGGACACGGGCGATGCGCAGCAGCAATTCGAGGCTGGGTGTGCGCTGAATTCGGCCGTTCTCCAGGGCTTTCAGCCATTCGGCGGATCGCCCGATCTGGGCTGCAAGTACGGGTCGTGCCATTCCGGCGCGTTCTCGATACAGCCGAACGCGCGCACCGATCTGCGAGGGACCTTCGGATCCACTCACGGGGACCACCTCCTGGTCGCACTGTGACGACAATCGCCAGCGTAACGGCGTTGGGGGTACGTTCGTACCCGTTCACGGCGTCGGCCGGGCATACGTTCCACATTGCCCCGACGTCGGTTCGATCACCAGTCCCCGGCGTCGGGTGCACTCCAACACCGTTCCAGGGACATGGAGAACACCCGACATGGAAATCATCGTTGTCGCCACCCTCATCGCGCTAGTGCTGTTTTTCTTCGCCGCCCACGCGCTGCCAGACGCCGAGCGCAGCCAGCGGCCGAAGCGGCTGACCGTTGCCGACATTCAAGCGCGCCTGGCAGCCGAACCGCCACGCCCATACGTACCGATCAGCAGGGGGTGGTGAGCGATGGCGTTCACCGAATCCGAGGCGAAAGTCCTTGGCGCACTGGCAAACCTCGACCCGCCACACGCACTGACCGTGCGGCAACTCTGCCGCGCGACCCTACTGCCGGAGGCCTCAGTCCACCGGGCGCTGCTGCGACTGTCGCGTACCGGGCTGGCGATGAACACCCCGCAAGGCCCGGCACAGTGGCGCTGCACCGACCGCGGCCGTCTCGCGATCACCCGGCCGGTATACCGCGACTACGCAGCGATACGACCATGAGCAACTACGTGATCGGATTCCTCCGGCAGGACTTGTCCGGCGAGGGGTGGAGTGAAGATGAGGCGCGGATCCACGCGCTAGCTGCTGAGCGCGGGTGGTCGGTGATCCTGGTGTACTACGGTGACCCGGACCGGCCCGATGGCGCGGTGATCAACCGCCTGATGAACCTCGCCTACAGCGAGTACGCCATCGCCGTAATCACGCCGAGCGCAGACCATTTCGAGCCCGACGACATCCCGGCACTCGTCAAGATCGCCGACGTGATCTGCATAGACACCGGCACCAGGTACGCGAGCGCCAATAACGACGGCCAGGACCAGACGGGGCTGGTCAACCGGCGATAGCGTCACCCACCGCCCCAACCACATCCAGAGCGCCCCAGGGCAAGCCAAACGCCCCTGGGGCACTCGCTTGTGGTGACGCCGATCGTTATCGAACCGTTTCGGGCTGAAATGTCGAAATCGGGCCCCTTCTCGGCAGTTAACAGGCGCGACGCCCCCATATGCCCGGCAGGCTGCCGACCCGTGATCGATTCCGAACTTTAACCACCCAACACGGAATTGCATCAATTTCAGTCCCGCACGCGGATAAACGCGGGTTCCCCTGCCAGTACATGGGTGACGGCACTCCAAACGCCGAACATCACACAGGAGCCCTCCATGGAACACCCCGAACCCCGACAGCGCGCCTCCACTGGCACCGAACCCACCAAGCAGCCTGCCCGCAACCGCGCCCACCAACGCTGGCACATCGACCGAATCGACACTGAACCCCTCACCACCACCCAACACGACCATGCCGTCACCCTCCTCGCCGACCTCATCACCGCATGGACCCACCGTCACCACACCAACAACGGCGAACGGAACGCCGCATGAAACGCCACGACCGGAATACCGCCATACCAATACATCCGAAATCCGATCGAGGGACAATAAACCCGGCGGCACGTCCCGTATCCCGAACCCGAATTCCGGGCCCCCGCAAGTTGTTTCGGACATCCATATTTTCGAGAAGCGTGTATCGATGGGAAGGACCGGCAACATGGCAGGCACCAAGAAATCCTCAAGGTCACGTATCTCCACCGGCACGGGCGCATGGGAACAGGATGTGCGGGTAGGGACCTACACGCGGCGCTCCACCACCGAAGACAACCAGCCCTACTCCATCGAAGCCCAGGACGCGCGGCTGGACTCCTACATCGATTCCCAACCTGGCTGGCGACACACGACATCCTTCACCGATGATGCCTCGGGTGCGAACACCGAGCGTCCCGGCTTGCAACGCGCGCTGCAAGCCGCGCGTGCCGGGCTCATCGATGTGCTTGTGGTCTACCGGGTTGACCGCTTTTCCCGCAGCCTGCGCGACCTGGTCACCCTGCTCGATGAGCTGGACCGGGTCAAGGTCGTGTTCCGCTCCGCCACTGAACCATTCGATACCTCCACGCCCATGGGCCGCATGCTGGTGCAGATGCTCGGTATGTTCGCCCAATTCGAACGCGACACGATCATCGACCGCGTCATCGCCGGAATGGAACGCAAAGCCGCCAAAGGCAAATGGAAAGGCGGCAAACGACCCTACGGATACCGAGTCGACAAAACCACCCAAACCCTCGTCGTGGACGACGCCGAAGCCGTGGTGGTGCGCATGATCTTCGACCTCTACGCCCGCAGCCGTCTCGGTGCCCGTGCCGTCGCCGCGGAGTTGAACGCTCGCGGGCATCGCGCCAGCACCGGCCGCGAATGGTCCGGGCACCACGTCCTGCGGATCCTCAACAGCCGGATCTATCTCGGCGAGTTGACCTTTCGCGACACGACCGTCACCGACACCCACCCCACCCTCATCGATACCGATATGTTCGACCATGCTCAATCGGTCCTGGAAGCACGCGGAGAATCCCACGCCCACCGCGCCGCAAACTCCTCGGACTATCTGCTGACCGGCCGCTTGCGCTGCCCGCGCTGCGGGCGCGCCATGCTCGGCACCCGCGCCACCGGACGCTCCCGCACCTACCGCTACTACACCTGCTTCAACCGCGCCCGCTACGACACCGACAAGTGCGACTTCACCCGTCTCGACGCCGACTCCGTGGACGCGGCGGTTCTCGAAGCCCTGGGCAAGTTTTATCGCACCCGCCACGACCTGATCAGCGAAGCCATCCACGCTCAACAACGACACCACCACGACACCAGCAGTGACACCCGTGCCGAACTGGCCACCGTCACCACCGAAGTCGCCAAGACGCAGCAGGCGATCGACCGCTATCTGAACGCCTTCGAAAGCGGCACCCTCGACCCTGAACTCCTCGCCGGGCGTCTCGGCGAATTGCGCGCCAAGACAACCCAGCTCGCCACCCGCCGCGACCAACTGACCGCGACTTTGGCCAACGAACCCACAGCCCCGGAACCCGCCGCGTTGGACGGCATCGCCGACCACATCGCGGAAATCATCGCCACCGGCACCCGCACCCAGGCCAAGGCGCTCATCGAAACCCTCGTCGCCCACGTCGCGATCACCGGACCTGACCGCCTCGTCCCCACCTTCCGCATCCCCCAACCCGGAAACGACATTGGGGCTGGTACCGCTTCCGCGGTACCAGCCCCAATGGAGTCGGTTCGTGCAATGGCACGATTGGTGGAGCTAAGGGGACTCGAACCCCTGACCCCCACACTGCCAGGCATGAGCGGTGCCGCTGACCAGGGCTGTTGGGGGAGAAGGACTTTCGTTGTCGTCGGCGTAGCGGTGGTGGTTGTCGTCGTCGTTGTCGTCAATCGTGTCGTCATGCGGAGCCTCGCGGATAGATCGCCTATCCGCCAAATCTTGCACGAACGTATGTTCGAATGCGTGTCAAGCCCCCTCTGGAAGACCTGCCTCTCCGGCGAGGAGTGGGGTCCGGGGCAATGCCCCGTGTGACGCCGGAGGCGGCATGGATTCGATGCGGAAGCGATCCGGGGGCTTGGTGCGTTGTGTGCTCCTCCGGTCGACCTGGGCTCAGCCTGTACCACCCTCTCGGGGAACGGAAAAGGGTGGCGAAGCCATCACGCAGTGACGCCGTAGGCGCGCTTTGGAGTTCCCCGAGAGGGTGGTACACCTTCGGCAGGTCGGGCGGAGGAGCATGCCGCGCGGCTTCGATCGGCTGGAGCATCGCGCGACTGGAAGTCGCGGAAACCTTGCGGCTCAGGTGCGGCATGGTCATGCCAGACAGGCGATTCAGGATCTCCAACGGTATGCTGCGCGTGCCGCGACGCGCCCGACGCTCCGGGAGGCGGAGCGAAGCGGAGCCGGCCGTTCGTGCGGCCGGTTGCGTGGCGCGGCGCGCGCAGCGCGCCGCTCTTGATCCTGTATGGCTAAATTCGGCAACGATCACCGGAAGCGGTTGTGGCACGGAAGAATCGGGTGCATGACTGATCTTGCGCTGACGGCGGAACGTCGGGACGAACTGGCCACGCTGTTGGGGGACGCGCAGTGGCTGCGGGCGGAGTACTCGAAGGTGGCGGATTACCTGGATACGGCTTGTTTCAAAGGCTCCGTGATCGTCATACGGAATACGAACGCGTCGTAGCGATCTCGTCCGTCGCCGTGGAAGTTCGTGCAAGGCGCTGGTTCTGACGCGCATGTAGCAGATGTTACGAAGCAAGCGAAACAGTCGGTGGTCAAAACTGTTGCACGCCAATCGTATCAACGCTATCGAACCTTAGTTCGATTGAAAGTGGTTGCGCGGCAACAAGATCGACGTTAGATGTCGGTCCTTGGGCCTACCGTTGATTCATTGCCCTCGGGCGTCATGTAACGGAACAAGCGAAGGAGGGCGACCGTGCTGGTCGTCAACGAACGAGCGGATGCGCCGTACTCGGAGAAAGTAGTGGCTGGATGGCTTCGGTCATGCAATGTGCCTGGTTGCGCGGTGGCCGGTGGATACGTTCCTGGTCGTGGCCGTAGTGCGACTGGACAGGAAGCGGACTTCATCGTTTTCACGCCGAACACGTGCGTATGTATCGAGGTCAAGGGCACGCTTAGCCCGATCGGCGGTATGTTGTCCTGTCCCGTAAATGGCCGCTGGTCGATGCCGGGATTCTCCGGCGACCCGGTGCATGTGCGCGGCAGCGACGTCAACCCTCTGAACCAGGCGAAATCGGCCATGTATTCGCTCAAGTCGATCACCAAATCGACGACTGGTGCCGAACGGTTCGTATCCGCGCTGGTAGTAGTCGTTCCACGGAGTGGCACGACCGTCACCCTGGACAAGCCATCTAGGCGATTCATGCCCAAAGGTGTAGACGTGCTGCTCGGAGATCGGCCACACGAGCTGTTCGCCTGGTTCCAGCGCGGTACGTATCACGTACCGGTGTGGACCGTTGAGCGCGTACACGCCATGTTCGCCGCTCTGGGCGTCAATGATCCGGCTGCCAGTCCGGCCGTCCTGGCGGCACAAGGCTTCCCGGACGGCAATGGACGATCGACGGAATCGGGGATGGACCTCGGCGCCGATTCGTTCGCATCGACAACTCTCGACCGGCCTGTACAGACCGCTTCAACCTCCACCATGTACACCGACGACTATGCCGCCGAACTACCGAGGTTCACGGCGAATCGTCACGTTGGCTCCGCGGCGACTGTTCCACCGTTGTCGAGTGGGTATCCGTTAGATTTACCGGCGGGCCGCCTCAGCCATGGTCGCCGTGCCTCTATTAAGTCCGCATTGTTGACTATCGCTGCGTTTGGGGTACTTGGTTGCGGGGTTTGGTATGTAGTCAGCGAGCACTCGCAGACTCATCCGGATTCCAATGAGCATCCAGCCGAGGTCTCAGTTACAGAGTCTCCGGCCGCGCCTCCGCCCCCTCCGCCGACCCCGGTCGAGGCTCCACCAGTGGCTAGATCCGATACACATTTTTGTTTTCCGTTCCAACCGAACTGTTGACATGTGCTTTGGCCTCATGTCGTACCTGTTGGTGACAGCTACGAGCTGCGCGTACTTTGATCGGTATTAGCCCCGATTCGGGATGCTTCCGTGCTCAAGGTAGAGCGGAATATGTCCTGACAGGAGGGCGTTTGTTGTTTCGGTCAACCTGCGAACAAGGCGTGGAATCGTGTACTGCTCAAGCTGGTTCAGCTCGATATACCGCGCTTCGGACAACTCGTGATCTGGAAAGACAAGAGTGTCGACATCCATTCCATGCAGCGTTCGATCTGCAAACAGAAATAGGATTTTATCGCCTTCTTTATCGTTGGGAGCCCAATCAATGGCGGCGAGTTCGAGATTGCTAGCAGTCAACCCGAGTTCCTCGTGAATTTCGCGTTGACATGCTGCCTTCGGGGACTCGCCTGGCTCAGCGTAGCCACCGGGGATGTCCCAGTACTCCTTGTAGGTAGGACGCACCAAGAGCACAGCGCTATCGCGAAGTACGAGTGCGCCTGCGGCGACGCGGGGTGTAGCCATCGGGGGCGGCTCAACGGTGCTCATGAGAGCCCATCGTAGGGGCTCCTCAGCAAGTTCATCCGCGAAGCGAGGTTTGCCAAGGCTGACGACGGGCGTGTCTTGCTGGTGCGAACCCAGTGGATCACGAGATCCCGGCAGAAGCTGAGATGTCGTACCTGTTCGGGAGCCCTGGCTTCCGCCGAGAGCAGGATATCGAGTGCTTGGTCTCGGTGGCCACGGGCATTATTGGCGCGTGCAATTTCGATGGCATGTCTAATTTGCCGTTCGATCGGCAGCGGAGACACGTCGACTTGGGGCCCGATCCGAAGCGCCGTCTCGATATCATTCAGTTCCATTGCTGTTGAAACGCGATGGATTTCAACATTAGTCGGGCCGAACGCTGTCCACGCATAATTCGAATCTCGACCAAGTTGCGCAGCAACGGTTGCTGCTTCGCTTAGATACTCATTAGTCAGACTACGATTGTCGGCACGAGCGGCAGCCATGGCGCCGGTAAGAAATAATGTGCCATATACCGATAAATACTCAGGGGAGGCATCGTTTGGAACGGGGCCTGTGTGCGATGCCAGTTGCCCCACCAATTCGGCAGCGTCCTGGTGACGTCCGGTGGACATGGTGACGTGTGCAACGGAACGAGCCAGCGACAACCAAATTGTTGAGTTATCGACCTGCTGGGCAATGTCGAATCCTCGTTGAGCCGCTACCCATGCAAGATCGAGTTCCCCAACTTTCGTTAGTACTGTGGCCGCTGCGTGGTATGAGCTCGCGAGCATAAGAGTTGCACGCTCAGCGTCGCTCGACTCGCGGTTACGCGATGCGATGTCGAGGTCTGCAATCAACGCGGGTAACGAAGCGCTTACATAGGCGAATCGCGATGATTGGTATGCGTCCCAAACGGCACGTAAACGTCCGTCAAGTTGAGGAATTGGCTGGATTACGCGCGATTCTAATTGCGCGAAGGGCATCAGTTGGTTGTAGCTCAGCAGTGCACTTCGTAACGCAGGTACGGTGGATTTACCGGCAGTCTGCGCTGAGTCGACCAAACTTGGTTCCGCAAGCAGATCCCCTAGAGCGATATCGAGCTGCGTCGCGAGATTTTGAATTACCGAAATTCTATCAAGCTGAATCCGATTGTTCTCGATCTTGTTCAACCAATCTTCGGTTCGCCCAACAAGATCCGCGAGTGCTCGTTGCGACATACCGCGACGTCGGCGATACCAAGCGACTCGTTCGCCGATAGTCATTGATTCCGTCATTCCACGCACTACTTAATTCTAGCTGAGGCAAGCGACATATACGGGGTACCCCGGAATTTTTTTCCGGGTCGTCCCCGAAGGCGGACTTAGCTTTGTTCTAGGCCAGGTAGGCCGCATAACAAATGTCCAGATAGACAAGGAGTTTCAGCGATGGCTGTGAAGAGGAATCAGCGGTTCGCGATCCCACAGGAGATCGTGTTCGAGGCTGGTGCGGCAATCATCGGTACGCCTGTCCCGGTGATGAGGTTCAACGAGCGAAAGAAGGCGTACACGAATGAGCAGGAGCGGGATGAGGAGACGGGTCTTCTGAAGTGGAAGGCCAAGATCTGGGACTTCTCGGAGGACGTGAAGGGTTCGGACATGGGCCTGGACCTGATCTTCCTGGCTCCGGTGCAGCCGGTTCCGACAGGGAAGGAGATCCGGCCTGGTCTGCGTGAGGTGGAGTTCGAGAACCTGATGGTTCAGCCTCGGGCGTCGAAGGCGGGCGATTTCGCGAAGCTGACCTACTCGTATTTCGCGACCGGCATCAAGGGTGACACCTCGGGCACGGTGGCACCGGGTGATCACTCGGCAGCTGCTCCGCGTGATCGGAAGGCGGTCGCGTGATGTCGTCGTTCGTGAGTGCCCCCAACGCTGGCGGCGAGTTGCACGGCGTGAAGTATCAGGCTGCGCGGGTCGAGCGCTACGGCAAACAGAATCAGTACCGCCTCGATATTCCGGCGTACGTGTCGTTCTACTTGGGCCGCGCCCTGGTGGAGTTGACGGTCTCGGATGCACGGGATTTGTTGGAGGCTCTGCCGAATGTGCTGGCTCAGCATGATTACGCCGAGTACGTCACTGATCAACCGAAGGCGGTGGCGTGATGAGCACCGATGTGTGGATGGTCGTGGAATCCTGCGCCGGTCCCGATGATCAGGTTGTGACTGTCCGGTACGTCGAGCGGATCGGCAAGGTAGTGGTGGCGACCGGTTCGGGTCGGCTGTTCATGACGGTGCCGATCGCGAAGGAGCTGCTGCACGAGCTTGCGGTGGCGGTGATGGATGGTCAGCTGGATCACGGCTCGAAGTCGGGTGCGGGTGTGTGGATTACGCCGAGCTGGTTCGTGTCCGCCGATGCCGCTGTCGAATTGTGGGCTGAGCGGAGGGCCGCGTGATGGCGACTTTCGTGCACACCACAACGGCCGTGGCGGGTATCCGCTCGGTGGAATATTTTCCGGCGTACCTGGTCGGGTCGGGTCGGCGCGCGGATCAGATTCCAGCGACGGTGCAAGTCCTGCTCGGTGAGGATGGCGACGTTACGTTGGAACTGCCTATCGATGATGCTCGCGCGTTGATGGAATCGCTCGCGGTGGCGCTCGTGGAACATGCTGCGGCACTGAAAGATCCAGTCGACGCGCGGAGGTCGGCGGCGTGATGAACCACGAGATATACCTCGACGTGGATGATCCGTACGGGCATCCGGCGGTGCTGACGGTCGGTGGGGAAACGTACCGGCAAGGCGAGTTGGCGGCCACAGTCGCGGTTGCTGGTTGTGGCACACCGATGTTCGTGATGCGTGTCGGTGAGGACGCGACGGTCGGGCTGGATGTGTTCCTGGCGCACAGCCTGCGGCAGCTGCTTAATCACCTTCTGCCACAACTTGATTCGCTGGTAGATGCCGATTTGAGTGGTGAGGGCAGTGGCTGCCACGGCTGAGAAGTCGCGGGCTATGGTCGCTGCCCGCTGGGTCGCGGTGGTGGTGATCGTTGCTATCGGGACGGCGGCGTTTGTGCTCAGCTTCGTCGCTCTGCGTGAGCTGGCGTTGCTGGCGCGGCTGCCGTCCCGGTGGGCGTGGCTGTTCCCGGTGATCATCGACGGCACCATCGTGCAAGCGACCGTGTCGGCACTGGTGCTGGCCAACTCCCGGGAGCGGCGCTGGTTCACCGGTGTGCTGATCGTCGGCGCGGCGGTCTCGATCGCCGGTAACGCCCTGCACGCGGTCATGGCGGGCCATCCGCTCCCGCCGGTCTGGGCTGCCGTGGTCGCTGCCATCGCCCCGATCAGTCTGCTGGCCGACACTCACGGTCTGGCAGTGCTTGTCCGTGCGGCACAACAGGATTCGGTACCAATCCCCGAATCCATTGCGGCCACCGAACCACTGCCGGACCTGAGTGCCGAGGCCGAGCCAGAACCGGTCGCGGTGAGCGAATCCCCGCCCGCACAGAACAATCCGGTGCCCGCGGCGGTGACGTCACCTCGTCCGCAGCGGCGCAGTCACCCGAGATGGCCGCTGCAAGCCGAGATGCTGCCGCTGGAGGTGGGCGCATAACGCGCTCACACCAAATATCAAGTTGTTCAACCTGTTTCACCTATCAAGTCACCCATTAAGGAGGGGTGCCTGATGCCTGTACCTACGTCCCTTGTCCCATCTGCCCGACCCGCCTTCGCTGTCCTGGCGGCAATTCCGGCGATCGCGGTGGCGGGTCTGCTGCCCCTCGCCATGGATCGCGCACCACATCCGGTGGCTCATCAGAGCAGTGTCCGCGCCGATGGCTGCGTGATGCTGTGCGATCCGGCCCCGCCTGCCCCGTCGTATTCCGGTATCGGCTGCCTGACCAACTGCGCGACCGGTGCGCCGACTCCGCCACTGCAACCGGGTGGCTGCGTGATGTTCTGCACCGAACCGGGTTGGAAGGGCGAGCGCTGATGCCGACCACGAATACTGCCATTGTCGGTGTGCTGCGGAACGTGAAATACGTTGCCGCGTCCCGTTATCAGTCCGGTGAGACGGCCGCTGTGGTGTCGTTCGAGTTGGGCGGCAACGAGATCCGGTTGTCCATGCCCGATGCTCGTGCCTTGTCGGCGGTGCTGCCGAACCTGCTGGCCGAACACAGCGTGATGTTGGCCATCGGACCGTTGTGGAGGGCGGCGTGATGTCGATACTGCCGATCCTGTTGTCCGCCGGTGCCGCTGCCGGGCTGACCGGAGCGTTCGTCTGCTCGTGCCTGGTGCGTCGAGTGTCGCAGGAGTGGACACACGAGCAGATCGTGGCCGACGCCCCGCCGCAGTTGCGTCCAGCGGTGTTCGTGCTGGCTGATCCGGTGCAGACGAACATGATGCTGCATCGGCTCAAGCTGGGCTCACCGGAGACCGGGTTCCCGACGTTGGAGCGCTACGACTACACCGATCACGGCCTGGACGCCGATTTCCTGATGCTGGCGGGCCAGTCCCGCAAGACCTGGGCCAACGAGGAAATGCTCGACCGGTTCGCTCACGTGCTGGGTGTGCCGAAGGTGACGGTGGTCTCGCCTGCTCCGGGATGTATTCGCTTGCAGCTGCGGGTGTTCGACACACTCGCCGACCCGACAGCGTTGTCGGGGGTCCACAACGAGGTGGACCTGCGAGCGGTCCCGGTCGGCGTCACCGAAACCGGTGAGATCGCCCGCATCCCGATCCTGGGCACCCACGGTCTGGCCGCCGGCGCTACCGGATCCGGGAAGGGCAGCATCGCCTACTCGATCCTCGCGGGCTTGGCTCCTGCGATTCAGGACGGATTGGTCGACGTGTGGTGCATCGATCCCAAGGGCGGCGTCGAATTCAGTCCTGCGGCAAAGCTGTTCGTCCGGTTCGAGTACGAGACCGCCGAACGCATCCTCGCGTTGTTGAAGGAAGCCGTGGCGGTGATGCGGGAGCGACAGGCCAAACTTGTTGCTGCGGGCCTGCGCAAGCATGTCCCGACCATCGAGGAACCGCTGATCCTGATCCTGCTCGATGAGGCAGCGGCCCTGTCTGCCTACGCCGACCGCGATACCCGTACCGCGTTCGAGGAACTGCTCGGCCTGCTGCTGACCCAGGCTCGCGCGACAGCGATCAGCATCTTCGCGTTCGTGCAGGATCCGTCGAAGGAGACCATGCCGCAGCGGCAGTTGTTCCCGGTCCGGATCGGGCTGCGCCTGGACGAACCGACCCAGGTGGGCATGATCTTCGGGGCCGGTGCCCGCGACCGTGGTGCCCGCTGCGACGAAATTCCCGACAGCACACCGGGTGTCGGCTACATCGAACAAGACGGCTCGACCGCCCTCACCAGGGTCCGGTTCTACTGGGTCTCCGACGACGATATCGCCTGGCTGGTCCGCGAATACGGCTTGCACCACGACATCGGCACTGCGGCACCGGGTTCGGCTCCACCGGATTTCGATCCCGACGACCTCGGCGACGAAGGTGAGGCGGCATGAACGGGATTGTGCTCCTGCGCCTTTCGGGTGACCTCGCAGACATTACCGCCGTTCTGGCAACCCTTGTCGGCGCTGACGGGCTACGGATGGCTGTCCGTGACCGCACTTACCCCAACCGGAACGGGGACGGCGTACGCGTCTACGCCGAACTCGCCCTACCGGCCGCGAAGGAGGGCCGGTCATGAAATCAGGATTCATTACCGAAACACACCTGCTCGTCTACTGCACCGGGTGCGGTCAGCCCTGGCATTGCGGTGACCCGGACTGCCCGCGGGAAGCCTGCTGCCTGGGCACCCTCGACGACATCGAGATCGTGCGCCGCGTGGAAGCGATGGGGTGGCGCGTGGAGACCGACGGGGTCGTGTACTGCGACGGCTGCCTGTATGACGGGCAGGTGCGGTCATGAACACCGATACCTACCGGGATGAACCGGTGTTCTTCTACCTCGTCACCCCCGATCGGGTCCGAACGGGTGATGTCGTCCACGAGATCAACGGCCGTCCGGTCCGGGGTGGTGCGCTGCCGATCGGCAAGGTCCGCCACATCGCCGCCGACAAACACACCGGACGGCCCGAGGGCTGGCAGTTGGTCCCGCAGGAACCGTGGTCACGGTTCACTCGATTCGTCGACGCTGCCGCACAGGTGAAGATCGGCCGCGCTACTTCGGTCGCTGGTCGTGTCAACCCCATGGTCGCAGCTGCCGCAGCGCCGCTACCCAAACGCGCCACGCGTCGGAAAACGGCCGATACCGAACAGCTGACATTGTTCGAACGGCCCGGTGAAAGCTCATGATGAACACGAAAAACGGTGCACCACAGCATGATCCGTTCGACTTGATCGGGTTGGCGGTGCTGAACACCGCATGGTGGCTGCTGCTCGGTGCCGCTGTCGCGGTGCGGTGGGCGCTGCTGTTCCCGATGATCTCGATCCCGGTCGCCATGGTCATCACGATCACGATCACGACCGGGCCGATCACGGGCATCGCGGTTGCGGCGCTCTCGGTCACGGCAATCATGGTGTGGCGCAACCAATTCCCGGCAACATTCGACCGCTGCGTCACCACTCGGGCGCGGACACGGTTCCTGACGTGGTGGCGTTACGGCCGCTGCTGGGCTCGCCTGCTCACCGCCTGTCATCTCACGGTCATCGACGACAGCGGCAGGCAGGTGATCCCGCGTTGTCTCGGCGTCGAGATCGGCAACACTGTGGACCGCTTGCAGGTGCGGATGCTTCCTGGGCAATGTCCCGCCGACTGGGAGAACCGCACCGATCACTTGGTGCATGCGTTCCGGGCGCAGGAATGCCGGGCCACGATCATCGGCCCCGCCACCATCGAATTGGTATTCCGTCGCGCCGATTCACTGGCCGAACCGATCGAACTGCCCGCGATCGGGGACGGGCACGACCGGCGAAAGGGGGCAGCGTGACGGACGACGTCGATACCGAAATCGTTGTACCGCAGCGGGAAACCGCCGCCGAGCGGCACGCTAAACCGAACTTCTACGACATCGCGATCGCCACAGCAGAGAAGTTCGGCGTGTGCAAGCGGCCGATCCCGATGCGCATCTACGACCCGAGAACGCTCACCGAGACCTACATTGCTACACCGTGTAAGGCCACGATCGCCTCGACGTGTCCGGCGTGCGCGAAAGTTGCTCGCGCGCTGCGGGTTACGCAATGCTACGAGGGCTGGCACCTGGATGCCGAACCGGTGGACGAGAAACCGGAACCGACCGAATGGCAGGTCCATCTGCTGACCGCGCGGGCGAACCTGCTCGACGACTATCAAGTCGCCAAGGCCGATGGTGATGAGTATCTGATGGACGGCATTCGTGAACTGGTCGCGGATCTGGATGCCGAACTACGCGATACCGGCTGGACGGCCCGGCTTGACGCGCTAGACCCGTTGCCTAAGAAACGGCGTATCCGTTCGACGAAACGTCGCCAGGATGTGCCGGACTTACCGCGAAAGAAGGTGGGTCGCACCACGATTGGGGAGGTCTTCGCGGGCAAGTACCGGCCCTCGATGATGATCACCCTCACCCTGCCCTCCTACGGGAAGATCAACCCCGATGGCGGGCGCGACAAGGACGGCAAGCCTGCCTCGGATGGTTCGCCGCGTGATCCGGACACCTACGACTATCAGTCCGCCGCAAGGGATATCGTGCATTTCGCGGCGTTGCGTGACCGGTTCAAGAAGAACCTGCGCCGCTGCGTCGGCTGGAACGTCCAGTACTGGGAAGTGGTGGAACCGCAGAAACGCGGTGCCCCGCACGTGCACATGCTGATCCGGGGCCGGATCCCGCGTGAGGTCGTCAAGCAGGTGGCCCGCGCGACCTATCACCAGGTGTGGTGGCCGTATCACGATCCGGAGAACGAGGTGTACGGGCATAGCCGTATGCCGGTGTGGGACACCAAGTCCGGGACGTTCGTCGATCCGGACACCGGGACGGTATTGCCGGGGTTCGATGACGCTCGCGACAACCTGAAACCGGCGCACGTCATCAAGTTCGGCACCCAGATCGATCCGAAACACATCAAAGGTGTGCTCGGCGGCACCCAGGAAGCTGCCCGCACCATCGGCTATGTCACCAAATATCTGACCAAGTCGATCGCCGAAGTTCTCGAACCCCAATCGGCAAGGGCAGCAACACATTACGACCGGCTCCACGCCGAACTCCAGCACACCCCATGCAGCGAAACATGCGCGGTATGGCTGCGGTTCGGCATCGTCCCCCAGGGCGCGACCGAGAAAACGATCCCGGGACGCTGCCGGGGCAAGGCGCACCGCCGAGACACCCTCGGCCTGCCCGGTCGGCGTGTCCTGAACTCGAAGAAATGGACCGGCAAGACCCTGGCCGATCACAAGGCCGACCGGGTCGAATTCGTTCGGCAGTTGCTCGGCAAGGTCGGCATGACCCTCCCCGAGACCGACCGGCTCCAGATCACCCCGGTCGAACCGGGCGACCAGCATTGTCCACCCCGCGACCAGTTGATCGTGGCCCACATCGCGCAACGCACCCGATGGCGCGCCGAACTCACCACACGCGTGCTCGCGGCAGGTCCGCCAGGGACACAAGAACATTCGGTACTCCAGAACGCAGCATAGGGAGGGGAAATGGGTAAGTTCATGACTGTTCAGCAAGCGGCTGATGAGCTTCAGGTCAGTCGGTGGATGGTGTACCAGCTGATCTGGTCCGGGCAGGTGAAGTCGGTGATGGTTGGCCGATGTCGCCGTGTTGTTCGGCAGTCGTTCGAGACCTACGTCTCCGCGCTGATCGATGAGGCGGCGTAGTCGATGCCGGAGGACGAGAAGCCGATTCGGCAAGCCAAGCCGAGCAAGAAACGGAATCCGAACGGCTCCGGCACGATCGGCGCGCGCAAGGACGGCCGGTACGAGCTGAAGCTGTTCGTAGACACGCCGGATGGCAATCGCAAGCGAGTCAGCGTGTACGGCGCGACATGGGATGAGGCCGATGCCGAACGTACGCGGCTGAAGGAGTTGCAGCGCAAGGGAATTCCGGTTGATGTCACGACGATGACGGTTGCCCAGTACATGTCGTACTGGCTGGAGGAGATCGCCGAACCGAAGATCCGGCGCACCACCTATGCCACCTACGAGGGTGATGTCCGGCTGCACATCATTCCCGGGCTCGGCAAGCGCAAGCTTAAGAAGCTGGAGGCCCGCCACGTCCGGGATTTCGTCAACGGGCTGCGCAAGAAGTGCCAGTGCTGCGCGCAGGAGAAGGACGCCAAGCGGGCAGTGCCTCGCTGCTGTGCGAAGACGAAACCAGAATGTTGCGGCAACGTCCTGTCGATTCATTCGGTGCGGCATGTCCTGCGGGTGCTCCGCGTCGCGTTGCAGGACGCGAAAGAAGAGGAATTGATCAGTCGCAACGTCGCGCGGTCGGTGAAGCTTCGGGGCGCTGGCGACTACAAACCGCGAGCACTGAGCGAGATCGACGCGCGTCAGCTGCTGAAGGTGGCCGAGGAACATCGGCTACATGCACTGTGGGCGGTCATGCTCGCGATGGGTCTGCGGCGTGGTGAAGCGCTCGGATTACGTTGGGAGGAAACGAATCTCGATGCAGGTCGTCTCGTGATCCGGTACGGGTTGCATCGAGTGGACGGCGAGCTGAAGCTGGAAGAGGTCAAGACTGATGGCTCTCGCGCGACGCTTCCCATTCCGGCACCGCTAATTCCGATCCTGCGTCAGCATCGCAAGAACCAATTGGAGGAACGATTCGCGGCCGGTGACCAGTGGCAGGAATCGGGCCTAATCTTCACGACGAAGCTGGGACGGCCGATCGAACCCCGAAACGTGAACCGAATGTTTGCGAAGCTGCTCGAGAAGGCGCGGGTCCGGCCGGTCCGGGTGCAGGATCTCCGCCACTCCTGCGCGACGGTGCTGTTCACGCTCGGGGTGGACGCTGCGACGGTCCAAGCGATCCTGCGGCACAGTTCGATCACGGTGACGACGGGCATCTACCTTGAGGTGATCGAACGAGTGAAGCGGGATGCCCTCGATGCGATGGACGTGCTATTCGATTCGGCCGATGACACTGCGGGATGAACTGTCGTCATGCGTGTCGTCAACTGCCGATGATCGAACAATGGATAGAACAAAGGCCAGACCCGGAAACCGTCCCGGACCTGGCCTTTTGTTCGAGTGGAGCTAAGGGGACTCGAACCCCTGACCCCCACACTGCCAGTGTGGTGCGCTACCAGCTGCGCCATAGCCCCTGGTTGGGTGCGCTCCGGGTTTCCCGTGCGCCTGAATGAAGTTACACCACGGGGATCTCGGCGGCCAAATCGCCTGGATTGGGCGCGGATTATGACCTAGACTCGAACACATGTTCGATCACAATGATCTCTCGACTGTGGACTTGCAGGCCATGAGTGACGAGGGGCTGATCGATGCCCTTCGCGTGGCACACGGGTCGGTGGCGACGGCGCAGGCGGCGGAGGTGTTCGCGGTGCGGGAGCTGTACCGGCGGCATCGTGCGGCGAGTGCGGAGCCTGGGCCGGATGGGGTGCGGGCGGGCGAATTCGCGGCTACGGAGGCGGCGCTCGCGCTGCGCGTCGACGAGGCGACGGCGGGCGCGCTGATCGATATCGGTTTGGCGCTGGAGGATTCGCTGCCGCGCACGCGGGCGGCGTTCGCGCGCGGGCGAATCGATCTGGCGCAGGTGCGGGTGATCGTCGACAGCACGCGGGCGGTGGCGCGCGAGGCGTTGGACGAGCTCGAACCGGAACTGCTCGCGACGGCGGAGCACAGCACGCCCAACCGGCTGTGGCAGGCGGCGCGGCGCTGGGTGATGCGGCTGGATCCCGTTGGGGCGCAACGGCGCCGGGAACGCCGCCAGGACGACCGAGATGTGCGCATCCGCACCATGCGCGACAGTATGGCGGTATTCGACGGCCTGCTACCCGCACCCGGCGCGCAGACGGTGGCGATGCGATTGCGCGAGATGAGTCTGCAGGTGTGCGCGGCCGATCCACGCACCATGCCGCAGCGCCGCGCCGATGCGCTCGTCGCGCTCGCCGACGGCTCCGGTCGATTGCGATGCGGTTGCGGGCGCGGCGCGCGCTGCCCGAATAACGCCGTGCCGAGCGAACCGCCGCGCAGGCCGCTGATCCAGATCGGAATTCCGGCCGACACCCTGCTCGGCATGCGTGAGGCGCCCGCCTTCCTGGCCGGTTACGGACCGATCGATGCCGCGCTCGCCCGCATCCTGGCCGAACAGGCCCGCTTCGAGGTGATTCCGGAACGGCCGGACGGCGCGGACGCGCTATCCGAACGCGAGGTGCGTGCGATGGACGGCATGTGCCGCTTCCCCGGCTGCATACTCCCTGCCGCCGAATCGGATCTCACGAACCTCGACGCGAAACAGATATCGCTGTGCTCCCGCCATCTACGCCTGAAAACCTTGGCGGACAAGGGAAAACGAGGTTGGCAGGTGGAGTTCGCCCGCCACGACCGGTTGGACTGGCGCACTCCGACCGGCGAGCGGCACAGCACGTTTCGCGAGGGCGCGCGATACTTGTTCCCGCACACCGACATCGGGGCATCGATCGTCGAATTTCCAACCACGACAATCGAACCGGATAAGAAGGCGGATCTCACGCATCCGTTGCACGGCCACGTCATGCTGCACCGGCAACTGTCCCGTATCGCGCCCGACGATGAAATCCCGGACAACGCGGCAAGTTCCGCGTCCAATTGACCATCGGAATGCTCGACGCCCTGCGGACCAGGGGCTGGGATATGCCGCATCGTCGAGCGGGCCGGGCCGTCGACTGGTGGCGACGGCCCGGCCCCAACATCACTTGGTGAGCGAGACCACCCATTCGGAATTGCGCCAATCCACCTTCTTGCCACCGTCGAGCACCGTAGGAGTTCCGGCATCTTTACCGATCGCGGCATGCAGCGAATCCATCCCCGCGTTCGCATCGGCTTTGGCGGCATCGATCCGCGAGCCGCCGCCGATGCACTGCACCACCGATTCCGGCGCGCCGGCCACCCGGGCGACGGCGGCGAGCTCGTCGTTGCTCAGGTCGTTGCCGCCCTCCTTCGGCTGCTTGTCGGTGAAGAGCAGCTCATGGAATTTCGAGTACACCGGACCCGAACCAGCTTGCGCCACACACTGATTCGCGGCTATCGCCCTGGTCGAGTAGTTCTTGCTGCCGGATCGCTGGTCGAGGAAGTTCAGCAGGTGGTACCGCACGGCGAGCTTGCCTTCGTCGATCTGCTGTGCGATCTCCTGCCCGTGGATGCGCTCGAGCGACCCGCAGGCGGGGCACAGCGGATCCTCGTAGAGGTCGATGGTCTTGGCGGCGCCGTCCTTGCCGAGCAGGATCACCCCGTCCTGCTGCACGGCCGAGTGCACATTCTGGTCGCGGACCGGACCGTAGCCGTCGTTGCGGATGCTCGGCTCGTCGTGCCCCCACCGGAACGCCAGAATCACGATCAACACGACGAGGGCGAGCGCGACGCCGCCGAGCGCGTAGGTGGTTTTGCTGGACATCGGACGCGGGTTGTAGTTCGAACGCGATTCGCTCACCCGAACCACTCTGCCGCAACCGCTACACCGGATTCGCTCCGGGCGGGGCGGGCGCGCCGTGTGTCACATCCGCCCGAACAGGTAGCTAGGGATTTTCTAAGGTTCGTTGTCCATGATGGCGCTGGCGTGCCCGGCCGAGGCGGCGGGGCGATTTGGACGACGACAGGAAGGCGGGTTGATCCCGAGGTGAGCAGACGGTCTGGTCGAAAAGGTGCGGTGACGGCGGCGCGGCAGGCCGGACGCGGGCGCGGTGTCCTGGTCCAGGTGCTGGTCGCCGGGGTGCTGGTCGCTTTGGTCGCCGGAATCGGCATCAGCTTGGCGGTCCGCCGCTCACACGACAACGTCGCGATTCCGGCGATTACCGGGCAATCGCAGAGCGGTGTTGTCGGCTCGCTCACCGACACCGGCGCCATCCGCATCGGCAAACCGGATGCCGGGGTCACCGTGCGGATCGTCTCCGACGCCCAGTGCCCGTACTGCAAGCTGTTCGAATCCGCGAGCGCCGCGACGCTGACCGACGCGATCCGAAAGGGCACCGCGGCTGTCGAATACAACATCGTCTCGTTCCTGGACCCGGCCTCCTCCGGCACCAGGTATTCCACCCGCGCCGCGAACGCCGCGTACGTCGTCGCCGCGGCGGATCCGGCGAAGTTCCCGGACTGGGTGGCCGCCCTGTTCGCCCAGCAGCCCCCGGAGGGCGGCACCGGCCTGACCGACGAGCAACTGGTCCAGCTCTCCGCGGCCGCCGGTTACACCGATCCCGCTGTCGCCCAGGCGATCACGGGCGGCAAGTACGACGCGTACGTGCAAAAGGTCAGCAGAGATGTCGCGAAGAGCGGTATCACGGCCACCCCATCGGTTTTCGTGAACGGCAGGCAACTCACGTCGCAGCAGGACCTCTACGGCCCGGACGGACTGCGGAAGGCCATCGACGCGGCCGAAGAGTCGTGACCATCCCACCGTCTGGGCACGGCTCAACCTAGCGAACAGGTCTGCCGCGATCAGGATTTCATCCTGGCGCGGTAGGCCGCGACGGCGTTGCGGTTGCCGCACGCGGTACTGCAGTAGCGCCGGGACCGGTTCCGCGATGAATCGAAAACGATTCCCTCGCAAGACTTGTCGGCACAGATGGACAGCCTGCTCAATTCGTCGGCACGGATCAGATCGACCATCGCCATCGCGGTCTCGACGGCGATTCGCACCGCGAGCGGGGCCGCCGCGGGCACCGCGTGAATGTGGTAGTCGAGGTCGTCGTGCCGGACCAGTTGCGGCAGCGCCCGATTCGCGGCCAGGGTCTCGTTCACCAGCCGCACCGCGGTATCGCGGTCGCCGGTGAGCATGCGGCGCAGCGGCGGCCGCAGCGCGCGTACCGCCGCCAACTCCTCGGCATCGCCCGCATGTACTCCCGTATATGCGAACTTCACGAAAAAGGCGTCCAGCTGGGCGATTTCGGTCAGCGTGTCCGGCGGTTCCGCCGAATTGACCAGCTCAACCGCGGCCCGCAGCGCGCATTCGATGTCATCAGCGAAAAGCACTTTGACATATTACGTCATCGCCCCTAGCGTAATGAGCCATGGTGACGATGACCCATGACAGGACCGTATCGCGGCTCCGATCCGGACTGATCTGCGCGGTGGCGTCCGCCTCGTCGTTCGCGCTGTCCGGCCCGCTTGCTCGCGGTTTGATGAATGCGGGCTGGAGTTCGGCATCCGTCGTCGCGGTCCGGGTGCTGGTGGCCGCGGCCGTCCTCGCACCCATCGCCGCCGTACAGCTGCGCGGGAACTGGCAGCTGTTGCGCCGCAACATACTTCTGCTCACCGCGTACGGACTGGTCGCGGTGGCGGGCACGCAACTCGCCTATTTCAACGCCGTCGCCCGATTGCCGGTCGGCGTCGCCCTGCTGATCGAATACACCGCACCGATCGCGGTGGTCGGCTGGCTGTGGCTGCGGCATCGCGAGCGGCCGGGAACCATCACGGTTCTCGGCGGTGCGGTCGGCATCGTCGGCCTGCTGCTGGTGATCGATCTGCGCTCCGATACGCCCACCAGTTGGCTGGGCGTCATCTGGGCGCTCACGGCGATGATCGGCGCCGCGGCCTATTTCGTGCTCTCCACCAAGGGCGACGGCACGCTACCCGGCACCGTCCTCGCCGCGGGCGGACTGCTCATCGGCGGAGCCGCTCTGCTCGCGGCCGGTGCGATCGGCGTCGTTCCGCTGGCCGCGACCACGAATCCGGTTGTCTTCCAAGGGTTTACCACTCAATGGTGGATACCGGTGCTGATACTGGGCACGGTCACCGCGGCACTCGCCTACGTCGCGGGCATCGCGGCCACCCGCCTGCTCGGCGCCCGCCTCGCCGCCTTTTTCGGCCTGTTCGAGGTGCTCGCCACGCTGGGATTCGCCTGGGCACTGCTCGGCGAGACACCGCGCCCCAGCCAATTGCTCGGCGGCGCACTGATTCTCACCGGTGTTGTGGTTGTCCGCCGGGGCGAGTCGACCGAAGTCGCCCGCGCACTCGACGGACAATCGACCGTCGTGAAGGCTCAGTAGGCGATGAAGAGGATCTCGTCGCGCGAATAGTCGTGCCCGGGATGCTTGTCCGCGAGGTGCGCCTTCGTCTTCTCGACCAGATCGTCCTCGTCGACGCCGGTTATGTACTCACCACAGGGGCAGTTGAGCCTGGTCTTCATCTCGTCTCTTCCCATCATCGATAGATCGACATCCCCACCATCATCCACCGACACCGAACCCCTTGCACCCCAGCGGTATCGAGCACGCCGAAGGGCGGACGCACCGTCCGGTGCGCCCGCCCGTGAAACCGCCTGCTACGGAGCTACTTCCAGTCCACCTGCGGCGACCGGTAGAAGTTGATGCCCTGTGCGGTCCAGATCAACCCCTGCTTGGCGAGCCGGGCACGATAGCTGTCCCAGTTGTGCGTCGCGGCGGGCGACCAGCCGATCTCGGCGATACCCGCGAGCCGGGGGAATGCCTGGTATTCGATATCGGCGCTGGTGCGCAGGGTTTCCGACCAGATCGGCGCCTCGACACCGGCGATCTGATCCTCCGAAAGCCCCTGCAGGAAGGTGGCGGGATCCCAGTCGTAGGAATCCTTCACCTCCACATACCCGGCCCAGTGCAGACCCAGCGGGTCGTCCGGGGTGTATTTCATATCCAGATACGCCTTGTTGGCCGGCGCCATCAGAATCTTATTGCCCCGCCCCGCCGCCGCGACCACATCGGAATTGCTGTTGGCGGTATCCCAATATTCGGGAATGGCCGAGGTCGGCGGATTCGCGACAACGATATTGTGCCAGGCCTGAATTTTCTTGTCGTACTGGGCGGCCAGCGGCATCACCTTCTGATAGAAGGCGTTGTAGTCGGCCGGCGAGGTGGAATGCGCCTCGTCGCCGCCGAGATCGATGTACGGGCCGGGTGTGAGGGCCGCCAATTCGCTGATGACGTCCTCGACGAATTTGTAGGTGGTGGGGCTGGGAATGCACAGCGAACTGTAACCGACCTCGATATCGGTGCGCGGCGGCACCGGCTTGCCGTCACAGTTCAGTTCGCCATACGAGGCCTGCGCGGCATTGGTGTGGCCGGGCATATCGACCTCGGGCACCACCGTAATGTGCCGGGATGCCGCGTAATTGACGATATCGGTGTACTGATCCTGGGTGTAGTAACCGCCCGGATCGCCGTTCACCGCGGTCTGGCCGCCGATTTCGGCCAGCTTCGGCCAGCTCTTGATCTCGATGCGCCAGCCCTGATCGTCGGTCAGGTGCAGGTGCAGCGTGTTGATCTTGTATTGGGCCACCTCATCGATGTACCGCTTGACCTGATCGGGCGTGAAGAAGTGCCGCGCGACATCCAGCATGGCGCCCCGCCGGGCGAATCGCGGATAGTCGAGCACCGTACCGCCCGACACCGTCCAATTCTGTTGCTGCACATCGGTTTTATTGATGGCTGCCGGGAACAGCTGTCGCAGCGACTGTATTCCCTCGAACAGGCCGTCGGTGGTGTTGGCGCTCAGCGTGATTCCGTCGTTGGCTACGGCGAGCTTATAGCCCTCGTTGCCGACGTCCGGACCGGCGTCGCCGAGGCACAGGGTGATCCCGGGCTTGGATCGGTCGCTCGGGTCGACCACCGGCAGCGCGAATCCGGTCGCGGGCCGCAGCAATTGACCGAGATATTCGGCGACATCCTGGGCTTGATATTCGGCACGGATCACGCTGTCGCTGGTGAGCGTGAAATCGCCGTTCGGGTCGGCCTGCGCCTGCACGGGCACCGGCACGATATCGTTCACGGTTCGTTCGGCCGACGGGTTATCGGCAACGGCGGAACCGGTCAGTCCGGGCAGGCCGAGCACGGTCAGCCCCAACGCGGCACCGAATACCAAGGGAGATAATAACTTCCGCAAAATACACCTCCAGTCCAGCGGAGCGGACACGAAGGGAGCGGACCGTAATCCGCCGGCCACTCTATTCTCGACGCGACCAATTCCCTTCTGCTGCCCACTATTTCACAGATGAAGGAAAGATCGACTGGGGAGCGGATTCGACGGTGTGGGGAATGGATTTCGCTGCGCGACACCGATTCTCGGGTACAGACCTAACCGATCACAGCGGCTACGAGCCGTAGATCCACCGGAACGAACCCGATCGGACCGGAAAATCATTTGTGCCGATCGGCGCCCCGGGTGACCATGCATCCCATGTCTTCCGAACCGGGGCTCTTCACGGATATCGCACTCGCCGAGCGGATCGAGCGAGCCGAGCGGTCGTTGGTCGAGGCGGGGGCGGTGGCGGCCGCGTGCCGGGAGCCGCGGGTGTGCACGGTCGAACTCGGCAGTGGGCTCGCGGTGTGGGTGGGGCCGGGTTCGCCGCTCGACAAGGTGGTCGGGGCCGGGATGGGCGGCGATTTCGATGATGGGGCGCTGGATGCGGCGGAGCGCGCCTTCGCCGAACAGGAGACGCCGGTCCAGTTCGAGGTGTCGACGCTCGCCGATCCCGCGCTCGTCCAGCAGCTGACCCGGCGCGGCTATGTGCTGACCGGGTTCGAGAACGTGCTCGGGCGGCGGCTCACACCGGGTCCGGCGGCGCGGGTCTCGAACGGGATCGCGATCGAAACCGTTGCGCCGGCGGACTTCGACACCTGGATCGATGTCGTCGCCACCGCCTTCGCGACACCCGATACCCAGGGCGTCGTCTCACATGAGGAGCACGACCGGTCGGCGATCGCCGACGCGATCACCGATATGTCCTCGGCGAGCGGCTATTCCGGCTCGCTGGCGCGGATCGGCGGTGTGCCCGTCGGCGGTGCGAGCCTGCGGCTCAGCGACGGTATCGCCCAATTCTGCGGCGCGGCAACGCTGCCGGAGTTCCGTTGCCGGGGTGTGCAGGGCGCACTGCTCGACGCCCGGCTCGCGACCGCCGCGGCGGCCGGCTGCGACCTCGCCGTCGTCACCACGCTGCCCGGCTCGAAATCACAGCAGAATGTACAGAAGCTCGGCTTCCAGCTGCTCTACGCGCGGGCCATCCTGGTGCGCACATTCGAAACATCGAGCTAATCAACGGCTCTCATGCCGCGGGAGACCAGATCCCATACCGGACCGAACACGAACCACACCCCGACGACGCCCCACGAACGACCGATCCATCCCCACAGCGGGCCCGACTGATCGCCCCTCGCCACCGTCGCGATGATCAGCAGCAGCACCGCCGACGCGATGGTCGCCGCGAGCACCACCCGGCCCCACTCCCGCCATGTCGCGGCCAACGCCTCCCGAGATCCCTTGGCGGGCTTGACCGGTGGCGGCCCACCCGCGAAGCGGTGCGCGAAGCGAGTATCCGCCCAGCGCACCATCGCGGGCCCGAACGCGACGCTGACGCCGAGGTAGACCGCCGCGAGCCCGTGCACGGCGCCCGGCTGGGCGCCGCGGTGCAGGTCGATCGCGGTCGCCACGAGCAGTGCGATATCGAGTAACGGTATGCCCCCGAGCAATACGGCGCCCACCGGCCGCAACCGCAGCGGATAGCGCGCGACCAGCCCGGCGACGAGCAGTACCCACAGCCCGACCTCCGAGACGACGATCATGGTGGCCACCGGATTGTCCCGAACGATATCCATCAGACCTCCCCTGGAACGAACCCGGCCACCGAGCCACGCTAACGACGCCCACCCGGCCGACGCGTCCTACGAAAGACCCACCCGCGCTCACCCGAAAGTGCGAGCGGCGTCGGCTATCGCCTGGTCGAGAATCGAAAGCCCAAGGGACAGTTCGTCTTCGGTGGCGGTCAGCGGCGGAGCGATGCGGAATACCGCGCCCATGCCCGGCAGTTGGACGATATTCATGTGTAGACCGAGTTCGAGGCACCGGCGGGTGACCGCAGCGCCGAGTTCGTCGGAGGGCCGCTTGGTCTCCCGGTCGGCGACCAGTTCCAGACCGGCGAGCAGGCCGCGGCCGCGGATATCGCCGACCACGCTGTGGCGCTGGGCGATTCGCTCCAACCCCTGCCGCAGGAACGCGCCGAGCTCGGTGGCCCGCCGATCGAGTCCGTCGCGTTCGAGAATGTCGAGCACGGTATTGCCGACGGCGGCGACCAGCGGGTCGGAGACATGAGTGGTGAAGAAGAGGTACCCGCGATCGTGTGCGGCCGCCTCGATTTCGGCGCTGGTGATCACCGCCGCGAGCGGCAGCCCGGCGCCGAGGGTTTTGGACAGGGTGAGGATGTCGGGGACGATGCCGTCGCGCTCGAAGGCGTACCAGGTTCCGGTACGGCACAGTCCGGTTTGCGCCTCGTCGAGGATCAGCAGCATGCCGCGCTCATCGCATTTATCGCGCAGCGCGGCGAAATAGCCGGGCGGCGGTTCGACGATGCCGCCGGAACTGAGAATGGGTTCGACGAGGCAGGCGGCCAGGCTGCCGACGGATTGCGCGTCGATCAGGTCGAATGCGAAATCGAGCTGGCGGCGCCAGTCGAATTCGCCTTCGGGTGTTATGAAATCGGGTCGGTAGGCATTGGGCGCCGGGATGGCGAAATTGCCGGGCGCGGCGGGTCCGTAGCCGCTGCGGCCCGCGCTGTAGGTCGCGCTCGCGGCGGCCTGGGTCATGCCGTGCCACGACCTGGCGAACGACACGATCTCGTGTTTACCGGTGACCAGCTTGGCCATTCGCAACGCCGCCTCGTTCGATTCGGCGCCGGTGGTGAGCAGCAGTACCTTCTCCAGCGGCGCGGGCAGTGAATCGGCAAGGCGGCGTGCGAGATTCACGACCGGACGGCTGAGCATGCCGCTGAACAGATGGTCGAGCTCGCCGATCCGGTCGCACACGGTGGCGACGATCTCCGGATGTGCGTGCCCGAGAATGGCGCTCATCTGCCCGGAGGTGAAATCCAGTATCTCCCTTCCACTTTCGGTGTAGACGAAACTGCCCGCCGCGCGGGTGATGATCTCCCTGGTGAAATCGCCCGCACCGGCGTAGCGCACGAGATGGCGGTCGGCGTCGGCCCAGAAGTCGCGAGCGGGGCTGATTCTCGGGGTCGCGATGGTCATGTGCGCAACGGTAGGTCCGGTCCGAGCATCGCGTCCATCTCACAATTCCGGTTGTACTGTTCGGCTCAGCCGTACAACACTAGTCGGATGTTGAACCCGTGGCGGCTGCGCCTGCTCAGTCAGCTCGACACCCTCGGCACGGTCCGCGCGGTGGCCCAGGCGGCCGATATGAGCGCGTCGAGCGTGTCCCAGCAGCTCGCGGTGCTGGAATCGGAGACACGCACCCAGCTGCTCGAACGCACCGGCCGCCGGGTCCGGCTCACCCCCGCCGGGCTGATGCTGGCCCGCCGCGCCAGATCCATCCTCGACCACATGGACACCGTCGAGGCGGAGCTGCACAGCCTGCGGGCCGAACCGGTCGGGGTGGTCCGGCTCGGCGCGTTCCAGAGCGCCATCCACGCGCTCGCGGTGCCCGCGGTGACCGAGCTCGCGCAGACCCATCCGCGGTTGAATATCGAAATCGTCGAGCTGGAACCACACGAGAGCATGCCGGCACTGCGGGTCGGCGATGCCGACATCATCGTCACCACACCGGATTTCGTGGAACATCCGCTCGGCCCCGATATCGATATCGTGCCGCTGGCCACCGATCCGATCGTGCTGGTGCTGCCGCCGGACCGGGCCGCCCGCGGGCCCGCCGACCTCGCCGCGTACGCCGACGAGTCGTGGGCCTTCGATCTGCCGCAGTCCTATATGGCGAATCTCGCGACCCGGCTGTGCCGGGAATCGGGTTTCGAACCGCGGGTGATCTGCCGGTTCAGCAACTACATGTTGACGCTGCAGCACGTCGAGGCCGGGCTCTCGATAGCGCTGCTCCCGGAACTGGCCGTCGACCCGCGCTATCGCGTCGTCACCAGGGAACTCGCCGGGCCGGTTACCAGGACGATCACCGCGGTGGTCCGGCAGGGTACCCGCCCGCGCGCCGCGGTCGGCACGGTGCTCACCGCACTGCGGCGGCGCAGCAGGCTGCCCGGCCAGGCCCGGTTCCACCCCTTTCCGGATGAATAGCGTTACGCTGCAAAGGCATTCGCGAGCGCCGCGGCGGCATCGGCGCGGGCGCGGATACTGTCGTCGAACGGATGACGGATGAATTCGTGGATCATGCCCGGATAGCGGATGACGGTGGCCGTGACCCCTGCCGCCGCGAGCCGGCGACCATATTCCTCGCCCTCGTCCCGCAGGGCGTCGTACTCCGCGGTGATGACGAGCGCGGGCGGCAGTCCGGTGAGGTCGGGCGCGAGCAGCGGGGATACCCGCGGATCGAGCTTCTCGGCCGGGTCGTTCAAGTAGTTGTCCATGAACCACCGCTGGCCGTCCCGGGTGATGTTCCCGTACTTGCCCGCGTACTCCCTGATGCTGAAATTCGTTCGGCGGAAGTCGAGATCGGGGTAGATCAGCAGCTGGAACACCAACGTTGGACCGCTCTCGCGAGCCATCGCCGCGACGACGGTCGCCAGATTGCCGCCCGCGCTGTCGCCGCCGACCGCGATGCGCGCCGGATCGGCTCCGATGGCCGCGGCATGGTCCGCGACCCAGCGGGTGGCCGCGAAGCAGGCGTCGGGCGCGGCCGGGAACCGGTGTTCCGGTGCGCGCGGGTAGTCGACCGAAACCACAAGGCACCGAGCGCCGTTCGCGAGAGACCGGCACAGTCCATCGTGAGTATCCAAGTCGCCCAACATGAATCCACCGCCGTGGAAGAACATCAGCACCGGGAACGGTCCGGCCCCGGCGGGCGTATAGATGCGGATGCCGATTGCGCCCTGCCGCCAAGGGATTTCGCGATCGGCGACCGCGGCGACGGGTTCCGGCGAACCGAGTAGCGCGATCTGCCGTCGCCAGCCTTCGCGGGCCTGTTCCGGTTGAAGGTGTGCAGTTCGCCGATGCCGAACCGGGCGAGGCGTTCCAGATGGTCGACGGCCTGCGGATGCGGTTCCGTTGTTTCGTTCATGGTCGTATCGTCTGACTTGAAGCGCGATTCAAGTCAAGGAGTGGGATGACGCTGCTGGATATCGCCGAAGTGGCCGAGCGGTCGGGACTCGCGCCCATCGGCGCTGCGCTTCTACGAGAGGCGCGGGCTGATCCGGTCCGAGGGACGTAACGGCCTGCGCCGCACCTTCCACCCCGACGTGCGGGCGCGGCTGGCGCTGGTGAGCTGCGCCCGCGCGGCGGGTTTCACGCTCGCGCAGATCGCGCGGTTCCTGAAGGCCACCCCCGACGACACCGAGCTGCGCGCGCATATGGCCGTCAAGGCCCGACAGCTCGACGAGGACATCGCCCGTCTGGTCCGGATGCGCGACAGCCTGCGCCACGCCGCGACCTGCACCCATGAGCCGCTGGTGGAATGCCCCGACTTCAAGCTCGCGTTCATGCGGGAATGAAATCCGTTGCCGCGAAAGCACACTCGATAGGTGTAACGTGAGACACACTGGCAGGATTAGTAATAGCCATTAAGTATTGATGGTGTGCAGTGTCACCAACTGGAAATAGGGGCAGGCTCTTAGTCATCCGACGTGTTAGCGTCGGAGCCTTGTGTCGTTGAACGAACAGTGATGAGGGGTGGGCGCCGAATCATGTCGCCAGAGCGGAAAATTGCGCACCGGTCGAACAGCTCGACCGGGGAACATTGTCCGGCACCGACTGCCCAGGTACTCGAAACCCGTTAACTCGCGGCTCCTTTCGGGGGATGCGTGGACCGGCCCGGGGGCGGTGACGGGCAGGGCAGCGGTCGACGCGGTGCGTATTGCCGCTACCTGATGAAGGAATAAGTTCATGGTCACTGTCGCACCGGCGGCAGAGCTTTCCGCTAAACCGGCTGGCGAGCAGCCCGGGAGCTCGCGAACCCTCCTATCGCTCGCCGCAGCACTGATTTTCACGCTCGTATCGATCGCGGTCTGGCTGCTGTTCCTGCGGCCGAACTGGCCGATGTACTGGCATCAGGTCGATCTTCAGGTCTATATGTGGGGCGGGCGGACCGCCGCCGTTCACCCCGAGCAGTTGTATGTCGAGCGGGGGCCGCTGTATCTGCCGTTCCTGTATCCGGTATTCGCCGCGTGGATCTGCGCCGAGCTGGCGCGGTTCCCGATCGACTACGTCGGTAACGGCGTCGCGGTCACGACCATGCTCGCGCTGTACGCGAGCGTGTGGTGCACCGGCAGGCTGCTGCGACTACGCGGGCGCGGGCTGCTCGCGCTGACGCTCGCGGTGGGCAGCGCCGCGCTGTGGTTGGAACCGGTACAGCAGACCTTCCAGTTCGGCCAGGTCAGCGTCATCCTCATGGCGATGGTCCTCGCGGATCTGGCCATGCCCGACCGGTGGTATCGCGGCATTCTGATCGGCATCGCCACCGGCATCAAACTCACCCCTGCGGTATTCATCGTCTACCTGCTCATCACCCGCCGTTTCAAGGCCGCGGGCACGGCCATCGGGGCGTTCGCGGTGACCGTCGCCATCGGGTTCTGGTATCGGCCCGCCCAGGCCTGGCAGTTCTGGACCTCGACCGTCGCATCGCAGGATCGGGTCGGCTTCGCCTACGTGCAGAACCAATCCATCAACGGTGTGTTCGGCCGCCTGCAGTGGACCACCTGGGAACATCATCTGCCCTGGCTCATCGCAGCGGGCGTGCTCGCGGTGGCCGGGATGGCCGCCGCGTGGATCGCGCACCGGCGCGGGGACGAACTCCTCGGCATCCTGCTCGCCGCGGGCGTCACCCTGCTGTGCTCCCCCATCTCCTGGACCCACTACTGGGTCTGGGTGATCCCCGCGCTCATGTGGGCGGTACAGGCACTGTCCGGCCGACCGCTCGTCCTGCGCGCGGCCGTTCCGGTCGCCGTCGGCCTGCTCGCCTTCGCCTGGCCGATGCGGGTGGACCGGATCGGCAACTGGGATCCGGATGTTGCCCTGCTGCCCCAGGGCCTCATCTGGTACGTCCCGCAAACCATGGGCCGCGAATTCCACTGGACCGTAATCCAATTCTTCGTCGGCAACTCCTACACGCTGCTCGGTGGCGCCGCATTCCTCGCCGCGGTGGGCTATCTGATCTACAGTGCGCGACCCGGTCAACGGGCGGGCACGAGCGCGCGTTCGAGCGCGGCGGCGACCTGATCCAGCGGTGCTGTGCCGCCCTCGGTGCGGCACAGCACCAGACCACCTTCCAGCCCGGCGAGTAGCAGCGCGGCCAGGTTCGTCGCATCGGTGTCGTCGAACCCGTTGCGCCCTAGGCAATCTCGGAACGAACCCTGCCAGCGCCGGAAGATCATGCGCGCCGCGTCGAGCAGCGCCGCGTCATCGGGCCCCGCGCCGAGCGCGACGGCCGCGACCGGGCAGCCGGGCGGCTGCCCGCCACCGGTCATCGTCATCTTCGCCCCGGCGAAAATCGCGTGCATGGCCGAGACCGGATCCTGATTCGCGCACACCGCCGCGATGACCGGGCCGACGATGCCATCGATCAACGCGAGCACCTCCTCGGCGAGTTCGGATTTGCCGCCGGGGAAATGGTGGTAGATCACCCCGCGGTGGACGCCCGCCTGGTTTGCGACCTCGCGGATGCCGGTCCCGGCATAGCCCTGTCCGCGAAACAGCAGTAGCGCCTGTTGAATCATCCGGCTCCGCGTATCCCGCGCCACCGCACCCTCCCTTGACTAAGCCACTCGACTTAGAACATACTCCAGGGATCCTAAGTCGATCGACTTAGCCGGAACAGGAGTTCGACGACGATGTACGAAACCTTCCGCACCGCCGTCCTGCGCTACGTCACCGCGATCCTCGACACGCCGGGACAACTGCTCGCCTTCCTGATGGGCGCCTGGTTCACCACCAACGGCGTCATCGCATACGGCATCTACCCGGATATGGCCTTCGGCGGCGATATGCATTCGTGCACCATCCAATTCCTCGGCTTCATCCCCGTCACCGTCAACGGCTGGCACGCCCTGTTCCACCTGATCACCGGCCTCGCCGGACTGGCGGCGGCGCCGCGAGCGCGCACCGCGCTCGGCTACACGTGGCTGTGCGGGCCGTTCTATCTGCTCGTCGCGATCCTCGGGCTCATCGGCGGGGACCATGTGCTGCACCTGATGGCCGTCGACACCTTCGGCAACTGGGTGCACGCCGTCGAAGGCACCATCCTGCTCGCGATCGGCGCCGTCATCGCATTCGAAACGCGTCAACGCGCGGTGGCCTGATGACGGGTCGTTGAACATTACGAACAGTCGAGCCCACGGGGCGCGAGTCGCGAGTACGGTTGTGCGCCATGTCTGGTTTGCGAGCCTCGGTGACAAAGGTCTCGTTAGGCCTTTGTGCCGCACTCATTCTCGCGATGCCATCGGCGGCGGCGCAGGCGCCGGATGCCGGACGCTTCGACGGCATCGGCATCATCGATCCGGCGTTCTCCTTCGCGAAGGCCGGGCTTTCGCTCCAAATCACTTATACGACAACCGATCAGCACGGCGCGTCGGCGCCGGCGTCGGGTGCGCTGTACGTACCGCAGGGCCTGCCGCCGCAGGGCGGATGGCCACTGATGGTGTGGGCGCACGGCACCATCGGAATCGGTGACGGCTGCGCACCGTCGCGGCACCCGCAGCTGGAACGGTACAACAACTATTTCAACACCATCCTGGATAGCGGGTACGCGGTGCTCGCGCCCGATTACCAAGGCCTCGGCACCGGCGGGAATTTCAGTTACTACAACGCCGCCGTCGAGGGCGATTCGATCCTGGATATGGTGGCCGCGGTGCGCACGTTGCCGATTCCGTTGTCGCACAAGTGGGTTCTGGTCGGCCAATCCGAGGGTGCGCATGCCGCGATGAGCGCCACGGGTCGCTACCGCGGCGACGGACCCGCGGCCGGTTTGAGCGGTGTATCCGTCACCGGTCTGCGCACCAATCCCGCCAAGAGCCTGCCGGAGATGTTCCGGCATGGTTCGACCGGCGCGGTCAACCAGGTCGGATACGCCGGTTACTACCTGGCCTCACTGCAGGAACTGCATCCGGACCGCGTCGCGCCCTACCTATCCGATTTCGGCAGAGATTACGTGGAAAAGGCCGCCACCGAATGTCTTTCGGATCTGGTGGCCCGCGCCGGAGGCCGCCGGCCCGAGGCACTGGTCATCGACCCGAGCAGGCCGACGCCGACCTTCGCCGACGATCTGCGCGAGCTCACCCGGTACCGCGACGACAATCTCCCGGTCGACGTGCAGATCGGTTACGGCACCGCCGATATCGATGTCCCACCGGCCGACACTCCCGGCTACGGAAAGGATCTGCAGGAGCGCAACCCCGGCGTCCGGGTGACAGTCAACCGGTACGAGGGCAAGGACCACCGCGAGGCGTTCGTGGCCTCACTGCCGGATACGTTGGCGTTCTTGCGATCTCATCTCTAGCCAGCGCGAGCGGTGTCGTCGTTCTCGACGGTTTCGGTTGACGCGGTGACCGATCCGGACGTATCGATCTGTACCCGGCGGTACCGGTCGGCGGTCGTCGCGACGATGGTGGCCACCGTCTTCCGGCCGCTCGGCAGCACCCGCACGGTGATCCGGCCCGCGCTCATCGCATCCAATTCCGTTACGGCCGTTGCGGTTACCACCTCACGGACATCTTCGGGCGCGGGTTCGAGACCGCCGTCGTCGAGCACGGTCACATCGACGCCGCGGCGGCGGGCCCCGCGCGCGGCCGCGACGAATTCAGGGGAGCCGAGCGCCGGTGCGCGCAGCCGGTCGCGCAGCTGTGCCTCCAGCAGCAGACATTCGCCGACATCGCTGCGGGACAGCGGTTTACCGGCGGCGATCAGCTCGAGCACCGGCCGTGCCGTGCGATCGAAATAGGCGAGCTGGCGGTCGCGTTCCCGGCTCTGCGCCGCGGCCCTGGCCTCCGCGCCCGCATGCTGTGCCACCACCGCGCGAGCGGCATGGAACGAGCGCAGCGTCGGGCGCAGCGCGGCCGCGAACACCGCGACGGCGAGCACCGTCGCCGCGGGCACCCCCAATCCGGCGAACACGCCGCCGACACCGCCGCCCGCCCACAGCAGGACGACCGACATCCCGGCAAGGGCGAGCGCGGCGGGACAGATCCGCCCCCGGATCGCGAGCACGGCGAGCACGGACGAGGTGGCGACCGCGATCCACAGCACCTGGAATTGCGGTGTCGGGCCGTGATAGCCGAGCACGATCACCGCGGCGCCGACCGGGCCGACCACGACGACGAACCACGTCACGGGCCAGAGCAGCGGATCCTGCCGGGGCAGCAGCGCCGCGACGCCGGCGAGCGCGGCCAGACCGAAGGCGATCAGCGCATTGGGCGCGGGCAGGCCGAAATCGAGCCCACCGAGCATCCAGAACACGACGGACGCCTCCAGAAGGAGCAGTCCGGCCGCACCCGACCGGCCGTGCGCGGTGATCAGCGTCGGCACCGCGGGCTCGATCGGGTCGGCCCTGGTCCAGCGCAGGGTCACCGTCGTACCCTCACCGGGCGCCGAGCGAATCACCGCGTCACCGCCGCGCACCCGGCGCATCCGGCCGAAGATGCTGTGCCGCACGCCGAGTCGGTCCGCCGCGACCCGCGCGACCTCGAATCCCGCTCCGTCATCGGTGAATTGGGCCATCACGCCGTTTCCGTCGAAGACCACCTCGACCCGGCGCGTCACCGGACGTCCGCCGAATCCGGCGTGCCGCGCGCTGTTTCGCGCCGCCTCGCCGAGCGCCGCGGCCAGCGCGGTCACCGCCTCGCGCGGGACGCCCGCCGCGGCGCGGTCGACCCTGGTGCGGAAGTCGACGGCGCAGTCGGCCTCCGCGACGGCATCGCGCAGCAGCGCGACGACCTCGTCCGCCGTCACCGGCTCGTCGCCCGTTCTGCCGCCGCCGCTTTCGTCGAGGCGGTGCAGCGTTCGCTCGGCCGCGCGGGACAGTACGGCGGTATCGGGCACTCTGGCCGTCTCCCGCAGCGTGGCCAGCACATTGTCATGAATCAATCCGGCGAATCTGGCGCGTTCCCGCTCGGTGGCCTCGGTGCTCGCGGCCACCGCGGCCTGCCGCACCGCGACCGCCGTCGCCGCGTCCAGCCGGATTGCCGTGACGAGCACCCGCGCCGCGATCCAGGCGAAGAAGCCCTCCATCGATACGGTGCGCAGCAGATCCTCCGCGACGCTGTGCACCCCGGGTCCGCCGGCGACGTACAGGTCGGCGGCGACCGTAACCACCCCGGCGAGTACGAGATTGACGGGCCAGGCCCGCGGCCACACCAGCACACCCCCCACCGCGGGGATGCCGACGAGCGGAACCAGCCAGCTGCCGTCGGGTGCTAGGCCACCGTATTCGCAGGCCAGCGGCAGGGTGGCCGCGGCCGCCAGATAGGCCAGTACCTGCATGCACGCGGCCATTCGGATCATCCGCGCACCGTGGAATGCCGACACCACCAGCACGGTGCCGGTGAACAGCAGTATGGATACCGCGAACGGTGTCCACCACCGACTCACCAACTCGGTCTGCCGCACGACCTGCGACAGTTCCGCCATCATCCAGAGCACGCCACTGACGCCGACCGCGACCGCGATCGACCGCCGAGCCCGGTTTTCCGCAAGCACGATATCCGCCCCCCGGATCCGCTCCACAACCATGGCTTACCAGCCGCCACCTACCCGTGCACAGTTCTTATCGCGATCGGCTAACAGCTTGATACTTATTGCCTAAATTTACCTAATCAAGTAACTTCTTACTCATGCAGGTAAAGGGTGGACGCCGGTCGCCGACCGCCGAGGAACGCCGCAGGCAGATCGTCGCGGCCGCGATGGAGGTGCTGGCCGAATCCGGCTACGCGCAGACCTCGTTCGCGCGGATCGCCGAGCGGGCGGGCATCAGCAGCACTCGACTGATCTCGTACCACTTCGCCGGTAAAGAAGAGTTGCTGCGAGCCATCGCCGAACAGGCGAAGGAGGCCGCGGTGGCATTCATTTCGCCGCCCATCGAGGCGGCGCCCGGACCGAGGGCCATGCTCGCCGCCTACATCACCGCGAATTTGGAATTCTGCCGTGAGCGCCCGGTCGCGCTGCGGGCATTGATCGAAATCGCCACCAATGCCAAGGCAGCCTTCGGTGAGCCGTACCTGCCGAACGAGCCGCAGGAAACGCTGGAGGCCTTGGAATCCGGATTCCTGGACGGTCAGACCGTCGGCGAATTCCGCGAATTCGACCCACACGTGATGGCGACCGCAGTGCGTGCCGCCATCGACACCGTCGCGCTGCGCTATGCCGCCGACCCGACGCTGGACCTGGACCACTTCGCGGCGCAACTGGTTTCACTGTTCGACCGCGCCGTCGCTGCCGAATGATTCACGGCCGGAACGTATTTCGCCGTGAGACGACCTCGATGAGAAAGGTAAGGATGAGATGAAACTGGAAGCCGGACAGGTGGCCGTCATCACCGGTGCCGCCAACGGAATCGGGCAGGCGCTCGCGGGCGCACTGCACGCCCGTGGTCTGCGGGTGGTGCTCGCGGATATCGAGGAGGACTCGGTACGCCGGGCGGCCGCCGAACTCGGTGGCGAAACCCTCGCCGTGCCAACGGATGTCGCCGATCCGGCGCAGGTCCAACGGCTGGCCGAGGCCACCGTCGAGCGGTTCGGCCGGGTCGACCTGGTGGCCAACAACGCGGGTGTCGGGGCGGGCGGGGCGATGTGGTCGATCGAACCCGAAGACTGGCAGCGGGTTTGGTCGGTCAACGTCGGCGGCGTCGTCAACGGCATTCGCGCCTTCGTCCCGCATCTGATCGCGTCGGGGCACGGTCACGTCGTCAATACCGCATCGATCGCGGGCGTCAGCTTCGGCGCGTTCAACGCGCCGTACACCGCGAGCAAGCATGCGGTGATCTCGCTGTCGGAATCGCTGCGCGGCGAATTGGACATCCTGGCACCGGAAATCGGCGTCACCGTGATGTGCCCCGGCCCGGTCGACACCCGGATGTTGCGCGGCGTCACCGATGGCGCCTCCGCCGAGGCCAGGACGGAGTGGCTGGCCTCGTTCACCCCCGAACAGTGGGAACGGTTCGCACCGCGGATGGAGATCATCAAGCGGATGCAGGAGGAAATGATGCCCGCCGCCGAGGCGGCCGAGATCATCATCCGGGCCGTCGAGACGAACCGGCTCTACGTCACCACCCACCCGCACTATGCCGAGGCGGCCAAGAGTCGTGCCGAACTCGTCGTCGCGGGTCTGGCCGAGGCCGATTGAGCGGTATCCCAACGGTTTTCGGTGTCGATCAATTCCTCGATAACTGAATGCGAATATGCCGGATGCCACTGTGGCACCGGCATATTCGGCTCTATCGAATCGGAATTACCTCAGTTCCACTGCGATTGGGTTCGCCGACGCACCATCGACGGTGTGTTCGCGACGGTTTCCAGATCTTCCAGGAACCGTTCGATGCTGTCGGCGCGCACCTGCGGTGAGCCGGCCTGGTTGCGCACCTTCTCCTCGGTTCGCGCCAGCACGGTGGCGGTCAGATCGGCCTGCAGATCGCGAATTACCTGCTTGCGGAACAGCACGATCTGATCGCGGCCCTGCCTGCGTACCCGGGCGACCTCGGCGGTGGCGGCCTCGCGCATCTGCGCGACGATCCGCACCGCGTCGTCCTGTGCGTCCTTGCGCATCCGCTCGAGTTCGCGCTGCGCCTCGGCCATCGCGTTGTCGTACGCCTTCTTGGCCTCGGCCAGGCGGGACGCCGCCAACTCGCTCTCCTCGAGCTGCTTGGCGATGACCTGCTGCTTCTGCTCCATCATCGGCCTGCCCCACTTGCGGAAGAGCCACACGAGGAAGGACACGATGACGCCGAAGGCGAACAACTGGCTGATGAACACCGGCCAGTCGAAGGTGATGTGGTACACGCCTTCGGCGAGCACACCGTGGATTGGGCTCATGACGACGACCGTCCCGTCTGGTGACCTGGACTTGTTCCAGCACGCCGATCATCGGCGCCGACGATCCGATCCGCGATGGTCTGCGCGATCGGGTTCACTGTCTCGCGCAGTTCCGCCGCGATTTGGTCCGCCTCCGCGCGCAGTTTCGCGATGGCCTCCGCGACGATCTCGTCGGATTGCGCCTGCGCGTCGGCACGCAATTCGTCGATAATGGCCTGTCCCTCGGCCCGCGCCTTGTTGCGGATGGCGGCCGCCTCGGTCCGCGCCTGCTCCAGCCCACTTTGATAACGCTCGGTGGCCTCCGCGAACAGGCGCCGCGCTTCTTTGTTCTCCTTCGCCGTCTCGGCCACCCGGTTGTCGCGTTCCGCCAGTACCTTCCGGACCGGCGGAACGACGAAGAACCAGATGATGCCGAGCACGATCAGAAAGATCAACAACTCGGCGAAGAAGGTGCCGTTGGGGATGAGAAAGTTCCCCTGAGCCTCCACATCTGTTCTCGCCGACATGATCGCGCTACTTACCGGGAGTAGCGAATACGAAGAGCGCCATGAACGCTAGATTGATGAAGTAGGCGGCCTCGACCAGACCGACGGTCAGGAAGAAGATGCCGCGCAGTCGACCCTCGGCCTCCGGCTGCCTGGTGACGCCGTTGATAAGCGCGGAGCCCGCTAGACCGTCGCCGATACCCGCGCCGATCGCACCGCCCGCCATGATGATGCCGCCGCCGATGAGAGCGCCCTGGACGATGCTCGCGGTTGTTGGGTCTGCCATTTTTCACTTCCTTTGTTATCGAATAGTGCACTGCTCGGCGGAACCGATCAGTGGTGTTCATCTTCCAGCGACATCGACTGGCTGAAGTAGAGGACGGTCAGCAGCGCGAAAATAAATGCCTGGATCAATCCGACGAATAGATCGAATACTTTCCAGAGCGCATTCGGACCCCAGCTTATCCAGAAGGGGAACAATGCGATCACGGAAACCATCACACCGCCGGCGAACATATTTCCGAAAAGCCGCAGCGAAAGCGAGACCGGTTTGGCCAGCTCCTCGATGACGTTGATGAACACCATCGGTCCCCAACCTGTGTGGCCCTTCAGCAACAGCTTGAAGTGCTGCAGCGGGCCGCGCCGGTATATACCCGCGGCATGATAGGAGAGGAATACGAAGAGCGCGAGCACATAGACGAAATTGACATCCGCCGCGGGTGGCGCAAACAATTCACCCTTTCCGTACTGCACCGGCAATACCGACAGCCAGTTGGACAGCAGGATGAAGGTGAACAGCGTGACCGCCAACGGCAGTGCGAACGGCGCGACTTTCATACCAATCGCACTCTCGACCTGATTGCGCATGCCGGTCGTCACGGACTCGAAGAACAGCTGCACGCCGTTCGGCACTCCGGAGGTCAGCTTGATCCGGAGGATAAAGGCCAGTACCAGCACGATCACCGCGGCGATCGTGGTGGAGATGAGCGTGTCCACATTGAAGTCCATGCCCAGGAAATGACCGACGGCATGTTCGCCGACCTTGATCTTCGGTTCGGTATCGGCGCCCTCGGCGAGCGGTAGCCCGGTTATCGAAACAGCGGAGATGATCATGACGCCTGGCGCAGCCCTTTCAATTCGGGAACCACGGTGTTGAGTACCAGAATTACTTGGAACAGGGCGATACCGAAGAAGATGCCGACACCGTTCGGCCGCGCCAGGAATGCCACCGCAATCGCGACCACCGTGATACCGAGCAGCCGCACCGCGGACGACCTGAGCAGGCGCAACTTCTTCGGGGTATCCGAATCGGCAATTCGCGCTACCGCCCGCAGTGTCAGCTGAGCATTCAGCCAGCCCACCGCCAGTCCGCCACTGATGAATATGCCGAGCAATAGTCGATCGAGCGATCCGGCCGCCATCAATACGAGGATGCCGAGAACGGTCGCGATGATGGCCGCTCGGCGCACCTGGATCTTATTGACATCCATTACGACACCGCCCTCAGCCGTTCGCCCCACCTCTTAGTGGGGTCGTGATTGATCCATAGCATACACATCCGAACGTCCTTGTGTAGCAACGTTTTTAATCTTCCTTGACTTGATCTTGAAACGCGTTCTAGCGACTATTCGGCAATCTCGGGAATGGGAGTGTGATTGCGCTCACAACAAATTTTTCGACCAAAACATCATCATCAGTACACGAGTTTGACCGAGCTATACTTTTTGTCTGATTTGCCGGTTTTACCATCCACATCGCCGCTACATCACCGCGAACCCACCCCAGGCACACGGAAGGCCAGGTCCGACGAAATCCGGACCTGGCCTTCGGTGCGGGGTGCGCTCAGCGCATCACGGGACGAGCTCGAACTGATCCCCTGGCGAGACGTAGTCGTACAACGCCCGCGCCCCGTCTGGGGTCATCCGGATGCAGCCGTGCGACTTCTCCTGGATCGGGCCGATATGCGTCGCGATATCGCCGTTGAAGAACACCGCATAGCGCATCTCGGCGTTATGCATTGTGCTCCAGTGGTATTCCTTCTTGAATGCGGCGTGGAAGACGCCGGGCGGCGTCTCGTAGCCCGGCCGCCCGTGCGAGATAGGGGTCGGACCGTAGACCACCTTGCCGTTGTCCATCAACCATGCCTCGTTGCTGGACAGCCGCATACAGACGCGCGCCGCATTCGAGCACGGCGCTGTCGGCGGGACGACGGGCCCGACGCCCGGAATATCCGGACCCCCTGGCCACAGCGGCGCGGCCTGCGCGGACGCCGCCACGAGCACCCCGGCCGACGCGACACCGACGAGAACCGCACATCGGGCCGACCAGCTCAGTAAACGGTTGTTGCTCATCGAGATTCGAACCTCTCTACCCTTGCCCGCCACCCTGTCGTGTCGCCTGCCAGGGTGATGGGACCACCTTGTTGGAACAAGAACGTTGTCGAAACAAGAACGCGGGACCCACCTGGAGGTGTTGAAGATCATTCTGTCCTGCCCGCGGCCTCCAGACCTGCATTCCAGCGGTATCAGGGGTTGGTGAGTTGCCCGAATCTGAGAGCACTCACATAAGCGGCACAGGCTGCGGCCAGGTTTCCTCGGCAACCTGGTCGAGTAAGCCGACCGCGGATAGTGAGGTGCGCGATGGTGGAGTTCGAGGTGACCGGGACGACGGTGACGGTACATGTGCAGGGCACACACCGGCTGCTCGCGCTACGCGACCACCTGAGCTTCGAGCTGTCGCACATCACCGCGATCGCCGCGGCCGAGGTGGATCTGCGGCCGCCGTGGGTGCGCACCCCCGGCACCTTCTTTCCCGGGGTGATCGCGGCAGGCACCTTCCGCGGAAAGGGTCGCAAGGAGTTCTGGGACACCCATTTCGACGGACGGGGCGTCCGGATCGAACTCGCCGGAACGGATTTCACCAGGTTGGTGGTGGATGTCGCGGACCGGGACGCCGTGCTGCGGCAGCTGAGTATCGCGGCCGCAGCGGCTTAAGGAATATAGGGCTCGCCGTCGGCCTTCGGCGGCCGGACCTGCCCGACCGCGCCCGCGACGGCGATCACCGTCAGCAGATACGGCGTCAGCTGCAGCACCTCGGTCGGGATCGGCGTCGCCAACACCTGCAGCTGACCCTGCAGCGCCTTGGTGAATCCGAAGAACAGCGCGGCACAGGTGGCTCCGAGCGGGTGCCAGCGTCCCATGATGACCGCGGCCAGCGCGATGAAACCGTTGCCCGCGGTCATCTCCTTGGAGAAACCGCCCGTCGAACCGATGGTGAAATAGGCGCCGCCGAGTCCGGCGACCGCGCCCGCCACCAGCACCGCCTGGTAGCGGACCCGCAGCACATTGATGCCGACGGTGGCCGCGGCGCGCGGATGCTCACCCACCGCGCGCACCCGCAGACCCCAGCGGGTGCGGTAGAGCACCAGCGCGATGAGCACGACCCCGACCACCATCGCGTAAACCAGTGCGGTCTGGGTGAATACCGTCGGGCCGAGCACCGGGATGGCGGACAGTCCTGGAATCGCGATCGGCTGCATGGTGCCCGGACTGTTGAATCGCGCCGAACCGTCCCGCAGCCCGGTGAGCTGATCGAACAGGAACCCGGTGACCCCGGTCGCGAACACCACGAGCACCACGCCGAGCACGATCTGATTCACCAGGTAGCGAATGGAGAACACGGCGAGCAGCCAGGCCATGAAGACGCCCGCCACCAGCGCGGCAACCACCCCGACCAGGAAGCTGCCGCTCACCGACGCGACCATCGCCGCCGCGCAGGCGCCCGCGAGCAGCTGACCCTCGATGGCGATATTGATGACGCCCGCCCGTTCGCACAGCACGCCGGCGAGCGCGCCGAGTATGAGCGGTGTCGACAGGGCCAGCGTGCCCTGGATCTGATTGGTGAGCGGAAAGAGTTTGCCCGAGGCCGCCCAGCAGATGAAGGCGATCACGAACGCGATGCCGAATACCGCGAACAGCACGGCCGCCCGGCGCCCGGACAACCCGCGCCACAGTTGGGCGACGGCGATCGCGAGCGCGACCACCGATAACACCAGTGCCGTCGGCTTCGCCGCGACGTGCAGATCACCCGGACCGCTGCCGTCCGGCGCGGAGAGCCGGAACGCGACGCTGCCCGATTTCGTATAGAGGGCCAGCACGACCGCGGTGATCGCGAGGATCAGCAACAGCACACCCAACCGCAGCCGCCGCTGCCGGTGCGCGGGCGATTCCAGTGCCGCCGTTCGGGTTTCCATTCAGTTCCACCCCTTCGCCAGCACGGCCTCCGCGCGCTCTGCCCGAATCCGGAAGACCGCGCGCACCAGCGCCGGTGCGGCGACCAGCAGCACGATGACGGCCTGCAATACGGTGACCAGCGTGAGCGGAATGCCCGTCGCCGCCTGCATTTCGTGACCGCCCGCGTTGAGTGCGCCGAAAAGCAATGCGGCACAGACGGTTCCGACCGGGCTGCCGCGGCCGAGCAGCGCGACGGTAATGCCGTCGAAGCCGAAGGTTCCGGCGATGCCGTTGGTGAGCGGCAGGTCGGTGCCGAGCACCTGCTGGGTGCCCGCGAGTCCGGCGAGTCCGCCCGCGAGCACCATGGCCAGTACGTACGCCGTGCCGACCCGCATGCCCGCGGTGCGCGCCGCCTCGTGGTTCGCGCCGACCGCGCGCAGCCGGAAGCCGAGGGTGGTGCGGGCGAGCAGCCACCAGACCAGCGCCGCCGCCAGCAGCGCGACCGCCAGGCCGAGATGCAGCCGGGTATCGCCGAATCGGGGCAGCTGCGCATTCGCGTCGACCACCGGGCTGATCGGTTCACGGCGGCCTGGTCGCTGCAGCGGCGAGGTGGTCAGCAGCCAGGTGAGCGCGTACAGCGCGACGTAATTGCCCATGATGGTGCTGATCACCTCGTGGGCGCCGGTGCGCGCCTTCAAGATTCCCGCGAGCCCACCCCACAGCGCGCCAGCCGCGACCCCGGCGGCCAGCGCGACCACCACGTGCAGCACCGGCGGCAGATGCCAGGCGAAGCCGACCCAGCCCGCGGCCAGCGCGCCCGCGATGAGCTGGCCCTGTGCGCCGATATTGAACAGTCCGGTGCGGAAGGCCAGCGTCACCGAGAGTCCGGTGCAGATCAACGGCGTTGCGGCGACCAAGGTTTCGGCGATCTGATGGGTGCCGCCGAAGGCGCCGGTGAACAGCGCCCGATAGGCGCCGGAGACCGCGGACGCGGCCGCCGAGACGGTATCCGCCGGCCGCGCGAAGAAGTATCCGGCGGCCGAGGTCACGGCGGAATCGCTGACGATGATCAGCACCGCGCCCACCAGCAGCGCGAGCAGTACGGCCAGCGCGCTCAGTGCCAAGTCCCGCAAGCTGTTCCGGCCGAACGACCGGAGTTCCGGCTGGGGTTCGGCTGTTTCGCTACGGCTGTTCATCGGCCACCACCGTCGGTCGCGTCGGGAGCGCATCCGGCCATCATCAGCCCCAACCGATCTCGCGGCGTCTCCGGCCCGACGACACCGACGATCCGGCCGCCGAACATCACGATGATCCGGTCCGACAGCGCGTAGATCTCGTCGAGTTCGGATGACACGATGAGCACCGCGGTGCCCTGATCGCGTTCCCGGACAATGCGTTTGTGCACGAATTCGATCGATCCGACATCGAGCCCGCGGGTGGGCTGCCCGGCGATCAGCACCGCGAGTGGGCGCGAAAGTTCCCGCGCCAGCACGACTTTCTGCTGATTTCCGCCCGAGAGCGAGCTCACCGGCTCGGCCACCGATTGCGTGCGGATATCGAATTCCTCGACCCGGTGCGCCGCGTTGCGCCCCACCGCCGCCGGTGACAGCACGCCGTGCCTGGAGAACTCCGGCCGATCGATCAGGTCGAGCACCAGGTTCTCGGCCACGCTGAATGTGCCGATATACCCGTCGTACGAACGATCCTCCGGCACATAGCCGATGCCCGCGTCGAGGTGTTCGCGCGGCGAACGGCCGAGCAGTTCGGTGCCGCGCACCGTGATCGAACCGCGCACCGGGGGTTGCAGTCCGAGCAGCGCGTTGACCAGTTCCGACTGCCCGTTGCCGACAACCCCTGCGATACCGACGATTTCGCCGCCGTCGACGTGGAAGGACACATCGTCCACCACGGCCGTGCCCGCCGCGTCCACCACGGTGAGGCCGGTGACCTCCAGCGTGCGCCCGGTCGGCGCGGCGGGTGCCTTGGCGACCACGAGTTCGACGGCGCGCCCGACCATCAGCTCGGCGAGTTCGCTTTCCGGCGTGGTGGGTTCGACGGTGCCGACCACCGCGCCGCGGCGGATCACGGTGATCTTGTCGGCGATTCGGGTGACCTCCCTGAGCTTGTGCGTGATGAAGATGATCGAGGTGCCGCCGGCCGCGATACCCCGCAGCACCGTCATGAGCTCCTCGATCTCCTGCGGGGTGAGCACCGCCGTCGGCTCGTCGAGGATCAGCACCTCGACGTCGTTGGCCAACGCCTTCAGGATTTCGACCCGCTGTTGTTCGCCCACCGACAGATTCGCCACCAGCGCGTCCGGATCCACCGGCAGCCCGTAGCGCTGCGCGAGTTCCCGCACCCGGCGACGAGCCGCCGCCCGATCCAACAGGCCGAAACCCTTTGTCGGCTCGCGCCCCAGCATCAGGTTCTCGGCGACGGTGAACACCGGTACCAGCATGAAATGCTGATGCACCATGCCGATTCCGGCGGCGATAGCGTCGGCGGGCGAATGGCACCGCATCGGCTTTCCGTCGAGCAGTATTTCGCCCGCGTCCGGTTGCAGCAGCCCGTAGAGCATATTCATCAGCGTGCTCTTACCCGCGCCGTTTTCCCCGAGCAGACAGTGGATCTCGCCGGGCGCCACCGCCAGATCGATGTGATCGTTGGCCAGCAGCGCGCCGAATCGCTTTGTCAAACCGCGTAATTCGAGGCGCATCTACTTGGCCGCTGGTTGCGCCTTGGACGCGATGGTGACCTTACCCGACGCGATATCCGCTGCGAGCGCGGTGATTTCGCTCTTCAGATCGGCGGGGACGACCGAATCGAAATCGTGATACGGCGCCAGCCCGACCCCCTTGTTCGCCAACGTCCCGACGTAGGTGGTGGTGCTGAACTGTTTGTTGAACGCGTCGGTCACCGTCTTCTGCACCGCGAGGTCCATACTCTTCTGCACGCTGGACAGCAGCGAGGAGCAGTATTCCGCGGCGCTCACGCAGCCGTCGGTGTCCACCCAGATCGCGGTGACCTTGCCGCCGGAGGAGTGCGCCGCCTCCAGCGCGCCGAGCCCCGCCGGACCGGCCACCGGCAGGATGATGTCGGCGCCCTGGCTGATCAGATCGTTGGCCTTGGTCTTGCCGATGTTCTTGTCCTGGAAGTCATTGGTGATCACGCCCTGCTGGGTGGCCTCGTCCCAGCCGAGCAGCTGCACGTTCTTGCCCTTGTGCTGGTTGTAGTACTGGACGCCCTCGGCGAATCCGTCCATGAAGATGGCGACGGTGGGGATGTTGATGCCGCCGAAGGTGCCGACCTTACCGGATTTGGTCATACCCGCCGCGAGATAGCCCGCGAGGAAGGACGGTTGGGCGGAATTGAAGACCAGACCCTGCAGATTGGGTAGTGGCGGATTCTTGGCCGGATCGTAGGAGTAATCGACGATCGCGAATTTGGTGCCCGGATTCGCCTTGGCCGCCTCGTATGTCACATCGCCCTGTTTGAAGCCGATGGTCACCACGATGTCGCACTTCTGCCGGACCATCGTATTGATATTGGTCGGATAGTCGTTGTCCGACTTCGATTCCAGTTGCGCCTTCGAAATACCCAGCGCGGCAACGGCATCGGTGATGCCCTTGAACGAGGTCTGGTTGAACGACTTGTCGTCGAATCCGCCGGAGTCCGACACCATGCAGGCCTTGAAATTCTTCGCGGCCGTATCCGACTTTCCCTGCTCGGCCGGGGGGCTGCCGCATGCCGCGGCCAATGCGACCACGCAGGCAGCGGTCGGGATCAGCCGGGTTCTTCTCATACGTGCCTCCTGAAATGCGCTATACCGCAACATATCTCGTGAGCCGATGCAATGCGGTAATTGGAGGATCTTAGGCTGTCACGTCAACCGATGGGGCCGTTTTCGCGATCACCCGCGGCTCAGGCCGGTTCGTTCCGCAACCCGCCGCACCAGATGCCGACGAGCGAACGGGTGGCCGATATGTCGGCGGTCGGATCGCCATCGATGAGCACCAGATCGGCGCGCAGCCCCGGGGTCACCGCGCCGCGGTCGTCCAGACCGAAGTGGCGGGCGGGCAGTTCGGTCGCGGCGCGCAACGCCTCGACCGGCGTCAACCCCGCCCGCACCAGCAATTCCAGTTCGTAGTGCAGACTTTCACCGAACTTCGGGCTGAACCCCGGCCCCGCGTCGTTCGCGTCGGTGCCCGCCAGGATCGGCACACCGGCCTCGTGCAGGGCGGCGACATTCGCCAGGGCGGTGTCCAATGCGGCAGGACCGCCGAACGCGGCCCCGATCAACTCCATCATGGTCACGGTCGGCACGCAGATCGCGCCCTGCGCCGCCATCCGCGCGATCTCCGCCTCCGGCAACGGATCTGCGTACGGAATGTGCGTGATGATGTCCGCGCCGACATTCAACGCCATGATGTACGCGCCCACCGACGCCGCATGCGCGACCACCCGGAGCCCGCCCGCGTGCGCCGCCGCGACGATCGCCTTGGCGGTGGCCTCGTCGGGGCCGCCTTGGCCCGGCGCCTCCAGGATCAGCTTGAGATAATCGACGCGGTGCGAAATACGTTCCGCGACAAAGGATTCAGCCTCTCCACGCTCTCGGATGATGCCATCCGGGCCGAGGAAGTTCGCGTGCAAACCACCCGGACCGTACACCGGCATACCCGCCCCGCGGACCTGCGCGGTGTCCGGCGTGCGCCGCAACCGGTCGAGCAGCTCCGGCGAACCGCCCATGTCGAGCACCGTCGTCACGCCGAAAGAGGCGAAGACATCGAGGGTTTCGGTCCGGTCGAGATGTGCGTGGGCATCGATCAAGCCGGGCAGCAGCGCCGCACCGCCCGCGTCGATCGCATCCGCCCCGGATTCGGCGGCGATCACGGAGCCGTCGAACGTGACGGTCGTCGGCTCGGATAGTCGATGGCCGTCGAAGACGCGGACGTTGGTCAGCGTGGTCATGCTCACTCCAATTCGGACCTGATTAGTTACAGATGCATACGAAATACATGGTGACACGCGAATGGTTCACCTGGCATTCGCCAGGATGTGGACTCACCGGTGTATGTCAAGGGTCATGAGTGAGCACGAGGAGACCACCGGGGGCGAGACTACCGGGGCCACGGCGCCCCAGGGCGGGATCAGCAGGCGGTGGTTGTTCGGCGCGTCCGCGGGCGCCGCGGTCGCCGGACTCGCGGTCGGCGCGGGGGCGACGGCGGGGCTGCGGTCCGGCGGTAACGACGCGCCGCTGTGGCCGCGTTCGGCCGAACTGCTCGGCGCGCCCGACAAACTCGCCGCACCGCGGGTAGCCGGACTGCACCTGCAGTTCGGGGCCGACGCGGCCCGCGAAGTCGTCGTCTCGTGGCACACGAACGCGTCGGTGGCCAAACCGGTGGTCCGCTACGGCACCGCGACCGGCGGATTCGGCAATGTGGTCGACGCGCAGACCCGCACCTACCGTGATGCCAAGTCCAGCACCGAGATTCAAGTGCACCACGCGCGGATCACCGGACTCACGCCGGATACCGAGTACGTGTACGCGGCCGGGCACGACGGCGCGCCGCCGGAACTCGGCACCATCCGCACCGCGCCCGCGGGCCGGGCCGCCTTCCGCTTCACCAGCTTCGGCGATCAGGGCACGCCGACCGTCGGCAAACTCGACGGCGGCAAATATGTCAACGACAATCTCGGCTCACCGTTCGCCGGCGACGTCACCGCCGGAATCGAACGCGTCGCACCGCTTTTCAACCTCGTCAACGGCGACCTGTGCTACGCCAACCTCGCCACCGACCGGGTGCGCACCTGGGATGACTGGTGGGCCAACAACAGTCGCTCCGCACGCTACCGGCCGTGGATGCCCGCCCCGGGCAATCACGAAAACGAGCTCGGCAACGGCGATATCGGGTACGGGGCCTTCCAAACCTATTTCGCGGTACCGGATTCCGGCAGCGAACAACTGTCGAAGGGGCTGTGGTACGCGTTCACCGTCGGCGGTGTGCGGGTGATCGCGGTGGCCAACGACGACATCTGCTACCAGGACGCGGGCAACAGCTACGTCCGCGGCTACTCGGGCGGTGCCCAAAAGCGTTGGCTGGAAGCCGAATTGGCGAACGCTCGGGGCGACCGCGGCATCGACTGGATCGTGGTCTTCATGCATCAGACCGCGATCTCCTCGGCCGACAAGTTCAACGGCGCCGACCGCGCCATCCGCGAGGACTGGCTGCCGCTGTTCGACAAATACCAGGTGGATCTGGTGCTGTGCGGTCACGAACACCATTACGAGCGTTCGCATCCGGTGCGCGGCACGCTCGGCACCGAAACTCTCACCCCGAAGCCCGCCGACACCCGCACCGACGTCATCGACACCACGAAGGGCACCGTGCACCTGGTGATCGGGGGCGGCGGCACCTCGGCGCCGTCGAACCAACTGTTCTTCCCCGGCAACAAGTGCCGTGTCATCACCGCCGCCGGGCCGGTCGACCCGGCCACCGGCAAGAAGACCCCCGTATACGTGCTGGAGGACGCGCCGTGGTCGGCCTTCAAGGACGCCGAACACCCGTACGGCTTCTGCTCTTTCGACGTCGACCCCGGGCGGCCGGGCGGCCAGACCAAGATCACCGGCACCTATTACGCGCTCACCGGGCCGACCAGTGAGCTGAAGGTCGTCGACCAGTTCACGCTGACCCGACCGCGCTCGGATAGCTGAACGATCGCCCGCGCCCGCCGCCATTTCATGGCGAACGAACATAGGGCGCAATACAGTTGACGCCAGCGCACTCGTATCGGGGTCCACGGAGGACGGGATGACCGACCGGCACCCGCTGGCAGTCGGGTCACAGTTCGGACCTTATCGGCTGGATCGGCTGATCGGGCGCGGCGGTATGGGCGAGGTCTTCGAGGCGTACGACACCGTGAAGGATCGGACCGTCGCGCTCAAGGTGCTGCCCGACCGGCTGGCCGACGATCCGGTGTACCGGGAACGGTTCCGCCGCGAAGCACATGCCGCCGCCCGGTTGAGCGAGCCGCATGTCATCCCGATCCACGACTACGGCGAGATCGACGGACGCCTCTATCTGGATATGCGCCTGGTCGACGGCACCAGCCTGCGAACGCTGTTGCGGGAGGGGCCGCTGACGCCGACGCGGGCGGTGGCGCTGATCGCCCAGGTCGCCTCGGCGCTGGATGCCGCGCACGCCGACGGGCTGGTGCACCGCGATATCAAACCGGACAATATTCTCGTCACGCCGGAGGATTTCGCGTATCTCGCCGATTTCGGCATCGCGCATGCGACCGGCCGGACGGCGCTCACCAAGAGCGGTTCGGCGATCGGTTCCTACCACTACATGGCGCCGGAGCGGTTCGCACCCGGCGCGGTGACAGCCGCGGTGGATGTCTACGCGCTGGCCTGCGTGCTCTACGAATGTCTCACCGGGACAAAGGCTTATCCCGCCGAGAGCGAGGCGCAGCTGGTGCGGGCGCATATGTTCGACCCGGCGCCACGACCCAGTCACCTGCTCGCGACCGGGTCGCCGGATTTCGACGCCGTCATCACGCGCGGCCTGGCCAAGCTGCCTCGGCACCGCTACCGCACGGCGGGCGCGCTGGCCGCCGCCGCGCGGGCCGCGCTGGCCGAAACGAGCTCGGCACAAACGGAAGCCGAAGTGCCGGCTGATATTTCATCACACAGCGCGGAAACGGTGGAGTCCGATTCGGCCCCGGCGGAGTTCGGCGGGGCGCTGTTCGACGATCACCTGCTGGAACGACTGCTTGCCGCACATCCGAAGAACGAACCCTCCACTGGCGCAACGGATTCCGATCCCCCGGTCGGTCCGGCCGAATCCGGCGGACCACCAGGAACGCGGCTCGGTCTGCTCGCCCTGCTGGCCGCGCTGATCCTGGCCGTGGCAACCGATCTCGGTGTCTGGCTGGTCAACGACCGTCCTGTCACGGGCAGTGCCACGGCCGACGGTTCGGCACTGCGCGGCCCGGATATCGATCTGCTGCTCGCGATCGGCCCCATCGGTTACAAACGCACGAATTGCTCTCACATACCGCCGGATTCGGCGGCCACCTCGATCTTCCTCTGCGCGGCCAACCCCCGCGCCGGGATGCCGGAGGCCCAGTTCCGCCGTTTTCGCGGCCTCGATCAACTGCGGGCCTACTACCAGCAGTTCCGCGAACTCTTCCACACGACGAACTGCCCGGACGACCCGCCGGGACCGGACGGCCCGTCGATCGCCGACGGACAAACCGTTGGGCGCAAGGCCTGCTACGGAATTCGGACGAGCGACCCCGCGGCGCCGCGACCGGCGATGATCGTGACGAACGAATCCGCGCTCGCCGTCGCGGAATACCGCTGGGACGGTCCGGGCGGGCTGGTACACCGCGACTACATCGCCGCCAATAACGGATGGCAGTTCGTCCCGACCGACAATGTGCCGGATCCGGACCGGTTCAGCGCCGCCGATCACGCGCTGTTCGCCCGGCTGACACCGGATTTCACCGCGATGAACTGCCTGCACGCGGATCCGCCCGCAAACCTGGTGAACGCCTTGGTGGTCTGCGCGACCCCGGCCGATTTCCCGGATTCGAATTTCTACGGCTTCGCGGACCAGCGTTCGGCGAACCAGGTCTACCAGAACGATCGGACCAATTTCGGCGGACACACCTGCGCCGGGGCTGCGGACGACGGATGGCGCAGGGGCGCGGGCCACTTCTTCTGCTATCCGGACGACGATCCCCGGATCGGCGCCCGGACTTGCCTTTTCGCCTTCGATGACCGGCACCTGTTCGCCGCCAGGTTCTGTACGGCGCTGGCCAAGGATCCCGGGACCGCGCCGAAGACCGAAGCCGAGTTGTCCGGCTGGTTCCGGCAGCACTTCAGCTGATCCGTTCGCACACCTTCGGCGATTTCACATGCTCAGCGCTATAGCCCTATCGGGATAGTCTGTGTCAGACTAATCCGTGTTGTACTGATCTGACTCAAACTGATTGGAGCTGGAATGCAGAGCGTGAACTCGCTCGGGCTCGCGGTCCTACGACTGCTGTGCGAGCAGCCGCAACATCCATACGAAATGCGGCAGCGCATGGGGGATCACGGCATCGACGAGCTGATCAAGGTGACCCGCGGTGCGCTTTACCACACCTTCGACGTGCTGGCGAAGGCCGGATTGATCGAGCTGGTCGAGACGACCAGGGCGGGCAAGCGGCCGGAGCGCACCGTGTACGCGATCACCGACACCGGACGGGAAGTCGCGCAGGAACGGGTGCGGGAACTCCTGGCGAAGCCGTCCCCGGAATATCCGAGTTACGCCGTGGCCCTCGCCTTCATGTCGCTGCTGCCCAAGGAACACGCGCTGGGCAGGCTCGAGCTGCGCTGCGTGCTGTTGGAAGCCGAATTAGCTTCCTGCACAGTGGGTTACGAGGGACTGCTGAAACGCGGCCTGCCCGCCCTGAGCCTGGTCGAGTGGCGGCACAAGCAGGCGCACCTGCGCGCGGATCTGGAGCTCACCAATGCGCTGATCGACGAAATCCGCTCCGGCGCAATGGAATGGACGCTCCCGGAGAACGATTGGAAGTCGAACCGGTGAACAGATTGCGCGGCAACCCGTGGGCGGTGCTGATCACCCTGTGCCTCGGCTTCTTCATGACCCTGCTGGACACCACCGTCGTCGGCGTTGCGATGCCGAATATCATTGCCTCCCTTGGCCTCAGCTACAGCGAGGTGCTCTGGGTGAGCAATGCGTACGTGCTGGTGCTCGCGGTGCTGCTGATCACTGCGGGCCGCCTCGGCGACCTGCTCGGCAAACGCAATGTGTATCTGGCGGGCGTCGCGGTGTTCACGGTGGCATCGGTGTGCTGCGCGCTGTCGCAGAACGCGGGCGAGCTGATCGCCGCGCGCGCCGTGCAGGGTCTCGGTGCGGCACTGCTGATGCCGCAAACCATGTCGATCATCGTCGCGATCTTCCCGCCGGACCGGCGCGGCACCGCGCTCGGCGTATGGGGCGCGGTGGCCGGGGTGGCGACCGTCGCCGGGCCGCCGCTCGGCGGATTCCTGGTGAACGCGGCGGACTGGCGCTGGATCTTCACCATCAACGTGCCGCTCGGCTTGCTCGTTATCGCATTGGCCCCGTTGATAATTCCGGTGACCGCACGGCCGCCGCGGACCGGGCGCTTCGATGTGCGGGGCGCGGTGCTGATCACCGTCGCGCTCGCGCTGCTCGCCTTCGCGGTGCAGGAGGGACAGCGCTACCGCTGGGGCACGGTGTGGTCGTTCGTGAGCATTCCGCTATTGCTCGTGCTCGGGGTCGTGGTGTTCGCGGGCTTCGCGCTCAGTCAGTCGAGGCCGGGCGATCGCACGCCCATGGTGCCGATTCCCTTGCTGCGCAACCGAAATTTCGCGTTGATGAGTGTGTCGACGATCGGCCTTTCGATCGGGCTGATGAGTATGGCCATCGGCTTCCAGCTCTACGCGCAATCGGTGCTCGGTTACTCGGCGCTGGCCGCGGGAATGATCAGCGCACCGCTCTCGGTGGTCTCCGCGGTGGTCGGGCCGATCATGGGACGGTTGAGCGACCGGTTCAGCGGCCGCCGGATCGCCGCGGCCGGATTGGCCTTGTTCGCAGTGGGTTTGGTGATTTTCGCGCTCACATCGCGGGTGGACAGCAGTGTTTGGGCGCTGGTGCCCGGCCTGGTGGTGATGGGCGCGGGGCTCGGCTGCGTCTTCGCGCCGCTGGCAGCCGTTGCGATGCACGATGTTCCGCCGGTCATGGCGGGTGCGGCGGCCGGTGTCATGAACGCGACGCGTCAGCTCGGCTCGGTACTCGGTACCGCCGGATTCGGCGTGCTGCTCCAGTACGAGCTGACGAACAACCTTCTGGGAGTGCGGGAATCGACCGTTTCGACGCTGCCGCCCGAGGCGCGGGCGGATTTCGTCAACGGTATCCATGGCGCGGCCGCCAACGGAATCGATTATGCCGCGCTACAGTCGGGGACCGCGGTGCGCCTGCCACCCGATGCGACACCGGAACTGGCACAACAGATTTCGACAGCGGCACGGCAGGTGTTCGGCGATGGTTTCGTCAGCTCGATGCACACCGCGCTGTACCTGCCGATCGTCGCGCTGCTGGCCGCGGCTGGATGCGCGCTGCTCACCAGGGAGCGCACTCCGACGCCCAGCGAACCCGAGCGGGAGTCGGTGCGGACCGCATGATCAGGGGCGAACATCGGTGCCCGAACTCGGTCGAATTAGCTGTTGACCAGCCAACATGGCGACTTACCTGCTTGATGTCCCGGTCGGTTGATATCATGTTCGTGTCACGCAAGTGATGCCGAGGGTGGAGACCGCCCCGTCAAGACGGTCCCCACCGGTGGGTTTAGTTAGTCCGCACTCGGCGGACCACTACAGTGAGCGCCCCGGCGATCACGGCAGCGACTACCAAGATGATGCCGTAATCGACCGGGGCCTTGCTCTTCTTCCGGCGATGTTTCGCCATCCCCACCACCTCCTCTCCGGGCGCGGTGTCTGGACCAGAGTCCACCGCCCCGCGAGAGGAGGTAACGATCACATTACGACAGCCCACTGACCAGAATCGTTGGAATGAGCCGTTTCGATCATGGTTGACCCCCGACCAACCGCGGGGCATGGTGGGGCGATGAGTGGGAGCGAGGTCAGAGCCGGGGTCGAGCTGACGAATCTCGACAAGCCGCTGTTCGACGGGGCCGACGCGACCAAACGCGATCTGATCAATTACCTGGAGGCAGTGGGCGATCGGCTCGTGCGGCAGTTGCACGACCGGCCGCTGTCGGTGGTCCGCATCCGGCCGGGGCAGGAACCCTTCATGCAGAAGAACCTGCCCAAGTACACCCCCGATTGGGTCGAGCGGGTGACGGTGTGGGCCGAAACCTCGAAACGCGAAGTGTCATATGCTCTTTGCAATGACGTGCGCACCCTGCTCTGGTTCGGCAACCAGCGCGCCGTCGAATACCACCCGACGCTGCAGACCACGGATTCCGCTCTGGGACAGACACATCTGATCCTCGACCTGGATCCCGCACCGGGACAACCGTTTCGCCAAGCCGTGCTCGCCGCCGAGCTGGTGCGCGAGGCACTTCGGGCCGACGGACTGGCCGGCGGCGTGAAAACCAGTGGGGCCAAAGGGGTGCACATCTTCGTTCCGCTGCGGCCCGGTATCCCGCTCGACGATGTCGCGGCCGCGACCCGCGCCGTCGCGGCCCGCGCCGAACGCATCGATCCCGCGCTGGCCACCACCGCGTTCATCCGAGAAGACCGGGCCGGCAAGGTATTCCTGGATTCGACCCGGGCGTGGGGCGCCACCATCGTCGCCGCGTACAGCCCGCGGGTCCGGCCGGGCACGCCGGTCTCCTACCCCATCGGCTGGGCGGATCTCGGGAATATCCATCCGACCGAATTCACCATTCACTCGGCGCCGAGGGCGCTCGGCGAGCGCGATCCGTGGCAGGAACAGCTACCCGAACCGCAGGCGTTGCCGGAGGATCTCATCGCGGAGGGGCATACGATCCCGGTCGCCCGGGTGCAGGCCATGCACGAGGGCAAGCGACGCGCCCGGGCGCGCAAGACCACATAGCCGGTTTCGCCCAAATGAGCCAATCTGTACTATTTCCTACGATTTTCACCATTTGGCCCACGGTGCCAACCAGCGCGAAACGCCCGCTGTCACGGCCCCTTACCTGATCGCGGAAAGATGACCGAATGTCGCCGATGCGCCAGATAGCTACTGGTGTGTCGCGCGCGCCACGCCGCGATTTCGGGGGGTAACGGCAAATCGACAGTTTCGCTGACAACGCGCATCGACTATAAATCGCATGTGCCGTTCCCACGTGTGATCACTTGTCTGTCATCCGATCTCCCCCGCCGGGAGGCGATGTGACGATCGAGCACCCCCTCGAGGACGAGGTCACCCAGCTGGCGAAACGGGTCGAACGGGCCCGAGGACGTCTGGCCTACCAATTCGATCCCGCGCTGACCGAGGCGCTCTCCGAGGACGAGCTGCGCGCGGAACGCGAACTCGCCGAACGCATTCGCGATCAGGACCGCGACCAGCGCTGGAAACAGACGCAGGCCGCGGCGGCCGCAGCCGACCGGGCCAGGCACACCACGGAAGCGATCGAAAAGGCCGACATGCGTGACCTATTGATGGCTCGGAAGGCGATCGCCGCACAGCGGCGAGAATCGAGCCCGCATGCCAAACTCGCATCTCTGTATCGGCATCGCTCCTGGTCGCTACGCGCTTTGGCCGGTGTCGTCGCGGCGGGCATGCTGTGGTCGGCGGTCAACGTGCAGCACAACATCGCGCCGGGCGGCCCGAGCGATCCGCTCTACTGGTTCAGCTATCTGCTCGAGGCGATGATCAGCGTCTGCCTGATCATCATCATGATCGGCACCAACAAGGTGGCCGAGTGGGGGGTTCTGGACAGTCGCAGGCAGGTCGTCACGGCCGAGATCGCGCTGCTGGCACTCACTGTCACCCTCAATACCTACCCGTACATACGCAGCGGCGCCTGGTTCGACGCGGCGGTACACGCCGTCGCACCGGTCATGATCGGCGTCGCACTGCTCATCCACGACGCGGCGAGTTCGCGCTACGGGTTCGCCATCGCCAGGGCCACCGATCAGGTACGGGAACTGCCCGATCCGGCCGAACAGATCCGGCGCACACTACCCGCGGTGGCGTACCGGTTGAGCCGCCCGGCGCTCGCGGCGGCATCGGTGGCGGCCGAATCCGAACCCGATGCGCTCGAGGCCGCGACCGAGGACGACGCGGACGATGATGCGCCGCAGACCGTCGAAATCGAGTTGGAGGCCGTCGAGGCGGCGCTCGACGAGGAGCGGCCCGCCAAATCCAACGGACGCGCGCCCAAGGCGCCGATGGTGGCCGAGAAGAGCCTCCCCAAGGCCGTCGAGAAGCCCGCGTTGAACGGCAACGGCAAGAAGTCCGTCCCCGCGACGAACGGCAAGGCCAAGCCCGCGACGCCGAGTACCGCCACGCCGACAACTGCGGCACTGCTCGCCGAAACGCCGACAACTGCGGCGCTGCTCGCCGAAACGCCCACCACCGCCGCGCTGCTCGCCGAGCAGAACGGCAGCGGGAAGAACGGCACGGCGAGCACGATCGCCGGGAAGTCGACGCCGCGCGTCACCACCCCGCTCGAGCCGGAACCGCCCGCTCCGCCCGCCACAGTGAAGCGGCCCGCACTGGAGACCGAAACCCGCAGCGCGCCATCGACGGTGCGCAACGGCAAGGATTCCGTGCTGGATCCGGAGCCGGACCTTTCGGTCCGGCCGACCACCAACATCTACGACACGGGCCAGTTCCGCGTCGCCGACATCCTGGAGCAGGAACTTGCCGAACTCCAGGCCGAACGCCGCCGCGCCCGCGCGAACAAACAGCGGTAAACCCTTGTGCGCCCGTCCCGGTCGGCCGCGGTCCGGCCGGGACGGTCACCACTCAGCCGTTGGTGTGCAGCGTCGGCTGGGTGCAGCAGCAAGTGCCCTCATCCCAGGTGCAGTAGAACTCCGCGGCGCCCAGCATCGCGGCGCCCTCAGGGGCCGGGCTGGTCTCCGGAAGCCGCTGCAACAGCGCGATATCCACGCTGAGCCGCAAGTTCTCGAAGTCGAGACTCATCGATTTCACCTCCTTCCACCATGTGCGTCGACGACCCGATTTGCCGAGCCGTCCGTCCATGACGAATTCATCTGTGCCGGTGACTTATTCGCGATAAGCGTCAGCGGACGCAGCGGGTGCGATGAGTGGGGTTGTCCTCCTGGGTCACCGTGCCGTCGGTCGTGATCACCGGTGCGGCATCATTCGCCGGGCTGGACTCCGGAAGCCGCTGCAACAGCGCGACATCGAATGTCAGCTGTCCGCTCTTCGTTTCGGAATTCATGCGATTTCACCTCCCTCCAGCGAGAAATCCGGTCACCGCATCGGCGACGACGCCGTGCGGGTCGGTAGTGAGTTCATGTGTGCCGGTGGGTAATTCGAGATAGCGCACGGGTTTGCCGAGAGACCGCAGCCGGTCTGCCAGCAACCGGGACTGCCCGACCGGCACCATGGCGTCCCTGGCCCCGTGCGCGATGAACAGCTCCACATCGATCCGGTGACAGCGCGGCAGGACATCGGCCGGTGCCGCGCGGCCGTCCAATCGGTCGATCAGATCCCGAATACCCGGCGTCGCATCGTCATACAGCCTGCGCGCGGACAGAAACGGGGCGAGGACCGCGCAGCGGTCCCACAGCTCCGGCTCGTCGGCGACGGCCAGCAGCGCCAGGAACGCGCCGTAGCTCTCGCCGTACAGCCGCAGCCGCGGCAGCCCGAATATCGAACGTGCGGTGTGTAATTCGCGTGCGATATGCAGGATGTCGGCGAGATCCGGCCCGCCCCAAGCACCCTGGATGGCCCGGGTGTGGCGGTCACCGTAACCGGTGCTGCCACGCTGATTCGGTGCGACCACCACCAGGCCCGCCCCGGCGAGCCGGTGCAGCAGCGGGGTGTGCTGCAACCGCCACGCCGAGAGCGGCCCGCCGTGGACGGCCAGCACGATCCGCTCGGCGCGGCGCCAGTCCGCGGCGCCGTAGACGATCGCCTCGACGGGACCCGCCGGACCGGCGAAACTCTCCACCCGCACCGGACTATCGACGCCGGGCTCGGGTAACCGAAACTCCGGATCGTCCGGCCGGGCAACGGTGATGAGCCGGGCGGGTGCGTCCGGGGTGGACCACACCGTGGTGAGCGCGTCGTCGGTCCAGCGCACCGGGGGCAGCACACGGCCCGGCGGCACCGGCAGCTCGGTGACCGAATCGTCGTCGAGGCGATAGACCGACAGTGCGGATCGCACCCCGATCTGCCGTTCCAGCAACAGTTTCCGGCCGTCCGGCGCGACCGCCAGCGGGCGATAGGGCTCACCGCCCGGATTCAGCGCGGCCGGGAAGCGAAGTCCACCCCGGCCGACGACGGCCCAGCCGAGTTTGCGCGCCCCGGACGCGTCGGTGCCGAAAATCGCCAAACCCGTTGCGGGATCGGTGAGCAGCACGCCGTCGTGGCTGCGGTCGTGCACGTCGAGCAGCGTGGTCCACGATCCGTTCCGCAGATCAACGGCGAGTACTCTGGTCGGCCCGTTCGCCACCGCGCTCTGTTCCATGGCGAGCACCAGCCCCGAGGATTCCAGCGGCAGGCCGGTGGCCAGCACGCCCGGCACTCGGGCGAGCCGCTCGGTCAAACCCGGTGGAGTGAGCTCGATTCGCCGTATCTCGGTGTGCGCGCCGTCGGGAACCAGTGCGAGCCCGATCCGATCCAGGCGCGGTGCGCGAAAGATGCGCAGGCCGTCGGGAATCGAATCGGACAACCGGATGCGCGCGCCATCCGGTTCGTACAACCACAGCGCGGGATCGGCGGCGCGACTGTCGTAGACCAGGATTCGGCCGTCGTCCATGACGAGCAGCTGTGGATGATCCACCGCACCGAGCGCCGGGCCGGGCAGCCAATCCCGGCCCACCCGCCGCCAGGTCCGCAGGTGCAGACCCGGATCCCCATCTCCGGCAAGACAAGTCGCACGGGTCGCGGCGGGTGCGAGCCGGAATTCGAACCGCACCGGGGTACCTCGCCGCTCGACCGAGCCGGTCAGTCGACCGCGCCCGCCGTCCGGCGTGGACATCAGATGGCCTCGACCATCCACGGCCGCGCGCCGCCATGCCGGAGCCGATGCAGGAAGCCGACCCAACCTGCCACGCCCGCACCGTATTCCGCGCCGAACCCGAGCATGGTGTCATCGGTGGCGACCAGCCTGCCGTCGCGCATCGCGGCCCGCGCCGCGAGCGCGGTGGCCAAATCCTCGGCCCGGCCTCGGTTTTCCGCCGCACCCGCCGACGCCAGATCGAGCAGGAATTCCCCATTGCCCGCCAGACCGTGACACACCGATGGTCCGGCCAGCCAACGCCGATGCCACACCGCGACGGCCGCGCGTTCGGCCAGCGCGAGATAGTCGGAATCGCCACGCGCCCTGGCCAATCGGACGAGGAAGGTGCCGATGCCCGACCCGCCGCTGCACCAGAACTCGCGCAGGAAAACCGTATCCGCCGGACCGGACCGCCAGCGCACGCCCTGGTCGTCGGGCACCGCGACCGCGCTGAGCATGCGGCCGACCTCATCGGCCACCTCCACCCACTTCGGTTCGCGCAGCAGTTCGCCCGCCGCGAGCAGGAAGGCGCCGACTCCGGCCGCGCCGTGCGCGAATCCGTAATCGTTCACTCCGGCCAGCCGCGAGTCGAAGGAGGTCGGCACCGGCCACAGGATCATGCCGTCGGCCCGCTCGGCCCGCTCGGCCCGCGCCGCCAGCAGTTCGGCGGTTTCGTATGCGCGCCTGCGCATTCCGGTCTCGCCGCTGGCCCGCCACAGCCGCAGTGCGGCCAGCCCGGCGCCGGCCATGCCGTGCGTGATATCCGGATTCGGCCAGTCCACCGGCAGCTCGTCGAGCAGTTCGAGTGCACGCGCGGCCAGGCCGGGATCGTCGAGCAATCCCGCCGCCTCGTACAGCGCCCAGGCCGTGCCCGCGCGCCCGAAATACAATCCGGGCAACATCTTCCGGCCCGCCGCGCGGTCCTCGTCCAACCGCTCCCCCAGCCACTGCGCGCCGACGTCCACCGCATCGGCCAGTCGCTCGTCGCCGCGGTCTCTGGCCAGCGTCGTCAGCACCGCGAGCACACCGGCCGCACCGTGCTGCACGTTGCACGCGTCGCTGCGTTTACCGTACGGGGTTGCGGGCCAAAGCCTTTCCCGATCCTCCGGGGTCATCGTCGCGAGCAGATGCGCGATGCCGCCGTCCAGCAGCGCGGCGGTGTCGGGATCCGGCCGGACCTCGACCGAAAGCGCCGACACCGCGACGGGCACGCCGGATACCGCGTCGAGGAATCGGCGGGCCCGCGGCAGCGTCCACCGATCCGCCGGTTCGTCGGCGAGCAGTCCGCGCAGCAAAGGCCAAAGGCGGCAGACGTTTTCGCTGGTCTCCGCCATCGCGGCGAGCCAGTCCGCCAAGCGTGCCGCGGTGGCCCGCCCCGGCAGTTCGTCCGGCGCGAGCAGCGGATCGGTCCCGGTGGTGAGCAGGAACAGCAGTGCGCCGAGCGCGTAGCAGTCCGATGCGGCGTCGACGGTTTCGCCGCGCAGTTGTTCCGGTGCGCCGTAACCCGGTGTGCCGACCGCGATCGCGGCGACGCCGTCCGCGGCGGCGAACTCCAGGTCGATCAGCGTCAGCGAATCATCGTGGCGAACAAGCAGATTCGTCGGCGACAGATCGCGGATCACCAGACCGTGCCGATGCACCGTCTCGATCAACGTCACCAGCCGCCGCGCCGCGTCGATCAACCGCGGCCACGGCACACCGGGTTCGTCCCCGATGGCCTGTTCGGCACACCACGATCGAAGGGTCGGACCGTCCACCCGCTCCTGCACCAGGAACAGATCGCCGTCCTGCTCGAACAGCGCGACGCGACGCGGGGTGATGCCGGTGCGGCCGAGCCGGTCGAGCAGTTCGGCCTCGTTGCGCAGCGCGGCACACGCGTCCGCGTCACCGCCGACATGCGCCCTCGCCTGTTTGACGATCACCTGCTCCCCGGTGAATCGGTCCATCGCGTGGAAAACCCCGCCCTTGTTGGCGTGCCGCACCGCCTCCCGGACGACGAACCGATTGGCCAGCAATACGCCATCCGCCGCGGTATCCGACGAAACCTGTTCCGGGAAAGGCGATTCGGCCCATTGCGGCGGCTCGAACCAGGCATCGCGCCGATCCTCGACCAGTTCGCCGCCGGGCGCGACGATGACGTACCGGTATTCGCCGTCGTTGGTCAGCGTCTGCCGTCCGCGAAAGGCGCCGAAGCGGTAGTGCACCAGGCTGCCGGGCCGGTACGGACGGTCGGACAGTATCGATGGACCGGCCAAACCCGCTGTGGCCTCGTGTAATTCGCGAGCCAGACCGCGGAACCGGTCATCGTCGTCCGGGTAGACGGTGATGAATTTCCCTGCGCCGCCTCGGGTGTAGCGTCCGCCGGTCAGCTCGCGCACCCGCTCCGGCGTGCTGGCGAATTTGAACTGGCAGCCCGCCCGCAGCAGCACGTCCAGCGCCCGGTCGAGCACCTCGGTCGCCGAAGCCGGGGTGCACGACAGATGCAGTTTCCAACCCTGCTCGCGCTGCACATATCCCGGCGGCCGCAGCAGACACCAGATTTCGTCGACCCGAACGCTCCACCCCTCGAGCCAGGCCGCGGCCAGACGCTCGCGCGCCATCCGGACCAGCGGCGAGGCATCGGCCGTGCCCCGTGCACCTTCCCCCATCGCGATACCCCTCGAAACGGCCTGTGCAGGCGATGATTTGACGCTTTCGAGGATGTCGCGGCGCCAACGGCGCGGCTAGGTTCCGGTCCGCTCAGTAGACCGCGCGGAATGCCGTCACGGCTTGCGCCCCACCGCGCCCAGCATGGATACCGCCTCCGGACGCGGATGCGCGTGCCACTCCTCGGGCCGCCACGCCGTCACCGAGACGATGCCGGGCGGCACCAATTCGAAGCCGCGGAAGAACCGGCTGAATTCCGGCGTCGAACGCAACTGGAACGGCACGCCGCTGCGCGCGATTGCCGCGTCGTTCTCGGCCAGATCCTCAGCGGTGAGATAGTCGCTGGTCGCGTGGGTCATCGCCAGATAGCTACCGGACGGCAGCGCATCGCATAGCCTGCGCACCACCTCGTACGGCTCCTGATCGTCGGTGATGAAGTGCATGATGGCCACCAGCATCAGCGCGACCGGCTGGGTCAGGTCCAGGATTCGGGTGAGATCCGGATGACCGAGGATGTACTCCGGATCGCGGACATCGGCCTCGAGGTATGCGGTCGCGCCCTCGTTCGAGCTGTTCAGCAGGGCGCGGGCGTGCACCAGCACGATCGGGTCGTTGTCGACGTAGACGATGCGGGAGTCCGGCGCGACATCCTGTGCGATCTCGTGCACATTGCCCGCCGTCGGCAGTCCGGTGCCGATGTCCAAGAACTGCCGGATACCGGCCTCGGCCAGATAGGCCACCGCCCGCCGCAGGAATTTGCGATTCTCCAGCGCCGCGAAGCGAATCGTCGGAAACGCCTCGGCCACCACATCGGCGGATTCCCGGTCGGCGGCGAAATTGTCCTTGCCGCCGAGCCAGTAGTCATACCGGCGCGCCGGATGTGGCTTGCTGGTATCGAGCCGGTCCGCCGCCGAGTCCGGGTCCACTACGCCCTCGATTCGTTTGCATTAGTCTCATGATGTCGGCCGTGCGTTGCGATCAGGTAGCGAGCCATGATGGACCTCGAGTACAGCCCATACGATTTCGAAATCCAGGACGACCCGTATCCCTACTATGCCAGGCTGCGCGAGCGGGCCCCGGTGTTCCGCAACGAGGTGGACGACTTCTGGGCGCTGTCCCGCCATGCCGATGTCCTCGCGGCGATCCGGGATCACGACCGCTTCTCCAGCGCCAACGGCATGCGCATCGAGCCGGCGTTCTGGGGTCCGCAGGCCGGGCAGTTCTTCTCCTTCGTCGCGATGGACCCGCCGGAACACACTCGGATGCGCGGCCTGGTCGCCAAGGCGTTCACCCAGCGCCGGGTGCGGCAGTTGGAGCCGCGGCTGCGCGAGCTCGCCCGGAATCTGCTGCGGCCGCTGCTGGCCCGCGGCAGCTTCGATCTGATGACCGATTTCGCCGCCCACTTCCCGACCGAGGTGATCGCCGAACTGGTCGGCGTGCCCGTCGCCGATCGCGAAATGCTCAGCGAACTCGGCATGGAAATCATGTACTCCGACGAGGAGTCCACCGATCTGCGACCGGAGGCCGTGCAGGCGGTCGGCGCGCTGATCGCCTACTACACCGAGCTGACGATCGAACGCGGCCGCGACCGCCGCGACGACCTGCTGTCCGACCTGCTCGATGCCGCCGACGCGGACGACCGGCTCACCCCGGCGGAGATCGTCGGCGTATTGATCCTGTTGATCGGCGCAGGCATCGAAACCGTGATGCTGAACCTCGGCCAGGCCTGGCACGCCGCGTGGCGGCATCCGGACCAGCGGCGCCTGGCATTCGGCGGCCGGATCGCCGAATGGGTCGCCGAGACGCTGCGCTATGAACCCGCGGGGCAGACCATATTGCGCAGCACGACCGAACCGGTCGAACTGCACGGGGTGAAGATTCCGGCGGGTGCCCGGGTGGTGCTGCTCCTGGCGTCGGCCAACCGCGACCCGGCGGTGTTCCCGGATCCGGACGTCTTCGATTTGCACCGGGACACCTCCGCGTCGCTCGCCTTCGGCAGCGGCCGCCACCACTGCCTCGGCGCAAATCTGGGCCAGTTGGAGATGCGGATAGCGCTGGAGGAGATCGTCGCCGCGGTCGCCGACTACGACATCGATCCCGATGGCGCGCGGCGAATCCACTCCACCAACAACCGCGGTTTCGCGGCATTGCCCACCACGGTCGTCCCGCGCTGAGCGCCGGTCGACGGCGGATTCGGCGAATCCACAGCCGATTCGGCCGCCACGGCCGCCCGAATTGTGCAAACTTGTTATTTCACAACAGCATTGAGGGGCACCCACGGGGACGGTAAGGAGAGCCGATGGGGTGGGTAAGTACTTGGCCACCTGACGGACACCCGTAGAGGGGGTGTGGCGATGTCGTCGAACAGCCGCAGGCGCAGAGCAGCCGAACCGGTCTGGCCTGGGATGCTCCCGCCGCAACGCGCCGGACGGCGGCGGGCGGGGCACCGGCCGCTGCGGCGCGGGTTGCGGCGGATCTGGCTGGTGCTCGGGCTCGCGGTGGCCGGATCCGTCGCCGCGGTGACGGTGGTGCTGGTGTACACGGCGGCCGCCACCGGTCCGCGCCAATCGGCCGTCGTCGTCGATCCGGTACTCGGCGGCGGACCCGGCTGTGAACCCGTCCGCACCGAACAACTGGTGCGCGGCAACGGAATCGGTGGCACCGACTCCGGGCCGAACGTCATCCTCGCCTTCCAGCACGCCTACTACGTCGCCCGCTCCGGCACGGTCGCCAGGCAGGCGACCACACCGGACGCGGCGGTGTCGGCCGCGGATGTCATCGATACCGGAATCGCATCGATACCGGCGGACACCAAGCACTGCGTGCTGATCACCCCGATATCCGACGGCCGATTCGACGTGGTGGTCTCCGAGATCCGGCCCGACGCCACCGTGCACAGCTACCGCCAGTTCGTGACGGTGACGGCACGCAACGGCGCGGTGCTGATCGCGAAAATCGAACGACCGGCCTAGGTTTCACCCCAGCACAGCGAAAACCGAACGCCCCGAATGATTTTCAGGTCGGCTGCCGTACGGCAGCGCGAACGAACCCGTCCGCGTCGGCCAGCAGCTTGTGCGCCGCGGCCTGATCGACACCGGCCAGCTGCATGACGATGGCCGTCTTCGGATGCCCGTCGGCGGCCGTCAAAAGCGCTGCGGCGGTCGCGGAATCGACGCCGGTGGCCTCCGCGACGATGCGCCGGGCACGGTCCACCAGCTTGACGTTGGACGGGTTCACATCGACCATCAGGTTGCCGTACACCTTGCCGGACCGCACCATCGCCGCGGTCGAGAGCATATTGCACACCATTTTCTGCGCGGTGCCCGCCTTGAGCCGCGTCGAACCCGTCAAAACCTCTGGGCCGGTATCGATTTCGATACCGATATCGGCGTGGTCGGACAGTTCGGCATGGCGATTGCAGGAAACCGCAACGGTCGCAGCGCCGACCGAACGCGCATACCGCAAAGCGCCGATGGCATAAGGGGTTCGGCCGCTGGCGGCCAGCGCGACCACCACATCCGCCGCGGTGAGCGCCGGATTCAGCGCGGTGAGATCCCGCGCGGCCAGCGCCGGATCGTCCTCGACGCCCTCGACCGCCCGCGACAGCGCCACCATTCCGCCCGCGATCACCCCGACCACCTCGGCCGGATCGGTGCCGAACGTCGGCGGGCACTCCACCGCGTCCAGCACGCCGAGCCTGCCGCTGGTGCCCGCGCCGACATAGATCAGCCTGCCACCGCGACCGCGCGCCGCGACGATCGACTCGACCGCCCGCGCGATATCCGGAATAGCCTCGGCCACCGCGGCGGCCACCCCGGCGTCCTCGGCGTTCATGGCGCGCAACAGCTGTTCGACCGGCATCGAATCCAGCCCTGCCGTGCGCGGATTCACCGACTCGGTGGTTAGCTCACCGATCTCCATCGAGCCTCACTGCTCCTCCTGCGTTTCTCTACTCTTGCGCCGGTCGACCACCGCGTCATATGTACGGCGCAGTGCGACCGCCGCCGCCGGTGTGCGTTGCAGCACACCGACATACAGCGCGTCGACGACAAGCAACTGACTCATCCGGCTCGCCATGGCCGCCGAGCGGAATCCGTCCTCGCGCCCGGCGACCAGCAGCGTATGCGCCACCGTCCGGGCCAGCCGCGACTGCGCGCCGCCGGTCACCGCGACGGTGGTCGCGCCCGCCGCGGCCGCCCGCCGGGTGGCCTCGACGATCGCCTGGGTCTCCCCCGAATGCGAAAAGGCCACCAGCACATCGCCCTCGCGCAGCAGGCTGCCCTGCACCAGCGCGCCGTCCTCCGAGGTGCACACGTGGCACCACATGCCGATGCGGTTCAGCTTCTGGTCCATATCCACCGCGACCAGCCCGGATGCGCCGATCCCCACCAGCAGCACCCGCCGCGCCCGGACCAGCGCGTCGACGACGGCCTCCATCGTCGCCGGATCGGCCAGGTCGGCGGTGGCCAGCATGCCCTCGGTCTCGAAGGCGGTGAGCTTCTGCATCACCTTGCCCAGCGCGTCGTCGGCGACGATATCGGTGGCGAACACCGGGGTGCCCGCATCGACGCTCGCCGCGGCCGCCAGCGCCAGCCGCAGCTGCGGATAGCCCTCGTAGCCGAGCATTTTCGCCAGCCGCACCACCGCGGAGGTGCTGGCCTCGGCGCGTTCGGCGAGCTGGTTGACGGTCAGCTGCGCGGCGCCCGCCGGATCGTCGCGGATCACCCTGGCCACCCGCAGCGCGGTCGGCGTCAGGTTGGGCAGTGCCGCCAGCAGGCGGGTGCGGACATCATCTCCGTCGGCCATGGTCAGCCCACCACCGTCAGCTGCCGCGGCGCCACGGCCGGACGCGGTGGCAGGCCGAATCCGGCCGCTCCCGGGGTGAGCGATCCGAGCACCGACGCGTGCCGCGCACCGGTGCAGGCCGGGAGCACGCCGGGCAGACCGTGCGCGGTGAGGAAGCCGAGCACCGCGAAGGCCGCGGCCTCCTTGGCGGGCGACGGCAGGCCGAGATCGTCGGAGGTGCGCAGTTCGGCGGTGGCCAACTCGCCGCGCAGCATCCGCATGAGCACCGGATTTCTGGTCCCGCCGCCTGAGGCGATCACCTCGGTGGGCGAATAGGGTGCGAGCGAATCGGCAATTGTTCGAGCGGTCAAGGCGGTCACAGTGGCGACGATATCGTCGGCCGGTAACGCCGAGACCCGCAACACGCGCTCGAGGTAGGCACGGTTGAACAGCTCCTTGCCGGTGGTCTTGGGCGGCGGCGCGCCGAAATAGGGTTCGGCGAGCAGTGTCTTCAGCAGCGTTTCGTCCACCCGGCCGCGCCCAGCGCGCAGGCCGTCGCGGTCGAAATGCTCGGCGCCCGCGGTCGCGAGTTCCACCGCGGCATCGATGAGCGCGTTGCCCGGGCCGGTGTCGAATGCGACCGGCGGATCACCGAGCACCGTCACGTTGGCGATGCCGCCGATATTCAGCGCGGCCGCGCGGCCGGGCCGCCCGCGCAGCCACAGCACGTCGAACAGCCCGACCAGCGGTGCGCCCTGACCGCCCGCGGCGATATCGCGGGAGCGAAAATCGCCGACCACCGGCAGTCCGGTGCGTTCGGCGATCCAGGCGGGCTGGCCCAGCTGCAGGGTGCCCAGTACCGCACCGCCGTGCACCCAGTGGTAGACCGTCTGTCCGTGTGAGGCGACGAGATCGGCTGTGCCGTCGAAGAATTCGTGCACCGCCGCCTCGGCTGCGGCGGCGAAGGCCTGACCGATCCAGGTGTCGAGGCGGCAGACCGCAGCCATATTCAGTGCGGCGGGCGGCAGCGCGGCGATGAGTTCGGCGCGCACGCGCTCTGGGTACGGCAGGCTGAGCCCACCTACGATGCGAACCTGTAATTCGGTGTCCCGCAACGAGATATCCGCACCGACCGCATCGATCGCATCGTGCGAGGTCCCCGACATCAACCCGATCACCCGCACTAGACCACCGCCTCGACCGGTTCCGGCCGCGGCTGCGGCGCCGGGTGGAACATGCTCGTCGCACCGCCGACCACCAGGGTGACGAGCACGCCGATCGGCACCAACCACTGTGCGGCGATACCCTTTTGGACCACCTTGCCCGCGACGTCGACGTCCACCTTGATCACCCGGACCACGATCGTCATGACGATCACCGTCGCGACGAAGGCGACGATGGCGTCGAACTGGTTGGCGCGCTTGACGATTCGACCCAACAGGAAGGCGCCGAGCAGGGCGCCGTAGGTGTAGCCCGCGATCGTCAGCGCCGTCAGGTAGACATTGCCGGTGGTCGAGCTGAAGCCCATCGCGAACAGCGCCATCAGCACCGCCCACACCAGCGTCATCACCCGGGCCAGGCGCAGCATGGTCCGGTCGTCGAGCGTGCGCTGCGCGAAACTCCGGATGATGTCGGCCACCGTGGAATTCGCCATCGAGTTCAGCGCCGAGGACAGCGAACCCATTGCGGCGCCGAGGATTCCGGCCACCAGCAGGCCGGAGATCACCACCGGCAGGCCGTGCAGGATGAAGTTCGGGTACAGGCTGTCGGAGCTGCCGAGGCCGAGATCCTTGACCGACTTACCGCCGTTGTAGGACCACAACAGCGCGCCGACCAGCGAGAAGGCCGCGAACTGGATGGCGATGAAGATGCCTGAACCGATCATCGCCCGCTGGCTGTCGCGCAGCGATCGGGTGGCCAGAATGCGTTGCACGATCAGCTGATCCGAGCCGTGCGAGGCCATGGCGAAGATCGCGCCGCCGATGATGGCCGTCGGCATGGCGAAGGAACTGGTGAGCACGTGCGCCAGCCCGAAATCGGTGTCGAAGAGCCGGAATTTGCCGCCGTCCAACGCCTTCGACCAACCGGACGCGCCGACGTGACCGGTGAGCACGGCGATCGCGATGAGCGCGCCGACGAGGTAGAGGCCCATCTGCAGCGCGTCGGTCCAGATGACGGCCTTGATGCCGCCGAGATAGGTGTACACCACCGTCAGCAGGGTGAGCGCGACGATGATCACGTCGTAGCCGACGGTCAGCCCGAACTCGCTGAGCAGCAGTTTGATCGGGATGGCCGAGGCGAACAGCCGCACGCCCTCGGCAAGCAGGCGGGTGACGACAAAGGTCACCGATGCGACGCCCTGCAGATAGCGTCCGAAGCGCAACTCCAGATATTGGTAGGCGCTGACGAAGCCGCCGCGCTTGTACAGCGGGATCAGCACGATTGCCACGATGGTGCGGCCGATGATGTAGCCGAGCGCCAGCTCCACATTGCCGAAGGCCTGGTCGGTGTATGCGCCGCCGGGCACCGAGATGACCGTGAGCACGCTGGTCTCGGTCGCCACCACCGAGAAGCAGACGGTCCACCACGGCATCCGGCCCTCGCCGACGAAGTAGTCGCTGCTCGATTTCTGTTTACCGGACAGGCGCAGGCCGATCCACGCCACGGTCACCAGATAGACGACGATGACGGCTAGATTGAGTGCGTTCATCGCGACTCTCCCGGATGACTGGCGAACCTGGCGCAAGTAAGTGTCAATCGTCACAGATGGCCTGTCAACGATTGTCAGCCCTAATTCATAGGACTTGAATCCTATTTCATAGGGGTTGGGTATCGATGCGGGCGATCAGGGGTTCGAGCACGGTCGACCGATCGGCCGCCAGCAACGCCGCACCATCGATCGGGCCACCGGCCGGCACGCGGCGATCGACCGGGTAGGTGATCGCGGCATCCAGCGGGTCGAGCAATGGTCCACCCAGATTGACCAACCCGCCCGTTATCGCGAAGGGCACGGGGCTCGGCAAACCGGACCGCTCGATCGCCGCGCACACCGAGCGCCCCAGCGCCGCGCCCGCGGCCGACATGATCTCGGCGGCAACCTCGTCCGAGGCCGCGGCCCGCGCGACGACGGGGGCGAACCGTGCCGCCACCAGCGTCGGATTCTCTTGCTGCCCAAGAAATTTCGGCAACTCATCGGGCGCGATACCGTACAGCTCGGCAACCTCGGCCAGCAACACCGTCGCGGCGCCGCGCCCGTCGTGCGCGCGCAGCACCGCCCGCAAACCCTCCGCACCGATCCAGCCGCCGCTACCCACATCCCCCAGTAGCGGCCCCCAGCCGTCAACCCGGGTGAACCGCCCCATCTCGTCCACCGCGGTGGCCACCGTCCCCGTCCCCGCCGCGAGCACCACACCCGGCCCGCCGCCGAGCGCCCCTGCGTGCGCGGTCACCGCGTCCGAGGTCACCGCCACCCGGCCGACCTCCGGCAAACTCGCCAGCCCCTCCGCCAAGCGAACCGCCGCCTCCGGCGCGGCGACCGCACCCGCCGCGCCGACACACACCGCCAGCGGCAACTCCTGCGGCCCGATCCCGGCCAGCACCGCCCGAATCGCCTTCTCCGCCATAGCGACACCCCCGGCGCTCGCCAGCCCCGGCGTCCCCGCCACCTCGGCGAACCCCACCTGCACCCCGTCGACCCGCATCGACCCCCGACAACTCGTCTTCCCGAGATCCACTGCGAGCACGCGACCAGCCATTGAGCGATCCTTACATCCCCGCGCGACCGTCGCGCGGACAACCTGTAATCCGCAGGGCACGGTTTTCGGGCATGCGATAGCCGAACTGGAAAGCTGAATGTTTGCGCGAAACACTGCGGTATGGGTCAGGCAGGATAGTTGTTGTCTAACTCTGAGCGACAACGCCGGGTGTGAACCTGAATTGTCGCTCAGAGTTAGACAACAACTACTACCCGACCCCAGCTCCTGGCACTCTCGTGGTTACCTTTGTGCGCGTAGGTTATCGGTGCCCCGCTCCGCCGCATCTCGAGCGGATTCGTCCGCGGCCCGAACATCAACGGCCTCCGGAACGGCTTCCGCCGCATCTTGGACCCCCACCGGAATCGCGAGCGCGTCAGCGGGTTCCGCGGCGCTGCGCCACGACGGCTCCGGCACCAGCGCCCACACCAGCGCCGCGATGGCCAACAGCCCACCGGTGACCGCGAGTCCGAGTCCGTACGAAACCTGTTGCGCCAGTGCGCCTACCGCGATGGGGCCGAGGACGGTGCCCAGATCCATCGACATCTGGAATCCGGCGAGCACCGGGCCGCCGCGGCCGCGCGGACCGATGATGTCGGCGAGGGCGGCCTGCTGGGTGGGGGTGAACATGCCCGAGCCGATGCCCGCGACGAACGAGGTCGCCAGCAGCCAGGGCAGGTTCGGCGCGATGCCGAGTCCGGCGGTGCCGATCGCGCAGATGATCGAGCCGATCACCAGGAAAGGTTTGCGGCCGAAGCGATCCGAGAGCCGCCCCGCCGAAAACAGCACCGCGACATTGCCCGCCGCGAATACCGTCAGCGTGACGCCCGCCATGCCGGCGGACTGGTGCAGCACCTCGACGACGAGCAGCGGCACCAGCGCCATCCGAACACCGAAAACCGCTGCGCCGTTGGCGAAATTCGACAGCAGCACCGCGCGGTATTCCGGCAACGCCAACCCCTCGCGGAAGCTCATCATCCGCACCTCGCCGACCGGTTCGGGTGCCGCGAGCGTCGAATTACGCAGGCTCACATAGACAACCGCGGCCGCGATCAACAGCGCGACCGCGTAGATCACGAACGGCGCGCGCAGCCCGAGCCCGGCCAGCGCGCCGCCGACCAGCGGCCCGCTCACCGACCCGATCAGAAAACTCGACGACCACAGCCCGGACACCCGGCCCCGCTCCAGCGGCGGCGACAGCCGAATCACCAGTGCCAGCGAGGAAACCGTGAACATGGTGGACCCGATTCCGCCCGCGGATCGCAAAACCATGAGCTGCCAATAACTTTGGGCCAGCGCGCTGGCCCCGGTCGACACCGCGACGATCAACAGTCCGCCGAGATAGACCCACCGCTCGCCCAGCCGCTGCACCAGCCGCCCGCTCAACGGCGCGAACAGCAAACGCATCAGCGCGAACGCGGAGACGATCGCCGAGGCCGCGGCCACCCCGACGCCGAAGCTGCGCGCGTACTGCGGCAGCACCGGCGACACCAACCCGAAGCCGATGGCGACGATGAAGGCGGACCCGACCAACACCCAGATCTCGGCGGGCAGGGTCCGGGAGCTACTGCTGCGCACCGGTAAGCGCCTGCCCCACCATTTCCTCCGCGGCCGCCTGCACCTGGGCCAGGTGGTCGGCGCCGTGGAACGATTCCGCGTAGATCTTGTACTTGTCCTCGGTTCCGGACGGGCGCGCGGCGAACCACGCGTTCTCGGTGGTGACCTTCAGCCCGCCGAGCGGCGCGCCGTTACCGCGCGCCCGGGTGAATACGGCGGTGACGGGTTCCCCGGCGATCTCCTTCGTACCGATCATGTCCGGAGTCAACTTCGCGAGCAGCTCTTTCTGTTCCGCGCTGGCCGGCGCGTCGACGCGCGCGTACGCCGGGCTGCCGTATCGGCGCTCGAGTTCGACGTAGCGCGCCGACGGGCTCTGCCCGGTGACGGCCGCGATCTCGGCGGCCAGCAGCGCCAACAGGATTCCGTCCTTGTCGGTGGTCCAGACGGTGCCGTCCATCCGCAGGAACGATGCGCCCGCGCTCTCCTCACCGCCGAATGCCAAACTGCCGCTGAACAATCCGGGCACGAACCATTTGAAGCCCACCGGCACCTCGTGCACATCGCGGCCGAGCACGCCGACCACCCTGTCGATCATCGATGAGGTGACCACCGTCTTGCCGATCTTGGTCAGCGCATCCCAGCCCATCCGGTTCGCGACCAGGTATTCGATGGCGACGGCGAGGAAGTGGTTCGGGTTCATCAGCCCGCCGTCGGGCGTGACGATGCCGTGCCGGTCGGCGTCGGCGTCGTTACCGGTGGAGATGTCGTAGTCGTCCTTGATCGCCACCAGCGACGCCATGGCGTAGCGGGAGGACGGATCCATCCGGATCTTGCCGTCGCTGTCCAGCGTCATGAATCGCCATGTGGGGTCGACGAACGGGTTGACGACCTCGAGTTCCAGGTCGTAGCGCTGCCCGATCTCCTCCCAGTAGTCGACGCTGGCCCCGCCCATCGGATCCGCGCCGAGCCGGATGCCCGCGCCGCGAATCGCGTCCAGGTTCAACACATTCGGCAGGTCGGCGATGTAGTGGTCGAGGTAGTCGTAGCGCTGCACCTTGTGCGCCAGCGCATGCTGCAGCGTGGTGCGCTTCACCCCGTCGAGTCCGTTGCGCAGCAACTCGTTCGCGCGCGCGGCGATGACGTCGGTGGCGACGGTGTCGGCCGGGCCGCCGTGCGGCGGGTTGTATTTGAAGCCGCCGTCGCGCGGCGGATTGTGCGACGGGGTGACCACGATGCCGTCGGCCTGATGCCGCGTGCCGCCCCGATTGTGGCGCAGCACCGCATGACTCAGCGCGGGTGTCGGGGTGTAGCGGTCGCGCGCGTCGACGATCGCGGTGACGTCGTTGGCCGCGAGCACCTCGAGTGCGGTGGTCCACGCCGGTTCGGACAGTGCGTGCGTATCCCGCGCCAGATACACCGGGCCGTCGATGCCGCGGGTGGCGCGGTATTCGACGATCGCCTGGGTGATGGCCAGGATGTGCGCCTCGTTGAACGCGGTATCCAGGCTGGACCCGCGATGCCCCGAGGTGCCGAACGCCACCAGCTGCGCCGGATCCGCCGGATCCGGAATGCGGCTGTAGTAGGCCGTCACCAGCCCGGCGATATCCGCGAGGTCGGTGGGGCGCGCGGGACGCCCGGCTCGATCATGGGCCATGCTCGGGTCTCCCTTCCGTGTCGGCTGCGCCCGGCTCGTCATCAGGATCATGTCCACACCCATTCGGCGGCGTACACCGCGGTGCGGACGGAGTTGTTCGCACTCGCGCCCGGCAGCGCCGAACCGACAATGTTATCGGCGAACGTGCCGGGCGGCAGCAAAGATTCGAAACCCTCGCTCATCGCACCGTCCCGTGCCAGATCTCGACCGGGGACAGCGCGACGTTCACGGAGGTGAACAGCTCGGCGTTCTCTGCGACGAAGGCGCGTAGCCGCGGTGCCTCGTCCACGATGGTGACCACCGCGGGTAGATGGTCGGCCAGGTCGAGGATCCGGCTGGTGTGGATGCGCGAGGACGCGCCGTATCCCTCGATGCCGCGCCATACGCTGGCGCCGGCCAGCCCGGCGTCTCTGGCCCGCCGCACGATCTCGTGGTAGAGGGAGCCGTGTCGCCACTTGTCGTCTTCGTCCAGCAGTACGGTCAATCGAGCCGCCGACTGCCAGCCACCGACCGGTGTCTCGTTCATCGCCTGCCCCCTTCCGTCGTGCCGTCGTGTCCGCCGTGTCGTTCAGGTTCAGCTACCGCGCCATGCTGATTCCGCGCACCGCCCCCGAGGTGAGCCGACACCTTGCTCGCGGTGCCGTTCGGAAAAGTCTACGAACCCGTACGGCCGGATCCGGCACCGCCGGGACCGCAATGGTATCGGGACACCAATTGGTCTGTTCCGGGTGGGAGCGCGACAATTGATCACGAACAGCGTCGTTCGTTGACATGCCGACGGGTTCCACGTACGAATGCCCTGAAGGTTTTCCGCCGAAGTGCCATCAACCCCGACCCCTATTCCGGGAGTGACGATGGCGGCAGGACGAGCTCGACACCTCCTATACCGGGCTGCGCCACGCAGGCCCGGGCACAGGCATTTCCGCAAGCTGCTACTGGTGACGCTGGCCGCGACGGTCGCGGCGCTGGCATACGCGCCGCCCGCGTCGGCGACGCCGATCTACCCGATTCCGGACGCGGACGGCTTCTATTGGGCCCCACCGGATATCGGTAATTTCCAACCGGGCGATGTCATCCGCAGCAGGCCGATGCCGACCGGCGCCTACCCGGGAGCGACCGCCTGGCAACTGCTCTATCGCTCCACCAACTCCTATGACCAGCCCATCGCGGCCGTGACCACAGTCCTGATCCCCGCGGGTGGCGGGCTCAACCGGCCGCTGGTGTCGTATCAGCCGTTCGTCAACTCCCTCGGCATGCAGTGCGCCCCCTCGCACAGCCTGTTCAACGGCACCATGCAGGAGGGCCCGGCGCTGAACCTGCTGCTGGCCCGCGGCTGGGCCGTCGCCGTCCCCGACCACCTCGGGCCGACGAGCGCATACGGCGCGGCCCGGCTCGGCGGCCGCCTGACCCTGGACGGCATCCGAGCCGTAAAACGTTTCCCCCCAGCCGATCTCGCGGGTAGCCCGGTCGGCATGGCCGGATACTCCGGCGGCGGCATGGCCACCGGCTTCGCGGCGGCGCTCGCCCCCGAATACGCGCCGGAACTGCCGATCGTCGGTGTGGCACAGGGCGGTGTCCCGGTGAATATCGGCAAGCTCGCCCTCGATGTCGGGTTGCAGCCGAGCCCGCTGTTCGGCCTCGGATTCGCGGCCGCCATCGGCCTGGAGCGCGAATACCCGAACGAGCTGCCGATGGAACGCATACTGAAACCCGCGGGCTGGGCGCTGCGCGACCAGGTGGCGAACGCGTGCACCCAGGAGATCATCAACGCGGGCGCGAACAAGGGCTTCGCCGACGTCTTCTTCGGCCGGATGGAGGATGCCGATCCGACCACCATCCGCATCATCCACGAGAACAGCCTCGAGACCTTTCCCGGCGTGCCGCGCGCCCCGCTCTACGAGTGGCACGGCACCAACGATCAGGTCAACCCGTGGCTGGCCAGGGAGGTGATGGGCCGCTACTGCGCGGCGGGCACCCCGGTACTGCTGGACATGATTCCGGGCGCCGATCACGGCACCGCCATATTCGCCGGTGCGCCAAGGGCTTTCGGCTATCTCGCGGATCGGTTCGCCGGACTCCCCGCCCCGAGCAACTGCTGAAAGCACCGCGCCCGCGACACTCCGATGTGTCGCGGGCGCCGTCGCTATTCAGTTGAAAGATGTTGCGGCACAGGATCGATTCAGTGCGCGAGCACCGGTTCGCCCTCCGACGGCACCGGCACCGTATTGGGCATCAGCACCGCCATGATCACCGCGCCGGCCACGAAAATCCCGGTGGCCCACCAGAAGCTGGTGGTGTAGCTCTCGATCATCGACTGTGCGACGGTCAGCTTGTCCGGCACCTTCCCCGCCAGGTAGTCGCTCGCCGCCGAGGCCGCGATGGTGCTGAGCAGCGCGGTGCCGATCGAACCACCCACCTGCTGACTGGTGTTGATCGTCGCCGACGCGACACCGGCGTCCTCGTGGTGCACCCCGGCGGTCGCGCCCTGGAACGCGGTGGACATCGCGCCACCGAGACCGAGGCCGAGCAGGATCAGCGCGGGCAGGACGTGCGAGGCGTATCCGGTGGTCAGACCGATCCGGGTCAGCCAGGCCATACCCGCCGCCGCGACGAGGAATCCGACGCTGGTGACGATCTTCGGCCCGACCTTCGGCAGCAGCAGCGAGGGCACGGTGGTCGAGGAGGCGACCATCGCGGCGACCATCGGCAGGAAGGCGACGCCGGTCTTGATCGGCGAGTAACCCATGGTCAGCTGCATGTAGTAGGTGAGGAACAGGAAGATCGCGAACATTCCGATGCCCATGACGAAGACGGTCAGGAACGACGCGCCCCGGGTGCGGTCGAGCACGACGCGCAGCGGCAGCAGCGGATGCGCCACCCTGGCCTCGATCGCGACGAACACACCGAGCAGCACGACACCGCCGATCAGGAAGCCGAGCGTGCCCGCATCGGTCCAGCCGTGCGATTCGGCGCGGGAGAAGCCGTAGACGATGCCGAACAGCGCCGCGGTCACCACGACGGTGCCGGGGAGGTCGAGCTTCGGCCGATCGGTGGTCACATGCTTGGCCAGCAGCAGCACCGCGCCGACCAGCGCGACCGCCGCGAACGCCAGGTTGACGAACATCACCCAGCGCCAGTTGGCCCATTCGGTGAGCGCGCCGCCGAGCAGCAGGCCGATCGCGCCGCCCGCACCGGCGACCGCGCCGAAGATGCCGAATGCCTTGGCTCGCTCGGACGGTTCGGTGAAGGTGACCGTCAGCAGGGACAGCGCCGCGGGTGCGAGCAGTGCGCCGAAGACGCCCTGCGCGACGCGGGCCGCGACCAGCATGTCGAATCCGGTAGCCGCGCCGCCGACCGCGGAGGCGGCCGCGAATCCGATCAAACCGACGATGAACGTGGTGCGGCGGCCGAACAGGTCACTCAGGCGTCCGCCGAGCAGCAGCAGGCTGCCGAAGGCGAGCGCGTATCCGGTGACCACCCATTGCCGGTCGCCATCGCTGAACCCGAGATCCCGCTGCGCTGCGGGGAGTGCGATGTTCACGACGGTCGCGTCGAGCACGACCATGAGCTGGGCGACGCCGAGAACGGCGAGCACCCACCAGCGCATTGCGTGGGATCCGCGACGACCCGCCGCGGATTTCTCGGGGGCGGTTGCCCCACGGTCGATCGTGGTAGTCATATGTCCCCTTTGTCTCGAGTATTGATCCGGAGAAGCCATCTCCGCTTTCCCCGAATGAAAGCTATCACGATAACGGAGGATCCGCCTCCACTTAATCCCGATCGTTGCTAGCATGACGGTGTGAATCACGCCACGGCCGTATCTCCGCCCCGTCGCCTGCGCGCCGATGCCGCTCGCAACCAGCAGCGCATCATCGCCGCGGCGCGGCAACTGTTCGCCGATCACGGACTCGAGATCACCCTCGACGATGTGGCCGAGCGCGCCGGCGTCGGCGTCGGCACGGTGTACCGGCGCTTCGCGAACAAGAAGGAGCTCATCACCGAGGTCTTCGAGCAGAACCTGCTGGAGTTCGCCGACGCCGCCGATGTCGCGCGGCAGTATCCGGACCCGTGGCTCGGCATCGTCGAATTCTTCGAGTACGCGAGCAAACACCTTGCGAACAACCGCGGCTTCAGCGCGGTGATGCTGGAGCTCAAGGAGGATATGGACCGGTTTTCCGCGATTCTGGACGACCGGATCAAGCCGTCCATTCGCGGCCTGGTCGAGCGCGCCCAGGAGGCGGGTGTGCTCGCGCCCGGCGTCGACGCGTCGGATTTCTTCGCGCTGATCCACATGATCGACGGCATCGCCGAATTCGCCGCGCCCGCCAATACCGAGGTCTGGCGGCGGTATATGGCGATCGCGCTGAACGGCCTCCGGGCCGATTCGGTGCCGCGCAGGCCGCTGTCCGTGCCGCCGATGACGGAGGAGGAGATCGAGCACGCGAAGGCGGCCTCCTGCACCGGCCGTCGCCGGTGACCCGCCCGGCGAATATCGACATTTCATTTCATTTCGCGCATTGAGTAGCGGCGGTCACACCGCTGACCTACAGTTGGACACATGACCAACTCGTGGGTGAACTGGGCGGGCGATCAGCGCTGTGCCCCGGCGGCCATCGCGTCCCCGCGCAATACCGACGAGCTCGCCGAAATCATCGGCGCCGCCGCCACCCGCGGACAGACCGTCCGGGTGGCGGGTGCGGGCCACTCGTTCAGCGACACCGTCCTCACCGATGGCGTCCTGCTCGATCTCGGCAAACTGGATCGCATACTCGACATAGACCACGCCACGGGCCGGGTCAGGGTTCAGGCGGGCTGCACGCTCAACGCGGCGAGCAATGCGCTGCACTCGCACGGGCTCGCCTTCCCGAACCTCGGCGACATCGATGTGCAGACCATCGCGGGCGCCACCGCCACCGCAACCCACGGAACCGGCGCCACCCTGCAAAACCTTTCCGCCGCAATACATTCCATCGAGCTAATGCTCGCCGACGGCAGCCGGGTGGAGTTGAACGCCGAAACCGACCCCGACGGCTGGCGCGCGGCGCGGGTCAGCCTCGGCGCACTCGGCATCGTCACCGAGGTGACGCTGCAACTGGTGCCGTCCTTCGTTTTGGAGGGCGTCGAACGCCCCATGCCGGTCGATGAACTGCTCACCGAGCTGGACTCACATGTCGACGGCAACGAGCATTTCGAGTTCTACATGTTCGCGCACAGCCCGCTGGCGATGACCAAGCGCAACAACCGGGTCGCGCTGCCGGAGCAGCCGCGCGGCAAGGCGGTGGACTGGTTCGCCGACATCCTCATGTCCAACTACACCTTCGACGCGCTGTGCCGGCTCGGCCGTCGGGCCCCGCGCACCATCCCGTGGATCCACCGTGGCGCCGCGTACGCGGGCAGCTACCGCAGGCAGGTGGACCGCTCGTATCGAGTCTTCGCCTCCCCCAGGCTGATTCGGTTCACCGAGATGGAATACGCGATCCCCCGTTCGCATTCCGTTGAAGCCATCCGCGAAATCAAGGAACTGGCACGGAAATTCGATACGCCGATGCCCATCGAGGTGCGCTGGGTCGCACCCGACGACGCGTTCCTCTCCCCCGCGACCGGGCGGGAAACCTGCTATATCGCCGTGCACCAGTACCGCGGCATGGACTACGAACCGTATTTCCGTGCCTGCGAAGCGGTTTTCGACAAATACGACGGCCGCCCACACTGGGGTAAGCGGCACTTCCAGACCTGGGAGACGCTGCGCGATCGCTACCCGGACTGGGAGCGCTTCGCCGAGGCGCGGCGGCGATTCGACCCCAAGGGCCACTTCGCCAATGCCTACGTCGACCGGATGCTCGGCTCGGTCTGACGAGTTCGGTTCAGGCCGAAAGGATTTCCGACACCAGCCGCGGCACGGCGGTGCCGATCGGCTCACGGACCAGCTCGCTCGCGATACCGTCGTACGGCGTCGGTTCGGCGTTCACGATGATCAGATCCGCACCGGCGTCCACCGCGACCGCGCACATCGACGCGGCCGGCTCCACCTGCAGTGAACTGCCGATGGCCAGGAAGATTTCACAGGTCTGCGCGGCGAGGGCGGCCTTGGTGACGGTGTGCGCGTCCATCTGCTGGCCGAACATGATCGTCGCGGCCTTCAGTATTCCGCCGCATTCGGGACAGGGCGGATCCGGTTCCCCGTCCGCCACCCGGGCCAGCGCCGCCTCCATCGATGTCTGATAGTCGCAGCCGACGCAGACCACCTCGAACATATTGCCGTGTATCTCGATCACCCGCTCCGGCGTCGATCCGGCGCGCTGGTGCAGGCGGTCGATGTTCTGGGTGATGATGGTGACCGCGCGCCCGCCCCGCTCCAACTCCACCAGCGCTCGGTGCGCGGCGTTGGGCCTGGCCTGCCAGGCCGGATTGTCGCGGCGGGCCAGCCAGGAGCGGCGGCGCAGGTCCGGATCGGCGATGTAGTTGTCGTAGGTCGAAAGCAGTTCGGCGATCGGATCTTTCGTCCACACACCGCGCGGCCCACGGAAGTCGGGAATGCCGGAATCGGTGGAGATGCCCGCGCCGGTGAGGACTCCGATCCGGCCGGTGCGGCGGCGCCAGTCGGTGCTCATATCGATCAAGGTTAAGCGAATATCGGGCCCGCGCCCGAGTGGGCTCGGCCGGGCGGTGTCCGGGGCTGCGCGAGCGGTCAAGCGCCACAACGGCTTTCGAAAGTATCCGCAGGTCACCCGCGGCACCGTAACGCAGGCGCGATGGTGACGATGTGCACGTCGAGCCCATCCTTACGGTTCCGGTGTACGTATTCCCTTACGCTACGACAGCGTTTCGGCGGGAACCCGGGAACCGTCCATCCAGCGAAAGGCGATGCATGACCCACACACCGAGCGTGCTGTTCGTCTGCGTGCAGAACGCGGCGCGATCGCAGATGGCCGCCGGATTCCTGACCGCGCTGGCCGGCGATCGCATCGAAGTGCGTTCGGCGGGCAGCGAACCGGCGGCGGCCGTCGATCCGTCCGCGGTGGCCGCGATGGCCGAGCTCGGCATCGATATCTCCGCGCGGCGCCCGACTCCGTTGACGGACGAGGCGGTCGGTATTTCCGATGTGGTCGTCACCATGGGCTGCGGTGAGGCGTGTCCGTTCTTCCCCGGCATCAGCTACCGCAACTGGGACCTGCCCGATCCGGCCGGGCACGGCCTGGATGGCATCCGGCCGATCCGCGATCGCATCCGGATCCTGGTGGAGAACCTCATCGCGGAATTGGTGCCGGTGTCCAGGCATTGACCCGGGGGCGTCCGATTTCTTCAAGACCGCCCCGGCCCGAGCGCCATACGCTGCGGATATGACTCCACAACTCAGCTTCATCGGCATCGTCGTCAACGATATGACCGCCGCACTGGCGTTCTATCGCCGACTCGGACTGACCTTCCCCGCGGGCTCCGAAACCGAACCGCATGTGGAAGCCGAGTTGGGCGGCGGCCTGCGACTGTGCCTCGACACCGAGGACACCATCCGCTCGTTCTACCCCGAATGGCAGCCGCCCGCGTCGCCGGGCCGCATCGGGTTCGCCTTCCTGTGCGCGAGCCCGGCCGAGGTCGATCGCGTGTACGACGAGCTCACCGCCGCCGGGTATCACGGCCAATTGAAGCCGTGGGACGCGTTCTGGGGCCAGCGGTACGCGACGGTGCACGATCCGGATGGCAACAGCGTCGACCTGTGCGCGGCCCTCGATTCCTAGACCCCATCGAATCGCCACCTCGCGCCGGTCAGCGAGATAGCAACTCCCGCAACGGCATTCCGGTCAGTTCGCGCACGTCGCGGGACAGATGCGCCTGGTCGGCGAAGCCGGTGACGACAGCCGTCTCGGCCAGCGGCGCGCCGCCACGCGCCGCCCGCAGCGCCCGCTGTAGCCGCAGCACCCTGGCCAATGTTTTCGGCCCGTAGCCGAATGCGGCCAGCGAACGGCGGTGCAGCAGCCGAGGGCCGAGGCCGACCGCCTCGGCGGTGGCGGCGATCGTCCAGCCCGAGTCCAGCGCCGTCACGATGCGGCGCAGCCGGGGATCGGGCGGATCGACCGCGGCGGCCCTGGCCAGCGCGATGGATTCCAGCGCGGCGCCGCGATCGACGGCCGCGTCCACCTGCTCGGTGAGCCTGCGGGCCGTCGCGGTGGGCCACAGCTCGTCCAAATCGACGCGGCGGTCCCGCAATTCGTGCGCGGGCACGCCGAGCAGGCCGGGTGCGGTGCCCGGATAGAAGCGGATACCGGCCAGGCTCGTGCCGGGACGGATGGCCGGGTACTGGGCCGCGGTGTCCGGACCCGCGATGAACAAACGCCCGTTGGACCAGATGAGATCGATGCAGCCATCGGGCAGGACGGGATGCGACGCGTCGCACGCGGCGACGGTGCGGGTCCAGAGGACGGCACCGGCCATGCGCGACGGCCGTTCGCGATAGCCCGCCGTCTCGTCCGCCATACCTTCGACGCTATAAGCACCCACCGACAGCGGGTAGCCGGATTCTCGTCACATCGCGATATCTCAAAAATATCGTCTCAATAATCAGTTTTATTTGAGATATCGGTAGACCGTCGCCCGTGACACCCCGAGTTCCCGCGCGATCTCCGGAACACTCCGGCCCTCGTCGACGCTCATCCGCCGCGCCACCGCGACGAGTTCGGGGGTGAGCGCGGCGGGGCGGCCGCGCTGTCCCGAAACCCGCTGCGGTCCTTCGCCGTACAGGAGTTCGATACCGGCGAGGACCTCCGCGCGCAGCTCGTCGAGCGGCGCCTCCGCGTAGAGCACGACCGGATCGCCCAGGCTCGCGATGATCTGCGAGGCGCGCACCCGTTCCGCGAAGGTCGGATGCGGTCCGGCCGCCAGCTCGTTGGCCCGCACCATGGCCGTCCGCAATCGCTCGAAAATACTGCCGGGACCGGCCATCGCGAGATCACTGAGGCTCAGCCGCAGCAGATAGCGGTGGGCGAGGTAGACATCGAGCAGACCCTCGACCACCATCCGCCGCGCCACGGCGGGTTCGGCCCGCCCAGCGGTGGCGACGGTCCGCTCCATCGCGACGAGCAGTGGCTCGGCCAGCCCGGCAAGGATGTCGTACTTGCTCGGATAGTGGTACAGCACACCGGCTTTGGTGATGCCGAGCTGTTCGGCGATGGCGCGAACCGAGGTGCGGTGATAGCCGTGCGCGCCGAACAGATCGAGCGCGACCGCCAGGATGCGCTCGCGCATGCCCGCGTGATTCTCGTCGTCCACCTCCCGATCGTAGCCGTTGACTGACCGATGGTCAGCGTCATACCGTAATGACTGACCATCGGTCAGCCGATCCGGGAGCACAGCATGTCAAGCAACCGCAACGTCCTCATTTCCGGCGCCAGCATCGCCGGGCCCGCCCTCGCCTACTGGCTCAACCGCAACCGGTTCCGCACGACGATCGTCGAGCTCGCCCCCGCCGTGCGTCCGGGCGGCAACGGCGTCGACCTGCGCGGCGACGCCGTGCGCCTGGTCGCGCAGATGGGCATCCTGCCCGAGCTGCGCGAGCTCGCCACCGATATCCGGGCCCTCACCTTCGTCGACGAACGGGGCGCACCGGTGGCGACCATGCCCAACAGCACGTTCAACACCGCCGACGATATCGAGATCATGCGGGGTGATCTGGCCCGCAAACTATACGAAATCACCTCGGCCGAAACGGAATACCGCTTCGGCACGACCATCGAGGCGCTCACCCGGCGGCCGGACGGGGTGGCGGTCACCTTCGCGGGCGGCACCACCGAGATATTCGATCTGGTCATCGGCGCGGACGGATTGCATTCGCGGGTAAGGAATCTCGCGATCGTCCCCGAGGCGCGGGCGGTACACCATCTCGGCCTGTATTTCGCTACGGCGCAGGTGGATTCGTCCTTCGGTGCGCCGGGTACGGTGACGCTCTACAACATTCCCGGCAAGGTCGCCGGTGTCTATCGCTCGGCCGCACACGACATCGCGGGCGCCTTCTTCGGGTTCCGCGAGCCGCGCGTGCTCGAATTCGATCACCGCGACCGCGACGCGCAGAAGGCGTTGCTGCGCAAGTACTTCGACATTCCGGGTTGGCGGGTGCGCGAACTGCTCGCGCAAGCCACCGCCGACGAATCGTTCTATTTCGATGCGGCAGATCAGATCCGGATCCCGCACTGGTCCAGCGGGCGGGTGGCGCTCGTCGGCGACGCGGGCTACTGCGCGACCCTGCTGTCCGGCGCGGGCGCGTCGCTGGCGCTGACCGGTGCACACCTGCTCGCCACCGAACTCGCGGCGGCCGCGGGCGACCACCGCCGCGCCTTCGACCGCTACGAGGCCACCCTGCGTCCGACGGTCGCCAAACATCAGCGGACGACCAAGCTGAGCAGCGCCCTGCTGGTCCCGGCAGGTCCGTCGCAACTCTGGTTGCGCAACCGACTGGCCCGGATCTTGACCTTCGAGCCGGTGGCCGCCAAGGTGTTCCGGCAGCAGTTCGACCGCGCCGCGTAGGCGGCGATGAATTCGACTGAGCCGGACCGTCATAGCCGGTATGCGGATACGAGCGCGACTGTGCACCAGTGCCGACGGCTACATCACCACACCGAACGGTTGGCCACCCCAGGTGGTCGACCCCGCGTACGCCCCGGGCCGCAGCCACGGCGTCCCCGAATTCGTCGAATCATGTGAGGCCGCGCTGATGGGACGCACCACCTTCGAGCCGGCGCTCACCAACGACCGATGGCCGTGGCCGAACCTGGACGTATTCGTGCTCGCCTCGCATCGCCCGGCGGGCACGCCCGACCACGTCACGGTCGACGCCGATCCGGTGCGTCTGCTCGACCGTATCCGTGCCGCCAACCGCGGTCGCGATGTACACCTCATCGGCGGGCCGCGCACAATCGAGACCTATCGCGCCCTCGGCGCACTCGACACCATCGAACTGATCGTGCTGCCGTTCCTGCTGGGCGGCGGCATGCGGCTCACCGATGCGCTGGATCCCGACACCGGTCTCGAACTGCGCAGCACCCGCCCGCTGCCCGGCGATTCGGTCGAAATCGTCTACCGGGTGCGCAGCTCCGCCGATCGGGCCCACACCAGATCGGCGGGCTGGGCGCCCGCGTCGCAGCGGGGTGCGGAACCGCACTGAGCCGCCCGCTCAGTGCGGTAGCAAACCTCGGGGAATCACCCTGATATACGGATTCTGATTATCCGCCGGGATCTTCGAATTCGGATCCTTGCAACCCACCGTCAACTCGGCGTTGGGTGGCGCCGAAAACGTCCACAAGGTCATCCAATCGTGCCCGTTGATCTGCTGTGTCTTTTTCACGTCCGAGGAACGCAGATCCTCGTTGCGGCCCGCGCCGTCCAGCACCGAACAGCGCAGACCCGATGCCGCGGCGCCCCATGCGGCAGGCACCTTGATATCGAGAACCGCATCGGCGGGCACCACCACCGTCTTGGTTTCGCCGATCGGGATGCGCACCCCGCCACTCGGATCGTCGGTTTCGCTCGTCGACGCGGCGGACGATTCGTAATTACTCGACGCCGCGGTCGGCGAACTCGATTCCGTATTCGAGGATTTATCGTCCGCACAGCCGGTTACGGCAAGCGAGATCAGTGCCACAACCGTCATCCAGATCAGTTTCACGAAGTCCGCCTCTCGGCTCGGCGATCGAATGGAACAGAACAGGTGTCGCGGTGCCGCACAGTACCCCAGCCGGAAATTCGGCAATTAAGTGGCAAATAAACGGAATCCGGACATCCGGCGATCGGGCGCCGCCACGCCTCGGCAACCCGCGCTTGAACGCTCAACGTGACGGTGCCGCCAATTCCGGCGCAACATTCGAATTCGCCGCCGTGAATTCCCCGTCGCGCACACGGGACGGCGTTAGGCTTCGCACCGTCCCGTACCGGATGGAAGGCATCCGCCATGGCCCTCGAATCGCTGATGGTGCCGCTCGGCACCCCGCTGCCCGAATTCTCGCTGCCCGATCTCGATGGCGCGCTACACACCCGCGCCGATTACGCGGACGGGCCCGGACTGTTGGTCGCATTCGTCTGCAACCACTGCCCGTACGTAAAACATATCGAGGCGGCGTTCGGCGAACTGGCGGGTGCTATGGAGGCGATGCCGGTGGTGGCGATCTGCACCAACGACGCCGCCGCGTACCCCGACGACGCGCCGCTGCAGCTGCGCGATCAGGCGATCCGCGCCGGTTGGACCTTCCCCTATCTGATCGATGAGACCCAGGATGTCGGCCGCGCGTTCCATGCGGCGTGCACCCCCGATTTCTTCCTCTACGACTCAGGGCTCGAACTCGCCTACCGCGGCGCCTTCGACGAATCCACCCCGGGCAACGGCAAGCCGGTGACCGGTGACGATTTACGCGCGGCCGTCGAGGCGGTGCTGGCCGGTAAGCCGGTACCGGAACCGCATCGGCCCAGCATGGGCTGTTCGATCAAGTGGCGCTGAGCTTTTCGGTCCATTCGGCGACCTCCCGCGTCGCGGCGACGGTGACCGGATCCGCCGGACCGTAGGTGCGGTCCCAGATCTCGGGCAGCCGCGCGCCGACTTCCAGTGCGGCCGAATAGTTTCCATTCGCGGCATACAGGCGGGCGAGCGCCAGCTTCGTGGCGATCGTCGAGGGATGTTCGGTGCCGGAGACCTCATCGCGCACCGCGATCACCCGCCGGTACAACTCGATGGCCGAGGCGGCGTCACCGCAGGCCGCGGTCCACAGCGCCAGATTGTGCATGGCCCAGAGCGTGGTGTTGTGTGTCCGGCCGAGCCGGGTGCGGCACCGCGGCACCAGTCGCGTCATCATCCGCCGCGCACGGCGCGGATCGCCCGTTTCGCCGATCCAGCGGGCGTAGTGATCGCGGGCGTTCAGCACCTCGGGATGGCTGCGGCCGAATACTCGCTCCATCTCCGGTAATACGGCGGCGTAATGTTCGCGCGCACCGGCGCTGTCGCCGGTCTGACCGGTCCAGAAACCCAGACTCATTCGGGCGCGCAAGACCTCGCGAATGTCACCGGCCCGCTCCAGCCGCGGCAGCAGCTCGGTGAATATCGCGGCGGCGCGGGCGGGTTCGCTGGTTTGGCCGTACCAGTCGGCGAGTTGCGCCTGTGCGAGCAGTGTTTGCGGATGGTCGGGGCCGAGCGTTCGCGCACAGTAGTCGGCGAGGTCGGCACACATCTCGCGGGCGCGGTGCGGTTCACCCGCGTAGCCGGTCCACCGGGCCAGCCGGGAGCGGGCGGTGAGCACGGCGGAATGGTCTGGTGGCAGCGCGTTTTCGAAAACGGAGAGCCAGCTCTCCCATGCCACGCGATTGTCGACGGCGCGCCGTTGCGAATCGGCGGCATCCAGAAACGCTATGGCGCGCTGATGGTCCCCGCATTCGATGAGGTGACGCGGGCCCGAATGCTGTGCGTAATCGGCGAATTCGTCGTTCCACGGCCGAGGTTCGATGAAGTGGGCGACCTTCGGCCTGCGTCGCGCCGCACGATGCGAAGGGCTCGAGCGGAGCCGCGGCGGTCGCACGTACCCGTCTGCGGCAGGCACCATCTGGCTGACGCCCTCCTGCCCCACAGCGGCCGCAACGGCCGCATAGTCCCCGACGGGCGCTGGGCGCTCCAGAACCGCGGCGCCTGTGGGCACCCCAGCTCCAGCCATCGCGCGTCCGAGATCACCGCTCCGAAGTCCGCCACGGACATCGAGCGCATCGGACAACGCTCGTTGCGCCCGGAGTATCACGCCCGGTAGCAGCGCGGACACCACCCGCATCAGCGGCTCGGTGAACGCGTGATGGGCCAACCCAACCAACTCCCTGTCCTGCCCGGGATGTCCCCTCGCCACCAGAACACCGAGATCGACCACGACATCGCGCAAATGGGGTAGCGAGACCGATTGTCCGAGCCGGGCCAGCGCCGCATGGATCAATCGCAATGGAGCGGTCGGGCCGACCCCCACTGCCGCAAGCAATGCGGCCAACTCAACGATCACCCATGTCGGCCGATGTCGCGCAGCGGCCTCGAATCGACGCGCCACCAGTGAATCCAGGCCGTCGATCGCGAAATCGTGTCCATCCCAGTCGATTTCGGTGGCCAGCCGGGCTATCAGCCATCCGCCGCCCAACTCGTCGTGTAATCGGCCGAGCGCATGGGTAAGCTCCTCCGGCAGCGGAGCACCGGTGCGCACCAGGTCACGCAGGACCTCACGCACCGAGGGCGGGGCCAATCGAAACCACCTCGCGTGCAACAGATCCGGATGCTCGGCAATCTCGGTGCCGGAACGGACACCGACGATCACCCGCACCTGGCGTAACCGTTCGTCACCGGATAAGACGCCCACCGCTTCGATGACGCTGTTCCGGCACCCTTCGTCCGGTTGGTCGAGACCGTCGATCACCAGCCTGATCCGCCTGCCCGGCCGCTGTATTCGATGCAACGGCCGCACGATATCGGTCTCGAACGCGCTGTAGCGTTCCCGGTCGACCAGCTCGTCGAGCACCGCCTGCCGCGCGGCGCGAAACTCCGCGCCGAACCTGGTATCCAGCTGCTCCACCAGCTCGGCATGCATCGTCTCGACCGTGCTGGAAACATCGAGAAACACTGCGGCCGTAATGAATTCGGCATTCACCCCGCTCAGCTCGGCGACCAGCCCCGGCCGGATGAGCAGCGAGAGCAGCGTCGACTTGCCCGCACCCGCCGGGCCCGTCAGCACCTGTAGCCGAGCGCCGGATTCGACCAGATCCGCCAGCGTATCCCGCACGGTGTCGGTCAGCGATACGGTGCGCACCAGATGATCGACCAAACCCGCTGCGGGCCTTCCGGTTACCGCATCGCGGGACCTGGCCCGGTTGGGTACCAGCCAGAGCCCGAGGTCGCCGCGTGCCACCTGGGTCCCGTTGAACGACAGGTGCCTCGGCGTCTGCGAGCTGCAGGCCGCGTTCAGCTCCGGCGCCAGTTCGGCGCACAGCAGATTGGACCCGCTACCCGGCAACCCGGTTTCGAAGGTGCGCAGCATGGTTCGGGTGAAGCAGCCGTCATAGGCATCGCCCCGATCGGAGGCCGCCAGCAATTCCATTCGGCCCGAACCCTGTTCGAGCAGCGGCACCCATTTACGGCCGGCGTCCAGCACACCGGGGCCCGCCTCACACGCGTCTACGAGCACGATCAGTCCGTCCAACGAACCGGTGTTGGTCAGCTGCCTGGTGACCTCGTCCACCAGGTGCAGGCCGCTCTCGTAGTCGAGCGGAAGCTCGGAATCGTGTGCCAGCAGGAAGAAGTCGTCGCGTCCGGTGGTGAAGCCGTGTCCGATGAAGGCGATCAGCAGCGTCGCCGCGCACCGATCCGCTTGCTGGAAGGCGGCTTTGAGGCGGGTCTTCAATTCCGCGACCGTCGGGTCGAGCACCGGGCCGTCGCCGACCGGCCGCCAGCCGCCGAGCTCGATCAGCGCCCGCATCAGCGCTTCGGCCAGCTCGGCGGTGAAGCCCAGTCTGCCGAAATTCGCGCATTCCGATCCGATTACCAGCGCCAACCTGTCGGCCATGAGTGAAACTATCGGGGACGGTGGCGCGGGAGACAACCGTTTCGAGAAAGGTGGACCGGTGGCAACCATCGTGCTGGTGCACGGCATCGCCCAGGAGCAGGAATCCGCCGACACACTGGAGGGCAGGTGGTTGCCCGGGCTGGCTGGCGGGGTGCGCGCGCACGGCGCGCCCGAGCTGGCGGATCGGCTGTGGCGCAATAGATCTCCCGGCGATATCGAGGCGAGGATGGCCTTCTACGGCGATCGTTTCCTGGTGCGGGGCGCCCAGGGCGCCGGTATCGGCGACCTGGACGAGGAACAACTCGCGCTGATGGAACGGCTTGCCGAGCTCTGGTTGGCCAATGCCGCCGAGTACGCCGAGGACGCCCGCGATCGCGGCGCCGCGCGACGATATACCGCCCCGCCGCCAGCGAATGCGCAGGGTGCGGCGGCGCTATTGCGTCCAGCGCTCAACGGCCTGGTCCGGCTGCGCTGGTTCGCGCCGTTCGGCATCGGACTCGCGGAGAAATTCGTCTGGCGGGCGCTGTCCCAGGTGAGCCGCTATTTCACCGACGAATCTTTGCGCGCGCACGCCCAGGATCAGGTGCTCGCGCACATCGGTCCGGAAACCAGGCTGGTGATCGGCCACTCGCTCGGCTCGGTCGTGGCCTACGAGGCGCTGCACCGGACCGATCAGCGGGTCGCGTTCTTGACGCTCGGCTCACCACTCGGCCTGCGCACGGTCGTATACGACCGGCTGCGACCGCAGCCGCCATCGGTACCGAAATCCGTTGTCGGCTGGCACAATCTGGTCGATCGCGACGATCTGGTCGCCGCCCATCTCGATCTCGCGCCCTACTTCCCAGGTGCCGGAATCGCCCCTGTCACACCGGAATCCGTCGACAACGGCGCGAAACCACATGACTCCACCCACTATCTGACCAAGGCGGTCACCGGCGGCATCGTCGCGAGCGCGCTTCGCGAGGCATAGGCCGCTCACACCTCGGCCAACGAGCGCCGATCGGCACGCAGCATCCGCACCGCGACGAGCAGTCCGAGAACGGTAAATGCCGCTCCGACAAGATATATCGAGCGCAGTCCTGGACCGTCCTCGATCACGCGCCCGCCGAGCCAACCCGCGCAGGCCGCGGCCACCTGGTATCCGGACGCGTTCACCGCGACCGCGAGGGTCGGCGCCCGGCCCGCCGCGGCGACCACCCTGGTCTGCATGCCGGGGATGATCGCGAAGGCCAATGCGCCGAGTACGAAAACCAATGCCGCGGTGAGCCATTGGGTCGCATCGGCCACCCAGAGCAGGACGAGCACCGCGACCAGCGCGGCCAGCAGGCCGATCAGCGACGGTAGCAGCGCACGATCGGCCAACCGGCCGCCGAGCCGATTGCCGACCACCGCGCCCGCACCGTAAACCAGCAGCAGCACCGGCACAACGCCGGCGGCGAAGCCGCTCACCCCGGTGAGCAGCGGTGTGATGTAGGTAAAAACCATTGCGACACCGATATTCCCGGCCGCGCTGAGCGCGATCGCCCACAGCACGGCCCGATCGGTGAACACCCGCAGCTCACGCCAACCGGATTCGCCTGACTCCATTGGTAATTCGGGCATATACCGAAGCACGAACAGCAACGCCGCCGCGATGCACAGCGCCACCGCGACAAAGGTCGACCGCCACCCGAACGCGTGCCCGACGACCGTGCCCAGCGGGGTGCCGAGCACGATGCCGAGGTTCATGCCCATGGCCACCTGTGCGACGGACGACGCCTCCCGGCCGGGTTCGGCGGTCACCACCGCGGTGGCGACCGCGACCGCGAAGAAGGTCGCGATCACCAGTCCCGCGGCGAAGCGGCCGACCAGCAGCAGCGGATAGTTCGGGGCGACGGCCGAACCCAGATTCGCCAGCACCGCGAACAGCACCAGCCCGACCACCAAACGTTTCCGCGCCACCCGGGCGGTCAGCGGCGTGAGCACGGGCCCGCCGACGATCATGCCGATCGCGTACCCGCTCACCAGCCCGCCCGCCGTGCCGACCGGCACCGATAGTCCGCCGGCGACCTCGGGCAGGATCCCGGCTATCACGAATTCCCCGGTGGTGAGCCCGAATACCACCATCATCAGCGCGAGCAACGCAGGGCGCATCACATCTCCATGTAGTTCTAACTCAAATGATGTGAGTTAGAACTATCACAGTTCGAAGCATCCGGCTAGACTCGATCGCGTGACCAGGCAATCCGGACCCGCGGTGGACAGCGAACTCGACCGAGCCATCTGCAAACTGGCCCACCAGTTCACCCACAGCCTCGGCGGTCACGCCCGCCGCGTCGCCGACGAACTCGGCCTCACCGCCTCGCAAGTCATTGCCCTGCGCGAACTTTCGGAACCGATCACGGCCAGGGAACTGGCCGCGCGCATGTTCTGCGAACCATCGAATGCCACTTTCGTCCTGGACCGCCTCGAGCAGTTGGATCTCATCCGCCGCGAACCCCACCCCACCGACCGCCGCGCCAAACAGATCGTCCTCACCGAGGCGGGCCGGCAGCGCAGAACCGCGGCAGTGGAACTGCTCGGCAGCCACTCCCCCTTGGCCGCGCTCTCGCCACAGGATCAGAAAACCCTGCGCGACCTGCTCCGCGCGGCAACCGGCGAATCCTGAAACAGATTTCGCCGCAAGCGATTTCGCGCGGGGTCAGTCCTGCGGCAGATGCTCCCGCGCCGTCTCGTAGCCGCCCTCCCGGGTCTTGTCGTCCGGGCCGTAGACCAGGTGCACGACACCGGTTTCGAATGCGGTGGCCGAGATCAGGCGCAGCGGCACCGCCTCGCCGACGCCGAAGAGGCGCTCGCCCTCGTTCAGCGCGATGGGGTGCACCAGCAGGTGCAGTTCGTCGAGAAGTCCCGCGGCCAGCAGCTGCCGGACCACCGAAATCGAACCGCTCAACCCGATATCGCCGCCCGGCTCGTTCTTGAGCGCGGTCACCGCCTCGATCAGATCGCCCTTCAGCTGCTCGGAATTGCGCCAGCTGAATTGCAGGTCCTGACTGGAGGCGACGATCTTGCGGGCGTCGCCCAACTTCTTCGCCATACCCGCGTCGGCCTCGCCGGCCAGCTCACGCTCCGGCCACGCGGCCGCGAAGCCCTCGTAGGTCTTGCGTCCGAAAAGCACGGTGTCGGCGGCACCGAGCTGATCATTGACCGCCGCGCCCATCTCGTCGTTGAAGTAGGGGAAATGCCAGTTCTGTGGGTCCTGGATCACGCCGTCGAGCGAGATGAACAGGCCTGCGGTGATCTTGCGCATCGAGAACTCCTTCGTGGTCACGCATTGTGTCAGCTGTTCTGACGACGCGCGGCCGAAAAAGTCATCGACGAGCGGACCACCGCAGGCGAACGCTCGGCTAGACCCGTTTCGCGGACAGCACGAACACCGGCAGCACCATCATGCCGTCGGCGTCGAGTTCGACGTCGAGACGGCCATCCGGCGCCATGGCCGCCACGGCCTCGGGCGGCAGCGGCGTCGCGATCACCGCACCGGTCCGCAACTCCTCGATCGACCACTCCGGTGCCGCGAACGCCGCGCGCACCTCCTCCTCGGTGCTCGCAAACGGCGAGTACACCTCGCTGCCGGGCACCTTGGCGAAGGTGAACTGGATGAGCCGCCCGCCGGGCCGCAGCACCCGCGCCATCGCCGCGACGTACTTCGACTGCTGGTCCGGCGGCAGGCAGTGGTACAGCGAGCTGCTCACCACCGTGTCGAACCTGTTCTCGTAGCCGTCGAGCTCGGTGGCGTCGGCGACGCCGAACGATACCGTCACATTCTTCTCGGCCGCCCGCCTGCGGGCGGCCTCGATCGCGGTCGGCGCGATATCCAGCCCGGTCACCCGGTAGCCGAGGCCGGCCAGGTACACCGAGGAATCGCCTGGGCCGCAACCGATGTCGAGCACCTCACCGGAGATGCGGCCCTGTTTCTCGGCTTCGACCAGCTCCGGCTGAGGCCTGCCGATCTCCCACGGCATTCGCTCCAGCACGACGCCTTCGACGATTGAACTCCTCTGGTAAGCGGTCTCGAAATCGAGCTTTGTCGGATCGAACCGCTGTGACACTTCATCACTTCCGGTCATCAGAACCTCGCCTCTCGGGTCATGGATGGTTTAGCCCGGGCATGTCGACGTAGGGCAGCCTACTCCTTAACTGGAGTACTTTGCTCCGGTTCTGCGGTTTGACCGGAATCCGCTACGGACTGTCGTCGCCCACCACCGGATGGGCGGTCAGCTCGCAGGTGTCGATCCGCGCGGGAACCCGCACGCTGTCGGTCGTATTCGGCGGTGTCACAAGCAATTCCGTGTAGAACGGGCATTGGTTGCCCGCATCGTCGGTCGCCCGGCCCTCCACCACCGCGTGCGCGCCGTGCGCGGCGTCCAGCGTCACCGTGGCGATCTGGGCGCCCGGCGCCAAACCACCCAGGTAGCCGCGCTCGGTCCAGGTCGCGTGCAGCAGCGGCCCGCCGGCCCCGGAATCGACGCCGGGATATCCGCGCAATGTGCAGCGCTCGCCCGGGCGCACAACCGAAAACCCCAGTCGCACACCGCGATGCGTCGAACCGGGCGATATCTCCGTAGCGGCGACCGCGACCTGCCCCGAGACGCAAGGGCGCACCGCCGCATCGCCGCCCGGCACCGGCGTCGGGGGGACGACCGCCGTACTTCCCGGCACGGAGCTCACCACCGTGACCGGGCTGTCCCCGGAATCCGGCGCACACCCCGCGCCCCACACCACGGCACACAACGCAAGCGGCAGCAGATATTTCGCGCCCAACGATCCTCCCTGGTCGTTTCGAGCATCCGACTAAAGGATAGGAACCGCACCCCCGCGCCACTGCCTACCCTTGGGTCGGTTTCCGCCCACCCTGCGGACTACCCCACCGGCTTCACGTAGCGGTGCGTCGGCACGTCGACCGTATCGCCCCGGTCGGTCACCCGGTTCAGGTACGGACCGTCGTCGGTCCAACCGAATTTGGCGTAGAACCGCCGCGCCCGCGTATTCCCGGGCGATACCGCCAACCAGGCGACGGCGTGACCGTTGTCGCGCACCCGCTCCTCGGCGGCCGCGAGCAAGGCACCGGCCACCCCGCCGCCCCGGTACTGGGCCGCGACATAGACCTGCTCCACCTCGGCGCCGACCACCATCACGAATCCGCCCACCACACCGTCGATTTCGGCGACGATGGCGTCGCCGACCCGTTCCGGCGCACGCCGATAGAACGAATCGCGGTCCCGCAGCGTGACCAGTTCGTCCGGAACGTTCCCCAGATGCCCGTCCTGCCATCCGTCGAACCAGATATCCGCGATCGCCGGCGCGTCCGCACCCCGGGCCCGCCGCAACACCACATCACTCATGACCGCACTGTAGTGACCGGCTCCGACCCGACGCCCGGCCCGGATTATGGGGGCATCCCGGGCGCCGCTATTCGCGATTGTGTCGAATCCCGTCGGGCATCGGGAAATTCGGCCAATCGCCGGTCAAATCCAGCTCGGTATCGGTCGAGTCGAGCAGATCTTCCAGAATAGCCAGACAGTTCAGACATTTTTCGCCGACGATGTTGTGAGTTTCGGCGTGTACCCCACCATCCGGACCGACGACCACCGTAATACGTTCCGCATCATTCACTGTCGCACCTCCAGGATCATCGTCACCGAATCGTCGCTGTTCGTGGTTTCCGAAACCAGCGCCATCCCCGCCGCGGGGGCGCGATCGCGAAGTTTGCGCAGCACCTCCTGCTGCACACGATGACCGTACGCTCTGTCTATCGCCGAAACCGTCTCGGCACAGCGCCGTTCGTCCGTCGTGCCGGTGAAACGGGCGAGCCGGATCCCGTCCGCGCCGCGCTGCAGCCGGGCGGCGAGGTCCGGCCAGGTGGCATCTATCGCATCCGCCCCCACCACGACCTTCGCCGCCCCAGCATCTTCCAGTGCGAGCGCGAGCAACCGAGGGTCGCGCAGGCGCGTCGACACCGGGCACATCATCGACCCCTGCACGGCGACGGGCGCGGCGGCCTTCGCGGCCTCGGCAACGCCGGTCGGCACCAAGATGATGGAGATAGTCATACCTCCGAATTATTCCCTTACCGAAGCGAATTGGGTCGGGTCAATTTCCGGCGAATGCCGAACAGACCGGTCACCACAAATTGTTCGATTTGCACCCCTTCGAATCCAGCCGCCGTGCACGTATGGGCCTTGCCGCCACAGAAAGCCCTACCGCCGAATATCCGGACAGTGTGCTCGAATATCGCGCCCGCTCCCGATGAACGGTGCTGCCACAAGACGAAAATATCTGGGGCACAAGATGTTCGGATGATCGAGTGTTAGAGTCCTGGGTCGAGCGGCGCATACGCTCCCGCCCGCTCCGATCCACGAGAGGTAACCGTGTGCTGCGCTGAACCAATTCCGGACCCCTGGCATACCCGCGGGCAGCGGATCTCGTCGGCGGTACGGCTGGGCCTGGCGGTGACCGCAGGCCTCGTCGCCACCGGCATCGGGGTGAATTCCGCGGGCGCCGACCCGATTTCGGACGCGATCCCCACCGGGGCCGAGGCGGGCTTCGTGGTGTTCGACCGGACCGCGGGGCGGGCGACCGTCGAACTCGATTCGCACAAACAGTTCCGGTCGGCCTCGGTGGTGAAACTGCTCATCGCCATCGACTATCTGGAATCCCATGACGCACAACATCTTCCAGCGGCGGATGCGGAACGGCTACAGGCGATGCTGCGATCGAGCGACGACGATGTCGCCAGCTATCTGTGGATCCAGGACGGCTGGCAGACGATCATCGACCGGATGGTCGCCCGGATCGGGCTCACCGATACCGCACCGCCCGCCGCGCGCGGCATGTGGGGTTACACCGCGATCAGCGCGGCCGACGTGGTGCAGATCTACCGGTACATCCTCGAACGGGCCGATCCCGCGGTCCGCCGGTTCATCATGGACAATCTGCACGCCTCGACGAAGTGCGGCCAGGACGGTTTCGATCAGTCGTTCGGGATCGGCCGGGCGCTCGGTCGCCCGGCCGCCGTCAAACAGGGCTGGTCCGGATTCGGTGACGCACCCGACCCCGACAAGCTATGTACCCCCAGCAATCCCAAGCCACCGATACCCGCCGACGCACTGTCGGCCAGCGCCGCGAAGAATCTGACCTTCGGGCCGGACGGCATCCGCGAGATGTGGTCACCGACCCAGGGCACACCGCCCGAACCGCCCGCGATCAACCTCACCAAGCGAGCCATGCACACCACGGGCACCGCGGGCGTCGACGACGAGAAGATCATCGTGCTGCTCTCGCTCGAACCGACCGGCACCCCGTGGGATGTCTCCGCTCAGCGAATCACCGTGCTGACCAAGGCGATCGACCTGGCGAACTGGAGCGAGACGACCGGACTCGGCGCGCACTGACCGCGAATATCGCTGCGCCCCAGTATTACTCCTAGGCCGCGGCGCCGTTCGAGAACGATGCCGCGGCCCATCGGAAAGTTCAGCGCTCGCCGACCAATTCGGCGTCGGGATCGCGCTCCTCGTCCTCCCCCAACACCGCCTCACCGCGGGCGACCATCCCCGCCTCATCCGACAGCTTCAACTGCGGGATGAACAGTGCGAGCAGCAGTGCGACCGCCGCACCGGGGATCAGGTACCAGAAGCCCGGTACCAGCGCGTCGACATAGGCGCCGACGATGGCATCGTGCAACTGCGACGGCAGGTGTTTCACCACCGATGGCACCAAAGCGCCCGGCTGCAAACCGGACTGGGCCACCTGGTCCATATGCGCGCGGAACGCCTCCGTGAGATTGTCGGTCAACCGGTTGGTGAAGATCGAACCGAAGATGGCGATACCGATCGCGCCGCCCATTTCCCGGAAGTAGTTGTTGGCGCTGGTCGCGGTGCCGATCTGGTTGGGCGCCACCGCATTCTGCACGACGAGCACGATGATCTGCATGATCAGGCCGAGTCCGGCGCCCATCACGAACAGCTGCGCCGAGACCACCCACATCGGGGTATTCGCGTCGAGTTGGGTCATCCACACCATGCACAGCAGGATGATCAGCGCACCCAGCGGCGGATACGCCCGGTACTTACCGGATTTCGTCACCGCCGTCATCGACGTCATCAGCGTGCCCATCATGCCGACCATCATCGGAATCAGTAGCAGACCCGAGACGGAAGCCGAAGCGCCCGTTGCCATTTGCAGATAGGTCGGAATGAAGCCGAGCGCCGCGAACATCACCAGGCCGATCAGCAGACCGATGGTCGAGGTCAGGACGAAAGTCCGGTTGCGGAACAGCCACAGCGGCAGCATCGGCTCCTCGGCCCGCGCCTCCACCGCGATGAACACCCCGACCACCAGCACCAGCGCCGCGGCCATGCCGAGGATGGTCGCCGAACCCCAGGCATATCGCTTACCGCCCCAGTCGGTGATCAGGATCAGCAGGGTGGTCGCCGTCGACATCAGCAGCACGCCGAGGTAGTCGGGCCGAGTCTTGGGCCGGTGACTCGGAATCGTCAACTGCCGGAACGCGATAACCAAGGCGACGATGCCGACGGGCACGTTGATCCAGAAGCACCAGCGCCAGCTCAGATGATCGGCGAAGAAGCCGCCGAGCAGCGGTCCGGCGACGGATGTGACGCCGAAGATCGCACCCATCGGCGCCATGTACTTACCGCGATCCTTGGCGGGTACCACATCCGCGATGATGGCCTGGGCCAGGATCATCAGACCGCCGCCGCCGACACCCTGCAGGCCGCGGAAGGTGACGAATTCCCAGAATCCGGTGGACGCGGCCGCGCCGATCGACGCGACGGTGAAGATGCCGATGGCGAACAGGAATAGCCAGCGCCTGCCGAACAGGTCGCCGAACTTTCCGTAGATCGGCATGGTGATGGTGGTGGCGAGCAGGTAGGACGTCGCGGTCCATGCCATATTCGACACTCCGCCCAGCTCGCCGACGATGGTCGGCATCGCGGTGCCGACGATCATCTGATCGAGGCTGGCGAGGAACATCCCCGCGATGAGCGCGGAGAAGATGAGCCAAATCCGCTTCTGGGTCAGGACAATCGGTGGCGGCGGCGAATCTGCCGTCGTTGTCATCGGTTATCTCCTTGTGCTGGCGGCCGCTCGAAGAGGCGAGCGGCCATTCGGCAGTGCTCGTCCAGTCCTTGCGCAAGGGTCATGGACGTATCCCCGGCCAGCGACATCGCGGCTCGGGTGGTCAGTGTTGTCATCAATCCCGCTGTGAGCGAGATGAATTCGGGTGAGATCGCATCACCCAGCCGGGCGTGCAGCAGTTCGCCGAGCGCGACCTCGTGTTTCAGGCCCGCGGCGAAGAATCCGGCGAGCACCCGCGGTTCGGACTTGATGAGGTCGGCCACCAGTGAAACCGTTTCGCGCACTTCGGCTTCGGGTTCGTAAGTGGATGCGAAGAGCCGGGTGAGATCGTCGATCAGCACGCCCGTCGGCCCGCCTGCGATGAATTCCGCTCGGGCACTTGGTGTTCCGATTTCACCGACCGGACCGACCACCGCGTCGAGCTTGGTTTCGTAGTAGTTGAAGAACGTCCGCGGTGACACCCCGACGGCCTTGGCGATGTCATCGGTGGTGGTCGCGTCGAGTCCACGCTCCGCCGCGAGTCGCCGCGCGGCCTGACAGAGCGCGAACAGGGTCTGGCGCTTCTTCAGTTCGCGCAGACCCAGTTCGGGTGCGGTTTGCTCGGCCATAGCAAAAACTTAGCACAAACTGCAATTTTTCAGAAAGTGCAATTTTCGTCACATCGGACTCGGCATACCGAATGACGCGGGTTGGCCCAATCGGGCCCATCGATGCGGCATCCTGGATGCCTGTCCCCGTGCCAGTGCTGTCGCGCAACAGAACTCGGACCACCATGCCAATCGAACGACGGACATTCCTCCGCGGCGCGGGCGCCGCACTGCTCGCGCCCGCCCTCGCCGGATGCGGCGGCGATGACGACGCGCTGACCTTCTTCTTCCAGGCCAACCCGGAAGAGGCGGACGGCCGGATGCGGGTGATCGACGAATTCACCCGCAGGCATCCGGATATCAAGGTCAGGACCGTGCTGTCCGGCCCGGATCCGATGCAGCAGATGCTGACCTTCTGCGCCGGCGGCAAATGCCCCGATGTGCTGATGGCCTGGGAGCTCACCTACGCGGGCCTGGCCGACAACGGTGTGCTGCTCGACCTGAACACCATGCTCGCCAAGGATCCCGCCTTCGCGGCCGACCTGAAATCCCGCAGCGTTCCAGCGCTTTACGACACCTTCGCCTTCAAGGGCGGGCAGTACGCGCTGCCGGAACAGTGGGCGGGGAACTTCCTCTTCTACAACCGGCAGCTGTTCGACAAGGCGGGCGTGCAGCCGCCCCGCACCTGGTCCACCGCCTGGAGCTTCGACGAATTCCTGGATGTGGCAAAGGGTTTCACCAAGCGCGAACGATCGGGCAAGGTGACGCAGTGGGGTTTCGTCGACACCTGGGTGCCCTACTATTCCGCCGCGCTGTTCGGCATGAACAACGGCGCGCCGTGGGCGATCCCGCTCTCCAATCCGACCAGGGCCAATTTCGCCGACGACGCCTTCATCGACGGCGTGCAGTTCTACGCGGACCTCGCGAACAAATACCGGGTGGCGCCGACTCCGGCCGATCAACAGTCCATGTCGACCATGGACCTGTTCACCCAGGGCAAGGCCGCGCTCGCCATGGGCGGGCATTGGCGCTACCGCACCTTCTCCGATGCGGAGCAGCTCGATTTCGATCTCACCGCGCTGCCCGCCGGACCGAAGGCCCGTGGTGCGCAATCGGATATCGGCACCACCGGGTTGGCCATCGCGGCGGATAGCAGGCGCAAGGAACAGGCTTGGGAATTCGTCAAGTTCGCGACCGGCCCGGTCGGCCAGGCGGTGATCGCCGAAACCGGCCTGTTCGTACCGGTGCTGAATTCCGCGGTGAACTCCCCCGAATTCGCCGGCGCGCACAAACATGTGGCAAACCTCGCCATCCTCACCGAGGGTCCCGCGTACTCGGCCCGGTTGCCGGTCACCCCCGTCTGGGAACGCATCGATGCGCTGATGGACCGCAATTTCGGCCCGGTGCTGCGCGGGGCCGCGTCCGCGCATTCGTTCAAGAACGGCCTGTCCCACGACACCGACGAGGTGCTGCGCAACCAATGACCCGTTCCGATCTGGCCCGGCGCCGCGCCCGCGCGGGCCGTTTGTTCATCGCACCGAATCTGCTCGCCGTCGCGATCTTCCTGGTATTTCCGCTGGCGTTCTCGCTCTATCTGAGCTTCCAGCACTGGGATCTGTTCGGTCCGTCCCGATTCGCGGGGCTGGCGAATTTCCGCCGCCTGCTCACCGGCGATCCGCTGTTCGTCATCGCGGTGCGCAATTCGATCGTCTTCACCATCGGCACGCTGGTGCCCACCGTCGTCATCAGCCTCGCCGTCGCCGCGGCGCTGAACCGGAAGATCAAGGGAATAGGGATATTCCGGACCATCGCCTTCCTGCCGCTCGCGGTGTCCGGCGTGGTGATGGCGGTGGTGTGGCAGTACATCTTCGACACCAACTCCGGACTGTTCAACACCGTGCTCGGCTGGGTCGGCATCAATCCGGTCCCCTGGCTGGTCGACCCGAAATGGGCGATGGTCTCGCTCTGTCTGGTCAGCGTCTGGAAAAGTATCCCGTTCGCCACCGTCGTGCTGCTGGCCGCCATGCAGGGGGTGCCGGAAAACCTCTACGAGGCAGCGAAAATCGACGGGGCGAGCGGACTACAACGCTTTTTCTCGATAACCCTGCCGCTGATCCGCGGCGCGCTGTCGTTCGTCTTCGTCATATCGATCATCAACGCGGTCCAGGCGTTCGACCAGGTCTATGTGCTCACCGGCCGACACGGCGGGCCCGAGAGCGGAACATATGTGCTCGGCATCATGATCTTCCAGAACGCCTTCGCATTCGGCGATGTCAGCTATGCCTCGGCGATCGCCTGGTTGATATTCGTCGTGCTGCTCGTGCTGACCGCCGCACAGCTGTGGTTCACCAGGAAGGACACCGCGGAGCAATGATGTCGGCCAAGGTCAGGCGATTGAGTGGGCGCGGCTTCGCCCGTGCCGTCGCGCTATACGCCGCACTCACCGCGATCGCGTGGTGCGCACTGTTCCCGATCCTGTGGGCGCTGTCGGGTTCGCTGAAGAAGGAATCCGAAATCACCACGCCGACGCTGATCCCGCCGCATCCGCAATGGTCCAATTACGGCAGCGTTTTCCGGCTGATGCCGTTCGGCCGCATGTTCCTCAATACGATTCTGTACGCCGGATGCATCACGGTCGGCCAGGTGTTCTTCTGCTCGCTGGCCGGATACGCGTTCGCCAGGCTGCGTTTCGCGGGCCGCGAAGTGCTTTTCCTCGCTTATCTGGCCACCCTCATGGTGCCGCTGACTGTCACCGTCATCCCGCAGTTCATCCTCATGCGCGTATTCGGCTGGACCGATACGCCTTTGGCGCTCATCGTGCCGGGGCTGTTCGGCAGCGCCTTCGGCACCTACCTGATGCGCCAGTTCTTCCGCACGCTCCCAACGGAATTGGAGGAGGCCGCGATCCTGGACGGCTGCACGACGTGGCAGATCTACTGGCGGGTGCTGCTGCCGCACGTCCGGCCCGCCGCCATGGTGCTGGCGATCCTCACCTGGGTCAATGTGTGGAACGACTTCCTGTGGCCGCTGATCATGGTCCAGCGCAAGGACATCTCCACCGTCACCCTCGGCCTGGTATGGATGCAGGGACAATACATTTCGAAATGGCCGGTGCTGATGGCCGCACCGATGGTGATCCTGGTGCCGCTGCTCATCGTCTACGCCTTCGCGCAGAAATCCTTCATCCGCGGCATCGCCATGTCCGGGATCGGCGGACGGTGAACGATTTCACCTGGCCCGGGCACGCGCGGCGCGAATTTCGTCGCCGTGGGTGACCGCCCAATCGGCCAGCGCGGAAAGCGGAACCAGCAGCGACCGCCCGAGCGGCGTCATGCGGTATTCCACCGACGGCGGCACAGTCGGGAACACGGTGCGTTCTACCAGTCCCTGGTTTTCCAGCGACCGCAAGGTTCTGGTCAGCATTCGCTGACTGATGCCATCGATCGAGCGATGTAACTCGTTGAACCGGTAGGGCCGTCGTCCGAGCAGTGCGATGAGCAGCACCGTCCACTTGTCCCCGATCTGTCGCAGGGTATCGCTGACGGGGCAGGCGTCGTAGTCGACGACCGGAACGGGTACAGGTAAATCGACCTCGATCATCGAGGGCACACCCGTGTGCGTATCTGACATAAAAGTGCCTTCTTTCGCCGCCGCCGCGCATTGCAGATGATCGAGGTACATCAATCAGGCTAATGGAGAAGACATGACCAAAACCGTCGTCATCAGCGGCGCGACCGATGGTATGGGCCGTGCGATGGCCCTCGAACGGCTGACCCGCGGTGACACCGTGATCGCGATCGGCAGCAATCCAGCCAAGGGCGAAGCCCTCGCGGTTGCCGCTGGATCGGCGGTGGACCGGCTGCAGTTCCTGCGTGCCGACCTGAGCTCGATGGCCGAGGTCGAGCGGGTGATCGCCGAGATCAAGGCGACCCACCGCGCCGTCGACGCGCTACTGCTGTTCGCCAACCGGGTCAGTGCGCGCCGGATGGAGACCGCGGACGGCTACGAATACAGCTTCGCGCTCTACTACCTGAGCAGATATCTCCTGTCGCACAAGCTGACTCCGCTGCTCGAGCGGGCCGCGCGTCCGGTGATCGTGTGTGTCTCCGGTGTCGGCGTCACCAAGGGCGGAATCAATTGGAACGATCCGCAGTTGACCCATAAATACAGTGCCGTCCGCGCCCAGTTGCAGGCTGGCCGCGCCAATGACCTCTTGGGCGTCTACTACGCCGAAAAGTTCGGCGGTACAGTACGATTCGTGCACTATCATCCCGGCTTCACCCGCAGCGGCGATCTGTCCGCTGTGAATCCGGTGGTCCGGACCACGATTCGCACACTCGCCCGGTGCGCCGCGCGCCCCGTGGACGAATCGGTGCGGCCGATCAACGATTTCATCGATAATCCACCCGCTGCGCCGCTCACCGCGATCGATCGCGGGCGAATCCTGGACCTGTCCCTGCCCACTCTCGACCCCCGCAATGCCCGCCGTCTCGCCGGGCTCACCAAAGATCTACTGTCGACCCACAATTGAGGTCACCGGTCAGCACGGTTGACCGTCGGAGCACAGCCACGACGACGGCGGTGCCTGCGCTTACCGCACGGTGACCGGCTCCGGTTCCGCCGTGGGAGCAACCGCGTCGCGGCGCAACAGCACGACGCCGAGCAGCGCCGCGGCGACGCTGAATCCGGCGCTGATCCACGCACCGGTGGACATCGCGGTGGCGAAGGCCGCCTTCGCGGGTTCCGGGTAGCCGAGTTGGAATGCGGCACCGATGGATTCGCGCGCGGCGGCGGGCATATCGTCGGGCATGTGGTCGGTGAACACACCGGCCAGCACGCTGCCGAGGATCGCGATGCTGATCGCCATGCCGACCTGCTGGATGGTGTCGTTCAGCGCGGATCCCACGCCGGCGTGCTCCAGCGGGATCGCACTCATGATGGCCGCGTAGACGGCCGGCATGGCCAGACCTCCGCCCACACCCATCACCAGCATGCTCGTGAGCACGGTGCCATAACCGTTGCCGAGGGCAAGGATGGCGAACGCCGCACCCATGATCAACAGCCCGGTCGTGATCAGCACCTTATTGCTGATCTTCTTACCCAACGTCGCGCCGAGACCGTTGCAGACCGCGGCGGCCATCGCATAAGGCAGCAGCGCCAGACCCGCCTTCATCGGCTCGTACCCCAGCACGAATTGCAGGTATTGGGTGAGCATCAGCATGATCGCGCCCATCCCGAACACCATCATCAGCAGCGTGCAGCATGTGCCCGTGAAATCGCGGCTGCGGAACACCGCGAGTGGCAGCATCGGATGTTCGGACCGGCGCTCCCAGAACACGAACCCCGCCGCGGCGACCACCGCGAGCGCGATCATCCCGATATTCCACTCGCGCTCGATGATCACGTACACCGCCGCGGTGAGCGCGACGATCGACAGCAGTACGCCGACGGGATCGACCGGCCGCTGCCCGCCAACCGTCTCCGGCATCAGCGCCACCGCCGCGACGATCGCGATCACCGCGACCGGAATATTGAGCAGAAAGATCGAGCCCCACCAATAGTGTTGCAGCAGTGTGCCACCCAGCGTCGGCCCGAGGACGACGCCGATCATCGATACGACGGACCAACCGGCCATCGCGGTGCGCCGTTCGTCCTCGTCGAAGGTGGTCATCAGGATGGACAGGGTCGACGGCATCACCAGTGATCCGCCAACGCCCATGGCCGCGCGGGCCGCGACCAGTTGCCACGGTTCGGTGGCCAGCACCGCGACCAGCGAGGCGCCGCCGAATACCGCGAGGCCGATGATCAATATGCGCCGCCGCCCGAATCGGTCGGACAGGCTGCCCGAGGTGAGCAGCAGACCGGCGAACACAAGGACGTAGGCGTCGAGAATCCATTGGATATCGGACGGCGACGCGCCGAGTTCGCGGATGAGCGACGGTATGGCCAGATTGAGCACTGTTCCGTCGATCATCAGCACAAGCAGGGACAGACACAGGACCACCAGGACCCACCACCGACGCGGGTCTCGTACAGCGTTCGATTCCACTCGCACAGCGTACGATAAACTGGGCGACCGTGCGAGCAGATAAATCCGAGCGAAAACCGTTCACCTCCGTGTGGACTCGAGAACCGCGCCGCCCCAAGACATCCGGCCTGGACCGAGACCAGATCGTCCGGGCCGCAATCGAATTGCTCGATCACGACGGTCTGGAGGCGCTCAGCATGCGCAAACTCGGCGCGGCCCTCGGCGCGGGCGCGACCAGCCTCTACTGGTACGTCGCGAACAAGGACGAACTGCTGGAGCTCGCACTCGACGAATTCTGGGGCGGCATCGGCGTGCCCGATCCGGACGAGATGCACTGGCGCAACGTCGTCACCGCCTTCGCGTACAACATGCGGATCAGTTCGCTGGCCCATCCGTGGGGTCCTTCGCTCATCGGCATGCTACCGAGCGTCGGCCCCAACGCCTTTCGGCTCACCGATCGGCTCCGCCGGGCCTTCCTGCAAGCCGGGCTCACCGGAGTCGATCTCTACCTCGCCAACTCCACGGTGCTGAGTTTCGTACTCGGACAGGTCCTCCCGGAGATCACCTTCCGGAAGTCCTTGGGCGGCGGCGAATACGACCAGGCGTCCACCACCGAGGCGCTGACCCGGCTGGCCGCCGAATACCCGGACCTGCTCGACGCGCGGGCCGCGCTGGAGAAACTGGATCCGAACGCGGCCCGCGCCATGGCCTTCGACTTCGGGCTCACCGCCGTGCTCGACGGTATCGCCGCCAAACTTCCCCAGCGGTCAGCGCAACCGCAGCGAAGCCAGCGCGGTCGCCAGCAGCAGTAGCGCGCCGAGCAACAGGCTGGTGGTCATCCCACGCTGGAAATCGTGCGCGACGAGCGAGCCGAACAGCGCGACCGCCACCGCGCCGCCGATCTGGCGCACCGCGTTGAACACCCCGCTCGCCACCCCGGCCTGTTCGGCGGCGACGCGATCCAGCAGCACGCTGAGCAGCGTCGGAACGGCGAGCCCGCCACCGAATCCGATCGGAATGGCGAGCAGCGCCACCACCGGCACCGGCGTCGACGCGTCGACGAAAAGCAGCATCAGCAGCCCGAGCGCCACGCCGAACTGGCCGCCGACCACCGGCACCTTCGGCCCGAACCGCCGGGCCAACCACGGCGAGGCCGTATTCGCGAACCCGATCAGCACCATCATCGGCACGAAGGTGAGCCCGGCGGCCAGCGCCGAATAGCCGCGCGTCTGCTGCAGATACAGGCTCAGCAGGAACACGATCCCGTAGAAACCGGCGCTGAACGCGAAACCGGCCGCGAAGGTGATCGATACCGCGCGGGTGCGCAGCAGCCCGATGGGCACCATCGGTCGCGCGGCGCGGGATTCGGCCAGCCAGAAGCCGATTCCGGCCACCACCGCCACCGCGGCGGCCAACAGCACCGGCGTGCCGGTGTATCCGGCGTGACCGCCCTGGATCAGCGCGTAGGTCAGCGCGGCCAGCGCGACAACCGCCGTGACCTGCCCCGGAATATCCAGCGGTGTCCGGTGCCGCGGCGAATGCCGGACCCGCGTCAGCACCAGCAGCGCGGCGATGCCGACCGGCACATTGATCAGGAAAATCACCCGCCAGCTCCACACGGTGGTAAGCAGCCCACCGACCACCGGACCCGCCGCGACGGCCACCGAACCCGCGACGGCCCACATCGACAGCGCCCACGCCCGCCGCGCCGGATCCGGATAACCCTGCCGCACCAGCGCCAGCGACGACGGCAACACCAGGGCGGCGGCAATGCCCTGCAGGAACCGCGCCCCGATCAGCAACCCGAGGCCGGGAGCCAATCCGCACGCCACCGAGGCGACGGTGAAACCGCCGAGCCCGCAAGCGAAGGCGCGACCGGCACCGATCCGGTCGGCCAGCGCACCGGCCGAAAGCATGACCGACGCGAACATCAGCGTGTAGCCGTCGACCACCCACTGCAAACCCGACATGCCCGCGGCCAACTGCCCGCCCATTGTGGGCAATGCGACATTGACCGCCGAGGCGTCGAGGATGATCAGGAAACTGCCGAACAGTGCCGGTAGCAGCGCGAACCCGGAACTCACCTGTGCCGCAGCCGGTTTCAGTGTGGACACCATGCCCCGAGTTTCCCGCCGGAGCCGGTGTCGTGGCAGGGCGCCGGTATCCGGGGGTGTGCCACGGCCCCTTTCGTCGCCTCGAACGGCCCTAAACTCCGAATACATGACAGACCAGGGCGAATTGGGCAGATTCCTCCGGGCTCGGCGCGAGCGGGTCAAACCGGCCGAGGTCGGTCTGCCCACCGTCGGCGTGCGCCGCACGCCCGGCCTGCGCCGGGAGGAACTCGCGACGCTGGCCGGGATGAGCGTCGACTACTACGTCCGGCTAGAACGCGGCAAGGAGGTGCATCCGAGCCCCGCCGTGCTCGAAAGACTGGCCGCCGCACTGCTGTTGACCGAGGCCGAGACCGCGCACCTGAACGCGCTCGCGGCCGGCGCCGGCGGCGCCGCGAATCCCAGGCGACGCCCGGCGAGCCGAACCGTCCGCCCGACCGCGCGGCTGCTGCTGGAGGCCGTGCGACCGAACCCGGCCATCCTACTGAGCCGCACCAACGACCTGCTCGCCGCCAATCCGTCCGGCCTGGCGCTGTTTCCGGGTCTGGCCGATTGGCCTGCCAAGCGGCGCAACCTGATTCGCTACCTATTCCTGCATCCAGCCGCCCGCACCCTCTGGCCGGACTGGGAGACCATGGTGCCCCGCAGCGTCGGCAACCTCCGGGCCAGAGCGGGCACCGATCCGGACGATCCGGAATTGACCGCCCTGGTCGGCGAATTGATCGTCAAGAGCCCGGATTTCGCTCGATTGTGGCATCGCTATGACGTGCGCCCGCGCACGGTCGGCACCAAGGTCTACAACCATCCCACCGTCGGCCGGATGCATCTCGACTTCGAGAATATGGCCCTGCCCGATACCGACGGCCAATACCTCGTCATCTATCTGGCCGCGCCCGGCACCCCGGACCACGACGCCTTGACCCTGCTCGACCTCGCCGCGGATCCGGCCGTATCCGACAGCCGTTGAAGTAGATTCGCTGACACAGACTTCGAGATCCGGGCCGGTGCCCGCATCCCGCCGATTGGAGTACCCGATGGACCTGTTCACGGTGTCCGACCGCGCCAAGAAATACCGGGATGAGCTGCTCGCCTTCATGGACGAGCGGATCTACCCCGCCGAATCCGGCGATGCCGAGCAGATGCGCGCCGCGGGCGATCCGCACCACCACCCGCGGATTCTGGAGGAGCTCAAGGCCGATGCCCGCGACCGCGGACTATGGAATCTGTTCCACCCGCATCCCGAATGGGGTCCCGGACTCACCAACCTCGAGTACGCGCCACTGGCCGAGATCATGGGCCGCAGCCCGATGCTGGCTCCGGAGGCGTGCAACTGTTCGGCCCCCGACACCGGCAATATGGAGGTGCTGACCCTGTTCGGCACCGAGGAGCACCACCGACGCTGGCTGGAACCGTTGCTGGCGGGCACGATTCGCTCCGCCTTCGCGATGACCGAGCCCGCGGTGGCGAGTTCGGATGCGACCAATATCGAGATGCGGATGGAACGCGACGGTGACGGCTACCTGTTGAACGGGCGGAAATGGTTCGCCTCCAACGCATTACACAAGAACTGCCGGGTGCTCATCGTCATGGGGAAGACCGATCCGGACGCGCCGAAGCACCGGCAGCAGTCGATGATGGTCGTCCCGATCGACGCGCCGGGCGTGACCGTGGTCCGCAACCTTCCGGTGTTCGGCTACGCCGATCGGGAGGGTCACGCCGAGATCACCTTCGACAATGTGCGCGTGCCGGACGGCGACGTATTGGCCGGTCCGGGTGAGGGTTTCGCGATCAGCCAGGCGCGGCTGGGCCCCGGCCGCATCCACCACTGCATGCGCGCGATCGGCATGGCCGAGCGGGCACTCGAATTGATGTGCGCCAGAGCGGATTCCAGGACCACCTTCGGCGCCCCGCTGAGTGAGCGCGCCAATATCCAGGATTGGATCGCCGAGGCGCGCATCGAGATCGAGCAGACGCGACTGCTCACCATGAAAGCGGCCTGGCTCATGGACACCGTCGGCAACAAGGCGGCCAGGGTGGAGATCGCCGCGATCAAGGTCGCCGCGCCGAATATGGCGCTGAAGATCGTCGACCGCGCCATACAGGTGCACGGCGCCGCCGGTGTCACCGACGACTTCCCGCTGGCCAGCGCCTGGGCGCACCTGCGCACGCTGCGGCTGGCCGACGGACCCGACGAGGTGCACAAGCGCAGCATCGCCCATGCCGAACTCGGCAGGCACCGCAAGCGTGTCGCCGAACGGACGGGAAAAGAGCAGTGATGCACCAGGTCCCGGCATTCGATCTGGAAACGGCCGTGCCCGGCTGGTTGACGTCGCTCGGCCTGGAACACCGGCTTCCGTTGCGCGCCACCAGGGTCGGGCTCGGGCAGTCGAACCTCACCTTCGCGGTCACCGATGCCGAGGAGCGCCGCTGGATACTGCGCAGGCCGCCGCTCGGACAGCTGCTGGCCTCCGCGCACGACGTCGCCCGCGAGGCGCGCATACTCACCGCACTGGCCGACACCGATGTCCCGGTTCCGCGCGTACACGGCGTCGTCGCCGACGGCGAGGTGCCGGTGGTGGTCATGGAGTACGTCGACGGCCTGGTCGTCGACCGCATGGACATTGCCGAGGGATTGACGCCCGAACACCGCCGGGCGATCGGAATATCGTTGCCGCGCACCCTCGCCCGCATTCACGCCGTCGATCTCGACGCCACGGGGCTGACCGGTCTGGCCAGCCACAAGCCGTATGCCGAACGCCAACTCAAGCGCTGGACCGCGCAGTGGGAACATTCCAGAACCCGCGAGCTGCCGCAGCTGGACCGGCTCACCGAGCGGTTGCGCGCCGCCATCCCGCCGCAGCGCGAAATCGCGGTGGTGCACGGCGATTTCCACATCCGCAACGTCATCACCGACCCGGCCACCGGCGCGATTTCGGCCGTGCTCGACTGGGAGCTGTGCACGCTCGGCGATCCGCTCGCCGATCTCGGCAGCCTGCTGGCCTACTGGCCGGAACCGGGGGAACACAATATCGGCAACTTCGGCATGTGCACGCTGCCCGGCTTCCCGAACCGCGCCGAAATCGCCGCCGAATATCTCGCGGTGACCGGCAGAGATCCTGCAGCCCTTGCCTTTTGGCATGCATTGGGCCTGTGGAAGGTCGCGATTATCGCCGAGGGGATCCTGCGCCGCATCCTGGACGACCCACGCAACCGGGCCGCGTCGGGCGCCCCGACCCTCGAACGCATCGACGAGGCGGTCGCGGCCGCGGATAAGGTCGCGAGCGCCGCCGGGATCTGAAAGACGTTGGGTGGCTAGCCGATCGGATCACCCGCGATCGGGACCCCGATCCGTGCGGCCTGCGCGCGTGAGGCGGGTGAATCGGCGCTGCGTGCCGCCGTCCGCGGAATGCTCGGTGGCGCTGCGTCTTTCGGCGTATCGGGCGGCTGGTAGTCGACGAGTGTCGCCGTGCCCCACACGTACGGATCGGCCTGCGGGCTGCCGAACGGCGACCAGGCCAGCCGGGTCTGGCCGGTCTTGTCGGTGGTATCGGAGTTGTAGACCATGATGTTCATCGCGAACCGTGCCGGATCGACCGGGGCGGGCAGTGCGGCGAACGGAATCTTCACCTCCACCGTGTAGCCCGTGTACGGTTCGGTGACTTTGGCCGCCACCTGAATACCCGAATCACCAACCGGGCCTTGGTTGTTGTCGGCGTCGCGCTCGGCGGCCGGGCCACCGTCGGCGGTATAGGGCAGGATGCCGGTCTTCAGGGTGGTGGCGGTGTCGTCGGAATCGCCGCGGGGATCGATGGCGATCTCCACCGAATCGGTGCGCCAGTGCCGTTTGACGTCGTCACGCGCCAATGCCGCGCCCTTGGCCCGATCGCGCACGGTGACAAGCACATACAGATCGTCGGCATGCCTGGCCAACTTCGCGGTCGCGGTGCAGCGGTCGTCGCCCTGCCAAACGGCAAGCGGCAGTTCGGGTCCCGGATATTCGCCGGGATCGGGCACGCCGTTCAACACCGGAGCGGTCGCCACGGCGGGCACCGTGGTCGCCGGGCGCGGCGGATAATCCGGCTGCGCCCGATTCGCCAACCACGGCAAGCCGTTTCGTTCGGCCCAGTCCCGGAATTCGGCGTATAGGGGCTTCAGCCCGTCCTGCCGCCGCACCGGCGCCTCGATGAATCGGCCGTCCTCGGCCAGCACGGTGAACCAGTCGGAACCGAGCTGCCGAGGATCGGTCGGCACCTGGGCGGGCATCGCGGCGAAACCCTGTGTGCGGTAGAGCCGCGCCGCATCGCGCTGCACCTGCGCCCAGGTCGTGCCGTATTCGCGCGAACGAGCGCCGGACCACACCCCGAGCACCGGCAGCCCGCTGGCCGGATCGGTGCGCTGTCGCTCGGCCGCGTCCGGGCCGAGCAGTTCGCTGAATCCGTAGTTCTGGGCGAGCAACCGCCGCGGCCGCCACAGCGCCAGACCCTCCACGGTGAGCTGTTCCGGAAAAGCATGCGGATCACCGGCCAGCCGGAACGCCTCTATCCCGAGTCGAGCCGAAAATTGATGGCCGCCATGCTGATTGAACGGTCGCGGATCCATCACCACAATGGTGTGCGGTGTCGTCGCGCGCACCAGCCGCACCACCCTGGCCAGGGTGTCGGCGGCGCCCCAGATCCGCGCGGTCAGCGGTGCGGACAACGTGTACCAGAAGTCCGGTTTATCGAGGTAGAAGATGTTCTCGATGCCGGCGAGCGCGGTGGCCCTGCGCTCCTCGTCCTCCCGGATCAGACCCAGTTCGGGGCCCTCCGCCAGTCCGACGGCATTGCCGCCGCCCTCGCCCCGGGTGATGGTGAGCACGCCGGTGCGCAGCCCCAACTCCTCCCGCCACCGGCCGAACGTGCCGAGATTCGACGACTCGTCATCCGGGTGCGCACCGATGAACAGCACGTCGCAATGCGCTCGGCGCGGGTCGAGCGCGGCCCGGTCCAGGTCGCGGGCGGCGCTGTCGGCCGCTCCGCCGAGCAGCCAGGCGCCGGCCAGCGCGGATGCCGAGGCGAGGACGGTGCGCCTGGTCGGCCCGCGCCGTTTCGCCTCGACCACGCCGTACCTCCCGTCGCTCGCCACCACCCGTCCGTCGAATCACAGCACATCTGCGATACCGACGGGCCACTCGGTTATCGCCGCCGGGTGATCCCCACCGGCTTGATCTCGGTGGGCACCTGGGCGAACGCCTCCACCGGAACGCCGAACGAGGCGGCCAGCACCTCGCGCGGCAGCGCGTTCACCGTCGCGACGATACCGATGTCGTCACTGGGTTCCTTTGCGCTGGTATTGAATACGACCAGCACGTCCAACGGCGCATCGGCGCTCGCGTTCTCGAAGTAGTGCAGGAAACCCTGCGGCGCGAAGACGAGATCGCCCTGTTCGGCCTCGAAGACGTCGTTGCGATAGTCGCCGTCGGGATGCGTCCCGAGGATCGTCCACTTGGCCCGGCCCGAGATGACGTAGTTCAGCTCCCAGGCGGTCGGATGCCAGTGCGGCTCCCGGATGCCGCCCACTTCCAGACGGACGAAATACACCGATCCCTTCTGCCCCCGCAGCACCGGAAAATTCTCCTCGTTGGCGCCCTGCAGATACCCGCCGTCGAAGCTGTTCCGCTCCGACGCGGTGAGCTTGAACAGGTGCGCCGCCCTGTTCAAATTCGTGTCGATCGCGCCGTCCAACCCGATCGCGCTCTGAGCCCCGTTGCCCCGCTTGGCATTCGACTCCTCCACCATGCCGCTGTCCCTTCTGTGTGACGAAATCGCCTCTGACACTTCGGATTACTCAGCCAGCTGATACTCCGAGGGTAAGCGAGTGCCTCGCACAGGAACTCGGCCCCGAGCGGGCTGAGGACGGGCTCGGCCCGACAGCACCGCATTTGGACCGCCATTCACCGCCAAAACATGGGATGAATCACAGTAGGGGTTTATCGCGACACAAACCGGGGTAACGGTCTGTTTCGTGCGTAATGCTCGGCGCCGCGGCGCTGAGCGGAATCGAAAAACAGGTCCCTGCTGCGGGCTGGGAAGGACGAACACGTGACGGAACGGAGCGCGGGGGCTTTTCCGCTACGGCGATCGGTCGCGGCGGCCGCCATGGGAAACGCCACCGAATGGTTCGATTACGGGGTATACGCGGCGACCGCGGGCTACCTGACCGACGCCTTCTTCCCGGGGCACCTCGGCACCCTCGGCACGATGCTCGGCTTCGCGGTCTCGTTCGTGCTGCGGCCGCTCGGCGGAATGGTGTGGGGCCCGCTCGGCGACCGGCTCGGCCGCAAGGCCGTGCTCGCTACCACCATCCTGCTGATGGCCACCGCGACCGGCGCGATCGGCCTGCTGCCGACCCATTCGTCGGTCGGCGTGCTGGCGCCGATACTGCTCATCACGTTGCGAGTGGTGCAAGGATTTTCGACAGGAGGCGAATATGGCGGCGCCGCAACATATCTCGCCGAATGCGCAAACGACCGCAAGCGCGGCTTCATCGGCAGCTTCCTGGAATTCGGCACGCTCTCGGGTTTCGTCAGCGGCACGGCCATCGTGCTGATATGCCAACTCACGCTGGGTTCGGCGGGGATGCACGACGGCGGCTGGCGCATCCCGTTCCTGCTGGCGGTCCCGCTCGGACTCACCGGCTGGTATCTGCGGGCCCGGCTGGACGAATCGCCGGTATTCAGCGAGGTGGCCGAGCGCGACCACCCGCCCGGTGGTATCGGCGTCGTACTGACCACCTATCGCCGAGAATTCCTCACGCTCTCAGGGCTTGTCGTCGGGTTCAATGTCGTGAACTACATCCTGCTCAGCTACCAGCCGACCTATCTGCGGCACACCATCGGCATGGGTGAATCGGCGACCACCGCGATGATGCTGATCGGCCAGGTCGTCATGATGGTGACGCTGCCCTTCTTCGGCAGGCTGTCCGACCGGGTCGGCCGCCGTCCCATCTGGCTGTGCTCGCTCACCGGTCTGCTACTGCTCGCGGTGCCCATGTACTGGCTGATGGGTCGCGGAACACCTTGGGCGATAACCGGATTCGTCGTGTTGGGCCTGCTCTACGTGCCGCAGCTGGCCACCGTCAGCTCCACCTTCCCCGCCATCTTCCCCACCCATGTGCGCTATGCGGGCTTCGCCCTCGCCTACAACGTGTCCACCGCGCTGTTCGGCGGCACGGCGCCGCTGATCAACGAGGCGGTGATCGATGCCACCGGCTGGGCCCTGTTCCCCGCCTGGTACACGGTCGCCACCGTCGTGGTCAGCCTGATCGCCTGCCTGCACCTCCGCGAGACCGCGGGCACCTCGTTGCGCGGCACCGAAGTCCCTGCCGCAGAACATGAGTCGATTGCCGAACCGGCCGCGGCCGGCTAGTTGACCTTCGGTGCCGGAATACGCCAGAGCGCGGTGGGCGCCCTGTCCTTCGGGCCGGATTCGAAGGCGATCCAGGCGCCGTCCGGCGACCAGCTCGGCGCACCGTCGTAGCCGTCGAATGTGGTGACCCGCACCGGTTGTCCGGCGCCGTCGGACCGGGTCACGAAGATCTGCGCATTTGCCAGCCCACCGTGCTCGGATGAATACACAACCCAGTTGCCGTCCGGCCCGAAGCTCGGGTCGGTGTCCTCGCCGTCGCCGCCGGTGATCACCCTGCGGCCGCTGCCGTCGGGCGCGATCGTAATCAACCGCCAGGGACCGGAATTCCCTGTGCGCGACTGGAATACGATCATATCGCCGCGCGGCGACCAATTCGGTTGGCGGTTGTCGGTATTCGTGGCGGGCCCGTCGACCAGCTTGGTCGGATCGCTGCCATCGGTGCGCACCTTCCAGATGGTGCCCCGCGCGCCGGGTGTGTTCTGATCGACGTTCTCCTGGAAGACAATCCAGTCACCGCCCGGAGCGAAGCCGGGCTCGGTGTACTTGGTCGCTCCGCTGTGGTTCGTCACCTGTCGCGGCGCGTCGCCCGGCCGCAGCGTCCAGATCTCGTCCTGGTCGGTGACATCGAACGAGAAGGCGATCGATCCGGTCGGCCCGTTCCATGCCGACCCCGGCAGATTCACCGCGGCCTGATCTCCTTGCCGCACCAGCACCTGCGGCGCGCCCCCGGAGCTCGGCATCAGATTCAACCCCGCCCCGCCATGGTTGTAGCCGTCCTGAAAGATGGTGAACAGCAAGGTTTTTCCGTCCGGTGAGTACGCCGGATTCTGCGCGCTCGCCTTGTCCGACGGACTGTACAGCGCCTCGGCCCCATCCGGTCTCGACTGCGCGACCGCAGCGGGCGGGTACGAGCCGGTCGCGATGAGAACGACGAACAACAGGACGTGCACTCTTCGGAACACCCGATCAACCCTAGGCCGAATTCACTTGTCCAGGAAGCCGAAAGACCGGGCTCGCCGCAGACACGAGCCCGGTCTCCCGGTACTTTCTCAGGCCGGTGACGATCCGATCGCGGCGTCGAAGGCGGCCTGTCCGCCGACCACCGGGAAGGCGATCCGCGTCTCCCCGAGGTTCACCGCGAATCCGGGTCCGGGCTTGGGCAGCAAGGTGAACTCGTTATCGCTCGACAGCACGACGACGCCCAGTTGATGTCCACTCGCCAGCACGTAGTCGTGCGGTTCCATGGACAGCCCGACGCTGTACTCATCACCCGGCGTGATCGGGCTGGTTTCGCTGATCGAATCGCGGTTCTGCGGGTCGGTCCACCCCCTGGTGACGATCCGCGATGTGCCGTCCGGCGCCCGATCCACCAGCAGCGCGGTCACATTGGCCGCCGCCCGCTGGAACGACATCCGGAACGCGACGCAGACCGAGCCACTCACCCGCAGCGAGGTCGATAGGGGTTTGGTGAAGTAGGCCAACCGATTCGGCGAACTCGGCGCGGCGACGAGATCGGCGGCCAGTTTGGTCGCGTCGTCGTCGAGCGATTCGGTGACCGAGTTGTTCGCGCCGTCGGAGGTGGCCGAGACGAGGCCGCCGACTGCATTTCCGCCCGGCTGGAACACCGCTGCCGCATCGGAGGTGCCGGGAGCGGGCCAGTCCGCCTCGTCCACCCACGACTTGTCCTCACGCTGGATGGTGGCCTTCGGCTCTCGATCGATCCCGTTGTCCTCCCCCAGCAAATACTTGCTGAACCACCGGTTCACCGTGCGCAGCCATTCCTCCCTGCGCAGCCCGATCGGGTCGGTGTGGCCGGACTGATGCAGCCAGATCTTGTGCGGCACACCGGCATTCGCGAGCGCCGAGTACCACTGGGCCACATTCTTGGTCTTCACGTTGAAATCGTTGAGCCCGTGCGCGGACAGCACGGCGGCGTGGACATTACCCACCGCGTTCAGGTAATTGCGCTCGTCCCAGAATCCGTTGTAATCACCGGTGATTCGGTCCTGATCCTGTTCGAGCTGATCGATCACCGGTTTGCAGACATCCCGATCCGCCCTGGTGTAAACGTATTTCGCGAGCACATCGGTGTCCTCGCCCTGATAGGTGCCCGGCGCCACCACCGCGCCCGCCGCGCGGTAGTAGTCGTACCAGCTGCTGATCGCGCCGATCGGCACGATCGCCTCCAGGCCGGGCACGCCGGTGGTGGCCACCGCATTGGGCAGGGTGCCGTTGTAGGAGACGCCCATCATGCCGACCTTGCCGCTGGCCCAGTCGGCCGTCACCGGATTGCCCTGCTCGTCGTGCGCGTCGGCCCGGCCGTTGAGCCAATCGATCGGGGCGCGCGCGCCGATGGTCTCGTTGGTCCCGCCCGAGGTCGGGCAGCCCGTCGACTTACCGGTGCCGAGCGATTCGCCGTACATCACGGCGAAGCCGCGGGACAGGAAGTAATCCTCGTATTGCCAATGGATCTGGCCGTCGGAGAGGGTGATCCCGTTGGCCCGCAGCTCCTCCGGTACCAGGTTCCGTAGCGGGCCGGGCGGCTGGGCCCGCCGCGCCTCGGCGCCGTCCGGCGGCACATAGAGTTCGACATTGACGTTGTGGTTGGTGACATCGTTGCCGCCCGAGAAATACGGGCTCGCTTGATACACCACCGGAAGCTTGCCGGTGGCTCCGGCCGGGCGCACGAGCTGGACGTGCACCTCGTCGTCCTTGCCGTCGCCATCGCTGTCCACCGGCGCACGCACCCACAGATCCTGCCGGACCGTCGCACCGGGATCGAACACCGGCTGCGCCTCCCCACCGGAGACGACCGGACCCACCGCCGGCGCCGCCGCCATCGCGGGAGCGCCGTACAGCAGCAGCACGGAAGCCGCCCCCATCAAGGCAATTCGCGGCAATCGACGCAGAATGCGGCTATCGAGTCTGCCGGAGCACCACCGGCTTTGCTGAATTCCCATGGAACACAATCCCTTTTGAGAATGGACAAGGTGATGCGGCACGCGGCGGCCGGTAATCGGCTGCGCGACAGGCAAACTCCGCAACGTCAGACTGCCGATTTGCCCGGTTCGCTGTCCAGGGCGGCACTGGGGATCGAAATTGGGGATCGAAATCGGGGATCCCCATTTCGATTCCCCACTGGACAGCCCGTCCGGTCGGCGGGCAATCTGACCGGTACCGACAAGTCGACGAGTCTTCATGCGCCGCAGTTGATTACGGCGCTCAACAGCCGCGATCGAAGGAGTTGTGCCCGATGAGAATCCGCCGCTCGGCGTGCGGCGCGGTATCGAGATCGCGACAGCCAATCCTTTTGCCCGCGTTCGCGGTTGCCCTCAGCCTGATATCCGTCGACCCAGGCATATTCTCCGCACCGGCGAACGCGGCGACGGACTTCTCGGCCATCGTATTTCCCGATCAAAGCCATTCCGCCGTATACGATTTCATCGATTCGGCGGCCGGCTCGATCGATATCACCATGTACGAGCTTCGCGACGACACTGCGGTCGGCGATCTGGTGCGCAAACAGCAGGCCGGAATCGCGGTTCGCGTGATCCTGGACGGCGCCCACCAATCCGTGAACAACTCCGCCTACACGACGCTGGCGAACGCCGGGGTCGCCGTCACCTGGTCCACATCGGCCTTCGTCTACACCCACCAGAAGACGATCACCGTCGACCACGGCCGGTCGCTGATCATGTCGGGCAACCTCGACTCGACCTATTACGCCGACGATCGCGACTACGGCGTCTTCGACGCCGACCGGGCCGATGTCGACGCCATCGAGCAGGTTTTCGACGCCGATTTCGCGCAGAATCCGACCACGCCCGCCGACGGCGACAACCTGGTCTGGTCGCCGACCGATTCGGAATCGCGGCTACTCGGCCTGATCAACGGCGCACAGCACAGCCTGGATGTGGAGGAGCTCGAATTCGGTGACAGCACACTGGTGAACGCCATCACCGACGCCGCCCGACGCGGCGTCGCCGTCCGGGTCGTCGGTATGAATCCGGACAGCTACCGGGACCAGTTCGATCAGGTGCAGGCCGCGGGCGGACAGATCGTCACCTACTCCGCCAGCGGCGGCACCTACATCCACGCCAAGGCGATCGTCGCCGACTACGGCGCCGCGACCGCGAAAGTCTTTGTCGGATCGGAGAATTTCTCCGACAACTCACTGAACCACAATCGCGAACTCGGCCTCATCGTCGGCGACTCCGGTGTGCTGACCACGGTCGAGAACACCTTCGCCACCGACTTCGCCAACGGGACGCCGTACTGAAATCCATTGCGGTACTGCCATATTCGCTTAATCGTCGCGAGCCAAGCAGGCAGGCCGTCGACGCTGAACGTCGCCCGGATCCGGTCCGGTTCGACGGCGGCGACCTTCCACCCGTCGGCGAGGCCGAATGCGGCGCTCAACTCCTCGCGGGCGACCGGATGCGGGCCGAGCTCGGGACCGATATCGCTGAAGCACAACACATAAAGGGTGCCACCGCACTCGAGCACCGAGCCCAAACTCGCCACGTACTTCCGCCGCTCATCGCGGTCGAACGTGTGGAAAAGCCCGCAATCCAGCACCGTATCGAACCTGCGCGCCAACCGGTCCAGCCGAAACGCGTCGGCCACCGCGAACTCGGCCTCGATCCCCCGTTCCACCGCCTTCTTCCTGGCGATGTCCAGCGCCGTCTCGGCCACATCGACACCCAGCACCGGCAATCCCAACGCGGCAACGCACAGCGCGTTCTCCCCCGTCCCGCACCCGGCATCCAACACCGCCCCCGCAAACCCGCCCTCAGCCGCCAGCCGCGCTATCGCAGGCTGCGGTTCGCCGATATCCCACGGCGCACCCCCATCCCGATACGACTCATCCCACGGCCGCCCCGCCGCCCGCTCATGGCTCGTAAGCGACCGCCCACCGGCGGCATCCCCAGTCAATTCGGCCACCACCCCAGCTTGGCACGTCGACCGACCTCCACATCGCGAAACCCTCTGGATAACACCGACGCAGCATGATGCAACTCGGCGATGCCTCGCTTATGGAGATAGCCCTTCGTCAATTGCCGCGAGGGCGATGATCCTTCGTGCCACCGGTGTCAGATCCTGTGTTGGCAGCGGTGGAGGGATGTACCGGGCACCGGCTACGTCATCGTCGTTGCCGTCCGGCTCGAGTGTTCCGGTGGCTGCGGCGCGGAAGTAGTGCCGGGTGGATTCCCAGCCGGTGCCGGACGCGACGTCGAAGAAGTACTCGATGAAGTGACACAGTTCGATGGGTCGCCCGGTGATGTGGAGGCCGGTCTCTTCCCGGACTTCGCGGGTAAGCGCGTCGATCAGGTCTTCTCCTGGTTCGACACCACCGCCGGGAAGGTCCCACTGTTCCTCGATTCGTGCGCTATCACGAACCAGCAGAACACCTTTGGCGTCATACAGCAGCGCGTACACCGAGGTCCGTCGCGCGATGTCGGAGCGACGGACGATATGAACCTCGCCGTTGATATCCCGACAGAGGTAGTGAACGGAGTCCGCCATAGGCGCTCGGGCTACCGGAAGTAGGGCATGGGGTCTCTGGGCTCACCATCCACGCGAACTTCGAAATGCAACTTCGTCCCTGCCGTGAACCCGGTGTGCCCGACATAGGCGACGAGTTGCCCCGCACGCACCGTCTCGCCTTGCCGGACGACGATGCCGGAGGCGTGGGCGTAAAGGGTGGAGAGTGCGCCGTCGGCCGACGCTCCGTGCCCGATGATCAAGTAGTTCCCGTAGCCGTTGCCAACAGCCTCTGCATGGACTTCCTCCACTTTTCCGTCACCGGCGGCATACACGGGGGCACCCTCCTGAGCGGCAAAGTCCACCCCGGAATGGATTACCGGCGAGGGCGTGCCGAGGTCGCGTTTCCCGAACTGCGACACCACTTCTCCGTCCACTGGACGAATCAACGAGCCGGATTGCGCATCAATCGGTTCAGCCACCGGAGGCGCCGGTTCACTGAGATGGGTGTCGCTCTCGAACGCGCCGGGCACGGCCCCCGCGTTGGCGGGTATGCAGATGGTCAGGGCGAGGACCGCACCAGCGGTAACCACCGCGCGGCCAACACCTTTGATCGTGGTGCCTTTCATCGGACCTACTCGCATATTCGTGGGGCCGGGCCGCCGAACGCGTCGTCGAAGCGGCTGGGGAACGTCGTGGTGCAGGGTCACTCCACGTCAACGCGGCCGATCCTATCAACCAGTCAGATGCCTGTCTCCGCAACAGATTTGGACGCATTACCCACCCGCCGGGCGGGGTGAAGAAATCCGGCCCCACAATACGACGGTGATCGAACACCGCGAAGCGCGCCCGCCGAGCAGGGTTTTCGGCGATCACGTGCAGGGCGTCGTTTCTCCTGGGGTCGGGTGGTCAGCGCCCGATCGGGCCCTCACCCGCGCCGGTCGTACGCAGCGCGGCGGCGATGGCGTCCCGGTCGGCTGGGGTCAATTCCAGTGCGGCGGCGTCGATCCAGCCGTCGACCTGCTCGGGTGAGCGGGCGCCGACGATCGCGCCGGTGACGCCGGGCCAGTTCAACGTCCAGGCGATGGCGACCGCGCCGACCGTGGTGTGGTGGGCGGCGGCGATCGGGCGCAGCGCCTCCACCAACGCCAGGTTGCGGTCGAGTTCGGTGGTGAACTCCGGGAAGCTCTTACGCCAGTCGTCCGCGGGCAGATTCGCGACGCGCTCGGCCGAGAACGCGCCGGTGAGCAGGCCGGAATGCTGCGGCTGGTAGATGATGCCGCCGGTGTGATGGGCGGCGGCCCAAGCCAATTCGTCGGCCGACTGCCGTTTGATCAGCGAGAACTGCGGCTGGATGGCGTCGACGTGGGCAATGGATTCGGCGATCTCGAGTTGCGGCACATCGTGATTGGACAAGCCGATCGCGCGGACCTTGCCCGCGGTGACCAGGTCGGCCATGGTCTGCCAGTACTCCTCGAGCGGGGTTGCCGCGGCCGGATCCACCCCGTCGGGATCGGAGAAGTCCAGGGAGGCACCGGTATCGGGCCAATGCACCTGGTACAGGTCGATGCGTTCGACGTTCAACCGGCGCAGCGAGTCTTCGACCTCGCGGCGGACGCTGTCGGCGGCCATGATGCGCTTGGGCGCGGCGGCGCGATCGTTGTCGTCCCAGACCAGGCCGACCTTGGTGAACACATACGGCCGGTCGGCGTCGGACAGACCGCTGATCGCCTTGCCGACCACCTCCTCGGAGTGCCCGAGCCCGTAGACGGCGGCGGTATCGATCCAGTTCACCCCGGACTCGACGGCGTGGCGGATGGTCGCGATGGAATCGGCGTCGTCCTGGGCGCCCCAGGTGTAGCGCCAGCCCGCGCCACCGACCGCCCAGGCGCCGAATCCGACTCGGCTGATGTGCATATCGGTGGTGCCCAGCTGACGGGTGGGAAGGGAAGTCATCGTCTGCTCCTGGTGAGTCTGTGCCGCCGGTTGCGGCGCTGACCACTACGTTCGTCGATGGCAAGCGGTGTATACAGTGCGGTGTTTGCCTGGGCGCCGGATGACCAGGCTGAGGAACCCGGCTCTCCCGGAACCGGTCGCATGACCTTGGACCGCCGCGCCGAACTCGACCTCCGCTGAGCCGGCCCGCCGAGTCGAATATGGCGCCGTCCGGCTCCCGACGCCACGGCTGGTCGGCGCGGTCGCCGTATCGGATGCAGCGCGATCGCGACGGCGATGACGGTTGCGACGAGTTCGATCAGCGTCCCGGTCCAGGCCACGCCTGCCGGGCCGATGCGATTGAGGGCGAAGGAACCCGCGAGGCTGCCGAGGCTGATGCCGAGATAGACGGCACTTGCGTTGAGCGACAGCACTATTCCGGTCGCCGAGGGAGCCAGATCGATGAGACGGTGCTGTTGGATGGGAGCGAACGACCAGCCGAAAATTCCCCACCCGGCCATGGCGGCGACCGCGGCCCCCACCTCGAAGCCGGACCCGCCGCCGGTACCGCACACTATCGCGAGCACGGCCAGCGCGACCGCGAGACCGGCGGTGCTGACCGGAAGCAGACGCGCGGCCGGGTACCGGTCGGCGGCGCGACCACCGAGCGTGTTGCCGACGACCGCGGCGACGCCGAAGATCAGCAGCCACCCGCTCAGCGCCGTTTCGTGCACTCCGGCCGCGGAGCCGAGTACCGGGCCGATGAAGGTCAGCACGGTGAATGCCCCCGCGATCCAGGTAACCGCCAAAAGTAGTGCCGCCCATACCCGTACGTGTGCGACCGCATTCAGACGTGCGGTGGCCCGTTCGGCCCGGCCGGTAGCGGCGGGAGCAGAACGGCCAGTCCGATGGCCGTGACGGTCGCGAGCGCCGCCACGGCGGTCAGCGTCGTCCGCCACCCCAGCCACCCGCCGATCAGGGTGCCGAGCGGGACCCCGACCGCCGTGGCGGCGCTCATCCCGGCGCCGACTGTGGCCAGTGCCCGTCCCCTGCGCTCGGGCATCACCAGCGCGGTGGCCGCCGCCGCGGCGGCCGGTGTGAAGACCGATGCCGTCAGCGCCGCCGCCACCCGGGCCGCGAGCATCGCCGCATAGTCACCGGCGATCGAGGTGGCAAGGTTCGCCGCGGCGAATCCGGCCAGGGCGGTGAGCAGTACCGCGCGGCGCGACGTTCGCACGGTCAACCTGCCCGCTACCGGCGCGCCCACCGCGTAGGCCAGCGCGAAGACGGTGACCAGCCGCCCGACGGCAGCGGTGCCGACACCGAGATCGGCGCTGATGGACGGCAACAGGCCGGCGATGACATAGCCGTCGGTGCCGATGGCGAACAGCCCCGCGGCCAGCAACAGCAGCACCGGCAGGTGCGAATCGGACTTCGGCACAGCATTTCTCGACATGCCCCGCAATCTAGGGAGTCATCACTGACATCTGGTGTCAGTGAATTCGCCTGTCTCTCGCACTACTCGGCGTCATCGGCCGCACCATCCCGGCGGCCTTGCAGCATCGCATGATCACCGAAGCCGATGCGGCGATAACCGCGCAGCGGCCTGCCGATCACGGCCCAGCGTGGTTTCGGTGCACAGGCGGGTGAGCTTATCCGGGTTGCGGACGTAATAGAGCCCGGTGACCAGGCCGTTATCGATCCGCACCGCCACAACACCGTCGTCGAGGGCCACGCCGACGGCAGGTTCACCGCCCGGGCGGACCTTGCCGCGAGCCTGCTCGCGATGCTCGACGACAACCGATACCTGCACGTCACGGTAAGCGTCATCATCACCACCACCGACAACCCCACCCTGCCGCAGTGGATTCGCCACGAAGCCCTGGCAAAACACTGAACCACCCGCAACGAACGGACCCCCCCCACCAACACCGCCGCCGATCACCAGCAGCTGGGTCGCCGAAATCACCGATACGACATACCTTTCCGCCTGCCCCGATGAAATGCAGCTGGAACAACGGCACCACCGCCGCGCCCACCGCAAAGCCCGCATCCGCGCGCCCAAGGACACCGAGCTACGCAACCTACCCTTCCGCAGCCTCGACGCCAACCCGTCCGGGACGGAACGACCTTGGGAAAGACGACCCCGGTCGGGGCAAGGGGCGAAGCGGCGTCGGGGAGGCGAGCCGGCCGGCGCAAAGGGACGGGAGCGACCTTGCGGAAAGGCGACCCGACCCAGGGAAGAGCGAAGCCCAAGGGGGCCTGGGGCGAAGCGGCCTTGGGGAAGGCGACCCCGGTCGGGGCAAGGGGCGAAGCCCCAGCGGGGGTCCGGGGGGCGAAGCCCCGCCGGGTGGGGTGTGGGGGCTTCGCCCCCACAAAACACCGCGAAACGAGAAACGGCCCATGCTCTCCATGAGCATGAGCCGCCATCGAGTGGAGCTGCCGGGAATCGAACCCGGGTCCTCCGCCGCGTCTTCAGGGCTTCTCCGTGTGCAGTTCGCTGTGTCTCTGCTCGGATCTCCGGGTCACGCGAACGAGCTCGGATGACGATCCCAGTCGCTGTTTGTTGTCCCGTACCACTCCGCGACCGAGTGGGACAGTGAGCCCTCTAGCTGATGCCGGCACCGGGACCGAGGGCATATCCCGGGCCGACAGAGACGCTGTCGCTTAGGCAGCGAGAGCGTACTCGCGCTGATGAGAATCGGCGCTTAATTGGTTGCAACGACGCTTACGGTGGTCTCTTGCCTGCACCGACACGCTTCCCCTGAATCAACGTACGCAGTCGAAACCGTTCAGCCCCGTACGTCCCGGCACCTTGCCGGGCTAGTCATGTTAACACCGTGCGAACGCCAGATCATCCCGATATCCCGGTGCCGCCGTTTCCGCGGCGGCGGGGCGGCGGTTCGGTTCTGTCGCACCGGAACTCAGCGCATACCTTTGATCCGGCGGCCGATTTCGCGGGTGACCTCGCGTTCGGCGGTGCGCCGGGCCAGGTCTTGCCGCTTGTCGTAGTCCTGTTTACCTCTGGCCAACGCGAGTTCGACCTTGACCTTGCCGTCGGAGAAGTACATCGACAGCGGGACCAGCGTGTTGTTGCCTTCTTTGGCCTTGCCGGTGAGTTTGTCGATCTCGCGGCGGTGCAGTAGTAGTTTGCGGGTGCGCCGCGGGGCGTGGTTGGTCCAGGTGCCGTGGCTGAATTCGGGAATGTGCAGCCCGCGCAGCCACACCTCGCCGTCGTCGACCGTCGCGAAGGCGTCGACCAGCGAGGCCTTGCCCTCGCGCAGGCTTTTGACCTCGGTACCGACCAGCGCGATCCCGGCCTCGTAGGTGTCCAGGATCGTGTAGTTGTGCCGCGCCCGGCGGTTGGTCGCGATGACCTTGCGCCCCTTCTCCTTCATAACGGTCAACTTTAAGTGACGCGGCAATGGATTTATTCCGAGGCCGGACCTGCGGTGGGCGCGGATCCGCGGCAACCTCCCATCGGCGTGTCACCTCGTCGACACGCCGATGATTTTCCAACTCCGCGTGCTTCCAGCAAATCAATCAACGTGATTGACGCACCCGCTCAAATGACACGGTGAAGCACATCAATCCGCTGATCACCATGGCAATCAACTGCGATCCGAACCATCGGATACCAGGAGTGAACCGCCTCGGTACCCGCATCATCGACGATAACCATCGCATAGCTGCCAGCGGTAACCCCTCGGCCGAACCCACCGTCCTTGCGCAGCAACCGAATTCACCCATCCGGTCATGTTGACCAACCCGGCGACCGCTTCAACGATTGATCCCGTGAGCGGCTCACGAACCGGATGGGCCGCTCAGCCCGAAAGGAAAGTCCATGAAGCGTCTCGCCGCACTCGTCCTGCTCCCGCTCGCCGCCGTCAGCGCGCTGGTGGTACTCGGCCCAACGACCGCGGGCACCGCATCGGCCTCCCCCGATCGGGTCCATTTCTGAGTTCCTGAAAGGAATCGACATGTCGCGCACGAAACGTCTCGTCGCCCTCGTACTGTTGCCGCTGTCCGCGGTTGCCGCGCTGGCGGTGGTCGGCCCGACGACGGCGGGCACGGCCGCCGCCGATCCCGGTCGTGTGCACTGCTGCTGACCGGGTGACATTGTGGTCAGCCCCCGGGCTGCACAATGAAATAGATCACCAGGACCGCGATAAACGCGGCCACTAGCAGCACGGTCGACAGGCGTGGCCAACCCGGATGCCGGGCCGGGCTGCGCCTGCCGAGCCAAACCGAATCGACCGTCGGATCGACCGTCGGATACCGCGAGCCTTTCGCCTGCGGCTCGGGTAGGTCGGGACCGTCGGCGGACGACGAGTTGTCGCCGCTCAGGTCGGCCCCGCTATCCCTGGGGCCCTCGTGGTGCATGTCGCAACGGTAGTGCGGTGAATGCCCGCAGCGGCGGAATTATGCGGCACCGCAACGGTATCGGAACTCAGGCGAGACGCCGCGTGAACGCCTCCGTCGCCGCGCCGGACGCCAGGTCCACCGTGTGCACCGCCAGGTCGACGCGGTCCGGTGCGAGGTCCAGCACCATGAACCCGAGCTGGTGGTAGTTCTCGAACAGCGCTGGGTTCGTCCCGTTGGCATTCAATTTCGGTTCGGCCGCAACGGTTTTGGCCGCCGCACCGGAGACGATCTGCCGCGTCCCCCGGCAGGCCGGTGTCGGTTCGAGCACCTGCAGCGAGTGATCGTGACCGGACAGCAGCAGATTGACCCGGCCGAGCACATGCTCCTCGAAGAAGCGCTGCGCGTGCACGCCGTTGATCGGCGCGATATCGAGACCCTCGTAATGTCCGGCGTTGCCGTGCGGCCCATTGTTGAGATACGGCTGATGCGTGCAGGCGATCTTCCAGGTGGCGGGCGATTCGGCCAGCGCCCGGTCGAGCCAGGCGCGCTGTTCGTTCATGAACTGCCCGTCGGGCGCCCAATAGTCCGAAAGTACCTGCGGTACATAGGCGGCGAGCGGATTCACGTCCAGCACGAAGAATTCGACGACCGGCTGACGCTGCGGGATCCGCACCGAGTAGTACCGGCTCGGCATCCACCAGCGCGGCGAGCGCGCGTGATAGGCCACCTCGTCGTTGCCGCGCTGCAGCCAGCCGCCGTCACCGGGCAGGATCGAACTGTTGTCGTGGTTGCCGAGCACCATCAGCCACGGGAAATCCAGTCCGGCATTGGGGTTTTCGAATTTTTCGGCGAACTGGGGGTCGTCCGGGCCGTTGGGCCCGCTCTCGTAGATATTGTCCCCGAGCCCGAGCGCCAGCGAAAACGGCTGCCGCGCATGGTGTTCCCGCATGGCGTTGGCGACCGCCCACTGATTGCGGTTGCCGGTGCCCGCATCGCCGGTCACCAGCACGCGCAGGGTGCGCTCGGCGGGGAAGGCGAATTTGGTGACGTCCGCCGCGACCGGGACCGCATGGGCGGGCGTCAACCCGACCAGCGATGTCCCGGCCGCGGCGGCGGCCGCACCCGCCAGAAAGCCGCGGCGGCCGAATCCGTTGTCAGCGTTCATGATCAGTGAGGTTACCGACCGGTCGCATCACTTGCCCGGCGCGGCCTTCTTGCTCCGGTCCAAGCCGAGCGCGTCGGTGATGGTGAAGAACATATCGGTCTGGTCGGTCAGGCCGACGACGTTCGCGGCGCGCGGACCGTAGGCGGCGACCCGCAGCTGGGTTCCGGTGTGCTCCTGCGAACCGCCCTCCTCGGCATTGCCGTAGGAGATGGCGATCTCGGCGCCGTCCTTGGTGACGACCTTGCTGGTGAGCGCGGGCGACTTGGTGTCGAGCGGCACGATCTGGCTGCTGTGCGCGTGGTCGGCGGTCACCACGACCAGCGTATTGCCGTCCTGCTTGGCGAATTCCAGCGCGGCCTGCACGGCGGCGTCGAGGTCGACGGTTTCACCGACCTGACCGCACGGGTTGGCATTGTGGTCCTCCTTGTCGATGGAGGCGCCCTCCACCTGGAGGAAGAAGCCGTCCTTGCGATCCTTCAGCAGGTCGATCGCCTTGCGGGTCATGGCCGCGAGCTCGGGCTGGGTGTCCTTGCGCTCCGGGTTCGCCTTACAGGTTTGCGCCGGATTGTTGATGCCGTTGTGCACGGCCTTCTCACCGGTCAGGCGAACCGGCATATTGCCCGGCGCGAACAGCCCGAGCAGCGGCTTGTCCTGGTCGGCCTTGGTGATCCCGTCGAGTCCCGTCTTGTCCGAGACGATTTGGTAGCCGCGCGCGGTGGCCTGCTCCTTCAGCGTCTTGTCCTTGTACTGGCCCGCGGTCGCCTTCTGGTCGAAGGATTTCGCGCCGCCGCCGAGGGTGATATCGGCGCGGGTGTCGAGCAGCTGCTCGGAGATGGAGCCGAGGCCGCCCTGCTCCTTGGCGTTGGTCGGGCATTTGGCGGCGGTTTCCTCCGGCCCGTAGCACTTGCGGTCGGTGACGTGCGCGGCGAGTACGGCCGGGGTGGCGTCCTGGATTTCCGCGGTGGTCACATTGCCGGTGGCCTTGCCGTTGGCCTTGGCGATCTCGATCAGGTTGGACTGCGGCTTACCTGCGATATCGACGCCGATGGCGCCGTTGTAGGTCTTGGTGCCGGTGGCCCATGCGGTGCCGCTGGCCGCGGAGTCGGTGACGTAATTGGGTTTGCCGGTCGCCTTGTCCAGCGCGTAGTGGGTGTACGAGCCGGTGAGCGGCAGCGCGTCGATGCCCTTGAAGAATCCGCCCGCACCCTCGGCGACATTGCGGGCCACGGTGATCTCGGAATCGCCCATACCATCGCCGATCAGCAGGATGACGTTCTTGGCCTGCGACGAATTGATGGCGGCGCGCAGCGCCTCGCTGCGGTCGCCGGTGAGCCTGCGGGCGCCGCCGGTCTCGCTGGCCTTGCCCGGGGCGGCCTGGCCGAACAGCTCGCCGGTGGCCTGTTTGGCGGTATCGGAGCCGCAGGCCGCGAGCACGCCGACCAGCAGCGCGGCGGCACCGGTCATGGCGCAGACCCTGGCGAGCCGGGGCCGGGAAAGTACGGACATCTCTATAACCTCATCTGTTCCGGATAGAAGTATCGATGACAGAGCGTGCCCGGAATGTCTGAATTGATAGCAACCGGTTGGTTACCGACGGATGAAGTGACTGGCCAGACTATTCGGCGGCCAGTACCTCCAGCACTCCTTCGCCGTATTTGGCGAGTTTGTTCTCGCCGACGCCGCTGATCGTGCCGAGTTCGGCGCGGTCGGCGGGTTTTCGGGCGGCGATCTCCCGGAGCGTGGCGTCGTGGAAGACGACGTAGGCGGGTACGCCCTGTTCCTTGGCCGTGGCCGCGCGCCACTGCCGCAGCCGCTCGAACAGACCGACATCCGCGGGCGCGAGATCAGCCGCGGCCTTCGGCGCCTTGGCCGTGCGGGCCGGTTTGGTGACGCGTTCCGGCTCGCGGCGCAGCGGCACCTGTCTGCCGTCGAAGAGCACCTCGTTACTGGCCTCGGTTAGGGTGAGCACCCCGTAGTCGCCGTGCACCGCGAGCAGTCCGGCGGCGAGCAGCTGCCGGACGACGCCGCGCCATTCGGTATCGCGCAGATCGGTGCCGATGCCGAACACCTTCAGCTCGTGATGGTCGTACTGCAGCACCTTCGGATTCTGTTTGCCGAGCAGGATGTCGATGACGTGACCCGCGCCGAAGCTCTGCCCCCGCTCACGCTTGAGCCGCAGCACGGTGGACATCAGCTTCTGCGCCGCGACGGTGCCGTCCCACGACTCAGGCGGATTCAGGCAGGTGTCGCAGTTGCCGCAGGGCTGTCCCGACTGGCCGAAGTAGGCGAGCAGCTGGGTGCGGCGGCAGCTGACGGTCTCGCACAGCGCGAGCATCGCGTCCAGGTGCAGCTGCAGTTGACGGCGGTGCGCCGCATCGCCCTCGGAGTTGTCGATCAGCTTTCGTTGCTGGACAACATCATTGAGCCCGTACACCATCCACGCCGTCGACGGCAGGCCGTCGCGGCCCGCGCGACCGGTCTCCTGGTAGTAGCCCTCAACGGATTTCGGCAGATCGAGGTGGGCGACGAAGCGCACGTCCGGCTTGTCGATACCCATGCCGAAGGCGATGGTGGCGACCACGACCAGCCCGTCCTCACGCAGGAAACGCGCCTGATTGGTGGCGCGGGTGCGATTGTCCAGGCCCGCGTGGTAGGGCACCGCGCTGACGCCGTTCTCGTTGAGGAAGGCCGCGGTCTTCTCCACCGAATTGCGCGACAGGCAGTAGACGATGCCCGCATCGCCGGCGTGCTCGGTGCGGATGAACTCCAGCAGCTGCCGGTCCGGCTTGTTCTTCGGTTCGATCCGGTACTGGATATTCGGCCGGTCGAAGCTGGCGACGAACTGGCGGGCATCGCCGAGATCGAGCCGGTGCACGATCTCGTCCCGGGTGCGCTCGGTCGCGGTGGCGGTGAGCGCGATCCGGGGCACCTGCGGCCAACGCTGGTGCAGCATCGACAGTTCCAGATAATCCGGCCGGAAATCGTGGCCCCACTGCGAAACACAGTGCGCCTCATCGATCGCGAACAGCGCGACCTTGCCCCGGTCCAGCAGCTGGGCCGTCGACTCCAGCCGCAGCCGCTCCGGCGCGAGATAGAGCAGATCCAGCTCCCCCGCCAGGAACTGCTGCTCGACCGTGCGCCGCTCGTCCGGGAACTGGGTGGAGTTGAGGAATCCGGCGCGCACGCCGAGCGCGCTGAGCGCGTCCACCTGATCCTGCATCAGCGCGATCAGCGGCGACACCACGACGCCGACGCCGGAACGCACCAGCGCGGGCACCTGGTAGCACAGCGACTTGCCGCCGCCGGTGGGCATCAGCACCAGCGCATCACCACCCGCGACAACGTGCTCGACGATCTCGGCCTGATCGCCGCGGAAGCTGTCGTAGCCGAAGACCCGCCGCAAAACCTCTTGTGCCGCACCGGATTCGGTGCGCGCATCGAGTTCTGCGGCGGCCGCGAACGTTTCGGGTGGAGTCACGCGGCCCATCCTACGAGCGCGCGCCGACTCCCGGGCCGGTACCGTGCGCCGAATCCCGGGTGATACGGCAAGTTCTCCACAGGTGGATAACCCGACCCAGCCTGCGCAACAAGGTCATTCACGCACGTAGTAGCGCAGGGTGGCATACGCCGTCAGCGCCGCGAAGACGATTCCGATCGGCGCGATGGTCAACGCGACATTGGCGATATCCGGCCCGGTGATCCGCGGGAAGACGTTCTCGTCGAACAGCTGCCCGAGCACCCGGTCGATCACCATCGGACGCGCGAGCAGCAGCGCGCCCACCGCGAGGATCGATCCGAGCACCGCGGACACCACCGCCTCCAACAGGAACGGCAGCTGGGTGTACCAGCGCGTCGCGCCGACCAGCCGCATGATCCCGACCTCGGTGCGCCGGGTGAACGCGGCGATCTGCACCATATTCGCGATCAACAGCAGCGCCGCGATCGCCATCACGATCGCCAGACCGAATGCGGCATTGCGCAATCCGTCGAATACGCTGATCATCCGGTCGACGATCTCCTTGTCGTTGGTGCCGAACTTGATGCCCTTGCGCTTGCCGAACTCGTCGAGCACCTTCGGGTAGTCCCTGGCGTCGGTCATCTTCACCCGCAGCGATGCGGGCAGCGGCGTCTGCTGGATGTACTCCACCATCGACGGCTGACCCTTGAACAGGTCCTGGGCCTCCTTCAAAGCCGCTGCGCGATTGAGGAATTGGACGCTCACCACGCCGTCGTGCTTCTTCAGATCGGCCATCAGCGACCGGCACGGTTCCTGCGAACAGTCCTGGTCGCTGTCGGAGACCTGATCGTCGAGGTAGAACCGCAGCTCGATGCGGCTGGCGAAGAATTCACCGGTTTTGTCGGCCATCCGCACCGAGAGCAGCCCGCCGCCGAGCATGGTCAGCGAGACCGCGGTGGTCAAGATCATCGCGATGGTGATGGTGACGTTGCGGCGCAGACCGCGCAGGACCTCGCTGAAGAGGAAGTTCAGTCGCATTACCGGTCCACCCCGTACACGCCGGTCGACTCGTCACGCATCAGCTTGCCGCGATCGAGCTCGACCACCCGCCTGCGCATGGCGTCCACGATATGGCTGTCGTGGGTGGCCATCAGCACCGTGGTGCCGGTGCGGTTGATCCGCTCGAGCAGCATCATGATGTCCCCGCTGGTGTCCGGATCCAGGTTGCCGGTCGGCTCGTCGGCCAGCAGCACCAGCGGCCGGTTGACGAACGCGCGGGCGATCGCCACCCGCTGCTGTTCACCACCGGACAGCTCGCTCGGTAGTCGGTCGGCTTTGCCGCCGAGCCCGACCATGTCGAGCACCTCGGGCACCGTGCGCTCGATGAACTGGCGCCGCTTGCCGATCACCTCCAGCGCGAACGCCACATTCTGCTGCACCGTCTTCTGCTGCAGCAGCCGGAAGTCCTGGAACACCACGCCCATGCGCTGACGCAGCTTCGGCACCTTGCGGCCGGGCAGCCGGTCGACCCGGAAGTCGGCGACTTGGATCTCGCCGGCCGTCGGGGCCTCCTCGCGCAGCAGCAGGCGCATGAACGTCGACTTGCCCGAACCGGACGGTCCGATGATGAAGACGAATTCGCCCTTGTCCACCTCGACCGAGACATTGTCCAGCGCGGGCCGCGTCGACGTCTTGTAGGACTTGGTGACGTTCCGCATGGTTATCACGGGGAGCCAGTGTAGCCAGGGACCTCGGGACGGCCGCGTTGCGAATACCGCCGGGCGCGGCTGTCACAGCACACTCACAGCGACTATGGGCTCGAATTCTCAACCGCCGGTTTGGTATTCACCACCAACTCGGGTCCGGAAAAGACCGCGTGATCCGGCTTGACGATCAAATACAGCACGAACGTGGCGATCCAGGTTGCCAACAGGATCGCCGTCGACTTACGAGTTCTCACTTATTCCCTCCCGGCGCAATGCTGCGGCCACCCGCACCCGCAGTTCGCGACCGACATCGAATTGTTTGCCTGGCAACGTGCGGGCAACCATTCGGATATTCATCGTGTCCACCGTCAGATCCTCGACGCCCATCACACTGGGCTTGTCGAGCAGCAACGGTTGTAGTCCAGGGTCGCTGTACGCCTCTGTACCGACCTCGTCCAGGATCTCGTTGATCCGTTTGATGTCGGCGCTCGCCGGAACCGGCACATCCACCGCGGCGCGCGCCCAATCCTTCGACAGATTCGTGACTTTCACGATCTGGCCGTTGGGGACGGTGATCACCTCACCGTTCGAATTGCGGACCGTGGTGATCCGCAAGGTCACGTCCTCGACCGTACCTTCCGCGGGCTCCGGTTGTCCGGTCACGGCGATGCGAACCACATCACCGAATCCGTACTGCCGCTCCGTGATCAGGAAGAAGCCCGCCAGAATGTCCTGGACGATGCGCTGTGCGCCGAAACCGAGCGCGGCGCCGAGCACCGCCGCGGGCGCGACAAGGCCACTGACCTGAAAACCCAAGCGCTCCAACACCGCCATGCCGACGAGCACGTAGACGATGACCAATACCACCCAGGTGATCACCTGGGCGAGCGCGTGCCGATGTTTGGCCGCCTCGGATCGAACCAGCGCATCGCTGCTGCGGAACTGGGTGTCGATCTTGCGGGTCAGCCGGTCGCGCAGGAAGGTCGCGAATCGGCTGAAGAGCATCGCGCCCAGGACGTAGAGCACGATCTCCAGGCCGTCGGATCGCAGCCAGTTCAGCGTGCCCGAGGGGGAGGCGAGCAAGACGGTCATCGCGCCGACCTTCGGACCTGCCGAAAATCGGCGTTCCCGCGCAACGCCCCCACATCTGGAACACACACGTCGAACAGGTTACAACGCGATCACGGCACAGGTGGATCAGCCGTGGAAGGCGGCGATCAGCATGTCGACCAGTCTGTCGAGGTAGTCGGGCGCTTCGAGGTCGCCGCCGTTGATCGAACGCCAGAACATCGGCGCCACAAGGAAATCCAGCGCCAGCTCGATATCGAGCCCGGCGGGCAGCTCGCCGCGCGCGATGGCTCGGCGCAGCATTTCGGCCACCTTCGCGCGCCGGGACTGGCCGATGCCGATCTGCAGCGCCTCGCGCAACGCCGGGTTGCGGATCGATTCGGCAAGTAGATCCGGCATGATCCGCGCCGCCAACGGGTGGGACACACCGCGCAGGGTGATCTCCAGGAACGCCAGCAGGTCACCGCGCAGTGTCCCGGTGTCGGGCGTATCGGCCGCAGCCACCGCGACCTGGGTGATCAGCGCGATGACCAGCTGTTCCTTGGTCGGCCAGCGCCGGTACAGCGTCGGTTTGCTCACCCCGGCCCGGCGCGCCACCGCCTCCATGGACAGCCTCCCGTAACCGACCTCGGCGAGTTCGGCGAAGGCGGCCTCGGTGATCGCCGCGGTGACCTGCGGCTGCATGACGGCGGCACCGGCGGGGACGCGTTTGCGGGTCTCTGACATGCACCGAAGCATAGCAACGACGAAACGCTTGCGTTTACACGCAAGCTGATCTACCGTTTCCAACGCACGACGAAACGCTTCCGTATCGACGCAACATTCGAGGTAGACCCATGAAATTCCTGTTCGATGACGAATCCTTCTCGTTCGAGACGCTGCGTGCCGCCGGGTTCGCCTGCTACGGCGGCGCGGAACTCGGCGAGGTGCTGGTCACCGCCGCACACATCCCGAACGGCGACGAAGACGCCTGGCTGCGTGAATGGAAGGCAACCGCCGCCAGAGTGCACGCCATCGGCGATGACAGCCTGGCCAAGGGCCACCGAGTCAGCGCCCGCGAGGCCCTGCTGCGCGCCTCGAACTACTACCGCACCGCCGAGTTCTACCGGCGCGACAACCCGGCCACCGATCCGGAGGCCAGGGAACTGTCCCGCCTGTCCCGCGAAACCTTCGCCACCGCAGCCGAATTGATGGATACCCCGGTCCGCGCGGTATCGATTCCCTACGGCGACACCACACTTCCGGGATACCTTTTCCTGGTTGACGATTCGGGCACGCCGCGACCCACCGTGATTTTCAACAGCGGTTTCGACTCGACCTTGGAAGAGGCCTACTTCGTCATCGCCGCAGGCGCTTTGGCCCGCGGCTACCAGGTACTCGCCTTCGACGGTCCAGGGCAGGGCGCGGTCATCCGGGAACAGGGCCTGCCGTTCCGGCACGACTGGGAAGCCGTCGTCAGCCCCGTCGTCGACTACGCGCTGACGCTGCCGGAAATCGATCCCGCGCGAATCGCGTTGTACGGCTACAGCCTCGGCGGTTATCTGGTCGCCCGCGCAGCCGCCTTCGAACCTCGCATCGCCGCGCTGATCCTCAACGACGGACTGTTCAATTTCCACGCGATCACCAGCATGATGCCCGAATTCCTGGTGGAGTGGGTGAAGTCGGGCCGTGACACGGAGGCGGACGCCGTCCTGCGGTTGATCATGACCGCCAGTACCACCCTGCGTTGGGCGGTACGCAACGGCATCTGGACCTTCGGCGCCACGGGCGGTGCCGACTTCCTCCGCAGGACCGAGCCGTTCACCATGGCCGGAATCAGCGACCGGATCGCCTGCCCCACACTGGTTTTGGACGCGGAGGAAGATATGTTCTTCACGGGTGAGGCGGTGCGCATGTACGAGGCGCTCACCTGCCCGAAGGAGCTGATCGTCGGCACCGCCGCCGAAGGCGCGGGCGCGCACTGCCACATGGGTGCGATGCTGCGTACCAACCAGCGCGTCTTCGACTGGCTGGCAACCGTTTTCGCCTAGGAAGCGGAGCGGTTCCGGTACTTACCGGAACCGCTTCAGCTGGCGGCCTTTTCGCGCATACGCCAGCGGATACCGGATTCGATGAACCCGTCCAGATCGCCGTTCAGCACCGCGTCCGGGTTGTTCACCTCGTAGTTGGTGCGCAGATCCTTGACCATCTGGTAGGGGTGCAGCACGTACGAGCGCATCTGATTGCCCCAGGAGGCGCCCTCGTTGGTCTTCAGCGCGTCCATCTCGGCGCGCTCCTCCTGGCGCTTGCGCTCCAACAGCTTGGCCTGCAGCACGCGCATCGCCGAAATCTTGTTCTGCAGCTGCGATTTCTCGTTCTGGCAGGTGACGACGATGCCGGTGGGCAGGTGGGTGATGCGGACCGCGGAGTCGGTGGTGTTGACGCTCTGCCCGCCGGGACCCGACGACCGGTACACATCCACCCGGATCTCGGTCTCCGGCACCTCGATGTGGTCGGTGGTCTCCACCACCGGCAGCACCTCGACCTCGGCGAAGGAGGTCTGGCGGCGGCCCTGGTTGTCGAACGGGCTGATCCGCACCAGGCGGTGGGTGCCCATCTCGACCGATAGCGTGCCGTAGGCGTATGGCGCCTTCACCGCGAAGGTCGCGCTCTTGATGCCCGCCTCCTCGGCGTAGGAGGTGTCGTACACCTCCACCGCGTACTTGTGCCGCTCGGCCCAGCGGATGTACATGCGCATCAGCATCTCCGCCCAGTCGGCGGCATCGACGCCGCCGGCGCCGGAGCGGATGTTGACCAGCGCCTCCCGCTTGTCGTACTCACCCGACAGCAGGGTGCGAACCTCCATCGCCTCCACATCGCCGTGCAGCGCGGCCCGCTCGGCATCGGCCTCGGCCAGCGCGGCCGTCCGGGACTCGCCCTCCTCCGCCTCGGCCAATTCGTACAGCACCGGCAGATCGTCGAGGCGCTCCCGCAACTTCTCCACCCGGCTCAGCTCGCCCTGCGCGTGCGACAGCTCGCTGGTCACCCGCTGCGCGTGGTCCTGGTCGTTCCACAGTTCGGGATCGGCGGCCTGATGCTCGAGCTCATCGATGCGACGGCGCAGCTCGTCGATATCGAGCACCGACTCGATCGTCTTCATGGTGGCGTCGAGTTCGGCGAGATCGGCGGAAACGTCAGGATGCACAATCTTCAAGGCTACTAGCCGACGCCGCGGTCGACGAAACCCGATACCGCCCGCAGCGCGCCGGGCCTGCGGCCGGCCAGCAGGTCGAGCGCACGGGCGGCCGCGGGATCGGCGGGCAGGCGGACCACGATCCGCTGATCGTCGTCGGCGGACAGCTCCAGGGTTTCGAAGGCCAGGCGCAGCTCGCCGACCTCCGGGTGGGTCATCCGCTCGATACCGTTGGCGGCGGCCAGGCCCGGAATGTTGCGCATGCGATCGGCGAACTCCGCGCCGACGGTGACCGTCAGCTCCTCCACCAGCGCCGAGATCAGCGAATCCCCTTGTACCGGACCCTGTTTCAGCGTCGCCACGGTCTTGTCCGCGACGTGTCCCCAATCCGGGTACGCGGCCTTCGCCCGCTCGTCGGTGAAGATATAGCGAACGACATTCGCGGGCAGGCCGCCATCGAGCAGACCGATCGGACCCATCAGCGCGCGGTAGCCGTCGGTGCAGGCCAGCACCTCGCAGAGCCGGTTGACGACGGCGGCGGGCGCGGGCTCCAGCTGATCCAGCAGGCTCATGACGAACGGGCGCACCACCCGATTCGGCTGCGCGCCGCCCAGACAATGGAAAGCCGAACTCGGGATCTTCGTCATGCGATACAGGTGCACCCGCTCGCTCGGCGACATGTGCAGCGCGTCGGCGAGCGCGGTCAGCACCTCGGCGGACGGATGCCGGTCCCGGCCCTGCTCCAACCGGATGATGTATTCGACGCTGACATCCGCGAGCATCGCGACCTCGGAGCGGCGCAGCCCGGATGTGCGCCTGCGCGGCCCGGCGGGCAGTCCGACCTCCGCGGGTGTGACCGACTCGCGCTTCATGCGCAGGAACAGCCCCAACTCGTTATCGCTCACCTATCGAACGTAACAGCGATGCGGCGGCCGATGGTGGCCCTCCCACTACCACTCTCCGCGTGGCCTCCCTACCGGCCTTGCCCGGCGGCAAATTTGGGTTCCGGCGGCCGGTGCGGTCGCCGGAAACCGAAGGAGAACACCATGTCCCGCTTGAAGCTCGCGGTGATCATCGGCAGCGTTCGCGAGGGCCGGTTCGGCCCGGTGGTCGCCCGCTGGTTCGCCGAACAGGCCGAAGCGCACGGCGCCTTCGATATCGACGTGATCGATCTCGCCGAAATGACGCTGCCGCTGGAACTTCCGGCCATCTCGCCGATGCTCGACCCGAATCCGCCTCGACCGGAAGGGATGCGCGAGCTGACCCGGCGGCTCGATGCGGCCGACGCCATGGTGATCGTCACGCCGGATATCAACCGCAGCTACCCGGCCTCGATCAAAACCGCCATCGACTGGCACTTCAAGCAGTGGCAGCACAAGACGATCGGATTCGTCGGCTACAGCGGCAACAGCGGTGGCCTGCTCGCCATCGAACACCTGCGCCAGGTGTTCAACGAGCTCAATGCCCATACGGTGCGCGATTACGTCTCGTTCCCGCGCTACTACCTGCTCTTCGACGAGGCGGGCCGACTGCGCCAACCCGACGAGCCCGCCGCGGCGGCGCAGCGCATGCTCGATCAATTGCATTGGTGGGCAAGCGCATTGGCCGCGGCCCGGGCGGTCCCGGCCGGCGTGTGAGGTGCCGCCGTCGAATTCGCCGGACGCGTCTGGTCTCATCGATGCGTGCGGATTCTCGGCGTCGACAATGTGCTGGCCCCGGTGGGCGATCTCGCGGCGGCCATCGAGTTCTACCGCGGCAAACTGGGTTTGACCATGAAATTCGAGCTGCCCGCGCACGGCATCGCGCTATTCGCCATCGCCGACGAGGCACCCGGGATCATGGTCCGGACCGATCCCGCTGCGGGCAGCGGGACGACCCCGGCCATGCGACTCTGGCTGGAGGTGCCAGATGCCAGGATCGCGGCCGCCGAACTCGTCCGGCGCGGCATCCCGCCGCTGGCCGAGCCGTTCGAGGTCGGCACCGGCTGGGTCGTCGAAGTCGCCGACCCGTGGGGCAATGTCATCGGTTTGACCGACTACACCAAGCGACCGGAGCTCGCCCGCGGCACCGCGGCCGACGAATAGCGGGGACGCGTCGTGGCGGATAACGATTACGACTCGCCCGGCGAAACCTCGCATGTAATACGGCACACAGCGGCTACTCCAGTCGGCCGAGGACGCCCGCGCGGGCCGGACCGAAGCGCACACGTCGGGACTGATCGGGTCCAGCGCACCGGGCGGCCAGCCACCGAGCGAGCTGTGCGCAAATACGGTACCTGTGTTGGTCTAGACCGGTCGACGTGAGACAGCCGACGCTCGATAGGGTATGCGCGTGGCACACACCTCCGATCTCGAACTTGCCCTGCGGCTGGCCGATGCGGCCGATGCGATCACCCGGGCGCGTTTCGGCGCGCTCGATCTGCGGGTGGACGCCAAGCCGGACCTGACCCCGGTGTCCGATGCCGATCTCGCGGTGGAGAAGTCGCTGCGCGAGCTGCTCGAACAGCAGCGGCCGGGCGATGCGGTGCTCGGCGAGGAGTTCGGCGGGAGTGCCGAATTCAGCGGCAGGCAGTGGGTAATCGACCCGATCGACGGCACCAAGAATTTCGTGCGCGGGGTGCCGATCTGGTCGACTTTGATCGCACTGCTCGAGGACGGCGTCCCCGTGGTCGGCGTTGTCAGCGCGCCCGCAATGGCGCGCCGCTGGTGGGCCGCCACCGGGTCGGGCGCCTGGGCGAGCTTCGAAGGTCAAGCGGCGAAACCGATTTCGGTATCCGCGGTGGGTGAGCTCGGCTCGGCCAGCCTGGCCTTCTCCAGCCTCTCCGGCTGGCGCGACCGCGGCCTGCGCGACCGGTTCATCGCGCTCACCGACGAGGTGTGGCGGGTCCGCGGCTACGGCGATTTCCTCAGCTACTGCCTGCTGGCGGAGGGCGCCGTCGATATCGCCACCGAACCCGAGGTGTCGCTGTGGGATCTGGCGGCGCTCGACATCCTGGTCCGCGAGGCGGGCGGCCGGTTCACCGCGCTCGACGGCACGGCCGGTCCGCACGGCGGTGACGCCGTCGCCACCAACGGCCTGCTGCACGACGAGGTGCTTACCCGGCTGCGGGTTTAGTCCAGCAGCTTCTCCATCAGCACGACTCGACGGTCACCGGTGAACTGCGGGGGCAGCGGCGCCTCCCTGACCTCGATGAATCCCTGTGTGTCATAGAACTTTCTGAGCACCGGATTGGTCGACACCACATCGAGGCGCTGCACCGAGATGCCGCGGGCGATGGTGCGGTCGGCGCAGAAGCGGATGATCCGGGAGCCGAGGTCGTTACCGCGGAACTCCGGGGCGACCATGAGCCCGTGGATGTATCCGGCCTCGGCGTCGTCCACACCCCAGAAATCGGGATCGCGCCAGATCAGCCGGACCGTCGCGACCAGTTCGCCCTGCGCGCCGCGCCAGACGAACCATTCGCCGCGCTCGGCCTCCAGCGCCATCCGCTCGGCCGGGTATTCGCCCGGAAACCATTGGCGGATACCGCGTTCCACCATCCAGCCGGCCAGCCGATCGCGCAGGCGGGCGATATCCGCGGCGTCCTCGGCGGTCGCGGCGATCATGGGCGCGGGTTCCGGCATGGGTGCTCCTCCTCGGTCGGCGATGCCGCGGACTCTACCGGCCGACCCGGACACACTGCGCCGCACTGTTTTCCGTCAGCGGTGCGTCGGATCGGCCGGGGTGAGGTCGATTCCGGCGGGCGGGCGCAGCTTGCGCAGCGCGCCGTCCATGCTGGTGACGTAAAGCGCCCATGAGTCACCGTCTTTCGCGATACGCACCGAGGTCGCGCCGTCCGGCGGATTCCGGAACGGTCCCGGCTTGATCAGGCCGGTGACGATCGAACAGGCCGCACCGGTGGCCGGATCGATCTGGTAGACGGCGCCCTGCAGATGTTCGGCGAGGAAGAGTTTGCCGTCGCGGGTGGCTTCCATATCGTCGGGCAGCGCGAGCAATTGCGGCGGGCCCGCGACCACCGTCGCGTCATTCGGCGCGTCGAGGGGCACCCGGAACACCTGAAGCATGAGACTGTCAATGTAGATGGACTTTCCGTCCGACGCCAGCGCGATTCCGTTGGTCCACGGCACATTCGACCAGGTCTTGGTGTACTCACCGGTGGCGGGCCGGTAGCGGCCGATTCCGGTGGGCGCGCCGTTGATACCGATTGTGGTGAACAGCAGGTCGCCGTCGGGCAAAAGCAGTAATCCGTTGGGGCCGTTGAGATCGGTGAGCAATACCTCGACCTCGCCGGTGTCGCGGTTGTACCGGCGCAGGGTTCCCGGCGCCTCCGTGACGCCGTCACCGGTCAGGAAGTAGACGTAGCGGCCTGCCACTCGGACGCCCGCCGGATGATCGAGGCCCGTAACGAGCTTTTCGAATGTCCCGGCCGCGTCGACGTGTCCGAGATAGCCGTCGATGATCCCGGTGAGGTAGAAACCCCCGTCGCCATCGGCGTCGAGATTCTCCAGATTCCCGATACCGCTCACGACCGTGCTGACATCCCAGCCCTGCGCACAGGATTGCGCCGCCGCCGAGCCGGGAACCGCGGCTACCACGCCGATCGCCAGCCCGGCCGTAACCAAGGCGGCGCGAATCCGTCTACTCCCCAGCCCTTCGATCATGCCGGTCAACATAACAGCGGTATCTCGAAGCCGCCGACCGGCTATCCCAAATGCTTTGCCTTCGGCCATATTTCGGACCAGGACGCGTTGAGTCCGCGGCACACGTAGATCGGCTTATCGCGCTCGTTGTTCTTGATGCCCTCGGCATTGTCGATGGTTCCCGCGAGCTCGATATCGTTGCAGTACCGCGCCATTCCCTCACGCGGCAGCCCGACGGTGATGATCTCGCGCGCCGAATCGCTCGGCGGACCCCACCACCAGTAGGCATTGTGACCGGAGTGCGGCGTCGGCAGATGGTATTGCGCGCCGAACCGCTCGATCGCACCGGCCTCACCGTAGTTCCCGGTGACGATCGCGACATCCGGACCGAGCCCGGCCCGCACGTCGCCGATCCGGCGCACGAATTCCGGCCAGCCCACCGTCTCGCCGACGTCATGGTTGATCGCGAGCACCGGCGAATCACGAAGTGCGGTAAGCGGAAGCACCGGCAGGAACAGGATCGCACCGAAGACGGCGCTCACCGCGGCCACCGAACCGACCGCCGCCCACCGGATTCGGCGCGTGCCGAGCCAGCGCGCCAGCGGAACCGACGCGGCCGCAAGCAGAATCGGATACATCCCGCCCAGGTAGTACGCCTTGCCCCCGGTTCCCAGATACAGCAGGAACATCAGCACATAGGTCGCGGCGAAGGCTCGGTAGCTCCGGTTGCGCCACAACCACCACAGCCCGTACGCCCACATCGGCACCAGCAACGGTCCCATCAAACCGAATTGCAGCAGCACGTATTCGATCGGCGTATTCGATGTGCTCGACGATCCGCCCGCGATGGCCCGGCCCATCTCCAGCTGTGGCCATCCGTTGCGCGCCTGCCAGATCAGCCAGGGCAGCCACAGCAGCACCGCGATACCGACCGCGACCGGAAAATACTTGGTCGCGAAGATTTTTCGCGGCCCGAACAGTACAAGCGCGAGCATCAGCAGCACGACGGAGAAGCCGAGCAGCAGTTTGTTCTCCAGACCGATGCCGACCGCTATCCCGATCCCGGGCCACCAGCGCGCGGCGGCACCATCCGCCATCAGACGCAGCACCAGCACACCCACCACGGACCACGCCGCCAGATCGAACACCTCGGTATTGAGCATGTGCCCGGCCCCCATCAGCAGCGGGCTGCACGCCACCGCCCCGGCCGCCAGCGCCTGCGCCCCTCGACCGCCCCCGAATTCGCGCGCCATCAACCCGGCGCAGATCACCACGACGGTCGCGGCCAGGATCGCGGGGGCCCGCAGCAGCAATAACGAATCGGGATCGATTGCCGACATCGCCCGTGCCAGCAAGGGCGTCAGGACCGGCTGATCGGGGTACGCCCAATCAAGGTGCCTCCCCGCCGCAAGAAAGTACATTTCGTCACGGTGATACCCGTACCGGGTGGCAAGTGAGGTGAGCAGCATGGCGAATAGTGCCGCGACGTAGAACACACCGACAGCGTCCCATGGCTCGGCGGCGTACGCTGGCCCTCGACGCACTTCTTACTCCAGAGTAAGATAGTCTTACTCAGGAGTAAGATAGCGGGGACACAGACCTCACCCACCCATCGAGAAAACAGGTGATGATGAGCACTCGAGACAGCGCAACGAAGCGACGTCCAGACACGTCCGCGGTCGGCCTCAACCAACCCAAGCGGGATTGGATGGGTGCGGCGATGCGGGTGATGACGACCATTACCGGGTCGGAGCTCGCCGAGAAGTACAACCTGCGCAAGCCGATCGAGCGAGTCACCTACGAGGGCACCAAGACCGGCTTCCGCACCCTCGGCGCGGCCACCCGCGTCTTCAGCAAGGTCGCGGGCGGCGGAGCGCCGAAACGCTTGGCCCCCAACGAGTCCAAGAAGAAGGACTTCTTCGACCTCACCCCGACCGACGAACAGCAGATGATCGTCGAGACGGTGCGGGAATTCGCCGCCGAGATCCTGCGGCCCGCCGCATACGACGCCGACGCCACCGCCAAGGCGCCGCGCGACCTGCTCGAGCGCGCCGCCGAACTCGGCATCACCCTGATCAATGTGCCGGAGGAGTTGGAGGGCGCGGCCTCTGAGCGCGGTGCGGTCACCAATTCCCTTGTCGCGGAGGCGCTCGCGCACGGTGACATGGGCCTTGCGCTGCCGATCCTCGCGCCGAGCGGTGTCGCGGTCGCGCTGTCCCAGTGGGGCACCGACGCACAGCAGCAGACCTACCTGCCCGCCTTCACCGGCGAGAACGTGCCGCAGGCCGCCGTGGTGATCGCCGAACCGCGCGCGCTGTTCGACCCGTTCGCGTTGCAGACCAAGGCCGTTCGCTCGCCGAGCGGCTACCGGCTCAACGGCGTGAAGAGCCTGGTGCCCGCGGCCGCGGATGCCGAGCTATTCCTCATCGCCGCCGAACTCGACGGGCGGCCAACGTTTTTCATCGTGGAATCGGATGCGCCGGGTCTGGTGGTCGAGGCCGATCCCGGAATGGGCCTGCGCGCGGCCGGAATCGGCAGGCTGGTGCTGAACAACGTCGCGGTCGGCACCGATGCGATCCTCGGCGACGGCGATGCCAAGCAGCGCGCCGAGGAATACGCCGACGCGGTGCGGCTGGCCCGGCTGGGCTGGGCCTCGCTCGCCGTCGGCACCGGACAGGCCGTACTCGACTACGTGATCCCTTACGTCAACGAGCGCGAGGCATTCGGCGAGCCGATCTCGCACCGGCAGGCGGTCGCCTTCATGGTCGCCAATATCGCCATCGAACTCGACGGCCTGCGGCTGGTGACCCTGCGGGGTGCGTCACGAGCGGAGCAGGGCTTGTCCTTCGGCCGCGAGGCGGCACTGGCCCGAAAGTTGGCCACCGACAAGGGAATGCAGATCGGTCTGGACGGCGTGCAACTGCTCGGCGGCCACGGCTTCACCAAGGAACACCCGGTCGAGCGCTGGTACCGCGATCTGCGGGCCATCGGCGTCGCCGAAGGTGTCGTGCTCATCTAACCGGCCCGTTCCTTACCTTGTAGGAGACATTCCATGATCAACCTCGAACTCCCCAAGAAGCTGCGGGCCAGCGCGAACCAGGCCCACCAGGTCGCCAGCCAGATCTTCCGCCCGATCTCGCGCAAATACGATCTCGCCGAACACGAATACCCGGTCGAGCTGGACACCATGGCCGCCATGGTCGAGGGCCTGGCCGACTCCGGCACCCAGAAGATCGGCGGCGCGGCGGGCGGCCGCTCGGACGAACCCGACCCGCACGCCACCGAACTGCTCGGAAACACCAACGGCGGCAATATGTCCGCGCTGCTGAACGCCCTGGAGACCTCCTGGGGCGACGTCGGCCTGATGCTGTCCATCCCGTATCAGGGACTCGGCAACGCGGCCATCGCGGCCGTCGCCACCGACGAACAGCTGGAGCGGTTCGGCAAGGTGTGGGCCGCGATGGCGATCACCGAGCCCTCCTTCGGATCCGACTCGGCCGCGGTCAGCGCCACCGCGGTGCTCGACGGCGACGAATGGGTGCTCAACGGCACCAAGATCTTCGTCACCGCCGGCTCGCGCGCTACCCACATCGTGGTGTGGGCCACCGTGGACAAGAGCCTGGGGCGGGCGGCGATCAAATCGTTCGTCGTGCCGCGAGATGCGCCGGGGCTCACCGTATCCCGGCTCGAGCACAAGCTCGGCATCAAGGCCTCCGACACCGCGGAACTGCGGCTGGAGGACTGCCGGATCCCGAAGGACAACATCCTCGGCAGCCCGGAAGTGAACGTGGAGAAGGGTTTTGCCGGGGTCATGCAGACCTTCGACAACACCCGGCCGCTGGTCGCCGCGATGGCGGTCGGCGTCGCACGGGCCGCGCTGGAGGAACTGCGCACCATCCTCACCGAGGCCGGTGTGGAGATCTCCTATGACACGCCGCCGAACAACCAGCACGCCGCCGCGGCCGAATTCCTGCGTATGGAAGCGGATTACGAGGCGGCCTATCTGCTCTCGCTGCGTGCCGCCTGGATGGCCGACAACAAGAAGCCCAATTCGCTGGAGGCCTCGATGTCCAAGGCCAAGGCGGGGCGCACCGGCACCGACGTCTCGCTCAAGGCCGTCGAACTCGCGGGCACCCTCGGTTACTCCCAGCGCACCCTGCTCGAGAAGTGGGGCCGCGACTCGAAGATCCTCGACATCTTCGAAGGGACGCAACAGATTCAGCAGCTGATCGTTGCCCGCCGGGTGCTCAACAAGACCTCGGCCGAGCTGAAATAGGCTGTTACGCAGTTCGGTGCGGGTCGAGGTTTTCGGCCCGCACCGATTTGCTTTGGTCGGCCAGGGGGCGTTCGTGCTGGGAACATGTCCGAGGCCGCTGCCGACGGCGCGGTTGCTCGGTGTGCGCTTTTCGATACCGTCGCTATCCGATGTCAAGTATTATTGGGATGTCACGTGAGTGACGCCGAGGGTGGGACCGCCCCCATAGACGGCCCCACCGGGTGGGTTTACCTAGCCCGCCAGACTCGGTGGACCAGGATGAGCGCCCCGGCGATTACGGCAGCACTGACCAAGACGATGCCGTAATCGACCGGGGCATCGCTCTTCTTCCTGCGATGTTTCCCCATTTCCCCACCACCTCCCTCCTGGGCGCGGCGTGTGGACCAAGTCCACCGCCCCTCGGCTGGAGGTAACGATCACATTACTGCATTGGGGTGACAGGAAATATCAATTCGCGTACGAAAGTTCCACTGCCCCAAGCCACTTCACCATTCCAATTGGACGAGCGACCGAAATTATCGCGCCGGGCCCATCCCCGCTTGCCGTGGCATCGAATCAACAAGTTAACCGGACGTAACAACCGGTCGGCCTACCGCGAAAGATTCAGCGGACGAATTTTCAGCAAGCGGTACCAGATGGGAGAGCTGGTTATGCCACTGAGTTTGAAGCGTCACCTCACCACCGCACTCGCCGCCACTGCCGCGGCAACCATTGTTTTCGCAGGTAACGCCGGTGCCGAGCCATCGGCGCTCGACTGGGGCGTCGCGGGTCAGCGGTTGCGCGCCGCCGCGGCGGGCGACCCGGACGCGACGCAGGCCGTCGACCGATTGCTGGCCTCCGGGCAGATTCCGGCGGCGGGGCAGGTGGCCCTGCCCGCGCAGCCGTTCCAGATACCGGCGCAATCGGATATCGGTCGCGGCGACGGCCCCGGTGTGTACGGCTCCGGGATCGCGCTCGGGTTGGACGGATTCCGGTTCGGCTTCTTCGGCGGGCCGGGCACCATCGCACCGGATCAGACCGGCGCGAAGCTCGAGGTGCTGTGGATCAACCTGTCCAACGGACGCAGCGGCACCGAGGTGCTGACAGAACATCAGGATGTCCCGGTAGACACCACGATTCGCACCCGTGTACTGGATCCGGGCGGCGGGCTCATCGTCGCCGCCGTGTACGGCAGCCTGTGGCACCGCTGGTCGGTTCCGGTCAGCGATGCCAACCCGGACGGTTACCAGTATCAGAAGGGCACCATATCGGTTCCGTCGTTCGGCGCCGTATACAACTGAGCGACAAACGATTCCGGCGCGGGCCGGTGCGCTCCCTCGTCTGTACGCACCGGCCCGCTTTGTTGGCGAGTGATGATCGCCCCGTGCTCACGATAGTTTGCGCACAGCGGTTGATCAGCGAACATCGAAGGGCCGGAAGGGATTTGAGACGGCAATCGCCGCTATAATCTTTGCGTTGCACGCAAGGATTAATTACCGAAGTTGCGCTGCGGGTCATGCCCGGATGGGTCGAGACTAATTCTCGACGGATCGGTCGCGCCGCCCCTCGCCGGGCGGCGCCGACTACCACCCCACCGGGACAGGAGCCCAATCATGCCCAGAATCGTGCGTCCGACGGCCTACGGCACACCCGATGTGCTCGCCGTGATCGAAGTGCCGACCCCGCGCGCGGCCGCCGACGGCGTGGTCGTCGAGGTCCGCGCCGCAGGAGTCAATCCGATCGATTGGAAGATCTACAGCGGGGCCTTCCACGCCGTGGACGACGACCACAGGGACGCCGCCGGCGTCGCCGCCTCGATGCCATCGATCGGTCTGGAGTGCGCGGGCGTCGTCACCGAGGTCGGCGCGGAGGTAACCGATGCGCGAGTCGGGGACGAGGTCGTCGTCTACCCCGTGACGGCCGCGTACGCCGACTACGTCACGGCCCCGGCCACGTCGATCTTCACCAAACCCGCGGGGATCGACTGGGCCCAGGCAGGTTCGCTGATGCTGGCCGGAACCACCGCGGTCCACGCATTGCACGCCGCGGGTGTCGGCTCCGGCGACACGGTGTTGATGCACGGCGGGTCAGGCGGGGTCGGCCTGATGGCCGTACAGCTGGCCACCGCGCAGGGAGCGACGGTGATCGCCACCGCCGCCGAACGCAACCACGCACTGTTGCGCGAACTCGGCGCCATCCCCGTCGAATACGGGCCCGGGCTCGCCGATCGGGTGAATATCGTTGCACCGCAAGGCATTACCGCCGCCGTCGACTTCGCCGGCACCGAGGAGGCGCTCGACGTTTCGCTCGAGTTGGTGGCCGACCGCACCCGGATCGCCTCGATCGCCGGGTCGCCACGACGCGCCACGGCAGGTATCAAGGTGCTCGGCTACGGGCCGGGGCAGGACGCGGGCACCGAAATCCGCGCCGCCGCCCGCGGCACACTCATCGAGCGGGCCGGGTCCGGTGCGCTGTGCGTCATCGTCGACACCACCTTCCCGCTCGCCGAGGCAGCGAAGGCGCACGAGGTCGGCATCCGCGGACACGCACCCGGCAAGCTCGTGCTGATCCCATGACGGGATTGTGAGCAGCTATCGATAGCCCCGCTTCAGCAGGTATTTCGCCCCTGCTTCGAAGCCCTCCGGGCCGAGTAGTTCGAAGCCGAAGGCGTCGGCCAGTCGATCGGTCGTATCGAATGCCGCGCAGACCGCGAGCGCGTCCTCGATCTGTTGGCGAGAAATGCCTGCCGACAACACTTCTCGCATGTCATCGGCGGCGACGGCGCCCTCGCGGGTCAGCTTGCCGAGCATGCGCAGCGTCGCGCGCAGGCCTTCGTCGATGGGGGCCGATTCCAGATCGGCGAGGACCGCTCGCACCTTCGCATCGTCCCGGTACGCCCGCGCCGCGGTCGCGGTGTGCGCGCCGACGCAGAACGCGCACTCATTGACCTCGGATACGAAGGCCGCCATCAGTTCTCGGTCGGCGATCGACCAGGCGGAGGTCCCGCGCATCGCCTCGTGCGTGAACTTCTTCGCCCTGGTTCCATAGAAGCCGGGACGGTAGAAGACGAGTTTGGCGGCATCGGGTATCGACTGCCCGGAGAACATCCGGATAAGGGCGAACAGCATCTTGGTCGCGGGACGGTAGCCACTGTTGAGGATTTCGAGTCGCATTACCCGGCCTCCGCCTCGGCCAAGGCGGCCAGCCCGGCGTCGTACATCCGGGCGGACCGGCCGACCGCCGCACATATCACCAGTTCGAAGAGTTGGTCCTCGCTGAATCCCGCCGCCTTCGCCGCCGCGAAGTCCGCATCGATGATCCGCACCGGGCTCGTGGCGACCTTGCCGATCAGGGCCCGCAGCGCAGGTGGAAGGTCGGTGTTGTCGAAGGCTTGGGCGCGCAATTCCCGAGACGCCGCACCCGCCCCGTACAACACGCCGTCCACCAGCGCACGGTGCGCCGCGCGCTTGTTGTTCCCATCCGCCACGCCGAGCCTCCGCTCCTCGCGCCCGCTGTGCCGGACTAGACGATAACCGGACGGTCCGACAACATCCGTCCACCGACCGGATACACCGCGCTCATCGACGACACGATCGGATGGCCTCGGTGACAGCGGCAAGCGCCAACAGCCGGACGACGTCGACATTGGCGTCGACCTGGCCCGTCGCGGCCGCGATGAATCCGTCGCCGTCGAATCGGGTGTGCGGCGGGGTCAGGGCGCGGGACAGTCCGTCGTGTGCGCCCTGCGCGACGATCTGGCAGGCGACCTTGTCCAGCCGCGCGTTGGTCAATACGGCGCCGATGGTGGTGTGCATGCGCGAACCTTCGAACTCGAAGGGGCGATCGAGTTGCGCCACCGCGTCGAACGAGATGTCACTCGCGCCGTCATCGATATCGCCGAAGGCATTGACCGCGCAGACGGCGCCGACGACGACATCACCCAATTGTCTTTCGGCATAACCGATTCCGCCGGGCACCCGAAGTCGCGGACCGCGCCAGTGCGAGACGTACGCGCCCGCGCCCGCGCCGACGCGGCCGTGCAGAATCTGTTCACCCGAGCTTGCTTCGGCGGCGGCGTATCCATGCTCGGCGGTCGGCCGCGCGGCGGGGTCGCCGACGCTCAGATCGAATAACCCCAGTGCCGCAACGATAGGAACGGGGCCGCCCGGCGTCGGCACGCCGCGCCCACGCTCTTCCAGATAGCGCATCACCCCGTCGGCGCTGGCGAGTCCGAAGGCCGAACCACCCGTAAGCACAATGGCATCCACCGTGACCACGGTCTTGTCCGGTGCGAGCGCGGCCAGTTCACGGCTCGCGGGTGCGCCGCCGCGAACCTCGCACGAGGCGGTCGTCCGCTCGGGCAGTATCAGCACCGTGCAGCCCGTTTCACCGACCGGGTCGGTCCAGTGACCGATGCGAACTCCGGGGATACCGATGGCCATATTCGTGTCTCCGATCCGCTCGTCAGCACGAATCCGCGCTGCCACAACGCTTCTCGGATCGATCATGCCACTCGGAACGAATCCCGATCGGCCCGGCGGGCTGGGGGTCGCCGGGCCGACCCGTGGTCATCGGGAATCCGGACGCTTACAGAGCACTACCGGTCGATGGCATGGTGGGAGCGGATCCGTCGCCGTCACGGTCCCAGTCGCCACCGCGGCGGTGGTGCCAGTCGCCGGGGCCGTGGTCGCGGCAGAAGTCGTCGCGATCCCATTGATTGCAGTGGTGCCAGTCGTTATCGATGAGTTGTATCGGGGAGCTGGACGCCACCGGTGCGGCCATCGCGGGCGCCGCCACCATGGCGGCGGGGACGGCGAGGACCGCGGCGGCTGCCGCGAACCGGGCAACGATTCGACGTCGACGAACCGATCGAACAGACATCATGTTTCCCTTCCGAGCGTGAACACCGTGCGAGTCGGCCCGAGCCGGGCCGCTCGAGCACTCACTACACTCACCCGGCCTGTGGAGAACCCGGCCTGGCGCTGTGAAGTTCCTGGGTCATCGATCCGGCGCTCCGGTCTGGAAAATATTGCCCGCGTTCATATATCGGTGAAATTCGATAACACTCGGAAAGCGAGCCGGAACAGGGTTTGCACGCGCAGCGTGAATCGCGGCCCGGCGGCGCACCGGCTCTAGTACGCTGAAATGCACATGGGGGCAACGCTTTGGGGATCCTCTCCCCTGATTCGTATGGAATGAAAGATCTTTCATCCCATAGCCGTCACCCCCGAACCTCTGACATCGAGGAAGGTACGATGAGCGCTGATCAGCCATTCTTCGACCCGGTGGCATACGGCAACGGTCCCGACGACAACGTTACCGACGCCACCGAGGCCGCCGCCGTCACCCACCACACCATCACGCTCGGCGGTCGCGAAATCGCTTACACCGCAACGGCGGGACATCTCGTCACGGTGGATCCGAGCAGTTCACAACCGAATGCGAAGATGTTCTATGTCGCATTCACCGAGGACGGCCAGTCCGAGGAAGCGCGGCCGGTCACCTTCTTCTACAACGGCGGCCCCGGCTCGTCCGCGGTTTTCGTCATGCTCGGATCGTTCGCGCCGCGCCGGATCGTCACGAATATGCCGGATTTCACCCCGCCCGCGCCGTATCGCATGGAGGACAATCCCGACAGCCTGCTCGACAAGAGCGACCTGGTGTTCATCAATCCGGTCGGTACGGGTTATTCGGTCGCGGTCGCGCCGCACAAGAACCGGGAATTCTGGGGTGTGGACCAGGACGCCGAATCGCTGAAGGATTTCATCAAGCGGTATCTGACCAAGAACAATCGGTGGAATTCGCCGAAGTTTCTCTTCGGCGAATCGTACGGCACTCCGCGCAGCTGCGTACTCGGCTACCGGTTGCACGAGGACGGCGTGGATCTGAACGGCATAACGCTGCTGTCGTCGATTCTGGATTACGGACAGTCGGGTAATCCGATCGGCATCCTGCCGACCGCCGCCGCGGACGCGTGGTATCACAAGCGGCTCGGAATCAACCCGCCGCCAACCGATCTCGCGAAATTCGTGGAAGAGGTCGAGCGGTTCGCGAGCGTCGACTACGCGAACGCGCTGCAGGCGTTCCCGAAGGCCGATCCGGCCACCGTCGACAAGCTCGCCGCGTACACCGGAATCGATAAAACCATCCTGACCTCGTGGAGCCTGGTCGTGAGCTGGCCGTTCCTGACGACCCTGCTCCAGGACAAGCATCTGGCCCTCGGCGCGTACGACGGCCGGGTCACCGGCATCGATTCGGGTATCGCGGGCCGGGTCGACCCGGCGTCGGGCGGCAACGACCCGACGATGGCCGCGGTATCCGGCGTCTACACCACGATGTGGAACAACTACCTGAACGAACAGCTGCTGTACACGTCGAATTCGGCGTTCACCGATCTCAACGATCAGGTATTCCAGAATTGGGATTTCAGCCATACCGATCCGACCGGCACGAAACGGACGGGACCGGCGCTGTACACCGCGGGCGACCTGGCCGCGCTGATGGCGATCAACGTGGACCTGAAGGTGTTGTCCGCCAACGGATATTTCGACTTCGTGACGCCGTGCTATCAGACGGTGATGGATCTGCAGAATATGCCGCTGGAGGATCAGACGGTGCGGCAGAACCTGACGATCCGCTTCTACCACTCCGGCCACATGGTGTACCTGGACGGGCACTCGCGCACCGCGCTCAAACAGGATCTGGTGCAGCTGTACGACTCGGCGGTAGAGGATAAGGAGGCTCGGCAGCGCATCCTCTCACTGCAGGCCGCCAAACGCTGAGACTCCCGCGGTGGCCGCGCACCGACCGATGCGCGGCCACGGCGATCAAGCCTTGGAAAACGTTGCCCGCCAGCGATTTACTTCGGCAACCTCTTCGATCTCGACCGCTCGCAGACCATCCGAGCCGAACGATTCGAGCTCGGTCCTGGTCAACGGCCACGGCGGACCGTCGACCGTCGCGCCCTCGGCGCGGATGCCGGAGATCACCACGAGTTCACCTGCGGGAGCGACCATTCGGCGGACATTCGCGATGGCGGGCTCCCGCACCGAAAGCGGCATCGACTGCACGGTGATCGACTCGACCACCAGGTCGAACGCACCGGTCCACGCCGCGGGCGGATCGAGCAGATCGGCCACCACATATTCGACGGGCGATCCGGGATTGCGTTGCGCCGCATCGCGGATCGCGGTTTCCGAGATATCGAATGCGGTGGTCCGGAATCCTTGTGCGGCAACGTATTCCGCATCCTTACCGTAACCGCAGCCGATCACCAACGCCCGCCCGGATCCGGCCGCCGCGCGCCGCTCGAACCATTCGACCAGTAGCTGATTGGGCGCATCGCGATCCCAAGGCACCGTCGCCTGCCCATTCGCCGCCGCAGCGTACAGCGGCTCGAACCAGCCGGTCGGATCGTCGCGGGTGACGAATCCCGCGGCCAGTTCCCGCGCCGCCGCGTCCGCCGCCTGCTGCCGTTCTTCAACCTTCCCCTTTTCAACCATTTCGAGCAGTCTGCCGCATACCGGCCCACCGATCGATCGAATATGTCGCAGTAGGCACTGTCAGGTGAAGCCGGAGGTACGCCTAATGGGCGCTGTCGGGCGAAGCTCGTCCTAGCCCGCGCACGGCCGGGAGCGAATGCGGAGGCACGCCTACGCTGCGATAATTGTCCTCTTGTCACGTATTACGTAGTTCCGTAACTTCACCGGCATGGGTCTAACGGAGCGGGTTGCGGAGTTGGAGCGGCGGGTCGCGGCGCTCGAGGGCGGCCGGACTCAGGACGACCATCCTTCGGCGGACGGCCAGGACCTATGGGCGGTGACCCGACTACGCGCGGAGTTCGCCGAATCCGGCGAACCGGGCGGCGGCGTCATGCTCGCCGGCTCGGTCCGCCTGCCGACCGAGGAGCGCTACGGCTGGCAGTCGCAGTTCGATACCGGCGGTCTGCTGGAGGACGGCTGGGATGAGGCCGCCGCGGATTGCCTTGCGGCACTTGGCAGTCCGGTACGGCTGCGCCTGCTGCGGGCCATCCTCGACGGCCGCAGGACCGCGGCGGAGCTCACCGAGCTCGACGGCGTCGGCACCTCGGGGCAGATCTACCACCATCTGCGGCAGCTCGCGGCGGTCGGCTGGTTGCAGACCGCCGGACGCGGGCGGTTCGAGGTGCCGCCGGTGCGCATCGTCCCGCTGCTGGTGGCGCTGGCCAGCGCTCGACGCTGAAGGACTGCGGCACAATACTTTTCGGCTAGCAGCCGTAGATCAGGCCGTACGTCTCATCCTTGTTCGCGGCCCGTTCCCGCAGGCAGCCGAATGCGACGACGCCCGCGTCGCTCAGCTGCACACCCGCGCGGTTCGTCGGGTCGACGCAGTACAGTCCGGTGGTGTCCATCCGGCAGACGAAGTCGTGCACGGTGATTCGCGAACCGTAGCCGAGTTGGGCGCCGTCACCGCGGAGGAACGGCCCCGGATCACCGTGGAACGAGCCGACGGTCAGCTCCGATCCGGGAAAGTCGACCCAGCCGCCGACCCAGTGCCCGACATCGTCGACGGGCCGCTGCGGTGGATTCTTCAATTCGACCAGACAGCTCAGGCCGCGAATCTGGTCCTGATAGTCACTGGTGCACTTGATCTTTCCCGTCGGGCTGACGAAAGCCCGGTCATCGCTTTGCAATTGGGTCGGGCCGCCATCGGATGGGCGCACCGTACCGTAGCTCGCCGCGTCCACCGCGGTACCGGCCTGGACCCAGGCCGCGAATTCCTTGATCGGCGTGCCCGGTTTGGGCGGCCCGGACTTCGCCGTTGTCGTTGCGGCGGTGCTCGTTCGGGAGCTCTCGGCGGTGACCGCACCGGCCGCGTCATGCGATTGATGATCCGCCGATGCGGCACATCCGGCCACGAACAGGAGTATGGCCGCAATGGCCGCGATACGCATGCGTGCACCCTATCGGCCGGTACCGGACCCGGCATCCGGGCCAACAATGGCTGCCGCCGTACGGAATTCGACCTACGCTCGGTACATGCGACTGAATGCCTTCGCCGATGACGTCATGGGCCGCGGTGACGCGGTGGCCCTCGCCGAGGCGGTCCGCACCGGCGCGACGACACCGGAGGAGTTGGCCGCGGCGGCGGCCGACCGCGCGGCACTGGTCGACCCGGCGCTGCACGCCATCGCCCACGCCGCATTCGACCGCCCGCGTTACGCCGACGACAAGGACGGTGCGCTGTACGGCGTCCCGACCTTCGTCAAGGACAACACCGATATCCGCGGACTGCCGACCAATCACGGCACCGCCGCGTTCCGCGCCGGACCCGCCCACCGCGACGGCGCATACGCCAAACAGCTGCGCAGCACCGGGCTCACCGTGCTGGGCAAAACCCGGCTGCCCGAGTTCGGCTTCAGTCCCACAACGGAATTCATGTCCGAGGCGCCGACGCACAACCCGTGGAACACCGACTATTCCGTCGGCGCCTCATCGGGCGGTTCGGCGGCGCTGGTCGCGGCGGGCGTCGTCCCGATCGCGCACGCCAACGACGGCGGCGGCTCGATCCGCATCCCCGCCGCGTGCACCGGACTCGTCGGGCTGAAACCGAGCCGAGGCAGACATGTCGACGGCGAGGCGGCCCGCACCATGCCGATCAATATCGTGTCCGAGGGCGTGCTCACCCGCACCGTCCGCGATACCGCCGCCTACCTCGCGGCCATCGAGGACTATCGGCGCAATCCGGCGCTGCCGCCGATCGGCCGGGTCGACGGCCCGGCCCGGCGCAGGCTGCGGATCGGCCTGATCACCGACAGCATCACCGGTGCACCGACCGACGAGCAGACCAGGGCCGCCGTGCTGCGCGCCGCGTCGCTGCTGGAGCAGGCCGGACACCGCGTCGAACCGATGGCGCTGCCGGTGACCAAGCAGTGGGCCGACGACTTCCTGCAACTGTGGGCGCTGCTCGCCGATATGGCCGCGTCCGCGGGCCGATTCGTGCTCGATCGCTCCTTCGATACGGCCGAACTCGACGGGCTGACCCGCGGCCTGCGCGCGCGGCACCGCGCCGCGATGCATCGCACGCCGGGTGCGCTGCTGCGGCTGCGCCGCACCGGCGAGGCATACGCGCGCATGTTCGCCAGGCACGAGCTGGTGCTGTCGCCGGTGCTGACGCATATCACCCCTAAGCTCGGATACCTCAGTCCCACAGTCGATTTCGACGAATTGCTGGAACGGCTGTTCAGCTATGTGGGCTTCACGCCGCTGAACAATGTCGCGGGCACGCCCGCGATCTCGCTGCCGATGGGTCTGGCCGCAAGCGGTGTTCCGATCGGCATCCAGCTGTCGGCCGCCTACGGTGACGAGCGCACGCTGCTGGAGACCGCGTACGAAATCGAGGCCGCGCAACCGTTTCCGTCGCTCGCCTAGGTATCTGTCACCGGGAGTCTGTGATACGCGACACTACCCACTGCTACGGTGAGGTTCCGTAGTCCTGGTGGAGGTGTTCGACATGAAGGTGGCGCACGCGCTCGAGGCGGTCAAGGCGCTGGGTGTTCTCCGAGCGAAGGGGGTCACCGACCCCACGAGGCCGTTGGAGACATTGCGAACCGTGCGGGAATCGCAGGTTCTCGGTCCGTCCGCCACGCTGACCAGGCATTCCGCCCGGGTCATCCCGCAGGCGCCCGCACTGGTCGACGAGCGCGGTGAGCTCACCTACCGGCAGCTCGACGAGCAGTCCACCGCGGTCGCCCGCGGCCTGCGCGCGGCGGGTATCACCGAGGGCACCGTGATCGGCCTGCTGGCCCGCGATCATCGCGGCCTGGCGCTGACGATGATCGCGGCGGGCAAACTCGGGGCGCGGATCGCGCTGATGAACACCGGATTCGCCAAACCGCAGTTCGCCGAGGTGTGCGCGCGGGAGAAGGTGCGGGCGGTGCTGCACGACAGCGAATTCCTCGGCCTGCTCGATGCGCTGCCGACGGACCTGCCGCGCTATCTGACCTGGGTGGACGAGGGCGTCGAGCTGCCGAGTGGCGCGCAGACGCTCGACGACTTGATCGCCGCGAATTCGACCGAGGAACTGCCGGCGCCGAGTAAGCCGGGCGGGTTCGTCATCCTGACCAGCGGCACCACCGGCCTGCCGAAGGGCGCGCCGCGCAGCAAGGTGACCCCGCTCAGCACCGCCCAGATGGTGGACCGAATCGCGTTCCCGCGCAAAGGAACTCAGGTGATCGTCTCACCGCTGTTCCACAGTACCGGGCTCGGCACCTGGCTGGTCGCCCTCGCGCTCGGCAACAAGACCGTGGTGCGCAGGCGATTCGACGCCGAGGCCACGCTGAAAATGGTGGCCGACCACCGGGCGGAAATGCTGGTCGCGGTGCCGACGATGCTGCACCGGATCGTCGAATTGGATCCGGCGATCCGCGCGAAATACGACACCTCCTCGTTGAAGTGCATCCTGCTGGCCGGATCGGCCCTGTCCCCCGAGCTGTGCGTCAAGGCGACGAAGGTATTCGGGCCGGTGCTCTACAACCTGTACGGCTCGACCGAATGCGCGGTGGCCACGGTCGCGACGCCCGAGGATCTGGCCCTCACCCCCGGCGCCGCGGGCCGCGCGCCCATCACCTGCGAAATCCGCCTCTACGACGACGAGGACCGCCGGATCACCACGCGCAACACCACCGGACGGATCTTCGTGCGCAGCGGCGCACCCTTCGAGGGCTACACCGACGGACGGCACAAGCAGATCATCGACGGCTATATGTCCAGCGGCGATGTCGGGCATATCAACGAGCACGGCCTGCTCATGGTCGACGGCCGCGACGACGACATGATCGTCTCCGGCGGCGAGAACGTCTTCCCGCAGGAGGTGGAGAACCTGCTGCTGGAGCGGCCGGACATCTTCGATGCCGCCGTGGTCGGGGTGGACGACGCCGAATTCGGCAAACGCCTGCGCGCGTTCGTCGTGCCCGAACCGGGACAGTCGCCCGACGGCGAGGAGATCAAGACCTACGTCAAGGAGAATCTGGCCAGGTACAAGGTGCCGCGCGAGGTGGTCTTCCTCGACGATCTGCCGCGCAATGCCACGGGCAAGCTGCTGCGCAGGGCGCTGGTGGAGTACGAGGTGTCCTGATATTCGCGCTCCGCACAGGCCGGGTCGGTCCGGAGTGAGATGCGAGACACATCGGTTTCACTAACGCTTGCTATTGTTAGCAGCAGCACTGGATCTCGAAGTTGCGGTCCGAATCACCCGAGTCCCGGCGGGTGGACCGCGGAAGGTTGTCATCGATGTCTTTGTCCTTCCCTGCGCTGAATGACTCGGTCCGCAAGGCGGGCGATCTCGCCTCCAGCGTCAACGTCATGGTCAAGCGGCGGTTGTTCAACCCGCTCCGGCCCGATCACGCGATGCGTTCCGCATTCAACATGCTCAAATTCGGACCGTTCGCCGGTGTCGTCATGCACGCCGCGCAGACCAGGCCACACGCCGGAGCCATCGTCGACGAGCGCGGCGAGCTGACCTTCGGCGAGCTCAACGAGCAGTCCAATGCGTTGGCCCGCGGTTTGCAGGCGCAGGGAATCAAACCCGGCGACGTGATCGCGCTGCTGGCCCGCGACCATCGCGGCATGGTGCTGAGCCTGGTCGCCACCGGCAAACTCGGTGTGCGCGCGGTGCTGATGAACACTGGCTTCGCCAAACCCCAGTTCGCCGATGTCGCCAAGCGCGAGAACGTCAAGGCCGTACTGCACGACAGCGAATTCATCGATCTGATGAGCGCCATCCCCGCCGAGATCCCGCGGGTGCTCACCTGGGTGGATAAAAAGGACAATGCCGACCCGTCGATCGAGACCATCGATTCACTGATCGCCGGACAGTCCGCCGCTCCCCTGCCCGCGCCCGATAAGCCGGGCGGCATGGTCATCCTGACCAGCGGCACCACCGGCACGCCGAAGGGTGCGCCGCGGGACAAGGTGAGCCCGTTCGCCTCGGCCCAATTCGTCGACAGGGTGCCGCTGCCCAACAACGGCACCATGATCATGGCCGCGCCGATCTTCCACGGCACCGGGCTTTCCCAATTCACCCTCGGCCTCGCGCTCGGCAATCGGGTGATCTTCCAGCAACGCCGATTCAACCCGGAGCAGACCCTGGCGAATATTGCCGAGTACCGGGCGGATTCGCTGGTGGTGGTGCCGACGATGCTGCAGCGCATCCTGGATCTGGACGAGACGGTGCTGGCCAAGTACGACGTCAGCAGCATCAAGGTGATCTTCGCGGCCGGCTCGGCGATCGCGCCCGACGTGGTCACCCGGACACTCGACCACTTCAACGACAGCCTCTACAACCTGTACGGCTCCACCGAATGCGCGGTGATGACCGTGGCCACCCCGGCGGATCTGCGCAAAGCGCCCACCACCGCGGGCCGCGCACCCGTCGGCATCCGGATCGTGCTGCTCGACGAGAACCGCAAGCCGATCACCGCGCCCAATGTCACCGGCACGATCTTCGTCGACAACGGCTTCGCCTTCAGCGGATATACCGACGGGCGCACCAAGGAGACCGTCGACGGCATGATGTCCAGCGGTGACGTCGGGCACTTCGACGAGGACGGGCTGCTCTACATCGACGGCCGCGACGACGACATGATCGTCTCCGGCGGCGAGAACGTCTTCCCGCTGGAGGTGGAGAATCTGATCGCGGGTCGCGAGGACATCTTCGAGGCCGCGGTGGTCGGCGTCGACGACCGCGAATTCGGAAAACGGCTGCGCGCATTCGTCGTTCCCGGACCCGATTCCAAGCGGGATCCGCAGGAGATCAAGGATTACGTCAAGGCGAACCTGGCCAGGTACAAGGTGCCGCGCGAGGTGGTCTTCCTCGACGAACTACCGCGCAATGCCACCGGCAAACTGCTCCGCAAACCGCTCATGGAGATGCGGATCGACGCCGACTGACTTCACCCACCCCGTCGGCTCCGCCTCCCTACCATCCCCGGGGGACGGGTAATCCTTCGGCTATCATCAGCGCGTGAGTTTCCAGGTCGGCCGCGCGGTTGCGGCGCAGCGCGGCGCGACGGCGCGGCTGCGCGGCGCGGCCGCCGGAACGACCTCGGGAGCGATATCCGTTGCGGCACATGGGTGGGCCTCCGGTGGCATGACACCGGATGGCACCACCTTCGCCCTGCTCACCGCCGCGGCGGCGGTGATCGGGGCGCTGGTCGCCGGGCTCGCGCCGCTGCGTGACACCTCGGTCGGGCTGGTCGCCGCACTGGTCGGCGGGCAACTGCTCGGCCACCTCACCATGGGTTTCAGCTCAGGGCATATGCATCACGGCGATGCGCAGCTGACACCCGCCATGCTCACCGCACACCTGGTGGCGGCCATTGTCGCGGCCGTTTTGATTCGCGGCGCGGAGGCCGCGTACCGGATCGGGTGCGCGGTGCTGTCGCGGGTGTTGCCGCTGCGGTACCACCCGCCCGCCGTCATCGGTCCGGCGTCGCTGCGGTCCGCGCATCGCGACCGGGTCATCCTGCGGATCTTCGCCGCGGAAACGCTGCGGACCCGCGGGCCGCCGATATCTGTTCATCTCTGATATTTCATTCCCGGACACACGCGTCTCGCGACTCATGTGGTCGCTGGTTTCACGGCGCGATTGTGTGCTGCCGCATGGGGGTTCGGCATCGTTCGCCGCACAGGTCGGCTGAGACCACGTCAGGCAGATCGGCCTGTTCAGCGGCATCCGGGGTTCCGTCGACTCCGAGAAACGAACAGATATGAGCATTACCGAGGACCTGAGTCCGCCGTCCACCGAAATATCCACGCCGCCAACGGAATCCGCACAGCGTAAACTTTCAGCGAAAGCGCTCTATCCGCTGGCGATGCGGCTGCACTTCTATGCCGGAATCTTCGTCGCGCCGTTCATCCTCATCGCCGCCGTCACCGGCGCGCTCTACGCGATCTCGCCGACGTTGGAGCGGATCGTGTCGCACGACCTGCTGTACGTCGACGGGTCGGGGCCGGAAAAGCCCTTGTCCGAGCAGGTTTCGGCGGCGGTACGGGAGCGGCCGGACCTGCCGCTGGTCGCCGTTGCGCCCGCGCCGGAGGCCGGGCAGACCACCCGGGTGATCTTCGGCGACACCACGCTCGGCGACGGTGAGCGGCGCGCGGTATTCGTGAATCCCTATACCGCACAACCGGTCGGCGAATCCGTCGTCTACGGCAGTTCGGGCGCGTTGCCGCTGCGGACCTGGATCGATCACCTGCACCGGGACCTGCATCTCGGTGAGCCCGGCCGCATCTACAGCGAGCTGGCCGCATCCTGGCTATGGATTATCGCGCTGGCCGGGCTGGTGCTGTGGTGGCGGCGGGTGCGCGGCCGCCGCAACCGCAACTCCGCGAAATGGCTGCTGGTGCCGGATCGTTCCCAGGGCGGTCGCGGTAAGTCGCTCAACTGGCATGGCGCCGTTGGTATTTGGGTGTTGCCGCTGCTGTTGATCATCTCGGTGACCGGCATGACCTGGTCCACCTACGCGGGCGACAATATCGCCGAACTGCGCAAGCAGCTGAGCTGGACCACCCCGTCGGTGAGTACGAAACTGCCGGGAAGCCAAGGGGCCGTTGCGCATTCGGGCGGCGAGCATGCCGAGCACGGTGCCGCCCCCGCGACCGCGCCCGCCGATCCCGCGGCGCGGATCGCCCAGCTGACCACGGTGTACGCGGTCGCGCGGGCCAACGGGGTCACCCAGCCCGTCGAGATCAGCGTGCCGGCCAAGGCGGATCAGGCCTTCGCGGTGAAGGAACGGCGCATGCCCGGCACATACACGGTCGATGCGATCGCGGTGAACGGGTTGACCGGCGTGGTCACCGATCGGCTGCCGTACGCGCAGTGGTCGCTGATGGCCAAGTTGACCAACTGGGGCATCCAGTTCCACATGGGTCTGATGTTCGGGTTGGCCAACCAGTTGCTGCTGCTCGCCGCCATGATCGGGCTGCTCGTTGTGATCGTGCTCGGCTACCGGATGTGGTGGCAGCGGCGGCCGATGCGGACCGGGGCGCGCATCGCACTCGGACGGGCGCCGCGGCGCGGCGCGATCCGGCAGTCGGCGTGGTGGCTGATGCTGCCGTTGGTGGCGGCCGCGCTGGTGGTCGGGTGGTTCGTTCCGCTGGTCGGGTTGAGCCTGCTCGGATTCGTCGCCGTCGATGTGGTCATCGGGATAGCGGGCAGGTTGCGCTCGGCTTAATGAGTTCTTTTACATACTTATAACTTCCCTTTACCTGGACGACTGACCGACTGAGCAGGATGGCCGTTGTCCCGCCATGCCCTCAGCAAATACTAAGGAACATCTCGAGTATGAAGATCACGAAGTTCGCCCTGGCCGCCGCGTTCATGAGCGTCGCGGTCGGCGTTGCCGCGGGCGCGAGCTCCGCCGAAATCAACGAAGGCCGAGGCATCGGTGTGACGGCGCGCACCGCGGATGGTGCGAGCATCATCGAAACCGATTCCGGCACAATGGTTGTCGAGGACGGGGTGTTCAAGGTCAAGGACGGAAACGGCGCGATGCTCGCGGGCACGCCGCTGAAATTCCGCCTCGACGATTTCGAATTCCCCATCGCCGCAACCATTTCCGGTCACACCGCCACCCTCACCCCGCAACTGGATATGGCGCATGCCGCCTACAAGCCGGTCGCGCTGCCCTTCGAGGACACCGCCCCCTGGAAGACGCCGTACGACCGGGAAAAGGATGCCTGGAGCCGAATGACCGGCACCGTCAGCCTCGGCGCGTCCATCGCCGCCATCGTCGGCGGCATCGGCGGCGCGGCCGTCGGCTGTGTCCTCGGCGGCTCACTCGGTGCGGTCGCCGCACTCGGCACCATCGTGGGACTGTTCGGCCCGTTCCTGCCCGCCGCCGTGGTCGGCTGCCTCGCCGGCGCGGTCATCGCCGCACCGCTCGGCGCCATCGCCGCCCAGTTCGTCATCACCGCGCCGGTGGCCATCGCCGCCGCCGTGCAGTACTTCAGCACGATCAATTCGCCGATGCCGAACAAGGCCAAGTGATGCGTTAAGTCCTTGCGGCACAATCGAACCCCGCTCGGCTCAGCAGCCGGGCGGGGTTCGTCCCATCAGAGGCAGTGGTCGGTGTGCCAGTCCATCACGTCACCCCAGGCCTGGAAGACCGGATCGGTGCGCAGCACGAGATCGCTTGGTGCGCCGTTCAATACCGCCGTTTCCGCATATGCCTCGATCAGCGAGTCGAGCTTTATTTCGGCGGGCGCGCTTGCCGCGAAGGCTTGGGCGCGGGCGGCGGCGCCCGCGCGATCCACCGGCGGGGTGTGTTCGAACAGATCCGTGAAAAGGCTGGTGACGTATTGCGACTCCGTGCAGAGATCGTAATTCGGCGCGGCGTTCGCGGCGCCGGCCCCCGACACTGTTGCGGCACCGGCGGCGATGACGAGGCCGGCCGCGGCAATGGTACGAAGCACGTGAAACTCCTTGTTGTCGAACCGGTCCCGATCCCGGGCACCGACGGAGATTCGAAGGCTAGATGCGGCCGATTTCAGTCGAATTACATTGCGCCGGTGTCATCTTCCCGGGCGAGGATCATGAGCTTTTCCGGGTCGGGAATGGGCACGAAACCGACCTTCTCATACAGCTCGTGCGCGTCGAGGGTGGACAGCAGCACCCGCTTCAACCGGTACGGTGCGAGGTGATCGCGGACGGCCGACGCCAGCCACACCCCGAGCCCGAACCCGCGGTGGGCACGGTCGACATACACATCACACAGCCATGCGAAGGTCGCCAGATCGGTGACGACCCGGGCGTAGGCGACCTGATTACCGAGGCCGTCGTAGACACCGAAATTCAGTGAGCCCGCCATCGACCGTTCGACGGTCTCCCGGTCGCGCCCGAGCGCCCAGAACGCGTCGGTGGACAACCAGTGATGCACCAGCGCCACATCGATGCGGCCTTCGTCCATATCGATCTCGTAGCCGTCTTCCCTGCGGTCGATCATGCCCTCGACACTAATCGCTTCGCCCGAAACCACTGCCGCCCAAGGCTTCTCCCCTCTGATCCGTACCAGCGTCCAACTTTTCGGCGTTTCGTGCGACATTTGCTAGCGAGTCGCGAGAATCGCCGACGCTGACCGAGCAAACTTTTAGCATCGAACAGGTTTTCGACGATTTCGAATTACGTTGGGCCGCATGGTTACTGCCAGACACGAAGCGATGCACGAGCTATTCAAGCGCGACCCCGGCGTCTTCGCCCGCGCGTTCCGGACGCTGGGCCTCCCGTTCGACGATCCGCTCGAAACAGACCTGCTCTCAACGGATCTGACGGAGACCGAGCCGCTGGAGCGCCGAGCCGACACGATCCTGCGTATCCGGACCGCTACCGGCACCTTCTTGCTGCTGGTCGAAGCGCAGGGAAAGGAAGATAACGACAAACCGGCATCCTGGGCGTACTACCTGGCGTTCCTGCGTGCAAAGTACACGCTGCCGCCGGTCCTGCTGGTGGTCTGCCAAAACCGGAAGGTGCAGGCTTGGGCGCGCGGACCGTGGAATATTGGTCCACCACGCTGGGCAAGTCTGAAGGTGCGCCCGCTGGTGCTCGGGCCGGACAACGTTCCCATCATCACCGATATCGAGGCCGTCGCAGCCGACATGCCGTTGGCCGCCCTGTCGATGATCACCCACGCGTACGAGCCCGTGGTCATGGACATAATGGAGCCGGTAGCCACGGTGCTCGAAAACCTCGAAAATAGATCCGACGCTCTCATCACCATCGAACTCATCGAACGTGGCCTGGTCGGCAGCCCGGCCCTTGAACCTTGGAGAAAACGGATGCCTGTGAAGAAGGAATGGTTCCAGGGACAGATCGCAACCGCACTATTCGACGAGATGCGGGAGGAGGCCAGGAACCAGGTCTACGAAGAAGCTAGGAACCAGGTCTACGAAGAAGCCAGGAACCAGATCTACGAAGAAGCCAGGAAGAAGCTCATACTCCGTAACCTGGAGATTCGTGGCATCGCGGTAGCAGCAGACGACCGCTCGAAAATACTGGCCTGCCAAGACGATGATCTACTCGACAGATGGTTCGACCGCTCCGCCGTCGCCAACACCATCGCCGACGTGTTCGCCTAGCATCGCGAATCCATCGAACGCGGCCTGGTCGGCACCCCGGCCCTCGACCTTTGGAGGCACTCGTGTCCGTCGATCCGTCCTGGTTCCAGGGACCCACCGCCCAGGCTATCCGTGAGGAAGGCCGCAAGGAGGCGGCGGTGCGCACAACGCAACAGCACATCCTCAAAAACCTGGAGATTCGTGGCATCTCCATCTCAGCCGCAGACCGCGCCAAAGTCTCGGCCTGCCGAGATATTGACCTGCTCGGTGAGTGGTTCACGCGCTCCATTACTGCCAACACCGTCGACGACCTGTTCAGCTGTATAAAGGAATCCAACTGAACACCGACGACGTGTTCCAATCTTGAACTAGCAATTTACTACTGAGAAGATCGCCGATATCTTGTAATTTCCGACGTTTGCCGCCGAGCCGAGTTCCGCTCAAAACTGCCGAATTCAGCTCGGCGGCAAGCTTTTACGCGACGTCGTCCGAAACTTCTTCGGCGGGTGGGGTTTCGGGTTCGGGTGGGACTACCGGGCGCAGCAGGGTCCAGGCCAGGAAGACCAGCGCCACGGCGATCATGGCGAGGCCGGACCAGAGGTTGATGTCGATGCCGCCGGTTTTGGCTTTTTCCTTGGCGGCGTCGGAGAGCAGGTCGGTGATGACGAGGATGATGCCGTAGAGGCCGAGGAGGGCGGCGACGATGGTGCGGATGTCGAAAAGCATTGGCGGAACCCCTTATCCGACGACGATGTTGAGGGCGATGACCAGGACGAGGGCGATGCCGGCGAGCAGGACGGGCCGCTGATACCAGGGCAGCGTTTCGGCCTCCGGGTCGGTGCGCCGGGATTTCGGGGTTTCGGAGTAGACGAGGCCGACGAGCTCGGCGGCGGGTTTCGGGGTGCTGACCTGTGTGACGAGCACGCTCACCACGATATCGACCACGAATGCGACACCCGCCGCGACGAAACTGGAACCCTGCCCGGACAGGTGGAACACATCCGCCTTGTGCAGGACAAAAACGATGATGGCCGAACCGGTCCCGCTGATCAGGCCGATCCAACCGGCCGCGGGCGTCATCCGCTTCCAGAACATGCCGAGGATGAAGGTGGCGAAAAGTGGCGCGTTGAAGAAGCTGAACAGCGTTTGCAGATAGTCCATCATGTTCTGGAATTCCGACGCGATGAAGGAGGTCAGGATCGCGACCACGGTCGCGCCGACGGTGGCCAGCCGCCCAACCGTCAGGTAGTAGCCGTCGGGCCGGTCCTTCTTGACGTACTGCTGCCACAGGTCATAGCTGAAAACCGTGTTGAACGCGGAGATATTGGCGGCCATTCCGGCCATGAACGCGGCGAGCAGACCGGCCAGCCCGACGCCGAGCAAACCGTTCGGCAGCACATCCTTCATCAAATAGAGCAGCGCCTGGTTGTAGGTGGTGTCACCGGTTTTCCCGCCCGACGATTCCGCCGCCTTGTACTCGATCATCTGCGGCACCAGCGCGGCGCTGATCATGCCGGGAATCACCACGATCAACGGTATGAACATCTTCGGGTAGGCACCGATGATCGGGGTGCGGCGGGCCGCCGAGATCGAATGGGTCGCCATGGCCCGCTGCACCTCGACGAAGTTGGTGGTCCAGTACCCGAAGGACAGCACGAATCCGAGTCCGAACACGATCCCGATCACCGAAAGGAAATTGTCGGAGAATCCGCTGAGTGCGTTACCCGGCCACGACTCCAGTTGCGCGGACCCGCCCGGCGAGTGAGTCACCTTGTCGCGCAAGCCGTCCCAGCCGCCGATCTTGTGCAGACCCACCAGGGTGAGCGGCAGCAGCGCGGCGACGATGACGAAGAACTGCAGCACCTCGTTGTAGATGGCGGCCGAGAGTCCGCCGAGGGTGATGTAGGACAGCACGATCACTGCGGCGACGATCACCGACACCCACAGCGGCCAGCCGAGCAGCACGTTCACGATCGATCCGAGCAGATACAGATTCACGCCCGCGATGAGGACCTGCGCGATGGCGAAGCTCAACGCGTTCACCAGATGCGCGCCGGTGCCGAACCGCCTGCGCATGAACTCGGGCACGCTGCGCACCTTGGAGCCGTAGTAGAACGGCATCATCACCACGCCGAGGAACAGCATGGCGGGCACCGCGCCGATCCAGAAGTAGTGGAAGGTCGGGAAACCGTATTGGGCGCCGTTGGCGGACATGCCCATGATCTCGACCGCGCCGAGGTTTGCGGAGATGAAGGCGAGACCGGTTACCCAGGCGGGCAGTGACCTGCCGGAAAGGAAGAAGTCGATACTCGACGAGACCCGCTGCCTGGCCAGCAGACCGATGCCGATGACGAAGACGAAATACAGTGCGACCAGGGCATAGTCGACCGGCGCCGCATCCAGCCGCAGGGTCGACCGGGCGAGCAGGGGTGAATCGGCAAGCGGCACAGGGGCGTCGAGCCCGATGAAGTCGGCGGGGCGGGTGAGCACAGCTTTCCTCCTGGATCCTCCGGGGGTACCGCGGTGCGGCGGCAGCGACCGCACGACCGCGCGCTACCGCTCACTGTGCGTGATTGTGCCGCAACGAGGAGGCGAAATCGGGCATTGAATCCGACCGTTTCGATCGATTCGCCGATTCAATCGAGCCGGTGCGCACCCGCCGACGGAACCACCACGAAGGTGCGCGGTTCCTCGAAACCATTGTGTGCGAACGCTTCTCGTACCGATGCGGCGACGGTCGCGGTTCGTGCGCGGTCGGTGAGCGCGATGGCGCTGCCGCCGAATCCGCCGCCGACCATGCGCGCGCCGTGCGCGCCCGCGGCGAGTGCGGTGGCGACCGCGGTGTCCAGTGCGGGCGTCGACACCTCGAAATCGTCGCGCAGCGAGTCGTGGGTCGCGGTCAGCAGCGGCCCGATCTCGCGCGGATCCGCACCGGCGCGCAGCTTTTCGACGACCGCGAGCACCCGCCGGTTCTCGCCGACCACATGCCGGGCGCGCCGCCGCAGCACCGGATCGCCGATCCGCTCGACGGCGGCCGGATCGGCATCGCGCAGGGCGGGCACCCCGAGTGCGGCGGCCGCGGCCTCGCACTGCGCCCGCCGCTCGGCGTATCCGCCGTCCACCAGACGATGCGGCTGTCCCGTATCGATCACCAGCAGCTCGAGACCGAATCGGGCGAGGTCGAAGGGGATCTGCTGGTACGCGGATCCGGTTTCGGCGCCGGCGAATCGGCGCACGTCGAGGAATAGCGCATGTCCGGCCGTGCACAGGATCGCGGCCGACTGGTCGAGCACGCCGGTCGGCGCGCCCGCGTAATCGTTCTCGGCGGCGCGCGCCATATCGATCAGTTCGCGGTCGGACAGCGTGGGCGCGAACAGATCTCGCAGCGCGATCGCCACCGAACAGGACAGTGCGGCCGATGAGGACAGGCCCGCACCGATCGGCACCGCACCGTCGAGCCGGAGTTCCACCCCGGCGATCGGCAGGCCGCGCCGCACGAATTCGGCGACGACGCCCAGCGGATACCGTGCCCAGCCGGGCAGCCGGTCGCGTTGGGCGGCCAGTTCGGTGAGCGCGACCCGCACCGGAGCTCCGGGCCGCTGGCGCGAACTCACTTGGGCGAAGCCGTCGCTGGTCACCTCGGCCGCACACGTCACCACCAGCGGCAACGCGATAGGCAACACATAGCCGTCGCTGTAATCGGTGTGTTCACCGATGATGTTGACCCGCCCTGGCGCCACCCATGTCTGCACCGGCCCACCCTACGAGAGCCGCCGATGACCCGAGACATGCCGCGCCAGCACGACTTTCGGTAAACGACCGACCGGCCGGACCGCCGCAGAATTAACCGCAAGATCAACCTGCAAAATGGGTTTCCGCAATCGGGTGGGCAACTATGATTCACACCACCGCGCGCAGCGGCCTGATGGCAACCCGCGCACCGGTTTTCCGCCATACCGGACGCCCGGATCGCGGCAGCTCACTCGACCGCGCTCGACGTGGTTTCGGCGCGACCGGAAAGATGGGTGAACCCGACTTGATTCGACTGTGCACCAGCGAAACTCACCGCGCCGTGCCCGCACCCCGCGCGACGCGCTACCCTGAGCATACGGCCCGCAATGCGATTCACTGCGCGGGTCGCATCCCTGTTGCGCCGAGCGCGGGACAGGGGACGGCTGTTCGTGCCATGATCAGATCAGTTGTCCAGTTTTCCGTGGCCGAACGAGCCGCGTCCGATCGGAACATCCGCTCGGACAACAACGCTCGGTTCTCATCGGCCCGCACGGTTCGATCGGCGCCTGATGAGCAATCGAATATCGAAGTCGCAGTGACGGATTCAACGATGTACTACACAGCGCGGTACACAGGGGACGGAGCGACCGAGGGGGGCTGATGACAGAGACCGAAAGCGAGCCGACGAGCCTGCCGAACATCGGAAAACGATGCTACGCACTGCTTCTGGGGGGAAGCGCGGCCGCGATCGGACTCGAGTTGTTCGCCGCGTCGCCGCTGGTCTCGCTGCTGACGACGCTCGCGGTGCTCGGCGCCATGCTGACCATGATCGCGATCGGCGTGCGGCGGCACCGGCCCGCGCGACCGCTGCCGTGGTGCCTGCTTCCGGTCGCGGCGCTTTCGCTCGCCACCGGAACGGTGTTGCGCGACACCGGCGGTCACGCCGTACACCTGCTCGACGACGCGTTCACCCTCGGCGGTTACGCCGGATTCGGCCTGGCCGCGCTGATCTGGCTGCGGCCGCGCCAGGTGCGCGGCAACTACGACATGCTGCTGGATTCGGCGCTGATCGGGCTCAGCGCGCTGCTCGCCTCCTGGACCTTCCTCATCTCACCGATCCTGCGCACGCATGCGACGACGCTGTCCACGGTGGTCGCGGCCGTCTATCCGGTGTGCGACGCGCTGCTGCTGACGTTGATCGCGCATTCGGTCGCCACCTCGGCCCGTTCGGAGACCTCGCTGCGCCTGCTGCACCTCGGCCTGTTCGCGGTGCTGGTCGGCGATTTCGGCTACAGCCTGGAAACCGTTGGCACCGCGGTGATCCGGAAGGAGCTGCTACTAGCCCCGCTACTGCTCGCGTACACGGTGGTCGGTTTGGCCGCACTGCATCCGACGATGAATGCCCTCGGCGCACCTCGACGCATCCACCCGCATCGTTCCCGGCAGCGGGCGAGCGTCATCGCGGTCGCGCTGATCGTGGCCTCACTGGTGCCGGTGGTCGGCGCGCGCCTCGCTCCGCTGGATCGGGTGGTGGTGTCGACACTGTTCGCGCTGTTGTTGATCGGTGTGCTGGTGCGCAGCGAACGGGCGATCGCGCGCAGCGCCCGCAGCGAGCGCCGCGCGCAGTACCAGGCCGACCACGACATGCTGACCGGACTGCTGAATCGGTCGGCCCTGCTGCGCGCGCTCAACCGGCACCGCGAGCCCTGGCGGACGACGGGCGAGCCCGGCGCCGATCAGCCGCTGTCCCTGCTGTTCATCGACCTCGACGGGTTCAAGATGGTGAACGACAGCTACGGGCATGCGGTCGGTGACGAGCTGATCGCCAACGCGGCCTCCAGGATTCGGCGGGTGATCCAGCCCGACGCGGTGGTATCCCGGTACGGCGGTGACGAATTCGTCGTGCTCGCGCCGCTGGATCGGCCGGGAGCGGCGCTGCTTGCCGAACGGTTGCTCGCCGCCTTCGTGCGACCGTTCGAACTCAGCGCGGGCGAAATCCCGATCACCGCCAGCATCGGCCTCGCCTGTGGCAGCCCGCGCAGCTCGAACGCCACCGTCTACGACCTGATCCGGGACGCGGATTCGGCCATGTATCACGCGAAGGAGTTTTCGCTCGGCTACTCCTTCCACGAGGACATCAGACACGCCCCACCGACCGCCGACTCCGGGCGCCGCATCTGGCGCCGGGAGACGGCGGTCTGAACCGCTCAGTCGTCGAGTTCGTCGAGCAGTTTGCGCGCCGCCTCCAATTCGGCCTGCAGCTGTTCCACTTTCGCGCGCTGGGCGCCGCGCGCCGCTTCCAGCACACCCGAAACCACATCGGCCACTTCCGGATGCAGCAGTTTGGCCGCCTGGGCCACCGCGGAACCCTGCACGGCGAGTCCGCGCACGGCCCGCTTCTTACCGCTCACCACATCGACGGACCATTCGCCGTCGGCGGTGCCGGTGAGGGTGATGGTCACCTCCGGCGTCTTCGCCTTGGCGGCGCGTGCGGCGGGCGCCTTCGCCGCCTTGGCGGCCGGCTTCGGGGCGGTCTTCTCGTCCGCCGGATCCGGTTGTGCCGGAACGGGTTTCGGCACGATCGGCGGGGTGTCCAGATCCGGGCGGACCTGGCTCTCGATGGGCGTGCTCGGCAGGGTCGACGGCTGGGTCACGGTGGATTCCTTCCTTGTTGTCGACTTCGGCTGGGCTGTGGATTGCTGTGCTTTCGATGCGCCTGCCTTCGGCGCGGCCGCCCGCGGCGGCTTGGTCAACGTCACTTCGGTCGGAGAAAAGGACAGTACATCCTTCGAGCCGGTCGGCCGCACCTGCAGGAAGTCGCCGACGGACGGGTCGCCGAGCGCGATCACCTTCCCGGAGCGGCCCTCCGGGACCCCGACCGCCGCCGCGGTGAACCACACCATGGGTGGGCGGCCATCGGCGATCTGCGTGGCGATCTGCTGAATCTCTGTGTCGGACAACGGGCGTGGCTTCGTTCTTGGCGACGGCATGGGGCACTCCGAGCGGTTTTCGTTGCGGTTTCGTTCGATGGCTGCGTGCACCGATGATGCCGCAAGGCACCGACACTTTCACCGACTGGGAGGCCAATCGATGTTCGTGACCGGCGGTCGCGCGCGTTTACCCACAAGTCAGCGAACTATCCGCTACATTCCTCGCCGATCCACTTCGACAAATCGCGAGGAGGAGTTCGATGCGTCTGTTCCGCCGTGCCGTCGCCGTCTCGGTGATCGCCGTCCCCGCGCTGACCGGCACGGCGGGCTGCGTTCTACATCAGATCCGCGCCGACGTGCCGCGCTCCGGCACCACCGCGGTGCTGAACTGCGTATCCCGGGCCAGGGTTCGCCCGTCCGATATTCCGATCACCTGCGCCGATCCCAACCATTTCATCACCGGGATCACCTGGGACAGCTGGGATGACACGTCCGCGCACGGCCGCGGCACCGACGACCGGAACCTGTGCGTCCCGGATTGCGCGGCCGATAAACGCCAGGCCGTCGAGGTCGAACTCGATCTGAGCAACCCGATCAACGGGGTGTTCACCCTCGTCACCATCACCGGCCCCTATGGCAAGCAGGGGAATTACGCGCTGCCCGGCTGACCTGGCGACTGCAACGCCGGATACCAGATATCGCCGAGCACCTCGGCGGCCTGTTCGGCGGTGACGTCGATGGTGCCCTGCATGGCCCAGCGGGTGAAGAACCGTTCCAACTGGGCCACCAGCAATTCCACCCGCAGCCGGGCTTCGTCCCGGCGCGCCTCGGGCCAGCGGGACAGGTACGAGGTCATGGATTCGGGCAGGGACATGATGCCGCGGCGGGCGATCTCGCGGAATTCCGGTTCCAGTGCGGTCGCCTCGTCCCAGGCGGGCAGCAGGTCCTTGTATTCGTGGAACCAGGCGATGGCGCGGGTCATCCAGGCGACGAATTCGGCGCGGGAACCGGTGTCGAGCACCCGGTCCAGGTCCTGGTAGAAGTGCCGCGCGCTGGGCGCGGTGCCCTGTTCGGCCACCGCCCGCAACACCTCCAGCTTGCTGGTGAAATGCAGGTAGAAGGTGGCGCGGCTGGCGCCGGCCGCCGCGGCGATCTCGTCCACCCGCACGGCCGCGTAGCCGCGGGCGGTGAACAGTTCCTTGGCGGCGTCCAGCAGCCGGGCCCTGGTCTGCGATTTCTGCTCATCGCGCAGCGTCGGCGTCTGCCGCGCATTCGGGGCCTTCACGGACAACCTCATTTCTTGTCGACGAAAAGCGTTGCCGTCCTGCGGCTTCCGGTGCACAAGTCTATGACTCAACCTTCGATAGACACAATGCCAGTCACTAGACATAGAGTCTAGTGACTGCTATTTTGTTGCCTACGTCACAGACGAGGACAACCGCATGACTTCACACGCACTCCCCCGGGTCGCCGTCATCGGCGCGGGACCGTCCGGGATCACCACCGCGAAACGCCTGCGGGATCACGGGATTCCGTTCGACTGCTTCGAGGCCTCCGACGAGGTCGGCGGCAACTGGTATTTCAAGAATCCGAACGGGATGTCGGCCTGCTACCAGTCGCTGCACATCGATACGAGCAAGTGGCGCTTGGCCTTCGAGGACTATCCGGCGCCCGCGTCGTGGCCGGACTTCCCGCATCACTCCCAGCTGTTCCGGTATTTCCGGGACTATGTCGACCATTTCGGCCTGCGCGACCGAATCCTGTTCAACACCAAGGTTGTTCACGCCGAACGCGGACCGGGCGGCGGCTGGCTAGTGCGCACCGCCGACGGGACGTCCCGCGACTACGACACGCTGATCGTGGCGAACGGACACCACTGGGATCCCCGAATACCGGACTATCCGGGCGAATTCGACGGTGTGCTGCTGCACAGCCATGCCTACAACGATCCGTTCGACCCCGTCGATATGCGCGGCAAGCGCATCGTCGTGGTCGGCATGGGCAATTCCGGGTTGGATATCGCCTCGGAACTGTCACAGCGGTTCGTCGCCGCGAAGCTGACCGTGTCGGCGCGGCGCGGGGTATGGGTGTTGCCGAAGTACGTCAACGGCCGGGTCGGTGACAAACAGAGTGTGCCGCAGTGGATTCCGCGCAGGGTGGCGCTGCGGCTCAAACAGCGGTTCGTCCGGAAATTCCGCGGCGAGATGGAGTTCTACGGTCTGCCGAAACCGGATCATCGCCCGTTCGAGGCGCATCCGTCGGCCAGTGAGGAATTCCTGCACCGGGCCGGTTGCGGCGATATCGCGTTCAAACCGGCCATCTCGGCGCTGGAGGGGCCGCTGGTGCGCTTCGCCGACGGCAGCACCGAGGAGGTGGACGTGATCGTCTGCGCCACCGGGTACCGCATCAGCTTCCCGTTTTTCACCGATCCGAATCTGTTGCCGGACAACGAGAATCGCTTTCCGCTCTTCAAACATATGGTGAAGCCCGGATATCCGGACCTGTTCTTCATGGGGCTGGCCCAGCCGCTGCCGACGCTGGTGAACTTCGCCGAGCAGCAGAGCAAATTCGTCGCCGCCTATCTCACGGGCAAGTACCGGCTGCCCACCGACGCCGAGATGACCGCCGCCATCCGGGCCGCCGAAAACCGCCGTATCGGACGGTATTACGACTCGCCGCGGCATACCATCCAAACGGAATTCGAACCGTATGTGCGGGATCTGAAGCGGGAGTTGGCCCGCGGCGCGAAACGCGCCGCCGCGGCCGGATACGCCCTGCCCGTGCCCGCACTCGCAAGCGTATGAGGTCCGCGATGTCTGTCGAGGGTTACTGTGCCGACGAATTCACCGGCGTACGAACGGAATTGGCGGGTCAGCTGGCATCGGGCGCGGAGGTGGGCGCCTCGGTCTGCGTGACGGTGGACGGCGAGCGCGTCGTCGATCTGTGGGGTGGGCACCGCGACCGGGAACGCACCGAGCCGTGGACCGCGGATACGCTCACCAACCTCTTCTCCATCACCAAGACCATGACGGCACTCTGCGCGCTGCTGCTCGTCGACCGCGGTGCGCTGGACGTGCATCAGAAGGTGGCGCACTACTGGCCCGAATTCGCCGCGAACGGCAAGGGCGGTATCGAGATCCGCCATCTGCTGAGTCACACCTCGGGGGTGTCCGGCTGGCAGCCGCCGATCGCGCTCGCCGATATCTACGACACCGCGGCCGCCGCGGCCCGGCTCGCCGCGCAACCGCCGTGGTGGGAGCCCGGTACGGCGTCCGGATATCACGCGCTCAACTACGGCCATCTCATCGGCACGGTGATCGAGCGGATCACCGGACGCTCGCTGGGCCGATTCTTCGCCGAGGAGTTGGCCGAGCCGCTCGGCGCCGACTTCCACATCGGCACCGGGCCCGAATATCGGCACCGCATCGCGCCGCTGATACCGCCGCCGACACCGGAATTCGATCTTTCGGTGCTCGACCAGGACAGTATCCTGGTCAAAACACTCACCAGCCCGCTGCTCGACGTGGCCGAAACCGCGACGCCCGCATGGCAGCAGGCCGAGAACGGCGCGGTGAACGGGCACGGCAATGCCAGATCGGTGGCGCGGGTACAGTCCCTGATCTCCTGCGGCGGTGTGCTCGACGGACGAAAGTTCCTGTCGGACAAGACAATCAATCTGATTTTCGAGGAGCAGTCCAACGGTGTCGACCTGGCGCTGCTGCTGCCGCTGCGCTTCGGCATCGGCTACGGACTGCCACAGCCGCAGACCGCGCCCGCGGTGCCGGACGGGCGGGTCTGCTGGTGGGCGGGCTACGGCGGCGCCATGGTGGTCAACGATCTGGACCGGCGAATCACCTTCGCCTACACCATGAATCGGATGGAACCCGGACTCGTCGGATCGGCGCGCGCGGATGCGTATCTGCGGGCCACCTTCGCCGCGGCCGAGGCGGTGGCATGATGCGCGCGCTGCAATTGACCGCACCCGGCACCCTGGAACTGCGCGAGGTTCCGGTGCCCGAGATCGGCCCGGCCGACCTGTTGCTGCGGGTGGGCGCGGCGGGGATCTGTCATTCGGATCTGTATGTGCTGGGACTGCCGTTCCGGATGCGCGATGACCCGCTCACTCTCGGTCACGAGGTGGCGGGCACCGTCGAGGCGGTGGGCAGCGCCGTCACCGGACGGACCGTCGGCGAGCGCGGGCTGGTGTACCTGTGCTGGTCGTGCGGACAGTGCCGGGAATGTGTGCGCGGCAACGAGAACGTCTGCCTCGCCGCCGGACGCGGTGCGATGCCGCCGTGCCCCGGCCTCGGCCCCGACGGCGGTATGGCGGAATACATTCGGATTCCGGCGAATTCGTTCGTGCCGATCGGCGATCTGGACTTCCCGCAGGCCGCCCCGCTGGCGGACGCGGCGTTGACCAGCTACCACGCCATCGAGGGCGCGCGCGAACAGCTGCGGCCCGGGTCGACGGCCGTGGTCATCGGTATCGGTGGGCTGGGACATGTTGCGGTGCAGATACTTTCGTCCACCACGACGGCCAGGATCATTGCGGTGGACGTCGACGCGAAGAAGTTGTTCCTCGCCGCGAACTATGGTGCGGACGAATGTGTGCGCAGCGATGCCGACGCCGTGCGATACATCCTGGACCGCACCGATGGTCGCGGCGCGGAGGCGGTATTCGACTTCGTCGGCGTCGACGCGACGGTGCGGCTCGCGGTGGAATCGGTTGCGCCCAACGGTGCTTACCGAATGGTCGGGCTGGGTGGGGGCGTCTCCGAGATCGCCGCGGTCCCGGCGGGCGGACCCGGTCTACCCTGGGGTGCGACGGTCCGGAAGTCCTACGGCGGCACCAAATCCGATCTCGTCGAAGCGGTCGCGCTCGCGCGGGCGAGCAAGATCACCGTCGAGGTCGAGCAATTCGATCTGGCCGACGGGCCCGCCGCATTCGAGCGCCTGGAGCGCGGCGATATCACCGGCCGTGCGGTTCTGATCCCATGATGAGCGGCGCCGATGATGCCGATATGACACGGAAATTGCCCAGCGACCGCATGCGGACGGTAGGACGGTTGAGCGATACCGGTGTGGCAAGGAGTTCGACGATGACGAAACAGGTTGACCTGCAAGCACTCACCGCCGAGGTGGCGGGCAGGCTCACCGGGCCCGGCGGCCCGTTCGAGTTGACCGTCGAGGAGGTGCTCGGCGCGCCGACCCCGCTCATGCGCAACCGGCGGCGTTCGCTCACCGAGGTCCTTCGGGCCTCGCTGACCTGGGGTGACAACGACTACCTGGTGACCGAGGACCGCCGCATCTCCTTCACCGAGCACGTCGCCGCCGTCGCAGCGCTGGCCACCGGGCTGCGCGACCGGTACGGCATCGAAAAGGGCGACCGCATCGGCATTCTCGCCGCCAATACGCCCGAGTGGGTATTGACCTTCTGGGCGGCGCAGACGCTCGGCGCGATCGCCGTCGGCTACAACGCCTGGTGGGCGCCGCGCGAAATCGCATACGGCATCGGACACACCGAGCCCGCGGTGTTGGTCGTCGACGCCAAGCGCGCCGCACTCGTCGCGGAGCTGGAAACGCGGATTCCGGTGCTCACCATGGAACGCGATATTCCCGGGCTCATCGCCGAGTACACCGGCGCCGAACTGCCGGAAACGCCGGTGGCAGAGGATGATCCGGCCGTCGTCATGTACACCAGCGGTACCAGCGGACGCCCGAAGGGTGCGGTGCATTCCCAGCGAAATCTGTTGGCGGTGGTCGAATATCACCGCTTCAACGATGCGATGGCCGCGGGTATGGCCGGCCGCACCGAACTGCCGAGCGGCAGGCGCTACCTGCTCACCTCGCCGCTGTTCCACATCGCCAGCCTGCACAACGGCGTGGTGCCGCGGGTGTTGAGCGGTGACGCAGCCGTGCTGTATCAGGGCGCGTTCGACGCGGATCGGGTGCTCGGGCTGATCGAGCGGGAGCGGATCACGCACTGGGGCGCGATGCCGACCATGGCCACCCGGCTGCTCGGCGCGGATCTCGACCGCTACGACCTGTCGTCGATGGCCGGGATGTCGCTGAACTCGGCGCCGTCCTCGGCGGCGCTGCAGCAGCGGCTGCGCGAGCGAATTCCGGTGGCGCGCACCGTACTCGTCACCAGTTACGGCATGACCGAATGCAGTACCGCGGCCACCATCACCAGCCCGGCGGAGCTGGCCGCCTTCCCGGATACCGTCGGGCGCCCGGTGATCGGCGCGACCGTGCAGATCCGCGACGAGCACGGCGAACCGGCGCCGGACGGCGTCGAGGGCGAGATCTGGGTGCGCGGCCCGTATGTCATGCTCGGCTACTGGAACGATCCGGACGCCACCGCCGCGGCGATCACCCCCGACCGCTGGCTGCGCACCGGCGATATCGGCATCATCGCCGATGGCAGGCTGCGGCTGTCCGGCCGCCGCTCGGATCTCATCCTGCGCGGCGGGGAGAACGTCTACCCGGTCGAGATCGAACAGGTGCTGGAGGATCATCCGGCGGTGCGCGAATGCGCGGTGATCGGCGTGCCCGACGACGATCTGGGCCAGCTGGTGGCCGCCCTGGTCGTCGTCGAGAGCGAATCCGCGACCACCGAGTCCGAGCTGCGCGAATTCACCGCCGAACGACTGGCCTACTACAAGGTGCCTGCCCGCTGGCGCCTCACCACCACCCCGCTGACCAGGAACGCCACCGGGAAGGTGGTGCGCACGGCGATCGAGGTTTGACAACGCGGGCTACCGTGGTGGTGCGGGCGTCTCAAAGTCGAACGCCGGCGAGGGGAGCCATCGTGCCGATATTTCACCATCGCGGCCGCGCCGTCGTCTACGACCGATGGGGCGACGGCCCACCGCTCGTCCTGCTGCACAACGCGGGGACCCAGCGGCACATCTGGGACGATCAGGTCACCGTGCTGCGCCGCTCCTATGAGGTGTTCGCGCTGGATCTGCCCGGCTACGGCGAATCGGAGCGGCCCGCCGACGGCTACCGGCTGACCGATTACGCGCGGCTGCTGGCGGAATTCCTCGCGGCGGGCGGCCATACCGATGTGGTGCTGATCGGTAACTGTCTCGGCGCGGCCACCTCGCTGCGCTACGCGATGACCCACCCGGACAACGTACGGGCGCTGGTGCTGATCAACCCGCTCACCTGGAATACCGTGTCCGGCGGCCGTTGTGGGCCGCTGGCCTGGGCCGATGCCCGGCTACCGCTCGGACCGCTGGCCGACCGGCTCGCCCTGCCCGGTCCGGTTGTCTCGCGAATCATCAACGAGCAGTTGGGTGTTCGCGGTAGGCAGCGCGGGCTGCGGCATTCGCCGCGGCTCACCGCGCACTGGGGCGATCGCGGGCGGCTGCGCGCGCTGCACGGGCTGGTGCAGGATTTCCCGAACTACCGCGAGCTCGACACCTTTACTCCCGCAGCGGATTTCCCGCCGCGCTGCATGATCTGGGGTAAGCAGAACCGCATCCTCTCGGCCGCGGCCGGTGCGCGCCTGGCGGATACGCTGCGCCCGCAGTCGAGCGCGGTGCTGTCGGATTGCGGCCATCTGCCGATGGTGGAGGATCCCGAGCGGATCACCGGCCTGATCACCGAATTCCTCGGTTCGGCCGCGGTGCGGCCGTATCGGGAGGCCGGACCGCTGGCCCGCTGAATCGGCGTTCCCGGAAACGGCAACAAACCTCGACGATTTCGCCCACTCGACGCACTCTCGCTGCCATGGGATCGAATGAGATGAACGGCGAAGTGTGGGACGCGGTGCTCATCGGCGGTGGCGCCGCCGGATTGAGCGCGGCCGTCACCCTCGGCCGGGCTGGGCGCAAAGTCGTTGTGGTGGACGATGATTCACCCCGTAACGCACCGGCCGCACAGGTGCACGCCTTCCTTACCCGCGACGGTATGCCGCCCGCCGAACTGTTGCTGCTCGGCCGGGCCGAGGCGTCGGGCTACGGCGCGAAACTGCTCGACGGCCGCGCGATATCGCTGAGCTGGCGTGGCGCGGAGCCCGGTTTCGTGATCGGGCTCGACGACGGCGCCGATCTGGTGGCGCGCGCGGTGCTGGTGAGCACCGGCCTGCGCGACGAACTGCCCGACATCCCCGGCCTGCGCGAACGTTGGGGCAGGGATGTGCTGCACTGCCCGTACTGCCACGGATTCGAGGTTCGCGACCAACCGATCGGTCTGCTCGGTGGCGGCGATCCGGATCTTTCCGTGGCACACGCCCAGCTGATCCGGCAGTGGTCGAACGATCTGGTCTACTTCCCCGGCGGGCTCGAACTGACCGGAGAACATCGGAATTCGCTGGCGGCCCGCGATATCCGTGTGGTGGACGGCGAGGTGGCGCGGGTGGTCACCGTCGATGACCGGCTGCGCGGGCTGGAACTCACCGACGGGCGAGCGGTGCCGCGGCGGGCGCTGTTCGTCACGCCGCGGATGACCCCGCACGACGAACTGCTGCGCGCGATCGGCTGCGATATCGATGAAACCGGTTACGTCACAATCGATTCCCTCGGCGCGACCAGTGTGCCCGGCGTATTCGCCGCCGGTAACGTCGCCGATTTCTTCGCCCAGGTGATCAATGCGGCGGCGGCCGGGAACGCCGCGGGCGCGGGAATCAACCGCTATCTGGTGGAACTGGACGTCGCCGCGGCCCGCGCGAAATTCCGCCCCGAGCAGCCCTTCTCGGCAGCTCTGGAGCAACTCGCACATCGGGTGCTGCACGGCGACGACGGATACGGGCTGTGATCCGGCCATAGGGGCGTACCTGGGCCAAACCGCTGCAAGAGCAACAGTGGCAGTGGCATACTGCGGCCAACCGGATACCTACTCGTGCTGAGGTGGCGGCGACATGACTGTTGCTGAAATCCAAGCCGTCCGGCCCTATCCGAAGCGGATGGGGCCGAAGGGTTCGTTCCTCTACAAAATGGTGACGACCACCGATCCAAAGGTGCTCGGCGTCCTGTACATCGTGTCGGCGATGTCGTTCTTCTTCATCGGCGGGCTGATGGCGCTGCTGATGCGCACCGAACTGGCCAGACCCGGTCTGCAGTTCCTTTCGCCGGAACAGTTCAACCAGCTGTTCACCATGCACGGCACGATCATGCTGCTGTTCTACGCGACGCCGATCCTGTTCGGCTTCGCCAATTGCGTGCTGCCACTGCAGATCGGCGCGCCCGATGTGGCGTTCCCGCGCTTGAACGCGCTGAGCTATTGGCTGTACCTGTTCGGCGCGACCATCGCCACCGCGGGCTTCCTGACCCCCGGCGGCGCGGCCGATTTCGGCTGGACCGCCTACACACCGCTGAGCTCCATCACCCACGCACCCGGCGTCGGCTGCGATATGTGGATCATGGGGTTGGCGGTATCCGGCGTCGGCACCATCCTCGGCGGCGTCAACATGATCACCACGGTCATCTGTCTGCGCGCGCCGGGTATGACCATGTTCCGCATGCCGATCTTCACCTGGAACATCCTGGTGACGAGCATCCTTGTGCTACTTGCCTTTCCGATCCTGACCGCGGCGCTGATGGCGTTGGCGATCGACCGGCATCTCGGCGCGCACATCTACGATCCGGGCAACGGCGGTGTCATCCTCTGGCAGCACCTGTTCTGGTTCTTCGGCCACCCCGAGGTCTATATCGTGGCGCTGCCGTTCTTCGGCATCGTCACCGAGATCTTCCCGGTCTTCAGCCGCAAACCGCTATTCGGTTACACCACACTGGTTTACGCGACGCTGGCGATCGGCGCGCTGTCGGTCGCGGTGTGGGCCCACCACATGTATGCGACGGGATCGGTGCTGCTGCCGTACTTCTCGTTCATGACCTTCCTCATCGCCGTGCCCACCGGGGTCAAATTCTTCAACTGGATCGGCACCATGTGGCGCGGTCAGTTGACCTTCGAATCGCCGATGCTGTTCTCGCTCGGCTTCCTGGTGACCTTCCTGTTCGGCGGTCTGTCCGGGGTGATCCTGGCCAGTCCGCCGCTCGACTTCCACGTCACGGACACGTATTTCGTGGTGGCGCACTTCCACTACGTGCTGTTCGGCACCATCGTGTTCGCCACGTTCGCGGGCATCTACTTCTGGTTCCCGAAGATGACCGGCCGCATGCTCGACGAGCGCCTGGGCAAACTGCATTTCTGGACCACGTTCATCGGCTTCCACACCACCTTCCTGGTGCAGCACTGGCTGGGCGCCGAAGGTATGCCGCGCCGCTACGCCGACTACCTGCCCAGCGACGGATTCACCACGCTGAACACCATTTCCACCATCGGCTCGTTCATTCTGGGCGCATCGATGGTGGTGTTCGTCTGGAACGTCTTCAAGAGCTACCGCTACGGCGAGGTGGTCACCGTGGACGATCCGTGGGGTTACGGCAATTCGCTCGAGTGGGCCACCTCCTGCCCGCCGCCGCGGCACAACTTCTACGAACTGCCGCGGATTCGGTCGGAGCGTCCGGCGTTCGAACTGCACTACCCGCATATGGTCGAACGGATACGCACCGAGGCGCACGTGGGCTGGGGTTCGCATGCGCGCCGGGCCGCCGATCTGGCGGAAGCGCACCGGGCCGCGGTCGCCCTCCAGGAGAAATCGGATGCGACGGAGCCGGGCCAGCCCGAATAGACTTTGCCGATTCGGCAACGAAAGTTGCCGAAGCAGGTCGCGCCGGTGGACAGTTGCCGCGTGGGCACGACACATGAGCACGGGGGCGACACCTCGATCGAATACTGGGAGAACTTCTATCAGGATCGCGAGCAGATCTGGTCCCGCTCGCCGAATCCGCTGCTGGTGCGCGAGGTCACCGGGCTGATACCGGGCGCGGCGCTGGATCTCGGCTGCGGCGAGGGCGCCGACGCGGTGTGGCTGGCGAGTCGCGGCTGGCACGTCACCGCGGTGGATGTCTCGGCCACCGCACTGGGCCGGGCCGCCGAACTCGCGGTGCGCGACGGGGTCGCCGAGCGGATCGACTGGCAGCGGCACGATCTCGCCGAAACTTTTCCTGCGGGCAGCTTCCAATTGGTTTCGGCACAGTTCTTCCACTCGCCGGTGGCGCGGGACGGTGAGCGGGAGAAGGTTCTGCGCCTGGCGGCCGACGCGGTCGCGCCGGGCGGCACCCTGCTCATCGTCGGCCATGCGGAATGGCCGTCCTGGGTGCGCGCCGGGGAGGAGCCGCGTCGCGACATCCACTTCCCCACCAACCGCGAGGTGCTCGACGCCCTGCAACTGCCGCAAGGAGACTGGCGCATCGAAGTCGACGAGTCGGTGCTGCGCGAGCTGACCGGACCGGACGGTCTACCGGCCACCCGTCACGACTGTGTACTGCGGCTGCACCGGATTCACTGATGGCACAGCGCGATTCGGCACATGCGGATCGGCCGACAGCGGCGCAACATCGGGTGTCGGCCGCTTGAATTGACCGTAACAGCCAAGGCGGTAACGGTATTCGAAAGTCGTACAACTGATCCGGCACCCGTTGTAACTTGTTCTAACATTGAGCGGCAAGCCCTCAACGTGGAGGAACGTGTCATGCCGCCGAATTCGACAGCCGCCGAACTACTCGCCGCGGTACAGGCCTCGCCGCGGGCCGTCACCGCGCACGACAGGGCCGCCTGGGTCGGACTGTTCACCGCGGACGCCGCAGTCGACGACCCGGTCGGCTCCCGGCCGCACACCGGCCGCGATGCCATCGAACGGTTCTACGACACCTTCATCGCGCCCAACACCATCGTCTTCGACGTATCGCACGATATCGTCTGCCCGCCGACGGTTTTCCGCGATCTGACGATCGAGATCACCATGTCGGCCGGTGCGGCGGTCGCGGTGCCGATGCATCTGCGCTACGACCTGGCCGACCAGGACGGGCTCTGGAAAATCGCTCGCCTGCACGCACATTGGGAACTCGGCCCGATGATCGGGCAACTGCTGCGCACCGGCGGACCCGGCCTGCTGGCCGGGCTTCAACTCGGCCGACGACTCGTCCGCCATCAGGGTGTCGGCGGCGCCGCCGGAATGCTGCGCGCGCTCGTCGGGGTCGGCGGCGCGGGTAAATACGAAGCGGAGCGGGTGTTCTCGGCCGCGGCCGCCACCGAGATCGGCGACATCCGCGGGTTGCTCGGCGCGGACGCCATCGTCGAACTGGGCGGAAACCGGGTCACCATCGAGGAATTCATCAATCGGACCCGGAATATGATGTGGGACAAGCTGATTGCCGCGGGCAATACGGTGACAGCGAGCGTGCTGATCGGCGAGGTCCCCGGAATCGCGCTGGTCGAATTCGTCTCCAGCACCGGCCGGATCACCGCGGTACGGCTCTTTCTCGATCGCTGATAAAGCGGCCCGAGCCGAACACCCATTGCTCCGGGTGCCCGGCTCGGGGCGCGGCCCAGCTCAGGCCGACACGGAAACCTTTGCCGCGGTATCGGTTTCCGCCGATTGCTCGGACCATCCCGGCGGCCCGAAGACGTAACCGAAGCGGCCGCGCCAGGTTTTCGCCTCGCGCACATCGCGCAGCAGTGCGCCGAGCTCGTGGTAGTTCACCCGCAGTGGGTTGTCGGTGCCGATATTCTTGGTGAGCCCGTAGCGGATCGGTTCGGATTCGGCGGCGAAACTACCGAATACGCGGTCCCAGATGATGAGGATGCCGCCGTAGTTCTTATCGATGTACGGCTTGTTCGAGCCGTGGTGGATGCGGTGGTGGGCCGGGGTGTTGAAGACGAATTCGATGGGCCGCCACAGGGTTGCGATCTTCTGGGTGTGGATCGGGAACTGGTAGAGCAGCCCGATACTCTGCAGCAGGAAGATCATCCACGGCGGAATGCCGATCAAAGCCGCCGGCACCCAAGCCATTCCGCGGATCAGGTTGGCCACCGGATGCAGCCACGGCAGCCGGATCGCGGTGGTGAAGTTGAAGTACTCGCTGGAGTGGTGCACGCTGTGCGCGGTCCACAGCAGCCGCACCCGATGGTCGGCGCGATGCGCCCAGTAGTAGCAGAAATCGGTGACCACCAAGCCGAGCACCCACACCCACCACGATTTCGCCGAAAGGTGGAGCGGGGTGATCGCGGCCGCGGCCACCACCGCCGAGAACGGCAGGATGTACTGCATCAGCGGCTTCACCAGGCGGCCGAGGAAGAAGGTCGCCACATTGGACGCGGTATCGCGGGCCGCGCCGCCGTTGTCCGGCCGATCCGGATCGCGCCGGTAGGCGATCCATTCCACCAGCATCAGCAGCGCGAATGCCGGCACCGCGTACCCGAGCAACTCCACCGGAGCCATCGACAACCTCCTCCACTCTGGCCTTCCGCAGCCACGGTACGGGCGCCTGCCTGCGGTTTCATCCCGCTGACGAGGGGTTTTCGGTCCCTCACACGGGGGACGCGCCGAACCGGGCGGCCGGGCAGAGTCGACCTCCGGCGCCCCCGGATCGGCTCGGTAGGATCGCCGCGACGACGGCAGGCGGAGGTGAGGGCTTGTGGACGTGAGCAGATCGCTGGCCCGCCAGTCGGTGGTGGTCGCGGTGGTGGCGGCCGTTATCGACACGCTGATGCTCGGGGTGTGCGGGATATTCGCCGTCGCACCGTGGCAGACCGGTGTCGTGCTGGCGGGCATCCTGGTGGCCGACCTCGCGCTGGCCGGACCGCCGCGCACGGCGGGCGCGGTGGCGCTGATCCAGGTGGCGCTGCGCTTCCTCGCGGCGATTCTGCTGCACCGGCACGGTTTTCCGGTCCGGTTCGCCGATGTCGGATTCCTGGTGGCCGGATACCGGGCGGGCGCCTGGCTGACGGGCCCGGAATCGGTGTGCACCATGCTCGCCATGTCGGCGGGCGTCGCCACGGCGAATATCGTGGCCGACAGCACCGCCGCACACGATTGGCGGATGCTGGTGGCCACCACCGTCGCGGGTGGTTGCGTCCCGTGGTTGGTCGGCCGGTACACGGCGGCGCGCAGCGCGTACATCGCCGACCTGGAACAGCGCGCCCGGCTGCGCGATCAGGAGCACCGAGCCGCCCTGGACCGCGCGGTCACCGACGAACGCGCGGCCATCGCCCGCGATCTGCACGATGTGATCTCCCATCACGTCAGCGCCATCGGCATCCACGCCGGCGCGGCGCGGATGGCACTCGCCGATACCGAAAATCCGGCGGCGACAAGGTCATTGACCGCCGTGGAGGCGAGCAGCCGGGCCGCCATGGTCGATCTGCGCCGCCAACTCGACCTGCTGCACGGCCACGAGGACGAGGGCCAGCGCCAGCCGGGTCTCGCCGATATCGACGAGCTGCTCGAGCGGGTACGCGCCGCCGGGTTGAATATCGAACTGTCCGAACGCGGTTCGGCGGTGCCGCTGCCGGATTCGTTGAATATCACCCTGTATCGGATCGTCCAGGAAATGCTGACCAACGCGCTGCGCCACGGCGACGGGGAAAACGCCCGCCTGACAGTGCGATACCGGCCGGACCGCATCGTCGTCGAGTCGGAGAACCCGTTGTGCGGCACACCCGCCGAGACCGGATCGCAGGTGCCGCGCGGGCTGGCGGGCATCCGCCGACGGGTCGATCTCTTCGATGGCGAACTCGACTACGGCGTCACCGGAAAGCGCTGGCGCATCACCGTTTCGATGCCGATCGGAGGACTATGAGCGGGCCGGTGCGGATACTCATCGCCGACGACCACAGCATGTTCCGCTCCGGCCTGCGCGCCGTCGTGGACAGCCAGGCCGACCTGGAGTGCGTCGCCGAGGTCGCGGACGGTCGCGCGGCCGTCGCCGAAACCGCCCGGCTGCGACCGGATGTCGCGATCCTGGACGTGCGGATGCCGAAGCTGGACGGGCTGGCCGCCACCGAGGCCATCGTCGCGGCGGGCGGCACCCGGGTGGTGGTGCTGACCACCTACGACAGCGATGCCAACCTCTACCGCGCGCTGCAGGCGGGCGCCAGCGGCTTCCTGCTGAAAAGCCTTCCCCCGGAAGAACTCGTCACCGCCATCCGGATCGCCGCCCGCGGTGACGCCCTCATCGACCCATCGATGACCCGGCGGCTGGTCTCCCGCTTCGCGACCACCCTGGCACCGCCGCCCGCACCGCCGGAGATGGATCAGCTGACCGCCCGCGAACTGGAGGTGCTGCTGCTGCTCGCCGATGCGCGCAGTAACGCCGAGATCGCGGCGGCACTCGGTGTCGGCGAGGAGACGGTGAAAACGCACGTCTCCCGGGTGCTCGCCAAACTCGGTGTACGCGACCGGATTCACGCCGTGGTGTATGCGCATCAGAACGGCCTGGCGCCACGCCGCTAGCCGGACTCGGTTAGACGAGACTCAAAGTCACGGTTTCATAACGCGGCCGGGCGGGTACACGCTTGATATGACAGTAAGGCGACACCGACAAGCGCGGATCGCCGGCCTGGAACTTGGCACAGCAATATTGTCACTATTGACCTGCCTATTCTTCGTCGGCGGCATTGCCGCGCTCTCCCGCTCCCCGATCATCGTGGCGCTCGCCGCCGTCAGCATCGTGATCGGGCTAGCCGTGACGCGCAGCATCCTCCCGCACGACAGGTAGCCGCGCCCGCGTCAACGCCAACTGGGTAACCACAGCTCCTGCTGCCAGCGCGACGGCGTGATCGGTGTCGCGGTGAGTATCGGGTGAATCCAGATGAAATTGGCGACGACGAGCCCGAGGTAGAGGCAGACCACAAGTCGACCGGTACCTCGACGCTCGCTGGAATCTGTTGCCCTGCCCAGTATTTCACCCAGCGGCAGGGCAATCAGCATGACCAGGAACGGTGCCATGACGGTGGCGTAGAAGAAGTACATCTGCCGGTCCAGCTCGATGAACCACGGCAGCCAACCCGCGCAGTACCCGGTGAGCACCGCGGCATACCGCCAATCGCGGTGCGCGATCGAGCGCCATCCGGCCCAACCGAGCGCCGGGAACGCGAGCCACCAGATGGCCGGGGTGCCGAGCAACATCAGCGCCGAAACACATTGGGGCGCACCACAACCGGCCCCGGGTTCCGGGCCGGTGTAGAGGTAGTAGAGCATCGGACGCAGACCCATCGGCCAGGTCCACGGTTTAGATTCCCAATTATGGTGTTGCCCTGAGGAATTCGTGAGATGTACGTGGAAGTTCAAAACCCAGGCACTGTTGTACCAGAGTGAGCGCAGCGCGTCCGGCACGAAGGCGAAGTAGCCGTCCCGGCCCACGGTCACCCCGACCGCGTAACGGTTGACGCCCGTTTCGCTGGCGAACCACCCGGCATACGAAAACAGATACACCGCAAGGGGAATCGCCACCAACGCGAACAGCGCGGGCCCGGCGTCGCGAACCAGCGTGCCGAGCAGCGGGCGCTCGACACCGTTGGCCCGCCGTGCCGCGAAGTCGAAACCCAGGCACAGCACCAGGAAACACAGCAGGAAGTACCCGCCGGACCATTTGGTGCCGCACGCCAACCCGAGCAGCACCCCGGCGCCGAACCGCCACCAGCGCACGCCGAGGCGAGGGCCATAGGGGCTCAACGCTATTCGTCCCTCGGCCAGCACCGGCGCGAACCGCTCGCGCACCTCGTCCCGGTCCACGATCAGGCAGCCGAACGCGGCCGTCACCAGCAACGCGAGGAATATATCCAGCATGCCGATCCGCGACGACACCATGCTGACACCGTCGGCGATCAGCAGAATTCCGGCGATCGCCCCGACCAGCGTCGACCGCGTCAGCCGCCGCACGATCCGGATCACCAGCAGCACCAACAGGGTTCCGCACACCGCCGCGGAAAACCGCCAGCCCCAAGGACTCCAACCGAACAGCAGCTCGCCGACGGTCATCAGCAACTTGCCGACCGGCGGATGGGCGACGAGCGGAAATCCGGGATTGTCCTCGATGCCCATCCCGTTGTTGAGGATTTCCCAGGCCTGTGCCGAGTAGTACTTCTCGTCGAAGACCGGTGTCCGGCCGTCCGTCGGCGATCCGAGGCCGACGAATCTGGTCACCGCCGCGAGCGCGGTGAGCGCGATGGTCACCAACCAGCCGCGCAGCCGATCCCGCGGCATCGGCTCCGCACCCGGCCGCAGCGGGGCGGGCCCGGTCATCGGCCGGGACTCGAAGGTAACCCCGGTCATACCTGCACACTAGGCAGTACCGGCGGATCGCTCAAGATCGCTGCGCCACACCGATTCTCGGCCAGCGGGGTGGTTCGGGCACACGAACCTGCGTAAACGCCCGGCAGCCGGGCGATCGATGTCGCGACGATGATCCCACCGTTATGCCGAATCGCTGAGCGGAAGGCGCAGGCGCACCACCGCGCCGCCCTCCGCGCGATTGGCGGCATCGGCGTGGCCGCCGTGCAGCGCGACGATCGAGCGGACCAGCGCCAAACCCAGTCCGTGCCCCTGACCGTGGCCGCGCGCGAAGCGACGGAAAACATGTGGCAGGACAGCCGGATCGAAGCCGGGACCGTCGTCGGTCACCGTGACGACGGCCTCGCGCCCTTCGACCTGCACGCCGACCCAGACGTGTCCGGCGCGGGCCACCGCGTTGCGGACCAGGTTATCGATCGCCTGCCGCAACAACACATCGTCACCGTCGACAACGGCCCGCTGAACATCGGTGAGTTCGACCGCCGCACCGCCCGCGGCCGCCGTCGCGACGATCTCCTCGGCGAGCAGATCCACCCGCAGCAGCGCACGAACCGGTTCCACCTGCCCCGCCTCCAGCCGGGCCAGGTCGAGCAGCTGCACGACGCCCTCCCCCGCGCGTTCGGTGGCGTCCCGGATTTCGGTGAGCGTGCGCACGTATTCGTCGGGTTCGCGCGGGCGGGCCAGCGCCTGACTCGCCGCGGCGCGGATCACCGCGATCGGGGTGCGCAGCTCGTGCGCCGCATCGGCGAGGAAGTCGCGCTGGGATTGCTGGGTGCGCACCAGCGGGGCCAGCATGCGGCCGGACAGCAGCCAGGCGGCCAGCGTCGCCAGCGCGACGACACCGGCGGCGGCGCCGCCGACGATCCAGCGCTGCCGCAGGATGACGGAATCGGTTCCGTCCAGCGAGGTCGCCGCCGCGACCACCTGACCATCGGGCCGGGCCCGCGCCGCCTCCAGATAGTGGCCGTCGACGGTCCAGACCTCGCGGAAGGCAATGCCGCCCGCCGGATCGTCGAGCACCCGATCGGCCAGATCCACCGGCGCGCCGACATCGGTGTCACCGAGTTGGTTGTAACCACCGTCGGCATCGAACAACCAGGCGTTGAACCGCAGCCCCTCCGGGGCCTGATCCGGTTTGGCCAGTGCCGCGATATCGCCGACCCGCTCACCTGCGGCCCCGCGCGCGGCCGTCTCGTCGCGATCGGCGAGCACACAGGCGAGATAGATCGCCGCCGCGCCCGCCAGCAGCAGCGCGCTCGCACCGACCGCGATCGTGAGCCGAATCCTGATCCGCCGCAACAACTCTCAACCCTCCGCGAAGAGCCGGAAGCCGACGCCGCGCACCGTGTCCAAGCGGGTGTGCTCGGTGGGCAGATCCAGTTTGCGGCGCAGCGTCGAGACGAAGACGTCGACGATATTCGAGGTGCCCTCGTAGTGCATATCCCAGACCTGCTCCAGCAATTCGGTGCGGGTCACGGTCTGCCCGGCCTGTTGCACGAAATACTGCAGCACGGCGAACTCCTTGGCGGTCAACGGAATCAGCACCTCACCGCGGAACACCCGATGTGTCGCCATATCGAGCCTGATATCGCCGACCCGCAGCTCCGATCCGCCGACGGTGACCGGTCTGCGCAATACGGCACGCACCCTGGCGGCCAGCTCACCGAAGTCGAACGGTTTCGTCAGGTAGTCGTCGGCGCCGGTGTCCAGACCCTTCACCCGCTCGGTGGCGCTGCCGCGCGCGGTCAGCACCAGGACCCTGGTGCGGCCGTCGGCCTTGAGCTGGCGGCACAGCGTCAGACCGTCACCGTCCGGCAGGCCGAGATCCAGCACCACCAGCGCGTAGTCGTTATAGGAGCACAGCTCGTCCGCGGCGGCCATGGTCGCGGCGTGATCGACCGCGTGCCCCTCCTCCCGCAGCCCGCGCACCAGCACCGGAGCCAGCCCGGCATCGTCCTCCACCACCAGCACACGCACCAGCTCAGTCGACCACATCACCACTCCCGCGCGACGCCCGGCATACGTTTGCCGCCGACTATCCCCGCGCGGGCGTTAAGCGATCATGAAGACGGGGTCATCGATTCGATCGCCGGTCTCGGACTCTGCCGCGGACGCCTGCGGGCGGGCCGCTGCCGGGACTCCGAACGAACCCGTTCGGCCAGTTCGTCCGGGACGTGCGCGATGATCTCCGATCTGGTGGCGACCATGAGCTTGCGGCGGATGGTCGCCACCTGAGCGTCGACCGTGCGGATGGAGCTGCCGCGGCGCGTGGCGATCACGCTGTTCGGCCAGCCCGCCGCGGCGAGGACGGCCACCTCCTGCTCCGCGGGCGAGAGTTCGGACCAGTGCGATGCGGTCTCGGCGGCGGGCAGTTGCTCGATCCGGAACCTGCCGAGCAGCAGACGTTGCAGCTCAGCGTGTTCCGGGCGCAACAATTCACCGCGGCGCAGCGCCGCCCGGTATTCCGATGCGCCGAGTACCGATTTGGCGGTGCGAGCGGCCGCATCGATCGCCTTCGCCGGAAAGATCAGCCGGTCGGGGGTGATACCGAGCGAGCGGTGCAGCGTCGACATGCCGCCGAGCACGTGCGCGAGTTCAGTCGCCGCCGCCGTCAGCTCGCCCGGCTCGGCGCCCGCCGCGATCCGTTCGGCGAGCAGGTTTTTCGACGCGACCATGAGGAAGTGCACGAACCAGCTGACCGTCCACAGATCGTCGGTCTCCATGTTGCGCTCCAGGGCGAACCGCCCGAAACGCACCGCCTCGCGCGGGTCTCCGTGCGCGTTCAGCGCCAGCATCCAACCCAGTTCGGCCCAGGCGATCGCGGCGCCCGCCGCGGCGTCGACGGCGCGGTCGAGATGCCGCCGCGCGACGGCGATGGCCTGTTCGGGTTCGCCGACGATCGAATGGGCCAGCGATTCGAACAGCTCGCTGCGCCCCATCCCGGCGCGATCACCCATCGCTTCGAATTTCGTTCTGGCCCTGGCCAATACGTCGATGGCCCGGCGATCATGGTGCACCAGAAGCAGTTCCAGGCCCCAGGTGCACTCCACCGCGGCGGGCAGCCCGATATCCCGCTCGGCCGTCTCGCGCCAGGTCCGGCGCAACACCGGATCGGTAAGGCATTCCGCCGCACATTCGTCCAGCAGCTGCGCGGTATAGAGCTGCCTGCCCTGCCACACCGCGATCCAGCCGATCAGCGCCATGGCCTCGACCCGCAGCGGGACCGCCGATTCGATGTCGCGGACGGCGGCCAATGCCCGCTCGGTCAGGCGCATTACGGCGCGGTTCGCACCGGTGATGAACGGAATCCGCAGCGCCATCAGCGTATTGGCGGTCTCCAGCGCGACGACGGCCTGCGTGGGCTCGGACAGGCCCGACTCGATCGCGAAGAGGACGTTCTCCCAGGCCGCGCGCAGCCATTCGATCCAGTCGTCCTGGCGCGGACTACACCAGAGCACCTGCCCGGCAACGACTTTGTCCCGGTAGTAGCGCCGGTGCCGGTCCAGCAGGGCGGCCTCGTCCAGACCGTCGACGCGGCGGCCCAACCGATCCCGCGCGAAGACCCGCACGCTCTCCAGCAGGTAGTACCGGACGGTCGTCACCGAGCTGCGGGCCGAGACCAGCGAACGCTCCACCAGCCGCTCCACCAGATGCTCGATCCGGTCCGCGGGCAGCGCGGCATCGGCGCAGACGGCGGTGATCGCGGCCAATTCCGCTCCGCCACCGCATGTTCCGCCGCAATCGATATCGAATCCGGTGACGAACACCGACATTCTGTCGAGCAGCAGTCGTTCCTCGGCCGTGCACAGCCCATACGACCAGGCGATCACGTCGTGGACGCTGCCGTGCCGCTCGGCGCCCACCCAGCGGTGGCACCACTGCATCCGCTTGTCGTCACGGTCACCGGTGAGCTCGCGCAGCACGGCGGCCACGGGCCGGTGCCGCAGCCTCGCCGCGGCCAGCTGGATGAACAGCGGATTGTTTTCCACTCGGCCACAGATCTTTTCGGCAATGTCGTGATGTTCGGCATCGCCGTGGATGGGCCTGCCGTTGCGTTCGGCCTGCCGCAGGAACAGCGTCAGCGCGTTCGGGCCCGAGAGCGGCGGTATCGCGATGAGGTGTTCGTCGAGCCAGCCGATCGGTTCCCGGCTCGTCGTGATCACCGTCAGCCCGGGAACCGCCTCGACCAGATCGATGATGAACGGCCCCACACCGGCCACTACGTGCTCGCAATTGTCCAGCACCAGCAGCGTCGCCCCGGCCCGGGTGAATATCTCGACCAGGCAGTCGCGCGCCGAGCGCCCGGCCATATCCGCCTTGGCGACCAGCTTCACCACTTCTTCGGCGATGACCTCACTCGTCGAACCGGGCGCCAGCCGAGCCAGCCGGGTCCAGTGCACGGGACGGTCCGAGACCTTGCGGTAGCGGCGCACCGCTTCCGCGGCCACCGCGGTCTTGCCGATACCCCCCGGCCCGACCAGGGTGATCAATCTCGCGTGCGGTGCGGGGAGCAACTGCTCGATCCGCTGCAATTCCGCGGCCCTGCCGACGAACTCGCCGATGGCCGCGGGCGGCGCCGGGACCGTCATGAGTACTCCTCCATCGCAACGCTTCCTGGCACGACCTCCTCCCGGACAGCACGGTACCGAGCGGCGTAGCGCGCGGCGAAGCCCTCGGTTCCCGGGGCGGCGACCATCGCCGGGCGGTTGCGGCGCGGCCTGCGTTCGGCCTCGCGCCGGACCCGGTCGGTGAGCTCGTCGGGCACCAGCGCGGCGATCTCGTTGCGGGAGGCCACCTTCAGCTTCTGCCGGATGACGGCGACCTGGACGTCGACGGTGCGCACCGAACTGTGCCGCCGGACGGCGATGGCGCTGTTCGGCCAACCCGCCGCGACCAGCACCGCGACCTCGTGCTCGGCATCGGAGAGCACATCCCAACCGGAACCGCGCCGGTGCGTGTCCACCGGATCCGGATCGGCGCGCAGCACGTCGAGCGCATGTCTGCGCACATCCTCGAAATCCCGCCAGCGCTGTGCGCCTTCACGTTCCGCCGCCGCATAGCCGCGAACGCCGAGCACGGCGCTGGAAACGGCTGCGGCCCTTCGTAGTTCGCTGCCCGAACCGCACGATTCGGCGTTCACGAATCCGGCCGCCCGATGGTATGCCCGGCCCGCCCCGACCAGCTGTGCGATTTCCCGTGCCGCCCACGTGGTTTCGGCGCCGCCGGACCCGTGCGGCGGCAGGCCCGTCGACAGCGCCTCCACCAGGGTCATGATGTAGCCGCCGACCGCGTACAGCGACGCCCTGGCGACCCGGGAGACCGGCGCGAAGCCCTCCACCCGCCGCCTTTCCAGCGCCCGATCGGCCAACCGCTCGGCGAAGTCGGCATCGCCGTGGACGAGCGGCGCCCACAGCGACATCAGCGCCGCCGACATCTCGACGCCGATCAGCGCCTCCGCCGGATCGTCGAGCGCGGTTTCGATGCCGAGCGAAAGGTTGTCCCAGGCCGCACGCACCCAGTCCAACGTCGGGCGGTCGCGCGCGCCGTGCCGGAGGGCGCCGTTGTCCATGAGCGCGTCGCGGTAGTAGCGGCGGTGCCGGGCGGCGAACCGCAGCACCTCGTCCGGATCGCGCCGCTGCCATCGATCGCGGGCGAAGATGCGCACGCTCTCGGTCAGGTACCAGCGCACCTCGGTATGGGTGAAATAGGTGGACAGCAAAGAACGTTCGGCCAGCTGATCGAGCAGCGGTTCGATCGCGGTACTCGGCAACCGGTCATCGTCCGCGCACACCGCCTGGATCACATCCGATTCGACGCCATTGCGCAGCATTTCGTCGCCGCCGGCCGGAAAACCCGGAGCGAACACCGACATTCGCTCCAGCAGCAGGCGCTCCTGCGGGCCACACAATGCATACGACCAGGCAATGGTGTCCGCGATACCGCGGTGGCGCGGTTCGACGCCCGCTCGCGCGCCGAGCGACCAGCGCAGGCGGCGGTCGTCGTGGTCGCCGGAGAGCTCGCGCAGCACCGCGGCCATCGGCTGCTGGCGCAGCCGGGCCGCCGCCATGCCGATGAACAGCGGATTGTGATCGACATGGCGGCAGATCCGAACGGCCATGGCGATCATGTCGGGGTCGTCGGGGACCGGCCGCCCGGCGCGCTCGGCCCGGCGCCGGAACACTTCCAGTGCGTCCGGGATGCTGAGCGGCGGTACCTCGACAATGTGTTCGTCGGGCAGGCCGATCGGTTCCGTGCTGGTCGCGATGATCGTCGAACCCGGTGCGGTATCGAGCAATTCGGCGATCAGCGGGCCGAGCCTGGCCAGCATGCGCTCGCAATTGTCGAGTACCAGCACGGTGGCGCCCGCGACCGATTGGAGCGAATCCACGCAGACCGCATCGGATTCGAGCTCGGCGAGCGCGAGCCGGCCGACCGGCCGGACCTGCGCGCGCAGCGCCTCAGCGGCCAGCCGGGACTTGCCGATACCACCGGGGCCGACCAGTGTGATCAGCCCGACACCGCGCCTCAGCAGCGTGCGGATGCGGGCCAACTCACTTGTTCGGCCGATGAATTCACTGGTAGACACCGGTAATCCGGTTCTGCCCAGCGAATTCACAGACATGTGTATCAAAGCTAGCCGACGGGTCGGTACTCCGCCACGGTGGTCAACGTTTGAATCAGGCGGGGGTCACCGTCTTTTCGCCGTCACGACGCGTGCACGGCGTGCTGGTAGTGCACCTGCACCACCGCACTCTCGTAGGCGGTGACGTCGAGCAGTTCCACGGCGGCGAGGTCGGTCGGTTTGCGGAACAGCGGCACGCCGCCGCCGAGCAGCAGCGGGTGGACGAAGAGCCGGTACTCGTCGATCAGGTCGTATTCCATGAAGGTCGCGGCCGTCTCGGCACCGCCGAACAGGATCATCGTGCGGCCCTGCGCCCGCAGCGCGCCGACCTCCTCCACCAGACCGTCCCGCACCACCCTGGTATGCCAGCCCGCGCCGCGCATGGTGCGGGAGAACACGATCTTCGGCGTCTGCTTCCACAGCCGCGCGAAGTCCACATAGAACGGCGAGATCGCCGGATCCGCGTCGGCGGTCGGCCAGAACGCCGCCATGATCTCGAAGGTCTTCCGGCCGTAGAGGAATATGTCGGCGGCCCGCAGCTCGTCGAGGTAGGACTCGCACAGTTCCTCGTCGACCACCGGCCAGTGGATCTCTCCGTCGGGCCCTTCCGCAAAGCCGTCGAGCGACATCTGCATCCACAGTTTCACGGTCCCCATCACACATACCCATCTGCTGTCTCGTACAACAGTCCGGATTCTGGCGACGGCGACGCCGCCGCGCATCGGTATGCCCGCATCGCCCGCATACGTAGGTAGGTATGTGAGCCGACGGTCACCGTTCGAGCTAGTTCAATACACCGTTGGCTAACGAGTCGCTAAACAGCGGCATATCACCGCCGCAGCCGCCGGACCCCGGGGCAGATGAACCCCCTCAGATGCCGGGAAGCACCTCGGCCAGCTCGGTGTCCTCCCGGAGATACCGAGCCATCGACCGATTGACCAGCTCCGTACTCGCCCGCCCCGGCACCGCGCTGGTCAGCGCGACCCGCTCCGCCAGCTGCGCGCGATCGAGCTCGGCGCGCTCTGACCGCCGGTAGGACTCCCACGCCGTCCGGCGGAAGAGGTCGACGAAGCGGCGGGCGATCCGGTCACAGTCACCGCGCAGTTTCTCCAGCTCGGCGACGATTTCCGCATCACCGATATCCGCTGCGGCCAGCTGCTCGGCGAGCCGGACGAGCTCTCGGTCGACCACCCGATAGGTCACGGCGTCCACCGGCTCGTACAGTCCGAGCCCGACCACTCGGGCCAGGCCGTTCGGGACGTCGCGGTAGCGCTCCTCCAGCTCGGTCGCGGCCACCGTATCGCCAATGGACGGCGCGGTCGCTTGTGGCGCATCCAGCCGCGTGACGCCGAGTACCGCGCCGAGGTCGTCACCGCGATCCCAGGCTTGCAGCAGCTCCCTGATGCCGTTGAGCTTGATTCCGCGATCCAGCAGTCTGGTGATCGTGCGAACCCGATTGAGATGCTCCGCCCCGTAGAAACCCGTCCGACCCTTCACCCGCGGTGGGGGCAGCACACCCCGCTCGTGATAAACCCGCAGGCTGCGCACGGTCGTACCGGCCTCGCGCGCCAGCTCGTCGATCGTGTATTCCACACCCGCTGCCATAGGTCTAAGCAAACCACACGGCGGCGCATCGAGAACGGTGCGGCGATGGTGGGGGAAGACCTCTCCCGGATCCGGATCGGGCATGGCCGGATCGTATCCGTGTCGCGGCGGACCCGGCACCGGCACGCTTCCCGCTGCCGGGAAGCACGGCCGTCGGCGCTACTTCTTCTCCGTCACGAAATACTCTGGGGGAACATCGAATACGCGCGCCAACGCGATGATCAGATCGAGCCGGGGTATCGCGTCACCGTGGATGAGCCGGTACAGACCGGACTGCGAGACCGGCACATCCGGATACGCCAACTCCAGGTGCTGCGCCAGCGCGTACAGCGTCAGCGAACGCGTCGTGCCGTACTCGGTCGAGACGACGGATTCGGCGATCAGTTCCGAAAGCCGGCTGGAGAAAACCGCCGCGGCCGCCTGCCGCGGCGTGAGTGGCTCCGCGCCGCCTCGATGAACGAAATCACCATCACCCGGCTGAGATTCCGATACCACGCTGATAGACACTACCGTCCCATCCGCAATTCGAGCCAATACCATCGAGTTACGCAGATCCGTTGGGGGCCAGTGGAATCGACGGACGCACCGCGACATAGTGAGCGACCGAGCCGATGAAATCGACAGGGCGCCCACCCGTTTCGAGGTATGGCCGCCACGGCGGCGGCGCCCCGCCGCCGTGGTGGCCCGGGTCGCGGTATGTCCGGCTACCACGACCTGCTCCCGTAACCGGATTGGGTGATTACGGAAGATGTTTCGCCAGTTATGACCTCCTGACAGCGAGAACGCTATGCCATCCCCAGCCATGGGAACGGCGGCGACCGTTGCCACCGGCGAGGCCGGAAATCAGGCGAGATCGCGGCACATACAGCCGGCGAGACAGTGGCGCAACTGATCGTCGTAACCTATCGGCGCATTCATCGGCCATCTGCTGTCGCGGCCCGACTCCGGTTGCGCGACGTCGTCGACGATCTGCACGAATTGTGCGATCGCGAGCCGATTCGCTTGTCCCGGATAGGGATACAGCAACAGGGAAGTCGGTGAATAGCCACCGCGGTAGTTCAGCGTGCGGACCGTGATCCCCGCGGCTTCTCCGGTGCGCAATCGCGCCGTCGACCCCATCAGCCTGGCTCGGTCGTCCGGATGGAAGACGTCGACGGGGCGGAACAGATAGTCCCATCGGATCCACGGCGCCGGATCGGTGAGCCAGTGCGAGATGCTGGTGTGTTCGGGCCGGACGACCGCGAGGTAGGTGCCCGCGCGGCGATGGGCCTCGCGCAGGCCGACCTGCTCGAGCGTCGGCGAATCCGACGGGACGTCGCCCGACGTGACGTCCTCCACGACGGACCAGACCTCGCGAGCCCTGCCGTCGGTGCGGGCGCGGGAGGTTATTCGCCAGCGGGCCGGCCGTCGCGAGCCGAGCAGAAGGGAGATCTCGACTTGCAGTTTGGCGCCGGGTTGCGGGTCGTAGAGCAGGTCCAGCACCTCGGCGTGCCGGTCGAAGGCGAATGCCCAGCGAAAGGCCTCCGCGATGGACATGCGCGGCACGTATTCCTCGTCCGTCATCTCGGCCACCCGGGTTATGGCCTTCGGCAATTGAAGGGTCTGAGTTTCGAGGTCCCATACCGTGCCCACCGCGGGCCGCAGCGCCGGGAGCGGCGCGCCGCGCGGCCCGAGCCACAGCCGCACCGCGGGTACGAACTCGCCCGGTCCGCGCACCGGCCGGATCCGCAATTCGTATGGCCCGGAGCGGGTTTCGATGGCGATGTCGACATTGCTCGCGCTGTCGCACGCCGCCCGCACCGCCTGAGTAATGCCCGCCGTTGTCATCGAGTCGTAGACCGCGGGCATTTTCGCCAACTGTCGTTGCAGTACGCGCTGGATGTCGGCGAAGTCCCGTGGGGCCGCGCCGACCGACGCGACGGACATCGTTCCGGGCGTCAACGTTTCCACCGTTATCCACGGCAGCACCGCGCTATCCGACACCTCAGATCGCATATGCCTCCACCAACCGTTCCTACATCGGCCCAGCTCGAGCCGCTTATGCCAAAGTATAATGTACCGTTATATAGCGGTACATTCAAGGTTACATCGGGAGGCCGGCTCCGATTCGGCAGGCCGCGAACCCGAGCGCCGCGGTCACGAAATACGCACCGCCGGAATTTGTTTCGCCGTCGACAGGTCAGCCGCCCGCGCCCGCGGGCTCGAGCGGCCGTCCGAGCACGATGTGCCGTCGCGGTGCGGCCATGGAGGCTTCGCCGCGCACCGGACGGACACCCGTGTGAATGATTCGCAGCGGCCGTTTGCGGTCCGCGGGCGCGACGCGGTGCCGGTCCAGATCCTCGACCACCCGACCCGCGTTGTCGTAGGCGATGCCAGCCCAGATCATCGCCCTCGGCGCGTCACCGCGGGCGATCAACGACTGCGCCAGGCGGCCGCACTGTCCCAGCAGCGGGCAGGCCTGGCAGCTGAGCACGGCCTCTCGCCAGGATTCCGGGTTGCCGACGTCGAGGTCCCAGTTGTCCGGCGTGTCCGCGCACGTCGGACGCACGGTGGATCGGGTTCGAGTTGTCGGAAGTTGCTCTGGCGCAACGCTGTTGCCGATCGGCCTATGGGTTGGGGTGAAGCTCATAACCGGTCTCCGGAGGATGCCGAGGGCACGCACGTGTCCACTGGTCTGGCGTCGTCAGGGCTGCTCAACAGTCCCCGGAAAACCCGGCGCTGAACGCCGGGCACTCGCACGGTATCCCGGCAAGCGCCCGGTCAGCAACCGAGCATGCCGCTATCCAACGGCACGCTACATTAGGATACTATCCACCGGTCCGTTATATGGCGGCTCATATCAGCACGGCTACCGGCCGATTCGCTCACAAGAAGCGCAGTGATGACGCCTTGCCGCCGAGCAGGGCCTCGGTGTGCTCGGCGATATTGAGTCCCTCGCTCAATGTCGCCCCGGCCGCGAGCCGCGCGATGAGCTTCGCCTCCGCCTCTTTGGTGGCCGCGGCGGAATCCAACAGGGATTCAACACATTTCGGATCGACGACGATAATACCCTCGTCGTCGGCCATGATCAGTTCGCCGGGTGCGACCGGCACTCCCCCGCAGGTTATCGAGATCTGTAGTTCGCCGAGGTCGGATGTGGTGCCCGCCATCGGTGTGACGAACCGGCTGTAGACCGGCAGTTCGCATCCGCGCACATACGCGATATCCCGGTACCCACCGTCGACGATGATCCCGCCGAGCCCGCGCGCCAGCGCACCTCGGGCGAAAAGTTCTCCGGCGTAGGCGATCTCGATACCGCCGCCGTCGACGACGAGCACATCGCCCGGCGCGGCCGCCTCGACGGCCCGCAGCACCCCGAAGAAGTCGCCCCGGCATCGGACGGTGAATGCGGGGCCGAGTATCCGCGAATTGGCCGAGCGCCCACGAATCCCGCTGTCCAGCACCCTGATCGACTTGTCCGCATCGCAGATCGAGGTCGTATCAACGGATTCGAACTTGGCGAGTAGCCGATTGTCGAGCACGGGACTCCTTCACGGTTTGGTCGCGACGACGATGTCGAACGGCCCCGGCAGCACCTCGATATTCCGGAACCCGAGTTCACCGAGCACCCGCACATAGTAGGTGACCTCACGCAGCAGACTGGAGCAGCTGTCGACGCCGAGTAGGAAATAGGACCAGAAGAACTGTCGCGCAAGGCGTTCGGCATCGCGGAACTCCTCGCAGATCAACAGGCGCCCGCCCGGCCCCAACGCCCGGTGCGCCTGCACCAGCAGCTCACGGGCCTGCTGAGGTTCCCAATCGTGCAGTACCCGAACGAAGGACAGCGCGTCGTATCCGGTCGGCAGTGGTTCGGCGAAGAAATCGCCGCCGACGAATCCGAGACGGTCACCGCAGGCCGATTCGGTGCGGGTCCGGTCGACCAGCGGCGCGACGGCGGGCAGGTTGTAGACATCTATACAGAGCCCGGGGGTGTCCCGCAGCAGATGCGCGGCCAAAGTGCCGTCCCCGCCGCCGATATCGAGCAGTCGCGTTTCGCCCGACCCCCAGAGCGCGTCCGCATGGATCCGGAAGGCCTCGGCGATAGGTCCGATCCCGGCCGCCATACTGCGCTCGAACCCCGCCACCTGCTCATCGGTATTCGGCGGCCAGCTGAACGCCTCCGACGGCATGCTGTGCTCGCCCCGGAGCACTTCGGGAAGTCTTCCGTGCAATGTCCGCCAGGGGTAACCGTCCCGGTCCTGCTCCAGCGACCCCGGCCCGAGGACATCCCGTACCGCGTCGCGCGCACCATCGATCGCGTGATAGCTGGTGTCGCGCAACGTATCCGACGAGTCGCGGCGGACGAACCCGATGCATTCGAGACAGTCCATCACTTTGTACAGCCGCATCGGCACGAGCCCGAACCGGTCCGCGAGTTCGCCCAGGGTGACCGGCCCGGCGTCCACCGCGTCGAGGATGCCCAGTTCCCATGCCGCCCGCAGCACGTCGATCGCCTTGTCGCCGTTGAACAACAGGCTCAGTAGTGCCCTCGGTGAGAGGCTCACGCGTGGGATTCCTTCCACTCCGCGACGAGCGCGTCCATGAAGGCATCCACCTCGTCGAGAGTGTTGTAGATATGCGGCGCGACCCGTAATCCCTCGCGCCAGCTGCATACCATCCCGCGTGCGGAAAGTCGTTGCTGCGCTTCGTGATCGCCCGGAAAACTCAGGCTGACCACCCCGCCACGCCGCTGCGTCGCTCGCGGTGTGAGCACCCGGATCCCGGCCTCGTCGGCCCGCGCCAACACCCGTTCGGTACACCGCAGCGAATGCTCGCGAATCGTCCGCACCCCCACCTCGGCGAGCAGATCGAGCCCGACCCGAGACAGCATGGCGGTCAACGGAATCGGCGTACCACCGGCCAGCCGCCTGGCATCGGCCGCCCAGTCCCGAGCCGGACGGAACGACAGCGGATCCGCGCCCGCGAACCACCCGGTCGCCGCGGGACGCAGTGTCGGCAACAGCTCCTCGCGCGCATACATAAACGCGGTGTGCGCCCCGCACAGCCATTTGTGCGCCCCGCCGAGCACGAAATCCGCACGGAGCGTACGCAGATCGATCGGCACCACCCCGACGGTCTGGAATGCGTCGACGATCACCAACGCACCCATCTCGTGTGCGCGGGCGACGATCCGCTCCAGATCGAGCAGGCCGCCGGTGAGGTAGCTGCCGTGCGCGACGCAGACCAGCAGGGTCCGCTCATCGATCGCCGATACCACTGCGTCCGTGTCGAATTCGACCGTCACCGGCTGGGCGCCATATTTCCCGAACCCCTGCCACAGAAACGGCACCGTTGGGAATTCCTGGTCGGTGATGACCACTTTCGCGCGCTCGGCAGCGAAATCGAAGCAGGTGGCGAGCCGGCCGAGCAGCGTGGTCAGATTCGTATCGATCACCACGGTTTCCGGTGTGGCGCCGAGGAATTCGGCGAGGGCACGGACGTAGTCGTCGAATTCGCCGAGCCAGCCGTACCAGGCGTCGTCGCGCCAGGTGCGCAGCGTCTCCCAGTAGCGCCGCAGTACCGCCTCGGCGCCGCGCGGTATCGCTCCGGTCGAATTGCTGTTGAGGTAGACGCAGGTCTCCAGCACGGGGAATTCCGCGCGCAGCGCATGGTTCATATGGCCGCGGACCTCCTGGTCTCGCCCGGCGCGTAACCGCCGTCGCGGCGCCAGCCCGCCGTCAGCTCGTCCCTGGCCTGCCAGAGGGCGCGGAACAGCGGTTTGGTCATCCGTCCCGTGAGCACCCTGGTCGGCACGCCGTCCAATGCGTGCACACCGTGACCGATGCCGATTGTCCTGCGCACCAACATGAAATGCGCGACCAGCCACAGCTGGAAGCGTTCGTCGAAGTCGATCAGCTGTTCGCAGACGCGTTTGATGCCGGGCGGCGCATCCGCCCCGTATACGTCCGCGATCCGGATGCCGCCGCGGTCGAGCAGCCGGTCCAGCGCCGCGGCGACGTACTCCGCCGCGGTGTGCACACCGTTGTAGCCGGGTGACTGTTGACCGCTGCCGTCGCCTAGGTTGCGCCGGATGACCTGATAGGTGTCGGGCGTCATGGATTCGAGCACCTGCAGTTCGCGCATCAGGCAGTCGGCGATCCGCACCACCCGGTCCAGCCGGGCGGACACCGCCCACAGCGCGTCTGTATCCAATTCGCCGACGACGCTCGCGAGTTCATGGGACAGCAGTTTGAGCCAGACCTCCTGGGCCTGGTGGACGATCTGGAACATCAGCTCGTCGGGATCGGTGAGCTCGTCGACCTCCGTCTGCAGCGAAAGGAGTTCGGCGGTGCGTAGATAGATTTCGTAGTCGGTGGTGCCGTCACCGACCCATGTCTTCAGGACCGGGTTGAATACCGGCTTGGCCAGCGCCTCGCGCAGCTGCTCCGCGGCGGTCCCTCCCCCCATCGCGCTCAATGCCTACCTCCTAGACCGAAAAAGCAAGTGCCACAATGGCAGATCCTAGTGCGCCGAGCCGCGATCCGGTTCGGTCAACGGATCGAAATCGGACCGCCGGGTAGAAACGCACCCCGGTGACCGGTGCGGCGGCCCAGGTCGCAGCGCCGATCCGGATGCGCACGCCGGGTCGCCAGATCCATCTGTCCACTGTCGGTAGACGGCTGGTTGTCGAGGATGGTTCAGCGTTCGGGTGCCGGCTGGATTCGATCAGGCTTGTGGGCCGTCTTGCCCGGGCGACGGCGACGCTCAATAACACCGTGGGACATACATTTTCGTGAGCCGAACAAATCGCGATCCCCTACCGGGTAATTCGGTCGCTGCTTTACCCCGCCGGAAATCGGGGTCGATATTCCGGAGCGGAAATCGAGCCGGAGTTTGTGCAGTCTCCGGAGCGCGGTCCGCGCCGGTCAGCGAATACTGTTGGGACGCTATCGGTTTGGTTCGCCCACCGGCCTCGTCGTCAAGTCGTGCGCGATCGGGTCCGCAAGGCGTACCGCTGGCGCGATACCGCGACGGGGCAGCGCCTGCCGATCATCGAGTCACAGCCCACTTTCCGCAGGCCACAAGGCATAGGAGTCACTGACCGAAAAAGAAAAGACCCGGAACCTGATGTTCCGGGTCTTTCCCTAGTAGCGGGGACAGGATTTGAACCTGCGACCTCTGGGTTATGAGCCCAGCGAGCTACCGAGCTGCTCCACCCCGCGTCGGTGAACACAACATTACACACGGGTGTGAAGCAGATGCAAATCGCCTGATCAGCCACCCATTCAACCGGCTCTACCGAACGCCGCGCGACACGCCGACGACCATTGGACCGGACATCACGCAACCCAATTGGGGATATCGGCGGCTTGACAAATTCCAAGATTCCTGCCGCATAACGCCGGAATTACTCGGCCCAACCCCCGAGATTTCCCCATGTCGATCTAGGTCAAGCTTCTCAAACGTGACCTGGATCACTATTTCACAGTGATCTCGGTCACATAACGGTACTATAACAGACCAGTCGGAATCCATTACTAAAGCTTAATTAACCTGCAAAAAGGCTAATATCCGTCCGATTCACTTCACACAATTCACCCGTTATCAAGATGTGATCGACGGTGATTTGTTCGTTACCGTCTGATCCACGGCCCGGAACAACCGGGAAGGGCCGAACTCGAACCGGCGAACACCGGCAACCCTGTCCCACGGTTCGAGTAACCCCGACGACCTGGGGACAGGGACCCGGTAACGCACCACCACCGGGCCGGCGGGCGCAGGGAGGGAAACGACATGTCTCACCACCGAAAGTTCAGCACCCGCGCCATCGGCTACATCGCAGTCGCAGGCGCCTTCGTTGCCGTACCGTTCGGTCTGTCCACCGGAACCGCCGCGGCCGCCGCCCACAACTGGGACGGCGTCGCGCAGTGCGAGAGCGGTGGCAACTGGGGAATCAGCACCGGCAATGGCTACTACGGCGGCCTGCAGTTCACGCAGAGCACCTGGAATGCCAACGGCGGCAGCGGTAACCCCGCCCACGCGAGCAAGGAGGAGCAGATCCGCGTCGCGGAGAACGTGCTCAACACCCAGGGCGCCGGCGCATGGCCGGTCTGCGGCCAGTACCTGAGGTCCGGCCAATCCTCCGGCGTCGCCGCCGAGGAACCCGCTCCCGCGCCCGCCCCCGCGCCGGCTCCCGCCCCTGCCCCGGCGCCCGCGCCCGGCAGCAAGCAGGCCCTGATCGAGCAGGCCAAGTCGACCGCCGCGCAGCTGGCCAAGCAGAACGGCCTGGAATCCCAGTACAACCAGATCCTGGACCAGAACAAGGATCTGATCGATCAGCTCAGCCGCTGAGGCTCGAGACATAACAGAAGCGGCGCTGCCATCACCGAGGATGGCAGCGCCGCTTCGTATTTCGACCGGTTTACCGTCCGGCCGCCTCGTAGGCCTTGATCGCCTGATCCAGGCGGGTCAATGCCGCACCCAACTTGCCGAGATCACCGCTGGTCTGCGCGTCGTGCACATTCGCGAGCGCCGAATCCAGTTCCCGCACAGCGGCATCCTTCGCACTCGGCGGCTGACCGCCCGCGGGCGGTGGCGGCGGCGGACTCTGGCTGGTGGGCGGTGGCGTGCCGCCCTGATCGGGCGGCGGCGGATTCTGGCCGGGCGTCACGTCGCCACCGGGAGCCGTTGCGGCACTGCCTGTTCCGGGGAAGATTCGGTCCAGCGCCGCGGCCAACGTCGGCTCGTAACCCACTTTGTTCACGCCGGTGGCCGGATCGCGGTAGCTCACCAGCACCCGCGCCAACTGCGGGAAGGTCGCGGTATTCGGCGCGCTGTTGCGTTCGGTGTACAGCGGCTCCACATAGAGGATGCCGCCGTCGGCGATCGGCAGGGTCAACAGGTTGCCGTAGCGAATCTTGTTGGAGCCCTGCAAGAGCGTCTTGTCGCGCGAGACCTCGTCGTTGATGGTCATGGTGTTCTGCGTCTGCTGCGGACCCTGCGTCTGGGTATCGGTCGGCAGCTGCAGCACGGTGAACTTGCCGTAGTTGTCCGGATCCGAATGAACCGAGATGTAGGCCGACAGATACTGCCGGTTGAAGCCGACCATGGCGCTGGTGAGGTTGAACGTCGGCTTACCCGACTTCAGATCGCCCGCAAGCACGTAGTACGGCGGCTGTTTGAAGGTGCCGCCCTCCATCGTCGGATCGCTCGGCACCGACCAGAAGGCGTTGTTGGTGAAGAACTCGACCGGATTGTTCACGTGGTACTTGGTGAGCATCTCGCGCTGCACCTTGAACAGATCCTCCGGGTAGCGGAAGTGCGCCCGCAGCTCCGGCGAGATATCGCTCATCGGCTTGACCGCGCCGGGGAACACCCCGCGCCACGCCTTCAGCACCGGATCGGTCGGATCCGTCTCGTAGAGGGTCACCGTGCCGTCGTACGCGTCGACGGTGGCCTTCACCGAATTGCGGATGTAGCTCACCTGTTTGCGCGGCACCAGCCGGCCCGTCTTCTGATCGACGCTGTCCTCGACCAAGCCCTGCAGCGAGGTGGATTGCGCGTACGGGTAGTTGTCGAGGGTGGTGTACGCGTCGACGATCCAGACGATGCGCTTGTTGACGACAGCCGGGTAGGCGGCACCATCGGTGGTCAGCCACGGCGCCACCTTCTGCACGCGATCGCGCGGGTTGCGGTTGAAGATGATCTTCGAATCGTTGCCGATCGCGCTGGAGAACAGGATGTTTCGCTCGGCGTACTTGGCCGCGAAGGCCAACCTGTTGAACCAGTTGCCGATCGAGACGCCGCCCTTGCCGTCGTAGGTGAACGACGCGTTGTCGGTGTCGTATTCGCGCGGCTGCTGACCGTTGACCGCGCCGACGATCGCGTAATCGGCGTTGGAATTGGCGATCAGCGGGCCGTAGTAGACGCGCGGCTGATCCACCTTGATGGCCTGGGTGACCTTCGGATCCGCCATCGTCGCCAGATCGCTGATGTAGGTCACCGAGCCGTCGGCGAATACCGGATAGCCGCTGTCGCCGGTGGACGATGCGGCCGTCGCGTCCTTGGCGGCCGCCTTGTTGATCCGGTTGGCGGGCGCGGCGACGAAACCGTTGCCGTGGGTGTAGACGGTGTGCCGGTTGATCCAGTCGGTCTGGTTGTCCTTGAGGCTCTGCGGTTCCAGTTCGCGCGCGGCGACGATGAAGTCCTGCAGCTGACCGTTGATGGTGTAGCGGTCGATGTCGAGCGGGTTCGGGAAACCGTAGAAGTTCTTCAGCTGCTGCAGCTGAGTGAACGTGGGCGACAAGATATTCGGGTCGAGCAGCCGGATGTTGGCGATGGTGGTCTTGTCCGCCGCGACATCGCGCGGATTCTTGGTGCCGTCACCCTTGTAGTTCTGGTATTCGATCTTGTCCGGGGTGATCCCGTACGCACTGCGGGTGGCGTCGATATTGCGATGGATGTATTCGCTCTCCTTGGTCGAGGCGTTCGGGCGCACCGAGAACTGCTCGACCACCAGCGGCCACACCGCGCCCACCAGCACCGACGACAGAATAAGCAGCGCGGCCGCCATCGCGGGCACCCGCAGATCGCGCAGCACGATGCCGGTGAAGAAGGCGATCGCGCAGATCACCGCGATGGACAGCAGGATCAGCTTGGCGGGCAACACCGCGTTGATATCGGTGTACGACGCACCGGTGAAGGTCGGCTCCTTACGGCTGCTGGACAGCAGCTCGTAGCGGTCGAACCAGTAGGCGATCGCCTTGAGCAGCACGAAGGTTCCGGCCAGCGAGGCGAGCTGCATCCGGGCCGGTTTGGTGAGCGTGCCCTCCCGGCCGGACAGGCGCAGACCGCCGAAGACGTAGTGGCTCACCAGATTCGCGAAGAACGCGATGACGACGGTGACGAACAGCCAGTTCAGCACCATCCGGTAGAACGGCAGATCGAAGGCGTAGAAACCGATGTCCAGATGGAACTGCGGATCGTTCTGCCCGAAGGAGCCGCCGTGCAGGAACAGCTGCACCGTCACCCAATTCGACTGGGCCACCAGGCCGGACAGCAGACCGAGCAGCACCGGGATACCGATGCCGAACAGCCGCAGCCGGCTCATCACGGTGGTGCGATAGCGCGCGATCGGATCGTTCGGGCCGTTCATCGGAACGAATACCGGGCGGCTGCGGTAGGCCAGCAGCAGCGCGAGCCACACCACCACCGCGACGAATGCCGCTACCGCGAGGAATAACAGCACCCGCGTCCAGAGCACGGTCAAATACACTCCGCGGAAACCGACCTCGCCGAACCACAACCAGTTCGTATAGGTATCGGTGAGCCGCGGCCCGAGCAGCAGCAGCGCCGCCAGGACGATGGCCGCCACCAGCAGCACACGGCTGCGTCGGGACAGCGAAGGTAAGCCGGTGGGGGGCCGCATGCCCACGATTCCACTCTCCCAAGGGTCCGGCGGCGCGCACGGCCGTACCGGCCGACGCGCCGCAGTCCGATGTTTGCGGTGGTCCTTACGGACCGTCTGCGGCCCACTCTACGGCGTGTGTCTGATTTGCTCCGTCGGCCTTCGCCGACGGCGATACTCTGCGACGGCTCCGCACGCGTTTGATTGGATGTGCAGCGTGACCGCAGACCTGCACGCCGAACTCGTCCTCGCCCGCTGCGTCCGCGAGGTGGCCGAATTCGTCGACGCCGAGGGTTGGGACCGTCCGCCGCAGATGTTCGCCCTGGTGCCGACCGCCGACCTGGTCGCGGCCGAACCCGGGTTGCTGGATCAGCTGGAGGACGGCAGCGAGCTGACTCCCATTGCCCAAGAGGCGTTCCCGGACGACATCACCGGCGGATCCATGGCCCTCGACGAATTCCTGGCCACCACCAGCTGGCCGCCCGCGGTGCGCGGCTGCATGCTGGTGCAGGAGATAGTCGTGCTGCCGCCGACCGCCGAGAGCACCCTCGACGACGCGCTGACCCCGCTGCTCGCCGATCACGACGCGGCCGACGCCGCCGCGCGCGCCGCGGCCGACGCCCATCCGGAGCGCAGGCAGGCCCGGCTGTTCGCGGCGGTGTTGCGGGAGGGCGCGTCGCTGTGCCTGCTACAGCTACGCCCCGAGGACGAGGACGATTTCGGCGGCGACCTCGACCTGCGCACCTACCCGAATCTGGCCCCGAACCTCATCGAGGCGCTGCACCACACCCTGGAGTGAGGCCGCTCACCCGCAGCTGGGCACATCCTTGCCCGCCTTGATGTCGTCTAGGGATTGCACTGCGCCGCTGAGGTTTTCGACCTTCACCAGGCGCAGCCCGTCGGGCGTGCGCTGCTTGGCCTCGTTGCAGTTGGCGGCGGGCACCAGGAAGGTCTGCGCGCCCGCCTCGCGCGCGGCGATCATCTTGTATTGAATGCCGCCGATCGGCCCGACCTTGCCGTCCTGATCGATGGTTCCGGTGCCCGCGACGAATTTGCCGCCGTCCAGCTCGCCGGGGGTGAGCTTGTCGATCAGCGCGAGGCTGAACATCAGACCCGCGGACGGCCCGCCGATATCGGCGAGGTTGAACGTCACCTGCATCGGCTGCCGCGCGCCCTCACCGGTGGTGATGCCCATATATCCCTTGGCGCTCGCGCCGGGCCGGGCGCCGAGCGTGACGGTCACCGTCTGTTCGGCGTTGTCGCGCAACACGACCACGGTGATCTTGCTGCCGGGCGGCTGCGCCGACACCGCGTCCACCACATCCTTGGGCGTGTTGACCGGCGCGCCGTTCACGCTGACGAACTGATCGCCCGCCCGCAGCGCATCCTTCGCCGGACCGTCCTCGCTGACGGCGCGCACCAGCACCGCGGTGGGCAGGTGCAGGTAGCGCATCACCGCGACCTCGGCGTTGCTCTCCGAATCGGAGAAGTCCTGCTGATTGGATTTGTCGATTTCCTCACGCGACTTGTCGGGCGGGTACACCTCGGCGCGCGGCACCAGTCCGTGATCGCCGCTGAGCCAGAACCCGAACGCCTCGAAGATATTCAGTCCGTCGCGCACCGAGACCGTTGTCATATTGAGGTGGCCGTCGGTCGGGTCGACGGGTACGCCGCGCACGTCGACCACCTGCTTGTCGTTCACCACGCCGAGGGTGTTCACGGTGGGTCCCGGCCCCAGTGCGACGAACGGCACAGTGACCAGACTCCCTGCGACACCGAGCACGACGACCGGGAGCAGAGCGGCGAGCAGGGTGAGGATCCGACGATTCACCCGGACCACAGTAGTGATCGCCGCTGGGAACAGCGGGCTCAGGCACGGATTTCGCGGCAGAGATTTCGCTCTGCGCGGACACCGCCGGATGACCGGCCGCCGCACAGAATCGTGTAAGTCCCGCCGCGTAACGTTAGGCATATGACTGACTTCCCGTTCGGATTCTCGAATCGCGATGACGACGAACGCAGGCGCGAAGAGGACGCGGCGCGCAAGCGCGGCGAAGATCCGGGCGCGAACAACCCGTTCGGCTTCGGGATCGGCGGACCGGGCACCGGGGGCTTCGACCCGGCCCAGCTGGGCCAGATGCTCACCTCGCTCGGTCAGATGCTCAGCGGTATGGGGCAGCCGGGCGCGCAGTCCGGGCCGGTGAACTACGACGTGGCCAAGCGGTTGGCCCGCCAGCAGCTGGGCGCGAGCGTGAGCCCGGTGTCCTCGGGTACCGCGAAGGCCGTCGCCGACGCCGCGCATCTGGCCGAGCTGTGGCTCGACGGCGCGACGACGCTGCCCGCCGGCGCGACCAGGACGGTGGCGTGGACCGCCAACGACTGGATCGAGGAGACGCTGGACACCTGGAAGCGGCTGTGTGATCCGGTGGCCGAACAGATTTCGGGTATGTGGTCCGCGTCGCTGCCGGAGGAGGCCAGGGAGTTCGCCGGGCCGATGATGGGCATGCTCGGCCAGATGGGTGGCCTCGCATTCGGTTCGCAGCTCGGGCAGGCACTCGGCCAGCTGGCCAAGGAGGTGCTCACCTCCACCGATATCGGCCTGCCGCTGGGCCCGAGCGGCACGGCCGCGCTGCTGCCCGCGGCGATTTCGGAGTTCAGCGCGGGTCTGGAGCAGCCGGAGAGCGAGATCCTGGTGTTCCTGGCCGCCCGCGAGGCCGCGCATCAGCGGCTCTTCGGGCACGTGCCGTGGCTGCGTCAGCAGGTGCTCGGCGCGGTGGAGGATTACGCGCGCGGTATCAAGATGGACTTCTCGGCGCTGGAGCAGGCGGCGCAGAACATCGATCCGATGTCGCTGACCGATCCGGCCAAGTTGGAGGAGATCCTGGCGCAGGGCACCTTCGAACCGCAGACCACCCCGGAGCAGAAGGCGGCGCTGGAGCGGCTGGAGACGCTGCTCGCCCTGATCGAGGGCTGGGTGGAGGTCGTGGTAACCGAGGCGATCGGCGATCGGTTGCCCGGTGCGGGCGCACTGGCCGAGACACTGCGCAGGCGGCGGGCCACCGGCGGCCCGGCCGAGCAGACCTTCGCGACCCTGGTCGGTCTGGAGCTGCGGCCGCGCAAGCTGCGCGAGGCGGCGGCGCTGTGGCGGCGGCTCACCACCGATGCCGGGATCGACGCCCGCGACGGGGTGTGGGCACATCCGGATCTGCTGCCCCATTCGACCGATCTGGACTCCCCCGCCGGCTTCATCGATTCGGTGATCGGCGGCGGCGCAACGGCTTTCGACGATCCGCTGGCCCAGCTCGCGGAGACCGAGGCGCGGGAGCGGGCCGAGCGCGGCGGCGATCAGGAGGACGGCCCGAAGGACACGGACGCGTCCTGACAGCTGTCCTGTGAATACCGCGAATTCCTGTGGACAACTCCGGTATTCACGGTAAAGGCGCTGGTCCGGGCCGCACATACTCGGGGCATGACGATTCGCCCGTTCGGTCCGATGCTGCATCCCGCGGTGCTCGTGCTGATCCGTCCCGGTGGGGTGATCCAGCTCGGCGTCGATCCGGAAGGTGCGCTGCTGCTGACGCCCACCGAGGACCGGCCCGATGCCGTGCACGCCCTGCGGCTGTTGGACGGTCTGCACACCAAACCGCAGATCATCTGGCGGGCCGGGGAATTCGGCATCGAGCCGGGCCGGGCGGTGGCGCTGCTCGCGGAGATCGATGCGGCGGGCCTGCTGGTCCGCCCGGAACATCCGGCCGCACGGATCCGGGCCGTGCGGGTGCACGGGCTCGGTCCGCTGGCCGACGCCATCTGCGCCGGTCTGCGCAGGCACGGCCTGCGTCCCAGCCGGTCGCGCGGCTACGGCCCGGAATCGACGGTCGCCGGTTGGCGCTGTGATCTCGCGGTGCTCACCGACGCCATGGTCCCGGATCCGCGCCTGGTGAACGACCTACTGCTGCACCGGATTCCACATCTACAGGTGCGGATCCGCGGCTACCGCGGCGTGGTCGGGCCGCTGGTGCTGCCCGGCGCGACCAGCTGCCTGCGCTGCGCCGACCTCATCCGCGCCGAATTGGATTCGGACTGGCCGCATCTGGCCGCCCAACTGCTGGACCGGGTCGGCCACGCCACACCCGCCGGTATCGCGGCCACCTCGGCGCTGGCGCTGCGCGAGTTGGAGGCGATCATGCGATGTTCGGCCGACCGGCAGCCCGACACCCTGGACACCACGCTGGAATTGGATCTGGAATCGCATCTCATGCGGGTGCGGCGCTGGCCGCGCATCGACACCTGCGAATGTCACAACCTCGCGTTCGGCCGGTCATGGGCGTGATTTATCCGGTCCGGCAACCGAACACGCCAAGATTGCCATGGCTAAGTAGCGGGTCCGTCGTTCATGATGGGTACGTGTCTGAGATCGTGCGCCGCCGCTCATCCCGCAATGCCAAGTTGGCCAAGATTCCGCTCGGTATCGCCGGGCGGGCCGCCGTGGGATTCGGCAAGAAGCTCGCGGGCGGAGATCGGGCGGAGATAAACGCGCAGCTGAACCAGAAGGCCGCCGAGCAGCTGTTCTCCGTGCTCGGTGAGCTCAAGGGCGGCGCGATGAAGTTCGGGCAGGCGCTCAGCGTGCTGGAGGCCGCGGTCCCGGAGGAATTCGGCGAGCACTACCGCGAGGCATTGACCAAACTGCAGGCTGCGGCGCCTCCGATGCCCGCGACAACCGTGCACCGGATGCTCGACCAGCAGCTGGGCACCCAGTGGCGGCAGCGCTTCGCCTCGTTCGACGACACCCCGGCCGCATCGGCCAGCATCGGCCAGGTGCACAAGGCGGTGTGGTCCGACGGCCGCGTCGTCGCGGTGAAGGTGCAGTACCCGGGCGCCGACGAGGCGCTGCGCGCCGATCTCAAAACGCTGTCGCGGATGACCGGCCTGATCGGTGCGGTGATCCCGGGCGCCGACGTGAAGCCGATCCTGGCCGAGATCACCGAGCGCACCGAGGAGGAGCTCGACTACCGCAACGAGGCGAACAATCAGCGCGCCTTCGCCAAGGGTTTCGACGGGCATCCGGATTTCGTCGTACCGAAGGTGGTCGCGGGCGCGCCGAAGGTGATCGTCACCGAATGGCTGGACGGCACACCGGTTTCGGCGATTATCAAGGCGGGCAACGAGGATCCGGAGGGCACCCGCGAACTACGCAACCGGGTCGCCGGGCTGATGGGCCAGCTCCACTTCTCCTCGCCGGAGATAGTCGGGCTGATGCACGGCGATCCGCATCCGGGCAATTTCATGATGCTGCCCGACGGCAAACTGGCCATCATCGATTTCGGCGCCTGCGTGCCGCTGCCCAACGGTATACCGGAGGAGCTCGGGCAGATCCTGCGACTGGCCGTCGCCGAGCAGTTCGACGAGCTCACCGAACTGCTCTACGCCAACGGCTGGATCATCCCCGGGCGCATCGTCACCGATCAGGAGATCGCCGACTATCTGCGCCCGTTCACCGATCCCATCCGCACCGAATCGTTCCACTTCACCCGCAAGTGGATGCAGCGGGTGGCAGGCAAGGCCTCCGACATCACCAGCCCGGAGATGAAAACCGCACGCGCGCTGCAACTTCCGGCGGATTACGTGATGATCTTCCGGGTGCTGGCCGGCTCCATCGGCATCTGCGCGCAGCTGGACGCGGAGGTGCCGTTCATGAAGCTGGCCAACACCTGGATGCCCGGCCTGCGCGAAGAACGTTCCGCCAGTTGAGGATTACTCCTCGCCGGGGGTGAACATCTTCAGATGGTCCAGCACCACGAACCGCGAGCCGGGGCTGGCCGCGGCCACCGCCTTGCGGAGTGGTTCCAGGCCACCCGCGTCGCGGGCCGGTTCGCCGAGCGGATAGTCGAAATCGTCCCAGTGCGTTGGTAATACGTAGCGCGGATGGCCGAGCACGTTCAACAGTCGGTTGGCGTAGTCGCGCACCTTGGCCCCGCCGACCGGCATCAGCAGCACATCCGGCCGCAGCCCGGCCAGTTCGGATTCGATGTAGTTGGAGCCGCCGAAGTTCAGCACGGTCATGCCGCCGCCGGTGACCTGATAGGCCAGCGTTCCGCCCTCGACGAGATCGCTGATCGTCTCCGGCGCCGGAATTTTCGTGCCGAGTCCGGGCCGGGTCCCCGGATACGGCACCTGCGCGCGCGGGCCGATCGCCGAATGCAGCGACGGCAGCACCTTGATCGAATATCCGTCGAAGGCAAGATCCTCGCCGCCGTAGGCGACCGCGAGCTGATCCTCGGGCGCGCCGAGCGCGATCATCAGGTTCAGGTGGGTTTCGGTGCCGATCACCGTCGCGCCGGTCTTCTTCGCCAGATACGGCACATCGGTCAGGTGGTCGTAATGCCCGTGCGTGACCAGGATGTGGTCGGCGCGCAGCTGCGCGGAATCCACATAGGAATCGATCAGCGCGGTGTCGACCGAGATCGGGGTGCGCGGATTCGGACCCTCTTTCGTGTAGGTGCCGGTCTTGAATCGGGTGAGCCACGGGTCGATCAGGACGACCTTCTTGCCGACCCGGATCTCCCAGCCGTTGTTACCCCACCAGCGCAGCGCGCCATCCGATTTGCCCGCCGCGGGTGTTTCGGGCGCCGGCGCGGGACCGGACCCTTTCGCGCATGCGGCCGCGGCCATCAGTGTCGCCGCACCGGCGCTCACTCCGAGCAAACCGCGTCTGCTGAACTCTGCCATGTGGGCACAACAACACGGATCCGGTGCGGCTGTCCAAGACCAGTCGGCGCGCCCACCGATATCCGAACCGATATCGTCGCAGCGTGGACCCCTTGCGCAAGCTGCGGTACTTCCTCGCCGTCGCCGAAGAATTGCATTTCGGACGGGCCGCCGAACGCCTCGGCATGGCACAGCCGCCGCTGAGCCAGCGCATCCGCGAACTCGAAAAGGAGCTCGGCGCACGGCTGTTCGACCGCGGCAGCCGACACGTCGAACTCACCGATGCGGGGCGGGTGCTGCTCATCGAATCCCGGGAGCTGCTCGCGCGTTGGGACCGCACCCGCACCCTGGTCGGCAAGGCGCATCGCGGCGAAATGGACGCGCTGCGGGTGGGAGTGCCGCCCGAACTGGCCGGGCGGGTGCTCGCGGCCATCGTCACCGCCTTCGCTGGGCGGCATCCGGAGATCCGGTTGGATCTGCAGGAGCTCAGCACCGCCGAACAGGTCCGGCTGCTCGCCGACCGTCAGCTCGACGCCGGGCTGCTGCAACATCCGGCCGATGTCACCGGCCTGGAGTTGGGACCGGCCATCGATACGCCGTTGGGCGTTGTGCTGCCGCGGGATTCGGCGCTGGCCGCCCGCGCCGAGCTGACCGTGGCCGACCTGGCGGGGCAGGGATTGGTGATCTTCCCGCGCGCCGCCGCGCCGGGACTCTACGACCAAACCCTGCACACCTGCCGCGAGCACGGCTTCCGGCCGACCGCGATCGTGCACGCGCGTAACCCGGAATTCGTACTGGGACTTGTGCTTTCGGGGCAGGGCGTGGCATTCGATCAGGGCGCGGTCGCGCAGAAGGAGCCGAGGGTGGTGTGGCGGCGGCTGCGCGACAATCCGCTCAACCGGCGGATGTCGCTGGCGTGGCCGTCTTCGGCCGCGCATCCGGTGGCGCGGGAATTGGCCGAGCTGATCGGGAAAGTGCTTCGGGACGACGGGGTTTCGAGGCTGGTGCCCGCCGAGGACGAGGTGCGGCCGTGGCATGTCGTCCAGCTGCGGCGGCCGTAATCGCCGGCGATCGGCGCTATCAGGTACCGCACCGGTCCGTGTGCCGTATCTCGGCGATCGCGGCCGCGGCGGCGGAGCCGATCACCCGGTCCACATCGGGCCTGCGCAGGTCCAGCGTCTGCGCGCGGGTGAAAACCGCTACCGCATAACGTGTTTCGTCGGGGAACTCGACTACGCCGACCTCGTTGCGCACACCGGGCAGCGTTCCGGTCTTGCTCCACACCGCCACGTCGGCGGGGAATGCGGCGGGCAAGCGCTGCTGGTTCACCTGATGGCCCATCAGCTCGCGTACCATCCGGCAGGCCTGCGGCGGGCCCGCCTCATCGCGCGCGATGAGTTCCAACAGCCGGGTCATCTCACGCGGGGTGCTCGCGGTCGTGCGTGCGGGATCGTATACGCGCATGGCGAATATCTCCGCAGCGGGCGATTCCCGGTAGCGGTGCGCGAATTCCGCCGCATCGCTCGCGCCGAGATCCTGCACCATCGTCAGCACCAGATCGCGCAGTGCGCCGACGATTCGGGTGCGCACCAACCCGAGTTCGCGCATCAGCGACCGCACATTGTCCAACCCGACCCGGTCGAACAACAGATCCGCCGCCGTACTGTCGCTCACCGACATCGCGAACAGCGCCGCATCCCGCAAACTCAACTCCACATCGTCGGCGCATCCCGACGTCCCGGCCCCACCCAACCGATCCGCCGCCTCCGCCCGCACCCGATCCCGCGGATCCACCTGCCCCGCCGCCACCTGCCGCGCGAACTCCACCACCAACGGCAATTTCACCACCGAAGACAGCACCACCAACTCATCCGCCCCCACCCCCACCTCTCCCCCACACCCCAAACACCGAGCATGCACCCACCCCCGCACCCCAACCCCCGCAAACATCTCCTGCACCCGCCCAGCATGCCCGGTGCCCGCCGCCCACTTCCATCGACCTCGACGATGGTCGTCGAGGTCAGCCAGCACCATGCGACAGATAGTGGGTCATCGCTCTGAGTCCGCGCTAAGGTTCTCTCTATATAGCTAGCTAGCTTGCTAGCACTGGCCATGCCACGAAGATGGAGACCGAGGAGAAGCTATGAGTGCTGCACTCGATTTCAACTCGTCCCTCGGGCTGGGCCCTTACACTGCGGATGATCTTCACAACAGCCCCGAGGAGGGGAAAGGCTTCGAGCTTTGGAACGGATGGCTGATCGAGAAGATGTCGCCCTCGCTTCGTCACAACCGGATGAGCCGTGGGCTGCGCCATCTCTTCATCGAAGCGGCGGCCAGGGCCGGGGCCGATGTCCTCGTCGAAGGCGGCGAGTACGAATTCTCGTTCCCCTCGGGCATTCGAAAGCCGGATGTCTTCATCCTGGATGCGAAGGCCGAGCAGATCGGCGTCGCCGAAGACGAGCTCTACATCGACCCCGCTGACCTACTGCTGGTTGCCGAAGTCGTCTCCCCGAGAAGCGGCAGCGAGGCGCACGATCGGAAGACAAAACGCGACGAATATGCGATGGCGGGCATACCGCACTACTGGATCGTCGACTTCCGCCCGGTTCCGCGGATTCTTGCCCTCGATCTCGAACGTGGCCGTTACGTCGCCAACCATGATGCTGTTACCGCCGACGAGGTGCTGGTGGTCGAGCGGCCCTTTGAGATCAGTGTCGCTCCCAATGCGCTGTTCGACCTCGGCCGCCACGACTTCACCTGAGCGGCAACAGGTTTCCGCGCCTCATTCGGAGTCGGGCAGTAGGGCGAAGGCTTCGATTTCCATCAGTAGGTCGGGGTGGACGAGGGCGGCCACTTGGACGGCGGTGCTGGCGGGTAGGTGGGCGGGGGTGATGTGGGCGTCGCGGGCGGTGCGGATCGCGGGGAGGTGGGCGATATCGGTGACGTAGTAGGTCAGCTTGATGACGTTGTCGAAGGTCGCGCCCGCGGCTGCGAGGCAGCGGCGCAGGTTCTCGAACACCTGGCGGGCCTGGGCGGCCGGGTCGCCGACGCCCACGACATTGCCGTCGGCGTCGAAGGCTATCTGTCCGGACAGCGCGACCATCCGGCCCGTTCCGATGACGACGTGGGTGTAGCCCTTGCCGGGAGCGACACCGTCCGGCTCGGCGATATGGGTGAGTTTCGTATCCTCCACCACCGCATCCTCGCATCCGAAGCATGCACGGCCCCAACCGTTCACGGCACCGGTATGTACAGCGCCTCGAACGGTCCTTCGCCGATCCCCGCGGTGTGATGGCCGCGCCCGGTGGTGTCGGTGACCAGCAGCAGGTCGCCGGGACCGAACCGGCGGCGAGTTCCGTCGGTCACCGCCACCTCGATGACACCACGCACCATCACCACCCATTGCTTGCGCGGCGCCGGATGCCAGGTGCCGCCGATCGTAGCGCTGCGCACGAATGCCATACCCGCCGCCGAGGGCAGCGCACCGAGGAACATCGGCGGAACGCCCGCGACAATGTGCTGCTCGGCCAGCGTGATTTCGGAATCCTTGAAGACCGTGCCGCCGTCGACGGTCACGACGGTGCTGTAGCGCAGGCTGTCCCGCTTCGCGTTCATGAACACAAGCATTGCCCGATATCGAGGCGCGCACGACTCCCTCCCGGGAATCTTGTTTCCGCACAATCACACTCGCGGTATTCGCACCGCATACAGCAGGTGCACAAGGCAACCGACGACGGCGGCCATGGTCACGCCGCTGCCGAGGAGCAACCGCAGGTCGGTGGGGAAGGCGCGGTAGAGGTTCGGGGTCAGGATGGGCAGCAGGCCCGCGGTGAGGGCGGCCGTCGCGGTGACCAGCGTTCCGTCGGCGGTCAGATCGATGCGTTCGAACATGCCGATGCCCGCGGCGACGATCATCGCGAAGGCGATGGCCGCGGTACCGCCGATGACCGGTCCTGGTAACGAATTCACCAGTCGCCCAATAGGTGCGAGGAATGCGGTGAGGACAAGCAGTACGCCGGTGCCCGCGGTGACGTAGCGGCTGCGGACGCCGGTGAGCCGGAGCAGGCCGATGTTCTCGCCGCTGGTGATCATGGTCGGCCCGCCGAAGAGTCCGGACAGCAGCGAGGTCACCGCGTCACCGCGGATGGTGCGGCCCACCGTATGCGGCGTATCCAGTTCCCGGCCGACGATTTTCGCGTTGAGCACGGTCTGTCCGGCCGCCTCGGCCATGGATCCGATGCCGAACACCAGCAGCGGCACGGTGGCCAGCAGATCGAAATGCGGTGTGCCGAAAGGGAACAGCCGCGGCAACTGCACGACGCCCGATCCGGGTTGCCAGTGGAATCGGCCGAGCGCGGTCGCCGCCACACATCCGGCCACCATGCCGAGCAGCACCGAGAGCCTGCGCCAGCCCACCGGGAGGATTCGGTGCGCGAGCACTGTGGCGAGCACCGTCACCGCGGCGAGTGCGGCGGCCGAGGCGGGCGGCTGATCGTTCGGCGCGGTGATCAGTGCGCCCGCGACCTTCACCAGGTTGACCCCGATGACGACGATCATGCTGGCGATCACCACCGCCGGCAGCCGGGTGACCAGCCGTCGCGCCACCGGCACCAGCACGAATCCTGCCGCCGCGGTGAGTATTACGGCACCGGAGGCGGTGGCCGGGCCGGATTCCTGCGCGATCTGGATGAACAGCACCACCGCCGCCCCGCCGGGCAGCATCACGAATGGCAGACCGGCGCCGATCCCGAAACGGCCACCGGATTGCAGTATCGTCCCGATACCGCTGAAAAGCAGTGCGGTGCAGAGCAATGCGCGGATCTGCCCGTCGTCGAGGTGCAGACCCCGGCCGATCAGCAGCACCGAGGTGATCGGCGTGGCGACCATCACAGCCATATGTTGCAGCGAAGCGACGAATGCCTTTGCCGGAGACGGTATTTCGTCGACCGGATGCGCCGATGTCACCCGGCCAACCACGGAATATCCTCTGCCCGATACCGATACGCGCGGAAGATCGCGTTCGAGATCCCCGGGAATACCTCGGCGGTGCCGGGGTCCGGATACGCGGTGAACGATGGCACCACGTACTCCCAGCAGATCCGTTGCGCTGCGGTGACTTCGAAGATCCGCCCGAACGCCGCCTCGGTGATCAGGGTGTTCCCGTTGGGCAGCCGCTGCGCGCCGCCCATGAACGGGGTGAAGAACGCCTCGCGCGGGGAGTCCTGATATCGCCACGCGATTTCCCCGGTGGCCGTGTCGATTTCGATGACCCGGCTGTAGGTCACCGACTCGCCGGTGCGGAAGGTGCCGTTGTCGAACACCAGGATTCGGCCGTCGCCGACGGGAGTCGCGTGATGCTGCTGCGCAACGGTGGCCCGGTCGGCCACGGACGTCACCTTGCCGGTATGCCGGTCGATCAGGATGACGGCGGATACGCTGCGCAGGCTGGCGACGACGGTGTCGGCGTCGAGCGGGTACACACTGTTGATCAGCGGCCAGTGCTCGCGCCAGTAATGCGGCTGCAGCGGGAACTCGGCCGGGTCCAGCTGGTCGGCCGCCTTCCACTCCCACAACGAACTTCCGTCCGGCGCAACCTCTTTGATCACATCCGCCCAGACAACCCCGTCGGCTTCGGTATCGGCGACGCCGCCCCGGATCCGCCCGGCCGCCGCGCCGGTCAGCGGTTCGACGGCGGTGTACAGGATGCGGCCGTCGTCGTAGTGGTGCGCGTCGTGATGCTGCAGCGGGTCACGGATTTCGTTGAGCAGCAGCCCATTCCGGTCATAGCGACCCATCGAACCGCCGCTGTATTTGCGCCACATGGCGAACGGCGCGTGTTCGAGCGTCGCACCGTTGTATGCCAGCGATCCGTCGGCGAGCAGACGCGCGTGCCGCCCGGGCCGATACGGCAGTTGCCAGCGATGCACCACCGACCCGGCGAGGTCGACAAGTTCGACGAGTCCGTTCGCGGCCAACGGCGCGTACAGCGTGTATCCGGGGGACGCCAGTTCGGGATCGCTGCCGATCAGCCCGGTACCGCGCCGTTTGAGCGTGTTCTGCTCCACCAAACCTCCTGAATATTCAGTGGCACTAAATATTCAGTACGCTAGTCCGGTAACGAACACTTCCGATCACGCTGATGTAAAAGCTGTGCTACTCAATAGCCGGATCCACAATGAGCGGAGGAGAGAGGTTGGTGCAGAGTGAGTAAGTCCTCGGAGCGCGGCGCGCCTCCCGCTCCGCACGCCGATCGCGAACCGCCGTCTGATCCCGCCCGCTGGCAGGGGCTTGGCGATGTCGTCCACCACCGCAGGCTCGCGGCCGGGCTCACGCTCGCCCAGCTGTCGACCGGATCGGGATTGTCGGCATCATTCCTCAGCCAATTGGAGAACGGCAGAACCAACGCGAGCCTGCGCTCCCTGCAACAGATTTCGGATGCGCTCGGCACCACCGCGACCGAACTGCTCGCGGCCGCCGACGCCGATCCGGATGCGCTGCTGGTCCGCGCGGGCGATAGCCTCGCCCAGGAGCGCACCGGCTCCGACGGCACGGTCCGCGCACTCGTGCACGGCGCGAGGGATCTGCGCGCCCTGGAATTCACCGGCGGAACCACCCGGGGCACCCGCGAATTCGCGCACGACAACGACGAATTGATCTATGTGGTGCACGGCAGCATCACCGTCGTCGCCGACGGTATCGAATCGACGCTGTCCACCGGCGATGCCTACTACTGCGCGGGCGGCAGTAAACATCGCTGGTGGGCGCACACCCCGGAGACGAAAACGCTACTGTTCGCGGTCGCCGACGGTCTCGTGGTGCGCCGCGCCACCCATCGACCCCGCTGACGGGGTCAACGCCGGACCGGGTCCGGCGCTCACCGCGTCAGCGGAAATCGTTGCGGGACAACGCAGACGAGCCGCACACCCGATCTCGGGGTGAGCGGCGCGTCTGCTTTCTCGTTCCTGGGCCCGGCTCGGGTCCGTATGCACGGGTGGGGCCTCAGCGACCGGAGGGAGGGAAGTCCCGGTTATCGGCATGAGCCCGATGAGGCTCATGCCGAAACCGCGATCTTGCGCGGACGACCACGCGGGCGCTTGCGGGCGATCACGACACCCTGGTCGAAGATCTCACCGCCCCAGACGCCCCACGGCTCGCGTCGATCGATGGCTGCGTTCAGGCAGCCCTTACGGATCGGGCACGAAGCGCACAGGGCCTTCGCCTCCTCCAATTGGACCGGGCTCTCGGCGAACCACAGATCGGGGTCCCCCACTCGGCACGGCACGGTGACCTCCCGGGTACGGGTCGGCCTCGCCACGGTCCGGCATGTCACGTCAGTAGTGGCCGACGGCCAGCTTTCTGCGGTGAACACGTCGTTCTCCTTCAGCTTTGTTGCAGCGGTTCGTTTCGTTCTTTCGGCGAAACCGGTGCCGGCGGCTGAGGAGCCGGAAAATACTGGCCACGGTTTCGCTTTGAGCGATCCGTGGCCAGGAGGTCTGGGAGTGGTCTCCCTACCTAGGTCGACATCTGTGTCGACCCCTGATCACGGACGCTGGGTGTGCGGTACGGCGGAGGCGGGCTGCCCGCATCGGCGCCGGCGCATAACCGGCCTCGATGACGAAGGCGCCGGAAACTGCTTTCGCGGTTACCGGGTGCTGCCAGCCAGCGCTGGGCTTGTCCTGTTCGACGGTGCGAATCGGCGAGTGCGTATCGATGACGTGCTTGTTCACCAGATGCAGCCGCTCGACGAATGCGCCGTCGAAGGACAGTCCGATCCCCTGCAAGGCGAGGAACCCCCGGGAGGCGGACACAGACGTATTCACCGCAACGCAATTGGCGCTGAAGTTCGTAATGCCGTTCATTGGTCTGCCTCCCTCCTTCTTCTCGTAATCGGTCTGTTCGATGTGCGCGCCGGAATCCCCTCCCGGTGCGTGCTTCCCACCATAGGCGACGGCCTATGATGCCGACAACCTATTTTCTACCTGCGGTTTTATGGGCTTGACGGCGCCGAGTCGCCACCAGCGCCAACACATCCGCGCCGTACTGATCGATCTTCTTCGCCCCGATCCCCGGAATCGCGGCCAGCGCGGCGTCGTCGGCGGGCAGCTGCTCGGCGATGGCGGTGAGGGTGGTGTCGGTGAACACCACGAATTCGCGCACCCGCAGTGCCTGCGCCTTCTCCTCGCGCCAGGTCTGCAACATGCCGAGCAGTTCGGCGTCCAGTTCGGCCGAACACCGCCTGCATCGCCCGAGCATCGTCGCATATGTGCCGATCAACGGCTTACCGCAGACCCGGCAATGCGGGCGGGCACCGTTGGCGCCGGTGTGCTCGACCGGCGCGGCGATCCGCGATGCGGGCGAATCGTCGGGGATCAGCCCGTTCAGGAAGCGCGACCGGCGTCGGGTGCGGCGGCCACCCTCACCGCGGGCGAGCGCCCATGACAGCCGCAGATGCTCACGCGCCCTGGTGACACCTACATAGAGGAGTCGCCGCTCCTCTTCCAGGGCGGCCTCATCGGCGACCGAGCCGTCATCGGCCAGCACATGTGCGATGGGCATGGTGCCGTCGGACAGGCCGACCAGGAAGACGGCGTCCCATTCCAAACCCTTTGCGGCGTGCAGCGAGGCGAGCGTCACACCCTGGACGGTCGGCGGGTGCCGCGCCTCGGCGCGGGCGGCCAACTCGCGCAGCAATCCGCCCAGTTCGAGTTCCGGATCGTGACCGACCAGTTCCTCGGTGAGCTGCACCAGCGCCATCAGCGACGACCAGCGCTCCCGCGCCTGCGCGCCCGCGGGCTCGGTCGCGGTGAGCCCGTGCGGTGCGAGCGCGGCCCGGACCAGCGTGACAAGCGCTGCGCCGCTGCGGGATTGATCGGGCAGGTCCTCGCGCGCGGCCACCTGACGCAGCGCGACCACCGCCTGCTTCACCTCGGGTCGTTGGAAGAAGCCCTCGCCCCCGCGCACCTGATACGGAATGCCGCGCTCGGTGAGCGCCTGCTCGTAGTTCTCGGACTGGGCGTTGATCCGGTACAGCACGGCGATTTCGGCCGCGGGCACGCCATCGTCGATCAGCTGTTTGATCGATGCGGCAACGGCATTCGCCTCCGCGGGCACATCCTCGTATTCGGCGAAGGACGGCTCCGGACCGTCCGAGCGCTGGCCGATCAACTGCAATCGGCTGCCCGCGATGCGGCCGCGCGCCACCCCGATCACCCGGTTGGCCAGCGAAACCACCTGCGGTGTCGAACGATAGTCGCGTTCCAGCCGGACCACCGTGGCCTCCGGGAAGCGACGGGAGAAGTCCAGCAGGTAGGCGGGCGTCGCGCCGGTGAAGGAATAGATGGTCTGGTTGGCGTCGCCGACGACGGTCAGATCGTCGCGGTCGCCGAGCCAGGCGTCGAGCACCCGCTGCTGCAGCGGGGTGACGTCCTGGTATTCGTCCACCACGAAACTGCGGTAGCGGCCGCGGAATTCATCGGCCACCGCCGGATAGTCCTCCAGCGCCGCGGCGGTGTGCAGCAGCAGATCGTCGAAGTCGAGCAGCAACCCGTCGGGCGTGGTCTTGAGCTTCTCGTATGCCGCGTACACCTCGCTGATCCGCGCCGGATCGTATGGGGTGTCGCGGTGCTGCCGCGCCGCGGCCGCCGGATAGTCCTCCGGGGCGATGAGCGTCGATTTCGCCCACTCGATCTCGCCGAGCAGATCGCGCACGCTGTCGGTGTGCGTCGGCAGGCCCGACGCGTGCGCGGCCTGGGCGACCAGCTGGAATTTGCCGTCGATCAGCCGCCACGGCACATCGCCGACGATCTGCGGCCAGAAATACCGCAGCTGCCGCAGCGCGGCGGCGTGAAAGGTGCGGGCCTGCACCTGATTCGCATCGCCGCCGAGGCCGAGCGCGCGCAGCCGGTTACGCAGTTCGCCCGCCGCGCGGGCGGTGAACGTCACGGCGAGCACCTGATCGGCCTTCACATGTCCGGCCGAGACCAGGTGGGCGATGCGATGAGTGATGGTGCGCGTTTTACCGGTGCCCGCGCCTGCGAGCACGCACACCGGACCGCGCGGGGCGCGCACGGCGGCGGCCTGCTCCGGATCGAGTGCGTCGAGGTCGGGGGCTGGCACGCGCTCAATGATGACAGCCCGCACCGACAAGAACCCGGGTGGCTCAGCCCCTGTCGCGCAGCATGCGCAGCGCCCCCGCGAAATGGGCCGCATCGGATCCGAGCGGGGCGAAGAATTCCTGATCGCAGTTCTCCACCGCGACCAGCGCCCGATTGACAAGGGCCGCACCGGATTCGGTCGGCGCGAGGGATTTGGCCCTGCGGTCGTGCGGGTGGTCGCGCCGCTCGATCAGGCCCTTCTGTTCGAGCGTGCGCAGCACCTGCGAGGTCATCATCGGGTCGGTGGCGGCGTGTTCGGCCAGGTCGCGCTGCATCACCGGCTCCTCGCGGCGGGCCGCGAAGTAGGTGAGCGAGGCGAGCAGCACGAACTGGACGTGGGTGAGGTCGAAGGGTGCGAGTGCCGCGCGCTGGGCGGCCTGCCAGCGGTTGGTCACCTGCCAGAGCAAGAGCCCGGGACTTTCGTCGGCGGCCGCGAAACGGGTGCGCAGGCCGGGTGTTGCGGATTCACTCATCGTCCTCCCTCACGCCGGATCGTATCGTCCAGCATCGCCGCGGAGATCACCGCGAAATCGTGTTCGCTGAGTTCGATCAGCCCGCGCCGCAACACGATTCCCCAGTTCGGCCCGCTCGTGAGCTCCAGTTCGGCGCGCAACCGCTCGATCGGGATCTCCCGCGCGTCGGTCCGGTAGTGCACCGCCCGCCGCCATGGCTCGAAGCAGCCACCGCCCGGAGCGGTGACTCCCTCCATGACAGCCTGCCAGGCCGGCCGATCGGCGACGACCCCGATGGCGGTGAAGGCGCGGACCGGCGCACCGGTCCGCATACCTTCCCGTGGCGAGTAGTAGACGAGGCCGTCGCCCGGCGTCATTCGTTCGATGCCGTGCCGCTTACCGTGATTGGCCTGGACGATCCCGAGTTCGGCCCCGCGCAGCACGTGTTCGCGCGAAACCACGTTGAGCCAGTACTTGGTCACACCCGCACCGCCTCGGCGGCCGCGACCAGCGCCTCCAGGTCGCGCTGCACACCCTTGGCCAGGTCGGCGCCCATGATCAGCTTCCAGAGCCCGCGCAGCGGACCCTCCATCGAGATGGTGACGGAAACCATTGTGCGACCGTCATTTTCGGTGACGTGATGGGCGAAAACCAGCCGCGCGCCGATCAGCTTGGAGACGTCGACGAATTCGGTATCGGTCAACCGCTCGACGATGAACTTCACCTTCGGCCCGCCCTTCGGCTTCAGCATTCCGGTGGCGCCCTCCGTGAACGGCCCGTCCAGGCGAACCCATTCGGTGTCGGCGTTCCACTCGGGCCAGGTGGCCATATCGGCCCACTTGGCGAAGAAGGCGGCGGGAGCGGCGGTCGAGGTGGCGTTTGCGGTGGCAATCTGTGTCATGTGAATAGTATGCGCGCTTACTAAATGGATGTCAATCCCGATCGCACGACGACGTTACGGACGCGCGAGATCCGATCTCGCCGGGGTGTTGGGGAGTTGACGGACGGCGTGGGTCGCGGTGGTGATGACGCCGTTGTCGTCGGTGAGATAGAAGGTGGGATAGGCCTGGATTCCGAAGGCTGTCGCGACGGCACCGTCGCTATTCGGTTCGCAGACGAGTGTGGTTGTCGGAGCGAGTGTTTCGACCATCGGGTCGGTCACGTCCCGGGTGGTGACCACGGCGAGGACGTGGTCGCGGGCATAACCGGCGCCCTGGATGTAGGCGATGAAGTCGGGCAGGTTGGTGCGGCAGTGCGGGCAATCGACCGCCAATAGCGCGATGGCGGCGGGGTGGCGCAGGTCGGTGTCGGCGAGGCGGCTGCCATCGATGGCATGGGTGGTGAACGCCGGAATCGGGGTGCCGACGGGTAGCGCGCGGGCGGTGGTGGTGCCGACGAGTTCGTCGAGCACGTCGGAGTGCACTCGTATGCGGCGCACGAGACCGTAGGTGACCAGCAGATTCAGTGCGGTGATGATCGAAAGCACGATAACGAGGATGTTCATCGCGGATGGTCCGGTTCGGTTCGGTTGTGGCGGGTGGGCGGCGGTGCCGGACGGATCAGGTCGGCCAGATCGTCGAAAACGATGAGGGATGCGCCGAGTACGACCCCGGCGAAGGCGGCGATCCACCAGTCGGAGATCGCGCGGGGGTGATGTCCCGTCGCGGTGGTGACCAGGCCGACGCCGGTAACCATGAGCAGCAACAGATTACGGACGAGCTGAACCCCCGATACCGGCCGCGCGGAGCGCCCGAAACAGTGGCACGCGGTGGTGGCGCCGCGGCGCACCGCCGCGGTGATCGCGATGGTGAACGCGGTGAGAGTCGCGGCGGCGAGGACGAACCCGGCGATACCGGGCAGCAGCAGCGTGATCGTGACGGCCCATTCGGTGACGATCACCGCGGTCGCCACCGACTCGGCCCGGCGTCCGCGCAGTCGTGGGACGAGCCCCGCGACCGCGGCCCGGAACCCGCTCCGGGCCGCGGCGCCGAACTTCGCGGCCACCGCGGCGGCGAAGACCGTGACCAGCGCGATCCGCGCCGCCACCGCCACCGAACCGATCGGATCGATCACCGGCGGGGCACCTCCTCAGCGCCTGGCCGGTCACCGGTCGGCGCGGCGCTCGGCCCGCTGCGGATCGATTCCGTCATCCGTCCCGACATTCCGCGCTTCGACCTACAGCGGCTCGCACAGACCGATACCGGACTTCTGGAGGATGCAATGGCCTTCACAGCATTGGCCGTCCACCTTGCACTCCTCCAACAATGGGACGCACATCCGGATGGGCGCGGGTGCCTTTCTGCGGATGACCATCTTGCAGGTGATGGTGTCGGCGATGCGGTCTATGCGTTCGATCAATGCACTAGCCATCAGGTTCATCTCCTTGCTCGCTGAACCCTGTGCACAGCTCCGGCGACCGCCGGTGCGGCCGTGACGACCGGCGCGGTGCACATCCTCAGGCTGCGCCAACCATCGGCACGACACGCCGAATCTCGAAATTAATTGTGCGACAATTAATTTCACCAAGCCGATGCCGGATGAACCAGGGGAAGGCGGTCGGTACGCGGTGGGCGCGGTCGCGGTGTTCGTATTGGGTCTGGCCTGGCGGGCGGGCCGCCGAGCGGTGGTGGCCTGTGTCGCGGTGAGCCTGGTCCAGGCGGGCGCCGGGGCGGTTTCGGTGCTGACGGTGCGACATGCCGTCGCGACCGTCACCGGCGCCCGGGAGGCGGCGACGGCACTGCTCGTACCCGCGGCCGTGCTGGCCGGGGCGGCATTGGTATCGCAGACGTTGTCGGGAATCGCGTCGTATCTGCAGGCGGTGCTCGGCGAAAGGACCGCACAACTGGCGGTGCGGCGGGTGATGGTGGTCGCGGCGGCAGCCGAATTGATCCGCTACGAGGATCCGTGGTTCCACGACCGCGTGGTGCGGGCGCGCACCACCGCCAACTCCTACCCGCGCACGGTGGTGCAAGCGCTGCTATCGGTGTTGCACACCGCCATCTACGGTGTCGCGGTCGCCGCCTCGGTGGCCGTGCTGGCCTGGATGACCGTGCCGCTGCTGTTGCTCGCGGTGCTGCCGATGTGGCTGGAAGCGCGCCGATCGAACCGCCGTTGGTACGAACTTGCGGTCTCCCAATCCGAAATTACGCGCGGCACAATGCATTTGGAGACCATGCTGACCGATCGCGCCGCGGCCGCGGAAATCCGCGCCTTCGCCGCCGGACCCACCCTGCTCGCACGTTGGCAGAACCTGCGGACCGAGTTGCTGACCGAGCAGATCCGGCTGCAGCGCATCACGGCGGTCCGGATGACCATTGCCCGAGCCGCGGGCGTCGCGGTGACGGTGGCGCTGATCGCGGTCCTGGCCGCCGCGGCCGAGGCCGGTGTGCTCACCCTCGCGACCGCCAGCGCGGTCGTCGTCGCCGTTCAACTGCTCATGGGACAGCTCACCAGCGTCGCGTCCACGCTGTCCATGGTCGGACGCGGGCGCTTGTTCCTCACCGACCTGATGGACTTCACCGAACTTCCTGCGGCGCAACCCGACCCGCCGCCACAGGCATTTCGTACGCTCGCCGCCCACCGGCTCGGGTTCACCTACCCGGGGACCGGCACCGCCGCACTCACCGATATCGACCTCGAACTGCGGGCCGGTGAGGTGGTGGCGCTCGTCGGCTGTAACGGCTCGGGTAAGACGACGCTGACCAAAATTCTCGCCGGACTCTATCCGCCGACCACCGGCCGACTGTCTCGCGACGGACAACCCCTCTCGGATGCCGACCGCCCGTCGCTGCGCGCCTCGGCCACCCTCGTACCGCAGACCCCGGGCCGATATCCGCTGTCGGCCACGGACAATATCGGCTTCGGCGCCGAACGACCCGATCCGGCCGCCGTGGCCGCCGCGGCCGACAACGCCGGTATCCACAGCCATCTCGCCGGACTGTCCGACGGCTACGACACCATCCTCAGCAAGGAGCGCAGCGGCGGCACCGATCTCTCCGGCGGGCAATGGCAGAAGATCGCCATCGCCCGCGGCTTCTATCGCGACACCCCGCTGCTCATCCTCGACGAACCCACCACCGGCCTGGATCCCGCCGCCGAGGCCGATATCTACCACCGGCTCCGTGCGCTACATGCCGGACACACCATCGTCCTGGTCACCCATCGCCTGGCCAATATCCGCGACGTGGACCGCATCTACGTCCTCGACGACGGCCGCGTCACCGAATCCGGCACCCACGACGAACTGATCGCCCGCCGCGGCGCCTACCACCGGCTCTACACCCTCCAAGCCGCCGCGTACCAGACAGAGCGGGCCAATGGAACAGGAGCAGACCGTCCGGCGTTGAATGTCGGCGTGACCGATGTGAACCCCACCCTGACGATGTACTCGACCACCTGGTGCGGCTACTGCCGCAGGCTGAAGAAGCAGCTGGAGGAGGCCGGTATCAGCTACGTCGAGATCGATATCGAACAGGATCCGGCGTCGGCCGAATTCGTCGGCAGCGTGAACGGCGGCAACCATGTGGTGCCCACCGTCAAATACGCCGACGGCTCCACCGCGACCAACCCGTCGTTGGCCCAGGTCAAACAGGCGCTGGCCGCAATGGCCTGACCCGATCAGTCCCGCGCCGCCCAGGATTCCAGGATGGTGCGGGCGATCGAGATCGATCCGGGCAGCAGCAGGCGCGTGCCCTCCCGCTTGGCCGACCAATCCCCCGCCGCCAGCGCATCGCGCACCTCGGTCCTGGTGAACCAGTACGCCTCGGCGATCTCTCCATCGGAGAACGCGAGCGACTGTTCCGGATCGGCGACGGCCGAGAAGCCGAGCATCAGCGAGCGCGGGAACGGCCACGGCTGGCTGCCCAGGTAGTGGATGTCGCGCACATCGACACCCACCTCCTCCTTGATCTCCCGCGCCACACAGCGCTCCAGCGATTCGCCCGCCTCGACGAATCCGGCGAGCAGCGAGAACAGCGTCTCCGGCCAGGTGTGCTGGCGGCCGAGCAGCACCCGGTCGCCGCCGTCGTGCACCAGGCAGATAACGGCCGGATCGATGCGCGGAAACTCCTCGTCGCCATTCGCGCCGACCCGCGACCAGCCGCCCTTCACCGCGGTGGTCGGCGAGCCGTCGGCACCGTGGAATCCGGCCTTGTCGTGCCAGTTGAGCAGGGCGACCGCGGTGCCGAGCAGCCCGATGACGCGATCGTCGAAGCCGCTGGACATGGCGCGCAGATCCGACAGCTCACCGCTGAGTTCCCGATCGCGCACCGCCCACACGTGCTTGCCGTCATCGATGCCCAAGAACACCGCCGCCTGGCTCGGTTCCGGCGCCAACTCGACGGCCTTGTCGAAGACCAGCGCGCCATCGGCCAGCCGAACCTGACCGCGCCGGTTCACCCGCAGCAATTTGGCGTCGGCCCAGCCGTCCTTCAGCGCCTGCTCGTCGCCGCGGACCTCCTCGGCCCGGTCGTGGGAGGAACGGGAAAGCAACGGAACAGCATTCAGCTCAAAGGACACGCCTCCGAGGGTAACGGGCGAGATTACTTGCCGGTGCGGCGGATATACAGCAGTTTGTCGCCCGCCTCCAGCGAATCCACCTCCGGCTCACCGACCCGCACCAGCACCGAACCGCGCACGACGCCGAGCACGATATCGCCGAGATGCCTTGGCGAGCCGCCGATTTCGGCTGGTTCCACCTCGCGCTCGGCGATCGCGAAACCCTCCTCCGGGGTGAGCAGGTCCTCGATCATCTCCACCACGCTCGGGGTGGCGGTGGCGATGCCGAGCAGCCTGCCCGCGGTCTCCGAGGACACCACCACCGAATCCGCGCCGGACTGGCGCAGCAGATGGGTGTTCTCGGCCTCGCGGATGGCGACCACGATCTTGGCGGTCCGGCTGAGTTCCCGCGCGGTCAGCGTGACCAGCACCGCCGTATCGTCCCGATTCGCCGCGACGATCACCGACGCCGCATGCTGTGCGCCCGCCAGGCGCAGCACATCCGATTGAGTCGCCGAACCGTGCACGGTGACCAGGCCCGCATTACCCGCGGCCGCGAGCGCGACGGCGTCGGTGTCCACCACGACGATATCGGCGGGCTGCACGCCGTCGCCGAGCATGGCGTCGATGGCGGTGCGGCCCTTGGTGCCGTAGCCGACGACCACGGTGTGATTACGCACTATGCGCCTCCAACGCTGAATCTTGAAAGCCTGCCTGGAGCGTTCGGTCAGCACGCCGAGCGTGGTGCCGACCAGGACGATGAGAAAAAGGATGCGCAGCGGGGTGATGATCACGATATTGGCCAGCCGCGCCGCCGGGCTGATCGGTGCGATATCGCCGTATCCGGTCGTCGAGAGCGAGACCGTCGCGTAGTAGAAGGCATCCAGGAAGGTCAGCTCGCCGCCCGCGTTGTCGTGGTAGCCCGAACGCCCGAAATACACCACCAGGGCCGCGGCGAACAGCAACGCGATGGCGAACAGCACCCGGCGCAACAGCGACCGCCACGGGCTGGTTTGTATCTCCGGGATCTTCAGCAGGCCGACGAGGGCGAAATCGGGGTGTCCGGCCAGCCCTAGCCGGGGCGCGCGTACACCGAACACGCTCGCGGTACTCGGCCGGCTCGACACGCACCGCAGCCTACCGGCTCCCGACGCGGTCGCGGGTCTCGACGCGAACCCTCGGCAAATGAAAGGGTGGCGGTCATGGCTGACAACACCCCATCCGACGGCGGCCGCAGGCCCGCGCTGTGGCTGGCCGCCCTGCTGTTCGTTTCCGGCATCCTGCATTTCGCCTGGCCGAAACCGTACGACGCGATCGTGCCGAGGGCACTGCCCGGCAAGGCGCGCGATTGGACCTACGCATCCGGCGCGGCCGAGCTCGGGGTGGCCGCCGCGCTGGCGCTGCCGCGCACCCGCAGCCTCGGCGGGCGGCTGGCCGCACTGCTGTTCGTCGCGGTCTTCCCGGCGAATGTGCAGATGGCCGTGGACGTGGTTTCGAATCCCAAAGCGCCGCAAGTGTTCAAGCTCGGCACGGTACTGCGGCTGCCGCTGCAGATTCCGCTGATCACCCAGTCGCTGAAGGTGAGTCGCCGGGCGCGGCGTTCCTGATCAGCTCCGCGAGTTCGGCGGGGCCGGCCAGGGTGCGCGGGGCGATGGTGCGGCCGGTGCGCACGTAATGGAATGCGGCGCCGACCTTTTCGAGCATATCGGCCTCGGGCGCGCCGGTCCGCGCCGCCATCAGGCGCGCCCAGGCCAGGCGGTAGACGGCCAGCTGCATGGCGACGGCGGGTTCCTCGGCGCGCGTCGGTTCGGCGCCGGTCTTCCAGTCGACCACGATCCAGCCGCCGCCCGGCTCGGCGAACACCGCATCCATCCGGCCGCGAATCACGGTGCCCGCGATGGAGGTTTCGAACGGCACCTCCACATCGATCGGGCTGCGGTTGGCCCACGCGGAATTCAGGAACGACTCCTGCATCTTGATCAGCTCCGCGTCCGCGGCGTCGGGCGCGCCGCCGTCGGCCGCGCCGGGCAGTTCGTCGAAGCCGAGCAGGCGGCTGGCGGCGAACCAGCGCTGCACCCAGGCGTGGAAGGCGGTTCCCCTGCGGGCCAACGGATTCGGCGGATACGGCAGCGGGCGGCGCAGGCGGGCGGCGAGTTTCGCCGGATCGGCGCGCAATTCCACCAGCGCCGTCGCGGGCAGCTGGCCGGGTAGTTCGACCTCCTGGGCGGCGGCCTCGGTGGCCGCGAATTCGGCGAGCAGGGCGTCGACGTCGGCGACCCAACCGTCCGGGTCGTCCGGGTCCGCGGCCGGTCGGTCACCGAATTCGGCTGGGGCGAAGTCGTATTCGGTGAGGTAGTCGTCGTCCGGGGGCGGGGTGAGGTCGGCGAAGTAGTCGTCGGGTGTGTGGCCGTATCCATCTTCGTGGGATTCATGGCCGACAGCGGTTTCCGCGAGGTGATCGTCGGCCGAGTCGGTTTCGATCGGCATTTCACCGGCGGATGCGGAATCGGCGGCGCGGTCGGGCCGTGCGACGGTTTCATTCGAGGTGCTAGCGGCCGATTTCTTTGGACGCGACCGCAATTCGTCCAGCGCCTGGCGAACCAACATGGCGCCCTGTTCGATGGGGTCGCGGCGATTGCCGAGAGGGTCGCGGGGCCATTCGGCGGTGGCCGGGTTATCGGTGAACGGGTTGACGGCGTCGATATCGGGGGCGTCGGCCCATTCGTCGACGGTGAGCACGCCGTAGGCGCGGCTGTCCGGGGATTCGCTCGCGCTCTTCAGTTCGAGCAGAAAGTCGGACGGCCCCTTGGGGGTGGTTCCGGTTTCGGCCCAGTGATGCGCCGAAACCAGCAGTGTGCGTTCGGTTCTGGTGAGCGCGACATAGAACAGGCGCCGCTCCTCGTCGATGCGGCGGCGATCCAGCGCCTCCTTGTGCGCCTTGATGGCGCGTTCCAGATCGGCGCGGTCGTAGAGCTCGGACAGGTCGAGGACCGGAACGCCCTCCGCGGCGTCGTCCTGTTGCCGATCGCCACGCAGGGTGGTGGGCAGTTCGGCGAGCGCGCCGAGCCAGGTGCCCGCGGCGGCGCCGGACGGGAAGACGCCGCGCACCACATGCGGTACCGCGACCACCTCCCATTCCAAACCCTTTGCGGCGTGCACGGTCAGCACCTGCACCCGGTCACGGGCGACCTCGACCTCACCCGGTTCCAATCCGTTCTCGACCGATTCCGCGGCGGTGAGGAAGGCGAGCAGGCCGCCGAGCGATGCGCCGGTATCGGCCGCGTACCCGGCCACCACTTCGGCGAAGGCGTCGAGATGTTCGCGGCCCGCGCCGGTGCCCGCCATGGCGCGGCGGGCCTGGGTCTCCACGCCGACGCCGATGGTGCGTTCGACATCGGCGACGAGTTCGGTCAACGGTTGACCGGCGCGCTCGCGCAGCGCGGCGAGCTCCCGGCCGAGCGCCTCGATACGCGCGTATCCGGCGGCCGAATACTGTTCCGCCGGACCGGGATCGGCGATCGCGTCGGCCAGACCCGCCTGTTCGGCCGGTTCCGGCGCCACCTCGCGCAGCGCGTCGGCGAGTGCGGCGCTGTCGGTGATCTCCGCCGCGTCACCGGTATGCGGGCGGATCGAGAGGTCCCGTGCCCGGCGGGCGAGCGCGGCCAGATCGGTGACGCCGATGCGCCAGCGGGCGCCGGTCAGTATCCGCATGGCCGCGCTGCCCGCGCCGGGTTCGGCGATGAGGCGCAGGGTCGCCACGATATCGGCGACCTCGGGTGTTGCCAGCAGTCCGCCGAGTCCGACGATCTCGACCGGCAATCCCTTGGCGCGCAATGCCTCCGCCAGCGGCGCGGCATCGGCGTTGCGGCGCACCAGGACCGCGGAGGTCGGCGGGACCGCACCCGCGGACCGGCGCTCGGCCCATTCCGCGGCAATGCGTTCGGCGATCCACTCGCGTTCGTCGGCAACGGTTTCGGTGAGCGCCAACGCGACGACGCCGGATCCGGCATCGGGTTTGGCGCGCAACGCGTCGACGGTGACTCCCCCGCCTTCGATCGCCTTGCGCCGCAACGGTTCCGCGACCAAATTCGCGAGCGCGAGCGCCTCCGGCGGATTGCGCCAGCTGGTCAGCAGGGGCAGGGTCGGCGCGGGAATCCCTGGGGCGCTGGGGAAGTCGGTCGCGAAACGCGGCAGGTTCGCCGCGGAAGCGCCACGCCAGCCGTAGATCGATTGCATCGGATCACCGACCGCCGTCACCGCCAGGCGCGACGCCGCGACGATTCCGTCCGCATGCGGCGATGATTCTCCCGGTATGCCGCCCTGCGGCTCGGTCGCGGCCGAATCCGGTGCCACCGCGCGCCGCTGGTTGTCGGGCCCGACAGTGCGCCGGTCCGGGCTCGATCGATCAGCGGATCCGTCCGCGGCGAATTCTCCCGCGCCGCCGAATAATGCGGACAGCAGCACGCGCTGGGCGTGGCCGGTGTCCTGATATTCGTCGAGCAGCACCAGGCGGAATTTGGCTCGTTCGGCGGCGGCCACCTCGGGATGTTCGGCGGACAACCGCGCCGCCAACGACATCTGCGCGCCGAAATCCAGTGCGCCCCTGCGCCGTAACGCCTCGTGCAGCCGCAGCACCAGCGGCAGCAGCGCGACCCGTTCGCGTTGCACCTGGAGAATGCCCAGCAGCGTCTGGCTGGGCCCGCCGCGCTGACGCGGACCGGCGGGCAGCGTGTGCACCAACTTCTCCAGCACGGTGTGCGCCTCGGCCAACTGCTCCGGTTCGACGAGGTGTTCGGCCAGCTGACCGGACAGCGCCAGCACCGCCTCGGTGACCGAGACCGGCGTGCGCTCGGTATCCAGATCGCCGTCCCAGGTGCGGACCACCTGGTGTGCGAGTTGCCAGAGCTGGGTCTCGGTGAGCAGCGTCGCCGCGGGCTCGACCGGCAGCAGCAGGCCGTGCTCGGACAGCAACCTGCCCGCGTACGAGTGGTACGTGCTGATCTCCGGTTCCGCACCGGCGAGCTGGGTGCGCAGCGCGCCCGACGGGTCCAGCTCGCGCAGCAGCGGCGACCCGGCCAACCTGGCCAACCGGGTGCGGATGCGAGAAGTCAGCTGCTGTGCGGCTTTTCGGGTGAAGGTGAGGCCGAGCACCTCATCGGGCAGCACCAGCCGGTTCGCCACCATCCACACGACGCGGGCGGCCATCGTCTCGGTTTTGCCCGCGCCCGCGCCCGCGACGACGAGCGTCGGGCCCGGCGGTGCGGCGATCACCGCGGCCTGCTCGTCGGTGGGGGCGGGCAGGCCGAGCGCCTCGGCCAGCCGCAGCGGGGTTACAGGGGCCACTACTCGTCGGTCACCTGCCTCCCGGCGTCCTGCACCGGGCAGCTGCCGGATACCGAGCAGTGGCGGCAGCCGTCGTTGCGCATGGCGAGATAGCTGGGGCCCCGGGTCGCCGCCGCCGCGTCGTGAATTGTGGTGCGCCACTTGTCGAGCGCCTCGGCGTCGAGCGGCGGCTGCATGCGCTGGGTCGCGCCCTCCTTGCTGCTCGGTTTGGCGACGTAGACCAGCCGGGCGCCGCCGGGCTCGCCGAGATCGCCCGCCGCCATCCCGGTCTGTTCACCCGGCTCCGCACGACCGGATTCGCCTGCCGCACCATCGGATTCAACCGCGTCCCGGCCGGATTCGGCGGATGCCACGCCGGTGTCGAGCGCACCCAACGCGGCGGCGACCTGATAGGTCGCCAGCTGGGCGTGATCGACGGCGGCCTGCTTGGTGACCGGCGTCTTCCCGGTCTTAACATCGACGATCACGAAGCGGCCGAGCGCATCCCGCTCCAACCGGTCCACCCGGCCCCGAATGCGTACGGGCCGTTCGTCTTCCGCGCGCGCGGGCAGCACACAGTCGACCGGCACCTCCACCCCGGCCTGGGTGAGCTCGCCGCGGGTATTGCGCACCCAGGACATGAAGGTCTCCAGCATGGCCTCGGTGCGCCGCCGCTCCTGCCGGGAATGCCAGCCGGTGCCCGGGTCGACGGCCTGCCAGGCCCGGTCCAGCGCCGCGCGCACCTGCGCCTCCGGCACCTTGCCTGCCAGTGCCTGCACCAGGGTGTGCACCAGGTTGCCCTTCACCGCGTGCGGGTTGTCGCCGTCGGTGCCGCCGTGCCGCTCCAGCGCCCAGCGCAGCGGACAGGTGCGAAGCAGCTCCACCGTCGACGGCGAAAGGGCAACGGCGGATTCGGTTTCCGCCCACAGCGGGTCGGCCGAGCTGAGTTCGGCGGTGCCGTACCAGTCGTCGGGGTGGGTGCCGGGCACACCGGCGTCGGCCAGCCGGGCCAGCTGCTCGGCCGCGCGTCGCCTGCGCTCCGGTTCGGATTCGGGATCGCAGACCGCGCCGCGCAGTTCGGCAACCAGCGCGTGCATCACCAGCGCGCGGCCCGGATCGACCACCGGCAGCACACCCGGTTCGGCATCGTCGTCGTGGCCGAGCAGTTCCGACAGGAAGCGCGACGGCACCAGATCTCGTTCGCCCGCAACCGATTCCACCGCGGTGACCAGTAGCGACCGGCGCGCCCTGCTGCACGCCACCAGCAGCAGCCTGCGCTCCTCCGCGAGGATCGGCGCGGCCCGGCTCACCCGCTCGCCCGGCTCGGCGATGCCCGCGGTGAGATCGATCAGATCCTCGGTGTTGAGCAGGGTGCCGCGCGGGCGCGGATTCGGCCAGATGCCCTCCTGCACCGCCGCCACCGCGACGACATCCCATTCCCGGCCCGCCGCGGCATGCGCGCTGAGCAGCGCCACCGCATCACCCGGCGCGGTGAGCGGCGCATTGTCGAACGGGATCTCCTGCTGGGCAAGGTACTCCACGAAGCCGTCGATGCTCGCGCGCGGCAGCCGGTCGACGTAGGCCGCCGCGGCGTCGAAGAGGCCGACGGCCGCGTCGAGGTCGCGGTCGGCCTGCATACCCGCCGCACCGCCGCGCCGGGATTGCGCCACCCAGCGCCGCTCCAGCCGCGAGGCGGTCCACAGCGCCCACAGCACGTCCTCCAGGCCCGCACCGCGCTTACGCGCCTTCGTCGCTCGCTCCAGCGCGCCGAGTACCCGGCGCAGCGGCGCGGACTCCACCTCGGTCAGACCGGCGAGGACGGCCGGGTCACCGATGCCGATCATCAAGTCGCGCAGCACTTCCGCCGAGGACATATCGGACAGGGAACGCCGTTGGCGCGCACCCTCGCTCGATTCCGGGCCGCGTTGGGCGGATCCGGTGTCGATTCCATCCACACCCGTTTGGTCGTCATCCGCGGACCGGTCGCCGATCGAGCGGCCGCCATCGTCTGAAACGGCTGCGACCGTGGCGTTTTCGGTGCCGGGCAGATCGGCATCGCGCTCTCCCCCGACGTGGTCTCCGTGGGAATCGGCAGTATCCCGGTCAGGATCTGCGCCGTATCGATCCTCACCGGAGGTCCACTGCTCATCGATGCCGTACCAATCGGATTCGTCGACCATCCGTTCGGCGTCGGTGAAATACCGTTCGGGCACTTGGTCATTCAGCGGGGCATCGGCCGATTCCACCGGCTCCCAGCCGGGTGCGGCCGAGCGTCCCCTGACCCGCTCGAATTCCAGGACGCTGCGGCGGATTCCGCGGCGCAACCGGCGCAGCGCGATCTGGTCCGCGCCGCCGAGCGGTCCGGACAGCAGGTCCAGCGCGTCCTCCGGCGTGAAGGATTCGGATCGCCGTCCTTCGGAAAGCAGTGCCCGCAGCGCGAGCAGCATCCAGGCCGCGCCGCGCCGCCGAGCCAGCGGCGTATCCAGCACCGGCTGCTGCACCGGCACCCCGGCGGCCAGCAGCGCCCGCCGCAGCGGGGCCAGCGAGAGCGGCACCGAGCGCACGATCACCGCCATCCGCGACCACGGGATCCCGCCCGTGAGATGGGCCCGCCGCAAATGGTCGGCGATCAGCGCGGCCTCCTTGGCGGGTGTCGCGAGCACCCGGACCCGGACCGAGGCGCCGTCACTCGCCTCCGCATCGGGCCGCGCGGGCACCGGAACGCGGTGCGGCGCACTGCCCGGCAACCTGGCCGCGATCCTGGCGACCGCCACCCGCACCGCGTCGCCGGAGCGGTGGTTGTCCCGCAAGATGATTCGCCGCTCGTCGGGGGCGTCGGGATCGGCGATGAAGCGCGGATCGGCGCCGCGGAAGGCGAAGATCGCCTGGTCCGGATCGCCCGCCAGCACCGTCGTCGCCGTCGCGCCGATCGCGCGAATCAGCATGGCCGCCTGCGGATCCAGGTGTTGCGCATCGTCCACCAGCAGGTATCGGATGCGTTCGCGTTCGGCCGCAAGCAGATTCGGGTCTCCGGCCAGGGCATCCAATGCCGCGCCGACGAGTTCGGCGGCGTCGAGTGCGGGCGCGGTGGCCTCCGGCGCGTCGACGCCGACCGACCAGCGCAGCAGCATCGACTGCTCGTAGCGGATGGCGAATTTGCCGGCGGCCACCCATTCCGGCCGGTCGTGTTCGCGGCCGAGGCGCACCAGATCCTCCGGTCCGAGCCCGCGTTCGGTGGTGCGCAACATGAGATCGCGCAACTGTTCGGCGAATCCGGTGAGGCCGAGCGCGGGCCGCAGGCGTTCCGGCCACAGCCCGCGCGCGCCCGCCGCGATATCGGCGAGGTCGCCGCGCAGCATTTCGCGCAGCACCGCATCCTGTTCGGCACCGGTCAGCAACCGTGGCGGCGGGTTGCCGTGCGCGGCGGCATGCCTGCGCAGCACCGCGAACGCGTAGGAGTGGATCGTGCGCACCAGAGGTTCCCGGGTGGCGCCGGGCACACCGCCCTCGCTGTCGGGATCCGGGGTGAGCCGCGCGGTAACGGCGTCGCGCACGGTCGCCGCAGCCCGCTTCGAATGGGTCAGTACCAGCACCGATTCCGGATCGGCCCCGCCGCCTACCCGGGACGCGGCCAGCTCGACAAGCAGCGCGGTCTTACCGGTGCCCGGGCCGCCGAGTACCTGCCACGGCCGCCAACCCGGCCGCACCGGCCCGGGCTCGGACAGCGCGTCGAAGAGTGCGCGAACGTCGGCGCCCCAGACCAAAGGCCGGGGTGCCGCCACATTCCGGCGAACAAGTCGCACCGCGCTATCCGATCGCACCACGCGGGCTATTGCAACAGACGGCCCTGACACGCCACGCGGCACATCGGGACACGCCACCGGCGCGCGAGTTTCGTCACACGGCAAAATGGGCCGGTGTCATCGCTGAACATCCACCGCTTCGGTCCCGCGGGCGCACCCCAGGTGCTCGCCCTGCACGGGGTGACCGGGCACGGCAAACGCTGGGAGCAGGTCGCCGAGCGGCTGCCCGGCGTCCGCGTCATCGCACCCGATCTGCGCGGGCACGGTCGATCGACACCGCTGCCGCCATGGGATTTCGAAACGATCGTCGCGGACCTGGTCGAGCTGTTCACCGCGGAGATCGCTGCGCCGGTGGTCCTGGTCGGCCATTCGTTCGGCGGTGCGGTCGGATTACATCTGCTCCAGCGTTATCCGGAGTCGGTGCGGCGGCTGGTGCTGCTCGATCCGGCGATCGGGCTGGATCCGGTCTGGCTCAACGAGATAGCGCTGGCCTCGCTCGCCTCCCCCGACTACACCGATGTGGCGGAGGCCAGGATGGACAAACAGGCCAGCGGCTGGGGCGAGGTGGATCCGCGCGTACTCGACGCCGAGCTCACCGAACATCTGATTCCCACCGCGAACGGCCGGGTCGGCTGGCGGATCAACAATGCGGCGATCAACGCCTACTGGGGTCAGCTGGCCCGCGAATTCGTGCTTCCGCCAACCGAATTGCCGACGGTGCTGGTGCAGGCGATGAAGGTGCGCCCGCCGTTCGTCACCCCGGAATTCCGGGCCGCGCTCGCCGCCCGGCTGGGCGACAATCTGACGGTGCACGAATGGGATTGTGATCATATGGTCGCGCAGGCCCGCCCGGATGAGGTCGCGGCGCTGATCCGCGCGGTGCTCTGACGTCATGGCCACCACCGACGCCGAGGTCGAGCGGGTGCGGGAACTCGTCGCATCGATTCCGCGCGGCCGGGTCGCCACCTACGGGGATATCGCGGCGGCCGCCGGACTGTCGACGCCGCGCACGGTCGGCTGGATCATGCGCACCGATTCCGCGGATCTGCCGTGGCACCGGGTGCTCGGCGCGAGTGGAAAACCCGCGCATCACCTGGCCGAACGGCAGCTGCGCCGACTCGCCGAGGAGGGCGTGCCGATCCGCGACGGCCGAGTGGACTTGCGCGCCGTGCGTTTTCCGTTCCACTGATCCGACGAATTCGTAACAGACCAGCACAACCGCGGTTACGGTTGAGTCATGTCCACCCGGCTGGCGTGCGTCGTATTCGATGCGGACCGCCCGCGGTTCGTCGCGGACTTCTGGTCCGAACTGCTCGGCTGGTCCGTGACGGTGGACCGGTCGGATCAGGTGGACGTGGCCGCGCCCGATCCGGACGGCCTCGATCTGGCCCTCACCTTCCTGCCGACGCGGCGAACCAAGAACGGCAAGAACCGCATCCACCTCGATCTGGCCAGCCGGTCGATCGACCATCAGCGGGTGCAGGTGGATCGGGCGCTCGCATTGGGCGCCCGGCGCATCGATATCGGACAGGGTTCGGTGCCGTGGGTGGTGCTCGCCGATCCGGAGGGCAACGAATTCTGTGTGCTGGAACCGCGCGAGGAATATGTGGACACCGGTGCGGTGGCGGCCATCGTGGTGGATACCCGCGATCCGGTGCGGCTTGCCGAATTCTGGTCCACCGCATCGGGTTGGCCGATGACGCACGGCGGCGCGCAGGCGGCCGGGCTGCGCTCGGCCACCGGGCTCGGCTCCTGGCTGGAGTTCGTGCGCACCCCCGACGAGAAGTGTGAACGTAACCGCCTGCACCTGGATCTCGCCGCGTTCCCGGCCGACGATCCGGCCGCCGAACTGCTTCGATTGTGTGCGGCGGGCGCCACTCAGGTGATGCCGGTGCACAATGGCGCCGCGCCGGGCCTCGCGCTCACCGATCCGGAAACCAACGAGTTCTGCGTGCTGCGACCAGCTCCCGATCGTTCGACCGTCTGAGGGGCCGGGTGACGGACCGGCCCCAGCCATCGGGACGGCCGGGCATAGCATTTCGGCCATGCGCAACCCAGGTCGTGGCCGGTGACGGCCGCCGATGCCATTGTGCTCGCCGGTGGGCGCGCCAGCCGGATGGGCGGGGTGGACAAACCCGCGATCGTCATCGGCGGGCGGTCCATGCTCGACGCGGCGCTGCGTGCCGTCGCGGGCTGCGAGCACACCGTCGTCGTCGGCCCGCACCGGCCGGAATTGGATCCGGCGATCCGGCAGGTGCGGGAGGTGCCGCCCGGATCGGGTCCGGTGGCCGCGCTGGGTGCCGGGGTGCGCGCGCTCGGCGATACGGCCGCGCCGCTGTTGGTGGTGCTGGCCGCCGATCTGCCGTTCCTGACGGAATCGACGGTGGCCGAACTGATCCGGCACACGGTGGAGTCCGGTGCGGCCGCGGTATTCGCCGAGGACGAGTCGGGCCGCCCACAGTACCTGGTCGGGGTCTGGCGTCGCGCGGCGCTGAAAAAGGCGCTGGAGCAATTGGATTCGCTGACCAATCAGCCGATGAAGGCGCTGGTGCCCGCGGATACGGTGCTGGTGCCGGTACCCGGAATCGCCGATTGCGATACCGAGGAGGCGGTGCGGCAGGCCAGGACGCGGGCGGGCGATCCGGTCACCGTCGCCGATCCGACTACCGTTGGGCGGGCCGCGCTTTCGCTCGACGAGGCGCGAAATATCCTGCGCACCCGAATCTCTCATCTGGTGGCCTACCGCGCGGAGCTGCGTTCGGTGCGCGGCGCCGCACTGGCCGAACCGCTGCGTGCCGCCGGACCTCTTCCGCGCTTCGATGTTTCGGCCATGGACGGATATGCCGTCGCCGGGGACGGTCCGTGGCGGCTGCGCCGCGATATCGGATTCGCGGGCGGGCAGCGGCCGGTGGGGCTGCTACCCGGCGAGGCGGTGCGGATCGCGACCGGCGCCCATGTGCCGGACGGGACCACCGCCGTGCTGCGCGATGAATTCGTCCGCATCGAGGCCGAGACACTGCACCGGCTGCCGGGCACCCCCGTTCGCGACGATATCCGCCGCAGGGGCGAGGACCGCAATCCCGGCGATCTCGTTGCGCCGGAGGGCACCTCGGTCGGCGATGCGTTGATCTCGGCGGCGGCCAGTGTCGAGGTCACCGAGGCCGGTGTGCGCGGCCCGGTGCGGGCGCGTATCGTCATGACCGGCGACGAGATCCGCGGCGACGGCCCACTGCACACCGGGCAGACCCGCGACTCGATCGGCCCGATTCTGCCGGATCTGTTGTCCTGGTACGGCATTCGGACCGTCGATCGCACCCATCTGCGGGACACCCCGAACGGCTTCGACGAGGTGCTCGGCGCGACAACGGATTGCGATCTGCTGATCGTCGTCGGCGCGACCGGCGGCGGAGCGGCGGACCAGCTGCGCGAGGCGGTCGCCCGAGCGCAGGCGCGAATCCTGGTGCACCGCCTGCGCTTACGGCCAGGTGGTTCGACTTTGGTCGCCGAGCTCGGCTCCGGAACGGTGGTGCTCGGGCTGCCGGGCAACCCGTTCGCGGCGATAGCCACCCTCACCGCGCTCGCGCCATCGGTGGTGGACGGGCTGACCGGCAGGCGCCCGGGCCGTGCGCAGACCGGCCCGCTGCACAATGCGGGCGCAATCGCCGGGCCGGTGCCCCGCATCGTGCCCGCCAGGATCGCGCCACAGGGCGGCTGGCTCGGCGACCCGAGCATCCGCACCGCCCACCTCGGCGGGCTCATCGATCGCGACGGGCTCGTCGTGGTGCCCGCCGGCGCCCGCGACGGCGATCCGGTCGAATTCCTGCCGCTGCGGCCGTAACTCACGGCCGGGCGAGAAATTCCGTTGCGCGGCGGGAATTGTCGGGCAATAATCCGCGACATGTCCCGAGAATTCGAAGAATTGGTCGCCGAGGCCGCGGCCGCCCCGGTGGAAGGCTGGGATTTCGGCTGGCTCGACGGCCGGGCCACCGAGCAGCGACCATCCTGGGGATATCAACGGCTGATGAGCGCGCGGCTCGCGAAAGTCGATGCGGCGCTGGATATCCAGACCGGCGGCGGCGAGGTGCTGGCCGGGGCCGGTGAATTCCCGCGCCTGATGGCGGCCACCGAATCCTGGCCGCCGAATATCGTGAAGGCCACCCAATTGCTGCATCCGCTCGGAGTGGTAGTTGTCGCGAATTCCGCGGAACCGCCACTTCCATTCGGCGACAATGCGTTCGATCTGGTGGTCAGCAGGCATCCGGTGCGGCCGTGGTGGACGGAAATCGCCAGGGTATTGCGGCCTTCCGGCACCTACCTCGCCCAACATGTCGGCCCGGCCAGCGTTTTCGAACTGGTCGAGTATTTCACCGGACCACAGCCGCCGGAAGTCCGGCGCGCCCGCCACCCCGACGACGAGCGCGCCGCCGCGGAAGCCGCCGGACTGGAAATAGTCGAGTTGCGGCCGGAGCGGCTCCGGGTCGAGTTCTTCGATATCGGCGCGGTGGTGTACTTCCTGCGCAAGGTGCCGTGGATGGTGCCGGACTTCGATGTCGATCGATATGCCGATACCTTGCGCAAGATGCATTCGGAAATCACGGCCAACGGATCTTTTCTCGCCCATTCCAGCCGATTCTTGATCGAGGCCCGTAAACCCTGACGACACGCCACACCGGCCCCGTCACGCCACATTTTCACTTTTCCCTTCCACGATTGATGCGGGGTAGCTATTGTGATGATCTAGGCGAAAACCTAATCCCCGGAAAGGACCGTGTGGAGATGACTGAAAAGTCGAAGAAAACGCCTAAGAAAATGCCCAAGCAGATGCAGCGCCAGCAGCAGCAACAGCAGCAGCGCCAGGAGCAGCAGGGCATGAACCGTGCCGGCTCGAATGCCGACAGCCAGCGGGACAGCCGGATGGGCAACAACCCGAACCAGGCGCAGCGCCCCGGCCAGCACTGATCGAAGTCTCATAACGCGCCGCCGGTCCTACCGACAGGACCGGCGGCGCTGCTGTGTCAATGATGCTGCGGCGCCGCACCTTCCACGCGCCGTGCGCCGAACCCTTGCGGAGCCGTACCAGCGGGCCTTGACTGGATACATGCGTGGACGGATCCGCCATTACCTCGGGGGTAATTGCCCGGCCTCGGCACCCGACCTATGTTCGGCTAACCCGAACAAAGGAGTGCCGCATGACCGCCTACGGATTCGCCCATCTGCGCAGCCGACGCCCGCATCCGGACATCATCGAGTATCTGGAACGCATCCAGGCGACCCTCGACCCGTTCGCGGGCGAATTCGTCATCCACGGCACACCCGTCGAGGTGGTGGAGGGCGATTGGCCCGGATCGATGGTGTTGATCGCCTTTCCGACCTTGGACCAGGCGCGGGCCTGGTATCGCTCGCCCGAGTACCAGGCCATCCTGCGGCTGCGCACCGACCACATCGACGGCGACCTGCTGCTGATCGATGGTGTCGGACCGGACTACGACCCGGCCCGGCGGGCCGCCCAGCTACGCGCCGAACCCGGATATCGCGCGGCGAGCTGACCGCGGCGGATGGGCCGTCGAGGCGGATTTCGGCCGCCGACCGGCGTCGGATACCGTTCACCAGGCGGTATGCGGTTCGCGACGAAGGATGCACCTGATGGACGACAGCTCTCTGACCTGGGACGACGGTGCGCTGGTCACCATCGACCAGCGCGGACTGCCGCATGAGGTGCGCGAGCTGCGCCTCGGCACCGTCGACGAGATCATCGACGCCATCCGGGCGCTGGCCATCCGCGGCGCGCCCGCCATCGGCATCGCGGGCGCGTTCGGCGTCGTCATCGCCACCCGCGCGCACACCGCGGCGGGTGTCGTCGACGTGCCGCGGGTCCGGGCCGAGGCCGAGCGCATCGCCGACGCCCGCCCCACCGCCGTCAACCTGGCCTGGGCGGTGCGCCGCGTCGTCGAGCGGGTGGCCGGGGGCGCCGACGCGGTGCTCGCCGAAACACTGGCCATGGTCGCCCAGGACAGCCGGGTGAACCGGGCCGCCGCGACCCACGCCGCAGATCTGGTGCTGCGGCTGTGCCCGGACCGGCCGCTGCGCATACTCACCCACTGCAATACCGGCCGCCTGGCCACCAGCGCCTTCGGCACCGCCATCGGCGCGCTGCGGGTGCTCGCCGAGCGCGGCGCCATCGAGGATGTCCTGGTCGACGAGACCCGCCCGCTGCTGCAGGGTGCGCGGCTCACCGCATGGGAGCTGGCCGAGGCCGGAATTCCGCACCGGCTCACCATCGATTCCGCGGCGGCATGGGCGATGGCCACCGGACAGGTCGACTGCGTGATCGTCGGCGCGGACCGCATCACCGCCAACGGCGACGTCGCCAACAAGATCGGCACATACGCGCTGGCCCTTGCCGCGCGGCACCACGGAATTCCGTTCATCGTCGTCGCGCCCGAATCCACAAGGGACACAACGATGGCGACCGGCGCGGATATCGTGGTGGAGCAGCGGGCCGCCGAGGAGGTCACCGGATTCGGCGGTGTCGCAACGGCTCCCGCGAACACCAGGGTTTTCAATCCGGCATTCGACGTGACGCCCGGCGAGCTGGTGACGGCCGTCGTCACCGAGCACGGCATCGTCTACTCGAACGAGGACGCGCCGGGCGACGAGATCGCCGGCATCGCCCGCGAACTGTATGCGCGGGGCTGGATGCCGGGCACCGCGGGCAATATCTCGGTGCGGTCCGGCGATCATGCGGTGATCACGGGCAGCGGGCTGTCCAAGGGCGAGCTGACCGCCGCCGATATGGTCACCGTGCACGTCGGCGACTCCACCCCGGTCGGGTCGCAGCGTCGTAAACCATCGGCGGAGACCACGATTCACGCCGCGGTGTACCGGACCAGGCCCGCCGCGGCCGTCGTGCACATCCATCCGCCCTATGCCACAACGCTTTTCACGTTGAACGGTGCGCCGGACGCGTCGACCACCCTGCGCGTCACCGATTTCGAGCTGATCAAGGGGCTCGGCGGACAAGATCCGGCGCTGATCGATATCCCGATCTTCCCGAACTGGCCCGACGTCGCGCGCATCGGCGCCGACATCGAGCGCTACCTGACCGAAAACCCCACCGCGCCACCGGTTCTCGGGATCGCCGGACACGGCATCACCGCGTGGGGGGACAATCTGTCGCAGGCACGCGACCGCGCCGAATGCCTGGAGGCGCTGTGCGAGCTGGTCGCCCGCACCGGTCGCCGCCACGCGTTCGCGACGCGCAACGAGATTCTCGAGATTGGACTGACATGACCCTGCTGCAGGTGATGGCCGCCGACAATGCGGCCGAGGTGCGGGTACGGACCACCGACGACGCGGTGATCGGCGCCGAATTGGCAAAGTACGGCGTCACTTACGGCCACTGGCCGGTGCTGGACGACGCCGCGGCGATCGCCTCGGACGAGCTGCTGGCCCGCTACCGCGACGAGGTCGGCGAGCTCAACGCCGACGGCCGCTACAAGCACATCGATATCGCGCGCATCCACCCCGACGACGGCAATCCGGAGTGGCCGCAGATCGCCAAGGGCGCGCGGGAGAAATTCCTGAACGAGCACCGGCACGCCGAGGACGAGGTGCGGTTCTTCGCCGCCGGACGCGGCTGCTTCTACCTGCACCTGGGCGAGGAGGTGCTGGCCACCGTGTGCGAGGCGGGCGATCTGCTCTCGGTGCCCGCGGGCACGCTGCACTGGTTCGATATGGGCACCAGGCCCGATTTCATCGCCATCCGGTTCTTCGAGGAGGAGGACGGCTGGATCGGTGATTTCAGCGGGGACCGGATCAGTGAAAGCTTCCCCACCCTCGACGAATTGCTGACCGCCCCGTGACCGCCGCGGTCGTCGTCGATATCGAGGGCACCACCAGCCCGACCAGTTCGGTGCGGGAGGACCTGTACGGCTATACCCGGCAGCGACTTCCGCGCTGGCTGGCCGAAAACCGCGGGGGCGCGGCGGTTTCCGTGGTCGAGGGCACGCGTGAGCTGGCCGGGCGGCCCGCGGCGGACGAGGCCGAGGTGGCCGAAATCCTGCGCGGCTGGCTGGATTCCGATGTGAAGGCCGAACCGTTGAAGGCCGCGCAGGGCATGATCTGCGCCGAGGGCTTCCGCAACGGTGCGCTGCACGGCGAATTCTTCCCCGACGCACCGCCCGCGCTGCGCGCCTGGCATGCGGCAGGCCTGCGACTGTACGTGTACTCGTCGGGATCCGAACGCAACCAGCGCGATTGGTTCGGCTTCGCCCGCGGCGGTGAACTCGCCTCACTCATCAGCGGCTACTTCGACCTGTCGACGGCGGGTCCGAAACGCGAGCCCGCCTCGTACGAGAAGATCGCGGGCGCCATCGGTACCGCACCCGCGGACATCCTGTTCCTCTCCGACCACCCGGACGAACTCGATGCCGCCACCACCGCGGGCTGGTCCGCCATCGGTGTGCACCGCCCGGGCGAACCGAATCCCCCGCGCCCACCACACCGTTGGATCGCCTCGTTCGCCGAACTGACGCTGCCTTAGCTCGGTAACCCACGAAAACGACCCGCCACCGATCGTCGGGACGGGTCGTTCAACGGTTCAGGCCTGGTCGTAGGCGTCCTGCAAGGTCTGCATTTCGATCTTCCGCATTGTGCGCAGGGCGGTGGCGACGGCGACGGCTTTGGTGGGATCGTCGCCTTCCATCAATTTGGGGAGGTCCGACGGGACCACCTGCCAGCTGACGCCGTATCGGTCGGTGAGCCAGCCGCAGGGACCGGGTTCGCCACCCTCGACGAGGGCGTCCCACAGGCGGTCGACCTCGGCCTGGGTATCGACGGTCACCTGGATGGAGGCGGCGTCGGTGAACGGATGGCCTGGGCCGCCGTTCAACAGGGTGACCGAGTGGCCGTCCAGTTCGAGCGATACGACGAACGCCGAACCGTCCGGGTTGCGGGTGATGCCGGTGACGTGCGAGTTGGGCACGATCGCGGCGTAGCGGGTGGCGGCCTCCTCGGCCTGGTTGTCGAACCAGAGGAATGTGGTGACGGACATTGGTGGCTCCCTTGTTCGTTCGGTTGACTTGCTGTCATCCCTTGGTCGGAACCGCGTGCACCGCTTCGACATATCTCGGCGAAGATTTTCAGCCGGACCGTAGTGGTAGTGCCGGCGGACCGGCGGGTGCCGGTGATTCTGGGGTCGGCCGGGCCGGTCTGATCTAATCGAACGACCGTCCAGTTTCTTTGATTCGGGGCGGTTTGTTCACGGGAAGGATTTGGATATGAGGAAGTCTGTCGCCATCGTGCTCGGCGGCGCGGCCGTCACGCTGGCCGCCGCGCTCGGCTCGGGTACCGCCGCAGCGGATCCCGTCACCGACGCGGTGGGCCCGGCGCTCAACATCGCCCCGGCCCAGACCCCGGAGCTCGACAAGCGCCGCACCGACTTCACCGGCGTCGGCGCGCTGATCGGCGCCGGCACCGGATCCGCGATGGCGGGCCCGGTCGGCGCCGCCGTCGGTGCTGCGGGCGGTGCGGCCGCCGGCTACGGCGTCGCGCTGGGCACCGAACAGCCGCGCTGAAGTAGCGCGTCCTGAGTAGCCGCGGCCACGGATGGCCGCGGCTACTTCTTTTTCGGCGGCAGGGTCCTGGCGTAGTCGACACCGCGATCGACCCACTCGCGCAGCGCCTCCTCGGTGCCGACGACCTCGGCGTCGACGCGCAGCCAGCCGTTCATCGTGCGGCCGCCCATGACCGCCGTTTCGACGTGGACGCGGGCGGTGAGCTCGTCGCTCTCCTCGGGATCGACCCGGACCAGCAGGCCGCCCGCGCGGTTGGCTGCCACCGCCATATTGCCGCCGACCAGGAAGGCCAGCCCACCGAACATCTTCTTCTCGGTCAGATCGGGTTCGGGCTCGATGAGCTCTCTGATCCGATCGGCCAGCTCTGTGTCGTATGCCACGCCCGCATTGTCCACCCGGGTACCGACATGCTCACACCCCGAGTGCGGCGGCGAACATCGGCCACGACTGGTGCACGTCGTCCTGCCAGTAGGACCAGGCGTGCGTGCCCGCCGGACGCAGGTTCACCGTCGCCGGGATGCCGAGCGCGGCCAGCTGGTCGATCAGCGGACGGGTGCAGGCGGCCACCACCGTCTCCATCGCCCCGCCGACCGCCACCCGGTCCAGCAGCCGCCCCGGATTGCCATCGATACCGGGATCGGTGAGCGTCTCGTGCGGGCCCGGCGCACCGTTTCCGGCCGAAATATAAAGGGCCACACCGCGTAACCGATCGGCATGCAGGGTCGGATCATGTTCGGCCCACGCCGGATTGGTCGGATCGCCCCACATATTCCCCGCATCGGCGCCGAAGGTGGCCAGCTGCGTGTACACCAGGGCGCGCGCCAGCGGATCGGTGGTGCGCGCGCAGCCGCTGTACGCCCCGACAGCTCGGTAGAGTCCGGGCGCGCCGATCGCCAGATCGAGTGCGGAGGTGGCCGACATCGACAGTCCCGCAACGGCATTGCGTCCGGTCATCTGGAAGCGGGCATCCAGCAGCGGCGGCAGCTCCCTGCTGAGGAAGGTGGCCCACCGGTTGCGGCCGAGCACCGGATCGTCGCGCAGCCAATCGGTGTAGAAACTGGCCCGCCCGCCCATCGGCACGATCACGTTGACCGGTTTGTCGGCGAAGAAGTTCACCACATCGGTGCGGGTGGTCCACGGACCGCCGTCCTCGCCGCCGTCCACCGCGTTCAACAGGTACAGCGCGGGCGCCGACCCATCCGGATGCGAAACCCACAGGGTGATCGGACGATTCATCGCGGCCGAATACACCACCACCTCGAATTGTCTGCCGCCCAACGGCCGTACGTCGAGTATGCGTGAATCCCCTTGATCGGCCGAGGCTCCGGTGACCGGAAGGCACACCAGGCAGACGATCAGGACCAAGCAGCGCAGCAGCCTGCGTATTCTCACGATTCCCTCCGGGTGGTCATCGGGCGTGTTCTCCTGGCGCGTGTACCCGCAAATCGGTGATCGCATCGGCCGCCGGTCCGTCGACCCGCATTCGTTCGGCGATGGTGCGACGCAGGTTACGCGGCAGCTCGGGCGCGATGCTGGACAGGTACGCGTACAGCCATTCGCTGCGGCCGACGAGGAACGGGAAGTCGGTGTTCATCATCTTCCGGATCACCAGCATCGGCACCGGCGCGTCCAAGGGGTGAAAGTCCTTGTTCCACAGGCCGGGAACGGCACAGCCCGGATAGAACTGGCCGAGCATCAGCCCCTGTTCGACGACGCCGGACTTCCGGGCGGCGTGCACCGAATCGACGAGGTGCAACCGGGTGAGGCCGGGAAACAGCGTGAGCGAGCAGAGCCGCGGATCCGGATCGGCCGAGCGCATGGCGCGGTAGATCTCGATGGCGTCGTCCACCGCGTCGGTCATCCGAGGCACGGTCAGCTCATCGCCGCCCGGCACCACGGCGGCCCACAGCGTATGCCGCTTGATCGATTGGCGCACAAAAGGACACACCGGACCGTCCCGGCCGAGATCGGGATGCGGGCGGGTCAGATAGCCGTCGATCCACTCGGTCAGTCCGGCGACCTCCGGATGCCCGTGGTCCCGTATATCGCGCCATTCGAGCCCGGTGCGGGTGCCGACGCTCGGAATCATGTTGCGAGAGTTCACTATCCGCTCCTCACCGGCGCGGCCGAACGCGCGAGGTGCGCGGCCAGAATCGGTCCGATGACGGCGACCACGTCGGAGTTGGTGAGCTGGGCATGGGTCGCGTCCACGCGGTGTTCGATCAGTTCGCCGGTGACGTACGGCCGCCAGATCCTGGCGTCGAGCAGTTCGGTCATACCGCGCGTCGCGGAGAAGTACAGCAGGTCGCCGTCGAAGACGCCGGGCCGGTAACCGTGTGAGAGGCCGACACCGTCCACATAGCCGCGGTGCAGCCGCGCCAGCTGATCCGCGGTCAGGCCGGTGCCGAAAGACGCTCCGGCAGCGGCCAATTCGGCCGCCGCCTCGGCGGCGGTGAGATCGGGTAGCGCGTCGGCGTCGACGGGCTCGTCACCCAGTAGATGGGTGAGCAGATCGCGCATGCGCGGTGCGGGCGGCGGATCCGCGCCATCCGGGATCACGACGCTGTCCAGCATCGCCAGCAATCCGACCGACGCGCCCATGGCACGCAGCCGGACCGCGACGGCGTGTGCGATCTGTCCGCCCAGCGACCAGCCCAGCAGGTGGTACGGCCCGTCGGGTTGCACCCGAATCATTTCCCGCACATAGGCATCCGCGAGATCGTCGATGGTGGTGACGGCGGGCACCGGACCGGTCAGCGCGGGCGCCTGTAGGCCGTACACGGGCCGGTCGGTGATATGCCTGGCCAGCCCGGCGTAACACCAGGCGAGCGGGACGGCGGAGTGCACGCAGAACAGCGGCGGCTGAAATCCGCTGCGCCGCAGGGGCAGAAGTATGCCGAGCGCGTCGTCGGCGGAATCCACGCCGTCGTAGGTGGCGATCCGGTCGGCGAGCGCCCGCACGGTCGGCGCGGTGTAGATCCAGCGCACGGTGACCGGGACGCCGGACGCCGCGGCCAACTCCGCCGAAACCGCGACGCCGAGCAGTGAATTGCCGCCGAGCTCGAAGAAGTCGTCGTCCAGGCCCGCCCGCTGCTCGGTCGCCCGCGCGAAATGCTCGGCCACCAGCCGCTCCAGCGCCGATTCGGGCGCCCGGTAGACGCGGGCCCGCACCACGGGTGCGGGCAAGGCGGCGCGGTCGAGTTTTCCGTTGGGCGACAACGGCAACTGGTCCAGTTCGACCAGCGCGGCGGGCACCGATGCCGCGGGCAGCACACCCCGCACCCGGCGTAGCGTTTCCGCCGCTTCGAACGAAAACCCTTCGGCCGCGACCACATAGCCGATGAGCCTGGCCTCGGGGCGACCCGCGTCGGCGACCGTGACCGCCGCCGCCGCGATCTCCGGGCCCGCCGCCAACGCCGCCTCCACCTCGGCCAGTTCGATCCGCCGCCCGCGCACCGCGACCTGCGCGTCGGCGCGGCCGAGGAAGTCGAATTCGCCGTCGGCACGGGTGGCCACGAGATCGCCGGTGCGGTAAAGGCGTTCGCCGGTGCCCGCCGGATCGGCGACGAATCGGACCGCGGTGAGCGCCGGGGCGCGATGATAGCCTCGCGCGACACCGGGCCCACCGATGTAGAGCTCACCGCGGCCCCCGAGCGGCGGCGGCCGCAGGCGCGGGTCGAGCAGCATGGTGCGCACGCCGGGCAGGGCCGGGCCGATGGTCACCGGTCCGTCCGGTGTCATCGCGCCGGTTTGCGTTGCCATGACGGTGGTTTCGGTCGGACCGTAGCCATTGCACAGCCGCACGTGCGGGGCCCACCGCCGTACCAGCTCGGCGGGGCAGGCCTCGCCGCCGACCACGACGAGTGCCAACCCCGGCACCTCGTCCGGGGCGAGCGTCGCGAGCACGGCGGGTGTGGTGAGGAAGTGGGTGATCGCATAATCCCGGATCAGCCCGGCCAATTCGCGGCCAGCGACAATCCTCGGCGGTTCCACCACCAACCGCGCACCGGCCGCGAACGCACCGAGCAATTCGAGCAGGTGCGCGTCGAACGACGGCGAATGGGCATGTAGCACAACCGAATCCGGATGCAACCGATAGTGCTCGACCAGGTAATCGGTGAGTGCGCCGAGCCCGCGGTGGGTCACCGTGACGCCCTTGGGTTTCCCGGTGGTCCCCGAGGTGTAGATCAGGTACGCCGGGTGGTCGGCGTGCAGTGGGCGCAGGCGATCCGCGTCCTCGATCGGATCCCCGGAGCGATCGGGCGCGGGCTGGTCGATGGTCAACCAGGCGACGCCCGAGCCGTTCGCACCACCATCCACCGTGACGGCACAGGCGACCTCGATCGGCCGCAGACGCGACGACCCGTAAGGCAACTCACCCAGCAATGCGGCCGATGTAATCCCGAGGCGGGCACCGGAATCGGTGAATACCGCGCCGAAACGCAGCGGCGGATCGGCCGGATCGATGGGTACGAAGCACGCGCCCGTCTTCGCCACCGACCACAGCGCGAGCACCGATTCCAGCGAGCGCGGCACCGCGACAACGACGCACTCCCCCGGCCCGGCCCCGTGTGCGATGAGTTCCCGCGCCCACCGCGACGAGGCCCGGTCCAGTTCCCGATAGGTCATGGTGCGCGAACCATCCTGGACCGCAACAGCATCCGGCATCATGCCCGCGCGCAAGAGATCGGGCAGCAGACGAAAACGGCCGATGTGGTGCGGGGCAAGCGGATACGCGACCGGCTCATCCAATGCCCTTACCGGACAATCCGCTTCGGCCGCCAGGAACCGGCCGAAGAAATCCAGGAAGAGCCGATGCTGCCAGGCGAGCGTATCGCGGTGGTAGCGCGCCGGATTGGCCTGGAAGTCGATTCGGGCCAGCCGCTCGTCCGGGCCGAGCTGATACCCGTTGACCAGCAAATCCTCCACCGGTCCGAGCGAAAGCAGGTGCACCGCACCGTGTACCGAGCCGAGCCGCAGCGGTTCGACGAAGCCGAGCACGTTCACCACCGGCCCGAATCCGCCGCGCACCGGCTGTAATTCACCGCGGTCGCGCTGAATGTCCTCGTACCGGTAGCGCTGATGGCGCAGCGCGCCGATGACCCGCAACCGGACCTGAGCGAGCGCCGCGCCGACCGTGCCGGTCCCGACGCCGGAAAGCCGCAGCGGCACCACATTCGAGATCGATCCGGCCGAGCGCCGCAGCGCCGCGGTCGGCCGAGCGGTGACCGGGAGGCTGAGCACGATGTCGTCGGCGCCGGTCATCCTGGCCAGGAAGCAGGCGAAGGCGGCGACCGTGAGTTCGGGGAAGGTGGCGTTATGCCTGGTCTTGGCGGCGGCAAGGCGCTGCGCGGCGGTCTCGTCCAGCACCCCGCTCACCTGCAGCGGATGTGGTTGCGGCGCCGCGGGTTGTCCGGCCAGGCTCACCGGATCACCAAGTCCGGCAACCTGTTCCAGCCAGTACGCGCGGTCCGCGGCGGACCGTGCCGAACCCTGGTAAGCCTGTTCGTAGTCGAGTAGCTCCGGCACCGACAGCGCACCGCATTTCGGCTCGGGCAGTCCACCCGCGGCCCGGTACAGCTCACCGATCCGCCGCAGTACCGCCGCCGCGCCGACACCGTCGAGCACGATGTGGTGGCTGCGCAGATACAGCAGATGGTGGTCGGGCCCGATCCGGTACACCGTCGCGACGGTGAGCGCGTCGGCCAGCGGATCGAGCGGCGCGCCGTAGTCGTCGGCCATATCGGCGAGGGCCGCGGCGACCGGATCCGGCCCGTCCGGCTCTACGAATCGGACCGGCAGTTCGGCGGCGGTGTCCACATACTGGCGCGGCTGTCCGTCCACCACCCGGAACCGCAGATGCGGCGATTGCAGTTCGCGCGCGGCGCGCCGGGCACACCGTCTGGTCAGCTCGATATCGACGCGACCACGCATTTCCAGATACATGGCCACGGTGAGCGGCACCGCTGGAAACAGTTGCTGCGCAACCCACCACCGTAACTGAGCCGTCGACAGTGGATGCAGCGTCACGCCGCAGTCGGCTGCCGTCAACACACCTCCCAGGCTGGATACCCCCGGCTAAAACTACGGCATCCTCGGCCTACCTGGTGTTATTCCGAAAGTGCGCGTCGGGATCAACCGCCGAGACCGACGGGCCTGATCACCATCGTATTCACATCGACACCCTCTGGTTGGGCGATTGCCCAGGCTACTGCGTCGGCGATATTCTCCGGCCGCAGCGCCAACGGCGGCGCGCCCTGGGGTCGATGGTCGAAGAACGGCGTGTCCACCGGGCCCGGCGCGATCAGCGTGACGCCGATGCCGTCACCGGTCACCAGCTGCCTGGTGTTCTCGGCCAGGGCGGTCACCGCCCATTTGGTCACCGAGTACATATTGCCCGGCGAATTCCGGAATCCCGCAACGCTTCCCAGCAATACGATCCGTCCGCGACTGTCCCGCAGCGCGGGTAGCGCGGCCTTGACCAGCAGCGCGGGCCCGAGCACATTCGTCAGCACCATCTCGCGCAGCCGGTCCGGGTCCGCGTCGGCGATGGTGTCGTGACTGGAGAATCCGGCGCTGGCGATCACGCAGTCGAGCCGCCCGAATCGGCGCACCGTTTCGTCCACCGCCGCGGCCATCGCCGGGTAATCGGTGGCATCGCCGGTGATCGCCAATACCCCGTCGGGCGCGTCGAGCCCGGCGGTGAACCGGGCCAGCCGGTCCGCATCGCGTCCTACAACCGCCACCCGATGCCCGGCCGCCAGCAGCTTTCGAGTCGTCTGCGCACCGATGCCGCTCGACCCGCCGGTGATCAGCGCAACCCGATCCATTTCTCTCCTAATTATCATTAGAACCCTAATGTTCGACCTTAGTCCGGCGCGACGACCCCCGCCAGCGTTGCGCCCGAATCCGCGCGTTTGGCTCGCCGCTCCAGCACCGCCATGACGATGGTCGGCAGGGTGGCCAGAACGGCGGCGGCGAGTACCCAGGCGAAGGTGGCACCGAAAGCCGCGGCCTGATCGGCGGGTTGAATTCCGTTGTCGCGCAGGCTTTTATCGAGGATGATGACGAATACGGCGGTGCCGATCGAGCCGCCGAGCCGCTGCATGATGTTGAGTTGCGGTGTGGCATCGCTGATTTTCTCCGGACGCAGGGTGCCCAGCGCGACCGTCATCGCGGGCATCACGGCCAATCCGATTCCGGCGCCGCGCACCACCATGGCCGCGGCGAGCACCCAGTAGGGCATATCGGCGGTGATCAGCATGAACGGCAGCGTGGCAACGATGCCGATTACGCTGCCCAGCACGCAGATTCGGCTGCCGATGCGGTCGAACACACGGCTCGACACCGCCATCGCCACCGCGGCGCCGATGCCCTGCGGCGCGAGCATCATGCCGGTATGCGCGGCATCCTGATGACGGACGAGCTGAAAATACAAGGGCAGCAACACCATCGCACCGAAGGTGGCCGCGCCGAAAATGAAGGTGGCAACCGAGGCGGAACTGAACAGCGCATCCCGGTAGAGCCGGACATCGAGCACCGGATGCGCCACCCGCAGCGAGCGCAGCACGAATGCCGCGAGCGCGACTATGCCGACCGCCGCTGTGATAAGCACCCGCGGCGCGGAGATCCCCAGCGAACCGGCCTCGGCCAGTGCGTAAGTCAGACAGGCCATGCCGAGCGAGGCCAGCGCCAGCCCGAAAACATCGAGCGGACCGGCCGATTCGGCGCGTTCGTCGGCGGGCAGCAACCGCAGGGCCAGTAGCAGCCCGATCACTCCCAGCGGCACGTTGATCAGGAAGATCCACTGCCAGCCGACGTTCTCCAGCAGCAGACCGCCGATCGTCGGACCGACGACGGGAGTCAGCACCATCGGAATCCCAACGGCCGCCATAACTCTCGCCAATCCCCGCGGACCGGCGGCGGTCACCAGGATCATCTGGCCGGCGGGAACCATGACACCGCCGCCGATCCCCTGGAACACCCGCGCGGCGATCAGCTCACCGACACCGCCGGACAGACCGCAGGCGATCGAGGCGATGACGAATACCAGCAGGGAAACCAGGTAGAGCCGTTTGGCGCCGATCCGCCGCACGGCCCAACCGGTCACCGGCAGGACCGCGGCCTGGGCGAGCAGGTAGACGGTGACCACCCATTGGATGGCGTCGAGCGAACTGCCCAGCGTGCCGGACAGCGACTTCAGCGCGACATTGACGACGGTGGCATCGAGGAAGGCGAGGATCGCGCCGATCAGCACGACCACGACGGCCCTGCGCGCCCGCGGCGTGAGCCCCGGCCGTTCGGAGGCGTCTTCGGAGAGGTTCGAAATTGTCACCCCGGAAGTGTCATCCCATAGGAATATTGTGTCAACCTACGGGATGATTAAGCCAACTCGCCGGTCAGTAGATGCGGTATCATCGCCGCATGACGTCCGAATCCGGTACCAAGCAGGGACCGCGCCGCTCCCCCAATGCCGAGGAGCGCAAACGCGACGCCGAACGCTCCCGGCAGGCGCTGCTGAGCGCGGCGTTGGATGAGTTCTCCGAGAAGGGATTCGACCGCGCGCGCATTCAGGACATCGCGGACCGGGCCGGCCTGAACAAACAGCTCATCGGCTACTACTTCGGCGGAAAAGAGGGTCTGTACCGGGAAATTCAGCGTGGTTGGCGCGAGAGCGAGGCCGATTTCGCCGATCCGGCGCTACCGCTCGAAGAGGTGGTCGACCGATACCTGCGCGCCGGGCTCGCCGACCCGCGCGCGGCCCGGCTCACCGCATGGCGCGGCCTGACCGCCGCCGACGCCGAATCCGACCTCGCCGAGGAGGCCCGGTCCGATCTGGCCAACCTGCGCAGGGCCAAGGAGCGCGGCGAGATCGCGGCGGAACTCGACCCGGCATTCATCCGAATAGTGCTGACGGCCATCGTGATGGCACCCGCCGTACTGCCCGGCACCATCCTCGGAATGACCGGAATACGGCCGGGCACACCGGAATTCGAGGACTACTACCGCACCCAGTTGCGCGGGCTCATGCGCCGGATCGCCGACGGCTCGGTCGATTCTCGGCCGGGCGGCGAGCCTGTCGAGTAGGACGCCGATCAGCCCACGGCCCACCATGCGGCGCTATTGGCGGCGAGTTCCGCTGCGCCGCCGTGAATTTCGAGTTTCTCGGCGCTGGAGAGCAGGAGTGCGCCGGGCACCGGCACGGTCACCGGCTCGTCGGTGAAGTTCACCGTGCAGCGAAAGGACGGTCCGCGGTCGAAGACCAGCACGCCTTCCGGTCCGGGCTGCCACGCAAAATCACTGTGGGACAACAACTCTCGACGTAGCACAAGGGCGCTGCGGTACAGCTCCAGCATCGAACCCGGCGTACCGGACTGCGCCTCGACGGTGCTCGCGGCCCAGTGATCGGGCTGCGGCAGCCAGGGCGCGACGTCCTGCGGGCTGAAGCCGAACGGCGGTTCGGCGCCCGACCACGGGATGGGCACTCGGCAGCCGTCCCGGCCCCGCTCGGTATGGCCGGATCGCTCCCAGATCGGGTCGGCCAGCACCTCCTCGGGCAGATCGGCCACCTCGGCGAGTCCGAGTTCCTCACCCTGATAGAGGTATGCCGATCCGGGTAGGGCCAAGGTGAGCAGTGCGGCGGCGCGCGCCCGGCGAGTGCCCAATTCGCCTCCGCCGTAACGGGTTACGTGCCGGACGACATCGTGATTGGACAGCACCCAGGTGCTCGTCGCACCCGCACCGGATACCGCGTCGATCGAGGCGTCGATCACCGAACGAAATTCCGCCGCATCCCATTCGGTGTGCAGATAGTGGAAGTTGAAGGCCTGGTGCAGTTCATCCGGACGCAGATAGTTCGCCAACCGCGCGGCATTCGGTGCGAACAGCTCGGCGGTCGCGATCCGTTCCCCCGGATAGGAATCCAGGATCTTGCGCCACCGCCGATGAATCTCGTGCACACCGTCTTGGTCCAGGTAGGGCAGCTCGGCAACGCCCATCAACCGCCACTGCCCGCCGTGTCCGACGTCGGGCAGCCCGGCCGCCTTCACCATCGCGTGCGCGACATCGATGCGGAATCCGTCGACGCCGCGATCCAGCCAGAACCGCAGGATCTCGTCGAATTCGGTGAGCACATCGGCGTTGTCCCAGTTGAGATCCGGCTGCCGCGCGTCGAAAAGGTGCAGGTACCACTGGCCGTCGAGCACCCTGGTCCAGGCCGGGCCGCCGAACAAAGATTCCCAGTCGTTGGGCGGCAGTTCGCCGCCCGTGCCGCGCCCGTCGCGGAACAGATAGCGTTCGCGCGCCAGCGAACCGGGCCCGGCGGCCAGCGCCTCGGCGAACCAAATATGCTGCGCCGAGGTGTGATTGGGCACCAGGTCGATCAGGACCCGCAGCCTGAGCCGATGCGCGTCGGCGATCAGCGCGGCGAGATCGTCCAGCCCGCCGAAGAGCGGATCGACGGCGCGATGGTCGGCGACGTCGTAGCCGCCGTCGGCCATCGGCGAAACGTAGAACGGTGTGAGCCATACCGCGTCGACACCGAGGGCGGCCAAATAGGGCAGCCGGGTGCGGATTCCGCTGAGGTCGCCGATGCCGTCACCGTCGCCGTCGGCGAAGCTGCGCACATAGATCTGGTAGATCGTCGCGTGCCGCCACCAACGCGACCCCGGGGCCGAGTTCTCGATCATGAATGTCCCTCTGGGATGAAGCTCTAGTTTGTACAGTAGCTGCACAAAGTAAGATACGGATATGCCCCGCACCGCACAAGAACCCGCGAAGAACGGCATCGGCGAGCTGCTCCTCGCGCTACACACGTTGGGCGGCAGTGCAACTCGGGCCGAGCTGACCGAACGGCTCGGTTGCGGCCGCAGCGTGACGGGTTATCTGCTGCGCGAATTGGATCAGCTCGGCATGATCGGCGTCGATCGCGAACACCAGCGGTCCGAGGGCGGGCGTCCCTCCCACCGGATCCGGATCGCCGACACCGGACCGGTGGTGCTCGCGATACAGCTGCACGCCGCCACGGTCAGCGCGGCCAGGGTCGCGCTCGGCGGCCGGATCCTCGAACGCGTCGACCGGGACCTGCCGAGCCGCGACGTCGCCGATGTGGTGCGCGAATTATGCTGTCTGGTAGTCGAATTGGCGCCGACTATACGGCCGCTGCTTGGACTCGGCATCGCCGTGCCCGGCCCGGTCCGGCTGCCGGATGGGCAGGTTCGGGCCGCGACACACCTCGGCTGGCCGCGATCGGTGCCGCTGGCGCGGCTGGTGCGCGCCGAATTACCGCCGCATCTCACCGATCTGCCGATCGAGGTCGGCAACGACGCGAACCTCGCCGCCTGGGCCGAACACCGCCACGGCGCCGGACGGGCCGCCGCTCAACTGCTGTACCTGACGACCACCCGGGTCGGTCTCGGTGGCGCGCTGGTGAGCGGGGGCCAATTATTCAGCGGCGCACACGGATACGCGATCGAGCCGGGGCACATCACCGTCGATCCGGCCGGTGCGCGCTGCCGCTGCGGATCCACCGGCTGCCTCGAGGTCGAGGCAGACCAGCGCGCCCTGTTGCGCGCCGCCGGGGTCCCGGATCTCCCGGACGGCGAAATTCCTGACGCCGCAGCGGAAGTGGTCGCCGCCGCCCGCGCCGGTGACGCCCACGCCCGCACCGCCGTCCGGCGACTGAACACCCGCCTCGGTAGTGGACTGGCCAGCCTGGCCAACATCATCGACACCGACCGCATAGTGCTCGGCGGAACCCTCGCCGCCCTCTACGAACTGGACCCCGCCACCGTCCGCGACCAACTCGCCGCCCGCGCCTTCCTCGTCGACATCGACGAAATCACCATCGCCCCCGAACAATTACCCGACAGCGCCCTCCTCGGCGCCGCCGAACTGGCCTGGCACCCCCTACTCACCGACCCCAGACGCACCCTCAACACAGCCCACCAACCCCAACGGGCTTGATACTGGTCAGCGGTTGGAAACTGGCACCAAGTCGCGGGTGGCGGTGTGGTAGCGGGTGGCGATTAGGCGGATTACGGCGGGGTGTACGCCGATGGGGGCGGCGACGCCGTCGGCGCCCGCGTCGTGTAGGCGTTGCTGGAATAGGCCGTGGGACAACAGGTATGAGGCGATGAAGACTCGTTTGTGGCCTGAATTGCGCAGTGCGGATACGACTTCCGGTACATGTGGGGCACCGGTGGCGATGTAGCCGACGGTGATCGGGGTGCGCAGGCGGTCGGCGAGCAGGGCCGCCGCGCGGCGAACGTCTTGGCGGGCACGGCGATCCGAGGAACCGGCGGCGGCGAATACCACCGCGTCGCCCGGCCGCCAGCCCGCGGCGTGCAGCCGCATCGCCATGACGTGGGCCAGTGCCGGATCCGGTCCGATGGCCGGGGTGACCGCGACCATCGGGTGGCCGCTGTCCGCGACCTCGCGCGGCACATCCTGGTAGACGTGGTACCCGGATGCGAGGAACGCCGGAACCACTACGGCGGGAACGGATTTCCGATCCAGATCGCGCAGCACCTCCGATGGCGACGGCCCGAGCACGTCGACGAACGCGGTGCGCACCCAGGGATCGCGAAACTCGGTGCCGGGCCCCGAAATCCCGGCACCGAGCTCCCGCGAAACCGCCTCGGCGAGCGTGCCGATGAGCTCGACTCCCTTGGTGCTCCTGGTGCCGTGCGCGACGAGTACCAGCGCGCTCACCACGTGCCCACCGCCTGTACGTAGCGCGGTGCGCGCACCGGGGTGCCGACGCCGGGCCCGGACGGCTGTGGGCTCTCGCACTCCTCCGCGGCCTCGATGGCCAGCCGATAGCCCCGTTTCACCACCGTCTGAATCGCTTTCGGGGTGCCGAGCCCGCTGCGCAGCCTGGCGATCGCCGTCTCGACGGCATGGGTGTCGTCACCGCCGCCGGGCAGCGCGGCCAGCAGCTGTTCGCGGGAGACCACCCGGCCCGGCTGCCGCACCAGCGCGCGCATCAGCGCCATAGGCGCCGGCGCGAGCTGGCGCACCGCACCGTCGACGACGACGCACGCACCGCGCACGCTGATGACGTGCCCGCCTGCCTGGATCCGGTTGGCCCGCCTCGGCAGTTCCTCGGCCACATGCCTGGCCAGCGCCCCGAGCCTGGCCCGGGCCGGCTGCGAGGTCGCGACGCCCAATTCCTCCAGCGGCGCGGCGGTGATCGGCCCGACACAGGCCGCGAGCACCCGCCCGCGGAACGCGTGCAGCAGCCCATCCAGCAGCCCGGTTTCCTTGGCGCGCATCAGCATCGACGCCACGGCGGGCGCACTGGTGAAGGTGACGCAGTCGAGGCCGCCGGTGACGACCGCCTCGATGAGATGGTCCATCGGCCCCGAATCCACCGGTGGCGTCCAGCGATACACCGGCACCGGGACGACATCCGCTCCGGCGCAGCGCAATACCTCGCAGAAGTCCGGCACCGGCTCCCATTCCGTTGTGGCGCCGTGCAATTGGACCGCGATCCGCACACCCTCGACTCCGGCGGCGAGCAGGTGATCCAGCACCTCCGCCGAGGATTCCGAGGCGGGCGACCATTCCTCGCGCAGGTCGGCGGCGCGGATCGCACCGGTGGCCTTGGGTCCGCGCGCCAGCAACCGTCCGGCGGCGAGGGTGTCGTGCAGCTGTTCGGCCAGCCCCCAGCCCTCGGCGGCCTCCACCCAACCGCGGAAGCCGATGCCGGTGGTGGCGACGGTGATCTGCGGCGGGGACTCGATGAGCCGCATGGTCACCCGCTCCAGCTCGGTGTCATCGGCCAGCGGGATTATTCGAATAGCCGGGGCCGCAACGACATTCGCACCGCGCCTGGTGAGCAGCGTGGCGAATTCATCGGCCCGGCGGGCGGCGGTGACGCCGACGGTGAACCCGGCGAGACAGGGACCGATCCCCGTCGGCTCGCCGCGCGATCCGGTGTCCATGGATCATCCGTCCGCGGGCAGGGCGGCGTCGACCGGCTCGTTCGACAGCGCGACGATGCCGTCGACCACCCGCACGGCGTACACGGGCAGCGCGGCGTCGGGATCGTCCAGGCAGTGCCCGTCCACCAGCGAGTACGCCTGCTTGAGCAGCGGCGAGGCGACCACCGGCACACCGCCCCGGTCCCCGACGATGCCGCGCGACATCACCGCGGCCCGCCCGATCGGGTCGATATTGCCGACCGCGTAGAGCATGCCGTCGGGCAACAGGAATAGGGCGGCCTGCTGGCCACCTTTCAGCAACACCGCGACGCCGCGGCCAGGGATCAGGTAGTCGAGCCGGCAGGCCTGCGTCCATCCGGTGATGGTCGTCGTCATGGTGCCGGGAATATCGATCACGGTCATCGGTGTCTACCTCCAAACGCCATACTCATTGGTACCGGCGTCCTGTTTCTGCACGGTTAAGTTGTCATTTCCCCTGCGTAGCGACAGGGATCGGGGGCATCCCCAGCAGCACGGGCACCTTGCGCTCGCCGCTTTCGTCGAAGGTGATGGTCGGATCGACCGCATCGGGTGCGTTGACGAAGGATACGAACCGGGACAGCTTCTCCTCGTCGTCGAGCACCGCCGCCCATTCATCCCGGTAGCCGGCGACATGCTGGGCCATGGCCGCCTCCAGGTCGTCGGCGATGCCGAGGCTGTCCTCGCAGATCACCTGCTTCAGATAGTCGAGCCCGCCCTCCAGCGCCTCCTGCCACGGCGCGGTGCGCTGCAGCCGGTCGGCGGTGCGGATGTAGAACATCAGGTAGCGGTCGATGTATTTGATCAGCGTCTCGTCGTCGAGGTCGCCCGCCAGCAGCACCGCGTGCTTGGGCGTGAGCCCGCCGTTGCCGCCGACATACAGGTTCCAGCCGTGTTCGGTGGCGATCACCCCGACGTCCTTGCCGCGCGCCTCGGCGCATTCGCGTGCGCAGCCGGAGACGGCCAACTTCAGCTTGTGCGGCGAACGCAGTCCGCGGTAACGCTTTTCGAGCAGCACGGCCATGCCGACCGAATCCTGCTGACCGTAGCGGCACCAGGTGGAGCCGACGCAGCTCTTCACCGTCCGCAGCGATTTGCCGTACGCGTGACCGGATTCCATACCCGCGTCGACCAGCCTGCGCCAGATCAGCGGCAGCTGCTCGACCCGCGCGCCGAACAGGTCGATCCGCTGCCCGCCGGTGACCTTGACGTAGAGCCCGAATTCCTTTGCCACCTCACCGATCACGATGAGCTGCTCTGGGGTGACCTCACCACCGGGCATCCGCGGCACCACCGAATAGGTGCCGTTCTTCTGCAGGTTGGCCAGGAAGTGGTCGTTGGTGTCCTGCAGCGCGGCCTGTTCGCCGTCGAGGATGTGATCGCTGGAGGTGGATGCCAGGATCGATGCCACCGTCGGCTTGCAGATATCGCAGCCGGTTCCGTTGCCGTACTTGGCGATAAGGCCGGAGAAGGTCCGGATACCGGTCACCTGGACGATCTGGAACAGCTCAGCTCGCGACTGGGTGAAGTGCTCGCACAGCGACTTGGACAACTCGACGCCGGACTGTTCCAACAGCTTCTTGAGCATGGGAACGCAACCGCCACAAGATGTTCCGGCCGAGGTGCAGCCCTTGATGGCCGGAATATCGCAGGCGCCGTCCGAAATCGCCCCGCAGATGGCGCCTTTCGACACGTTGTTGCAGGAGCAGATCTGCGCGTCGTCCGGTAGTGCGTCCGCGCCGAGTTCCGCACCCGCGGGCGAGATCAGCGCGGCCGGTTCGGCGGGCAGCGGGCGGCCGACCAGCGGACGCAGCGCCGAGTAGGCGGTGGCATCGCCGACGAGTATGCCGCCCAACAGGATTCGCGCGTCATCGGAAACGACGAGCTTGGCGTAGGTGCCCTTGGCCGCATCGTGCAGCACCACCGATAGCGCGCCCTCGGTGACGCCGTGCGCGTCACCGAAGCTGGCCACGTCGACGCCGAGCAGCTTCAGCTTGGTCGACATATCGGCGCCCGGGAATTCGCCCGCGCCGCCGAGCAATCGGTCCGCGACGATCTCCGCCGTCGTGTAGCCGGGCGCCACCAGGCCGTAGCAGACGCCCTCCACCGCCGCGCATTCACCGACGGCCCAGATATTCGGGTCCGAGGTCTGCAAACCGAGATCGGTGCTGACGCCGCCGCGCGGCCCGAGCTCCAATTCACAGTCGCGGGCCAGCTGATCGCGCGGGCGAACACCGGCGGAGAACACCACCAGCGACGCATCGATGACCGACTCGTCGGAGAGCGTAACCTTGAGCCGCCCTTGGCCTTCCGATTCGATCGACGAGGTGCCGACCCCGGTGTGCACATGCAGGCCCAGATCGGTGACGAGCCGTTCGAGGATCGCGCCGCCGCCCTCGTCCACCTGTGCTGGCATCAGCCGGTCGTTGTATTCGACGACGTGCGGAACCAGCCCGAGTAGCCGCAGCGCGTTCGCCGCCTCCAGCCCGAGCAGGCCGCCGCCGACGACGACGCCGACCGCACCCGGTCCGGCCGCCTCCGCCGCCGCCCGGATGCCGTCGAGGTCCTCCAGCGTCCGGTAGACGAAGCATTGCGCCAGATCGTGGCCCGGCACCGGCGGCACGAACGGATACGACCCGGTGGCCAGCACCAGCGCGTCGTAGGCGATGGTGTCACCGGCCGAGGTGGTCACCTTGCGGGCCGCCCGGTCGATGGTTTCGGCGCGCTGACCGAGCCGCAACTCGACCAGCTCATCACCGGCGTATTCGTTGCCGGGCAGCGCCAGCGCGGCGGCGTCCCAGCTGCCCACGTAGGAGGACAGGCCGACCCGGTCGTAAGCGGGCAGCGCCTCTTCGCTGAGCACGACCACCTGCCAGCGGCCGTCCTCGTCGCGCGAGCGCAGTGCCTCGACGAAACGGTGCCCGACCATGCCGTGCCCGACGACGACCACGGTCTTGCGCTGCGATGAGTTCATCGGTAAGTCCTCCAGTGGTTCGAAAGGTCAGACGCGGGCCGAAGCGGTCTCTGCGGAAGCGGTTTCGCGCACCTCGGCGACCTTGCCGGTGGGCCGCCGCAGGAACACCGCCCAGGTGAGCACGGCGCACGCCGCGTAGAACACCAGGAACACCCAGAACGCGTTGGTGGCGGATTTGGTCGAGGCGTAGGAGGCGCGCAGCACCATATTGATCAGCACGCCGCCGAAAGCGCCTACGGCTCCGGCGAATCCGATCAGCGCGCCGGACATGTTGCGCGACCAGGCGGCCTTCTCCGCGGTATCACCTTGCACACTCTTGGATTTGGCCTCGAAGATCGACGGGATCATCTTGTAGGTCGAGCCGTTGCCGATGCCGGACAGGATGAACAGCAGGATGAAACCGATTACGTAGAACCACAATTCGGCGTGCGTCGGGGCGCGGTGGCCGTTCTTCAGCCCGGTGACGACCAGGATCGCGGTCGAGGCGACCATGGCGACGAAGGTGTAGAGCGTGATCTTGCCACCGCCGAATCGGTCGGCCAGCTTGCCGCCGACCGGCCGCAGCAGTGAACCGAGCAGCGGGCCGATGAACGCGATCTGCGCGGCGTGCAGCGAGGCCTTACCCGCCACCGCGGCCAGCGCGGCGGCCTTCGCCGGACCGGACAGCGCCTGCGCCGCCTGGGTCAGCTCCGCGGTGAAGTTGATATTGAGCACCTGGCCGAAGGCGAAGCTGTAGCCGATGAACGAGCCGAAGGTACCGATGTAGAGCACGCTCATCACCCAGGATTCGCGGTACTTCAGCATCCGGCCCATCGCGGACAGGTCGGCCTTCTGGTTGCGCACGTTGTCCATGTAGAGGTACGCGCCGAGGGCCGCGATCACGATCAGCGCGAGGTAGATCGCGCACAGCACGCTGGCCTGCTTGCCGTCGCCGGTGTACTTCTGCCCGAGCGCGGCGATGATGGCCAGACCGATCAGCTGGATGACCGGCACGCCGAGGTTGCCGCCGCCCGCGTTCAGACCGAGCGCCCATCCCTTGAGCCGCTGGGGATAGAAGACGTTGATGTTGGTCATCGAGGAGGCGAAGTTGCCGCCGCCGATGCCCGCGAAGGCGGCCACCACCATGTACGTGGTGTACGACGCGGGATGCGCCATGAAGTACATGGTCAGCGCGGTCGGCACCAGCAGGGCGATGGCGCTGAAGGTGGTCCAGTTGCGTCCGCCGAATTTCGCCGTCGCGACGGTGTAGGGGATGCGCAGGATCGAGCCGATCAGCGTCGGCATGGCGACCAGGTAGAACTTGCCGATGACGTCGATGTGGTAGACGGCGGGCGGCATCATCAGCACCATCACCGACCAGATGGACCAGATGGAGAAACCGATGTGCTCGGCGAAGATGGACCAGATCAGGTTGCGCCGGGCGATGTCCTTACCGCCCGACTCCCAGGCCTCGACGTCCTCCGCGTCCCAGTGTTCGATATCTCTATTGCGTGCCAGCACACTCACCACGGGCCTCCCAGCATTCGGTTGGCCCAACGGTATGGAACGGGTATTGCGACAATGCTGCGCGCAATGACCGGCAAATCAACCCTTGCTCACCCGCGGCGCGACCGCGAGGTGAGGGTTATCAGTGCCAGGTGTCCTCGAGCATGCGCGGCTTGCTCGCGACCCACGCGCCGGCCAGCAGCACCAGCACCGCGACGACCAGCATGACGAACGGCGCCGCCCAGCCGCCGGTCGAGGTGTGCAGCATGCCGAACAGCACCGGCCCGACGCAGGCCACCGTGTAGCCGACGCCCTGGGTGAAGCCGGACAGCGATGCCGAACCCTGCGGGGTGCGGGTGCGCAGGTTGATCAGGGTGAGCGCCATCGGGAAGGTGCTCGGGCCGAGGCCCAGGATGATCACCCACAGCAGCGGCGCGCTCATCGGCGCGATCAGCAGACCGGCGAAGGCGATGAAGAAGCAGACCGCGCAGCCGACCACCACGATGAACGGATTGCGCAGCCGCGTGACGATCGTCGGCGCGCTCAGCGCGGCCACCAGGCCGACCAGGCCGAAGAGGCCGACCATGGTGCCGCCGAAGCTCGGGCTGGCGCCGGCCTCGGACAGGATCTTGGGCAGCCAGGCGAACATCGCGTAGGTGGTGAGCGAGGTCATGCCGAACATGGCCGCCATGCCCCAGGCCAGCGGCGAGCGCCAGACCTGACCCTTCGGTCCCTCGGCGGGCAGCGCGGTCTGGTCGGCCAGGTCGTGGCCGCGCCGGTCGCGCAGCACGCCGATCCACGGCAGCGCGGCGGCGAAACCGAGCGCCGCCCACAGACCGAGCGAGACGCGCCAGCCGTGCGCGTCGGCCAGCGGCACCGCGACCAGCGCGGGCAGCACCGTGCCCAGCTGCACCATCACGATGTACAGCGAGCTCACCGTCGCGAGCCGGTCGGAGAAATACCGCTTGACCAGCGGCGGGATGACGACGTTTCCGATGCCCATACCCGCGAGCGCGAGCGCGGAGAACAGCAGCAGCGTCCAGGTGTCGGACATGAGCACCCGGATCAGCATGCCCGTACCGGCCATCACCATGGCGACCAGCGCGGTGCGCTCCAGTCCGAGGCGGCGAACCAGCACGGGGGTGAGCAATCCGGACAGCGCGAACATCGCGGTGGGGATCATGCCGAAGACGCCGACCACCGCGGTCGAGTAGCCGATGTCGTGGCCGATCCGCTCGGCGAGCGGGCTGAACGCGGTGACGGCGACGCGCAGCGTGAACGCGGACACGACGATAGCGGCCAATACCAGGAGCCTGCCCTCGATCAGGGCGCGCTTTCGCTGCTCAACCCCGGCGAAGTCCGGGCGGGTCTGGGTCTCGCGGAGGGTCGAAGTCACCGCGAAATCATAGGATGACCCGACGATCACACACAACGATTTGTGACGAGCGGTACTCTGTTGCGGTGCAACCCGTCCGGCGCACCAGCCTCATCGCTCAAGTAACCGAACAACTACGTGCCGAAATTCGTTCCGGCCGTTGGCAGATCGGTGCCAGAATTCCCACCGAGCCGGAGCTCACCGAGCTCACCGGAACAGGTCGAAACACCGTGCGCGAGGCCGTCCAGGCCCTCGTACACGTAGGCATGTTGGAGCGCCGCCAGGGCTCCGGCACGTATGTGATCGCCGCCTCCGACCTCGGCGGCACCCTCGGCAAATATTTCGCCGACGCCGAGGAGCGCGACGTGCTCGAGCTCCGCCTGGCCCTGGATACCACCGCCGCCGCGCTGGCCGCCCGCCGCCGCGACGACGTCGATATCGCCAACCTGCGACGCCTGCTCGACGAGCGCAGCGTCAAGGACGAGGATGCGGCCAGCCGCACCGTCATCGAGGCGGATGTCGAACTGCACCGGGCCATCGTGGTCGCCAGCCACAACGCGGTGTACCTCGAGTTCTACGACTCGCTGCTGCCGACCATCGAACAGGTGATCCGTTCGCGCGTGTTCAAGGGTGACGACTCCTACGACGCCGAACATCAGGAGATGGTCCAGGCGGTGATCGATGGCGACGCGGATCGAGCGGCCACCGCGGCGCGCTGCTTTCTGGACGCGCTGATCGCCGACTATCCGGACGCCAGGTAGTACCGGATCACAGCAGGAGCCGGACCATATCCGCCGTGCGCGCGAGCCCCGGGAAGGCCTCGGGGGTCGAACGCGGATGCAGCGCATGTACCGCCAGCCGGAACATCACCGCGCGCAACAGCATCTGCGGCCACTCGGGTAGGTCCGCCCAGCGCTCCAGCAACCCGTCATCGGCCCCGCCCCAGGACAGCGCGTCCACCACGATCACCCCCGCCGCCCACGGCGCGGGCCGCCAGTAGGGCGTGATATCCGCGAGGCCCGGCGTGAAAACGCCTGCGAACAATACGGTTCCGAACAGATCGCCGTGCACCAGCTGCGCGGGCGTCTGCACCGGCTTGCGCAGGGTGGCCAGCTGATTGATCAACTCGATGCTGCGCTGCCCATCCGGTGACGTGGTCGGCAGCGTGCCGCCCGCCCGTAAACCGCGCAGCGGCACCGCCTCCCAGGCCGCCCGATCGGCCGCGACGAATACGTCGACGTCCACCCACGGCGCCACCGGCGGCTGCACCAGGAACCGCGGCCGCTCCAAGTGCGCGGTCGCCTTGTGTAGTCGCAGCGACACCGAAACCACCTCGTCGTGCCGGGGTTCCGGAGTGCCCTCCAGGTAAGTGTCCGCGCGCCAACCGGATACGACATATCTGCCGTCGGTCGCGCGCACCGGCCTGGCCAGGCGCAGACCGTCCACCTTCAGCGTCTCGCGGACCTTCGCCGACCACGCGGCCCGCGCGTGATCGGCGACCGGACTGAGCACCACGTCACCGAAGCGCCATGCACCGTCCCAGTCGTCCAATGCGACCGGGCCCACCTCGCGCAGCCCGAAGGTGGCGCGCACGTGATCGGGGGGTTCCAACGACGTCACGGGCGGTACCGTACCGCCGGTATGGAACGGGTTCCGTGACGCCGCGCCGAGGTCGCAACCGAAGCGATACCCCGGTCGATGCCGTATCCGATTCGCGGCGTTCACGGGCCCTGCGTGGTCACGCTTCGCTACCGCCTCCGGGCCTGACGCTCACGCCGCGGTGTCAGTTGTCAGTAGACCGGCAGCGACGGGTCTATCTGGTTGGCCCAGGCGATGATTCCGCCCTGCACATGGGTCGCGTCGGCGAACCCGGCCCGCTTCAACGCGGCCAGCGCCTCGGCCGAACGCACACCGGTCTTGCAGTGCAGCACGATCGGCCGGTTCTGCGGCAGCTCGGCCAGCGCCTCACCGGACAGGATGCGGTCCTTCGGAATCAGCCTCGCGCCCTCGATATGCACGATGTCCCACTCCACCGGCTCACGCACATCGATGATCTCCACCGGCTTACCCGCGTCGATCATCTCCTTGAGCTCCAGCGCGGTGATGGTGGATCCGGCGGCCGCGGCCTGCCCCTCCTCCGACACCACACCGCAGAACGCGTCGTAATCGATCAACTCGGTGATCGGCTGACGCTCCGGATCGCGGCGCAGCTTGATGGTCCGGTAGTTCATATCCAGTGCGTCGTACACCATCAGCCGGCCCAGCAGCGGCTCGCCGACACCGGTGATCAGCTTGATCGCCTCGGTCACCATGATCGAACCGATCGACGCGCACAGCACGCCGAGCACACCGCCCTCCGCGCAGGACGGCACCATGCCGGGCGGCGGCGCCTCCGGGTACAGGTCGCGGTAGTTGATACCGCGCCCGTCCGGCGCGTCCTCCCAGAACACCGACACCTGACCCTCGAACCGGTAGATCGAGCCCCAGACATACGGCTTGCCCGCCAGCACGGCGGCATCGTTGACCAGATAGCGGGTCGCGAAATTATCGGTGCCGTCGACGATCAGGTCGTATTCGCCGAACAGCTGCACCGCGTTCTCCGGCTCCAACCGGATCTTGTGCAGCCGCACATCGATTCCGGAATTGATCTCCAGAATCGAATCGCGCGCGCTGTCCGCCTTCGGGCGGCCGATATCGGATTCGCCGTGAATGATCTGACGCTGCAGATTCGACGCGTCGACCTCGTCGAATTCGACGATGCCGAGGGTGCCGACACCGGCGGCGGCCAGGTACAGCAGCGCGGGCGAGCCGAGACCACCCGCACCGATCACCAGCACCTTGGCGTTCCTCAATCGCTTCTGACCGTCCACCCCCAGATCCGGAATGATCAGGTGACGGCTGTAACGGGCGACCTCATCCCTGGTCAGCTCCGCGGCCGGCTCGACCAATGGCGGCAGGGACTTTGGTGATGACACGTCCAGGACTCCTCGAATCGAATTGGCCGATCGCAATATCTGTCTTTCAACACCGGCGGCACGACCGTTCTTCCCGACCATCGTCCTCCACCTCAGCCCCTCGGATACGGCCAGGGGTTGAAGTGGCAGGTCTTACCGTCCATCGGGACGACACCGCCCGGTTCCAGCGCGGCGATGTCGTTGTCGCGGACGCCGAAGGTCTGCTGCATCATCACCGGCGCCAGCCCGCCGTCGGTCTCACACGGCTGATGTTGGTGGTAGCCGATGGCATGGCCGACCTCGTGATTGATCTGGTACTGCCGATACGACCCGATATCGCCCTCGAATGCGACCGCACCGCGCACCCAGCGCACCTCGGAAAGCACCACCCGCCCGATATCGGCGTTGTAGCAGGACGAATCGATCGGAATTTCGAAACCGCATGCCTTGCGGGCGGTTTGGCGCGAGGTGAGGGAGATCCGGAATTCGGTGTCGCCCTGATCGACGCGGCGGAAGGCGAACCGTTTGTCATGGGTCCAGCTCTTCGGGTTCGCCAGGGTGGAGTCGATCATCTTGGCCACCGATTCGTCACCGCCGAATCCGGAGGTGTCGACGCCGTCCTCGATTTCCACGGTGTACCGGAAGACGTTCTCGGTGCCCTGACCGACCTGTGCGCCAGCGCCGGGAACGATATGCCAGGTCCCGGCGCCGGATTCGGTGAACGCGCCCCCGTCGGGCAGCGCGCCGGTCGGCAGGTCGGTCGGGAAGCGCCCGTCACCGGACGGCCCGCCGATGATGCCCTGGGTGGCGGCGCGCGGACTCAATTTGCCGAATCCCGGAATGCTCGTGGTCGGCACGGGCGCGTCGGTGCCGCGCACCGCGTCGACGATCACCAGCACGGTGACCACGAACAGGACCGGCAGTGCATAGGCCCGCCAACCGTAGGTGGAGACGAAACGTCCTAGGGCGCTTTGCTTTTTCGCGTTCCGCTCCGGTCTTTCGCGGGTGCGGCGGTCATCGGGCGCGGTGGGATCCCAGCGGGCCCGCAGCGGCTGATGCGAACGGTCCGCGGGTTGATAAAGGCCTAGTGGATCGTAGATTTCGACGCCGTTGTGATCGCGCAGCGGCGCATCCGGCTCCGGGGACGGGTCGGAGCCCCGCGAACGCTCCCGCGCGCTCGCACCGTCTCCGGCGCGCGACCGTGCATCCGGTCCGAACCCTGCCACGAAGCCCGACACTACGGAACCGGGGCCGCCGAAGCCAGCGGCCCTGGTGGCCATACCCGGTGCGAGCTAGGTCACCGAGTGGTACTTTCCCCTCCCGGACCGGACAGTGACTTGATACCGGGTATTGTTCATGGGATACCCGGTGCACACCCCCTCTTGCCGGGGAATCGACTGGGAGAGCCGAAATGACTGACCTCGTGGACCGGATGACGTCCCGCAGATCATCGTCGTCCGAGGCCATGGCGCCTACGAAGCGCGGTACCCGGCTGCCACGCGACGAGCGGCGGCAGCAATTGCTCCTGGCGGCGAGCGAGATCTTCGTGAACCGCGGCTACCACGCCGCGGGTATGGACGAGATCTCGCAGTGCGCCGGGGTGAGCAAGCCGGTGCTCTATCAACACTTCACCAGCAAGCTGGAACTGTATCTGGCCGTACTGCAGAACTACGTCGACATGCTGGTGTCGAGCGTGCGCCAGGCGCTGCGTTCGACCACCGACAACCGCCAGCGCGTGCGCGCCGCCGTGCAGGCGTACTTCGATTTCGTCGATAACGAAATGCAGGGTTTCCGACTGGTTTTCGAATCCGACCTGACCTCGGAGCCGCAGGTGCAGCGCCGGGTCGAGCAGGCCACCGAGGCCTGTGTCGACGCGGTCTTCGACCTGGTGGCGCACGACTCCGGATTGGACCCTTACCGGGCCCGCATCCTGGCCGTCGGCCTGGTCGGCGCCAGCCAGTTCACCGCGCGGTACTGGCTGGAGGCGGATCGGCCGATCCCGAAGGACGAGGCGGTCGACACCACGGTCGCGCTCGCGTGGGGCGGCCTCTCGCACGTCCCGCTGCATCCGATCGACTGAACACACGAGGAGAGCCCCTGGGTCACCCCAGGGGCTCTCCTCGTATCCGGCCGCGACTACACCGCGGCGAAGCCGACCCGGCCCGCGGCCGAGGTGCCGATCTCCACGTAGGCGACCTTGGAGGCCTGGATCAGGTACTTGCGGCCCTTCTCGTCGGTCAGCGACATGATGCCGCCCTGACCGCTGAGCGCACCGGACACCAGCTTCTCGACCTCTTCGGGCGTCTGCGAGCTGCTGATCACCAGCTCGCGCGGGCTATCCGCAATACCGATCTTGACCTCCACGGCCAACCTCCGAACCTAGAGTCCTTCGCTGTCGGAACAAGGCTAGTGCAGGGCAACCCGGGAATCGCATGCGCCCGCCTGCGCTGTCAGCGAACGTGCCGACCGGAATTCGCTACTTCGGCTCGACCAGCTGGATCTCGAGTTCGATCTTGACGGCGTCGCTGAGCATGCCGGGCAGCGGACCGCCGACACCGAAATCGGTGCGCTTGATGATGCCGGACGCGGAGAATCCGGCGTGCCGCTCGCCGGTGGCGGGATGCTCGCGCACACCGCCCCATTCCACCTCGAGGGTGACCGGCTTGGTGATGGCGCCGAGGGTCGCCTCGCCCTGGACGGTGAAGGTTTCGGCGACGGCGACCGGCTCGGTGGCGCGGAAGGTCAACGTCGGACGGTTTTCCACGTCGAGGAAATCGGCATTGCGCACGTGCGCATCGCGATCGGCGTTGCCGGTATCGAAGGAGTCGAGGTAAATGGTGGCGCCGATATTCGCGGTGCCGTCCGCGCCGACCACGAATTCGGTATCGAATTTGCTGAAGCCGCCGCGCACCTTGGCGATGCCGAGGTGACGAACGGTGAACCCGACCGAGGAATGGTACGGATCCAGCGTCCACGAGCCGGTTTTCAAAGATGTTGCGGTGGCGGTGTTCTCGGAAGTCGTCATACCGGCAAGAATTCCGCCGCGGCGATCGGGTAGCCAGACCGCCGTTATCCTGGACCTCCCAGGGCGAGGATAAGCGGACCGCCTCCCGGCATGATGGATCCATGGCTCGTAACGGTTTCGCGGAGTTCCTGGTCGCCCGCCGCGCCGAATTGCGCCCGGCCGACGTCGGACTTCCCGAGGGCGGCCGCCGCCGCACCCCCGGCCTGCGGCGCGAGGAGGTCGCCGTGCTGGCCGGGCTCAGCGCCGACTATCTGGCCAGGCTGGAACAGGGTCGCGACACCAATCCGTCGATGGCGGTGGTCAACGCGCTCGCCAAGGCGCTGAAATTGGAGGGCCCGGCCCGGCATCACTTCGGCTGGCTCGCCCTGACCAGTTGCGATCTCGGCACGCAGTGCCCGGGCAGCGACTCCCCCACCGAGGTTCCGGAGACCATCCACAGCATCCTGTGCGCGCTCCAGCCGACGCCCGCCTTCGTGCTGAGCCGCCGGCTGGACGTGGTGGATTGGAATGCCGCATGGGAGACGTTCGCGACACCCCTCGGCCTGCTGGACGATCCGGACCACGCCAACCTGGTGCAGTTCACCTTCGCGCACCCGTCGGCCCACCGCATCTGGCGCGACTGGTCGCAGGTCGCCGATCTGTTCGTCGCCGCGATACTCCGGTCCACCATCCGCTGGCCCGCCGATCAACGGCTCCGCGACTACGTCGAATACCTGTGCGGCTTCCCGGAATTCGCCGAACGCTGGAGCAAACACCAGCCGGCACTCCAGCCGACGGGCACACTGCATATCGAGCATCCGGCGCTCGGCCCGGTCGCCGTGCCATTCGAAACATTGGACGGCGCAGGCGATTACAGCGTCGCGGTCTGGCTCATCGAGCAAACCGCAACGCGCGCACCGGAACTGCGCCTGGTCCAGAACCGCGCCGTCAACGAGTGATCAGATGCCGAGCACGGCCATGCGTTCGGCGTGGCTGGCCTGCATCCGCTCGAACAGCGCGGCGATGCCGTTCAGGTCGCCGGTGGCGGTGAGCACCAGATCGGTGAGCTCATCGCGCTGGGCCATCACGTACTGCGCCTGGGTGATCGCCTCGCCGAGCAGGCGGCGGCCCCACAGCGTGAGCCGGTCGCGTTCGGAGCGGCTGGCCGCCACCGCGCGGCGCACCTCGTCGACGACGAACTCGGAGTGGTTGGTCTCCGCGAGCACATCCCGGACGACCGCCGCGACCTCGGGCGTCAGCGCGCCGGCGATCTCGGTGTAGAAGTCGGCGGCGATACCGTCACCGACGTAGAACTTCACCATCGATTCCAGCCAGGTGGACGGGTCGGTGGAGGCGTGGTAGGCGTCGAGGGCCCGCACGAACGGCGCCATCGCGTCGAAGATGTCGACGCCGCGCTCGGCCAGCGCCGATTCGAGCATTTCGAAATGCTCCATCTCGGCGGCGGCCATCTTGGCCACCGCGACCTTGCCGCGCAGCGTCGGCGACAGCTTGGCCTCCTCGGCCAGCCGGTAGAACGCGGAGATCTCGCCGTAGGCGAGCACCGCGAACAGATCGGTCACCCCGGGATGGTCGGCGAGGATGGGCGATCGGCTCGGGTCGTTCTGCGAAACACCTAGCGCGGTAGGTGACTGGGCTCCCATGCCGCACAGCCTAGTCGCGCACGGTGAATCCGGTTCGGCGGTCTCGCGGTTGCTCCCAGCGATTGGAAAAGACCACCCAGCATCCGAGATTCGGCGCTCACCGCTCCGACAGGAACTTGTCCAGATAGGCCCATGTGGTGTCGCGCGCGCCCGGTCCGGTCAGGATGCCGAGGTGGCTGCCCGGCGCGGTCTCGTACCGCACCTCGGCCGCGTTCACCAGCGTCGCGACGCCCGCCTCGACGGCGGCCGCCGCGGTGATCATGTCGTCGGGCCCGCCGACCAGCAGCACCGGCGCGGTGACGGCGGCGAGCTCGATCCGCCGCCGCCCCAGTCGCACGACGCCGCGCCCGATGTCGTTGTGCCGGATGAACCTTCCCCACAGCTGGTTGTAGAACCGGCCCGGATAGCCGGGCATCTCGGCCATGAACCGATCGATCGACTCCATCTTGGCCAGCGCCTCGGTGCTGGTGATGTTGTTGGCGACGAACCACGGCCTGGTCAGCTCGCGATCCCAGGCGGTGAGCCGGTAGGCGAGCCGGGTGAGCGCGGCCGGGACGCCGCCGACCGCGCGCACCGCGGTGGACATGCCGAGTCCGCCGGTGAGCCGGGCGAGCGCACGCACCTGCGGAATTCCGGCCATCCTGTCGTAGTCCAGCGGCGCGCCGACCGCGGTGATCGATCGGATCGGCAGTTCGGCGTGCGCCGCGGCGGTGAGCAGCGCCAGCGTGCCGCCGATCGACCAGCCGACGAGATCCACCGCGCGGCCGCCGCGATCGGCGCAGACCCGCAGGATCGATTCGGGCAGGATGTCGTCGATCCAGTCCTCGAAACCCATTCGCCGGTCGGCGAAGGTGATCTCGCCGTAGTCGACCAGATAGGGCGCGCGGCCGGATTCGAGCAGGAAACGCGCGACGCTCTGGTCCGGCCGCAGATCGAAGCAGGTCGCGGGCGCGGCCAGCGGCGGCACCAGGAGTACGGCGGAATCTGTTGTCTCGCTTGCATTTTCGAAACGACGCAGCAGACGGTGCGGCTCATCCCACAGCACCGTCGCCGGTGCCGGATCCGGCGCCTCGACACCCGGCCCGAAGGTGAGCGCCCAGGCATTGCGCGCGGCCAGCGTGACGTTTTCAGCGAAATTCACGAGCAGAATCTCTCACACTCCGGTACCGCCGGTAACACTCAACCCTCGTTCTTCCCCATCGCGATCGGCGTATTCGACGGCACCACCTCCGCCCGCACCCGCTTGACCAGCGGCGCGAACGCGGTGGTGAATTCCGCGATGGCATCCTGGGACAGCGCCGAGAGCGCACCGTGCCAAGCGGCCTCGTCGGTGGCCTTCTCCACGCGTTCCAGCAGTTCGCCGCCGCTCGCGGTCAGCGACGGATTCGTCGGCTCACCCTTCACCAGACCACCGGCGCGCAGCTCGTCCACCGCGTCGGCCCACTCCCGTTCGGAGATCCCGCGCGCGGTCCGCGTCACCGATTCGGTCGTCTTACCCGCCGCCACCTGCAGCACAAGTGCCTGACGCCCGGTGATGCCGTGCGCGACCAGCGCCGCGACATGTCCGTCGCCGCGATGCTCGCGCAGCGAGGTCACCGTCTGCCACAGCGCGCCGACCGGGTCGTCCGGCAGCCGCAGCGCGGCATTCGCGGCGTAGAGCGCGCGGCCGGTCGCGTCGGCGGCCCGCAGCGCGGGAGCCAGCAGCGCGGCCGCCCTGGCGGATTCCGCGTCACCCGCGCCGCATTCGCGCAGCACGCGGGTCGACAGGGCCAAACGCGCCTCCAGACAGTGCTGCGGCGTGGTCCGCGACCAGACGTCCGGCAGCGCCTTGGCGACCATATCGGGGTGGAATCCGGCGAAGGTCGCGAGCACGACGCCCGCCCCGACCTCCCCGAGTGGCGCGGCCCGGTAGGCGAAGTAGGTCTGCCAGTAGCCGCGCAGGCCCAGCGCGAGTCCGGACTCCTTCACCCCCGCTCCGAAATAGACGACATCGTGCAGCGGTTCGAGCGTCGTCCAGATTCGACGCGCCGGGTGAATTGCCATGTGCCGCACTGTACGTCGACAAACCGAGCGGGGAAACCGAACTATTGCGGCGAAATTACCGGCCCGGAATTCGAGCCGTGCACAATATCACGCTACAATCTTCCCGGACAACGGAAATTTCCCCGCCTTGACCGGTTTCGGGCGTGGTATCCGGAGTCCGAGAAAATGTGCGCGCACCTGATCCGCGTCACCCACGCGTCGCGCCGAAGATCCCGAGCTGGTTGGCCGTCGTCGTTTTTCGATGGCACCCGGGACCGGCAGCGACTGGCGGTGAGTATCACAGGCGGATACGTGGTCGTCGCGGACCGACCGGTCTGCCCCACGCCTCGTGCGCGCGTGACGCGCTGACGAGGAAGGCAAGAACCTGAGCAAGATCACCGTAGAACAGGAACCAGGACTGGCGGACACGCTGCTGACGGCCGAACTGGACGACACGCACACCGCCCCGAGTTTCGCCGAATTGGGCGTGCGCCCGGAAATCGTGCGCGCACTCGGCGAGATCGGAATCGAACGCACATTCGCCATTCAGGAACTCACCCTGCCGCTCGCGCTGGCCGGTGAGGATCTGATCGGCCAGGCCCGCACGGGTATGGGCAAAACCTTCGGCTTCGGTGTGCCGCTGCTGCACCGCATCGCCACCCCCGAATCCGGAACCACCCCGCTCGACGGCACGCCGCGCGCGCTGGTCATCGTGCCGACGCGCGAGCTGTGCATCCAGGTCACCCAGGATCTGGAAAACGCCAGCAAATACCTGACGAACCACAAAGGTCCCCTACGGGTCACCGCCATCTACGGCGGCCGCCCGTACGAGGCGCAGATCGACGCGCTGCGTTCCGGCGTCGACGTCGTGGTCGGCACCCCGGGCCGCCTGCTCGACCTGGCCGACCAGCAGCATCTGATCCTCGGCAAGATCGGCGTGCTGGTGCTGGACGAGGCCGACGAAATGCTCGACCTGGGCTTCCTGCCCGATATCGAGCGCATCCTGAATATGGTCCCGGAGAAGCGTCAGACCATGCTCTTCTCGGCCACCATGCCGGGCCCGATCATCACCCTGGCCCGCACCTTCCTCACCCGCCCGACGCATATCCGGGCCGAGGAACCACACGATTCCGCCGTGCACGACCGGACGGCCCAGTTCGTCTACCGGGCGCACGCGCTGGACAAGGGCGAACTCGTCGCCAGGATTCTGCAGGCCGAGAGCCGCGGCGCCACCATGATCTTCACCAGGACCAAGCGCACCGCGCAGAAGGTGGCCGACGAGTTGGCCGAGCGCGGATTCGCGGTGGGCGCCGTGCACGGCGACCTCGGACAGATCGCGCGCGAGAAGGCGCTGACCAAATTCCGCAAGGGCACCATCGACGTGCTCGTCGCCACCGACGTCGCCGCCCGGGGTATCGATATCGACGACGTCACCCACGTCATCAACTACCAGTGCCCCGAGGACGAGAAGACCTACGTGCACCGCATCGGGCGCACCGGCCGGGCCGGGCGCACCGGCGTCGCGGTGACGCTGATCGACTGGGACGAACTGAACCGCTGGGAGGCCATCGACAAGGCGCTCGGCCTCGGCATCCCGGAGCCGGTGGAGACGTATTCCCGTTCGCCGCACCTGTTTTCGGATCTGGGCATCCCGGAGGGCGCGACCGGCTTCATCCGCAAGCCGAAGCCGGAGCGGGATCCCGACGCGGTGGTCGAGGAGCGGCCCGCCCGCACCCCGCGCAAGCGGAATCGCAGGCGCACCAGGGGCGGTCAGCCGATCGACGTGAACGGTGTTGCGGCCGAGGCCGATTCCGAGGCAGCCGAAGCGGAGGCCGTCGAGGCGGTGGCCGAAAACGCCGACGCCGCAACGGTTGACGACGAGAACGCCGAAAAGCCCGCCCGTCGCAGGCGGCGTCGGCGCAAGTCGGCGGAGACCGGTGCGAACGGCACCGCCGACACCGAATCCGGTGTGGCGGTGCATGAATCCGGCGAATCCGACACAGCCGAGGCCGATACGGCCGAATCCGACGCGCCCGCCAGGCGCAGGCGGCGGCGCCGCCGGAGCGCGGACGAGCCGGGCACCGAAAACGGTTCGGCCAATGGCACCGTCGCGACCAGCGACAATGCCCCGGCGGAAAGGGCGGGCGCAACCGCGTCAGCCTGATCGCGCCGGATCGGCTAGTCTCGCAGACGTGCTCGCACCCGAGCGGCGAACGCGCGCCGACATCATCTCCGCAGTCGCGATCGCCGTGCTCGTGGTGGTCGCGGCGATCGTGGTGTGGGCGCGCGGCGATGCGAAGGGCACCGAATCGGTGACCGCCAGCCATCCCGCGCCGGTACCCGCTGTGGCTGATCAGCTGCCCACCACACTGCGCGAGCTGTGGCATGCGCCCGATTCGGCAAGTGCCCGTGCGCTCGTCGCGGGCGGTGTCGCGGTCACCGGCGACGACGGTTCCGTCGTCGGGCACGACCCGAAAACCGGTGCGCAGCTGTGGCTCTACAAGCGGGATATGCCGTTGTGCGGCGTGGAATCGCAGTTCGGCACCGTGATCGCGGACTACCGGGACCAGCGCGGTTGCAGCCAGGCCACGCTGCTGGCCGGCGAGGACGGCTCCCGCCGCACCGCGCGCAGCAGCTATATGGATCCGACGGTGCGGCTATCCGTCGACGGCACCTACGCGCTCGCGCTCGGCCCGAACCGGCTGGAGATGTGGCGCTCCGATCTGGTCCGCACGCTCGAATACGGCTACGTCGACGCGCCGGTGAATACGAAGACCCAGCCGCGCACCGGATGCAAGCTGTATTCCGCCGGTTCCAGCGCGACCCGGCTCGCGGTCGTCGAGCGCTGCCCCGGCGATCCGGCCGACCGGCTCACCGTGCTGAGTCCGGCGCCGAAGGACAATACGGTGCCGGAGGAATACGGCTCGCATGTGCTCACCGTCCCCGGCGGCGACGGGCTCGACGTGCGGGTGCTCGCGGTGTCCGACAGCCGGATCGCGGTTTACCTGCCCCCCGCCGCGGCCACCGCGGGCGAGGCCGCGGCCGGCCCGCGGATCGGCATCTACGACGCCTCCGGCAATCAGCTCGCGCTGCGCGACGCACCCGGCCCGATCAGCGACGGGGCCACTTCGGTCCGGATCGGCTCGGCCGACTTCGTCTTCACCGGCAACAGCGTGCTCGCTTGGAACGCAAGCACTTTCGACCAGCTGTGGAGTGCGCCGGGTGCGCTCGGCACGCCCGCGCTGATGGCGGGCCGGATCGTGCTGCCGGTAGCGGGTGGTATCGCCGTGCTGGATCCGGCCAGCGGCGCCGAACTCAGCCGGATACCCGTCGACCGGCCGGGTTATGACGGCGCGCCCATCTCGCTGTCCGTCCTCGGCAGCACGCTGCTGGAGAAGCGCGGCAACGAACTGCACGCGCTCGGCTGAAATCCACCCCCACGTCAAGTCCGCTGACCAGGTCGCGACCATGATGGTTTCATGTCCGCACTCGACGACGCCCGACTAGTCCTGCTCCGCCACGGCGAAACGACGTGGTCGGCCGCGCACAAGCACACCGGCCGCACCGATCTGCCGCTCACCGAGCGCGGCGAGGAGCAGGCCCGCGCCGCCGGACAGTTGCTGGCCGGGCTGAAGCTGCGGGATCCGCTGGTGCTCACCAGCCCGCGCGAGCGCGCCATCCACACCGCCGCACTGGCCGGATTCACCGAGACCGCCGTCGACGACGATCTGGCCGAATGGGATTACGGCGATTACGAGGGGCTCACCACCGCCGAGATCCGCGAATCCGCGCCGCACTGGACCATCTGGTCCGGCGCGGTACCGGGCGGCGAGTCGGCCGAGCAGGTGCGGGCCAGGGCCGACCGGGTGCTCGCCTCGGTGGAACCGGAGCTGACCGCGCGCGATATCGTGCTGGTCGGGCACGGTCATTTCTCCCGGGCGCTGATCGCCCGCTGGGCCGAGCTCGATGTCAGGGAGGGGCGTCGCTTCGCCATGTCGACCGCGGCGGCAACCGTGCTCGGTTACGAGCACGAGGAGCGAACCATCCTGGCGCACAACCTCGTTCAGCACACCGATGGAGCAATACTGTGAACGAATCCGGCACCCTGCGCCGCGCGACTCCGGCCGATGTCCCGGCCATCGTCGAACTCATCCACGAGCTCGCGGAGTACGAAAGGGCAAGGGATCAGGTCGAAGTCACCGTCGAGCAATTGCACGACGCGCTGTTCGGCACGGCCCCCGCGGTTTTCGCGCACGTGGTCGAGGAGAACGGCGAATTGGTCGGCTACTCCATCTGGTTCAAGAACTTTTCGACCTGGACCGGCACGCACGGTCTCTATCTGGAAGATCTCTACGTCCGGCCGGAAACGCGCGGAAAGGGTTACGGCAAGGCGCTGCTCGTCGCGCTGGCGCAGGAGGCCGTCGCGAACGGATACCGCCGCCTCGACTGGGCGGTGCTCACCTGGAATCAGCCGTCGATCGATTTCTACGAATCCCTCGGCGCGCTGCGCCAGGACGAATGGGTCGGTTATCGGCTCACCGGTGACGCGCTGGAAAAGGTGGCCGGGCAAACCCTTTGATCCGATGCGGATTTCGATTCGGCGACCATGGCCGACCACCCCGGAACAGGCCGTCGCGCTACAGGACGAACTGCGCCCGCTCGTCGATCCGGTGAATCCGCGCCCGCCGGATTTCCGCACGGTCGCCGGGCTGGATTCCGCCTATGCCGACAGCGGCGCGGTCGCGGCCGCCGTGGTGGTGCTGGATTGCGCGACGGCCGAATCCGTCGATTCGGTCGTCGTGCACGGCAGGACCGAATTCCCTTATGTGCCGGGACTGCTCGCGTTCCGGGAATTGCCGACCACCGTCGCCGCCCTGGAAAAGCTTTCCACCACACCGGATCTGCTGATCTGCGACGGCCAGGGACTGGCCCATCCGCGCCGCTTCGGCCTGGCCTGTCATCTCGGCGTGCTGACCGGAATACCGACCATCGGCGTCGCCAAAACCGTGTGGGGCGAATACACCGAACCGGGCCCGGAACGCGGCGCGGCAACGGATCTGGTGCTCGACGGCGAGGTGGTCGGCCGGGCGCTGCGCACCAGGGCCGGGGTCAAACCGGTCTTCGTCTCGGTGGGCCACCGCATCGACCTCGACACCGCATGCGCGCAGGTCCTCGCGCTCACGCCGAAATACCGGATCCCCGAAACCACAAGGCGCGCGGATCAACTGTGCCGCCGAGCGCTGAAAGAGGCTGCGGCTTAGACCGAATCGCTTCGCGACCTATTCGGGATCGATCCCGTACGACTGCGCGATATACCTCGTGGTCGGCGGCGCGAACAGCAGCCCGAGCGCCGTCACCGCGACGATGCCGAGCAGGGTTCCGTACACCGGCTGATGCGATTCGGTGAGCAGCGACCAGGTCACCGGGAGCAGCAGCAGCTGCGCGATCACCGCGATCGCCCGCCCCCATCGCTTGCCGAACAGCAGCCCGATACCTGCCGCGAGCACCGCACCGCCGAGGATGCCGAACCAGGCCGCGGTCCCGTATCCGCTGGCCTGGGTCTGGTCGTGGCCGAGCAGGCCGCGCACGATCAGCACCGCGGCGACGATCACCGCGACCGCGCCCTCCAGCGTCACGAGCGCGCCCGCCGCGCGCACCGTACCGGGAACCGCACCACCCTGTCCGCCGTCTGCCACGGGCCCATCCTCATCCGCCACGCGCCCAAGCCTAAACGCGGGTACTACCGGCTGTCGTTTCGGACGGCGTCCAGCTGCGTTTCAACCCGCGCGACGGTGGGAACTACGCTTCGAACGTGCGGACGCTGCTGATCGTGAACCCGAATGCCACCTCGACGACACCGGCGACCCGGGACCTGCTCGCGCACGCCCTGGAGAGCCGGACGCAGCTGACCGTCGCGCACACCCAGCATCGCGGCCACGCCGCGGAATTGGCCCAATGGGCATCGACCAACGAGATGGACCTGATCGTCGTGCACGGTGGCGATGGGACGGTCAACGAGACCATCAACGGCTTCCTGCCGCTGCCCGAATTGGCCGACGGACAGGCCTGGCTGCCCCGCCTCGGGGTGATTCCCGGCGGTTCGGCGAATGTATTCGCCCGCGCGCTCGGCATTTCCCCGGATCCGGTGACCGCGACCAATCAATTGATCGACCTGTTGACTCTCGACGACGATCGCCGGATCGGTCTGGGCCTCGCCGACGATCGCTGGTTCACCTTCAGCGCGGGCGTCGGATTGGACGCCGATGTGTGCGAGGCGATCGACAACAGTCGCGCCAAAGGGCACGCCGCCACGCCCGCCCGTTATCTTCGAACAACAGTGCGACAATTCTTCAAGACCAAACGGCACGCCCCCGAGGTAACCGTGGAAGTGCCGGGCAGCGAACCGGTGTCGGGTGTTCATTACGCCTTCGTAACGAACACAACACCGTGGACCTATCTCGAATCGACACCGGTGCACACCAATCCGGGCACCCGGTTCGAAAAAGGACTCGGCGTGTTCGCGGTACGATCGATGGCGGTGCTGCCGACCCTGCTACTCGCGCGGCAATTGCTGGCTGCCAAGGGAAACCCCAAGTCCCGCAATTTATTTCGCGATGACGACGTGGCGTCGGTGCGCATCGAAACCAAGGAACCCATAGGCCTGCAAATCGATGGCGACTACATCGGTAAGCGCAACGTGGTCGATTTCACCTCGGTTCCCGATGTGCTCGGTGTGGTGGCCCCGCGCCCGATCTGAACGCGAAACGCCGCGAAAAACATCGCGGTTGCGCTGCGAAAACCAGAGAGAGCGAGTACAAAGGACCGGGCAGGTTCCCCGAGCGGGGACCTAGTGAGCGTGAGCTTCCCCACGGTGCACCGCAAACCTATTGACATCTACGGTGTTCGTGAAAGCATTCACAAGCAACCGTGCGGAAACATTCGAGTCGCACAAGTGAACGGACCACAAACCATAGGCGCCCTTTGGGGTGCCCAGCAAAGGAGCAGAGGAATGGACTGGCGCCACAAGGCCATCTGTCGCGACGAGGACCCCGAGCTGTTCTTCCCGGTGGGTAACAGCGGTCCTGCGCTCGCGCAGATTGCCGATGCCAACCTGGTCTGCGCTCGCTGCCCCGTTACTGCCGACTGCCTGTCCTGGGCCCTGAAATCCGGACAGGATGCCGGCGTGTGGGGTGGTATGAGCGAGGACGAGCGCCGGGCGCTCAAGCGTCGCAACGCGCGCACCCGCACCCGCACCGTCGTCTAACCGACGACTTCCCGGTTACCGGGCCCACCAGCCCGGCCCGGTAACGCATTCACCCGGCACCCCAGGTGCCGGGTTTTTTGTTGTCCGAAACGGGCTCGCCCGAACCGAATTGGCGCGCGGCTCAGCGACCGGACCTGCGCCCCAACGGAACTCGCAGTACCGCATCGGTGCCGATATCGGCGCCGGGATGTAATCCGATGGAGCCGCCGAGTTCCGCGGTGACCAGCGTGCGGACGATCTGCAGACCGAGCCGGTCGGACGATTCGAGGCTGAAACCCGGTGGGAGACCGCGTCCGTCGTCGCTGATGATCACGTCGAGCCAGCGCGCCGACCGCTCGGAGCGAATGGTGACGGTACCGTTCTGTCCGGGATCGAAGGCGTGCTCGATGGCGTTCTGCACCAATTCGGTCAGCACCATCACCAGCGGGGTCGCGCGTTCCGCGGAGAACACGCCGAGCGATCCGGCGCGCCGCACCCTGATTCGCGCCGTATGCACCGTCGCGACATCGGCCATGATCGGCAGCAGCCGGTCGACCACCTCGTCCAGGTCCACCTCTTCGTCCACCGACATGGACAACATCTCGTGCACCGACGCGATCGAGGTGACCCGGCGCACCGATTCGGTCAGCGCGACCTGCGCCTCCTCGTTATCGGTTCGCCTGGCCTGCAACCGAAGCAGCGCGGCGACGGTCTGCAGGTTGTTCTTCACCCGGTGGTGGATCTCGCGGATGGTCGCGTCCTTGGACAGCAGGGCGCGGTCGCGCCGCTTCACCTCGGTCACATCGCGGACGAGCACCGCGGCGCCGGCCAGTTCACCGTGCGGACGCAGCACCAGGGTGCGCAGCAGTACGGTCGCGCCGCGCGCCTCCACCTCCATCCGACGGCCGGTGCGCCCGGCCAGCGCCGCCTGGATATCGCCGACCACCTCCTGCGCATCGAACGGATCGGTGATCAGCGAGCGGGTGGTCGCGGCCAGATCCTGGCCGGTCAGATCGTTCTGCAAGCCCATCCGGTGATAGGCGGACAACGCGTTCGGGCTGGCGTAGACGACGATGCCTTCGGTGTCGAGCCGGACGAAACCGTCACCGGCGCGCGGGCTGGAGTGGGTGGCCGCACGATCCTCGGTGGTCGGGAAGGTGCCGTCGGCGATCATCTGGCACAGGTCGTCGGCGCAGGCCACATAGGCGATTTCCAGCGTGCTGCGCACCCGGGAGCGCTGCACGTCGGTGTCCCGGCTGAGCACCGCGATGACGTCGTCGCCGCAGCGCACCGGAATGGCCTCGCGAATGGCGTGCACCGGATGCGGATGATAGACGCCCTTGGCCTCCACCTCGCTGTCCGCGCGCACGATCTTGCCGGTGAGCAGGGCCTCGAAGACCTGGGGGTAATCGTCCTTCGACGCCGTGCCGCCGACCATATCCTCCAGGTGCACGGTCGCCGCGGTGGTCGGACGGCACTGCGCGACACAGACCACATCGGCCCCGTCGGCGACGGGACCGGCCCCGACCCAGAGCAGCAGATCGGCGAAGGACAGATCGGCAAGCAGCTGCCAATCACCCACCACCCGCTGCAGATGATCCACGGCGACGCCGGGTAGGTCGGTGTGTTCGGCCAGGAGTTCGCTGAGTGTCGCCACGTTCGGTCTACCGCTTCGATATCGCTCTAGGAAATGACGGCGATCAGATCGCCCTGTTGTAGCACCTGACCCGGCGCGACCGCGATCGAGGTGACCTCGCCGTCGACCTCGGTGAGCACTGGAATCTCCATCTTCATCGATTCCAGGAGTACCAGCGTCTGGTCGACGTGCACCTTCTCACCCACCGCGACCTCGACGGTCAGCACGGTGGACACCATCTCAGCGCGCACTTCCTCAGCCATGACACCCCGTTCACTAGGTCGATTCCGGCAGCGGCCCGCATCCGCTGAAGGTACAGCCAACCACACATGAAACAATGGCCTTCAATCAGAAGGGAGACTACCGATGGGTAAGCGCGGACGTAAGAAGCGCAGTCGCAAGGGAAGCGCGGCCAACCACGGCAAGCGGCCGAACGCCTGAGCTGCACTGCCTGCAGACGCATCGAGCGGCATGTCCCTCCGTTACGGAAGAGCATGCCGCTCAGTGCTTTTGGGGGCTAGTCGGTTTCGATCTCGGTGACGGTGACCGTGCGCCGGATCTCCATCTTCAGCCGATCGCGCAGGCCCTCGGGCGCCCTGTCGCCACCGCATTTGCGGGTGAGCAGGCTCTTGATCTTCTCCTCGATGCCGTACGCCTCCAGACACGGCGTGCACTCGTGGATGTGCTGTTCGAGCCGGGCGCGCGTCGCCTCATCGCATTCGTTGTCCAGCATGAGCCAGACGTCGGCCAGCACGGCCGTGCAATCCAGCTCCATATCGGGGTCATGCTCGTGCTGCGTACTCACTGCTTGACCTCCTGACGCGCCGCACCGTCGCGGTTGAAACCACGTTCGCGCGCCACATCGGCGAGCAAACCCTTCAGTTGTTTACGGCCGCGATGCAGCCGGGACATCACCGTACCGATGGGGGTGCCCATGATGTCGGCGATTTCCTTATATGGAAAGCCCTCGACATCGGCGTAATACACCGCCATCCGGAACTCTTCCGGCAGCTCCTGTAAAGCGTTCTTGATGTCGTCGTCGGGTAGCGCGTCCAACGCCTCCACCTCGGCCGAGCGCAGACCCGTCGAGGTGTGCTCGGCGGTGGCGGCGAGTTGCCAGTCGGTGATCTCGTCGGTCGGATACTGCGCGGGCTGGCGCTGCTTCTTGCGGTAGGAGTTGATGTAGGTGTTGGTCAGGATCCGGTACAGCCAGGCACGCAGATTCGTGCCCTCCTTGAAGGATTTGAACCCCTGATACGCCTTGACATAGGTCTCCTGGACCAGATCCTCGGCATCGGCCGGATTCCTGGTCATGCGCAGCGCGGCACCGTAGAGCTGGTCGAGCAGCGGGAGCGCATCGCGCTCGAACCGCTGCGCCAGCTCGGCATCGTCGACCGCGGCACCGACCTCGTCCGGTTCGGTCGCCACGTCATCGTCGCTCGTCACACCAATCCCTTCGATCGCCGTACCAGCCAAATCTACCGGCAAGGCGTTTTCGAATGAGAAGCGCAGGTGTGTCGGGCGCTCTTCGACCAGAACAGGCACCGACCTCTCCTTCACGTCGATCACGGGTTTGAACCTCTGTACCTGCACATAACACGACACAACCGTCCGCTTGTTCCCGCAGCGACATCGGAGCATCGCAAAAAACCGGTACGAGACGAGTGCGCCGTGATATTAGGGTGACCCGCATGGCAAAGGGAGCCGCCACCCCGGCGATCACCGCGTTGACCAAAGCCGGTGTGGCCCACCGCGTGCACGAGTACAAGCACGACCCGCGTTCGGACTCCTACGGTGCGGAGGCGGTGGACGCGCTGGCCGCCGAACTCGGGGTCGGGCCCGCCCAGATCTTCAAGACACTGGTGATCGAATTGGGTACCGGCGCGCTCGCCGTCGCGGTGCTACCGGTGCCGAATACGTTGTCGCTCAAGGCCGCTGCCGCCGCACTCGGCGCGTCGAAGGCGAGTATGGCCGATAAGACCAAGGCCGAACGCACCACCGGATATGTGCTCGGCGGCATCTCCCCGCTCGGCCAGCGCAAACAGCTGCCGACCGTGATCGACGAATCGGCGCTGTCCTGGGACCGGATGCTGTGCAGCGCCGGGCGGCGCGGGCTGGAGATCGAACTCGCCCCGGCCGACCTGGTCCGTTTGACGTCAGCCGTCACCGCGCCGGTGATCTCGGGCTGATCACCCACGGGGATGGTAGGGAGGCGGAGCCGACCAGGGGTGGGTAAATTCCGCGGCCTCGACCGGGCGGGTTGCGCGGGGATCCGGGCGAATTGTGCGTTACTGGACGGATCAACCGGTCCGAGTCGAGGAGTGATGCGAGATGCGTGCGCGCCAGCTTGTCGTTGTCCTGTTCGGAGCCTCGTTGCTCACCCTCGGAACAGTGGTGCTGGACACCGCGACTACTGCCGCCGCGCCCGCTGTCATCCAGGTCGACGCCAACTACCCGCTCGACGGCAAGGACACCCCCGGCAACCCGCCGAAGAAGGATGAAAAGGCGGAGAAGGCCGAGAAATTCGGCGGTAAGACCACCAACAGCGTGATCGATCTGATCACCGGCGTGATCAAGTGCGCGTTCAACATCGCCACCAACAGCATCAAGTGCCCGCTCTGAACAACTGGTTCAGAGCAGGCTGATCTGCCCGGCCTGTTCGGTATCGGTAACGGGCGCAAGCAATTCCGGCCCGTTGTTCTTCACGCTGTTCACCAGTGGCGATACCGGGCGCACTGCGATGCCCGCCACGGCCGCCGCGGCCGGGGTCTCCAGCAGGGATGCGGGCGCGGGATGGTCCGGGTCCAGCCAGGCGTCCCAGTGTTCCTCGGGCATCGGCAGCGGCATGCGGTCGTGGATCTTGGTGAGCTCGCCGACCGAATCGGTGGTGAGGATGGTGCACGACAGCAGCGGATCGCTGTCCGGCAGCGCGCGGTCCCGCCACACCGACCACAGCCCGGCCATATACAGCCGGGAGCCGTCGGCGTTCGACATGTAATAGGGATGTTTGACGGCCTTACCGTTGCCCGCGGATTCGACCAGCCACTCGTACCAGCCGTCCATCGGCACCAGGCAGCGCCGGTATTTGACGGCGTCGCGGAACGACGCGGTGGTGGCGGCCTTGTCGGCGCGGGCGTTGAACAGCGGCTTGCCCTTCACCGGGACGCCGGGCTCGGCGACCTTGGTCCACACCGGGATCAGGCCCCAGCGCATCCGGCGCACCCGCAGTTTCGGCTCGTCGTCGGGGTGGCCGTGCTCGTGCCTGCGCACCACCGTGAGCACCTGGGTGGTGGGTGCGACGTTGTAACTGGTGAAGGTCCTGGCGTCGGCGGCGCCGGTCTCATCGATCGCGTCGAGGTCGGCGGCCAACCGGGCCGGGTTGGTGGTGGTCGCATAACGTCCGCACATATCCCGATACTCCCATCGTGTACCGACAAACTCGGGGACAATTGGACGATAGTGGGTGACCAGATGAGAGTTTTCACCTAGCATTCTCTCACGCGCCCAGGCTGCCCGCTGGCGAATCACGCAAGAGGAGAGATCCACCGTGACATCCACCGAGACCACCCCCGACCAGGACGTCCTGAAGTCGGTCGATCCGGCCACGGGCGAGGTTATCGCGACGCACCCGATCGCAGATGCGGACGCGGTGCGCACGGCCGTCGCCAAGGCCCGCACCGCCGCCGCCACCTGGGGTGCGCTGAGCTACGGCCGGCGCCGCGACCACCTGCTGCGCTGGAAGAGCCGCCTGGTGGCCGACGCCGACGAATTCACCGCGCTCATCCACCGCGAGAACGGCAAGCCGCTCGACGACTCCTTCCTCGAGCTCATGCTGGCCATCGAACATATCGACTGGGCCGCCAAACACGCCGAAAAGGTGTTGGGCCCCAAGAAGATTTCGCCCGGCATGTTCATGGCGAACTTCGCCGCCCGGCTGGAACACCGCCCGTACGGCGTCATCGGCGTGATCGGCCCGTGGAACTATCCCGTGTACACCCCGAACGGTTCCATCGCATACGCGCTCGCCGCGGGCAATGCGGTGGTGTTCAAGCCGAGCGAATACTCCACCACCATCGGCAATTTCCTCGCCGACGCGTTCGTCAGGGCGAATCCCGAACTGCCGGTAGGCGTATTCAGCACGATCAACGGCTTCGGCGCGACCGGTGCGGAACTGGTCAAGGCCGGCGTCGACAAGATCGCCTTCACCGGTTCGACCGCCACCGGCAAGCGGATCATGGCCGCCGCGGCCGAGACGCTCACCCCGGTGCTGCTCGAATGCGGCGGTAAGGATGCGGTGATCGTCGCCGCCGACGCCGACCTGAAGGCCGCCGCCGACGCGGTCGCCTGGGGCGCCACCGCCAACAGCGGCCAGACCTGCGCGGGCGTCGAACGCGTCTACGTGGACCGCTCGGTGCGCGATCAGTTCATCGCCGAGGTGAAGAAGATCCTCGCCGACGTCAAACCCGGTTCCGGTGCGGGGGCGCACTACGGGCCGATGACCATGCCGAGCCAGATCGATATCGTCAAACGGCATATCGATGACGCGTTGAAGCACGGCGGCACCGCGGTGCTCGGCGGACCGGATTCGGTGAAGGGTCCGTTCATCGAGCCGGTGGTGCTGGTGGATGTGGACGAGAACTCCGATGCGGTGCAGGAGGAGACCTTCGGGCCCACCGTCACCATCCGCACCGTCGACAGCGTCGACGAGGCCGTCGAACTGGCCAATGCCAATAAGTACGGGCTCGCCTCCGCGGTGTACTCGCGCAAGAACGGATTGGATATCGCGCGGCGGCTGCGGGTCGGCGCCACCTCGGTGAACTCGGTGCTGTCCTTCGCCGCCATCGCCGGCCTGCCGTTCGGCGGCGTCGGCGATTCCGGCATCGGCCGCATCCACGGTGCGGCCGGATTGCAGGAGTTCGCCCGGCCGCACTCGATCGCGGTGCAGCGCTTCGCGATTCCGGGCATGGCGCTGCTCAGCTACAGCCGCACCCAGTCGACCATGAAGCTGCTGCGGCGGTTGGTGCCGGTGCTGCACGGGCGGCACAAATAAACACACTCCGGTGGCGCGTCCATGTGACTCATGAGTCAAGATGGAAAGGTGAGTTTCTGGCCCGCTCCCCATGTCGACAGCCCCGTTCACGCGACGGTGACCCTGCCCGGGTCCAAGTCGATCACCAACCGGGCGTTGATCCTGGCGGCGCTGGCCGACGGACCGTCGACCCTGACCGGCGCGCTGCGCAGCCGCGACACCAACCTGATGATCAACGCGCTGCGCACGCTCGGCGCGACCATCGACGGCGCCGGTGACACGCTCACCGTCACTCCGGCGGCCGCCCTCGGCGGCGGCACCGTCGACTGCGGACTGGCGGGAACCGTGATGCGGTTCCTGCCGCCGGTGGCCGCGCTGGCCGGCGGCGCGGTGCATTTCGACGGTGACGAGCAGGCCAAGATGCGTCCGATCGGCACCATCCTGGACGCGCTGCGCGCGCTCGGCGCGCAGATCGAGGGCGACGGCCTGCCGTTCACCGTGCACGGACGCGGATCGCTGCGCGGCGGGTCGGTCAGCATCGACGCGTCCGGATCCTCCCAGTTCGTCTCCGGGCTGCTGCTCTCGGCGGCCCGGTTCGACGAGGGCATCGTCGTGCACCACACCGGTAAGGCGCTGCCGTCGATGCCGCATATCGAGATGACGGTGGAGATGCTGCGCCGCGCCGATGTGAAGGTGGGCGCGCCGACCGACAGCCGCAAGGCGCAGACCTGGACCGTGCATCCCGGCCCGATTCGCGCGGTGGACTGGGAAATCGAACCCGACCTGTCCAACGCCACCCCGTTCCTGGCGGCCGCCGCGATCACCGGCGGCGAGGTGAGCATTCCGCACTGGCCGCGCATCACCACCCAGCCCGGCGATGTGATCCGGGAGATCCTGGTGCGCATGGGCGCCGAGGCGCGCATCTTCGACGGCGTGCTCACCGTGCGCGGACCCGACCGGCTCGCCGGCATCGATATCGACCTGCACGACGTCGGCGAGCTGACGCCGACGGTGGCCGCCCTTGCGGCACTTGCGGATTCGCCGTCGGTGCTGCGCGGCATCGCACATCTGCGCGGCCACGAGACCGATCGGCTCGCCGCGCTGGCCACCGAGATCAACCGGCTCGGCGGCAAGGTCACCGAAACCGACGACGGTCTGGAGATCGTGCCCGCCGAACTGCACGGCGGCAGCTGGCACTCCTACGCCGATCACCGGATGGCAACGGCCGGTGCGATTCTCGGCCTGCGGGTGCCGGGCATCTCGATCGAGGACATCGGCACCACCGCCAAGACGCTGCCCAATTTCGTCGAGCTATGGGGCCGGATGTTGGGAGCCGCGCACTGAGCCCCGGACGTTCGGCGGCCAGCTACGACGAATCCGATGTGCGGGTGCGTCCGGGCCGCAGCTCCCGACCCCGCACGAAAACCCGTCCGGCGCACAGTGATGCGCAGGCGGCGATGGTGGTCTCGGTGGACCGGGGGCGCTGGGGATGTGTACTCGGCGGCGATCCGGCGCGCCCCATCGTCGCGATGCGGGCCCGCGAATTGGGCCGCACCCCGATCGTGGTCGGCGATCAGGTGGAGGTGGTCGGCGACCTGTCCGGCAAACCCGACACCCTGGCCCGCATCGTGCGGGTCACCGAACGCCGAACAGTGTTGCGGCGCACCGCCGATGACACCGATCCGTTCGAGCGGATCGTGGTCGGCAACGCCGAGCAGCTGTTCATCGTGGTCGCGCTCGCCGATCCGCCGCCGCGCACCGGATTCGTCGAACGCGCCATGGTCGCCGCGTATGCCGGTGGGCTGCAACCGATTCTGTGCCTGACCAAACACGATCTGGCCGCCGAATCCGAATTCGCTTCCGACTTCGACGATCTCGACCTGACCATCGTCTACGGCGGCCGCGACGACCCGCTGGAGCCGGTCCAGCACCTGCTGCTGGACCGGCTCACCGCGCTCATCGGCCACTCCGGTGTCGGCAAATCCACCTTGGTGAATCGCCTTGTGCCGGAGGCGGATCGGGCGGTCGGCGAGGTGTCCGGGGTCGGCAAGGGCAAGCACACATCCACCCAGTCCGTCGCCCTCCCGCTGCCGGGCGGCGGTTGGGTGATCGATACCCCCGGCGTGCGGTCCTTCGGCCTCGCGCACATCACCCCCGACGACGTCATCGCGGCATTCAGCGATCTCGCCGAAGCCATCGAGGATTGTCCGCGCGGCTGCACCCACCTCGGCCCGCCCGCCGATCCGGAATGCGCCCTCGACCTGTTGCCCGGCAAGGAACGCCGCGTCGCGGCCATCCGCCGGCTGCTCGTCGCACTCAACTCCAACGAGTCGTGGTGAAATCCGTTCGGCTGCAATAACGCTCGATGGAGCGATATCGCATTCCACAACACCGTCGGCCGCGATCGAACGGTCGCCGCCGCCGATATTGAAGTACGCGGTATCCCCCACCGGTCATTGCGCGTACTCCATGACAATCCGCGATATCAGATTCTTGGACTCCTCCTCGCCCAAAGCCATGTGCTGGAGCTGTGCCAGGGCACAGCGATATTGCCGAATCTCGTGCTCCTTATCCAGATACAGGCCGCCGGTGTAGCCCTGGATATAGATCAGCGGAGGTTCGGTGAGGTGCACAGTCGGATGTGCCGGAAACTCCATCATGATGAAGGCGCCGGTGATCAGGCCGATGCATGCGCCCATCTTCGACCGAGGTATCACCCGGATCGAGATATTCGGCATCGTCGCGACATCCAGCAGGTGGCGCAGCTGCCCGGACATCACCGCGGGGCCACCGACCATCGTGTGCAGCACCGTTTCCCCGATGAGCGCCCGCAGCTCCAGCCCGCCGGCGCGCCCGGTCAGTCGCCGCAGCCGCCGCCGGTGGATCTCGACTCGGTTTTCGACGAAATCGGTCGGTTGATTGGGATGTTCGATCCAAAGCACCGCCCGCCGGTAGTCGGACGTTTGCAGCAGCTCGGGCATCAGCGCGGGTTCGAATACGGTGAGCCGCTTCGCCCCCTCCTCGAATCCCAGGAAGACATTCGCATGGGCGGACAGCGGATCGCCGAAGCTGTGCCACCATCCGGACTTCTTCAGCTCGGCGACCAGGCCGACGAGCGCATTGGTCTCCGCTTCGCCCGCACCGTACATGGCGCACAGGATGCTCACATACAGCTCTTTGAGTTTCGGCCCCAGCTGACCGGATTCGATCCGCCACAGCGTCTGCTTCGACACCTCGATAGCCTTCGCCGCCGCGGCGGCGGAAACCCCCGCATCCTCGCGCAACTTCTTCAGCTGACGGCCCAGACTGCGCCGTGGAACAGACGATGCTGTCATTACGTAGCCTCACTATCGGTTGTAGTCGATTTTGGAATCGCCGCACGCGGCAAACTGGAAGAGCTACAACAACATTCACGACCGAAAGACAGATAAGTTACAAACCCCGATCCGGGAGTGTAGACCTGAACCAGACATCAACGTACCGAAAACAGCAAACCCCACGAGCCGGAATGCATTGCCGCATCGGCAATTTCGCCATTCTCGAAACAAGAGGTGCTCACCATGTACGACATTCCACCGAACGACCACAGCCGGCTCGACAACATGACCGCGTCGGATGCACACCGAATAATGCAGGAGCATATGAATTGCCCGCTAAACACCTGCGCCCGAAAAATCCAGGCCCGTCGCTTGCTGATCGAAATCGGCAGACTTGTACCCCGGCGATTCAGCTTCTGATAATCAGTCCGGTTTATTTCGGTTAATTAGTTGTGCCGCATGATTTCCGGCCGCGGTGGATGAGTTGTCGCGATGGTTGGGGGCAGGCGGGTTGTGGGTGGCGGGCGGTGGATGCGGCGTCTACCGTTGGCACCGGTATCGGCGCAAGGGAGTGATAGATGAGCATGCTCGAAAACCGGCCACACACCGCGCTTCTGGTGATCGATGTGCAGGATGCCTTCGTCGCGGGGACGTACGAGCGGGATGCGGTGATCTCGCGGATCGGCGACCTGGTCGCGCAGGCGCGGCGAGAAGACGTGCCGGTCATCTGGATTCAGCACTCAAATGACGAGGTCGCGATCGGCAGCGACGGATGGGCCATCGTCGCGGAGCTGAAACCGGCCGACACCGAGCGGCGGATCGAGAAGAAGTACGGCGACTCCTTCGAGGACACCGCGCTGGAGTCGATCCTGGCCGATCTCGGCGTCGGGCGGCTCGTCATATCCGGCGTGCAGACCGACGGCTGCATCCGCTCAACCCTGCACGGCGCGCTCACCAGGGGCTACGACACGATCCTGGTCAGCGACGCGCACACCACCGAAGACCTGACACAGTGGGGCGCGCCGGCACCGGAAAAGGTTATCGCGCACACCAATCTGTACTGGTCTTTCCAGGCGGCGCCGGGGCGGACCGCCGGAGTGGTCGAGACCAAGGATGTCGAGTTCCACTCCTAGACGGCCGGATTCGGCTGGGCGGCATCGAATACCGATGCCGCCCAGTGTCGTTGCCGGGCCGCGGCTTCGAATGGGTTAGAGTTACGCTGGCGCGCCGACGGCTCGGCGCCGGACCCGGGGGGAAGTGAAAACGTGACAACAGCGGCAGCACACGAACGAGTACTCGTCGACACCGTCTTGTTCGGCAATATCGTCGTCGAACGGACCGACACCCGCGTATCGACCCGTCTCGAGTCGGACGACTCGATCGTCGTCACCATCGAACGCAGCGGTCCACGTAAACGCAAACGTGTGCCGATCGGAACGCGCAAAGCCGACCGCTTATCCGCGCGGATCAACGATCGCAAGATCGCACTGTCTCCCGGAAAAGGGATCCTGACATTGCGATCGTATCGAGTCGTCGCCGAAATCGAAGGCCGGTATCTGAGCCTGCGTCCAGTGGACGTGGAGTCCAGCCTTTTCATCGGCGGAAAGCCGAATGAAGCCGAAAAGGAATTCGGCGAACTGACCGCCGGAACGGGCGGCACGATAGATATGGTGTGGGCGGTTCCGCGCACGGTGACCATCCTGAAAAAGAGTGTGGAGATCACCCCGCCGGAACCGACTATCGAGGACCTGCTCATCGGCTACGCCATGGCCGCGGCCTTCGGCACCGGCGGACTCCCGCTGACCGCCGTAGTACTCGGGCTGATGAATGCGTCACAGCCGGTCTGAACAAACGGCTAATCCACGAATACCCGATGCAGCTCGGAAAGCGGCGGTACATCGGCGACGAATCCGAATCGGCCGGCGCGCATCTCCGCGGCCGCGTCCGTGAAGGCGCGCAACGCGATTCGGGAAAGCGCGCCGCCGATGCTGATGCGCCGGACTCCGATTTCGCGTAATTGATCCAGCGTGATCGACGGATCGGCGAAGCCCATCACCACATTCACCGGTTTGCGCACCGAGGAGACCACCGCGCGCATCTGGTCGAGTGTGCGCAGGCCCGGCGCGTACAGCACATCGGCCCCGGCCTCCTCGAAGGCTTGCAGCCGCCGGATGGTGTCATCCAGATCGTCTATGCCGTACAGCAGATTTTCGGCTCTTGCGGTGAATACCAACGGATTCGGCAGCGCGCGAACGGTTTCCACGGCCGCGCGAACCCGGTCGACGGCCAGCGCGAAGTCGTAGATCGGAGTCCGGCTGTCTCCGGTGTAGTCCTCGATGGACGCACCGGCCGCACCCGCATCGGCGGCCAGTTCGATGGAGCGGGCCGCGGCGACGGGGTCGTCGGCGAATCCGTTCTCCAGGTCGACGTTCACCGGAAGCGGTGTGGCCGAGTCCATTTCGCGACAGTTGCGCAGAATCTCGGGCAGCGTCGCACGGGTGCGGCCGAGAACGTTCGCCACGCCGAGGCTGGTGGTGGCCAGCGCCTCGAATCCGAGCGCGGCCAACAGGCGGGCCGTTCCGGCATCCCACGGATTCGGCAGCAGCAGCGGTTCCGGCCGCTCGTGCAGGGCCCGGAAACGCGCGATCTTCGTCGCCTGATCAGTCATACGTTCACTCTGCGCGCCGACTCGTCATCATTCAAATGCATAATCCTTAGCCGTACGCATCAGGAATACTGATGGAATGACGTTCGAGGAGATCGAGGCCTTCCTCTGCATCGCGGAGGCGGGCGGATTCACCGAGGCGTCGCGGCGACTACATCGCTCGCAGCCGGCGATCAGCCGCCGGATCCACGAATTGGAGCGCGGCCTCGATACGAAGCTGTTCGAACGGGTCGGCCGCCGCATGCGACTGACCGATTCCGGACGCGCACTGCTGCCATACGCGGAGGCCGCGCTGGCCGCGCTCCGCGATGGCGAACAGGCCGTGCGGGACCGGGCCGCAACCCTCCCGCTCACCTTGCGGCTGGCCATCGTCGGCACGCTCGCCGATTCGCACATCGGCGACGCGCTGCGCGAATTCACCTCACGCACAGCGGATGTCACGATCGATCTGCGCACGGCGACCAGCCGTGAGGTGAGTGCGCTCGTCCGCGGCGGCACCGCCGATCTCGGCCTGCGCTACCACCCGGACACCGACCCGAAACTGGAATCGATCCCGCTCGGCGCGGAGCGGCTCTACCTGGTGGTACCGGCCGACCATCCGATCACCGCAGACCGGCTGCCGGACCTGCGGCCGCTGCGGGACGCCACCTGGCTCGGCTTCCCCGCCGAGCGCGGCGGCACCGGCTCGTTCCGCGGTCTGCTGGAGGGTCAGCTGGCGGCGGCGGGTATCACCGATCCATCGATAACCACCGTCGACAGCCTGACCGCGCAGAAGCGGTTGATCGAGGCCGGGCTCGGCGTCGCGCTCATGCCGTTGGCCAACATTCGCGAGGAACTGCGGATCGGGAGCCTCCGCGTAATCGACGTCCCGGCGATGAAGGCCGAAATCCCGGTCGTCGCCGTGCGCCGCGCGGGCGGCCACCCCGGCCGTGCCGCAACGGAATTCCTCGCCATCCTGACCGCAGGCGCCCCGAATCCGCACTGAGCCACACCGTTCCGTGCAAGCGGCACGCCGTTCGGTGCAAGCGACACGCAAGAGCCCGGGTGCAGCATGGATTTCATGGGTGAATACGTCATTGCCGGTGGTGTCAACACGTATTACGAGGTGTACGGCGAGGGTGAGCCGCTCGTGCTGCTACACGGCGGCGGCGCGAACGCGCTCAGCTGGTTGGCGCAGATACCGGAACTGGCCAAGCAGTTCCGGGTTTATGTGCCCGAACGGCGCGGCCACGGGCACACCGCCGATGTCGACGGCCCGATCAGCTACCAGATCATGGCCGACGACACCGCGGCCTTCCTCGAAACGCTGGAAATCGGCGCCGCGCACCTCGTCGGCTGGAGCGATGGCGGGATCGTCGCGGTATTGGTCGCCATGCAGCGGCCCGACCTGGTGCGCAAACTGGTCGCGATCGGCGTCTACGTCAACCGGGATGGCGAAACCCCTGGCTGCCGTGAGCTTTTCGAGGAACCCGCCAGCACCAGGATGGGCGAGATCGTCCGCGGCAGTTACACCGACGCCCCGGACGGACCCGACCATTTCCCGGTGATCTACGAGAAGCTGCTGCGGATGTGGCGGGAGGAGCCCAATATCGCCATCTGCGATCTCGCCGCGATCCAGGCGCCGACCCTGCTCATGCAGGGCGACGACGACGGGGTGACGGTCGAGCACAGCCTCGCCATGGCCAGGGCCATACCCGACTCCCAACTCGCCGTCGTCCCCGGCGCATCGCATGGCGTTCCCATGGAGAAGCCCGAGCTGGTGAACCGGATGATCCTCGACTTCCTCGCCGGGAATCAGCCGAGAAAGGTATTCGCCCTGCGTGATTCGCTTCCGGAGTACTTGCGGGAGCCTGCGGCGTCCGCCTGATCGGTCGGGGGCATGGTCCCGGATGTCGACCCCGCGCGGTAGGCTGCGCTCGATGGAGTGGCGAATGATGGTGCGCACGTTCCGGATTCAGCCGACCCGCGCCCCGGAACGGTCGATACCGGAGGTGATCGCACCATGCGCGTTCAGCGGATCGCGCGTTCCGCCGTCGTCGCGACGCTGGCCGCTGCCACCGTCATGACCTGGACAATGGCCGACCGGCGGGTCGACGGCCGGGCCATGCACTGGCGGGTGTGTACCGCGGGCTCGTGCGCGATGGCGGTACAGCTACCCGCATCGCGGCCGCTCGGCGCGCACCCACCGGTGCGTGGTCCGCAGGTACCGGGACGCACCGATCGAGCGCTGCCGCGCTGCGTACCACCGCACCCCGGCCCGCGAACCGGGCAGGCCCGGTCGCGGACGACGCCATCGCCGGTGGCCCGGCGCTGTGCCTTCACCGCCGCGCTCGCCCGATCGAACGCGGCGAGGGCGGCGGATCCGCCACAGCGCACCCGCGCCGACGATGCGGTGCGCATCGAAACCGTTGGCGGACAACACTGCCCGGCCGACCGGATCCCGGACAACCCGGCCAATTCGCTTCCGGCCATCCGCATCTGCCTGCGATGAGATTCTTTGCCCGGCAGGGCAATCACCGCGACCCAATGAACCGCAGCCCGGACATCGTGCCGAGTACGACGGCCGAACCCGATAGCGCCGGGGTGGCGAAATGCGGTAGCGGCCCGGTGCTGTGCTGCTCGATCACCCGCCCGGTCGCCGGATCGAGTGCGTAGAGGGCGCCGGAATGCCAGTCGACGGCCCAGATTCGATTCCTGTCGACAACCGGGGAACCGGTCGCGGGCACCGTGGCGCGCCAGAGCACCGCGGCCGTGCCGTCGGTGCCGATGCGCACCGCCGTAATGCCGTTGGCGCAGGGCAAATAGATCACGTCGGCGGCGACGGCGGCGGCGCCGAAGGCCCGGCAGTTGGTGAATGCCGGTGCGCGAGTGGATATTTCGCCTAGATTGCGGGCATCGAGCACATAACCGTTGCCCGCCTTGCCCGCGATCACGATATGCCCGCCGACCAGGGCCGGATTCATCGAACCGAGATCCTTGTCGGCAGCATTGTCCTGCGCCCAGGTCGCCGGGGCGAAGAAATCGGCCCGGCGCAGGTCCGCCGTCAGCGCGATCACCGAATCCGTTCCGTCATAAGCGGTTCCGGGCCCGGCGTCACCGTTGCCGACCGAGTAGTACAGCCGATCGTTCGCGATGACCGGTGGGCCAGGAGCCCAGATACCGCCACGCCCGCCGGACGACGCGCGATACCAGGTGACGGCGTTATTCGAAACATCCACAACCGCAACGGCTCCGGTGTATTCGCCGCAGTCGCCGAAATTGCCGCCGAATGCGGCGTACACGCGACCGTTCCAGAAGGCGAGCGCCGGGCGTTGCAGATATGCGGCGGGATCACCGAACGGCGGATCGACCGGAACCTGGGCGACCACCGCGCCGGAATCGGCGTCGAGGGTGTAGAGCACATGGTGGGCGTCGGCGGTTTCGGCGACCGCGTACAACCGGTGGGCCACCGCGTCGTAGGTGGGCTGCCCGGTTATCCCCTCCGGATCGATATCGCCACACGGCAGCTTCGACCGCGATATCGGCTCGGTGAGCCGGGCGCGCCAACGCACGGTCGAACCGGTCATGGCGTAGACCGAATTACGTTCTGTCGCAGCGTAAATCGTGTCCCCTGCCACCAGTGGCCGGCCGTAGACGGCCCCGTCGAGGGTGACAGTGTCACCGCCCGAGGGAGGAGGCGTCGTCTTCTCGGTCGGCGAACCGCCACCGCAGGCCGTCGCGAAAACCAGCACGCACGTCAACGCGGCGCCGAGCACACCGTTGCGTCGAGTTCGCATACTTCCAGTGTGCTTTCGGTCCACGACCATCGCGACCACCGGCCGCTCCCACTTCGAAGGCGCGACCCGGTGTCGAGGTGACCGCGCGTCAGCGCATCCGCGTGAAGGTGGCGTAGTGGTCGCCGGTGTACCAGGCCGAACCGTCGCTGCCGGTGACGATGCGCTCCGCATCGCGGTTGTGCCCCGGCAACTTTCGGTTGACATCCCATTCCAGGTAGTGGATCGGGTTGCCCGAGCCGTCCGTCCTCGGCAGCGTGCCCTCCCGGTTCGTCCAGGTGGTGCCGCCGTGCGTGCCCGAACCGTCGTTCGGCGGCCACTCCCCCGCGTCGATCTTCGCCAAGGTGTCCCAAGCGCGCTGCGGCACTGTGGCGTTCACCAGAACGACGGAATCCGCCCGCATCGGCTGCGGCGCGGCCGAAACACCGGCAACCACAGCGAATGCCGCGACGAGCACCGCGAAAACACCTGCGAATAGTCTTGTTCCAACCCCTGTCATGAACCGGCACGCTAACAAACCGAACCGAACAACAGGGTTCATCCGGTTTTCGGATCAATGACGAAATGTTTCCTGCGGAACTCAATTGGTGGGATCCGGCGGAAAGGCCCACTCCTCGAACCAGATACACCGTTCCGATTCGTCGAAGCGCAGAATCCACATGTCCCGCCAGCGAATCGGCGCGGCGCCCCCGTATTCGACCTCCACCCGGACCACCGCGGTCTCATCCTCGACCGCGACGACTTCGGATTCCATGGTGAAATCCTCGTCCGGGCCCTCCCGCTCGTCATCCCAGAATTCGGCGATGGCGGCCAGCCCGAGTATGGGCTCGGCCCACGGGGCGATCAGGTAACCGGCCTCCGGCGCGAACAGGTCCGCGAGCCCGTCGGTCCCCGCCGCGCGCCAGGCTCGTTCATAGCCGTCGACCCATTTCTCGACCGCTTTACGGTCCACGCTGCGTAAGCTACCCGAATTTTCCGCCGTCGCAGGGCGGTACCGCGAAGATCAGCCCCGGAAGGTTTCCCGGTGCACCGCCTCGTCCAACGGCCGCCCGGACCGCCATCCGAAACGCTCCAGATCGGGGACCCGCTGGAATTCGCGCACCGGTCCGGCACAGAGCCAGGCCACCGGCCGGATGCCGTCGGGCAGCCCGACCAGTTCGGACAGGAATCCGGGATCGTAGAACGACACCCAGCCGACGCCGACGCCCTCGGCCGTCGCGGCCAGCCACAGATTCTGGATGGCGAGCACGGCCGAATAGATGCCGGTCTCCGGCACCGTCGCCCGGCCGAGCACCTGCGGGCCGCCGCGCTGATGGTCGTAGGTGACCACGATGCCGGTGCCGCTCTCGACAATGCCCTCGATCTTGATCGGCTCGAAGGTCGCGGCCCGCTCCGGCGGCAGCGCGTCACGGAATTCGATCCGCTTCTCGGCCACATGGTCGGCGAACCTGCGCAGGGTGGCCCGCTCCCGCACCACCACGAAATCCCACGGCTGCGAATTCCCGACGCTCGGCGCCCGGTGCGCGGCGTCGAGAATCCGCCACAGCGTCGCATCGTCGACGACATCCCCGGTGAATTCCGCGCGGACATCGCGCCGCATCCGGATGACGTCGTAGACGTTCAGGTCTTCGGCATACACGAGGCAGAGTCAACCAGCCCCGACCCGGCAGGGCTCACCCGACCGGTTGAAGTTCCCGCGCCTGCCCGCGCCGCCCGAACCGGCGCTTGCCTGCCGCCAGCGCGGTGCGCAGACCCCGCCGCTTGCCGGTCACCGGGTCGACGGTGGGTTCGGTATTGCCGCCGAATTTGCGCTCGGAGGCGGTCTCCGGGGCGTCGTCGGCGGTGTCGCGCAGGTATTTGTTCGGCAGTGCCAGCTTGAGGATGGTGCGCCACGCCTTGAAGTACTGCACCGGCAGCGAACCGGTGGTGTACGGGAGGTCGTATTTGTCGCACAGCTCGCGCACCCGCACCGCGATATCGCGGTACCGATTGCTCGGCAGATCCGGGAACAGGTGGTGTTCGATCTGGTGGCTGAGGTTGCCGGTCATGAAATGGGTGAGCGCGCCGCCGGAGATATTGGCGCTGCCGAGCATCTGCCGCAGATACCACTCGGCGTGGGTCTCCCCGTCGACATCGGCCTTGGTGAACTTCTCCGCACCGTCCGGGAAATGCCCGCAGAAGATGACCGCGTTCGACCAGACGTTGCGGATCATATTCGCGGCCAGGTTCGCGGTGAGCGTCGAGACGAAGGCCGGGCCGGTGAGCAGCGGGAAGACGAGGTAGTCCTTCACGACCTGCTTGCCGACCTTGGTGAGTACCTCCTTGCGCTTGCGCTCGAATTCGGCGCGCGCGGGGGTGCCGGGCTTGTATCGGCCCGCGGCGAGTTTGCCGAGCTCCAAATGCTGGATGGCGACGCCGTATTCGAAGAACAACTGCAGCAGCAGGTTGTAGACCGGGTTGCCGATATTGAACGGCCGCCACTTCTGGTCCCGGGTGACGCGCAGCAGGCCGTAGCCGATGTCGTCGTCCATGCCGAGCACGTTGGTGTACTTGTGATGCAGGTAGTTGTGGGTGTGCTTCCAGTGTTTGGCCGGCCCGGTGTTATCCCATTCCCATGAGCTGGAGTGGATTTCCGGATCGTTCATCCAGTCCCACTGACCGTGCATGACGTTATGCCCGATCTCCATGTTCTCGATGATCTTGGCGGTGCTCAGCAGGGCAACGCCGGCCAGCCAGGCCGGGGGCAGGAAGCTCACGAAAAGTACCGCGCGGCCACTGATTTCGAGCGCGCGCTGCAGCCGAATGACGTTGCGGATGTAGCGGGCATCCTGCTCCCCGCGCGAGGCCTCGATCTCCCGCCGGATCGCATCGAATTCCGCGCCGAGCGCCTCGACGTCGGCCGCGGTGAGATGCGCGTATTCCTTGACATCCGAGATTGCCATGGCGGCTACAGTACCGTAACTTACGGCTCCGTAGGTTGTCAGGATCGCGTCAAGACTGTGGCAAATCTTCCATTGTGGATGTGACCTGAAGATGCTAGAAGCGTCAGGCCATGCGGCGACGGCGGACCCGCAGGATCGCCCGCTCTCGCAACGCCTTTCGTCGCAGCGCGACCTTCTCCTGCCTTGCCCTCTCCTGCAACGCCGACGTCGCCTCGCGCAGCGCGGCCTGCTCCTGGCGCGCCTTCTCCTTCAACGCCGCCTTGGCCTCGCGCAGCACTTCCTTCTCGTGCCGTGCCTTCTCCTCCAGCACCACCTTGGCCTCATACAGCGCCGAACGCAGCCCGCGCCGCTGCCCGGTCTCCGGATCCACCCCCAGCCAATGACTTTCGCTCCACCCGGCGGTGGGCAGGGTGATCCCGGCGAATTTGCGCTCCGACGAGGTTTCCGGCGCATCGTCGGCGGTGCGCTTCAGGAATCGGTCCGGCAGCGCCAGTTTGTGAATGGTGCGGAAGGCGAGCAGATACTGCTTGCCCAGCGAACCGGTGGTGTAGGGCAGATCGTATTTGTCGCACAGTTCGCGCACCCGCGCCGCGATCTCCGGATACCGGTTGCTCGGCAGATCCGGGAACAGGTGATGTTCGATCTGGTAGCAGAGATTGCCGCTCATGAACGCCATCACCGGGCCGGCCTTGAAATTCGCGCTGCCCAGCATCTGCCGCAGATACCACTCGGCCTGCGTCTCACCCTCGAGCTGTTCGATGGTGAACTTCTCGGCGCCGTCCGGGAAATGCCCGCAGAAGATCACCGCGTATGCCCACAGATTCCGCACCAGGTTCGCGGTGGCGTTCGCCTTCAGCGTCGATTTCCACGCGGGCCCGGTGAGCAGCGGATAGAACAGGAAATCCTTGGCCACCTGCCGCACGATTTTGCCGCCGAACTCCTTGTTCGCCGGCGAACCCAATTGGTAGCGCGGGGTTTTGGTGAGCTCCTTCTCGATGCTCCAGTCGTGCAGCGCGATACCCCACTCGAAGGTGGCGGCCAGCAGCAGATTCGCCAACGGCTGCACCAGGTGCAGCGGCTTCCACTCCTCGTCCCTGGTCATCCGCAGGATGCCGAAACCGAGGTCCTCATCCTTGCCGAGCACATTGGTGTAGGTGTGGTGCGAATAGTTGTGCGCGCGCCGCCACTGCGCCGACGGCCCGGTCATATCCCACTCCCAGGTGCTCGAGTGGATTTCCGGATCGTTCATCCAATCCCACTGGCCGTGGCTGACGTTATGCCCGAGCTCCATGTTCTCGATGATCTTGGCCACCGAGAGCAGCGCCGTCCCGGCCAGCCACGCCCATCGGTTGCGGCTGCCGAACAGCACGGCGCGCCCGGCCACCTCGAGACCGCGCTGGGCCGCGATGGTGCGCCGGATGTATTTCGCGTCGCGCTCGCCGCGAGCGAGCTCGATATCGCGCCGGATCGCATCGAGTTCGCGCCCCAGTGCCTCGATGTCGGCCGCCGTGAGATGAGCGAACGCCTGAATATCGGTGATGGCCACCGGGGTCCTTTCCCTACACGAAATTGCTTCGAGCCTACCCGCGCGAAATGTCGCGCCCTCAGACGTCGAGTGTGCAGTCGCCGGCCGCGGCGGAAATACAGGTCTGCACCTTGTCGCCCTCGCGGCGCTCATCACCGTTGCGCAGATCTCGCGTGTAACCGGAACTCAGTGTGACGACACAGGTTTGGCAGATGCCCATGCGGCAGCCGAACGGCATCTGGACACCGACCGACTCACCGGCCTCCAGCAGACTGGTCGCGCCGTCCACCGCCGCGCTGCGACCGGACTTGCCGAATGTCACGGTGCCGCCCTCACCCACCGCCGACCGCTCGATCTCGAAGCGCTCGACATGCAGCCGATCGCTCAGGCCCGCATCACGCCAGTGCCGCTCGATCTCGTCGAGCAGCGCGGCCGGGCCGCAGGCCCAGGTCTCGCGTTCGCGCCAGTCCGGCAGCGCCTCGTCCAAGGAATCCAGTGCGAATTTGCCCCGCTCACCCGTCAGATGCGGACGCAAGGTGAAGCTGGGATGCCGGTCGTGCAGTTCACTCAGTTCCGCGCCGAACATGATGTCCTCGGCGGTGCGAGCGGAATGGATGTGCACCACATCGGGCACCGCGTCGCGGCGATCCATCGCCCGCAACATCGCCATGACCGGGGTGATGCCGCTACCTGCGGTCAGGAACAGCACCTTCGGCGGCGGCGGTGACGGCAGCACGAAACCGCCCTGCGGCGCGGCCAACCGGACGATGGCGCCGGGCCGCACACCGTTGACCAGATGGCTCGACAGGAAACCCTCCGGCATCGCCTTCACCGCGATGGAGATCACCCGCTTGCCGCCATGCCCCGGCTCGTTCCAATTCGGCGGGCAGGTAAGCGAATACGAGCGCCAGTGCCAGCGACCGTCGATCAGGATGCCGATGCCGATGTACTGGCCCGGCTGATATTTGAAGTCGAAACCCCAGCCCGGCTTGATCACCAGCGTCGCCGAATCGGCGGTCTCCTTGCGCACCTCGACGACGCGGCCGCGCAACTCACGCACCGACCACAGCGGGTTCGCCAGATGCAGATAGTCGTCCGGCAGCAGCGGGGTGGTGACCCGCGCGACCGCGCCGCGCAACACGTTCAGCCGACCGCCCCGTTCGGCGACACTCGCGGCCGGGGCCTCCAGCCACTCCCGGACGCTCCGCACGGAAAATCCCCCACGTTTCGAGCTCATCGCTGCCGTTCGTCTCCTGTCTGGACCTGCCGTACCGCAGCAAGGTTACGGCATCGTAGGTTCCGATGGGTGGCGCAACCGGGCCCACCCATCGGCCCTCATCGAATCGCCGCGCGACGGCCTAGAGCAGTTCCAAAAGGAACGGCAGCTCCTGGGCCGCGTACCAGGCCAGTTGGTGGTCCTCGGCGTCGCCGAGCACGAATTCGGCGTCGGTGTCACCGAGATCTGCGGCGTCGATCACATCCACCGCCTTGGCCACCTCCGGCTCGGCCTCGGCCAGATCGACGTGCACCGAGGCGATCTTGCCGTACGGAACCGGGCCGGCCAGCTTCACCACCGCATCGTCCAGATCGGGCCGCAGCCGCGCGCCGCTCACATCGGCCGCGATCACCGCGCGCCGGTACACCGGGCCCGGGCCGCGGTCACCGGCGGGTGCGTCCTCGCCGGATTCGGTGATCCCGTCGCGTTCGGCGGCCAGCAGCCGCAGCGCGGCCCGCGCCGCCTCGCTCATCGCGACCTCGGCCAGTTCCTCGTCATCGCCCGAGGCGTACGCCTCGCGCAGCGCCGGGGTGACCGCGAACGCGGTGCCGCCGATCGCGCGCAGCTCCCGGTCGGCCACCAGCTCGCGCAGCATCGGCACCGTCGCGGGGATGTAGACCCGCATCGTGTTCTGATCAGAGACAGGCACCGAGCATCTCCTCCATGGACTCGTGCACCGACGCGGCGAGCACGCCGATGTCGGCCATCGCGTCGCGATCGGCATTGAGCCCGTAGCAGACCCGTCCGTCATAGGACGTGATCCCGATGCTCGATGCCTGGTTGCGCAGCAGCGGCGACACCGGATACATCTCCAGCATCCGCGCGCCGCCGATATACATCGGCCGCTGCGGACCCGGCGCGTTGGTGATCACCAGATTGAACGTGTGTTCTGCGAACGTACTCGCCGCCCGCACGCTCATCGCATGCAGGCTGGCCGGGGCGAAGCCGGCCATGTGCACCAGGGTGCGCGCCCGCACCCCGCGCCGATGTTTGCTGTTGGCCGCGGTGGCGTGCGAGATATGCGAAAGCCGCATCACCGGATTCGGTTCGCCCACCGGCAGATCGATCAGGAACGAGGACACCTCGCTGGCCGGATTCAGTTGCGCGGCGCCAGGGCTGTCCACATAGACCGACATCGGCACCACCGTCCGCACGGTCGACGATTCGATCAGCGCCTCGCCGCGCGAGAGCAGCCAGTTACGCAGCGCACCCGTGACGACGGCCAGGATGACGTCGTTGATCGAGCAGTCGAAACGCTTGCGCAGCTTGCGGTAGTCCTCCAGATCGGTGCGCACCACGGCGAAGCGGCGATTGCGCGAGGTCCGGATGTTGAGCGGGCTGTCCTGGGTGCCGGTCGCGGCGGCGCGCACCGCGCCGACCACCGAATGCACCGCCTTACCCGTCGAACCGATCATCCCGAGCACGCCGGACCGCGCCTCGCGCACCACCTCCAGCGCCTCACCCGGCTGGGCCGCCAGATGCGCGAGCGCGCCGATCAGCAGTTCGGATTCGGAGGGTTCGCGCGGCGCGTGCCACGCGTCGTCGGCGACCCCGCGCGGCGACGGGCCGGTATCGAGGATGACGTGGCCGATTTCGAGCGCGGTATCCCCGTCGACCAGCGCCGAATGCGTTTTGGTGAAGATCGCGCTGCGCCCGTCGGTGAGGCCCTCGATCAGGTACATCTCCCACAGCGGCCGGGTCTGGTCCAGCGGCCGCGAAGCCAGCCTGGCCACCAGGTCGAGCAGTTGCTCATCGGTGCCGGGACCGGGCAGCGCGGAGCGCCGGACGTGATAGGTGATATCGAATCCGCTGTCCTCCACCCACACCGGCCGCCCGAGCGCGAACGGGATCTCGCGCACCTTGCGCCGATATCGCGGCACCAGCGACAACCGCTCGTCGACCAGATCGACGAGCCGGTCGTAGTCCAGCGCGACCTCATCCGCGCCGCCGGAATTCCGGACGATCGCGAGTGAGCCGATGTGAATCGGATTGCTACTCGACTCGAGCCGATAGAACGACGCGTCCTGCGGCGTCAACCTCGTGATCACGCTGCCGCCTGCTCCCTTCGGTGCCATCCCTGGTCCGTGGCACACATGAATACATCGCCCCCGGATCCGCCGCGCGGGCAAGCTGTTTCGATCGAATCGTGCCGCCATCGCCAAGCGGACGGATATCGGCTCCGGAGTCCGAGCCGCGCTGCTCAGTGGTCGTCATATGCCGACACCGATCGTCCCCGATACGATCGGCCGGTATTCCGTCGGCATACCGAACGCCTTACATCGTACGATACGGATGACGAAACATGTTCCGGGCCAATCCGATTCGCTGAGAGGTCGCTGGCATCCCGGTGCTGGCCGGGACGGCGCGCCATCCCCAGTCCCGGGTAACCGATCCGGCGCACTTCACAGCAAGCACGGGTACGGTGAGACCCAGCGGGACATTCATGGCCGGAACCCGGGGGTGAGGCAGCACATCGTTGCTGGTCGGCGCCTACCATGGGTGCCGCATTAACATTGGGAATGCATCCGCGCCGTTGATACACACCGACCAGAGGACTGACGAGACCCGTGCCTGCGCTGACACTGACGAGGTTGCTACGGATTGGTGAGGGTCGCATCGTGAAGCGGCTCGCCCACCTCGCCGACGAGGTCATCGCGATCGGGCCGGACTTCGAGGAGCTCTCCGATGCGGAACTGCGCGCCAAGACCGAGGAGTTCAAGGAGCGCTACGCCGATGGCGAATCCCTGGACGACCTGCTGCTCGAGGCGTTCGCGGTAGCGCGCGAGGCGTCGTGGCGGGTGCTCAACCAGAAGCACTACAAGGTGCAGATCATGGGTGGCGCCGCGCTGCATCTCGGCAATATCGCCGAGATGAAAACCGGTGAGGGTAAAACCCTGACCTGTGTGCTGCCCGCCTACCTGAACGCGATCAGCGGCGACGGCGTGCACGTCGTCACCGTCAACGACTACCTGGCCAAGCGCGATGCCGAGTGGATGGGCCGCGTGCACCGGTTCCTCGGCCTCAGCGTCGGGGTGATCCTGTCCGGTATGACGCCCGCCGAGCGGCGCGAATCGTACAACTCCGACATCACCTACGGCACCAACAACGAATTCGGCTTCGACTACCTGCGCGACAATATGACCCATTCGCTGGAGGATCTGGTCCAGCGCGGGCACAACTTCGCCGTGGTCGACGAGGTCGACTCCATCCTCATCGACGAGGCCCGCACCCCGCTGATCATTTCCGGCCCGGCCGACGCCTCGTCCAAGTGGTACGCCGAATTCGCCCGTATCGCACCGCTGCTGAAGAAGGACGTGCACTACGAGGTCGACATCAAGAAGCGCACCATCGGCGTGCACGAGCAGGGCGTCGAATTCGTCGAGGACCAGCTCGGCATCGACAACCTCTACGAGGCCGCCAACTCGCCGCTGGTGAGCTACCTGAACAACGCCATCAAGGCCAAGGAGCTCTACACCCGCGACAAGGACTACATCGTCCGCGACGGCGAGGTCATCATCGTCGACGAGTTCACCGGCCGCATCCTGATCGGGCGCCGCTACAACGAGGGCATGCACCAGGCGATCGAGGCCAAGGAGGGCGTCGAGATCCAGCCCGAGAACCAGACGCTGGCCACCATCACGCTGCAGAACTACTTCCGCCTGTACGACAAGCTGTCCGGCATGACCGGTACCGCCGAGACGGAAGCCGCTGAGCTGCACCAGATCTACGGTCTCGGCGTGGTGCCGATCCCGACCAACAAGCCGATGATCCGCCAGGACCAGTCGGACCTGATCTACAAGACGGAGGAGGCCAAGTTCTCCGCCGTCGTCGACGATGTCACCGAGCGGCACGAGAAGGGCCAGCCGGTGCTGATCGGTACCACCAGCGTCGAGCGCTCGGAGTATCTGTCCAAGCAGTTCACCAAGCGCGGCATCCCGCACAACGTGCTGAACGCGAAGTTCCACGAGAACGAGGCCGCGATCATCGCCGAGGCGGGCAGGCCCGGCGCGGTCACCGTCGCCACCAATATGGCCGGTCGCGGTACCGATATCGTGCTCGGCGGCAACCCGGACATCATCGCCGACATCCTGCTGCGCAAGCAGGGCCTGGATCCGGTGGCGACGCCCGACGAATACCAGCAGGCGTGGTTGCCGACGCTGGAGCAGGTCAAGGCGCAGACCGAGGAGGACGCCGAGGCGGTGCGCGAGGCCGGCGGCCTCTACGTGCTCGGCACCGAGCGGCACGAGTCGCGCCGCATCGACAACCAGCTGCGCGGTCGTTCCGGCCGCCAGGGCGACCCGGGCGAATCCCGCTTCTACCTCTCGCTCGGCGATGAGCTGATGCGGCGATTCAACGGCGCCGCACTGGAATCGATCATGACCCGGCTCAACCTGCCCGACGATGTGCCGATCGAGGCGAAGATGGTCTCCAAGGCCATCAAGAGCGCGCAGACCCAGGTCGAGCAGCAGAACTTCGAGATCCGCAAGAACGTGCTCAAGTACGACGAGGTGATGAACCAGCAGCGCACCGTCATCTACAGCGAGCGCAACCGGATCCTGCGCGGTGAGGATATGGAGGGCCAGGTCGACGAGATGATCACCGATGTGATCACCGCCTACGTCGACGGCGCCACCGCGGAGGGCTATGTCGAGGACTGGGATCTGGAAAAGCTGTGGACCGCGCTGAAGACGCTCTACCCGGTGAGCCTCAACTACAAGGATCTGACCGGTGAGACCGAGGTCGGCGAGGCGGGCGATCTGACCCGCGACGATCTGCTGGAGGCGCTGCTCGAGGATGCGCACACCGCGTACGAGAAGCGTGAACAGGAGATCGACGGCCTGGCCGGCGAGGGTTCGATGCGCAATCTCGAACGGCAGGTGCTGCTTTCGGTGCTGGACCGCAAGTGGCGCGAACACCTCTACGAGATGGACTATCTGAAGGAGGGCATCGGCCTGCGCGCGATGGCGCAGCGCGATCCGCTCGTCGAATATCAGCGCGAGGGCTTCGACATGTTCGCGGCGATGCTGGAGGGCCTGAAGGAGGAGTCGGTCGGCTTCCTGTTCAACCTGCAGGTCGAGGTGCAGCAGCCACAGCCCGAGGGTGTCGCCGTCGATCCCGGTCTGCGTTCGCCGGTCGGCGCGTTCGGCGAGCAGCGTTCGCTGCCGACCGACGAGGCGCCCGGCAATGGTCATGCGGCGCCGGCGGCCTTGCGCGCCAAGGGAATCGACAACAGCGACCCGCGCGGTCTGAGCTACTCCGGCCCGGACGAAGGTGGGCACGCCGCGGTGCACGACGACGTCGACGAGTACGGTGACGGCACCACCCGGCGGGAGCGCCGCCAGGCCGCCCGCGCCCAGTCGAAGGACAAGCGGCAGCCGAAGACCCGGCGCAGGCACTGACCGCCAGAGCCGAATAGCGAAGGCGCCCATGGGATTCCATGGGCGCCTTTGCTTTACCGAAAAACCTTGTGGCTCAGACGCGTTCGAGAACCGCCGAGGCGCCGATGCCACCGGCCGCGCAAATACCGAGCAGCGCGGCGTTTTTACCGCTGCGCGCCAGCTCGTTGGCCATGGTGGTGACCATCCGCGCGCCGGTCGCGCCGAAGGGATGCCCCAGCGAGACCGAGCCGCCGTGCACGTTCAACCGGTCGATATCCACCGCGCCGACGGCGGTGTCCCGGTCCAGTCTGGTCTTGGCCCATTCGTCGCTGGCCAGCGCGGCGAGCACCGAAAGTGTCTGTGCGGCAAAGGCTTCGTGGATATCGACGAAATCGACATCGGCCAAGGACATTCCGGCCTTGTCCAGCGCGCGCGGCATGGAGATGGCCGGACCGATGAGCACCTGATCGGTGGGGTCGACGCTGACGTAGCTCCAGGACCGGAAGGCGGCCAGCGGTTGGTAGCCGAGTGCCCGCGCCCGCTCCTCGCTCATCAACAGCACCGCCGACGCGCCGTCGGTGAGCGGGCTGGCATTGCCCGCGGTGACGGTGCCGTCGGCCGCGAAGACCGGCTTCAGCCTGGCCAGTTTCGCGGCGGTGGTGTCGCCGCGCACCAGCCCATCGCGGGTGATCTCCTTGCCGTCGGGTGTGCGCACCCGCAGCACCTCGTCGTCGAAGCGGCCGGAATCGATTGCCGCGGCGGCCCGTTGATGCGAGCGGGCGGCGAACTCGTCCTGTTCGGCCCGGCCGATGCCGTGGATGCGGGCCATCTTCTCCGCCGATTCGCCCATCACCTCACCGGTGGTGCGCTCGGCGATCTTCGGCCGCCGCGGCACGATATCGGTGAACGGCGCCAGCTGCGCGACCGCCGAAAGGTAGTCCTTCGGCTTCGGCTTGCCGAGCGCGAGCGGCGCGGCCGCGTGCACCACCTTCTGCGGCAGCTTGACCTCGGCGTTGCTGGTGGAATCGCTGCCGCCGGCGATCATCACGTCGTATTCGCCGCGTTCGATGGCGGCGGCGGCCGCGGTCACCGCCTGCAGGCCGGATGCGCACGCCCTGGTGACGGTGTAACCCTCGCAGCCGGAATCGAGCCGGAGGTCGAGCGCGATTTCGCGGGCGATATTCGGTGCGGCGCTCGGCAGGATCACCCCGCCCCACACGATCGCCTGCACCTGATCCTTCGGCAGCGCGGTGCGCTCGAGCAGTCCGGCGACGGCGGCATCGGCCAGCGCGATCGAATCCATCCGCGTGTAATTGGTGAACGCCTTGCGGAACGGAGTCCGCGCCCCGGCGACGATGACAGCACGGCGAGCAGCAGTGGAAGCCATGCTAGTCCGCCTCTCCGCGCCTCTTGCCGATCGCAAGAGCGGCGAGACCCACGTTGCGGGCCGACGGCAAGATTCGTTGGCCCGGTTCTGGGCGTGCCCGACGAGTTACCCATGTCCTCGCGAAATCAATCATCACTGATCGATTTACTCATGAACCCCGACGAGATACCAGTACCCGGAGTAACGGTATTTCGGCGGACGCGAAGTTCCCCGCGCCGAGTGGCATCGCGAGGCTCGACCGGAGACCAGCTCAGCGATCCCCTCCAGATGCCGCTGAGCCGGTCTGCCGCGCGCCGTTGCGCAACAGACCGGGGCGCCCGTTCCGGCGAACGCCCCTGCCCGCTCCGGAACCGCAAGGCCGGGCGATGGTGCCACTCGGCGCCCTTCGACAGTAGCAATATTTCGATGAAGTTCTCAAATGCTTTCTACAAAGTTGGCTTCGGCTGCCGGATGGAACTACCATGAAGCCCACTATGCAGCGCACTTCGGAGCCGTCGCGGCAGAAGCGCTTCGGCCGCATCATCAGGGAACGCCGCGACGAGCTCGGCCTCACCCAGATCCAGATCGGGGATCTCGGCGGCCCATCCGCGCCCACGATCCGCAAGATCGAGGACGGCACCGCGACGATCAGCATCAGCACGCTGAACAAACTCGACGGGCCGCTGCGCTGGGTGCCCGGCAGCGCCGCCCGCACCTACGCGGGCGGCACCCCCACCGCGGACGAGCCCGCCGACCCACCGCAAACGGGCGAATCCGTTGTGGCGGGCCCGGATTCGATCCCCTTCGACATCGCCGACCTGACCGGGCTGCTCGCCGCCTCCGGCAAACTCAACGACGCGGTGGAACGCGGCCGCACCACCGATCCCCATGTGGTGGCGGCGATTTCGGAGCTCAACCGGGTGGTGTCCAAATTGTCCGCGCGCTACGCGACCACCATGCTGGAACGTAACGGCGGCCCGGGCAGGCAGCTGCACCCACTGGTCGAAATGGCCTTCGCGCATCTGCTGGAAACCCCGGCGGAGGCGGATGACGAGACGGAATTCGAGGAGCGCCGCTACCGTCGCTGGCTGGCCGGACGCGCCGAGACGGTGGACGCCGCCACCGAAACCCGGTTCCGGCTGCGCTGGCAGGCGGCCAACGGGGCACGGGCGGCGCGCAACGGGAAGGGAGCATGACGATGGACGACCAGACGGATCTGACCTTGAGCCATAAGATCAACCGGCTCTTCGCGGTCGTACATCCGCGCTCGGCCCCGGAGCGCAGCACCGAGACGGTGGCCGAACACGTCACCGCCCGGCTCACCCGCCCGATCGATGCCGCACAGTTGGAGCGGCTGCGCAGCGGCGAACTCGATCACCTAACCGATTGGACCCCGGCGGATCTCGAGGTACTAGCGGCGATCGCGCAGTCCTTCGGCGTCGCCCCCGACTACCTCACCACCACCGGAACCGCGGCGGCCGCCATCGACCGGGAGCTGGAACTGCTCGCCACCATGCGGGATGCGAATGTGGCGAGTATCGCGCTGCGCGGCGGCGATATCGACCAGGCGACGCTGACCCAGATCATCGCCGACTGTTAGGCCCGGTCACACCCGCTCGATACCGCGAGACCTCCGACCACAGCACGTCGCCCGCACCGCGCCGACTCGGTACGATCGTCTCCCGATGCAAGGCTGCAGTAGGGAGATCGCGTCGCATGGTCGGTATCGAACAACGGTTCCAGGAGCTCTCCAAAACCGTATCGATTCCCCAACCCTGGGATCTGACCGGCTATGTCGAGGCGGTCGCCGCATATCGCGGACGGCCGATCAGCCTGCATCCGATCGGGGCCGGCGTGCTGTCCGGCAGCGGCTGCGGCACCGGCAGCGGCCTGTGGATCGCCAAGCGTGACTCCGACGTCATCGTCTACGGCGCCGACACCACCCGGTGGCATGCCGAACACATCGTGGTGCACGAACTAGGCCACATGCTGCTCGGGCACGGCGCGGAACCGGAACCCCCGAACCCCCTTCCGGAACAGACGCTGGCGGCCGTCGCCGAACTGCTGCCGTCCATCTCGCTGGAATCGATCGCGCATGTGCTCGGCCGCACCGATTACGGCACCGCCCGCGAACGCGACGCGGAAACCTTCGCCGATCTGGTAATGCTCCAGGCAATGCGCCCACCGCGGCGAAACTCGTTGCTGCACAAGACATTTTTCCGCGATGGGCGGCTGTGAGATCTTGGTCCCGGCCGGTGCGTGACCGGCCGGGGAAACGCGTGACTTATGCGAGCCGGATGAGGCCGTAGTCGAACGCGTGGCGACGGTAGACGACCGACGGTCGGTCGGTCTCCCGGTCTTGGAAGAGGAAGAAGTCGTGGCCGACGAGCTCCATCTGGTAGAGGGCGTCGTCGACGGACATCGGGGTCGCGGAATGGACCTTGGTGCGCACGATATGTCCGGGGCCCGCGTACTCGGCGGGTTGCGCCGGCTCGGCGCGGTGGCCGTCGTGCTCATGCGCGGACCCGTTGGCCAGCGCGAACAGTGAGTCGTCTATCAGATCTGCGGTGGCCTCGGCGACGGAGACCGGGGTCTTCTCGCCGTAGTGCACCCGGCGCCGATCCTTGGTCCTGCGCAATCGGCTCTCCAGCTTCGCCGTCACCGACTCGAGCGCGGCGTAGAAACTGTCGGCGCATGCCTCGGCCCGGACGATCGGGCCCTTACCGCGCGCGGTGATCTCGACGCGCTGGCAGCTCTTGCGCTGCCGCCGGTTGCGCTCGTGGAACAGCTCGACATCGAAGAGGAATATCGACGGATCGAAGCGTTCGAGTCGGGAAAGCTTCTCCGCGACATAGATTCGGAAATGGTCGGGAACCTCGACGTTGCGTCCTTTCACTACAACGTCGGCGCGCGGCTCGCGCGTCTGGCCCGCGGGTTGGTCCAGCTCACCCATTTGCATGGGATTTGTGCTGAGCATCGAGGGCGTTACATCTGCCATGGGTCGTGATGACGTCGTCACGCGTACCTCCCGGATATGGCCGCACATACCGATTCACGTGCGGCGGGATTTGCCGTGCCGATCGACGATTCGCTCGGCACAAGTTGTCCGAGGCGCCACCTCCAAACTTCCGTTCGGTGTGTGATCGCGACGCTAGTACGACATTGGGCGGTCCGCCAGTGTTCACGCAAATTTCCCGGAGTCAAGCGCCGCACGTCACCAGAACGGCACATGCGCGCACCCCTACCCGCGCCAGCGCGCGGATCGATTCGCATGCCGTCGCACCGGTGGTCAGCACGTCGTCTACCAGCACGACCTCGGCATTTTCGGTGACCGACGCAACCTTGCCGTACCTGCGCGGGACCATAATTCGCCCGTGTAGATTGTGTTGCCGCTCACTGGCCGTCAAGCCCACCGAATCACGCACACCCCACCACACCCGCAACATCGGTACCACTTGGCTATCAGGCAGCCATCCCGCGGCCACCTGCGCGGCACGGACCACCGGATCGCCGCCGCGGCGCCGCGCCGCCGCCCGCCTGCTGGGCGCCGGAATCAGCACCAGCGGGCGATCTTTCGACCGCAACCGGGCCAGCGCCAGGGCCAACGCCAGGCCGAGCGGTTCGGCCAGATCGCGGCGGCCCTGCTCCTTGGCGGCGAGCACCGCGCGGCGGGCCGGGCCCGCGTACGGGCCGAGCGCCCAGCACGGCACCCCGGGATCGGTGCGCGGATGAATCCGCCGCGGCACCGCGGCCAGCGCGGCCGCACAGTCGGCGCACCAGTCGACGCCGGCGGTCCCGCAGCCGCCGCAGGCCGCGGGCAGGATCAGATCCAGCAGCGTGCGCATCGGCAGATTCTGCGGCAGCGGCGCGGGCCGTTCCGCGCGTCCCTACCCGGCGTGTTTCAGCCCGGCAGCACCGGAACCGCGTTGGCGCCCAGGTTCGGCAGCTCGCGCCAGTAGGCGTCGCCGACATCCGGCGCGGAGGCCAGCTCCAGAACCGCGCGGGCATCCGCGGCGTATTCGTGGTCGCCCGAACCGTCGACGAGCCGCACCGGCGGCGTCAGATTCCGGGCGGTCTGCGGGACCAACTGTGAGCCATCGATCGAAACGGTCGAGACCGGGTCGACATTGCCCTCCCTGGCGATGGCGATGGTGTCGGGGGTGAGCCAACTCAGCGAGACCGCGCGGGTGCTGAGCGTCACCCCGATCGGCAGCGGCGAGGTCAGCGCGTATGTCCCGTCCGGATGACGTTCGATCACCGCGACATACACCTTGCCATCGGCGACGAGCGCGGCGCGCACTCCGGTACGGGACACCCGTAGCTCCGTAATCGGCAGGCGCAGTGAAGAATTCGCGTTGGTGAGCGCGGAGATATCGACATCCTGCCGCGATACGGTGCCGGTGGCGCGATCGTTGACCACCCGGATCACCCGCTCGCCGTCCACCACCACCCAGGCAGCGGTACCGTCGGAATTCCAGGACGGCCTGCTGATCGAGCCGCCCTCGACCACCGGGAACGCGGTGCCGCCATAGCTGCCGATCATCAACGTCTGCGCCGGATCCGGCGCGGGCCGTCCGGTGGCCGCGACCGCGGCGACCAGCTGACCGTCCGGGGACAGCGCCACCGACTGCAGATTGTTCACCGCGCCGAAGTATCCGGGCGTCGGGTTGATGCTGCCGTTCGGCTCGACCTGCACCAGCCCGCCGCCGCGCAGGGCGTGCAGGCCGATCTTGTTCTGCGCGCCGGTCGCCGGGCTGAACGCCTCGACGTCGGCGACGGTATAACCGTTCGCCGCGTACCGCTCGTCGAGCGGCTTCCCGTCGACCGAGATCTGGTAGGGCCCGAGAATGCCCGCGCCCGAGAGGGTCAGCACCACCTGCGCGGCCAACAGCTCCCGATCGTGCGGGGCCAGTCCGGCGGCGCCGGAGAAGTCGATGTGCACGCCGCCGAGTCCGATGCCGACATCCTCCGCATCACCGTTGGCCTTGGTGATCGGACCGTGGATGGCCACCGGCGCGGCCAGCTCGTTGCGCAGCACCGAGGTCAGCGCGGGCTGTGTTCCCGCGTTCAGCAGGGCGAGCAGCCGCTGGGTCAGCTGGCCGTTCGGCACGGCGATCCAGCGCAGATCCGGTACCAGGGTGGTGCCGGTCGGATCGACGAAATACAGCACGTAGCGGCGGTAGAACTTGGCGAAGGCCGTCGAGTCCATGACCACGCCGTCGGGCGGATCGTCGATGCGCCATTCGCCGTCGACCTTGGTCATCTCGATCTTCTTCTCGAACGGATCGCTGACCGCCCGGTACGCGCCGTCGGCGGACAGCTCGCCGACGGTGCGCGCCCGGATCACATAGGTCGCCTTGTCTCCGGTGCGGGATTCGCGCAGCGTGTCCGGCTTCTCCACGATCACCGTGCTCGACGTGTCGTCCCAGTGCGTCGACGCCTCGGGCGTCATGAACTGCCTGGCGATGAGGTGCTTGTTCGCCGGATCGGCGCTGGCCACCAGGAAGTCGCGCAGCAGCAGATCCGGATCGCGGCCCTGCAGCGGCGGCGGCGGGCCGTCCGAGGTGGGCTGGCGGTTGATGGTGCCGAGTGCCTGCGGCGCGGTCGATTCCGGCAGGTTCGCGCATCCGCTGAGCGTCAGCAGCGCCAACAGCGCCGCGCCGAGCGCGTACACCCGGCGCCGACGCGGATATCGGTGACGCACCCTCATCACTGTACGTCCCGGCCCTCGGCGGATACGGCGTCACCGCTGGGCGTTGGCGCCGTGCCGTTTCCGCTCGGCCGGGAATCGGTTCCGGCGGGCCGTTCCGTCGCGGCGATCGAATTCGACTCGGCCCCATTCGGATTCGATGCACTGCCCGCTGAATTCGACCCGGTGCCATCGGAATCCACGGCAGGCCGCTCGGCAAGCGAATCCGGTTCCGCCGCAAAGGAATCCGTACTCTCGCCAGCCTCGATCGCACGCAACGGCGCGGCCTTGCGCGGCGGCGGCTCCAGCGAGAGCGGGCTCGCACCGAGCTTCTTGCCGCGCACCAGCGGCAGCGTCAGCCGGAAGCTGGCGCCGACGCCGACCTCGCCCCACGCCTCCAACCTGCCCTCGTGCAGATTCGCGTCCTCGACGCTGATCGAAAGCCCCAAACCCGTTCCGCCGGAACGCCGCATCCGCGACGGATCGGACCGCCAGAACCGGTTGAAGACCAGCTTCTCCTCCCCCGGCCGCAGACCGACACCCTGATCGCGCACCACCACCGAGACCGCGTTGGCCTCCAGATCGCCGCGCATCCGGATCAACACCGGCTTACCCTCGCTGTGATCGATGGCGTTGGCGAGCAGATTGCGCAGCACCCGCTCCACCCGGCGCGGATCCACCTCCGCCACCAGCGGATCGTCCGGCAGGTCGATGATCACCTCGGTGCCCGCATCCTTGGCCAGGTGCCGCACCGTGGAAATCGCGGCCCGCGCGCACATTCGCACATCGAGCGATTCCACCTGCAGTTCGGCCACACCCGCGTCGTGGCGGCTGATCTCCAGCAGATCGTTGAGCAGACCCTCGAATCGGTCCAGCTCGTTGACGAGTAGTTCGGCGCTGCGGGCCAGCGCCGGATCGAGTTCGTCGCTGCTGCCGTGGATCAGATCCGCGGCCATGCGCACCGTGGTGAGCGGGGTGCGCAGCTCATGGCTGACGTCGGAGGTGAAGCGGCGCTGCAGATTTCCGAATTCCTCCAGCTGGCCGATCTGGTTGGACAGGCTCTCGGCCATCTCGTTGAAGGCCTGCGCCAGCCGCGCCATATCATCCTCGCCGCGCACCAGCATGCGTTCCTTGAGCCTGCCGTCGGCGAAGCGGCCCGCGATCCTGGCCGCCGACCGGATCGGCAACACCACCTGCCTGGTGACCAGCGCGGTGATCGCCGCCAGCAGGATCAGCAGCACCGCACCACCTACGAACATGGTGCTGCGCATCAGCTGCAGGCTGCTCTCCTCACTGGCGAGCGGGAAGATCAAATAGATTTCCAGCGTCGGGATTTCGGCGCTGGGGCTGCCGATGATCAGCGCCCTGCCGTGGTATCCGTCCGGATCGTTGACCGTGGCGAACTGATAACTCACCTGGTTGCGCAGGACGAATCGGCGCAGTTCGTCGGGCACCTCCTGAATCGGCCCCGACGACATCTGCTGCTGCGGGGTGCCGCCGACGATGCTCAGCGCGGAATCGAAAGTGCCTGCGGCACCGGTGGATTGGCCGGTGCCGCCGCGGTTCGACAGCGCGTTGCGTGCGTCCGCGAGCCGCGACTGCTGGGTGCCGATATCGCGCACACCGGCCAGCTGGCTCTGCACGGTATTGCGGGCGCGGTCCATCTCCTCCACGGCCGCGTTGATCTTCGCGTCCAGCAGTCGATCGGTGATCTGGCTGGTGAGCACGACGCCGAGAATCGTGATGACGATCAGCGACAGGGTGACCGTCGAAACGATCACGCGCAGTTGCAGCGACCGACGCCACAGGTGGCCGAGGGCGATACCGACCGACTGGAACCAGGCCACCACCGGCGCCAGCGATCGTTCGAGCTTCCGGTACAGCTCACCGATCACGGGGGTCCGGCCTTGTAGCCGACTCCCCGGACGGTCAGCACGATCTCCGGGTTCTCGGGATCCTTCTCGACCTTCGCGCGTAGCCGCTGCACATGCACGTTGACCAGCCGGGTATCGGCGGCGTGCCGGTAACCCCAGACCTGCTCCAGCAGGACTTCACGGGTGAACACCTGACGCGGTTTGCGCGCCAGCGCCACCAGCAGATCGAATTCCAAGGGGGTCAACGAGATCTGCTGTCCGCCGCGGGTCACCTTGTGCGCGGGCACGTCGATGACGATATCGGCGATAGAGAGCAGTTCGGCCGGTTCCTCCTCGGTGCGACGCAGGCGGGCCCGCACTCGGGCGACGAGCTCCTTCGGTTTGAACGGCTTGACGATGTAATCGTCGGCACCGGACTCCAGACCGAGCACGACGTCGACGGTGTCCGTCTTCGCCGTGAGCATCACGATCGGGACCCCGGAATCGGCCCGCAACACACGGCATACATCGATGCCGTTCATGCCGGGCAGCATCAGGTCCAACAACACCAGATCGGGGCGGATCTCGCGAACCGCCGCCAGCGCCTGCGTGCCGTCGCCGACCACATGCGGGTCGAACCCTTCCCCGCGCAAGACGATCGTGAGCATCTCAGCGAGCGCCATATCGTCGTCGACGACCAGAATCTTCGGCTTCATAAGTACTATGTTGTCATCTCTCCGGCTCGGATCGGGCCGCCACGCCTACAGTCGTGACCCATCGGCGCACATCCAACCCTATCGGGCAATGATTTCGGTGAGCCGCGCAGCAAACGTTGCCGTATCGTCACCGGGCGTATGCACGGACCAGGGTCCGTACCAGTTCATCTCGGCCAAATCACAATAAACGGCGGCGGTGCGCTGTTGTAGTGCACCATCGCGTTCGTATGCGTCCAGTGCGCGATCACTATCGAGTTCGCCGCGCCTGCGCGCGCGTTCGGCGGCCACCTCGGTCGGCACGTCGAGCAGCACCTGTAGCGCGGGCACCGGCAATTCGAAGCGTTCGAATTCCAATTCGCCCACCCAGCGCACGATTTCGCCGCCGGCGGGCTGACCCAGCCGGGCCGCGTTATATGCCGCGTTCGAGGCCACATACCGGTCCAAGATCACGATGTCGTTGTCCGCCAACAACTTCAGCAGCTCGTCGCGGGCGCCGTACCGATCCAGCGCGAACAGCAAACCCATCCCGTTGACCGAATCGGCCAGATCGCCGTGCGCACCGCGCAGCGCCTCCGCCGCCAGATCCGCGTGCACCGAATGTCCGTACCGCGGAAACGCCAGCGTCTCCACCTTCGCGCCCCCGGCCCGCAGCCCATCGACCACGCCATCGATCAACGTCCGCTTCCCCGCGCCGTCCAGCCCCTCGACCGCAACCAACGCACCCATGAGCAGCGACCTTACCTGGTCAGCGCCCAACCCGACGCCCCGGCATCGGGTAAGAACACGAAGGCCGCCGGGGCCTTTCGGCGCCGGCGGCCTTCGGGGGACTGGATCAGTAGCGGTAGTGGTCGGGCTTGTAGGGGCCCTCGATATCTACGCCGATGTATTCGGCCTGGTCCTTGGTGAGTTTGGTGAGTTCACCGCCGAGGGCCTGGACGTGGATGCGGGCCACCTTTTCGTCGAGGTGCTTGGGGAGGCGGTAGACCTCGTTGTCGTACTCCTCGGGCTTGGTCCACAGTTCGATCTGCGCGATCACCTGGTTGGAGAAGCTGTTCGACATGACGAAGGACGGGTGGCCGGTCGCGTTGCCGAGGTTGAGCAGACGGCCCTCGGACAGCACGATGATCGACTTGCCGGACTCCTTGAACGTCCACAGGTCCACCTGCGGCTTGATATTCAATTTCGTTGCGCCGGAACGCTCCAGCGCCGCCATATCGATCTCGTTGTCGAAGTGGCCGATATTGCCGAGGATGGCCTGGTCCTTCATCGCCTTCATGTGATCGAGGGTGATGATGTCCTTGTTGCCGGTGGCCGTGATGACGATATCGGCTTCGCCGATGGCCTTGTCGGCGGTGACGACATCGAAGCCGTCCATCAGCGCCTGCAGCGCGTTGATCGGGTCGATCTCGGTGACCTGCACCCGAGCGCCTTGTCCCGCAAGGGATTCCGCGCAGCCCTTGCCGACATCGCCGTAGCCGCAGATCAGCACCTTCTTACCGCCGATGAGCACATCGGTGCCGCGGTTGATGCCGTCGATGAGCGAATGCCGGGTGCCGTACTTGTTGTCGAACTTGGACTTGGTGACCGAGTCGTTGACGTTGATGGCCGGGAACACCAGTTCACCCGCCGCCGCGAACTGGTACAGCCGCAGCACGCCGGTGGTGGTCTCCTCGGTGACGCCGCGGACCGATTCGGCGATCTTGCCCCACTTGGTCTTATCGGTCTCGAACCGCTCGCGCAGCAGGTTCAGGAACACCTTGTACTCGGCGGAGTGGTCGTCGTCCTCCGGCGGCACCACGCCTGCCTTCTCGAACTGGGCGCCGCGCAGCACCAGCATGGTGGCGTCGCCGCCGTCGTCGAGGATCATGTTGGCGGGTTCACCGGGCCAGGTGAGCATCTGCTCGGCGGCCCACCAGTACTCCTCCAGGGTCTCGCCCTTCCAGGCGAATACCGAAACGCCCTGCGGCTCGTCGACGGTGCCGTGCGGTCCGACGACGACCGCGGCGGCCGCGTGGTCCTGGGTGGAGAAGATGTTGCAGGAGGCCCAGCGCACCTGAGCGCCAAGTGCCACAAGGGTTTCGATCAGCACCGCGGTCTGCACGGTCATATGCAGCGAGCCGGAGATGCGCGCACCCTTCAGCGGCAGCACCTCGGCGTATTCGCGGCGCAGCGCCATCAAACCGGGCATTTCGTGCTCGGCGAGGCGAATCTCCTTGCGGCCGAACTCGGCCAGCGACAGGTCGGCCACCTTGAAATCGATGCCGTTGCGGACATCGGCGGTGAGGGTGGTACGTGCGGGAAGTTCTGAGGTCGTCATCTGCCTCTTTCAGCCTCTCCTGAATGTGTCGGTACCGAGGCAAGGCTAGCCGCCTGAATACCCCGGGAGCCGAGGCGGCCATACCGGCTGCGCCCCGGCCTGCGCAGGCTTACCGACGGACCCGTCCGGCTGCGCAAGTTGTGCGATCGTGCAACCGTCAGACGGTTGCTCCGTACGCGGCAAGGATACGTCGGCGCTTGCGGGGTTGGATATTCGCCAGGGTGACATCGCCGCCGTAGTGGGCGAGCACCCGATGATCCATCACGGCCCGCCACAGCGGCGGCAGCGCCGCGAACAGGATCATGCTCGCGTATCCGGCGGGCAGCTGCGGCGCCACCTGTGAGCTGCGCAGAGTCTGGTAGCGGCGGCCCGGATTGGCGTGGTGATCGCTGTGCCGCTGCAGGTGGAACAGGAAGATATTGGTGACCAGCCGGTCGCTGTTCCAGCTGTCCCGCGGCGAGCAGCGCTCCCAGTGCCCGTTGGGCCGCTTGGCCCGCAGCAGGCCGTAGTGCTCGACGTAGTTCACCGTCTCCAGCAGACCGATGCCGATGACCGCCTGCAGCAGCAGCCACGGCAGTGCGCGCCAGCCGAAGGCGGCGACCAGCCCGCCGAACAGCACCAGCGTCATCGACCACGCCTGCAGGATGTGGTTGTGCACGCTCCACCAGCCGTGGCCCTTGCGGGCGAGGCGGTCGCGTTCCAGTGGTAACGCCGAGCGGAAACCGCCGATCACGCTGCGCGGCAAGAACTCCCACAGCGATTCACCCAACCGCGCACTCGCCGGATCGTCCGGCGTCGCGACCCGCACATGGTGACCGCGATTGTGCTCGACGAAGAAATGACCGTAACCCGACTGCGCCAGCGCGATTTTCGCCAGCCAACGCTCCAAATGCTCTACCCGATGCCCCAATTCGTGCGCGGCGTTGATCCCGATACCGCTGACGAAACCCAGCGTCGCCGCCAGCCCCAGCTTGTCGACGAAGCTCAGCTCGTCACCCGCCCACATCGCGGCGGCGATGATCAGACCGATCAGCTGCACCGGCAGGAACAGATAGGTGCACCACCGGTAATACCGGTCATTCGACAGCAACTCGTAGTCCTCGTCGCGCGGGTTGCTGCCGTCCTCGCCGACCACCCAGTCGAGGACCGGGATGGCGATCAGCACGATGATCGGCCCGATCCACCAGAACACCGGCGCCCCGGTGTGCAGGACGAGCTGGGACGGGAGTAGCGCGGAGGCGGGAGCGATCAGTCCGAGAACCCACAGGTGACGCTTCGGGTCAGGTGAACCCGCCGGTTTGCCAACCGTTTGCACGTTTGCCCGCCTAAATATGTACCTTTTCTCCGTCGCATGACAATACTTGCAGACTTTACGTCCGTTACAGGCCACGGGCGTTCCTAAACGTGGGATCAATTACATCCCGTCCAGTTGGTTTTTAAGGGTGCCCTAATGTGTCGCAGGTCACCGCATACGCGCCGCTACCGCTATGTGGAATATCGCCGCTTCAGCGGCTCGCCTCCCGGGCGGCCAAGATCGCCTCGACATAGGGGCTCAGCAACGCGCTCAGCTCGGCCGGCGCATTGCGCCCCGGGGCGGGCGGCGTCGGGATGTAACTCAGCGCGATGCGGACGAGCGCGTGCGCGATGACATCCGATTCCTCGGCCGTCGCCGCCACCCAACTTTGCTGGAAGGCGACCGACAGCCGCTCGGTCGCCCGGTCGAGCAACGGTCCGGCATCGAGGGTGATCAGCCGTAGCAGATCCAATTTCACCTCGCCGGCCAGCAGCGACCGCACCAGCGGATCCGCTGCGGCGTCCAGGAAGAAACCGGCTAGCCCCTCCTTGAACGCGGCCCGCGCGTCGCCGACGTTGTTGACGATCGCCGAATCCACGTGATCGACCAGATCGTCGGCGAGGCGTAGCGCGTATGCCTGAGCTAGGCCCGCGCGAGAACCGAATTCGTTGTACAGGGTCTGCCTGCTGACCCCGGCCCTGGCCGCGACGTCACCGAGGGTGATCTTGGACCAGTCCCGCTCGGTGAGCAGTTCGCGCATCGCATCCAGCACCGAGGTGCGCAGGAGCTCCCGCGCCGCCTCCTGATAAGGGATCCGGGTTCCGGTACGCGGCATAGCAGCGACACTGGCACGGGAGGCCCACCTAGTCAAAACGCCCGGCCGACTTCACGAACGCTCGATCTCCACCATGTAGAAGTCGGACTTGGCCGCACCGCAGTCGGGGCAGCTCCAGTTGTCCGGAATATCCGCCCACCGGGTGCCGGGGGCGATACCGTCCTCCGGCCAGCCCTTGGCCTCGTCGTATTCGAAGCCGCACTGAACACATTGGTAGAGCTTGTATTCCGGCCCACCCGTCACCCGACCGCCGCCCCCCATCGAATCGCCTTGCGATGCTGTATTCATTTGATCCCAACCTGTTCGAAATCGATCTTCTCCCGCACCCCGCAGTCCGGACAGCACCAGTCATCCGGTACCGCCGCCCACGCCGTGCCCGCCGGAAACCCCTCGTGCGGTGCGCCTTTCGCCTCGTCGTAGACGTAATCGCAAACAGGGCAACGGTATACGCTCATGATCGAACTCCGGCGTGGCCATAGCGGGCGATCACCTTGTCCCGCTTGGCCGGATCAATATTTGCACGGGTGATGTCACCGCCATAGTGGGCCAGCACGCGCTTGTCCATAACCCGCCGCCACAGCGGCGGGAAGTAGGCGAGCAGGATCATGCTCGCGTAGCCGCTCGGCAGGTTCGGCGCGCCGTCCCAGCTGCGCAGCGTCTGGTAGCGCCGGGTCGGATAGGCGTGATGGTCGCTGTGCCGCTGCAGGTGGTACAGGAAGATATTGGTGACGATGTGGTCGCTGTTCCAGCTGTGCACCGGCGCGGGACGTTCGTAGCGTCCGGATGCGGTGCGCCGGCGGACCAAGCCGTAATGCTCGAGGTAGTTGACCGCCTCCAGCAGGCTGAAGCCGACCACCGCCTGCAGCGCCAGGTAGGGCAGGACTGCGATGCCGAACACCGCGACGAGCGCCGCCCACAGCACCGCCGACATCGCCCAGGCACTCAACACCTCGTTGTGCGGGCTCAGCGGCCGCTTGCCGAGCCGCGCCAACCGGGCCCGCTCCAACTGCCAAGCCGAGCGCAGACTGCCGAATACGGTCCGCGGCCAGAAGGCCCAGAACGTCTCGCCCACACGGGAACTCGCCGGATCATCCGGTGTCGCGACGCGCACGTGGTGGCCGCGGTTGTGCTCGATGTAGAAGTGACCGTAGAACGATTGCGCCAGTGCGATTCTCGACAGCCAGCGCTCCAGATCCACCTTCTTGTGGCCCAATTCGTGCGCGGTGTTGATGCCGATGCCGCCGATCATGCCGACGGTGATGGCCAGCCCGATCTTGTCGACAAGACGCAAGCTGCCATCGATGCCGAGCCAGCCGAGGTTCGGCGCGGCGATCAGATAGCAGGCCATGATCAGCGTCGCGTACTGGAACGGCAGGTACAGGTAGGTGAGGTACCTGTAGTACTTGTCGTTCTCCAGGTACTCCATCACCTCGTCGGGCGGGTTGTCGCCGTCGGGCCCGAAACAGATGTCCGCCAACGGAATCAGCAAGTACACCAGGATCGGGCCGAGCCAGAACGGCACCTGCGCCGCCCGGTGCCAACCGATTTCGTTGAACGCCCACACCAGCGGCAGACCGATGGTGAACAGGCCGGTCGGGGCGAACAGGCCCCAGAGCCAGAGATAGCGCTTGCGGTCGCGCCAGGCCGGTGCCGTAATTCGCGCGCCGGACCTGTCGGTATCCGTGGACATCGTTGTCTCCATTCCAGCGGCGCATCAGGTGTGACGCGCGGTACTACTGAAATGGACGATAGAGATCGATTTGTCGTATGTCTAGACAAATCAGATCATTTGTAAACTCGCCTGGATGTCAGCCGCGCAGCGGCACCTCCGCATTCTTCGGCAGCGCGTCGACCGGCCACCAGCGCAGATCGGTGGATTCGGCGCTGCGCACCGGCTCCGCACCCTTCGGCGCACGAATGCGGAAGAGCAGATCGAGATGCCGGGTCGGGACGCCGAGCGAGCAGGTGATCGAATGTGCCTGCACCCCATACAGTCCCGGATCGAGTTCGAGGCCGGGAATGCCCGACTCCTCGATCGCCTCGCGCAGCGCCGCATCGGACACCGTCTCGTCGAATTCCTCGCAGTGGCCGCCGAGTTGGATCCAGAGCCCGACCCGCGGATGCAGCGTCAGCAGCACCTCGCGTTCGTCATGCGAGAACACCAGCGCCGATGCGGTGATATGGCCCGGCGCGTACTCGCGCAGGCAGCCGCGCGGGGCGGAATCCAGGAAGGCCAGCAGCGCGACCGTCAGGGCACGATCGGAATCCGTTGGCGGCCGCCATGTTTCGAGCAGCGCGACGGCCGACTTGTGCAGCGATTCAGCACTCACAGCTCGACGAGCCCGAAATCCGGTGCGGGCACGGGCCGCGGTGCGAGCTCCTCCGGCGGATAACCGATCGCGATGGCGCCCAACGGATTCCAGTCCTCCTCCAGGCCGAGCACCGCACGGGTGATCTCCGGCGCGAAGATGGTGGACCCGATCCAGCAGCTGCCGATGCCCTCGGTGGCCAGCGCCACCAGCAGGCCCTGCACGGCCGCGCCGACCGCGACGGTGAACATGGTGCGCTCGGCGACGCGGCGGCGCTCGTCCGGATAGTCGTGCGCGCCGTCGGGCACGCAGAACGGGATGATCATCTCCGGCGCGTCGAACAGGATCCGGCCGCGGGCCACCCGCCGCTCGACGCTGTCCGGCGTGCGTCCGTCGCCGGCGAGGTCGGCGCGCCACTTCTGCGCCATCGCCTCCAGCAGCTGCTTGCGCAGCTCGGGTTTGCGCACCCAGACGAACCGCACCGGCCGGGTGTGATGCGGTGCGGGCGCGGTGAGCGCCACCGCCACCGCGGCCCGGATCCGCTCGGGATCCACGGGCGTATCGGCGAATTGGCGAATGGACCGGCGCAGCAGCACCGCCTCGCGCCTGCCCTTGTCGATCGCCTCGGCGGTGCCGAGCCAGAACAGGTCGTCGGTGCCGGTGCGCAGCAGATCGGCCGCGGTGGATCCGTCGTCGGTGACCGGCAGTCCGCGCACCACCGCCACCGGGATGCCGCCGAGCTTGCCCTTCACCAGATCCGCCGCCGCCGCCAGCTCGTCGGCGACGGCCACCTGGGTGACGTGCAGCTCGTTGCCCTGTCCGTCGACGGCGCCGTTGTAGTCGTGCAGCACCCGCAGTCCCGCGGCGCCGATGGCGGCGTCGATCTGGCCGCTGCGCCAGGCCCGGCCCATGGTGTCGGTGATGACCACCGCGACATTCACCCCGAGCCGCGCGGCGAGGCCGTCGCGCAGCGCCTTGGCGCTGGCGTCGGGATCGGTTGGCAGCAGCACCAATTCGCCCTTTTCGACATTGGAGCCGTCCACCCCCGACGCGGCCTGCACGATGCCGAGCCGGTTCTCGGTGATCAGGGTGCGGCCCTTGCGGGCGAGTACCCGCACCGCCTCGCGGTCGACGAGTTCGCGGCGAGCGGCGTCGCGTTCCTCCGGATCGAGCGGGGCGGCCACGATGCGCCCCTCGGCCTTGGCGACGATCTTGCTGGTGACGACCAGGATGTCACCGTCGGCCAGCCAAGGGGCCTTGTCGGCGAGTTGGGCGACCAGATCGTCGCCGGGCCGGAATTCGGGTAGGCCGACAACCGGCAGGATGCGCAGTTCGGATGCGGCGTGATCGGGCAACGCGGTCATTTCACTCCAGCCAATTCCAATGCCTCGCGGGCCATTTCGGCGGTGGTCTGCGGATCGGTCATGAGCAGCGGCACGCTGCGCACCTCGACGCCGGGCACCTCGGCGGAATCGGTGGTGTGCACCAGCCACCCGTCCAGGATCCCGGTCTCCGAGCGCGCGCCATAGTAGCGGCCGACCGCCTCCGCCGAGGTTTCGACGCCGATCACCGACAGGCATTCATCGGCCATGCCGCGCAACGGTTTTCCGTCGATGACCGGAGACAGCCCGACCACCTTGGCCTCCGTGGTGCGCAATGCGCCGCGAATACCCGGTACCGCAAGTATCGATCCGATGCTCACAACCGGGTTCGACGGGGCGAGCAAAACCGCGTCGGCGGCCGATATGATCTCTGTCACATTTGGTGCCGGTTTGGCTTGTTCCGCCCCAATTGTGGCGAATCCATGGGTCTCGATGCCCGCGCGGTACCGAACCCACCACTCTTGAAAATGGATCGCTTTACGTTCGCCAGGGTTCTCCGGATCGGTCACAACGACATGTGTTTCGCATCGGTCATCGGTTGCCGGCACCAGTTTCACGCCGGGCTGCCACCGCTTGCACAGCGCCTCGGTGACCGCCGAGAGCGGATACCCGGCGCGCAGCATTTCGCTGCGGATCAGATGGGTGGCGATATCACGGTCGCCCAAACCGAACCAATCCGGCTGCGCCCGATAGTTGGCCAGTTCCTCCTTGGCGTGCCAGGTTTCGCCGACCCGGCCCCAGCCGCGCTCGGTATCGATCCCGCCACCCAGGGTGTACATGCAGGTATCGAGGTCGGGGCAGATGCGAAGGCCGTGCATCCAGACGTCGTCGCCGACGTTGACGATGGCGGAGATATCCGCCTGCGGAAGCAGTTCCCTGACGCCCTGCAGGAATCGTGCGCCACCCACTCCGCCGACCAGGACGGCGATCCGGGGTCCGCTTGCGGGCGCGGTGCCCGCGTGTTGTCCACTCACATCCGCACAGCCTATGCGGTAGCCGCCGAACCGCGATTCACCCCATATTTGCTGGTCATTTGCCGAATGGCACTTCAAGATCGAAGTGGAATGCGGGCGCGGATAGTAACGGAATAGCGTCGGCGGCTTGACCATCGACACGTACGGCGTGTCTAATCACAGTCATGTCATTCCGGGTTCGCGCGAGAGTTCAAGGCGCGGACGGATTTTCGAACAGATGTTCCCATCGGGGTGACGAGCTCGGGGATGTCCGCGGGACTACGTCGCGGGGTAGTGCCGTCGGTGTGCGTGTTGGTCCGACGGAAATAATCATTCTGCGCTAACACACAGTGAGGAGGCGGAGCGATGGCCAATGAGCTGGTCTCGCCGACCGATTCCACCGCAGGCGCAGCACGTGGCGTCTGTGCAGACAACGGCCGGAAGGAACGAGAGGGGGGTAGCGAAGTCTCGTCGCCCCGGCTCAGCCTGGTCGTCACGGGCTTCGACGAGATGTTCGAGTCCATCGAGGAACAGTGGCAGGAACGTGCCCTGTGCGCGCAGACCGATCCGGAGGCGTTCTTCCCCGAGAAGGGCGGCTCGACGCGGGAGGCGAAACGGATCTGCATGGGCTGCGAGGTCCGGGACGAGTGCCTGGAGTACGCACTCGCCCACGATGAGCGCTTCGGCATCTGGGGCGGACTCTCCGAACGGGAGCGCCGCCGCCTCAAGCGCGGTATCAGCTAGACCTTCTCCAAGGCCGGCCCCGCCCTGGGAAGCGTGGCCGGGGCGGGCTGGCCTAAGTTCGTAGCATGGCTCGTTCTCGGAAGCGTCGTCCGCCGACCGCACGGTCGGTGATCCGCCGTGGGCGCGGAGTACGCGGGCCGATGTTGCCGCCGACGGTGCCCGCATGGCGCACCCGGGGGCAGAAATTCGACCGGCTGGTGCTCGAGGCATTCGCACCGCTGGACACCCGCTGGCACGACCGGCTCACCAAACTGGACATCGCGGTCGACGATGTGCCGAAAATCCGTCCGCTGCACCCCGATTCGGTCACCTGGCCGGATGAGGTGGTGGCCGACGGACCGGTACCGCTGTCGCGGCTCATCCCGGCCGGGGTGGACCGGCACGGCGCGGCGACCCGCGCCAGGGTCGTACTCTTCCGCAAACCGCTAGAGCTGCGCGCCAGCGATCCGGACGACCTGGTGGACCTGCTACGCGAGGTCCTGGTCCAACAGGTGGCCACCTATCTCGGCGTCGATCCGGACGTCATCGATCCGGAAGCGGAGTAACGGCGTCCGAATTCGGTTGTCCGCGGCGGAATTCACCTCCGCCGAGGCGTGTCCGCTCCCCATCCGACGGTCAGGGGGGTTACTCTCATCGGCGTGATCCCCATGCGTCGTTGCTGCCGACCCGGCTGCAAGAATCCGGCCGTCGCGACGCTCACCTACGTGTACTCGGATTCGACCGCGGTGGTGGGCCCCCTGGCGACCGTCGCAGAACCGCACTCCTGGGATCTGTGCGAAACACACGGTTCCCGGATCACCGCCCCCAAGGGTTGGGAGCTGGTTCGGCACGAGGGCGGATTCTCTTCCAGCACACCGGATGACGACGACCTCACCGCATTGGCCGAGGCGGTGCGCGAGGCCGGGCTGCGGCGCCGCGCGCCGGAGCCGGAACGGCAGCAGCGCGGTTACACCGGCTATCCGCCGCCCGCCCAGCGGGCCCAGCGCACCGGACGCCGCGGACATCTGCGGGTCCTCCCCGATCCGCCCAGCTGACGGAGAATCCGGGTCGATCGCGAAATGCGTTGCCGCCGAAGGCAAGAGCCGATGGGCGAGATGCGACCGACCGGTTGGCCGTGGCGACCTGCCGCACACCGGGGTGGACAGAATTCGCCTGAGCGGGCGCGCACACTAGTGTGGTGGCCATGACAGTCGCCCGCTCTGCCGAATTCGTGAACGCGGTGATCAAGGCCTACGACGTTCGTGGCGTGGTCGGAGAACAGATCGACGGTGACTTCGTCGGGGATGTCGGCGCATCGTTCGCGCGGTTGATGCGCGGCGAGGGCGCGACCCGGATCGTCATCGGACACGATATGCGCGAATCCTCCCCCGGTCTGGCGGCGGCCTTCGCCCAGGGCGTGCGGGCGCAGGGCCTCGACGTGACGCATATCGGACTGTCCTCCACCGACCAGCTGTACTTCGCCTCCGGCCACCTCGCATGCCCGGGCGCCATGTTCACCGCCAGCCACAATCCGGCCCGCTACAACGGCATCAAGCTGTGCCGGGCCAATGCGCTGCCGGTCGGCCAGGACACCGGACTGGCCACCATCAAGGCCGAAATCGTCGACGGCGTACCGGGCTTCGACGGCCCGCAGGGCACGGAGACCACCGTCGACCTGCTGCCCGATTACGCGAAGTTCCTGCACGGGCTGGTCGACCTGACCGGTATCCGGGAGCTGACCGTCGCGGTGGACGCGGGCAACGGTATGGGCGGCTACACGGTGCCGGCGGTGCTCGGCGGTCTTCCGCGGCTGAAGGTGGTGCCGCTGTACTTCGAACTCGACGGGTCGTTCCCCAATCACGAGGCCAATCCGCTGGATCCGAAGAATCTGGTGGATCTGCAGCGGCTGGTGGTCGAATCGGGCGCCGATATCGGCCTGGCCTTCGACGGCGACGCCGACCGGTGCTTCGTGGTGGACGAGAAGGGCGATCCGGTCTCGCCGTCGGCGATCACCGCGCTGGTGGCCGAGCGAGAGCTGATCAAGGAGCCGGGCGCGACGATCATCCACAATCTGATCACCTCGCGGGCGGTGCCGGAGCTGGTCGCCGAACTGGGCGGCACCCCGGTGCGCACCCGGGTCGGACATTCGTTCATCAAGCAGGAGATGGCCGCCACCGGTGCGGTATTCGGCGGTGAGCATTCCGCGCACTACTACTTCCGCGATTTCTGGGGCGCCGACTCGGGCATGCTCGCCGCGCTGCACGTGCTGGCCGCGTTGGGCGAGAAGGATCGGCCGATGTCCGAACTCGGCTCCTCGTATGCAACATATGCGAGCTCGGGAGAGATCAACTCCACAGTGGCGGACGCGAAGGAGCGGACGATGGCTGTGCTGAAGAACTTCGAGGGCCGAGCCCTCTCGGTCGACCGGCTGGACGGCGTCACCGTGCAGCTGCCCGACGATGCCTGGTTCAATCTGCGTGCCTCGAATACCGAGCCGCTGCTGCGGTTGAATGTGGAAGCTAGGACTTCCGAGGATGTAGACGTACTCGTAACCGAGATTCTGAGCATCGTGCGCTCCTGACTGGAATAGTGGAATCACAGACATTGGATTCGCCCGACCTGGGCTCGGTGTGGACGAAAACACAGCGCGATGAGGGGAGGTGGGACGCCCGATGATCGCTGGAACACCGGTGCTCGACCTGGACGATGCCGCATCACTCCAGGCAGCCGATGCCGGCGGCGCCCTGCGCTCGGCCGCCTCCGGCGGCGCTCAGGTGCGCGCCACCGCGGCGGCCGTCGGTGAGGACGCGCTCGCGCGCCTGAAGGATCTGCGTCCGCGCAGCGTGGTGTTGGTGTCCGGATCGGGCCGGGCCACCCGGGCCGCCGGACTACTCGTCGCCGCGCTCGGCGACCGCGTCGGCCTACCCATCGTGCCCGTCGCCGCGCTGCCGCCGTGGGTCGGTCCGCTCGATGTCGTCCTGGTTTCCGGTGACGACGCGGGCGACCCCCGGCTGATCGACGCGGTGGACCGGGCACTGCGCCGGGGCGCCGAGGTGGTTGTCGCCGCGCCGCACGAGGGCCCGCTGCGCGCGGCGGCGGCAGGCCGGGCGGCGCTGCTGGAGCCGCGAGTACAGGTCCTCGACCACAATCGGCTGCTGCGCTTCCTCGCCGCGGGCATTGCGGTGCTCGCCGCGGTGGATCCGGGCCGGGCGGGCGCCGCGGTGCCGGATCTGACCGAACTCGCCGACGTGCTGGACGCGGAGGCGCTGCGCGACGGTCCGCAGAACGAGGTGTTCCACAATCCGGCCAAAACGCTCGCCGCGCGCATGCAGCAGCGCGGGATCGTGCTGGCGGGCGATTCCCCCGCCGCGACCCAACTGGCCGAGCACGGCGCCGAGGTGCTGCTCGCCGCGGCGGGCAAGGTCGCGACGGCGGTGAATCTGGCCGAGGCGGTGGCAGCGAACCCGCAAATGACCGAGGCCGCAGGCCAATCCGCGCCCGGTTTCGATCCGCTCTTCCACGACGAACAGCTGGACGGTCCGGCGCCGGTGGAGCGGCTGCGGGTGTTCGTGCTCAGCGCCGACCCGGACCAGGTGGCCGCGCGGCGCAGGCTCGCGGTATTCGGCGGCGGTTCCGGACTGGTCGACGCCGATCTGGCGAGCGCCGATGTCGACCTGCTGCACACCGAGTTCACCGATCCCGGCGCGCCCGCACCCGCCGAGGAGCCCCGATCGGGCACGGGGCACGGCGGCAGCGAGTTGGAGCAGTTGGCGGTGCTGGCGCTGCGGCTGGAGATGGCCGCGGCCTACCTGCGGCTCATCGGCTCGCGCGGCGCCGCCACCACCGGATCCGGTGACTACGACGGGGGACGCTACTAGTGCACGAACTCGTTGGTGCACTGCGCAATTACGCATGGGGTTCGCGCACCGCGCTCGCGCAATTGTGCGGCAGGCCGGTGCCGTCGGCGCATCCGGAGGCGGAGCTGTGGTTCGGCGCGCATCCGGCCGATCCGGCGCTGGTGCGCATCGGCGGCGGCAAACGGTCGCTGCTGGAGCTGGTCTCGGACGATCCCGAGCGTGAATTGGGTTCCGCCGCACCGGAATTCGGCGGCAAACTGCCCTTCCTGCTGAAGATACTCGCGGCCGAGGAGCCGCTCTCGCTGCAGGCGCATCCGAGCCTGGCGCAGGCGCTGGAGGGCTATCAGCGGGAGAATCGCGCACGGGTGCCGCTGGATTCGCCGCTGCGCAACTATCGCGACGAGAACCACAAGCCCGAACTGGTTGTCGCACTGGAGCGTTTCGAGGCGCTGGCCGGATTCCGCGATCCGCGGCGCACCGTAGACCTGCTGCGCGCACTCGACGTGCCCGGGCTCGCGCAGTACGCGGACCTGCTTGCGGAGGCACCGGATTCGTCGGGTCTGCGGACGCTGTTCACCACCTGGATCACACTGCCGCAGCCCGCGCTGGCCACGCTGCTGCCCGCGGTGCTCGACGGCTGCGTGCGCTACCTCTCCGGCAAGGGCAGGCGAGCGTTCGGCGCGGAGGCCCGCACGGCGCTGGAATTGGCCGAGGCCTACCCGGGCGATGCGGGCGTGCTGGCCGCGCTGCTGCTGAACCGGGTGACGCTGGAGCCCGGCCAGGGTTTGTATCTCGCGGCCGGGAATCTGCACGCCTACCTGCGCGGGCTCGGTGTCGAGATCATGGCCAACTCCGACAATGTGCTGCGCGGCGGGCTCACCCCGAAGCACGTCGATGTGCCGGAACTGTTGCGGGTGCTGGATTTCGAACCCATCGACGTGCCGTTCGTGCTGCCGGAACCGGCCGGTGATGGTTCGGTGCGCTATCGCACGCCCGCGCCGGAATTCGAGCTGCGCCGCTTCGATCTCGCCGCGGGCTCGGGCCAGGCGCCGCTCACCGCGGCCGGGCCCGGCATCGTGCTGTGCACCTCCGGCGCCGTGCGACTGCTGCAGAACGGCACCGAACTGCTGGTGGAACGCGGTGGCGCGGCGTGGATTTCGGCCGCCGACAGCGATATCCGGGCACAGGCGGTGGATGGTGCGGCGCAGCTGTTCTGCGCCTGCGTCGGCGCGGGCAACTGACCGCTGTCCGGGTTGTCCGTTTCACTGATTTACGCTGTTCGAGCATGTTTCGCGACGGAGAGGACGGTCCATGTCGGCTGGCGGCGGCAAGAAGGCGATTATCGCGGCGCTATCGGCGAATGCCGGGATCGCGGCGGCGAAATTCGTCGGCGCGGCGCTCACCGGCTCCGGATCGATGCTCGCCGAGGCCGTGCACTCGGTGGCCGATACCGCCAATCAGGGTCTGCTGCTGCTCGGCCAGCGCCGCGCCGCGCGCGAGGCCGATGAGCTGCACCCGTTCGGATACGGGCGCAACCGGTACTTCTATTCGTTCATCGTCGCGCTGGTGCTGTTCACCCTCGGATCGATCTACGCGATCTACGAGGGCGTGCACAAGGTGCAGCACCCGGAGGAACTGAGCAATCCCCTTGTGGCCGTTGCGATCCTGGTGATCGCCATCGCGCTGGAGGGTTTCAGCTTCACCACCGCGATGCGGGAATCCGCACCGCTGAAGGGTTCGGCGAGCTGGTGGCGGTTCATCCGCAACTCGCGCAGCCCGGAACTGCCCGTCGTGCTGCTGGAGGACACCGGGGCGCTGATCGGTCTGCTGTTCGCGTTCGCGGGCGTCGGGCTGACCATGCTCACCGGCGATCCGGTGTGGGACGGTATCGGCACGCTGGCCATCGGCGCACTGCTCGGGGTGATCGCGCTGGTGCTGATCGTGGAGATGCAGAGCCTGCTGATCGGTGAGGGCGCGACGCCCGACGAGGATCGGGCCATCCGGGCGAATCTGGTCGACGGCACGCGAATCGACCGGGTCATCCATCTGAAGACCCAGTATCTGGGCCCGGAGGAAATCCTCGTCGCGGCAAAGGTTTCCATCGTGCCCGGCCTCGATATCGCCGCTATCGCCGCCGCCATCGACGACGCCGAGGCGCGGGTGCGCGCGGCCGTTCCGGCGGCGCGGGTGATGTACCTCGAACCGGATCTCTATCGCACGCGCTGACCGGCGAGCAGGTCGAGCGGATCGGTGCGGATGCCGAAACGCTCGCGCAGGACGTGCCGGGTGGCGTGCAGAGCGTTCATACCGTGCACACCCGGGCCCGGCGGCGTCGCCGCGGAGCACAGGTAGACGCCGGGAAGCGGGGTGCCGTAAGGGTTCCAGCGGGCGGCGGGACGGAATGGCACCTGGCGCAACGACATCGCGCCCGCGGAGATGTCGCCGCCGATGTAGTTGGCGTTGTGCGCCGGAAGTTCGGCCGCGGTGTAGACGTGCTTGGCCACGATCAGATCGCGGAAACCCGGTGCGAAGCGCTCGATCTGGGCGATGACGGCCTCGCTGACATCGCGGGTGGAGCCGTTGGGCACATGCGTATAGCTGTAGAGGGTGTGCCCGCCCGCCGGGGCGCGCGTCGGGTCGACCACGCCGGGCTGGATCGCGAGCACATAGGGACGTTCGGCGTGTTGCCCTGCGGCGACGGTCTTTTCGGCGGCCATCGCCTCGGCGCGGGTGCCGACCAGATGCAGGGTGCCGGCCAGCTCGCAGCCCGCCGCCCGCCACGGCACCGGGCCGGACAGCGCGAAATCGACCTTGCACGCCGCACCGCCGTAGCGGAAACGGTTGAGCTGCTTGGCATATCGCGGCGGCAGCCGGTCGCCCGCGAGGCGGAGCAGTTCGGCGGGGGCGGTGTCGAGGACGACGGCGCGGGCGCTGCCGAATTCATCGAGCGAATCCACCCGGTGGCCGAGGTGTACCTTGCCGCCCAGGCGCTCCAGCTCGCCGATCAGCGCGTCCGGGATGGCCTGACTGCCGCCGCGCGGGAGTACCCAGCCGCCCACATGCGCCAGGGTGCCGAGCAGCAGTCCGGCGCCGACGGCGGGCAGCGCCCTCGGCGGCGTGATCGCGTGTGTCGCAATGCCGCTCAGCATCGCTGGGGCGGCGTCGTCACGAAACCTGGTGTTCCACAGCGGCGATCCCTGCTCGAGCAGGCGAAGGCCGAAGCGGATCGCGCTGGGTATCGCGCGTGGGACATGCCGCAGATCCCCCATCGCGACATCCACCACCTCGGTCCAGTGCCGGACCAGCGGACCGAACAGCGAACGCCACGCCGCACCGTCCGGGCCGAGCCCGTCGACGGTGCGGTCGAGATCGCGCCAGGCCAATCCGGCCCGGCCGTCGTCGAGCGGATGGGCGTAGGAGACCTCGGGCGCAAGCAGGTCGACCCCATGCGCGGTCAGGTCGAAGGCGCGAAAAACCGGTGATGCCAATGCCATTGGATGCGCACCGGCGCAGACGTCGTGCCGGTAGCCGGGCAGCGTCAGCTCCGCCGTGCGCGAGCCGCCGCCTGCGGTGGGCTGCGCCTCGAAGACCTCGACCGAGAGACCGGCCTTGGCCAGGATCACCGCCGCGGCGAGTCCGTTGGGTCCGGAGCCGACAACCACCACATCAGGCATGTCACCCACGCTACCCGGGGTCACCTGGGCGTTCCGCACCTCCGATTGAGCTCTCGCACACAGTCCCAGCGCGATCGGGCCAGCGCGATTGGATCAGCGCGGCTGGGGCAGTGCCGCCAACCACTCACCGACGACGATCTCTAGCCGCCGATCGCGCAGTTCCGGGCGGAGCCTGCCGCTGCGTTCGAGGGTGGCCAGGCCGTGCAGAGTGCTCCACGCGGTTTCGGCGCGCGCACCGAGTTCGTCGGGGTCGGTGATGTACGGGCGGAACGGATTCTCGATCTCGGCGAAGGCGTCGCGCAGCGGCTGCGGCGCGTCGAGTCCGAAGACGAGGTCGACGTTGAGCACGAACATCGCGTCGTACAGCGCCGGGTTCGCGGCGGCGAAATCGAGGTAGCCGCGGGCCATGGCGGTGAGCGTCGCCGCATGAGTTTCGGTGCCCGCCTTGGCTTTTCGCAGTTCCTGGGTGAGGTCGACGCAACCCTGTACGGCGACGGCGGCGACGATCGCGGACTTTCCGGCGAAATGGCTGTAGAGCACCGGTTGGCTGTATTCGATGCGCTCGGCCAGCTTTCGCACCGTCACCGCCTCCCAGCCGTCCGCCTCGGCCAGCTCCCGTGCGGCGTCGATGATGCGCTGGTGGCGTTCGGCGCGTTCGCGTTCCTTGCGGGTTTGTGTGCTCACGAAATCATTCTAGCAACGCTAGACAACCTACCATCGCTTGTTTATCGTTGCTCGCAAGCCTAGCGCTGCTACGTTCAGGATCGACCGGCAAGGACTCTCAATGACCACCTCCCGCATCGCCACCGGGCTCGCCATCGTCGGCGCGGCCTTCATCCTCTACATCGGCATCAGCTACCTGGTCGCCCCGGAATCCACGGCCAGCGGATTCGGCCTCCCCGCCTGGCCGACCGGCGCCGCCGACGGCTTCCTGAACGTCAAGGGCGTGCGCGATACCGTGATCGGAATCGTGGTCATCGCCCTGCTGGTCGCCAAGCAGCGCTTCGCCCTAGGGATCACGCTGCTCGCCGTCGCCCTCATCCCGGTCGGCGACATGCTGACGGTCCTCGCCCGGCACGGCTCCACCGCCGCCGCCTTCGGCATCCACGGCCTCACCGCGGCGCTGGTGGCATTGACGGGCGCACTCCTGGTGCGCGAGCGCCGCGCCGCCTGAACCCGTCTCATGCGGGTGTGCCGCGAAACACACAGCGGCGTCGGCTAATTTGCGGCTGCCACTGCGTCACTACCACCGAACACACCACGAGCAAGGAGATTTCGATGGCGAACCAGCCGAAGGGCCCCGCATCCTACTTCCCGGCGATCGAGGCCAAGTACGGCAAGACGATCGAGGAGTGGAAGTCCCTGATCCGCGAGTCCGGCCTGACCGCGCACAAGGAACTCGTCGAATGGCTGAAGAACACCCACGGATTCGGCCACGGCCATGCCAACGCCATCGTCCAGCACCATCTGCACCCCGAGAAGTGGGCCGCCTGATCGCTATGCCGCCTCGGGACGAAATGCGTTGAGCCGCTGGGTCAAGCGGTCGCGGGCGGCGGGCCATTCTGGGGCGAGCATCGAGTAGAGGACCGTGTCGCGGGAGGTGCCGTCGGGGCGGATGCGGTGTGCGCGCATGACGCCCTCGCGCAGCGCGCCCAATCGTTCGATGGCGCGTTGCGAACGCAGGTTGCGGATATCGGTGTGCCAGGAGACGCGTTGTGCGCCAAGGGTTTCGAAGGCGTGCCGGAGCAGCAGGAGCTTCGCCTCGGTGTTCAGCGCGGTCCGCTGCCATGCCGCGCCGAGCCAGGTGTATCCGATCGAGATCGACCGATGCCGTTCGGAGATCTCGTAATACGAGGTGGTCCCGGCGATCTGCCCGGAAACCAGATCGATCTGCGCGAACGCCCGCCGCTCCGGATCGGCGAGGGTCTCGGCCACCATCTGTTCCGCATCGGCCAGGTCGACCGGCGCGCTCCTGCTCAACCAGGTCCAGATTCCGGGATCGCGCCCGGCCGCCAACAACCCCTTCGCATGCTCCTGACCCAGCGGCGTCAACCGAACGTGCGTACCGACCAGTTCTATATGCTCACTCCACTCACTCACCAGGCAACGCTAGCGAAGAAAGTGGCATTGCCGAATAGCCAATTCCACGGTATTCCGGAAGGCCACTTTCACCGCTCGGATGGCCGCCAGACATACCGGGTCTTCGGACGGCCCGCCCGCCCGTAGTCGGAGCGGCGGGTCACCAGGCCGTCCTCGGCCAGCTTCTCCAGATAGCGCCACGCGGTGATGCGGGAGACGCCGACGGTGGTCGCGGTATCGGCGGCGGTGATACCGTCCGGTGCGCCGCGCACCGCCCGCGAGATCTCGTCGAGCGTTTGCGGCGCAACACCTTTCGGGGCGGTGGCACGCTGGTCGGGTGTGCGCAGCGCGCCGAGGGCGCGATCGATGTCCTGCTGTGAGACGGCCGCCTCGCCCGCGGGCAGCGCGGCCCGGAAATCGCGATAGCGCTCCAGCTTGTCGCGAAATGCCGCGAAGGTGAACGGCTTCAACAGATACAGCACCACCCCGTAGGACACCGCGGTGCGCACCAGCGCCAGATCGCGGGCCGAGGTGATGGCGATGACATCCGGGCGCGGAGCCAACCCGGTCATGGCGGCGGCGACATCCAGGCCGCTCGCGTCGGGCAGGCCGATATCCATCAGCACCAGATCGATCGGCGCGCCCTCCGCGGCCGCGTCGGCGGTGGCGCGCATCGCCTCCCGGCCGGTATGTGCGATGGCGACCGGAACGAACCCGGGTATCCGCTCGACATACGCGCGGTGCGCCTCGGCGATCAGCGGTTCGTCCTCGACGATCAGGACACGGATCATCGGTCACCCCGCGGAATCCGCGCCGTCACGGCGCTTTCCGGCCGCACCTCGGTTTCGATGACGCCGCCGTAACGAGAGACCACCCGGTGCACCAGCGCGAGGCCCAACCCCTGATGATCGGCCTTGGTCGAATAGCCGCGCTCGGCCGCGCGGGCGAAGGTTTCCGGGGACATTCCGGGGCCACTGTCGGCAACCCGCACGTAAAGCACCGAATCATCATGCCGTACGGTCACTTCGACCCACCCGGCGGCATTGTCCGTCGCCGCGTCCAGTGCGTTATCGATGAGGTTGCCCACCAGCGTCACCGCCTCGTGCGCCGTCAGCGGCGCGGTGGAATCCAGCGCGGTGTCCTGGGTGACGGTCAGTTCGATACCCCGCTCGGCGGCCTGGTTCACCTTGCCGAGCAGCAGTGCGGCCAGCGCCGGATCGCCGACCGCCGCCAATAGTCGATCGATGAGCGCCTGGGACAGTTGCAGTTCCGCGGTCGCGAACTCCACCGCCTCCCGATAACGCCCGAGCTCCACCATGGTGACGACGGTGTGCAGCCGGTTCGCCGATTCGTGCGCCTGCGCCCGCAGCGATTCGGCGAAGCTGCGCACCGAATCGAGTTCGCCGAGGACGCCACGCAATTCGGTGTGGTCGCGAATGGTGAGCACGGTGCCGAGCGGGCGGCCCTCCCAAGTCACCGGATCCTGGTTGACCAGCAGGATGCGCGAATCGGTGACATGCATTTCGTCGCGAACCAGTCCGGGACCGAGCCGCTGGAACGAGACCGGCAGATCGTCGCGGCGGATCTCGCCGGGCGGCAGGTCCAGCAGCCGCCTGGCCTCGTCGTTCACCACATCCGCTCGGTCGCCCGCGGCGCCGAACACCAGCAGGCCCTCCCGGATCGAATGCAGTACGGCGTCATGGTGTTCGTACATGGTGCGCAGCTCATCGGGCGCCAACCCGTGCGTCAACCTGCGCAGCCGCCTGCTCAACAGCAGCGATCCGATGGTGGCGACGATGAGCCCGATCGCGGTGACCCCGAGGATCAGCGGCAGCTGAGCGCCGACCTGATCGCCGATCTTGGCCCTGGTCACCCCGGCCGACACCAGTGCGATGATCCGGTCGCCCGCATATACGGGCGTTACCGCGCGGATCGATGGACCGAGCGTGCCCGGGAATATCTCGGTGAACGTCTCACCCTTCAGCGCCCGGTCGATATTCCCGGTGAACGCGTGGCCGATCCGCTCCGGAACGGTGTGCGTGTACCGGGTCCGGTCGGGCGCCATCACCACGATGAAATCCATCCCGGTCAGCTTGCGGATCCGCTCGGTCACCGGTTGCAGCTGCGCGGTGGGATCCGGCGACTGCACCGCGGCCACCGTCGACGGCGCCTGTGCGACGCTCACCGCGACCGCGATAACCTGCTGCCGGGTCGCATCGTCGCGGCTCGATCGCTCCTCCAGTACGGCGAGTCCGGCGCCCGCGCCGATCACCAACGCGAGCACGATCAACTGCAGCACGAACGTCTGTCCGGCGAGCGACAACCGCCCAGGTCTCATGTACCGCCTTCTGCCTTTCCACTGAACGTAATGCACGAAACCGTGACCACCGTCACGATCGCGGCAACCATTCTCCATGGTCAGGCGTACTCCGCCCGATTCGGTACCACGTGAAGGAAAACCCACCCGTCATGGACACAACGCAACCCAAGCGGCGCGACCGCACCCACTGGCTGTACCTGGCCGTCATCGTCGCGGTGATCGCGGGCATTTTCGTCGGGTGGTTGGCGCCCAAAGCCGGCGAGGCGGTGGCGCCGCTCGGCACCATCTTCGTCAACCTGATCAAGATGATGATCGCGCCGGTCATCTTCTGCACGATCGTGCTGGGCATCGGTTCGATCCGCAAGGCCGCGACCGTCGGCAAGGTCGGCGGCCTGGCCATCGGCTACTTCCTGATCATGTCGACCGTCGCGCTCGGCATCGGCCTGGTGGTCGGCAACCTGATCCATCCGGGTACCGGCATGAATATCGCCAAGACCGCGAAGGCCGGTGCGGAATACGCGAAGACCGCGCACGCCGCGGGCGGCACCTGGGATTTCATCACGAATATCGTGCCGACCACGCTGCTGTCCTCGCTCACCGCGGGCAATGTGCTGCAGGCGCTGTTCGTCGCGCTGCTGGTCGGTTTCGCGGTGCAGGCGATGGGCGCGACCGGTGAGCCGATCCTGCGCGGGGTGGCCAGCATTCAGAAGCTGGTGTTCCGGATCCTGGTGATGATCCTGTGGCTGGCGCCGATCGGCGCATTCGGCGCGATCGCCAATGTGGTGGCCAAGACCGGCCTCGACGCGGTGCTGAAGCTGGCGACGCTGATGGTCTCCTTCTACCTCACCTGCCTGATCTTCATCTTCGGTGTGCTCGGCGCGCTGCTGTGGGCCGTCTCGCGGGTATCGATCCTGAAGCTGGTGCGCTATCTGGCCCGGGAATTCCTGCTGATCGTCGCGACCTCGTCGTCTGAGTCGGCGCTGCCGCGGCTGATCGCGAAGATGGAACACCTCGGCGTGGACCGCACGACGGTGGGTGTCGTTGTGCCGACCGGATATTCGTTCAATCTGGACGGTACCGCCATCTACCTGACCATGGCCTCGCTGTTCATCGCCGAGGCGATGGGCAAACCGCTGAACCTCGGCGAGCAGATCGGCCTGCTGGTGTTCATGATCGTCGCGTCGAAGGGTGCGGCGGGCGTCACCGGCGCCGGACTGGCCACGCTGGCGGGCGGTTTGCAGAGCCACCGGCCGGATCTGCTGGACGGCGTCGGCGTGATCGTCGGCATCGACCGCTTCATGTCCGAGGCCCGCGCGCTCACCAACTTCGCGGGCAATTCGGTCGCCACCGTGCTCATCGGCACCTGGACCAAGACGGTGGACGTGGACCGGGTGCGCGAGGTGCTCGACCGCAGACTGCCGTTCGACGAGAGCACCATGGTCGACGATCACGGCGACGCGCCCAGCGCGGGTCCGGAGGAGAAGGACCTCGTCACGGCATAGACCTGTTTCCCACCTGATTCGGTAAGACTGGGACGATCCGATCAGGACGAAGGGGCTCGCGCTATCAGCGTGGGCCCCTTCGCTTTTCAGACGCCCGCGGTCTCGCTGGTGCGGGCGGCGGCCCGGCCGAGGTGCACCGGCATGCGCTCGTAGCCGTGCAGGGTGAACAGCTGACGGCGCCGCGGCTGCCCGTCGAGGCGCAGATCCGGAAAGCGCTCGAAGAGGGCGCGCAGGGCGTACGCACCCTCCATCCTGGCCAGGCTGGCGCCGAGGCAGACGTGCACGCCGCTGCTGAAGGTCAAGTGCTCCTTGGCATTCGAGCGGGTGATGTCGAAGCGCGCCGGATCGGCGAAGACGGCGGGGTCGCGGTTCGCACCCGCCAGCGAGAGCACGATCGTTTGGCCCGCGCGGATCGGCACGCCGTCGACCTCGGCATCGGTGAGCGCGGTGCGCGCGGTGGTCTGCACCGGCGGATCGATGCGCAAGATCTCCTCGACGGCGTTGGGCCACAGGTCCGGTTCGGCGCGCAGCCGGGCCAATTGATCCGGGTGCGCGAGCAATTGGATGACGCCGTTGCCGATCAGGTTGACCGTGGTCTCGAAGCCGGCGCCGATGATGAGGCTGGCATTGGCCTTCAGCGCGAAATCGTCGAGTTCACCGCCGGTGACCATGGTGCTGAAGATGTCCTCGCCCGGTGTGCGGCGCAACCGTGCGATATGCGCGTCGAGGTAGTCGTTCATCTGCTCCATCGCCTCCTGCGCGCGGCGATACGCCTGCCACGAGATGCCGACGTCGAGCAGCGGGGACCCCCGGTCGCCCCAGTCCAGGAACATCTCCTGGTCTTCGTCGGGCAGGCCGAGCATTTCGGAGATGATCGCGATCGGCACCCGCGCGGAGAACGCGGCGACCAGGTCGGCCGAACCGCCGGACGGCAGCGCGTCCAACAGTTCCTCGGTGACCGATTCGACCCGCTCGCGCAGCCTGCCGATGGCGCGCGGGGTGAAGGCCGACGCGACCGGTTTGCGCATCCTGGTGTGGTCGGGCGGATTGATCACCAGCATCGCGGGCGGCTCGACCGGACTCGGTGGCAACGGGAACAGGGCGCCGAATTTCTTCAATATCTCCGGCGTATTGAAACTTTCGACGGTGCGCACACCGAAACGGTTGTCCCGCAGGATGGTTCGCACCAGCTCATAATCACAGGTGACCCAGGAGATCGGGGTGCGCTGCAGCCTTCCCTGCGCCCGCAGCTCCTCGACCAGCGGATACGGATCCGAAATCCCGCGCGGCCCGCCCATCAGCTGAGCGAAGGGCTGACCGCGCCGGGCCGCGCCGCGCAGCACCAACCGGGGCGTGCCCTGCACCGACAACCAGCGGAACAAGTACTGCGGCTTCATATTTCACCAACTCCATCGTTGTGCGGATGAAATCCACCGTACGGAACCGGATGAAATTGTGGAACGTCCCAGAGGCGGAGACGCACCTATACCGTGGTCGGACCCGGCTCAGAGCTGCGCTGTGACGCGCTCGCTTTCGATTCGCCTGTCCCGCAACGCCGGATCCGGATTCACCACCTGCACCAGCGAGGCCCCGGCCGCCAGCACCGCGACGAATCCGTCGATGAGCTCGTCGGCGGTCTCCCAGGGCGCGCTCGACAGCACCCGGTCGCCTTCGGAAAACCCTTGCCGCGCCGCGGATTTGCGGGCCATGGCGAGCACGTCGGCGACCGGGTGCCCGTCCAGCGCGACCCCGGCGCCCGCGGGCAGGAACTGGTCACCGTGCACGCGCACCGAGGTGGCGAAATCGGTGATGCCGACCGGCAGATCCCGGACCGGTGCGCCGAGCGCGTCCAGCGAGAGCGCGGCGACCTCGGCGATACCGTCGGTCTCGGCGAGCCGGTCGGCCGTCACCAGTGCCAGCTCGGCGTCCGGGTCGGGCCGCAGCACCACCTCGGTGCCCGCCCACCAGCAGCCGAGCAGTACGGCGGCGGTCTGCCAGTGCGCGGGCAGCAGCACCGCGACCCGCGCGCCCGCGCTCAACCCGAATTCGTCGCGAATCAGGTTGGCGGTCTTGGCCGCCCAGTTGGCCAGGGTGAGCCCGGACAGTTCGATGCGGGCGCCGGTGGCATCGTCGTAATAGGTGACGCGCGGGCCCGCGGGGTCGCGCGCGAGAATCGGGTCGAGCACCGCCTCGGTGAGGGTGTGCGTCGAATCGTGATCACGCATAGTTCAGTTCACACATTTCGGTCCGTTCTGGCCTGCGTCGATCGGTGGGGCGGGTGCGACGGGCGTCGCGCCGTTCGACGCCGTTGCCGACGTATCGAACATGCTGCTCGCCGCCGAGCCCGGACCAGAATAATCGCCCGCCAACACCACGCTCACCGAATCCGCGGACTGGGTGGTATCCGTCACCACGGTCAATCCGCCGAGCGCCTTGGCCACCGCCTTGGCCTTGGGGCTGGTGCTGTCGGCAGCGAGCACCCGGCTGCCCGGTACCGTTCCCCCGGTATAGTTCCCGACATCGCCGGTGCGGAAACCCTTGGCCGCCAACGACTGTGACACCTGTCCGGCCAGCCCGCCGACGGGGCCCGCGTTGTACACGTCGACGGTGACGGTGGCCGGATCCACCCCCACCGGAGCCTCGGGCGGTGCGTCCACCACCGCGGCGACATACTTCTTGACCGCCTTCGGATCCACCCGCACCACCGATTCGCCCGCCGCGGTCTCACCGTTCAGATCGGTCACCGGGACGGTCTCGAACCGCACCTTGCCGCCGGCCAGATCCTTGAGCTGTTGCAGGAAGGCCAGCACATCCCAGTCCTCGTCGAGTACGACGGTGCGGCCGACGCCGTCGCTGAGCTGCTTTAGTCGGCCGGGATTGCTGAGCGTCTTCGCGCTGAGTATCTGATGCACCAGCTGTGCCATGTACACCTGCTGGCGCACGATCCGGTCGAGGTCGCCGCGGGGCAGTTCGTGGCGCTGCCGAACGAAGCTCAGCGCCTGCGGACCGTTGAGGCGCTGGCGGCCCGCGGGGAAGTTGGCGCCGGACATCCATTCGTCGACCGGGTTGTTCAGGCAGACGTCGACGCCGCCGACCGCGTCGGTGAGCAGGACGAAGCCGAGCAGGCTGACCTCGGCGTAGTGGTCGACGGTGATGCCGGTCAAGTTGCCGACCGTCTTGATCAGCGCCTGGCGGCCCGCAAGGGTGGCCCGCTTCTCGGCCTCGTCCTCGGCGACGCCCTCCTTGATCAGCTTCAGCCGCTGGGTCTCCTTGGTCGCGCCGTACGCCGAATTGATCTTGCCCATGCCCAGACCGGGTATATCGACGTAGGAGTCGCGCGGTATCGAGATGGCGGTGGCCGACCGGCCGTCGTTGGGCACCCGGATCAGCACGATGGTGTCGGTATTGGTGCCGACCTCGTCGCCAGCGTGCAGCATGGCGCGCTCGGCGTCGGTGAGCGGATTGCCGTGCGCGTCGGTGCGGCTGTCCACGCCGACCAGCAGGATGTCGGTCGCGCCGTCGCGGCCGCCGCCGAGCCCGAGATCGCCGATCCGCTCGATATTCGAGATCAGCGCGTCGACGCTGTGCCAGGCCATTCCGGTGATGACCAAGATCAGTACCGCGGCGGCGGCGAGGATGGCCTGCCCGGTTCCGAACGTGGCAGCGCCGCCGTTCGCGCCGGATGCCGTTGACCGTGCCCAAGTCTGCCGCTGCGGTGACACCTGTATTCCTCTCGACACCCTCTCGACGAATTCGCGAACCGATCTCCCCACGACCGGTAATCCCCGGAGACCAGGCTAACGAACGGACCGGGCGGCGGACCTCAACCGCAGGTGCACCGGCGTGCCAGACTTGCGGCCGTGACCGACCAGATCGCACCATCCCGCCTCGTCGTCACCGGCGCGGGCGGACAAGTCGGCCGCGCGCTGCTCCGGCTCGCCGCCGCCCGCACGGGCACCGACTACCCCGGCGCACCGGCCGTAATCGGCTACGCCCGCACCGAACTGGATATCACCGATCCGGACGCGGTCCGCGCGGCGCTGCGACCCGGCGACACCGTCGTCAACTGCGCGGCGTTCACCGCGGTGGACCTGGCCGAGACCGAGGTGGCCGCGGCATACGCGGGTAACGAGACGGGTCCGGCGACGCTGGCCGCCGCCTGCGCCGAAACGGGGGCGCGGCTGATCCACCTCTCCACCGACTACGTCTTCCCCGGCAACGGGAGCTCCCCCTACGAGACAACGGATCCGACCGGACCCGCCACCGTCTATGGAAAATCGAAACTCGCTGGCGAACAAGCCATTTCGGCGATAGACGGCAATTCGACCATCGTCCGCACCGCATGGGTGTACACCGGAACCGGCGCCGATTTCGTCGCCACCATGCTGCGGCTGGAGCGCGAACGCGACACGGTATCCGTCGTCGACGACCAGCTCGGCTGCCCCACCTACGCCGTCGACCTGGCCGCCGGCCTGCTGGAGCTCGCCGCCCGGCCCGACGCGCCGCGAATCCTGCACGCCACCAATGCCGGACAGGCCAGCTGGTTCGAATTCGCCCGCGCCGTCTTCGAATTGGCGGGCGCCGACCCCGACCGGGTGCTGCCGTGCGATTCGGCCGCCTTCCCGAGACCCGCACCGCGCCCGGCATATTCGGTGCTGTCGAACCGGTCCTGGGCCGCGGCCGGGCTGACGCCGCTGCGGCCGTGGCGGGCGGCCCTCGCCGACGCGCTCGGCCCGGACCAACCCGCCGGCGTCGATTAGGCTTGCCGCTCGTGAACCCCGATTCCGCGGCCCCAGGTGGCCTTGTCGTCGTCACGGTGACCTACTCGCCCGGCGAGCACCTCGAGCACTTCATCAGCACCCTCGCCGCGGCCACCACGGAGAAGCCGCAGGTGATCCTGGCCGACAACGGATCGGTCGACGGCGTGCCGGAGATGGTGGCCGAGGCCAATTCGCATGTGCGGCTGCTGCGCACCGGCGGCAATATCGGCTACGGCGGCGCGATCAACCGGGCGGTCGCGGAGATCGATCCGGATGTCGAGTTCATCGTCATCGCGAATCCGGATATCCGCTGGGGCACCGACTCCATCGATCAGCTGCTCGCCGCCGCGCGCCGCTGGCCGCGGGCCGGCGCGCTCGGCCCGCTGGTGCTGGAGCCGGACGGCAGCGTCTACCCGTCGGCGCGGGCCGTGCCCGGACTGCTCGACGGCGCGGGCCACGCCATCCTCGGCACCGTCTGGCCGGGCAATCCGTGGACCCGCCGCTACCGCCAGGAGAACGAGCAGATCTCCGAACGCACCGTCGGCTGGTTGTCCGGCTGCTGCCTGCTGGTGCGCCGGGCCGCCTTCGACGCCATCGACGGCTTCGACTCGCGCTACTTCATGTACATGGAGGATGTGGACTTCGGCGACCGCATGGGCAAGGCGGGCTGGCACAACGTCTTCGTGCCCGGCGCGGAGGTCACCCACGCGAAGGGACATGCGGCGGGTCGCAATCCGGCAACTATGCTGCCCGCGCATCACGCCAGCGCGTACCGTTTCCAGGCAGATAGGCATCCGCACTGGTGGCAGGCGCCGCTGCGCCTCGCCCTGCGCCTCGGACTTGCGGTGCGCGAGCGGATTGCGGTTCGATCTGCGCTGCGCCGGCAGGCGCGCGAAGCGGGCAAAACGGCTTAGGCAAACAATCCCACCTGGACAGGGGACTCGATGGCAGGAAATGCAGGCACCGACGCCGTGGTTCTGGTCGGCGGACAGGGGACGCGGCTGCGGCCGCTGACCCTCTCGGCACCCAAACCGATGTTGCCGACCGCCGGCGTCCCGTTCCTGACCCACCTGCTGGCCCGCATCGCCGACGCCGGCATCAACCATGTGGTGCTCGGCACCTCGTACAAGGCGGAGATCTTCGAGGAACATTTCGGCGACGGCTCCGACCTGGGCCTCGAGCTCGAGTACGTCACCGAGACCAAACCGCTCGGCACCGGTGGCGGCATCCGCAACGTGCTGCCGCGGCTGCGCGCCGACAACGTGATGGTGTTCAACGGTGACGTGCTCGGCGGTACCGATCTGGGCGCGGTGCTGGATACGCACGAGTCGACGAACGCCGATGTGACGCTGCATCTGGTGCGGGTGAGCGATCCGCGCGCGTACGGCTGCGTGCCGACCGATGAGAACGGCCGGGTGACGGCCTTCCTGGAGAAGACCCCCGATCCGCCGACCGACCAGATCAACGCCGGCTGCTACGTGTTCCGCCGCGAATACATCGAGAAGATTCCGGCGGGCCGCCCGGTCTCGGTGGAGCACGAGGTGTTTCCGGCGCTGCTCACCGAGGGTGCGCGGGTGCAGGGACATGTCGACACCGCCTACTGGCGGGATATGGGTACGCCGGAGGATTTCGTCCGCGGCTCGGCCGATCTGGTGCGCGGTATCGCGCCGTCGCCTGCGCTGCACGGTCAGCGGGGGGAATCGCTGGTGCATCCCGGTGCGGGTATCGCACCGGGCGCACTGCTCATCGGCGGCACCTGCGTCGGCCGCGGTGCCGAGGTCGGCGCCGGTTCCCGATTGGACAGCACGGTGGTCTTCGACGGCGCGCAGATCGAGGCGGGCGCGGTGGTGGAACGCTCCATCATCGGCTTCGGCGCCAGGATCGGTCCGCGCGCCCTGGTGCGTGACGCGGTCATCGGCGACGGCGCGCAGATCGGTGCCCGCTGCGAACTGCTGCGCGGCGCCCGCATCTGGCCCGGCGTCGACATCCCCGACGGCGGCATCCGGTTCTCCACCGACGTTTAACTCACGCGCGAACCGACTCGGCTGTTCGCCTCATTCGAGGAGCCGAGTCGGTCCGCCGCGAGCGTTACCGGGTGTATTTCCTTCGGAGAAGGGCGCGGTTCAGGCTCAGGACGTCGGCCTGTCCCGGTGCCCCCATCAGCAGCAGCGCTGTCGCGGCGGCGCTGAAAACCGAAGCGCTGAACGGTGTTTCGAAGCCGGAGTAGGCGAACATCGAGACGGCGAAGACGAACAGCAGTGCCGCGCTCGCCGCGGCCGTCCAGCGCGGCCCGATGCCGAGTAGCAGTGCCGCACCGAGAACGACCTCGACGACGGTCGCGACCCAAGCGGCCGGGCCCACAAGGGAATCCGGCAGGTAGGGGGCCAGGTGGTGGGTGTAGTCGCGGAAGGCGTCGAAGGCGCCCCACGCCACGTGTGCGGTGCCGGGCGGTCCCCACAGCCCGAATCGGTCCGCGACGGCGGACAGGAATCCGGCGGCGAGCGCGCCTCGCGCGAAGAGCGTGGCCACCGGCCGAATCCGTGCCGCGGTAGGCGTTGAAATGCCGCTGCTCACATCGATTTCCGTTCGATCGGGGCGAGTCTGTCGGGGCGCGACCGCCATGGTGAGCGGCGCGCGTAGCGCGGCTGCCACAGGTAGCGGTAGATCAGGCGAAGCGGCGGTGGGAGCAGTGCGAGCGCCCAGGCCCGCGCAGCCGGCTCCGCACCGTCGAGCAGCCATGGGAAAAACCATGCGCCACCGCGTATTCCGATTCTGCGGCGCTGCTCGTCACCGAATGTCCGCCACTGCGCCACCGTGAGCGTCGCCGTCACGAGCGGCAGTGCGGCGGTTTCCTCGTGCGTCAGATGGTCTTCGAGGACCTCGGCGAGATTGTCGAACCGCGCCGCCAGGTCGGCGGTGCGCCCGTCGGCCAGATCCGCGTCGATCGCCGACAGCAGCGGATCGAGTCGAGCGTGCTCGGCGGCCATCTCGATGAGCAACGCCGTGCCGATTGAGTCTTCGGAGAGCTTCGACTGTAGTGCGGGCCAAAGGATTTCGTCTTCGACGGTGTGATGGACGGTGAGATACCGGTTGAAGGTGCGCCAGCCGTCGCGCACGGCGGCGAACGCCTCCGGGTTGTCCACCGAATCCGCTGCGGCGCTGCGAAATCGCCTCAGCTCGCGCCGAAAAGCGTTGTGCACCAGGATCATCATGGTGATGTCTGGACGGTTCATATCGAATGCCTCGATCGTTTCTCAGCCGATGGGAGTCGCCGCGCCGCCGTCGGCGACCTCGCGAATGGCGCCGACGGCGAGCACGCACGCCACGACAGCCGCGATGGCGGCGACGAGATAGGCGATGGCATAGCCATGTGCGAGCGAGTCGAGCCGGTTGTGGCTCGCGGTCGCCGCGATCGTCCCGAATACGGCCAACCCCAGTGCGCCACCCACTTGCTGGCAGGTGTTGAGCAGTGCCGAGGAGACCCCGCCCGCATCGGCGTCGACGCGCACCATCGCGGCCAATGTCAGGGGAACGAAGCACAGGCCGACGCCGCCGCCGGTCAACAGCAGTGGTCCCGCGAGATCACGCGCATAGGTGGAGCCCGCATCGAGGAACGACAACCAGAACAACCCGGCCGCCAGCGCGAGGGTGCCGATGCCGAGCAACAATCGCGGACCGGTCCGGCCCACCAACCTGCCGCTGAGACCGGCCGTCACACCCGCCGCGGCCGCGAAGGCGAGAAATCCGAAACCCGTTTCGACAGCACTGAATCCGAGCGCGATCTGCATGTACAGGGTGAGGAAGTAGAACACCGCGCCGATCGCCGCACCGACCACCAGCATGACGACATACCCGCCGGCCCGGTTGCGATCGGCCCAGACGCGCAACGGCATCAGCGGTGTGGTCTGCCGCATTTCGACCATCGGGAACACCAGCAGCGCGACCGCCCCGCCGAGCAACGGCCCGTAGGTGCCCGCGCTGCCCCAGGAATCCGATGCCGCGTGCATGAATCCGTAGACGATCAGCGATACGCCAGCGGTCGCGGCCAGCGCACCGGCGAGGTCGATCCGGCCGGACGATCCGGCCGAGGACCGGAATGCCTTGGGTGCGAACAGAAGTGCGCCGAGACCGATCGGCACGTTGACGAAAAGCACCCAGCGCCAACTCAATCCATCGGTGATCACCCCGCCGAGCACATTGCCGAGCGCGCCGCCTGCCCCCGAAACGGCGGCGTACACCCCCATCGCCCGATTGCGTTCGACGCCTTCGACGAAGGTCGCGGCGATCAGGGCCAGCGCCGATGGCGCGATCAGCGCGCCAGCGACCCCTTGTGCCACCCGCGCGCCGATCAGCCAACCCGGCCCCGGCGCCAGCCCGCCCGCCATCGAGGCGGCCACGAGTAGGCCCAGCCCCGCGACCAGCATGCGCCGCTGCCCGTAGACATCGGCCATGCGCCCGCCGAGCAGCAGCAGTCCGCCGAACGCGAGCGCGTACGCGTTGACCACCCACTCCAGACCGGTCGCGGAGAATCCGAGGTCCCGCTGAATCGTCGGCAGCGCGACATTCACGATCGATACGTCCAACACCACGGTCAACTGAGCCGCCGCGATCACCGCCAGCGCCAGCCACTTGCGGTCGGCGCCCACCCGAACGTCGGCAGGGACCATCACCTCACTGTCCACGGCCCACTCTCCTGAACTTCGTTGTGATCGACATCGTTTGCCCTTCACTTATGGAACAATTTGTACCGAAGATATGGAACAGTCTGTACCACAACTTTCTGTGGTGCAAGATGTCCCATAAGTGATCCGGACCAAACGAGCGGAGCGGCAGTGGACGAGGACGGGTTGGCCGCGGGCATGCCGGACCGCGGCCCGGACCCCCGGGTGGTGCGCAGCAGGCAGGCCGCGCTGACCGCGGCCCAGGATCTGCTGGCCGAATACGGTTGGACCGGCGTCACGCACGTCGCGGTCGCCGCGCGCAGCGGGGTCGGCCGCACCACGCTGTACCGGCATTGGCCCGACGTGGCGGCCCTGATCCACGACGCGATCATGCAGCGCATCGCCCAGATCCGGCCGACGCCGACGGGCGAACTGCGCACCGATCTGATCCGCGAACTCGACGGCCTGCGCCGCCTGCTGCATGACCCGGTCGGTGAGCGCGGCATGCGCGCGATACTCGACCGGGCACCGTTCGATCCGGCCTTCGGCAAGCTCAAATCCGCGCTCTACCAAGCCGGTTCGGCCGGTTTCCGAACCATCCTGGAATCCGCGAGAACGCGCGGCGAGCTACCGCCGGACGCCGATATCGACCTCGCGATCGATCAACTCGCCGGACCGCTCATCTTCCGCAGGCTGTTCGCCGAGCGCGATATCGACGAGGCATATGTGCACACCGTCGTCGACGGAGTGCTCAGCTGAAGCCGACGGCCTGTTCACCCCAGGCCGTGTGCATATCGCGGTCCGGGTTGTCGATGACGCGGTCGACGGTGTCGATGAGCATGGTGGTGCGGGTGGCCGGGCGGTACGGCGGCCAGTGCTTCGAGCCGTCGAGTGCGGCGGGGACACCGTGGGTGGCGAAGGCCAACCAGCGCCGCATCATTCGGCCGGACACCTCCATGGCCACCTTGCGACCGCCCAACCAGAAGGTCGGGTCGTGGTTGAAGGTGCCGAAATTGCCGAAGACATAAGGTAATTCGGTGGCGTGTCCGGCGCCGACCCGGGCCGCGCGCAGCATCGGCGTCGCGTGGTCGAAGCGGTACATCCAGGTCGGCGAGTGGCGGGCGTGCGCGTCGGCGACCCAGTGCGACGGCATCCGGAACGCGGCGTCGGTCGACATCGCCAGCGCACCCCTGGTCTTGTCGAGATCCGGGTAGGCGGAAGTGATTTCGGCGATCCGCTCATGCGGCAGATCGGGGTGGCTCGCCTCGATATCGCGCAGCATGGCGTTCACCGCGTCCGGCGTCACCGGCATGATCGGCGAGCGGAACAGCCGGAACAGCGAGGCCTCGTCCCGGTTGGTGCCGATGATCAACGGCACCCGATGCGAACGGCCGTGCTGGAAGCGGTCGATCGGATAATCGGGCACCAGATCGCCGTCCACCACCGGCGCGGCGGCCAGCCTGCCCGGTTCGCGCAGCGGCACCTCGTCGAGCAGGATGCCCGCGGCGTCGGTGATCCGTTCGATCGGGCAGGTGAGCAGCTCATCGGTGCGTTCGGCGGGCAGCTCGAGCAATTCCAGAAAGCGTTGCGCCACAACGGCCGCCCGCTCCCGGCCGAAGACGGTGGTGGCGGGCGGGCTCTGCGCGATCGCCCGGTGGAACAGGCCCGCGGCCCGCGGCGAAGTCAAAAGCGTTGTGACACAACCCGCTCCGGAGGACTCACCGAATATGGTGACATTGCCCGGATCGCCGCCGAACGCGGAGATGTTGTCGCGCACCCATTCCAGCGCCGCGAGCTGATCGTGCAGGCCCAGGTTCGGCACGAATTCCGGTCCGAGCGAAGACAGGTCGAGAAATCCGAGCGCGCCCAGCCGGTAGTTGACCCCGACCACCACGACGTCACCGGCTTCGGCGAGCCTGCGCCCGTCGTAGATGCCCTGTGCCGCGGTGCCGAGGCAGTACGCGCCGCCGTGCAACCACACCAGCACCGGACGCGGCTCGCCGTCGCCCGTCGGCTCCGGCGACCAGACGTTCACCCACAGGCAGTCCTCGCCGATCCGCAGGCCGGAGTCGAGCGGCACCATATTGCCGACGGTCTGCGGCGCGATATCGCCGAATTCGAGGCAGTCGCGGACACCGTCCCAGGCGTCCGGCGGGCGCGGCCTGCGGAAGCGATGCGGGCCCGCTGGCGGCGCGGCGTAGGGGATGCTGCGCCAGACCGCGACGCGGCCATCCCATGAGCCGCGGACCTGTCCGTATGTCGTTCGCGCGACGGGCGCGATCTCGCGCGTCTCCCAGGTCGGATCGAATTCGATCTGCGCACTCATATCCCGCAACCTCCTACCGACAGATCGTCGATGGCTACCAGTTTGCTACTGGTCGGTGCAGTCATCGATGAGCTGTTCTTCGAGGGTACGTCCCTCGCGCGGGTCGGCGCCGAGCGATTTGCTTCAGTCGCCGGGCACGGCCTTGTCGGCGTGCCTGTCGGCGTGTCCGAGATCACGCTCCGTCGCGACCCGATCGCGCACCCGTTGCTTGAGCACCGCGATATCCGGAAAGCCGCCGTCGGCCTTGCGCTCCCACACCTGTTCGCCGTCGACGGTGATCCGGAACACACCGCCGGAGCCCGGAATCAGCGCCACCTCGCCGAGTTCGGCGCCGAAGGTGCTCAGCAGCTCCTGCGCCATCCAACCGGCGCGCAGCAGCCAGCGGCACTGGGTGCAGTATTCGATCGCGACACGTGGCATGGTCGGCAACGCTACCTATGCCTCGATCGCGCCGTCGAGATACGTCCACGCGCCGTCGACCCGAACGAAGCGGCTGGTCTCGTGGAGTTCGCCGCGCCCGCCGCCCGAGCGGTAGTGCGCGACGAATTCGACGGTGCCCGCGTCGTCGAAGGGGCCGCCGCGTTCGGTGCGCACGATCTCGAGGAACAACCAACGCTGGCCCGGGTCCAGGGTGAGTTCGCGCGGGCGGGTCCGCGGATGCCAGGACCGTTTCAGATATTCGGCGTCACCGACCGCGAAAGCCGTGTAGCGCGAACGCATCAGCGCCTCGGCGGTCGGCGCGGCGCGCTCGCCCGCCAGGATCGGACCGCAGCACTCGTCGAATCGCTCACCTCGCCGGCACGGACACATATCCATACCCCCATCCTCTCTCAGCAAACCCTCGGCTCCGATCCGGATGGCCTCGCACACCGAATCACGAAATGAACGTGCAGGTTCCAACCACCCCGTCGAAGGAGCCAGTCATGAAGTTGCTCAATATCCTCAACATTCTCAGCACGGGGTCATCGGCCGCTGCCAGCGGTTTTTCCATGCTCAGCAGCATCATCAGCCTCTTGTCGATGTTCTGACACCCGCCAGATCGGTTGCGATGCGGGCGGTTTGCTCACGCCAGCGGCGCAACTCGGTGACGCTCGGGGCGAGTTCGTAGTCATGGTGGTGGGCGGCCCGCGACAGCGCCGCCCACACCGTGGCCACCTGCGCGGCCGCCTCCGCGCCCGCGAAGAAACGCAGCGCCAGCAATTGCGCGCGCATCGGGCAGCGCACCAGTTCGGGAGCCACCCGCAGCCACAGCTCGTCGACCGACTGTTCCAGCGCAAGCCGCAGAATCCACGCGGTGGCGCGCGACCACAGGCCGCCCGCATCGGTCACCGTGCCGGCCAACAGCCGGTCCACCGCATCGAGCCGCGCGCCGACCGACGGCCGCTCGGCCAACTCCTGCTCGAGTTCGCGACGCGCCGAACTACGTTGGCGACGACCATCTTTCGGCTTGCGACGCCGACCGTCCCCGCGTCTTCGGTCCTCCGTCATTTTGCCAACCAGGCCACGAATTTCTCGGTGTCGGCGATCAGATCCCGCATGCCGCGCCCGATCGGCACGTGCGCACCGGCGGTGGCATCGCGCAGCGCGTCGACCACCCAGCGGCCCTCCCGCGCGGCGAGATGCTTGTTCAGATCGTCGACCCGCGCGCCGACGCCCATCACCGCGAGCGCGACCATGGCGCGGGTGGTCTGCGCCGCCTCGATATGCCGTTCCACCGCGCGGTGATCCATCCCGCTGGACAACAGATTTCGGCGCGCCCTGGCCAGACTGGCCGCCTCGACGGCGGAGCGGCAGCAGGTGGCGACGAGTTCGTCGGCGATCCGCGGCGGCAGTTGCGGGGTGCGGACCAGCGAGCGGGCGTCGTCCAGGTAGCGGCGCACCGGATCGCTGGACACCCGCACCTCCACCACCGAACGCTCGCGCCGCTGCACCTCCAGCACCGTCGCGTCCAACTGCATCCGGCGCACCGCCTCGGCCAGGCGCTCGTCGTGGGTGAATACCACCACCTGCCTGGTCCACGCCACCGTAGCCAGCACCCTGGCCAGGCCGTCGACCTTCGCCGGATCCATTGCCTGCACCGGATCGTCGATCATGACGAACCGGAACGGGCTCTCCTCGACGGTGGCCCGCGGCAGAAACAGCGACAGCCCGAGCGCGTGCAGTTCGCCCTGGCTCATCACACCGAGCGCGGCGCCGTCCACCTCGTCGACGGTGACGTCGAGCAGTACCCGGCGCGCGGTTCCGGCGTTGCCCTGCAAGCGAATAGCGCCGAGTTCGACATTGCTCTGCTGCCGCAGCGTATGCCAGACCCAGCGGGCGGTGGTCTCCAGCGGCGCCATCCGCTCGCCGCGCAGACCGGCCGTCGCGGCCTTGAGCCAATCCTCGGCGCGGCGCACGGTGCGCAGCTCACCCGCGTTGGCGGCCACCGCACGCGCCCCGTCCAGCCAGGTCACCAGGCGTGGCACCAGCGGCGACCACACCTCGTCCAGCCGGTCCAGCTCCTTGCGGGTGCCCTGCTGCAGCAGGTCGAGTTCGTCGACGAGGCGGGCGTGCGCCTGCCGCAGGCGCTCGGGCAGGTCGGGGGTGTAGTCGGCACTGGTGAGCGCGGCCCATTCGGTCCAGGCCCGGCGCACCGCGTCGGTGTCGACGGTCGGCGGGTTGGCCGGATCGAAATCCAGTTCCGGCGGAACGTGATTGGGTAGTGCACGGGCGGCGCGCACCGCGCGGTCCAGTTCGTCGCGCGCGGTGCGCAAGGTCTGTACGCGGGTGCTCAAAGCCGCTATGGCGGCGTCGGTTTCGCGGGCCCACGCATGGTCCAGGGTGCGTGCGCCGCATACCGGGCAGGCGCAATCCCCCACCACCGCAACATGTTCCCGAGCCTGCCTGAGCAATTCCAGCACCCGCAGGTCGGATTCGGTGCTCGCGGTCGAGTCGCGGGCGATCACCTTGCCGTACTGCTCGATTCGCTCCGCGACCGCGTCCACCTCGGCTCCGCTCGGCAGCGCGAGCCGGACGATGGCGCGCAGTCCGGCGGATCCGACGGGATCGTCCGCGCCGCCGTGCATTTCGCGATGGATCGCGGACAGATCGGGTTGCGCCGGGCGCAGCAGCGCGGCCATCCGCACCGCGCGATCGTCGGCCACCGCACCGAGCACGTCGAGCAGTTCCAGTCGTTCCTGACGCGAATCACGTACCGCGCGTTCCAATTCCAGGCGACGGGCGCGGATCCGCTCCTGCGCCGCCGTCAACTCGTCGAGGCCGAGCAGCTGATGCAGGGCGTCGAACAGATCGCTCGGCTTACCGTCGACCAGCGCGCCCAATTCGCTGTAGGACAGGAACGGCCGGTACAGCTCGAGCCGGGTGGCCCAGCGGTCCACCGCGAATGCGGTCGGCGCGGCGGGCGGACGCTGTTCGGTCCAGTGCGCCTCGGCCAGGTCGGCGTCGGGCCGCCACTCCTTGGCGATGATGAGCCGTGGCGCCGGGCCGGTGGCGAGCAGTTCCAGTTCGATCCGGGTGGCATCGCCGTCGTGCAGGTTGCGCCAGCCCTCCCGCCATGCGGCGGAGCGGCCGTCCCAGCGGCGGTTACCACCGGTCAGCGCCAGTTCGGCGGCCTCGGCGAAACTGGATTTGCCGCTGCCGTTGCGGCCGACCACCAGCGTCAGGCCCGGACCCGGATTCAACCGCAGCGTCGCCTCCCGGCCGATGCCGCGGAAGCCGCGCACCCGGATCGCCTCCAGGAAAATTCCGGTGCCGTCGAATTCCGTTGTCCGATCGCCTGACTCGGTGCCGCCGAGCGCGCGCAGCACGGCCTTCGCGACCTCCGCGGTGACGCTCGGATCGTCCGCGAGCCGCCGGGCCACCACCTCGGTCAAACGTTGCGTACCCTCGCGTTGAATATCCTCGGTGGCCCGTGCGTCCGTGCGCATCAGCGAACCCCCTACAGCGGCCGACCGCAGCACGTCCTCCAGCCCCCGTACGCGGTGTAGTTTGTCGAAAGCTGTGCGAAACGCTACCCGATCGCGTCGGATTCGCCCACTTGCCCACCGAAGCTGCCCGCGGGGATGGTATTTGGCCATCGAGCGACCGGGGGCCGCGCTCGATGTCCACCCCTCGCCAACCCCGGCGGGCAGTTCGTTGGTGTAACACCCGATCCGGGTGGCTCGGACGAGCCGAACAAGACAGAATGCCAGAATCGGAAGCCTCACCGCAAGATGCTTCGGTCACCGAATCCGGCGTCCGCGCAGCGATTTCCGCGCGAAAGCCCGGGCTAGCACGGAGGATGTCGGTGGCCCGGGGTAGAAATTCGGCAACGGGAATTTCGGAGAGCGGAGAGCGAGCGGATGGCAGAGCGATGGACCGTCGCCGGGGTCGAGGCGCTCGCCCCCGATGCGAGCTCGGTATCCGCCGCCAGAAAACTCGCGGGCCGCTGGCGGGACACCGGATGCGGCGATGGTGCGCTGTGGGGGCTGTGCCGCGGCAGCGGTGCCGAACCGTATCGAACGGTCGTCGACCTGTCGGGGCCCGCGTACAAGTGCACCTGCCCGAGCCGGAAAATCCCGTGTAAGCATGCGCTTTCGCTGTTGTTCGACTGGGCGGAGGGCAAGGTCGGCACGGCGGGTGAGCCGCCGGGTTTCGCGGCCGAGTGGCTGGCCGCGCGGGCGGCGAAGGCGGCGGCCGGGACGGAAACCGTTGCGCGTACCGCGAATCCGGCGACGGCGGCGCAGCGGCGGGTGCGGGTCGGCGCGGGTCTGGAGGAGCTGGATATCTGGCTCGGCGATCAGGTGCGCACCGGACTCGGACAAACCGACCGTTCTTTCCAAACCTTCGAGGCGATCGCCGCGCGCATGGTCGACGCGCAGGCGCCCGGTATCGCCTCGGCGCTGCGCCAACTGCCCGCGATCGCGATGACCAGGGCCGAATGGCCGGAACTCATGCTGCGCGAATTCGCCAGACTGCATCTGCTCGCCGCCGCGCACCGGCGACTCGACGAGCTGGATCCCGCGCTACAGGCCAGCGTGCGCGGCCATATCGGCTATCCGACGCACGCGGAGACGGTGCGCGACGAACCCCCGGTGCGCGACCACTGGCAGGTACTCGGCCGCCGGGTCACCGAGGAGGAACGGCTCTACACCCGCCGAATCTGGTTGTACGGCCGCCGGACTCGGCGCTGGGCGCTGCTGGTCGACCATTCCTTCGGCACGCCGAACTTCGCCGCCGAGGTGCCCGCCCCCGGACTGCTCGCCGACGCCGACGTGCACTTCTATCCGGGCGCGGCGCCGCTGCGGGCGTTGTGGGGGGCGGGTTATGCCGCGGCCCAACCGTTCACCACCCTGCCGGTCGACGACGGTTCCATCGCGACCGCGCTGACCGAGCACGCGCGGGCACTCGGCGCCGATCCATGGCTGCGGTCCTGGCCGGTGCTGCTCACTGCGGTTACTCCCGTGCGGCACGAAAATTCATGGTACGTAGTCGAATCCGATGGCACAGCGCTGCCGCTCGCGGTACTCGACGAGCCGTGGCGGCTGCTCGGCATCGCGGGCGGATATCCGGTGACGCTGGCGGGTGAGTGGACCGCCGACGGTCTGGCGCCGATCTCGGTATTCACCGCAGGTGAGGTGACCGTGCTGGACCGGACCGATCCGGTGGGCAGGACCATCCCGAATCTGGTTGCGGCCCATGGTATTAACGCTGCGGCCCTGACTTCGGCCGCGCTGCTCGGCACCGCACGCCGCAACGCGGACGCCACCCAGCTGGCCGCACCGGTGGCCCGGGCCGCCGCCGGACTCACCGCGGACCCGGCACTGCGGCTGCTCGAAACCGCCGCGCTCGACGGGCTTTTCGCGCGCGGCGGGATATCCACCCGCAGCACACCGATCCCGGAACCCGCGGCCGAGGACCACCGGCGCAGGCTGCCCGACGATGCCGCCGCCAGCCTCGGAAGCATGCTGCGGGACCGATCACCGTTCCTGCCGGAATGGTTCGCGGCCGCCGAACCACACGACTATCGCGCACCCGACGAGTTATGCGGCCAACTGCTCGAATACGCGCGTACGAGCGCGGATTCGCGCGATCCGCTGCTGCGGCTGGCGGGCGAGCGCGGGCGCTGGCTGGCCGCACAGCATCCGGAATGGCGAACTCTGGTGCGCCCCGAAACACCATCCGACGAAATCTGGCGGTTCGGCTCGCCGCCCGAGCGCATCACCTGGCTGACCCGGCTGCGGGCCGCCGAACCCGAATCCGCGCTCACCGCGCTCACCGAGACATGGCCGAAGGAATCCGGCCCGGTGAAGGCGGAACTGCTCGCGGTACTGGCCGAAGGCATCTCGGCCGCCGACGAACCGCTGCTGGAGACCGCGCTCGACGACCGGCGCGCCGACGTCCGCCGCACCGCGGCCGGATTACTTGCGCTGCTGCCGGATTCGGCGTTCGCCCACCGCATGGTCGAGCGGGCGCAGGCCTGGGTGCCGAGCCCGCACGGGCACCGAATCGCCATCGTTGCGCACCGGCTCGCGGTGGAACTGCCCGATACCCTCGACGATGCCGCCCGCCGCGACGGAATCCACGACCGCCCGGTCGAATTCGCCTACCGCTGGGATGGCGCACCCGATCCCGCCGCGGGCTGGCTGCGGCAGCTGATGGCGGCGACGCCGCTGCGGCACTGGGGGCAGGTCTTCGGCGGTCCGCGCGAGGCCGTCACCGCGAAGATGCCCAACCGATTCCGCCAACCGATACTCGACGGCTGGGTGGATGCCGCACTCTCCCAAAGGGATTCGGCTTGGGCAGCCGCGCTCTTCGACGCCGGTGTCCCCTCGGATACGGCGATGCTGCGCCGCCGCGAACTCTTCGCGCTGCTGCCCGCCGCGGACCGGACCCAGCGCCTGCTCCGGCTGGACGGCTCATGGCTTTCGGAGCTGGAGGCGCTGCTGCCCGCGATGGGCCATCCCTGGCCGGATCCGCTTGCGCAGCACCTGATCCTGCTGCTGTTCGAGCGGGCGCGGGCCGCCGCGCGCAGGCCGGGCGCCTACGGCACCGGACCAGCCGCACACCGCTCGCTGCTCGCCGCCGCGGCCGTCCACTTCCCGTTCACCGCCGCGAGCGCGGTCGCCGTTGTGGCCCGCCGCTGCGCGGACGACAGCTGGCAGCGCGCCTTCGACCAGCTCGCCACCGCCATCAACCAACGCTCAGTAATGCTCGAGGAGTTGCGATGAGTACCGAATCCCCTGCGGGCCTGCTGCGTCCGCACGCCGAACAGTCCGACACCGCCGAACTCGCGGCGCTCGCCGCCGCCGACGATCGCCCGCGCCCGCCCTCGTGGCGGCTCTCGCCATGGGCGGTGGTCACCTATCTGCTCGGCGGCACCCTGGACGACGGCACCGTGATAACCCCGAAGTACGTCGGCCCGCGCCGCCTCATGGAGGTGGCGGTCGCCACCCTGGCCACCGACCGGGCGCTGCTGCTGCTCGGTGTGCCGGGCACCGCGAAAACCTGGGTGTCGGAACATCTTTCGGCCGCCATCTGCGGCACCTCGGCGCTGCTCGTACAGGGCACGTCGGGCACCGCGGAGGAATCGATCCGCTACGGCTGGAATTACGCCAGGCTGCTCGCCGAGGGCCCGAGCGACGGCGCACTGGTGCCGTCACCGGTGCTCACCGCCATGCGCACCGGCGGCATCGCCCGGATCGAGGAGCTCACCCGCATTCCGTCCGACGTGCAGGACGCGCTGATCACCGTGCTGTCCGAAAAGACGCTGCCCATCCCGGAACTCGGCGCCGAGGTGCAGGCCGCCAAGGGTTTCAATGTGATCGCCACCGCCAACGACCGCGACCGCGGCGTCAACGAACTGTCCTCCGCGCTGCGCCGCCGCTTCAACACCGTGGTGCTGCCGCTACCCGCCAGCGAGGACGAGGAGGTCGAGATCGTCACCCGCCGAGTCGCCCAACTCGGCGCCGCACTCGAACTGCCGCCCATCCCCGCCGCGGCCGAAGAGGTCCGCCGCGTCGTGCGGGTCTTCCGCGAATTACGTTCCGGCACAACAGCCGACGGCCGCACCAAACTCAAATCCCCCTCGGGCACCCTCTCCACCGCCGAGGCGATCTCCGTACTCACCAACGGCATCGCCCTGTCCACCCACTTCGGCGACGGAATCCTGCGCGCCTCCGATATCGCGGGCGCGGTGCTCGGTTCGGTCATCAAAGACCCGGTCGCCGACGCCGTGGTCTGGACCGAATACCTGGAAGCCGTTGTCCGAGAACGCCCGGACTGGGCCGATTTCTACCGGGCATGCCGCGAGGTGACGGGCTGACCGCCATGGCACCGCAGACGCCTGGCGGCGCGATCACGCGGGTATTCGGCATCCGACACCATGGTCCTGGCTCGGCGCGGTCGTTGCGGTTGGCGCTGGCGGAGTTCAGGCCCGACACGATTTTGATCGAGGGACCGGCCGATGCCGATCCACTCGTCGCCTATGTTGCGGCCGACGGCATGGTGCCGCCGGTTGCGCTGCTGGCCTACGCGCCGGATTCGCCCGCGCGGTCGGCGTTCTGGCCGTTCGCGGTGTTCTCGCCGGAGTGGCAGGCGCTCTGCTACGCGGTGGAAAACGCTGTGCCCGTGCACTTCTGCGATCTGCCAGCCAGTGCGGTCCTCGCGTTGGACGACGAGCCCGGCGACGGCATCGATCCGCTCGCCGAACTGGCCGCGGCCGCAGGATACGACGATGCCGAGCGCTGGTGGGACGCGGTTGTCGAATCATCCGCTGACGCAACGGCTTTCGAAGCGATAACCGAGGCAATGGGTGCGCTGCGGGATGCGGCCGAGCGGGGCGAGTTCGTGCGCATAACGCCTCCGGCCGAATCCGAGCGGCCGGTCACCGCACCGGAGGATCCGGACTCGGTCGCCGCGGCGACCGCGATCGACGAGCCCACCGAAGCGAATCCCCTTGGGCCCGAAGTAATCCGGATCGACGCGCACACGCTGCGCCGCGAGGCCTACATGCGCCAGACCATGCGCAAAGCGCTGAAGAGCGGCGCACAGCGCCTAGCCGTGGTCTGCGGCGCATGGCACGCACCGGCGCTCACGGGCGAACAGGGCAAACTCGGCCCCGCCGCACCCGATACCCGCATGCTCAAGGGACTTCCGAAGACCAAGGCGGCGCTCACCTGGGTGCCGTGGACGCATTCCCGGCTGGCCACCATCTCCGGCTACGGTGCGGGTATCGACTCACCCGGCTGGTATCACCATCTGTTCACCGAGACCGACCAGCCGATCACCCGCTGGCTCACCAGGGTGGCGGGTGTGCTCCGCGCACACGATCTGCCGGTGTCCAGCGCGCACATCATCGAATCGGTAAGGCTCGCCGATACTTTGGCGGCCATGCGGAACCGGCCGGTGGCCGGGCTCGCCGAGGTCACCGAGGCGGTGCGCGCGGTGATGTGCGGCGGCGACGAGACCGTCGTGCACTGGGTGGCCGCCGAACTCGTGGTGGGCGAGGCGCTGGGCAGCGTCCCTGAGAACGCACCGACGGTTCCGCTCGACGCCGATCTGCGCGCGAACATCCGCACGCTGCGGCTCAAACAGGAGCCGCAGGCCCGCACGGTCGACCTCGATCTGCGCAGGGAGCGCGAGGTCGCCAAATCGCGGCTGCTGCACCGGCTCCGGCTACTCGGCATCGATTGGGGCACACCGGCTTCCAGCGAGGTGCGCAGCACCGGCACCTTCCGCGAGACGTGGACGCTGCGGTGGCGGCCGGAGTTCGCCGTCGCCATCATCGAGGCCTCCCGCTGGGGCACCACCATCCGGACCGCCGCCGAGGCGAAGATTCTCGATCTCGCGGGCCGAGCGGGCAGCACGGTCGGCGAGTTGACGGCCGCGCTGGAACTGGCGCTGCTCGCCGACCTCGGCGGCGCCACCGACGGGCTGATCGCGCGGCTGGAATCCGTTGCGGCCCTTGATCACGACGTCACCCACCTGCTCGCCGCGCTGCCCGCCCTGATCAGGACGCTGCGCTACGGGGATGTCCGCGGCACCGACACCAAGGCGCTCGCGCACGTCGCCGACGGTCTGCTGGTGCGGGTGTGCGCGGGCCTGCCCGGCGCGGTCACCCACTTGGACACCGAGGCGGCGACCCAGCTGCGCACGCTGATCGACCAGGCGCACATCGCGATTCACACCCGCGACGACGCGTGGGCCACCGGCGAATGGCTGGCCGCGCTGCGCCGCATCGCCGACCGTGCCGAGGTGCACGGCGCGCTGGCCGGCCGCGCGGTCCGGCTGCTGTGCGACGCCGGGCTGATCGACGGAACCGATTCCGCGAAAAGGCTTTCCGCCGCCCTCTCGGTGGGCAACACCCCGGCGGCCAAGGCGGCCTGGATCGACGGCTTCCTCGGCGGCCGCGGACTGCTGCTGGTGCACGACCGAGAGTTGTTGCGCCTCATCGACTCCTGGCTGCGCGGCCTGCGCGAGGAGCAATTCGTCGAGGTACTGCCGCTGCTGCGCCGCACCTTCGGCGAATTCGAATCGGGTGAGCGCCGGGCCATCGGCCAGGCCGTCACCGAGAGTGGTTCGGCACCAGCGACTCTCACCGACGAATACGATATCGATCGCGGCATCGCGGCCATCCGCACCGCCGCCGAAATACTCGGAGTTTCCGCATGACCGAGGAAAACCACCTCCGGCGTTGGCGTTTGGTGCTCGGCGCGGCCGCGGAGCCGGAACTCGGCGGACTCGGCGGCTCGGGCGATTCCGACGACGCCGGTATGGATCGCGCGCTCTCGGCCCTTTACAACACCGCCGACGACCAGTCCGCGGGTGCGCGCGGCGGCGGCCTCGGCGGTTCCGCGCCGCGAGTCGCCCGCTGGCTCGGCGATATTCGCAACTATTTCCCGTCGACGGTGGTCGAGGTGATGCAGCGCGACGCGGTCGACCGGCTGAACCTGACCCAGTTGCTGCTCGAACCCGAACTGCTCGCGGCCGTCGAACCGGATGTGCACCTCGTCGGCACCCTGCTGAGCCTCAACCGGGTGATGCCGGAAACCACCAAGGCCACCGCCCGCGCGGTGGTCGAGAAGGTGGTGCGCGATATCGAACGACGCATCGCCGCGCATACCGTCGCCGCGGTGTCCGGCGCGCTGCGCCGCGCCGCACGCAGCACCCGCCCGCGGCACCGGGATATCGACTGGGACCGCACCATCCGCCGCAACCTGGCCAACTATCTGCCCGAACATCGCACGGTGGTGCCGGAGAAGTTGGTCGGCTACGGCCGCAAGGCCCAGGCGGTGCGCCGCGAGGTGGTGCTGGCCATCGACCAGTCCGGCTCCATGGCGGCCAGCGTGGTGTACGCGGCGGTGTTCGGCGCGGTGCTGGCGTCGATGCGCTCGCTGCGCACCTCGCTGGTCGTCTTCGATACCGAAATCGTCGATCTCACCGAACAACTCGCCGACCCCGTCGACGTGCTGTTCGGCACGCAGCTCGGCGGCGGCACCGATATCAACCGCGCCATCGCGTATTGCCAGTCGCTGATCACCAAACCGGACGACACGCTTTTCGTGCTGATCTCCGACCTGTACGAGGGCGGTATCCGGGACGAGATGTTGCGCAGGATCAACGCCATGAAGGAGTCCGGGGTGCGGGTCGTCGTGCTGCTCGCCCTCTCCGACGAGGGCGCGCCGTCGTTCGACCACGACAATGCCGCCGCCTTGGCCGCACTCGGCGTACCCGCCTTCGCCTGCACCCCGGACCGCTTTCCCGAGCTGCTCGCCGTGGCCCTCGATCGCGGCGATATCACCGCATGGGCCAACGGCGCTACTCCGTGAGCCCGTCGGCGACGTGTCCGTTGGTCTCCGCGACCTCGGCGGTCTGCTTGATCGCGGGCAGCAGCGACTCCCTGGCCAGACCGGTGAGCGCACCGGCCTGCTGAATGATCTCGGCCAGCGCCGAGGTGACGCCCTGCGCACCGTTCAAAACGGTGAACTGGCCGACGTGTTCGAACGGCGCGGCCGCGGCGGCCACGATCTCCGGCAGCCGCTCGGCCACCTGCTGGGCGATCACCGCCTCCTGGTTCTGGCTCATCGCCTCGGCCCGCTGCCGGATACCGGCCGCCTCGGCCTCCATCCGCGCCCGCACCGCATCGGCCTCGGCCAGACCCCTCGCCTTGATCGCGTCGGCCTCGGCCTGACCGTTCAGCCTGGTGGCCTCGGCCTGCGCCGATGCCCGCACCCGGACCGCCTCGGCCTCCGCCTCGGCCGCCAATTTCGTCTGTGCCGCAGCGGCTTCCGCGCGCAGCCTGGTCTCCTGCGCCTGCGCCTCGGCCTGATGGATATGCGCGTCGCGGGCCGCGGTGGCCAGGGTGGTCTGCCGGTAGGCCTCGGCGTCGGCGGGCTTGCGGATATCGACCTGCAGCTGTTGTTCGGTCTGCTGCGCCTGCAACTGCGCGACCCTGGTCTCCACCTCGACCACCTCCTGCCGCGCGGTGGCCTGGGCCAGCGGCCCCTGCTGCGCGGCCTTCTGGGTGGCCTGGTCGACCTCGGCCTGATAGCCCGCCTTCTTGATCTCGGTGTCGCGGCGGGCCAGCGCGATCTGCGCCTGTGCCGCCTGTTCCTGTGCGATGGCGTCGCGCTCGGCGTTGGCCCTGGCGATCCTGGCCCGCTGCTCGACCTCGGCCTGATGCGGAATCGCCAGGTTGGCAATGTAATTCGATTCGCTGGCGATGGACTGGATCTGGAAGCTGTCGATCACCAGGCCGAAGGATTCCATCTCACCGGAGCAGCGGTCGCGCACCTGCTCGGAGAATTTGTCCTGATCGCTGATCATGTCCTCGACGGTCATCGAACCGGCGATGGCGCGCAGGTGGCCGACGAAGACGTTCTGCACCTTGGTCTCCAGCTCCTGCGCCGGACGGTCCAGGAATCGCCGCGCCGCGTTGGCGATGGACCGGTAGTCGTCACCGACCTTGTACATCACCACACCGGTGAGCGCGAGGTTGATCTTCTGCTGGCTCACGCACGGCACGGTGATCTGACTTTCGTGCGCCTCCAACGAGATCCGGCGCACCTTGGTCAGGCCGGGGGCGACCAGCGTGCCTCGGCCGGTGACGATGCGGAAACCCATCTGATCGCCGGCGTCGGCTGCGCCGCGCCCGGCCCGGAAACCCGAAATGATCAGTGCCTCATCAGGTTCCGCGACCCGCCAGGCCACCCGGAACAGTATGAAAAGCACCACGAGGATCGCGATGACGATCCCGACAACGACCCCGATGAGGACGTCCACTGTGCACCTTCTGTTAGACGGTTACCACTTCGACGGTGCGTCCACCCAGGCTCCCAACCACGAGAACCTGGGCGTGCTTGGGGATGACGGCTTCACTGTCGGCGGCGCGCGCCAGGAACCGCTCGGTCCCCGCCCGCACCTCGATCACGACCTCACCCAGATGACCCGGCTTGATAGCCGCCGTCACCCTGGCGTACTTGCCGATCACATCCGCCGCCACCGACACCTCCCCCGCACCACCGCCGCTTCCGAACCCTGTCCACCGTAGACCCGAACCGGCCCGGCGGGAACGGTCTTGATGATTCCGCAACCGTTCTCGGGTCGGCGCGACCCGTTCACAGATCGGCGATCGCCGCCAGCGGTGGTGTCCTGGCCGCCCTGATACCGGGCCACAGCGCCGCGAGCACCCCGACCACACCGGACGCCAGCAACATCAGCACCAGTTGCGTCCACGGCACCGAGATCTGGTCCAGCCCCAGATCCCGCAGCGTGCGCAGGAATCCGACGCCGAGGCCGAGCCCGAGCACGACGCCGACCACCGCGCCGAAGATCGAAATCAGCACCGATTCCAGGTAAATGGTTCTGCGCACCTGCACCCGCTGCATGCCGACGGCCCGCAGCATCCCGATCTCCCTGCGCCGCTCGACCACCGACAGCGCGAGGGTGTTCACGATGCCGAGGATCGCGATCACGACGGCCAGCGCGAGCAGTCCGTAGAGGATGGCGAGCATGGTGTTGATCTGCTGGCCCTGAGTTCCCTTGAACTGCTCGTGATCCTGCACCTGCACGATGCGCAGCTGGTCGGTCGCCTTCTCCAGACCGGTGCGCAGCGCGGCCATATCGGCGCCGGGCTGCGCGGTGACAAGTACGAGGAAGTCGCTGCGGAATTTCTCCGGCGTCACCCGGTCGTAGACGGTCGCGGGCACCACCAGCCTGCCGAGCAGCTGGGTGTCCTTGTATATCCCGGACACCTTCAGCGAAACCTTCTCCGGCTCTTTACTGTTCAGCCCGACATTCAGCGTGGTGAGCTGAACCTGTTGTCCCACATGCCAATTCCGTTCGGCGGCCTCGGCCTGCGAGACCAGCACATCGGTGTCGCCGAGTGTCTTCGAGCCCTGCGCGATCTCGTAGTTCAGCACGGCGTCCAGCGGTCCGTCGGCGGAGGTGGCGATCAGCGTGTCGTTGCCCACCTTCAGGTTCGTGCCCCGGATCGCGACGACATCGCGAACGCCGGGAACGGATTTCGCCGCGCCACCGGTGGTCACCGGGATGCCGAGGAAGCTGCCGGGCGGTCCGGTCAGTATGTATTCGGCCTTGACGCCCTTGTCCACCAGCGCGCCGATGCTCGCCTTGGCCGAAGCGCCGAGCATGCCGATCGCCGAAACCAGCATAAGACCCAGCGTCAGCGCGAAAGCCGTTGCGGCCGTTCGGCGTCGATTGCGCACGGCATTGTTGCGGGCGATCCGGCCGATCGGCCCGAACAGTCTGGTGAGCGTGCCCAGCGAGCCGACGATGGGCCGGGACAGCGCGGGCGAAACCAGCAGCACGGCCAAAATCAGTGCCCCAGCGCCGATTCCGACGGTCTTCGCGGCATTGTCACCCGTGGACTGCGCACCGATGTACGCGACGACGGTGCCCGCCACCGCCAACACCGTGCCGAATACGGTTCGCAGCCGCAGCGATTCACCGATCGATGCGAATTCCTCGCGCATCGCTTGGACCGGTGGGATCCGGGCGGCCCGGCGCGCGGGCGCGTACGCACTGAGCACCGTCACCAGCACGCCGAGCCCGATCGAGACCAGCACGGTGCGCGGTTGCAGCGACATCGTCCCGGTCGGCAGGCCGACGTCGAATGCGTTGAGCAGTCCGGAAAGCCCGAACGAGAGGGCGACGCCCGCACCGAGACCTATTGCGCTGCCGAGTAATCCGATGACGAACGCCTCGGCGACCACCGACACGCCCACCTGCGCCCGGCTCGCGCCGACCGCCCGCAGCAGCGCCAGCTCGCGCAACCGCTGCGCGACGATCATCGAGAAGGTGTTGTAGATGATGAAGGTGCCGACCACGAGCGCGATGGCGCCGAAGGCGAACAGGAAGTAGTTGACGAACTTCAGCGTCTTGCCGACCTGCGCCTCCAGATCGGCGCGCAACTGGGCGGCGTCCTGAACCTTGAAGCCGGGCAGCTGTTTCGCGATCTGATCGCGCACCTGGTCCACCTTCGCCCCCGATGCGACGGCGACATCGATGAACTGCACGTGATACGGATCGGTGAACAGCGACCGCGCCTGCGCGTCGTCGAACAGCAGCCCGATGATTCCGCCGGTGTCGGAGGAGACCCGATAGATCCCGGTGACCGTGAGCTCGAGTGTGCTGTTGTCCCGCTGCTGTTGCGGCACAACGATTTTGGCCTTGTCGCCGACCTTCAGCCCGGCGCGCTGCGCACCGCTGGCGTTGATGGCGATCTCACCGTCGTGCGTCGGCGCGACGCCCTCGACGATCCGCTCCGGTTCCGCGACGGCGCGCTCCGGCGGCAGGTAGGACTGACCCCAGCTCGGCGCACCGCCGGTCTGCACCGGATGACCGCTCTTGTCGAGCAGGATCAGCGGCCCGCTGACCCGCGGCGCGACCGTGCGCACACCGCTGACGCCGGAGACGAGATCGACCGCGCCGACCGGAACACCCTGTGACATCTGCTCTTTCGAGCTGACCCGGATATCGACGCCCTTGATCTGACTGGAGAAGATGCCGTTGAAGGTGCTCTGCAGCGTATCGGTGAAGACGAAGGATCCCGCGATGAACGCGGTGCCGAGGATGACGGAGAGCAGCGTAAGCGCGAGGCGCACCTTGTGCGCGGCAAGGTTGCGCAGCGCGACCTTCCGCATGGGGTCGGCCATTACGCCTGCTCCAGCGATTTCATCCGGTCCAGCACGGTATCGGAGGTCGGGTCGCGCATTTCGTCGACGATGCGTCCGTCGGCGAGGAAGATAACCCGGTCGGCGAAGCCCGCGGCGTGCGGCTCATGTGTGACGATCACCACGGTCTGCTCGAATTCGTCGACGGCGGCCCGCAGGATGTTCAGCACCTCCTCCGAGGCGCGCGAATCGAGGTTGCCGGTGGGTTCATCGCCGAAGATGATCTCGGGTTTACCCGCGAGCGCGCGGGCGCAGGCCACCCGCTGCTGCTGACCGCCGGACAGCTCGCTGGGCCGGTGGGTGAGCCGGTCGGTGAGCCCGAGCCGCTTGAGTACGGTGTCGAGCCAGTCCTGATCGGGTTTGCGGCCGGCGATATCCAGCGGCAGCGTGATGTTCTCCAGCGCGGTGAGCGTCGGCACCAGGTTGAATGCCTGGAAGACGAAGCCGATTCGGTCCCTGCGCAGGCGCGTCATCTGTTTGTCGGAGAGGTTGGTCAGGTCGGTGTCACCGATCCGCACGGTTCCGGAGCTGGCGCCGTCGAGCCCGGCCAGGCAGTGCATCAGGGTCGACTTGCCGGATCCGGACGGACCCATGATCGCCGTGAACTCTCCCTTCGCGAACTCGGTGGACACTCCGTCCAGGGCCGTGACCCGGGTGTCGCCGGAACCGTAGACCTTGACGAGGTCGATGGCGCTCGCGGCGGCGCCGGTCGGCACCGCTGTGTCGATACCAGCGGGGGCGGTGCCGGAACCCAAAGCTTGCGAAGTCATGGTGTCCAGTGTGTAGACGATCGTCCGGCCGCGCCATCGGGGAAGTCCCCTAAGTGGAGCCGGTACCTCTACTTGGCCGGCACCGTTTCGGCGGCGTGCAGTCGCTCGATGAAGCCGTCGAGCGCTCGCGCCAATCGGCCCCGATCGGCGGCCAACGCGTCCAGCCCACTTTCCGCGATGGCCGTATTCATCACCTGATAGGTGAGCAGTCCGCGGCGGGTCGGGAAGACGAGAACCCGGCGGCGGTCGGTGTCGTCGACCTTGCGGTGCACCAGGTTGTCGGAGATCATCGCATCGATCAACCTGGTCAAACTGGCGCCGACCAGCAGTGTGGCCTCGGTGAGCTGTGACATCGAGCGGCCGGATCCGTCGGCGACCGCGGACAGCACATGCCAACGGCCGACCGAGGTTTCGCCGAGGCAGGTCGCGATCGCCTTATCCAATTCCTGTGACGCCCGGCGCACCAGTCGCGCCAAGTCTTCGAGCGCGGTGCTATCGTCCACCTCAGCACTATATCGACAACGCCGTATGAGAAAGCTTCAGACGGAAATATACGGTGGTGATCAGCGTTGGCGCCGTTCGGATTTCGTGACACGGTAGATATCGCACTGGTGGTGCCGCTGAGTGGTCCGGCAGGCATGTTCGGGCCGTCCTGTGAGGCGTGCGCCGATCTGGCCATCGATGACATCAATGCCGCGGGCGGCATACTCGATCGCCCGGTCCGGCTGCATCCGGTGGACGCGGGGGCACCGCTGCCGCTGTTGGCCGAGCGGATCGATCGAATGGTGAGCGCCGGAGCGATCGATGGCGTCGTCGGCTGGCATCTGTCCAACGCGCGCAAGGTGATAACGCCGCGCACCGCGGGCCGGGTGCCCTACGTGTACACCACCTTCTACGAGGGCGGCGAGGATTCCGACGGTGTGTACATGGTGGGCGAGACGCCCGATCAGCAGCTGTTCCCCGCGCTGCGCTGGCTGCGCGCCGAACTCGGGATCCGGCGCTGGTGCGTCGTCGGCAACGACTATGTCTGGCCGCGCGAAACGGCCAGGGTGACAAAGGATTTCGTGCGGACCACGGCGGATCTCGAGGTGATCGGCGAGATCTTCCTTCCGCTCGGCGGGCGCGATTTCCGCGGCGCGCTCGACCTGATCGGCGGTTCGTCGGCGCAGGGCGTGCTGCTGTTCATGGTCGGCGCCGACTGCGCCGCCTTCAACCGCGCCTTCGCCAGGGCCGGATTCGACGACCACCGGGTGCGCCTGAGCATGATGATCGGCGAGGACGTGCTGTACGCGGGCGGCGCCGCGAGCACGCACGGACTGTTCACCGCCTCCGGCTATTTCGAGAGCTTGGTGTCCAGCGCCGGGATGGATTTCGGGGCGCGGTACCTGCGTGAATTCGGGCCCGCCGCACCGGCGCTGAACAATATCGGCGAATCCTGTTACGAGGGGCTGCTGCTGTTCGCCTCGCTCGCCGAGACCGCGCGCAGCCTCGACCTGCGCACCATCGAGCGCAGCGCGGCCGGGGTCAGCTACGGCGGTCCGCGCGGCGAGGTGCGGGTGCGCGGCGCGCACACCACCCAGCCGGTGTACCTGGCGGGCGCGGACGCCCTGGAGTTCGGTGTGCTGGCCGAACTCTCCTCGTAATCCGAAGTTCACCTTGCGGTTTCGCCACGGAGACGCGCGTAGGTTTGTATCGTCACCGTACGAAATATACCCGCTTGAAAATATTTGAGGTGTAAAGTGCCGACCTACCAATTCATCTGCCGCCGCGGCTGCGGCAGCTTCGAGCGCAGCTTCGCCATGGCCGCCGCACCGGCGGTCACTTCATGCCCGCAGTGCGCGGGCGCCAGCCGCCGCTGCTTCGGCGGCGCGCTCGTCCAACCCGGCTCCGCCGCGAGCCGACTGTTGGAGGCCACCAATCGCACCGCGACCGAACCCGCCGTCGTCCATTCCCTGCCGGCCGGCCGAAGCGCAACGGTCACCCGCAATCCCTTGCACCGCAAGCTCCCTCGACCCTGATCCGGAAAGAGGTCACATCATGCCGGAACTGCTCTACCCGCTCGACTCACGCAAGCGGTTCACCGATCAGCAACTGGTCGGCCACAACCGCTGGCATCCGGATATCCCGCCCGTCGCCACCGTGAAACCGGGCGCCGAATTCCGGGTGCATGTGCGCGAGTGGTTCGACGGCGCGATCCACAACGACGATTCCGCCGAGGACGTGCTCAACGCCCCGCTCAGCACGGTGCACTGCCTGTCGGGCCCGTTCGCCGTCGAGGGCGCGCGCCCCGGTGATCTGCTCATCGTCGACATTCTCGATATCGGCCCCATCCCGCAAGAGGATTCGGGTCCGCTGGCCGGACAGGGCTGGGGCTACACCGGCATCTTCCCCACCGACAACGGCGGCGGATTCCTCACCGAACATTTCCCGGACGCCTACAAGGCGATCTGGGATTTCAGCGGCCACACCGCGACCTCGCGGCATATCCCAGGGGTCAGGTTCACCGGTATCACCCATCCCGGCCTGATGGGCACCGCGCCGTCGAAAGCGTTGCTGGCCAAGTGGAATGCGCGCGAGGCCGCGCTGATCGCCACCGATCCGCTGCGCGTGCCGCCGCTGGCGCTGCCGCCCGAACCGCGCGATGCCGTACTCGGCGCGCTCGCGGGCCCGGAGTACGACCGGGTCGCCGCCGAGGCAGCACGGACCGCGCCGCCGCGCGAGAACGGCGGCAATCAGGACATCAAGAACTTCACCCGTGGCAGCCGCGTGTTCTACCCGGTCTTCGTCGACGGCGCGAACCTCTCCGTCGGCGATCTGCACTTCTCCCAGGGCGACGGCGAGATCACCTTCTGCGGCGCGATCGAGATGGGCGGATTCATCGATCTTCGAGTGGATCTGATCAAAGATGGGATGGAACTGTACGGCGTCGCCGAGAACGCGATCTTCATGCCGGGTAGCGAAGGTCCGAATTACACGGAGTACCTTGCCTTTTCGGGCACCTCGGTGACGCTCGACGGTGAACAGCGCTACCTGGATTCACAGTTGTCGTTCGAGCGCGCCTGTCTGCACGCCATCGACTATCTGACCAAATTCGGCTACAGCCGGGAGCAGGCGTACCTGCTGCTCGGCGCAGCGCCGATCGAGGGCCGGTTCTCCGGTGTCGTCGATATCCCGAATTCCTGTGCCACCGTTTACATTCCGACAGCCATCTTCGACTTCCAGGTCACCCCGTCGGCATCCGGGCCGGTACGGATCGATCCAGGCCCCGGGGCGCCGCACGCATCCCGCTAGATATGCGAAAGCGCCGATCCCCCTGCAGGGTTGGACGGGATCGGCGCTTTCGGTTCGGTCGACTGCCGGATTACTTCGGCAGCGGCGTCACGCCACCGCTACCCGAGCTGAGCAGCTTGGCCAGGCCGGTGGCGAAGTTGGACGAGCCGGTCGGCGCCGGGGCCGGGTCCGCGACCTGGCTGTTGACCGCGGCGGGCGCGGCCGGGGCGAGCTCGAGGCCCTGGGCCGAGGCCAGGCCGGCGCCCGCGCCGACGATGGCGGCGGCCGCGGCGGCGACCAGGCCGAACGTACGGATCTTCTGCATGTGGCTACTCCCCTATTTCAGTGGTTCGGCGTCGAAGGTGCACGCCGACGCACAAGGAGTATCACGAATTCGCAACACTCGAATCGGGTGCGGATCCGGGCCGACTCACACCGGTAGCCAATGATTTGCCATCAACCTGAGCGGCGACCTGGACAATTGAACAGTAGTGCCCTATCGGATTCGACCCGGAAACCGCCGTAGTTCAACCGAAGTTTGCATCCCCGTCACACCGTGTTGATCACAGCTAACTCTCAGCCATCGTGAGATTTGGATCACACCAGGCGCTTCTTAACAGGTGATAAGCCCGCCAGCAAACGAAATCCTCAGTTCCGAACCACCCATTCGAAGGCCTCGGCCTTGGAGCGCGCCCCCTCCACCGCCCGCGACCGGTTGGGTTCGCCCAGCTCGGGCAGCAGCTCCTCGGTGAGCCCGACGAGTCCGGCGAGTGTGCTCGGAGTAAACCAGTCCGGCCTGGTCGCGAAAAGTATGTCCTCGCTAGCGGTATTGCCACTCGCTCCCGGCGCGAACGGGCAGCCACCCAAACCGCCGAGCGATCCGTCCACCATCGCCGCGCCCGCCGCGATGGCGGCCAGCGTATTCGCGACACCCATCCCCCAGGTGTCATGGCCGTGAAAAACGATGCGCCGCACCGGCGTTCGCTCACGCACCGCCGTCACCAGCGCGGTGACCTGCGCCGGATGCGCCTGGCCGAGGGTATCGGCGAGCACGATATCGGTCGCCCCATCGGCGCGGGAGTCGTTGGCAATGGCCAGCACTCGCTCCGGATCCACCGGACCGTCGAACGGGCAGGTGAAACTCGTTGCCAGACAGAGCTGGATCGCGCCGCCCGCGGCCGTCGCCAACCGAACCGCATCGGGCATGGCGGCCAGGCTCTCCTCGGTGCTGCGGCCGATATTCGCCCGGTTGTGCGCGTCCGATACCGAGAAGCAGTATTGGAAATTGCGCACACCGGCCGCGGCCGCCCGTTCGACGTGCCGCGGCGTCGCCACCCACACCCAACAGCGTTGCAGCTCTTCGGGTGTCAGTTCGGCGATCAACTCCATGGTGTTGGCCATCGGCGGCACCAGATCGGGCCGCGCCATCGAGCCGATCTCCAGTGCGGGCACGCCGAGCGCCAGCAACCGCCGCACCAGCCGCACCTTGCGCTCGGTCGGCAACACCTTGCCGGTCAATTGCAGTCCGTCGCGCAGGGTTACGTCCCGCAGCAGCGCGCTCAACGGTCCTCCCTGGCCGGTCCCAGCGTCCGGCCCCGCTCGTCACCCGGCTGCGGCGGCACGCACATCACACCGCCCCACGGCTTTTCGTGGCCACCGGCCGGATTCGGGTGCACGGTGGGACGCACATGTCCCGGCGCGCGCACCTCCCAGACGCTGCGCCCGGCCGGCCTGCGCCGCTCCCTGCGATGGCGGATCATCGTGCCTCCAGCGCGTCGATCTCGTTGTCGCTCATACCGAGTAGTCCGGACAGCACCTCGCGGGTGTGCTCGCCCAGATCCGGTCCGACATTCCGGATGGGCAGCGACTGCCCGCCGATCACCGGAACGATACCGGGAAAGCCGACCGTCTTCGGTTCCGCCGCACCGACATCCACCGAAAATTGCTGAATCATATTGCGCGCCTTGTACTGTTCGTCCGAAACGATATCTGCGGCGGTGTAAATGGGACCGCACGGAATCGCGGCGTCCTCCAGGATTTTCAGCGCTTCGTCGCGGCGGTGCCGGATCGTCCACTCGCCGATCGCGGCATCGAGACGGTCCCGGTTGCGCCAGCGGCCCGCATTGTCCTTCAGCTCCGGATCCGCCGCCAGGTCCGGCCTGACGATCACCTCCATATAGCGCTGGAAGATGGCATCGCCGTTGCCGCCGATGATGATGCTGGTGCCGTCGGCGCAGGGGTAGGCGTTACTCGGCGCGATACCCTCCATCCGCCCGCCGACCCGCTCCCGTTTGATGCCGTATGCGAGATAGTCGGGCACCAGCGATTCCATCACCGACAGAATCGCCTCGTTCAAGGCGACATCGATGATCCGCTCCCGCAACGGAATCGGCTCCGCGGCACGCTCCCGCTGGAACAGCGCCATCACGGTGCCGAACGCCGCGTAGATGCCCGCGATGGAATCGCCGATGGACACCCCGGTCCGCACCGGCGGCCGATCCGGATCGCCCACCAGCTCGCGCAGTCCGCCGACCGCCTCGGCCACCGCGGCGAAACCCGGCCGCTCGGCCAGCGGCCCGGTCTGGCCGTACGCGGAGATCCGGGTGAGCACCAGCCGCGGATTGGCCGCCTGCAAAACCTCCGGCCCCAGCCCCCACTTCTCCAACATTCCGGGCCGGAAGTTCTCCAGCAGCACATCGCTGCGCCGCACCAGCTCGAGCACCACATCGCGGCCCGCCTCGGTGCGCAGATCGAGGGTGATCGACTTCTTGTTCCGGTTGACGGTGCGGTAGAGCATCGAGGTGTCGCCGCCGTAGAGCCGCCAGTTGCGCAGCTCGTCGCCGACCTTCGGTCGCTCCACCTTGATCACCTCGGCGCCGAAGTCACCGAGAATGCGCCCGGCGGTGGGTGCGGCGATGTAATTGCCGAGTTCCAGGACGCGCACACCGTCCAGCGGCCGAATACTCATGCGGACAAGTTTGGACCATGCGCCGTTCGGCGGTCCGGGCGCACACGTTACGAGGCGAGCAGCGAGATCTCCTCGACGATCGAATAGTGCTCGGCATCACCCGCGATGACCGTGCTGGCCCGGCCGTCGACACCGACCGGGATATCGCCCGCCAGGGTGATCCTGGTGAGCTTGCGCGGCTGATCGTCGTAGTCGTCGACGGCGTAGTGCTGGGTGGCGCGGTTATCCCAGATCGCGACGTCACCGGGCGCCCAATTCCAGCGGACGGTGTGCTCCAGCCTGGTCACCCGATCCTGGAACAGGCGGAACAGCGCCTGCGATTCACCGGTGGACAGCCCGACGAAGTTCCGCACGAAATGCCCTACCAGCAGCGCCTTTTCCCCGGTTTCCGGATGCACCCGCACCACCGGATGTTCGGTTTCGAAGTAGCTGGATTCGAATTCGGCGCGGTAGGCCGATTCGTTCGGCCGGACCGGGTCGACATGGGTGGCGGCATAGTCGTAGACGTTGGTGTGCACCGCGCGCAGGCTTTCGGCCAGCTTCCGCAACGGCTCCGGCAGCGAGTCGTATCCGGCGACGGTCGATGCCCAGGTGGTAGAGCCGCCGTAGGGCGGCAGGTGCACCGCCCGCAGGATGGACGCCTTCGGAATCCGGTCGACGAAGGTGACGTCGGTGTGCCAACTGTTCGCCCGGCCGTGCTGGGAATCGATGGCCAGACTCTTGACCCCGTGCGAGGTGACCGTCGGATGCGGCGTGGTCGGGGTGCCGAGCAGTTCGGCGAATTCGTACTGCCCGTCCTCGGTGAGGTGGCCCTGTTCGCGGAAGAAGATCACCCGATGGTCGAGCAGTGCGCGCCGGATCACCGCGACGGTCGCCGCGTCCAGATCGCCACCCAGCCGGACATTGTCGACCCGGGCGCCGATATGCGCGCCGAGTTTGGTCACCGTTGCCGCCGTCATCGGCCGAGCACACCACCGAAACCCCAAGGCCCACCATGGTTTCGGTCGGCGTGATCCGAAGAACCGGCTCAGCCGATATGTTCGCGCAGGTAGGCCAGATCCTCGGCGACGCCATCGGCCGGCGTCTCCAGCACCACCGGCGCGCCCGCGGTGCGGCACACCTCGGCGAGCAGTTGCGGATCGATGGTGCCGTCGGCGAAATTGGCGTGCCGGTCGGCGCCCGAATTGAATTCGTCACGCGAGGAATTCAGGTGCACCAGATCGATCCGGCCGGTGATGGCCTTGATCCGATCGACGACACCGACCAGTTCCTCACCGCCCGCCCAGGCGTGACAGGTGTCGAGACAGAATCCGGCGCCGAATTCGCCGACCGCGTCCCACAGCCGGGCGATCGAATCGAAATGCCGTGCCATGGCGTGATTTCCGCCGGCGGTGTTCTCGATCAGGATGGGCACCGCGAAGCCGCCCTTCTCCTGCTGACGCTCGAACAGCTTGCGCCAGTTGACGATTCCCGCCTCGATCTCCGCATCGGACCGGACGTGCCCGCCGTGCACCACCAGGCCGAACGCGCCGAGCTCGGCCGCGGCCTTCGCCTGCTGGGCCACCGCATTGCGCGACGGCATCCGCAACCGGTTGTTCAAGCTGGCCACATTGATCTGATAGGAGGAGTGCACCACCACATCGATCGGGCTGGCCAGAATTTCCGCGGTCCGCGGATGCGGTTCGGGTTTATCCCAGCTCTGCGGATCGACGACGAACATCTGGATGACATCGGCGCCGAGTTTCTCGCCGAAGCCGATCGGATCGCTGTCGAGTCTGACATGAGCACCTATGCGCATGCGGGCCACTCTAATGAGTGGCACCGACAACACCGGAAAGTAAGGGGTGTTGCGTCCCGGTTGCGGTGCGAGATACATGGGTGAGATCCGCGGCCTCGGGAACCGGCGCAACTGCTATGGTTTCGATGTTTCCGTGGTCGTCGGGTCGCGATCACGCGTTTCCTTTTGCGGTACGCCTGTTCATCGGCGGGTCCCGGTGAGCGGCGGAAAGTGGGGCAGAAATGCTGGCCAGCGGCGATGTGTTCGCGGGCTATGTCATCGAACGGCAGCTCGGCCGCGGTGGCATGGGTTCGGTGTACCTGGCGAAACATCCGCGGCTACCGCGGATGACCGCGCTCAAGCTGCTCAACCGGGAGATGTTCTTCGACAAGGAAATACGGGCGCGGTTCGAACGGGAGGCGGACCTGGTCGCCCAGCTCGATCACCCGAATATCGTCACGGTGTACGACCGCGGGCTCGAGGACGACCAGCTGTGGATCTCGATGCAGTACATCGACGGTATCGACGCCGGATCGGTGGATCCGCATACGCTGCCGCCCGAACGCGCCGTGCAGATCATCAAGGAGACCGCCGACGCGCTGGACTACGCGCACGGCGTCGGGGTGCTGCACCGCGATGTCAAACCGGCGAACGTGCTGCTCGCCCGCTCCGGCGGCGGCCGAGGCGAGCGGGTGTACCTGACCGATTTCGGCATCGCCCGGCTGCGCGATGACACCGGCCACCTGACCCAGACCGGCACCTTCACCGCCACCCTGGCCTATGCCTCGCCCGAGCAGCTCACCGGCGCCACCCTCGATCACCGCTCCGATCAGTACTCGCTGGCCTGCTCGCTGTTCTGGTTGATGACCGGCAACGGGCCGTATCAGGCGACCAATCCCGCACAGGTCATCCAGGGGCACCTGCAGGCGCCGCCGCCCGCGCTGAGCAATCACCGCCCCGGTCTGCCATACGCCCTGGACAATGTGCTGGCCAAGGCGATGGCCAAACGCCCGGACGACCGGTTCGCCAACTGCACCGAATTCGCTTTGGCCGCAAGGCAGGCGCTCGGCAACCGCAGCGCGCCCGCCATACCCGTCGTCGGTCCGCGTCCGGTGACCGGGCCGCCGATTCCCAATCAGCAACCGCCGCAGACCAGTCAGCCGCATCCCACCTTCGGCCCGCAGTCCAGCGGATCGAATCCGCTTGTCGGACAGGGCGCTTACCCGCCGCCGACGCTGGTGGCCCAGCCGCAGCGGCCGCCGCAGACCAGCCCATACACCAACGGGCCCACCAACTTCCAGCCCCCGGTGCATCGGCCGCCGCAGCAGTTCACACCGCCGCCGCCACCGAAGAAGTCGAATGCGGGCCTGATCATCGCCATCTGCATCGGCGTCATCGTGTTGCTGGTGTTGGTGCTCGCGTTGATCGGCGCACTGGCCGACAGCTCGAGCAATGCCAGCGACAACGGCTCCTCGAGCACGAGCTCCGTTGCGGCACAGTCCACCTCGGGTGTGAAGAGCAGCTCCGGCGCGGCCGATGCCAAAACCATCAGCGCCCAGTTCTCCCGCATGGTGCCCGCGGGCGCCGACGACGGTACCGGCTTCGACAGCGCCCGCTGCTGGAACACCGACCCGAGCTTCAAACCGTCCACCTTCGACGGTGAGCCGAACTACGGCAACTGGGCATGGCAGTGGATCTGCTCCGGCGGCAACAACAATGACGATCCGCTCTACCGCTTCGTCATCTACAAGTCCACCGACGACCTGCAATCCGTCCTGAAGGGCTTACCCTCCGGCGCCACCAAGAGCACCGACACCAACGGCGGCAAGACCTACACCAACTACAAGTGGACCGACAGCAAATCCCACCAAATCCTCACGGTCTTCTCCGGCGGCGACAGGGACCGAATCCTGTTCGTATGCCACGACTATTCGTCCCCGGACGAACTGCTCAGCTGGTGGAAAAAGGCACCCCTGTAACCGAGAACCCGTACCGCACGAATTCGTGGGTCGGCTCGAAACCGATTGCCCGGTAGATCTTGTTAGAGGTGGGATTGGCGACATCCGCGAAAAGGCAGACGTCGGTATCGCCGCCACGGAGAACCCGCCCGATATGCGCGGTAAGCGCGCTTGCATAACCTTGACCACGCGCCTCGGGCGGGGTGTACACCGGCCCGATACGCGACCACCCCTGCACCGGGAGCTGGTGCGCCGCAACGCTTACCGGCTGGCCGTCGCGCTCCCAGAGCCACCAGCGGCCCGCGGCGATGCGGCGGCGGATCTGCTCAGCGGTCAGGCCGGGCATACCGGTCTCCGCGCGCATGGCGTCTATCCAACCAGAGCACAGTGGCACGTCGACATCCATTGCCCGGCGCGGGTTCCCGGCGACCTCCGGGATGCGCAGCTCTCCCAGCCGGTACAGCAGGTGCGTATAGAACCAGTGATACTCCTGACCTGACAGAGCGCACCATCGCCGCGCGAAAGACGTTGCGAGATCGGCAGTCCCCTCGACGCCATCGCTGTCCGGCACCGCGTCGGCCAGCGCTTCGGCCACTGCGGGCACGCTCGCGGTCGGCAGCGCACCGAGATAGATGGGACGCCCCGGAGCGCGTATGGCGACACCGACCACTTCGCCGCGGGAGCGCACAGTGAGCAGATACATCGGCTCGCCAGTCGGGTCCAGCCCAGCGGCGGTATTGACCACCGACGTGCTGATCATGGTGTGCCGCAGCACGTCTCGAAGAAGAAACCCTGCCGATTCGGCACGGAATTCCGCGATATCCGTGGTGATGTGGATCCGCATCGCGATGCGAGATCAGGTGGTGCTGTGGCTTTCTGCGCGGAGTTTGAGCAGGACCAGGCCTGCGGTGCAGGCGAGAATCAGTCCGGCGACGGTGATTTCGACGTGTAGGCCGGCCAGGCCGAGGCCGGCGCCGACGAGACCGCCGAGGAAGATCACCCAGCCGGCGATGCGCAAGATAAGCGTGGACAGCTTGCGCGCCTGCGGATTCGACACCTGGGGCTGGGTCGCGTTCGACACGGCCGATTCGGCTGTCGCGTTCGCGGCTTCCAGCGGGGTAGTCGAGTAAGCTCCCATCATCTACTCCTCGATGACGCCGTACAGACAAACGTCGCGGCGCGAACCGAGCAACGCGTCCCTCATCTTGGCACTGGCGTCTCATGCGTAACTTTGATCACACACGCTACGACTAGTCCCGGTAGTTCTACTACGACACGTGCCCACGACACGCCAACGAGATCAATTCGATATCTGAATTGTGGATGTTTAAGTCTGAATCGGGTCGGCCGACTAAGGTGAGCCCCGAAACACACGAGGAGAGTCACCCCATGGAGAGCAGCAGGGCCAGGATCATCGGTCCGGCTATAGCCGTAGGCGCGGTCTCCGCGGGTTTGATCCTCATCGGCGCCTGTGGCGTCGGCTCGCACGACACCTACGTGCCACCGCCGCCACTGAAGAACGGCCCGGCCATGGCGGCCGCGCAGGTGCACAGCGATGCCAGTTCCACCGCGCCGAAGGTCATCATCCCGCCCTCCCCCAGCTGGCAGATGGCGCCGAATGCGCCGCGCCTCAACGCCGGGTTCACCGTGCCGCCGTCATCCACCTCGACGGAAACCACGCCGCAGCCGGGTCAGCCGACCGACAGCGACGATTCGACGACCACCACACCGGCCCGCCCGACGACAACGTCGGACGAACCGCTCAGCACCACCCGGCCGCACCCGACAACGACGACGCGACCACCGCGACCGACCACCCATTCGGCCCCGGCCGACGATTCCGGCGACGACGGATAAGCAATACAGGGATAAGCAAAGGCGGTGCGGGCCAACAACTCTCCCGCACCGCCCGCCGCTCACAGTTCGGGCAGCGAATACTCCCCCGCCCGGTCGCCGAGCACCCGCAGATGCTCCAACGCACCGCCGAGGGTGTGCTCGATCGCGGTGAGCCTGGCCACGTAATGCCCCACCGGGTATTCGGCCGTCACACCGATACCGCCGTGCATCTGGATCGCCTCCTGCCCGATATGCCGTGCGGCACGGCTGATCTGGAGGCGGGCCCGGGACGAGACCACCGCGTCGGCGGTGCCGTCCGCCAGCGTGGCCGTCGCGTACAGGCTCATGCTGCGCGCGAGCTCCAGCGACACATACATGTTCGCGGCCCGCTGGGTGAGGGTCTGGAACTTCGATAGCGTGACGCCGAATTGCTTGCGGGTCTTCAGATATTCGGAAGTAAGCCGCAGCGCCTCCTCCATCGCGCCGACCGCCTCGGCGGCCAGGCTCGCCTGGGCCAGCGCCTCGACGGCCGCCAGCTGCGCGCTCGCATCGGTCGCGGCGCCGAGCAATTCGGCAGGCGCACCGGCGAATTCGAGCTGCGCGCCGCGCTGACCGTCGAGGGTGCGGTACGGCTTGCGGGTCGCGGCCGCGGCGTCGACCAGGAACAGGCCGGTTCCGCCGCCGGGCAGCCGCGCGCTCACCACCAGCTTGTCGGCGCAGTCGCCGTGCGGCACCGGATTCTTCACACCGGTGAGCGTGTACGAATCACCCTGCGCCACAGCGGCTGTCGTGATATCGGTGGCAGGCCAGCGCAGCCCCGGCTCGGCGTGCGCGAAGGCGAGCAGCAGATTGCCCGCCGCCACCTCCGGCAGAATCGCCTGCCGCTGTTCGGCACTGCCCGCGGCGGCGATCAGGCCGCCGGGGACCAGCACGGCATCCAGGATCGGTTCGGGCGCCAGCCTGCGGCCGACCTCGGCCAGCACGACCATGGTCTCCACCGGACCCGCGCCGACACCACCGTCCGCCTCGGCAAAACTCAGTCCGAGCACGCCGAGTTCGGCCAGCTGCCGCCAGACCTCACGGCTCCAACCCAGTTCGGTGTCGGTGACCTTGAGCCGGGTCTCCGGATCGTAGTTGCGGGCCAGCAGTTCGCGCACCGTGTCGCGCAACATGACCTGTTCTTCGGTGAGTTCGAAATCCATTGTCCTGCCTCACAATCCAAGGATCGTGGAGGCGATGATGGTGCGCTGCACCTCGCTCGAACCTCCGTAGATGGTCGTCTTGCGATAGTTCAGGTAGCCGGGGCCGGAGCGCTGCGCCCAAGCGGGCGAGGCGATCTCGTCCGCACCGACCGGCAGCGCGTCGGGTCCGGCGATGTCGAGGAGCAGTTCGGTGGCGGCCTGCTGCAGCTCCGAGCCGCGCAGCTTCAGCACCGAGGACGCCGGATTCGGTTTGCCATCGGCGGAATCGGAGATCACGCGCAGCTGGGTGAGCTCCAGCGCGAGCAGTTCGTTTTCCAATTCGGCGACCCTGGCCGCGAAGACCGGATCCGCCAACAGCGTGCCGGACCCCGTCTTGACCTGCGCCGCATACTCTTTCGCGACACCGATCTTGACCTTGGTGCGGCCGACGCCGGTGATGCCGGTGCGCTCGTTGCCGAGCAGGAATTTCGCGTAGGTCCAGCCCATATTCTCCTGGCCGACAAGCTGATCGGCGGGCACCCGGACGTTCTCGAAGAAGACCTCGTTCACCTCGTAGCCGCCGTCGATCAGCTTGATCGGCCGGATGGTCACGCCCGGCGACTTCACGTCGAACAGCAGGAACGAGATGCCCGCCTGCTTCTTCGGCGCGTTCGGGTCGGTGCGCACCAGGCAGAAGATCCAGTCGGCGTACTGGGCCGATGTGGTCCAGATCTTCTGTCCGTTGACGATGTAGGAGTCGCCGTCGCGCACCGCGGTGGTGCGCAGCGAGGCCAGGTCCGAACCGGCGTCGGGCTCCGAAAAGCCTTGGCACCACCAGATATCCAGGGCCGCGGTGGGCGGGAGGAAGCGCTGCTTGAGTTCCTGCGAGCCGAAGTGCGCGATCACCGGGCCGACCATCTGCGCGTTGAACGTCAGCGGCTCGGGCACCGAGGCGAGCTGCATCTCGTCCTGCCAGATGTGGCGCTGCATCGGCGTCCAGTCCTTGCCGCCCCATTCGACGGGCCAGTTGGGGACGGCGAGGCCGTTGTCATTGAGGATCTTGTGGGTGGTGACGATGTCGTCGCGGGACAGCTCACGGCCGTACTTCGCACGTTCGCGGATGTCGGACGGGATCTCGGTCCGGTAGAAGCTGCGCAGCTCGTCTCGGAAGGCCACCTCGTCGGGGGACAGGGCTGTTTTCATACACGACTCCCAATGTGTCTCGTACGTCCGAGTCCAACCTACCCCTCGGTAATTTGTCACTGTCGCGAGGATCACACAGGTGACGACATCCGGGTGTGGCCAACTCGAGACCTCGCACGGGCGAAAAGTCGAGCGACCTGGTAGCTTCTCGGCAGGCATGGGTCGGCGGCCCCATGGGTGTTCGGTAGCAAGGAGTTACGGTGAACGGCAGGACCATCGCGCACGTCGTGACGGCGGTTACTTCTCTCGGCATCGGCGCGGTTCTGACCCTCTCCGGCACGGCCGCGGCCGAACCGGCCCCGGCTCCCCCGCCGACACCGCTGGAAAAAGGCCTGACCAAGCTGGCCGAGGACGCGGGAACCGATCCCGGTAAGCAGGCCGGCGTCGCCGCGCTCAACCAGTACACCAAGCTGGTCGATATCGCCGCGCTGCAGAACATCGGCTCGGCCTTCGCACCGTTCGCTTACGCCGCACCGACTTTCGGCTGCGGTAGCAACGGACCGATCACCACCACCATCGCGGCCGTCACCACCACCGGACCGAATCTGGACGAGGGTTCGGCCCCCGGGCCCGGCACGCTGCGCTTCAGCGCCGCCCCCGCGACTCCCGGGCTGCCGATCTCGTCCGGACTCGTCGTCGGCTGGGTCAACCTGAACACCGGCGCCAGCGGCATCGACCCGCTCGACGATGTCACCCAATACAACCTGCCGTCGCTGTCCAAAACGGTGAACAGCGGCCCCGGCACCGTGCTCGCCTCGATGTGGGGCACCATCAACTACCCCAACACGCTCTGCGTGATGACCCCGACCGTCGGCACCTTCTTCGTTCCGGACCTGCCGGTCGAGGTCGTGCCCCCGCCCAGCGCACCGCCGATCGATCCGGACACCAAGAAGCCGCTCGTCCTCCCCGGCCCCGACGTCCACATCCCGGGCACGCCGACGCCGTCCGCGGCGCCGGCCCAGCCCGCCCCGGCCGCGGCGCAGCCGGAACCGCAGGCCGCCCAGCCCGCGCCCGCCGCCGCGCCGAGCCCGAGCAAGGCGCCGTCCGCGCCGCCCGCCAGCCTGGTGGGTCAGGCGGGCAACTGAGCCACCTTCGCGAAGAAGGTGCGGATATCGGCGGCGTGCGCGTCGGGAAGTTCCATCGCCACAAAGTGATTGCCGGTATTGCCGGTCGGCCAGTGCGCGATGATGTTGTCCCGCTCGGCAAGTCGGCGCATCAGCGGTGAGCCGCCCCCGTACACGCCCACCGGAACCAGCTTTTGGCCTGCGGGCCAAGCGAATCCGTCGGGGCCGAGGCCGTTGTACATCGGCCAGGACGAGGTCGCCGCGGTATCGGTGAACCAGTAGATGCTGATATTCGTCAGCACGTGGTCGCGGTCGTACGCATCCTCGAGATCGGCTGCCAGCGGCGCGAATTCGTTGAATTTGTGCACCAGCCAGGCCAGCAGGCCGACCGGCGAATCGGTCCAGCCGTGCCCGAAGGTCTGCGGGGCCTGACGCAGCAGCACGTGATGGTTCACCCCGGTCATCCACTGCTGCATGAGATCCCATTCGGCGCGTTCCTCCGGGGTCATCGTCGGCACATCGGCCGCCGTCGGCATGCCGATGCCCGCGTCGATGTGCACGCCGACGATCCGGTCCGGCGCGGCGATCGCCATCTCCTGCACCACGTACGCGCCGAGATCGCCGCCCTGCACGCCGTACCTGCGGTAGCCGAGACGGTCCATGAGTTGAACCCACATCTCGGCGACCTTGCGCGGGTTCATGCCGAGTTCCCTCGGCCCGGCGGAGAAGCCGAACCCGGGGACCGACGGGATGACGACGTGGAACGCCTGGCCTTCCACCCCGTGTGCCCGCGGGTTCGCGAGCAGATCAATGGATTTGGTGAATTCCACGAACGAGTTCGGCCAGCCGTGCGTGAGAATCAGCGGCAGCGCATCCGGCTCCGCGGACCGCACGTGCACGAAATGCACGTCGAGGCCGTCGATTTCGGTCAGGAACTGCGGAAGTTCGTTCAACGCCGCTTCCTGTGCGCGCCAATCGAATTCGGTGCGCCAGTACTCGGCGAGCTCACGCAGGTAAGCCACCGGAACGCCGCGGTCCCAGCCCTGCCCCGGCAGTTGCGCCGACCAGCGGGCGCGAGCCAGCCGGTCGTGCAGATCGTCGATATCGGCCTGCGGGATCTCGATGCGGAAGGGGCGGATCGCTGTGTTCGTCATGGTTACCACCGTAGAAACCATATAGGACCATTCATGTCCTAGTTTTCTGGAATTCTGTGACGCATGAACGGAACACCCGCTCGACTGCTGCACCTGCTCTCGCTACTCCAGACCCCGCGCGAATGGCCGGGCAGTGAGCTGGCCGAACGGCTCGGCGTCACCGACCGCACCGTCCGCCGCGATATCGATCGGCTCCGTGAACTCGGCTATCCGGTCGAGGCGACAATGGGCGCCGCGGGCGGGTACCGGCTCGTCGCGGGAACCGCCATGCCGCCGCTGCTGGTCGACGACGAGGAGGCCGTCGCCATCGCGGTCGGGTTGCGGATGGCGGCCGGTTCGGCGATCGCCGGGATCGAGGAAGCATCGGTGCGGGCCTTGACGAAACTGGAGCAGGTGCTGCCGAAGAAGCTGCGGCGGCGGGTCCGGGTGCTCGGTGCGGCGACGGTCGCGGCCGGATCGGATGGTTCCGTCGTCGATCCCGAGGTGTTGGTCGCCTTGGCGGCGACGGTAACCAACAGGGAGCGAGCGCGTTTCGGATATCTGTCGGGTTCGGGAGCCGAAAGTCGACGCAATGTGGAGCCGGTAGGGCTGGTGTGCGCTCGAAGGCGTTGGTACCTGGTGTGTTTCGATGTCGACCGGCAGGATTGGCGGACATTTCGGGTCAACCGGATTTCAGGGGTGCAGGCTACCGGTGCGCGATTCGTTCCCCGGGAGTTGCCCGCGGCGAACGCGGCGGCGTTCGTCGGTGGGGCACGGAGTGATTGGGGAACGAAAATGGTGCGGGTTCGGGTATTCATTCACGCGCCGGTCGGGCAGGTTGCGGGACGGTTGGGCGATCGGGAAGGGGATATCGTCGCGGTCGACGACGGGATTTGTTTGTTGGATGGTCGGCGGGACGATTCGATGGAGTGGTTGGCTCATCGGTTGATCGGGTTGGGGGTTGGGTTCGAGGTGGTGGGGCCCGGGGAGCTTATTGCGGAGTTGCGGAAGATTCGGGGGCGGGTTGATTCGGCGATTTCCGGTCGCGGCGATAACAAGAACTTGTGATTGACAAGGAAGGGGCTCACCGTGACATTCAAGTGATGACATTCAACGCGCTGTCACCACGCGCGGCGGCACGGCCGATTGGAATCGGAATCGCCCTGGCGTCACTGGGATTGGCCGCCGGATGCGGATCCGGCGCGCATTCCGATTCCGCGCCTGCCACATCGGCGACGAGCACGTCGCTCGCGCCCGCCCATACCGAATCAATGCCCGATATGTCAGCGAACGCCCCTGGCTACAAGACCGGCTACGGCATAACCTTCAAGTCTCCGAGCGGAAAGTTCATGTGCGGCATCTTCGACGATTTTGTGGGCTGCAACGGACGGTTCCCGCCGAAAATCCCGGTGCTCCGCGATTGCGGGGGCCGGATGATCAGACCCAATACGATCTCCGTATCGCGCGGAGCCAAGGCCAAATTCGTTCACGCCTGTTCGCCTTCGGCCGGTGACGATTCGAAGGTCCTGCCCTACAACACCGTCCTGCGTGTCGCCCAGACGCAGTGCGTGATTCACGAACAGACCGGCGTCAGCTGCGACACCGGCGATGGGCACGGATTCACCGTGTCCGATACCGCATACACGTTGAAGTAAGGGACAACTATCACCGCAAACCTTTTCGCCACCACCGCGGCGGCAGGCGTCCCCACCGAGGAACCGAACTGACCCGCGCGAAATCCGGTCGACCGCATCGACGCGGGCTGTCACGATGACGGTATGACAAGTCTGGGGGCTGTATTCCGTCCACAAAATCCGCCGGAACTACTGCGCGAGGTGGTGCACGTAGCCGATTCGACAGGCCTGGAACAACTTTGGTTGTGGGAGGACTGTTTCGACGAGGGCGGCGTCTCCACCGCCGCCGCCGCGCTGGCCTGGTCCGAGCGCGTACGAATCGGTGTCGGCGTGCTCCCGGTGCCGCTGCGCAATGTCGCGATCACGGCGATGGAGATCGCAACGCTGGAGCGGATGTTCCCGGGACGGGCGATCTGGGGAGTGGGTCACGGTGTGCAGTGGTGGATGGGTCAGGTCGGCGCCCAAGTCGGCTCACCGATCACGCTGCTGCGCGAATACGTCGACGCACTGCGGAATTTACTTGCCGGACAGCGAGTCACCGTGCAGGGCCGCTATATTCGGCTCGACGATGTGGCCCTCGGCTGGCCGCCGGCCGCCGCTCCGCCGGTGATCGGCGCGGCGACCGGACCGCGCACGCTCCAGCTGGTCGGGGAGGTGGCCGACGGCGTCATCCTGATGTCGGGCACCCCGCTGGCCGATATGCCTCGCATTGTCGAACTGGTCGAGAAGGGCCGTGCCGCAGGCGAATACCGTGGAGAGTTCTCGTTCGTCGTCCAACTGTTGACCGCCACCGGACCGGACGCTACCGACCGCGTGACGACCGAATTGCGGCGGATGGGTCATGACACCATCGACGGTCTCAGCGCCGTCGGTGATGCGCACGCGGTCGCCGACGCGGTCGCCCGGTGGGTGCAGGCGGGTGCCGATACGGTGATCCTCGAACCGACGCCGGACGAACCGGACCCGGCCGGATTCGTTCGGTTCGCCGGCGAGCAGGTTCGGCCGCTCATCGCATGACCTCAGGAGGGGGAGCCCATGACCTATCGCACCTTCGACACCGACTGGCAACGCCAATTGCCAAAGGACACAGCGGAGATCGTCGCCCGGGCACTGGCCTTCGCGCAGCGGGCGCACGGCGCGCAGACCCGGCCTGCGGGCGAACCGTATGTGGAGCATCTGCGCGAGGCGGTCGCGGTGCTGGTGGACGGCGTAGGCCGGATCGAACCGGACCTGCTGGTGGCGGCGGCCCTGCACGATGTGGTCGAGGACACCCCGGTGACCCTGGCCGAGGTCCGCGCCGAATTCGGCGACGGCCCAGCGGAACTCGTGTACTGGGTGACGCGCGACCCGGCACAGGAGAAGTCCGCCTATCTGAAACGGTTCGCCGCGGCGCCCGATGACGCGGTGCTGGTGAAACTGGCCGACCGGCTGAGCAATGTCCAACGCCTGCACACCCATCCGCGCCCGGCCAAGCGCGCAGCGTATTTCGCCGAAACGGTGGAGTTCATCCTGCCGCTCGCGGCGCGGCATCCGTGGTTCGCCGACTGGTTCGGGCAGTGGCGTACGGTGATGGAAAGCCGACTGTCCCAGGCGAATTCGTTCGGAGACGCGGCCGCCGCCTACGCCAAGGCGCGGCCGTCGTATCCACCCGAAGCCGTCCAGTGGCTGATACCGCCGCAGGCCGGTCTGGTGCTGGATCTCGGCGCGGGGACCGGCCAGCTGACGCGCGCGGCACTGGCGACCGGATTCGATGTGGTCGCGGTTGAACCATCGGAGGGTATGCGCACGGAATTCCGGCACGCGCACCCGGACGTACCGATCCATGCCGGTAGCGCAGAACGAATTCCACTGCCGGACAACGCGGTCGACGCCGTCGTGGTCGGACAGGCCTGGCACTGGGTGGATGTCGCTGTCGCGGTTCCGGAAATCGCCCGGATCCTGCGCCCCGGCGGACAACTCGGCCTGGTCTGGAACATCCGCGACGAGCGCCACGATTGGGTCGCCGAACTGGGCCGAATCATGCACCGGGGCATAGAGCAGGATATGGGCAGCGAAAACCCCTGCGTCGGTACGCCTTTCGCACCGATCGAACGCCGCGATTTCGAATGGACCTACCAGCTGTCCCGCGCCGACCTACTCGACCTGGTGGCCTCGCGCAGCTACGTCATCACCATGGAACCTCAACAGCGCGAACATGTCCTGGCCGAAGTGACGGAACTCCTGCACACCCACCCGGACCTGAAAGACCGGGACGTACTGGAACTCCCCTACCGCACCCGCTGCTCGCGCACTGTCACAGATCTTTCCGCGGATCGACCTGAACCGGCGTCGCCCCGGTGCGCCAGGTGATCCGGAGCGACAACTCACGCAGCCGCCAGCCTACGTCGTAGTACCGGCTGAGCAGTTCACCGATCTGCAGGCGATCGACCAAATCCGTTGCGGTTATCGTCATGTCGACCAAGGTCGGGCACCGGACTTGCGCGACCCTTGCATCGCGGTTGCACCGCGCTACTCGACGCGAAACCCGTTGACCCGGGCCAAGATCCGCTCCGCCTCGGCCGCGATCGAATGCACGATCTCGTCCGCGTGTGCCACCGAGGTGATCAGCCCGAGCGCCTGCCCCGCCCAGATCGGCATGGCGTCCGGATCCTCCCGGTCGATGGCCGCGCGCAGCTCGGCCAGTGCCGCGGTGTCGGCGCGGAGTTCGTCCTCGCGGTGCTGCCAGCGGTCGATGACGGTGTTGCGCAGGGTGCGGGCGGGATAGCGGTCGGGCCAGGCCGAGCCGCGGGCGATATCGAGGACGGTGTTGCGTTCGGTGTCGGCGCCGTGCGCGTCGAGCAGCGCCTTGGTCACCTCTGCGGTCACCACCGCCTCGAAGCTGGCCTCGAACCGGGTGCCGATGACCGCCCCCGCGGCGCCGAGCGCGAGCACGGCAGCGAGACCGCGCCCGTCGGCGATCCCGCCCGCGGCAAGCACCGGAACACCGGCGGCGAGATCGACCACCGATGGCACGAAGGACAGGGTGCCGATGGCCTTGCGGCCGACATGCCCGCCCGCGTCACCACCCTGCGCGACGAGCAGATCCGCGCCGACGTCGAGCGCGCGCCTGGCCTCGTCGAGGTCGGTGACCTGGATGATCAGCTTCGCACCCGCGGCGTGGACGGCCTCGGCGTACGGACTCGGATCGCCGAAGGACAGCATGATGGCGGCGGGCCGGGATTCGAGGGCCCTAGCCACCGTCGGCATATCCAGCCCCCACGTGAGAAAGCCCACACCCCAAGGCTTTTCGGTGCTGATCAAACCGAGTTCGCGTTCCAGGAAGTCCCGGTCGGCGCTGGTTCCCGCGCCGATCATGCCGAGACCGCCCGCCTCGGCGACGGCACTGGCCAGCGCGCCGCCCGCGACGCCGCCCATCGGGGCGCAGGCGATCGGGTGCCGCAGCGCGAGCAATTCGGTGAAGTCCGTTCGCAACATCCATCGAGCATAGGAGGTACGCAACCCGACCCGTCGGTAACAGAATCGGGAATTACATGAAGTCCCCTGTAACACACACTCTTTGGCAAGATCCGGGGATGCTCTACTTCGACGGCGCTCGCGGCCGTATGCACTATCGGCGCTGGCCGGTCGAAAACAACCTGGCAGTCGTGGTTCTCCTGCCCGGTCTCGGCCAGCACAGCAGCCACTATCACCGGTTCGCGCGCACGCTCACCGGTGCCGAAATCGAGATGTGGGCCCTGGATACCGCGGGCCACGGACTGAGCGAGGGCGATCCGAACAATCCGGGCACCCTGGCCGAATTGGTGGCCGACGCGCTACATCTGGTGGAACTGGCCCGGCTGGCGAATCCGGGCCGCCCGCTGATCCTGATGGGTCATTCGCTGGGCGCGGTCACCGCGCTCGGACTGCTCGGCGCCGCCGTCCCGGATCGGACGAGCGCGACCGATCTACGCGCGGTAGAGGGCAAGTATCCGGTGCACCCGAGCATCCCACCGGATACGGTCGCGGGTCTGGTGCTGTCCGGCGTGCCGAAGCGCGCGCTCGGCGGTGGTGTGCCCGGGGCGCCCGGCACGCCGCTGCCGCGCAGCCTGCCGATCCTGGCGGTGCACGGCGCGGAGGACCGTCGCGCACCGATTGATGCGATGAAGGTCTGGACTCGGCGGCATGATTGGGTAAGTTTTCTGGAGTACGCCGACGCCGGGCACGATCTGCTGCACGAACCGGTGCATGCGCGGGTCGCCGCCGACATCGCGGAGTGGATGCGGGGCACGGTCGTGGGGTTGGCTCGACACCCGTGAACTGAGCACGAATCGGAGAAGGGGGACGGCAGGTGCAGACGAACGATGTTGCCGCACTGAACAAGGCGGTCGACGATGGCCAGCTGTGGATCGACGGCGTGCTGGTCGCCGATGGTGCGCACGAGCGCTGCGCCGCCCGCTACGAACAGCTCGCGGATCGGGTCGAGGCCCAGATCCGCGTGCTGAGCGGAGCGACATCCCTACCCGGTTTCGGCGGTTTCGCCTCGGGTGACGCGCTGCGCGGCGGCTTCGAATCGAAGGCGGACAGCGCGATAACGCATCTGCGTGATTACGCCGATGCCGCGCGGGCGCTGGCCCAGACGTTCCGCGCGGCGGCGGCCGCGTACGACCGGGCCGACGGTCAGCTGGCGAGTGCGGTCAAGGCGACGGGAGCCGACAATGCGTAAATTGCCGCGCACCAAGGAGCGGGGAACGAACCAGTTCGTGGATCCGGAGTACGCACCGACCGTCGAGGAGTTCGACAACCTGTCGCACGCGGAGATCCACAAGAAGGTGCAGCTGATGGATCCGTCGGTGCTCACCGCGGGTCAGCAGGCCTGGCACGGATCCTCAGTCGGGCTGGCCGAGGCGGTGACGGACGCGCACACCGAGATCCGGTCGGCGATCGCCGACGGCTGGCGCGGAGCCGCCGCCGAGAAGGCGGTTGCCGCCGTGCGTTCGTTCGAGGAGAGCGGCCAGCGGCTCGCCGATGTGATGGCGACGGTCGCGCAGCGCCTCGGCCAGGCGGGCGATGCCGCGGAGGCGCTGCGTGCCGCGGTGCCGCAGCCGCATTCGGCCCGCCCGGATCTGTCGGCGGCCCTGCTGAATCCGTCCGCGGCGACGGCCAACGCGGGCATCCAGAAGTCCGCCGAGAGCGCCCGCCAGGATGTGGTGCGGGCGATGGACACCATCTACGCGTCGGCGTTCATCCCGACCGGCACCGGGGTGCCCGCGTTCGCGGACGAGACGCTGAGCCCGGCGGAGCAGCCGTCGACCGGCGAGAAGCGCACGGTCGCGGAAAATCCTGCGACGCAAACGGTTTCGCTGATCTCCGGTACACAGCCCAGCGAAACGCCGGTGGTCGCCGCACCCGAACCGCAGGCCGATCGGCCCGCGACGGCTACCGCGACACAACCCACCGCGATCATCGAAACCGCCCCCGCGACAGCCACTTCGGCGATCGATCCGGCGCACCCGGCAGCCGCCGACCCGGCGACCGTTCCGGCCACTACCCGAATCGCATCGTCCACCTCGACGGTTCCCACCACCGTCGCCGTGACCGAAACCGTTGCCCCGCAACCGGTTTCATCCATCGGATCGAGCGCAACGACGCCCACCGACGCGCAACCGGCCTTCGCCGCGACCCGCGCTGCGAGCACCTCCACCGATGAGAAGCGCAAACGCGATGAGCGGCAACGGGATTCGGATTCCAACTCGACCACCGATACGGTCACCGGTGTCGGCGCGGGCGCCGTCGGCGGCCTGATGGGCGGCGCGTTCGCCGCCGCGGAGGCGCCGCCGCGTTCCGGCCCCAGCGTCGCCGCCACCGCGGCGCGAGCGGCCCGCGCGGAGGACGAGGACGACGAACTGCACTGGATCGACGACGATCTCGACTACCTCGAACCCGCCGACGAGAGCACCGAACTGATCGGCGCGCTGGATCCCACCACGCCGCCGGTGCTAGGTGAGTGGACCGAACTGGAGTGAACTGGACCTTCACCCCGGATCAGTTCGCGCTGGCCTGGGCCCGCACCGATGGCGACCGCATTCCGTATCCGCTCGCCGTCCGGCGGTCCGCACGCGACACCGCCGAGCGCGAGGCGCAGCTGCCCGAACTCAATGCGTGGTGCGACGAAATGGTCGACGCGGATGTCGAAGCCGCGCTGCGGGTTCTCGCCAATCCGACCGTATGCGTCGAGGTATTCGGCGAGCGCGGCGCCGAATCGGAGGTGCGCCCCGTCCGGGTGCTCGGTGCGGCGGCGGGCAATATCGCGGTGGTCGCCGCGCAGCGCCCCGGCGCCGAGCCCGATCGCGGCGGCGAGGTGCGGCTGTATGTCGGCGGCGCGAAAACCCTTCCGGCCCGGGTTGTTTCGACGCTGCCGGAGAATGTGCCCGGCGGCACCGAGCGGTTGACCGCGCCGCTGGCCAAGGTCAACGAGGACAGCCGCGATCTGGTGACGGTTCCGGTGTCCGGGCCGACGGTTTCGGCGCGCATCCGCAGGCTGCTCAAACAGCCGCGCGACGGGATCGGGCAGCTGGTGGTCTCGGTGCGCCGCGATGACGAACTGCGCCCATTCGGCGTGCTGTGCTGGATCGATGTGGCGGGCGACGGCCGCTATGCGGTGCGCACCGGCGCCGACGTCGACGTCACCCCGGTCGGCGCCGAGGCGTTCACCGCGGTGCTGCGGCCGATGGTCACGGCGGCGGCGCGCAGCGTGCAATACGCCGAGCAGTGGTAATTCGCGAACCCGAAACCCACTGATCGCCGTTACGGTGGACGCGTGCCCCTATATGAGTTCGAAGGCAAACGCCCGCAAGTGGATCCGACCGCATTCATCGCGCCCAACGCGACGCTGATCGGTGATGTCCGCGTCGAGGCGGGCGCGTCCGTCTGGTACGGCGCGGTGTTGCGCGCGGATCTGGCCCCCATCATCATCCGGGAAAGGGCTAACGTGCAGGACAATTCGGTGCTGCACGTGCCGCCGGACGGGCCGATCGAGATCGGTGCCGGCGCGACCGTCGCGCACAGCGTCGTCGTGCACGGCGCCACCGTCGGCCCGGAATCCATTGTGGGGAACGGAAGTACGGTGCTCGACGGGGCGAAGATCGGCGCGGGCAGCATGCTCGCCGCGCATTCGCTCGTGCAGCCGGGTGCGGTGATCCCCGATGGTGTGCTGGCGGCGGGCTCTCCCGCGACCGTGAAAAAGACGTTGGAGCCGGGCAGTTCGGCGCTGCGCTGGGTGCAGACCAACACCGATTTCTATGCCGCGCTCGCGCAGCGGCACCGCACCGGCCTCATCGAGCTCTAGGCGAGCAGCGCACGTACCTCGTCGTCGTCGAGTTGGTGGAAGTCGCGATATGCCATGCCGACTCCGCCGAGCGAGCGCGGCACCAGCGGGCAGACCAATTCGTCCGCCTCCACCGAAACCCGTTGCAGCGCTTCGGCCGACGACACCGGGACCGCGACGACCAACCGTTGCGGCCGCTGTGCCCGCGCGACCCGGCAGGCCACCGCGACGGACGCGCCGGTCGCCATGCCGTCGTCGACGATCACCGTGGTGCGCCCGGCGATGGCGAGAGGTTTGGCATCGCCGCGCAACACCTCCCGCCGCCGCTCGAGCTCCAGCATTTCGGCCTGTTCGATCTCGGCGAATTCCTCCGGCGTTACGTCGATGTGCGCCAACACATCCGAGTTGAGCACCTGGACCCCGCCCTCGCCGATCGCGCCCATCGCGAGCTCCGGCTGCCACGGCACACCGAGTTTGCGCACCAGCAGGATGTCGAGATCGCCGCCGATCACCTCGCGCACCCCGGCCGCCACCGGAACCCCGCCGCGCGGTAATCCGAGCACCAGCGGAATCGCCGCGCGCAGGTGTTCGAGTTCACTACCCAGCGCACGCCCGGCGGACACCCGATCGGTATAGATCATCCATTCGAACGCTACTCCGCCGAGCGGCCGCTAATCGCGAATCGGGGCAATGCGTGGACCACCCTTCGAGTTGCCTAGGTCTCATCGAGTTGGGCCGGTGACCGGGCCGACCACGACCAGGCAGTAAACTCCTGGTCAATGAGTACCAATGAGGTCGACAGCGTTCCTGGCGACGAGAACCAGGAGACGTCCGGCCCCTCCTTCGCCGATCTCGGGATCGATGACCGCATCCTCGCGGCCATCGCCGATGTCGGCTACGAATCGCCGTCGCCGATTCAAGCCGCCACCATTCCGCCGCTGCTGGAGGGCCACGACGTGGTCGGGCTCGCGCAGACCGGCACCGGCAAAACCGCGGTGTTCGCCATCCCGATCCTGATGGGAATCCAGGCGTCGGGTAAGTCCCCCCGCGCCCTCGTGCTCGCGCCGACCCGCGAACTCGCGATCCAGGTCGCCGAGGCGTTCGGCCGCTATGCCGCGCATCTGCCCGGTATCCATGTGCTGCCGATCTACGGCGGCCAGAGCTACGGTGTGCAGCTTTCGGGTCTGCGCCGCGGCGCGCAGGTGGTGGTCGGCACGCCGGGTCGCGTCATCGATCATCTGGAGAAGGGCACGCTCGACCTCTCGCAGCTGCAGTACCTGGTGCTCGACGAGGCCGACGAGATGCTGAAGATGGGTTTCCAGGAGGATGTCGAGCGCATCCTCGCCGACACCCCGGCGGATAAGCAGGTCGCCCTGTTCTCGGCGACCATGCCGTCGGCCATCCGCAAGATCTCCAAGCAGTATCTGCGCGAGCCGGTGGAGATCACGGTCAAGGCCAAGACCGCCACCAACACCAACATCACCCAGCGCTGGGTGCAGGTGTCGCATCAGCGCAAACTCGATGCGCTCACCCGGATACTCGAGGTCGAGTCGTTCGAGGCGATGATCATCTTCGTGCGCACCAAGCAGGCCACCGAGGAGTTGGCCGAAAAGCTTCGGGCGCGCGGTTTCTCGGCGGCCGCCATCAACGGCGATATCGCGCAGGCGCAGCGGGAGCGGACCATCGGCCAGCTGAAGGCGGGCGCGCTGGACATCCTGGTGGCCACCGATGTCGCCGCCCGCGGTCTCGATGTGGACCGCATCTCGCACGTCGTGAACTACGACATCCCGCACGACACCGAGTCATACGTGCACCGGATCGGGCGTACCGGCCGGGCCGGGCGCAGCGGCGAGGCGCTGCTGTTCGTCGCGCCGCGGGAGCGGCACCTGCTCAAGTCGATCGAGCGGGCCACCCGGCATCCGCTCACCGAAATGCAGCTGCCGAGCGTCGAGGACGTCAACGCGCAGCGGGTGACCAAATTCGGCGACACCATCACCGAGAATCTGGCATCGGCGAATGTCGCGCTGTTCCGCAAGCTGATCGAGGATTACGAGCGCGAGCACAATATCCCGCTGGTGGATATCGCGGCGGCGCTCGCGGTCGGATCGTACGACGGCGACAACTTCTTCATGGAGCCCGAACCGGAACCGGAACGCCGGGAACGGGTTCCGCGGGAGCGTCCGGCCCGCCGCTTCGAGGACGAGGAGCGGTCGCATCACCGCGGCACCGGCGCGGAGCTGGCGACCTACCGGATCAGCGTCGGCAAGCGGCACCGGGTGGTGCCCGGCGCGATCGTCGGCGCCATCGCCAACGAGGGCGGGCTGCGCCGCAGCGACTTCGGGCATATCAGCATCCGGCCCGACCACAGCCTGGTCGAACTGCCCGCGCATCTGCCGGCGGAAACGCTGGAAGCATTGCGCCGCACCAGGATCAGCGGTGTACTGATTCAGCTGCAACTCGATCAGGGACCGCCCCAGCACCGCACGCTCAGCCGCGGCCCGCGCCGCGACCGCGACAGCGTCAAGCGATTCGAACGGCGCAAGCCACGCTCTTGAGCCGGGCAGGGTACGGCCCCTGCGGCGACGCTAGCTAAGGTGTTGCCGTCCGGTGTACCCGCGGGACGCACAGGAGGGGCGCGTTTGTTCGTGTTCGGAGATCGTGTCGTCTGCACCGCCGTTGATCTCGTGCGCGCGGCGCGCTGTGAATTCGCGATGCTGCGCGCCCTCGATCGCCGGATCGGCACGCTATCGGAGGTGGCCGAGCCGGTCACCGACACCGACACCGACACCGCAGGCGCGTTCGATGATTCGCACGCGCGCAGGCTCGCCGATCTGCGGGACCGGTTCGGCGGGGCGCTGGTCGATGTGCGGCTGCCCGCGCAGTTGCCCGACGATCCGGCGGCCAGAATCGCCGCGCTGCGAACCGCGCACACCGAAACCGTTACGGCGTTGCGGGCGGGGGTGCATGTGGTGCACCGCGCCACCTTCTTCGACGGAAGGTTCGCCAGCACCTGCGATTTCCTGGTCCGGGCCGGGCATCGGGTGCGCTACACCGTGCAGGGCACCCACCGGGGCGGGCCCGATACCGTCGGCGCCGCACTCGAACTCGCCGCCTGCGCCGACGCGCTGGACGGCAGCGGCGCGCTCACCGCGCCGGTGGTCCGATTGTTCACCGGCGAGCAGTACACGGATTACCCACTGAGCGAACTGCTTCCGATCTACGGTGCGCGCAGACGCAGACTGGAGCGGATCCTCGACGAGAAACTCGGTGAGCTGCTGCCCGCGCAGTGGGGCGATCAACGCTATCTCGCATGCGGACGGTGTCCGGACTGCACCGCGGCCATCGCGGCCGCCCGCGACCTGTTCCTGGTGGCCGGAATGGCGAACACCACGCGGGCGCGGCTGCGCGAGGCCGGTGTGCACACCATCGACCGGCTGGCCGTCACCCGGGCGAACGTGCGAGGTGTGTCCCCGCGCGCCCTGGCAACGCTGCGCCGCCAGGCCGAAATCCAGCTGCGCCGCGAGGTTTCCGGGCAGCCGACGCATGCGCTGGTCGACGCGATCGCGCTCGGCGCGCTGCCGCCGCCCTCACCCGGGGATCTCGCGTTGACGATCGCGGATGGCGTTGTCGAGCTCGGCAATTCGGATGCGGTGCTGCTCTCGTTCCGGGACGCCGAACTCGGGCGCGGCCTCACCGAGCTGCTGGAGCTGATCGCCGAGGAACGGCTGCGGCATCCGGATCTGCACATCTACCACTACACCTCGCGGGTGCGCGCGGATCTGCTGCGGCACACCGCCGCATGCGGGGTCGGCGAGGAGAGCGCGGGCGAACTGCTGCGGGCCGGTGTGCTGGTCGATCTGTATCCGATCGTGCGCAACGCGATGCTGGTCGGCGAACGCTCGTACGAACTGCCCGGACTACGCGGCCTCCTACCGGATTCGGTTGCGGCGGAACGGGATTGCGTCACCGTGCTGCGGCTGCGGGACTGGCTGCTGGACCGCGCCGCCGAACAGCATCCGGTGCTGCCCGCGCCGACGCTGGCGCCGATCGGCTCCTGGTGTCTGGTGCCGGGACCCGAGGAGCCCGGCCCGGACGACCTGGCCGATCCGCTGGCCGGGCCGTCATCCATCGAGGCGGCGCTCACCGAATTCGTCAACACCCTGGTCGATTCGCCCCCGCACCACCCCGCCGCGATGATGGCCGCGGCGCTGGGCTACCACCGTCGCGAACGCCAGCCGCTGTGGTGGGCGCATACCGACCGGCTCAGTCATCCGGTGGACGAATGGGCCGACGCGCCCGGTGTGCTCGTCGCCGAATGGGGCACCGTGGATACGAAATGGCATCGCAGTCCGAACCGGCCGACCATGCGCCGATATCTCACCTTGACCGGGCGGATCGGCAGCGGCGGCGCGAACTCGGTATTAGCGCCCGGCACAACGGTTTACACGTTCTACGACCATCCGGTGGCCGCGGGCATGGTCGCCGCGATCGGCAAGCGGGCCACCGCGAGCGCGACGGTGCTCGGCTGTTCGGTGGACGCCGATTTCGATGACACGGTCCGCCTGGAGGAATTGCTGCCCGAGGGTTGTGAACCGTACGACGAACTCCCGATCGCCATCGCGCCGGGACTGCCCGCCTGGGACGAAAGCACCGAGGACGCGGTCGAATACGCGGCGCAGCAGCTGCTCGTCGCGCTGCCGCGGATCCCGCACGGCGCCCTCTTCGACATCCTGAGCCTGCGCAGACCCCGGATGCGCCGGGCGCTTTCGCTACCGGAGGTGCACGGCGACCACGCGGCGGCCATCACCGCCGCCGTCCGTGATCTGGACGATTCCTATATCGCCGTACAGGGTCCGTCGGGCGCCGGTAAGACCTCCACCATCGCCCGGGTGCTGGAACGCCTGGTCACCGTGCACCGGTGGCGGATCGGCGTTGTCGCGCAGGCGCATTCGACGGTGGAGCAGCTGCTCGACGCGGTGGTGCGGGTCGGCGTGCTACCGGAACTGGTCGCCAAGAAGGACGTTCAGGCGGTGAAACCGGAGTGGGCCGCCATCGATGCGGCGCGCTATCCGCGATTCCTGGACAATTCCGTCAATGGGTGTGTGATCGGCGGCCTGCCAACGGATTTCGCGAACGACGCGATCGTGCCAGCGGGCAGGCTGGATCTGCTGGTCATCGCCGACGCGGGCGGTTTCCCGCTGGCCGATACCGCCGCGGTCGCGGTGAGCACCCGGAACCTGTTGCTGCTCGGCGATCTCGCGCCGTCCACCGCGCGGGCCACCCATCCGGAGCCCGTCGGCATGTCGGTGCTGAACTGGCTGATCCAGGGGCACGCGACGCTGCCAGCCGAGCGCGGCTACTTCCTGGACCGCACCTGGCGCATGCATCCGGCGGTTTGCGGGCCGATCTCCCGGCTCTGCTACGACAATCGGCTGCGCTCCAACGAAACCGTCACGCTGGCACGCAATCTCGAGGGCGTCGAGCCGGGAATCGAAACCGTCCTCGTCGAACATCACGGCAATGCCACCGAATCCGATGCCGAGGCCCGCGAGGTGGTGCGCCGGGTGCGCGCCATGCTCGGCGCGGCGTGGACCATCGGCGCGGTCACCCGGCGGCTGCATCCGCACGACATCTTCGTGGTCGCCCCATACGGCGCTCAGGTCGGCCGGATCCGAACGTTGTTGGCGCGGGCCAAGATCGAGGATGTGCTCGTCGGCACCGCGGACCGGTTTCGCGGCCGGGAGGCGGCCGTCGTCCTGCTCTCGATGACGACGTCCAGTCCGGCCGATGCCCCATACGGTATGCCGTTCCTGTTGTCGCGCACGCTGATTCAGGCCGCGCTGTGCCGGGCCATGTGGAAGGCGATCATCATCCGCTCGCCGCTGCTGACCGAATATCTGCCGCCGGACACCGGCGAATTGGCCGATCTAGCGGGTTTTCTCACCCTCAGCTAGAGCATCGCGAAGCGGGCCTAGCCGAAGCATTTGCCCTCGCCGCGGTAGGTCGGCACCGTCGTGCGCGTGCCTTCGGCGTCCACCAGATGCACCCGGTCGAAGCGTTCGCACAGTTCACCGGCCTTGGCATGTCGGAACCACACCCGGTCACCGATCCGCGTCTCGGCGGCGCCGGACAGCGGTGTCTGCACCTCGCCCGCGCCCTCGGTGCCGATCAACTTCAATCCGATGGGCCACACCGGTTTCGGCACCCGGGACGGTCCGGTCGGGCCGGAGGCGATATAGCCGCCCGCGAATACGGTCGCGATCGACGGCGTCGGTTTGCGCAGCACCGGGGTCGCGAAAAACAGTGCGGGCCTTGGGGTGAAGGCCCGATAGTGATCGAAAAGCGTTGGCACGTAGAGTCCGGAGCCCGCGGTCACCTCGGTGACGTCCGGATCGGCGATGCTCACCTCGATGGATCCGGTGCCGCCGCTGTTGACAATCTCCAGCTTGCCGACCTCGGCGCGCACCGCGTCGAGCACATTGCGGCGGCGCTTGCCGATTTCGGCGGCGGAGGCCCGCTTCACCAGCCGCACCGCGATATTGCTGTCGGGCAGTCCGGCGATCTGCGCCTCATAGGTCATCACGCCGACCACGTCGAAACCGCGCCGCCGCGCCGCCCCGGCCAACGCTGCCGCCTGTTCCGGCGTGCGGATCGGCGAGCGGCGGACGCCGAGGTGCAGCGGACCGATCCGCAGCGAGGCGTCCACGTCGAGACAGATCCGCGGCCGCACCAGCTCGGTGCCGACCGCGGCCCGGATGAAGTCCAGCTGCGCGATGTCGTCGACCATGAGGGTGATCGACTGCCGCAGCGTGTCGTCGGCGGCCAGTTCGGCGAGCCCGGACCGGTCGACCGTCGGATAGCCGAGCAGGACGTCGCGGGCGCCGAGTCCGACCAGCCAGATCGCCTCGGCCAACGAATAGGACATGATGCCCGCGAAACCGCCCGCCGCCGTCAGTCCGGTGCCGAGTACCTCCTCCAGCACCGCGCGGCAGCGCACCGATTTGCTCGCGACCCGCACCGGAACCCCGTTGGCCCGGCGGATCAGGTCCGCGGCATTGGCGCGCAACGCGCCGAGGTCCAGCGCGGCCAGCGGCGGATCCAGCTCGGCGGTGGCCGCGTGCAGACCCGCAATGGGCGACGTGACTGTCACCCGAACAACTCAACCACCAAACTGGTCATACGTCCAGCATGGCGCGCGGGTTCAGACCTCGACGGCCTTCGTCGCGAGGCTGCTCACCAGGTCGTCCAGGACGACCAGCATGGTTTCGTCGTTGCAGTCGGCCAACCACCGCAGCACCGTGCCCTGCAACACGGAAACTGTATAGGTCGCGATGGCGTCCACCGGCTCCAGCCACTGCGCACCGGAGCGATCCGCGCACAGCCGCAGAAATGAGGCCACCTCGGAGTCCATGTGCTGGAACGTCGCGGCCGCCGACGGGTCCGCGACACAGTCGGTGTGCACCTCCCAGTGCTTGCGCAGCGTATGCACGGTCTCCTCGTAGGCCCGGATCTGCTTGTTCGGGGTGGCCTTGACCAGCGGCCAGTAGGCACTGACCCCGGCATGCAGCAGCACCCGCAGCGCTCGAACTCCGGTGATATCGAGCGAGGCCGCGGCCTTCTCGATCGCATCGCAGATGGTCGGCCGTAACCGCGCCTCCGCTATATCTCCACTCGCACTCAACGACGACTCCCTCGGCGAAAGAATTCCCGCACCCTCGTCGGCGCGACCTTGCGGGTCGCGCGTGATGGTTCCCTGCTTGGAAATCCCCAGGCTGCCCGGTCCAACATTCATCAATGGTAGAAGGTTTTCAAGGTTTAAGAACAGGTTCAGTGGGTAATTCCAGACTGGAAGAATGTTTTGTTACCCAAACGGAACACCTCCGCGACCAACCGGTTGCGGCCGTAATCCGCTTCCTGGACGTCGATCTCGACCCTGCCCGGCCGAGACACAGACCATTCACGACTCTACGGACGAACCCGCGCGCCGAGGTGAACCTGTGGGGTATCACACAGGCGAACCGCACGAACCGGACATCTGGCCGTGCGGTGTTCGATCCGCGAACGACACCATCGCGATACCGCGGAATGGATAGCCTGGATCGGTGACTCTCTCGCCGCCCGCCGATCAGTTCTATCTCTCCGGAACATTCAACTTCCGCGACACCGGCGGTCTGCGCACCGTCGACGGCGCCCGCGTGCGCTCCGGCGTGCTGCTGCGCTCGGCCCAGTTGACCGGACTCGACCACCGCGGCCATGCGGCGCTGCGCGAACTCCGCGTCAGCGATGTGCACGACCTGCGCGGCATCAGCGAGATCGAATACCACGGTGCGGACAACCTGCCCGACGAGGTCCGGCTGCACGTCACCCCGTTCGATCCGCGAATGGGCAAGGAGCCGCCGCACGAGGCGCAGACCGAATCGGCGCTGGCGCATATGCACCAGGTCTACCGGATGTTCCCGCTCATGGCGGAGGCGAACGCGGCCATCGTGACGCTCGCCGAATCGCTCGTCCGCGGCGACGGCGCGGTGCTGGTGCACTGCGCGGCGGGCAAGGACCGCACCGGCTGGTCGGTGGCCACCATCCTGCGCGCCGTCGGCGTCAGCGAGGCGGACATCCTGGCCGACTTCCTGCTCAGCAATGCCGCGGTCCCCTCGCTGCGCGCCATGCTCACCCCCAAACTGTCCGCGGGCGAACAGCTTTCGGAGGACATCCTGGGCGTGCGCGAAGAATACCTCGCCATCGCGACCGCGTCGGCGATGGACGCGCACGGGCATATCGACACCTACCTGGAGGCCATCGGCCTGACCGTCGAGGTGCGCGAGCACCTGAAGAACCGGCTACTGGAGTGACCCCACCCGGCGCACCAACCCGTCCGGGTCGATGATGACCTGGGCGCCGGTATGGAACCAGGTTCCGGTGAAACCGGCCTCGGTGGCCATCGGATCGTTCCAATAGCGGCGGCTGACATTCGGTCCGCGACAGAGCAATTCGCCGTGACCGAGCTCGGCCCGCGGCCCGCACAACGCCAATTCGGTTCCGCCGAACGGGAATCCGAGCGCCGATCCGAGACCGTGGCCCGCGCTGTAGTCCACCGCGAGTCCGATACCGCAGGTTTCGGTCGCACCCCAGATCGACCACTGGTGGGCGGCCGGGAAGATATCGCGCAGCGCCGCCGCCAATTCGATGGAATCGGTTGGCGCGGCGGCCCGTTCGGATCGGTGACCGGCCGTGCTCACCCGGGCGACGCCGTCGGTGCACAGCCCGCCGGCGCGCAGCGCGGACAGTTCCGGCAGCAGCCGCGCGAAAATACGCGGGGTGGCCGAAACCATATCGATCCGCTCGGCCACAAGGGTTTCCGCGAGCCGGTCGGTATCCGGCGCGAGCACGACGGTGCCGCCGACCGCGAACGTCGACAGCATCTGATCGACGCAACCGCTGGCATGGGCCAGCGGCAGCAGCACCAGATTCCGCAGACCATCCGTCGGCAGATCCAGCGTGCCGACCACGGAACGTATTGCGGACAGCAGGTTTTCGTTCGTCAGCTCGACACCCTTCGGCGCGGCCGCATCACCGGTGTAGCACAGCAGCGCCAGATCGTTCAACGCGGCGCCGTCATCGATGAAGGCCGCGCCGTCCGGCAGTTCGAAATCGGCGCACCGGGAAGCGGATCCGGTCCGGCCCAGCACGAAATCCGCTCTGCTGTCGAGGATCACCTGTTCGGCGACCACATCGGGCAGGGCGTCATCCACCAGCACGGGCACCGCACCGCTCAGCAGCGCGCCGAGAAAGGCCCGCACCCAGCGCGCGCCCGCCGGCATCCGGATGGCCACCCGGTCGCCGTAACCGATGCCGTGCTCCTGCAGTCCGCCCGCGATGCGGGATGCGGAGTGCCACAGTTCGCGATAGGTGAGCCGGACGCCGCCGGACTCCACCACCGCCTCCCTGCCGCCGAACGCGTGCACCTGCAGGTCGAGCAGTTCGGTGAGCGCGGGTGTCAGGTTGCCGTAGCGCAGCACCCCGTCCGCGCCGCGGGCCAGCGGCGGATCGATGGCGTGCGGATGGGATAGGGGGTATTCGACCAGTAGCTGCGACATCCGTCCTCCGCGATCGAGCCGGCAGGCATTGCCGACTATATGACCGAAGTCACATCGATGCGCGGATAGGCGATGAACGTGTCCTGCTTGTCACCGGCCGGTATAGCTGGCCTTCCCCGGGCCGACCTCGAGAAAGCTGCGCACCGCGCCCTTCAGGTCATCGGTATCGAACAGCTGGCCCGACACCTCCGGCGTCACCGAATCCGCGTGTGCGACACCGCCGGAGCGCCACGCCTCGATGATCCGCTTGGTCGCGGCGTGCGCCCGGGTCGGGCCGTCGGCCAGGCGGTGCGTGAGATCCCTTGCCGCGCTTTCGATGTCCTCGTGCACCGCGTTGACGACGCCCCACTCGGCCATGGTCGCGGCGTCGTAGAGGTCGCCGGTCATCACGAATTCGCGGGCCCGGCCCGAACCCGCGCGCTCGGCGAGCCGCTGCGGTCCGCCCATCGACGGCGTCAGGCCGACGACGGTCTCCACCAGACCGAATTTCGCCCGCGGCGCGGCCAGGATGATGTCGCAGGCCAGTGCGATCTCGAAGGCTGCGGTCAGGGTCAGGCCGTGCGCGGCGAATACGACCGGGCACGGCAGCGCCTCCAGCGGATGGATGATCCGCGCGTACAGGGTGCGCCACAGGTCGGCGCCCTGGGCCGGGGTCAGGCCGTCGAAGACGTGCACGTCGACGCCGCCGGACACCACCTTGCCCTCGGCGCGCAGCAGCAGGGCGCGCGGCGGATGCGCGGTCAGCTCGGTCAGGTCCGCGGTCAACGCGTCGAGCACGGACTTGTCGAAGAGGTTGAGCGGCGGATGCGCGAGCGTCAGCGTCGCGACCTCCGCACCGCCCGATGTGGTCGTCCGTTCCAGCCGGGTGGGCTTGGTGTCGTTCATGTTCCGCAGCTTAAGCGCTGAATCTGAAACACTGAGACGGTGACCACACAGGCCTCGTACGTCGAACCCGGTGAGTACAAGCGCGACACCAACTACATCACCACCCGGATCACCGCCGACGGACGCGACGGCTACCCCGTCGAGCCGGATCGGTACCGCCTGGTGGCCGCGCGCGCCTGCCCGTGGGCGAATCGCACGCTGATCGTGCGTCGCCTGCTCGGCCTGGAGCAGGTGCTCTCGCTCGGATTGTGCGGCCCGACCCACGACAAGCTCAGCTGGACCTTCGATCTGGATCCCGGCGGGGTCGATCCGGTGCTCGGCATCCCCCGGCTGCGGGACGCGTATCTGAAGCGCTTCCCCGACTATCCGCGCGGGATCACCGTGCCCGCGATCGTCGACGTGCCGAGCGGCGAGGTGGTCACCAACGACTACGCGCAGATCACCCTGGATTTCGCCACCGAATGGACCGCCTACCACCGGCCGGGTGCGCCGCGGCTGTATCCGGAGGAGTTGCGCGCGGAGATCGACGCGGTCAACGACGTGGTGTTCCGCGATGTCAACAACGGCGTCTACCGCTGCGGGTTCGCCGGATCCCAGCAGGCGTACGAGGCGGCATACGACCGGTTGTTCGCCTGCCTCGACTGGCTCTCGGATCGCCTTGCCGCCCAACGGTTCCTGGTCGGCGACACCATTACCGAGGCCGATGTGCGGCTGTTCACCACGCTGGTCCGCTTCGACCCGGTGTATCACGGGCATTTCAAGACCAACCGGTGCAAGCTCACCGAGCTGCCGGTGCTGTGGGCATACGCCCGCGACCTGTTCCAGACGCCGGGATTCGGCGACACGATCGATTTCGGACAGATCAAGACGCACTACTACGTCGTGCACGCCGATATCAACCCGACCGGTGTGGTGCCCAAGGGTCCGGACCTGTCGAACTGGCTCACCCCGCACGGCCGGGAAGCGCTGGGCGGCAGGCCGTTCGGCGACGGAACCGCGCCGCCACCGCCGCCGCTCAGCGAACGGGTACCCGCACTGCCGTAGAGTTCTGATCAGCGTTGACGCAGAAAAAGGGGTGTTGCCGATGAGCAGCGGCGCGTTCGAGAAAACCGTGGTCGCGTTGTTGGAGAACGGGTCACGGTTGCAGGCGCCCGCGGTCGCCAAATACGTGGACCGGCTGCGGCGCTCGCATCCCGCCGAACGCCCGGCGCAGATCGTGGAACGGCTGGAGAAGCAGTACCTGCTCGCGGTCACCGGTAGCGGCAGCGCTGTCGGCGCGACCGCGGCGGTGCCCGGGGTCGGCACCATCACCTCGCTGGCCGCGGTCGGCGCGGAAACCGCATTCTTCCTGGAGGCCTCGGCGCTGTTCACGCTGGCGGTGGCGGCGGTGCACGGCGTCTCGCCGGAAGACCGGGCACAGCGCCGGGCCCTGGTGCTCGCGGTGGTGCTCGGCGATACCGGTATGGAGATCGTCGAGAAGACCGTCGGGCATTCGGCGAAGAACTGGGGCACGCTGCTGGCCACCCGGATTCCGGGACTGTCCGGTATGAACGATTCGCTGATGAAGCGGTTCATCGTGCGCTTCCTCACCAAGCGGATGGCGCTCACCGCGGGCAAGATCATCCCGGCCGGAATCGGCGCGGTGATCGGCGGCGTCGGCAACCGCGCGCTCGGCAGGACGACGATTACGAACGCGCGCAAGGCATTCGGCCCCGCGCCCGTGGTGTGGCCCGCGGACCGGCACCTGATCATCGACGCCGATCCGCTGCCCGCCATCGACGCCAACGGCACCGACCGATGAGCACCCGGCGGCCCGCCATCACCGTCTGCGGCCTGACCAAGCGTTTCGCGACGGCGTCGGCGGTGGAGAACGTCGGCTTCACCGTGTCCGAGGGCACCACCGCCGCGCTCGTCGGACCCGCAGGCTCCGGTAAGACGACCGTGCTGCGCCTGCTGCTCGGACTGATCGAACCCACTTCCGGCACAACGACTCTCGACGGCGTCGCGCACGGCATGCTGACGCCGCGCGGCCTGCATCCGGCCCGCACCGCACGCGACCATCTGCGGGTGTACGCGGCGGCGGCCGGAATTCCGGACGAGCGCGTCGAGCAGGTACTCGGCCAGGTCGGACTCGGCGAGGTGGCCGACACCAAGGCGGGCGCGCTGTCGCCCGGTGAACAGACCCGGGTGGCGCTGGCCACCGCGCTGCTCGGCGACCCGCGACTGCTGCTGCTCGACGAGCCCACCGCCGGACTGGATCCCGCCGAGCGCGGCCAGTTGCAGGATCTGCTGCGCAGGCATACCGCCCGCGGCGGCACCGTCCTGCTCACCAGCGAAAGCCTCGCCGCGGTGCTGCCCGGCGCGGATCAACTCATCGTGTTGAGCGCGGGATCGATTGTCTACCAAGGCACTCCGGCCCGGCTGCGGCGCGGTCATCCGGACCGCCTCGTCGTCACGGCGTCGACGCCGATCGCGCTGGCCACCATGCTCGCCGCCCGCGGCTACACCGATTCCGTCATGCGGCCGGACGGCAGGCTCGCGGTGGCCGAGGCGACGGCGGCGCAGATCGAGGACGCCGCAGCGGCCGCCGGGGTCAGGATCGACGGCATCGTCGCCGATCAGATCCACCCCGACCGGGTGCTCGCCGCGCTGACCAAACCCGCGAATCCGCCGGTGGTTTCCGGCCTCGCGACGCCCTACGGTATTCCCCGATGATCGAGATAATCCCGGCCGAGCTGCTGCCCGCCGTCAACTCCGAGATCCGCAAGGTCACAACGCTGCGCAGATATCAGCTGCTGGCCGCGGCGCTGGTGATCGTCGCGATCGTCGCGAGTTCCGGATTCGCGCTGATGTCCGGCAACGCCGATCCGAAGGGGCAGCCCGCCACCGGTACCGCGACGATCGGGCTGTATCTGGCGATGGCGGCGACCATCGTGGCCGCCGGGATATTCGGCGCGCTCGGCGCGGGCGAGGAGTACCGGTACCGGACCATGCCCGCCACCGTGCTGTTCACGCCGAACCGGGATCGCATCGCCATCGCCAAGTTCGCGGTCGCCGCCGGATTCGCGGTGGCCACCGCGGCGCTGGTCGAGGTGATCGGCGCGGGCTGCACGCTCGGCTTCGGGCGCGGCAAATTCGATATCGGGCTGAAGTTCTTCGCCGCGCTCGGCGGCGGGCTGGTCGCCGCGCTGTGCTGGGCGGTGCTCGGCACGGCGCTCGGGCTGCTGCTGCGCTCGGCGGCGGGTGCGGTGGCCGCGCTGCTCGGCTGGTTCATCGTCGTCGAGCCGCTGATCTGGTTGATCACGAATATGTTGGGGATACCGGGATTCGCGACATTGCTGCCGGGTTCGGCGACCGTCAGCACGGTCGTGGTCGGATCGTTCGCCAAGAGCCATTTTCTCGCGCCCGCACCCGCGGCGGTCGTCGTACTGGTGCTGTGGACCTCGGCGCTCGGCGTCGCCGCCTGGTGGTATCTGCGCCGTCGCGAGGTCTGAGCTGCGGCGGTGGGCGGCTGTCGGTAGGCGTCGCTATGGTCGATTGTTGTGAGTGTGCAGGGGGCTGATCAACCGGGGTGGATCCGGCGGCTGTGGACCGAAAGCCGGTCGCACAGCGTAGTTCTCGTAGGTATCGCATTCGTGGTGCTCGGCGGCGCCCTCATCGATATCGCCGGTCCGCTGCTGAGCAAACATGCGATCGATGCGGCCGGGGTGGGCGATACGCACGCGATCGCGGTGGTCGCGGCGCTGCTCCTGGGGTCGGCGGCCGTCCGGTATATCTTCTCGGCCGGGCGGCGCGCGCTGGCCGGGCAGCTCTCGCTGGACGTCCAGCATTCGCTGCGCGTCCAATTGCTAACGGCGCTACAGCGTTTGGACGGCCCGGGCCAGGACGGGATCCGCACCGGACAGGTCGTCTCGCGCTCGATCACCGATCTGCAGCTCGTACAGGGCCTGCTGGCTATGGTGCCGCTGTCGACCAACGCGCTGCTGCAATTCGTGCTCGCCGCGGCGGTGATGTTCTGGCTGTCACCGCCGTTGGCGCTGGCCGCGCTGCTGGTGGTGCCCGCGATGGCGGTGGTGGTGTACCGGATCCGGCCCCGGCTCTACGCGGCGACCTGGTCGGCCCAGCAGCGCGCGGCCGACCTGGCCCAGCACGTCGAGGAGACGGTCACCGGCGTCCGGGTGGTGAAGGGTTTCGGGCAGGAGGCCAGGATGGTCGACATCCTGGAGCGGCACGCGCGCACCCTGTATGCCGAACGACTGCGCGCCGCCCGCATCGATTCCCGATTCGCGCCGGCGATCGCGGCGATCCCGCAGGTCGGCCTGGTGCTGGTGATCGGGCTCGGCGGCTGGCTCGCACTGCACGGCCATATCGGGATCGGCACCTTCCTCGCCTTCGCCGCCTACGTCTCCACCATGACGTTCACCGCGCGCGCCATGTCGGCGGTGGTCATCGTCGCCCAGTTGACCAGGGCCGCGGCCGATCGCGTCTTCGAGATCATCGACACCGCGCCCACCATCACCGATCCCCCTGCGCCGCAACCGATTCCGGACGGTCCGCTCGGCATCGAATTCGCGGCGCTCACCTTCGGATTCGATCCGGACCGGCCGGTGCTGCGCGAATTCGACCTCACCGTGCGCCCGGGCGAGACGGTGGCCGTCATCGGGCCCGCCGGATCCGGTAAGAGCACGCTCGCGCTGCTGCTGCCGCGCTTCTATACGCCCGATTCCGGGCACATCCGACTATTCGGCGGCGAAAAGCCCACTGCCGCAGTGGATATCGCCGACGTATCGGCCGCCGACCTGCGCGGGGCGGTCGGCGTCGTCTTCGACGATCCATTCCTGCTCTCCGACACCATCGCCGCCAATATCGCGCTCGGCAGACCCGAGGCCACCGAGCCGGAGATCCGGCAGGCCGCCAAACTCGCCGCCGCCGACGACTTCATCGGCGAACTGCCCGACGGCTACGACACCGTGGTCGGCGAGCGCGGGCTCACCCTCTCCGGCGGTCAGCGGCAGCGGATCGCGCTGGCCAGGGCACTGCTCGCCCGGCCGCGCGTCCTGGTGCTCGACGACGCCACCTCCGCGGTCGACGCGGTAACCGAGGCCGCCATCTTCGACACGCTGCCCGATAACGGCGACCGCACCACGATCATCCTGGCGCACCGCGAATCCACACTGTCCCATGCCGATCGGGTGATCCGGCTGCCCGCGCCGTCCTCGCCCGCCGTCGGATCCGTTGCGGTGCAGGAGATCTCCAACGGCATCGGCGGGCTCGACGCGGCCGAATCGCCGGAACTGCGCCGCGATCTGGCGCGCCTGCCACCGGCGACCGAGGAACCCGGAATCGAGGGCGCACCGCTGCGCGAACCCGACCCCGGCTTCCGGTTCGTGCGCCTGCTGCGCCCGGTGTTGCTGGTCGTCGCCGCGGTGATCGGGTTGATGGCCTTGGACGCGGTGCTCGGCGTCACCTTCCCTGCACTGGTGCGCTACGCCATCGATCACGGTGTGAACGGCCATGATTCGAGCGTGCTCGGCCGGGCCGCGGCCATCGGCGCCGGGCTGGCCGTGCTCGGCGGTATCGCCGGTGCGGCCAATATCCTGCTCACCGCCCGCACCGGCGAGCGCGTGCTCTTCGGCTTGCGGGTGCGCAGTTACGCGCACCTGCAGCGGCTCGGGCTGGACTATTACGAACGCGAACTGTCCGGCCGCATCATGACCAGGATGACCACCGACGTGGACGCGCTGTCCACGTTCGTGCAGAACGGCGTCGCGACCTCGCTCGTCTCGGTGATCACCCTGGTGGGCATCCTGATCGCACTGCTGCTCGTCGATGTCGGGCTGGCCACCGTCGTACTGCTCGCACTGCCGCCGCTGGTGGTCGCGACGCTGATCTTCCGCCGGGTCTCCGCGCGCGCGTATTCGATCTCCCGCGAACGGGTTTCGACCGTCAACGCGGACTTCCAGGAAAATGTCGCGGGCCTGCGCGCCGTCCAGGCCAACCGCTACGAGCCGGCCGCCGCGCGCCGCTTCACCGAATACTCGACCCGCTATCGCGACAGCAGGTTGCGCGCGCAGCTGGCCATCGCGCTGTACTTCGGATTCGTCGCGGCCTGGGGCGATCTCGCGCTCGCCGCAGTGGTGTGGTTCGGCGCGCGGGAGGTCGCGCACGGCACGACCAGTGCGGGCACGCTGGTCGCGTTCATGCTCTATCTGGAGCTGCTGTTCGCCCCGATCGTGCAGCTCTCGCAGACTTTCGACGGATATCAGCAGGCCGCGGTGGGTCTGCGCCGGATCGGCGACTTGCTGCGCACCCCGTCCAGCATCGCCGCCGACCCGCCCGACGCGGTGCCCATCGACGGCCCGCTACGCGGCGCGGTCGACCTCGACGGCGTGCGCTTCCACTACCCGGGCACCACGCTGCCCGCCCTCGACGGCGTCGATATGCATCTCGCGCCCGGCGAAACGCTCGCACTGGTCGGCGCGACCGGCGCGGGCAAGTCCACCATCGTCAAGTTATTGGCACGTCTGTACGACCTGCCCGCCGATTCCCCGGCGCCGGTCCGGGTCGACGGCACCGATATCCGGCGCTACCGCCTCGCCGACTACCGGTCGCGACTAGGCATCGTCCCGCAGGAAGCGCACCTGTTCACCGGCGACGTCGCGAGCAATATCGCCTTCGGCAGACCCGATGCCACCGAGGCCGAGATCACGGCCGCCGCGGCGGCCGTCGGCGCGGCGGACATGATCGCGGCGCTGCCCGGCGGGATACATCATCCGGTCGGCGAGCGCGGCCGCGGACTGTCCGCCGGTCAGCGCCAGCTCATCGCGCTGGCCCGCGCCGAACTGGTCGATCCCGATCTGCTGCTGCTCGACGAGGCCACCGCGACCCTCGACCCGGCCACCGAGGACGCGGTGTTGGTAGCGAGCCGATCGCTGGCGCGCGGGCGCAGCACCGTCGTCGTCGCGCACCGCCTGGCGACGGCGGCGCGGGCCGATCGGATCGCGGTGGTCGATCACGGCCGGATCTCGGAAATCGGCACACATATCGAACTGCTGGCCGCCCGTGGGCCGTATGCCCGACTGTGGGCGGCGGCACGGCATACCGAAGGAATATTCTCGGTAACGGACGAGTCGTCATCGATGGAGTCGGGTCTGTCCGGTGGTCCGTAGATCCGCCGATTTGCTGCTGGGCCTATCCTCAGATAGGGCGCATCGGCGCGCATCCGCTGATCCCCGTGCCGGGCACGTCACAAACGTCGCAGCGCGAAGAACGAAATGAGGCGAACACCTGCTGTGAGCAGCTCAACTTCCCAGTTCGGACAGAACCAGTGGCTAGTCGACGAGATGTATCAGAAGTTCAAACAGGATCCATCTTCCGTCGACGAAAGCTGGCACGAGTTTCTGGCCGACTACACCCCTGAAGCGACGAGTGATTCTGGTAACAGCCAGATCGCTCCCGCCGCAACCGCGCAGGTGGCCACCCCGGCACCGGCTCCCGCGCCCGCGGCCCCCGCTCCGGCAGCTGCCCCCTCGGCAGTAGCCGCCCCGGCTCCCGCGCCCGCCCCGGCACCGGCTGCGACCCCCACCGCGCGTACCCCGAAGACCACGCCCGCGCCCACCTCGAACGCGGCGCCGACCTCCGGCGCGCCCAAGACCGAGGCCGCCGACGAGGCGAAGGTGCTGCGCGGCCAGGCCGCCGCGGTGGTCAAGAACATGTCCGCCTCGCTCGCCATCCCGACCGCCACCTCCGTGCGCGCCATCCCGGCAAAGCTGATGATCGACAACCGCCTGGTCATCAACAACCATCTGGCCCGCACCCGCGGCGGCAAGATCTCCTTCACCCACCTGCTCGGCTACGCGATCGTGCAGGCGGTCAAGAAGTTCCCGAATATGAACCGGCACTTCCAGGAGATCGACGGCAAGCCGAACGCGATCACCCCGGCGCACACCAACCTGGGTCTCGCGATCGATCTGCAGGCCAAGGACGGCAGCCGGTCGCTGGCCGTCGCGGCCATCAAGGGTTGCGAGACAATGACCTTCGGGCAGTTCCACACCGCCTACGAGGACGTCGTCCGCCGCGCCCGCGACGGCAAGCTCACCATCGAGGACTTCACCGGCGTCACCATCTCGCTCACCAACCCGGGCACCATCGGCACCGTGCACTCGGTGCCTCGGCTGATGTCGGGCCAGGGTTGCATCGTCGGCGCGGGCGCGATGGAATACCCGGCCGAATTCCAGGGCATGAGCGATGAGCGCATCGCCGAAATCGGTGTCGGCAAGCTGATGACGCTCACCTCCACCTACGACCACCGCATCATCCAGGGTGCGGAGTCCGGTGATTTCCTGCGCACCATCCACCAGCTGCTCATCGCCGACGAGTTCTACGACGAGATCTTCCACGGCCTCGGCGTGCCCTACGAACCGGTCCGCTGGCGCAAGGACATTCGCGAGCGCGGCGTCGACAAGAGCTCGCGGGTGCTCGAACTCATCGCGTCCTACCGCAACCGCGGCCACCTGATGGCCGACACCGATCCGCTGCGGCTGGTGAAGGACAAGTTCCGCAGCCACCCGGATCTGGACGTCACCCAGCACGGCCTGACCCTGTGGGATCTGGACCGCGAATTCAACGTCGCGGGCTTCCACGGCCAGGAGCGAATGAAGCTGCGCGATGTGCTGTCCATCCTGCGCGACGCGTACTGCCGCCACGTCGGTGTCGAGTACACGCACATCCTCGATCCCGAGCAGCTGCAGTGGATTCAGGAGCGGGTGGAGCAGAAGCACGCCAAACCGACTGTCGCGCAACAGAAATACATTCTGAACCGGCTGAACGCGGCGGAGGCCTTCGAAACCTTCCTGCAGACCAAATACGTCGGGCAGAAGCGCTTCTCGCTGGAGGGCGCCGAGGCCGTCATCCCGATGATGGACGCGGTCATCGACCAGTCGGCCGAGCACGGGCTCGACGAGGTCGTCATCGGCATGCCGCACCGCGGCCGCCTGAACGTGCTGGCCAATATCGTCGGCAAGCCCTACTCGAAGATCTTCACCGAGTTCGAGGGCAATATGAACCCGGCGGCCACCCACGGCTCCGGCGACGTGAAATACCACCTCGGCGCGCACGGCACCTACCTGCAGATGTTCGGCGACAACGAGATCGAGGTCTCGCTCACCGCGAACCCGTCGCATCTCGAGGCGGTCGACCCGGTGCTCGAGGGTCTGGTCCGCGCCAAGCAGGACCTGCTCGACAAGGGCGACGGCCCCGAGGGCTTCTCGGTCATGCCGCTCATGCTGCACGGCGATGCCGCGTTCGCGGGTCAGGGCGTTGTCGCCGAGACGCTGAACATGTCGGGTCTGCGCGGCTACCGGGTCGGCGGCACCATCCACATCGTGGTGAACAACCAGATCGGCTTCACCACCTCGCCGGAGAACAGCCGCTCCACCGAATACTCGACGGATATCGCCAAGTTCATCGGCGCGCCGATCTTCCACGTCAACGGCGACGACCCGGAGGCGTGCGACTGGGTCGCCCGCATCGCGGTCGACTTCCGGCAGAAGTTCCGCAAAGACGTCGTCATCGACATGATCTGCTACCGCCGCCGCGGCCACAACGAGGGCGACGACCCGTCGATGACCCAGCCGTACATGTACGACGTCATCGACACCAAGCGCTCGGTCCGCAAGGCGTACACCGAGAGCCTGATCGGTCGTGGCGACATCTCGCTCAAGGAGGCCGAGGACGCGCTGCGCGACTACCAGGGCCAGCTGGAGCGGGTGTTCAACGAGGTTCGCGAGCTGGAGAAGTACCCGCCGGAGCCGAGCGAATCGGTCGAGGACGACCAGCAGGTCCCGGCGACCGTCGTCACCGCCGTCGACAAGGCGGTGCTGCAGCGCATCGGCGATGCCTTCCTCAATGTGCCGGACGGCTTCAACGTGCATCCGCGCGTCAAACCGGTGCTGGAGAAGCGGCGCGAGATGGCATACGAGGGCAAGGTCGACTGGGCCTTCGCCGAACTGCTCGCCTTCGGCACCCTGATCGACGAGGGTCGCGCGGTGCGTCTGACCGGTCAGGACTCGCGGCGCGGCACGTTCACCCAGCGGCATGCGGTGATCATCGACCGCAAGACCGCCGAGGAGTACACCCCGCTGCACAACATCGGCAGCGCGAACCCGGGTTGGTTCGCGGTGCACGATTCGGCGTTGAGCGAATACGCCGCCGTCGGTTTCGAATACGGCTACTCGCTCGGCAACCCGGACGCACTCGTGTTGTGGGAGGCGCAGTTCGGTGACTTCGTCAACGGCGCGCAGTCCATCATCGACGAGTTCATCTCCTCCGGTGAGGCCAAGTGGGGTCAGCTTTCCGAGGTCGTGCTGCTGCTGCCGCACGGTCACGAGGGTCAGGGCCCGGACCACACCTCCGGCCGCATCGAGCGGTTCCTGCAGCTGTGTGCCGAGGGTTCGATGACGGTCGCGGTGCCGTCCACTCCGGCGAACTACTTCCACCTGCTGCGCAGGCATGCGCTGGACGGTATCCGCCGTCCGCTCATCGTCTTCACCCCGAAGTCGATGCTGCGCAACAAGGCCGTCGTCTCGGATCTGAAGGACTTCACCGAGTCGAAGTTCCGTTCGGTGTTCGACGAGCCCGCCTACGAGCAGGGCATCGGCGACCGCAACAAGGTCAAGCGCATCCTGCTCACCAGCGGCAAGCTGTACTACGAGCTGGCCGCCGAGAAGGCGAAGCAGAAGCGTGAGGATGTCGCGATCGTGCGCATCGAGCAGCTGTACCCGCTGCCGAAGTTCCGGTTGAACGAGGCGCTGGCCGGCTACCCGAACGCCACCGATATCGCCTGGGTCCAGGAGGAACCGGCCAACCAGGGCGCCTGGCCCTTCTTCGGTCTCAACCTCCCGGAAATCCTCCCGGACCGCTTCACCAAGCTGCGCCGCATCTCCCGCCGCGCCATGTCGGCCCCCTCCTCGGGCTCCGGCAAGGTGCACGCGGTAGAGCAGCAGGAAATCATCGACGAGGCCTTCGAACCCACCGCCTAGTCACCCAACCCCGACGCCGGGCCGAATCCGTTCTCTCCGAACGCGATTCGGCCCGGCGTTTTCGTTGTATGGGCCGCTATCCGAAGCGCCAGTGGGTGGCGCCGTGGGGTTCGGTGAGGGCGAGGGCGGCGGCGGTTTGTGGGGTGAAGCGGTAGAGGTGCCAGGGGGCGGGGCCTGCGCTTTGGGCGCTGTAGGGGGCGGTGATGGCGTCGCCGGCGCGTTCGGCGGGCCAGCCGAGACGGCGGTAGGTCGCGGTGACCTGGTCGAGTTCGTCGGGGTCGACGGTGCGATGCGCTTCGCCCTCGAGGACGAGGTCTACGTCCGGAAAACGGAATGACAAGGTGCACTGCGGGTTCGCGGCCAGATCACGCGACTTCCGGGTGCCGGGACCACTGGTGAAATACAGGTGCGCACCGTACAGCGCAACCCCGATACCCGCCGAATGCGGCCGCCCACCCGCACCGACCGTACCGAGAAATTGCGGCGTCTCAGGCAGACCGACACCCGCCTCGATGGCCTGCACGACGCGGCTCCACGGAAGCTCCGCATCACCGTAGATATTGAGATCACGGGCCGAGATCGGTTCGGGCAACATCATTTCCTCCTGTGGGGCCGGGTACCTCGAAATGACCACGCCCCCGTTCCCACCTGGACAGTATCCGCCTCCCCCTCCGCCACGAAAGCGCCGAATTCGGCCGTGGGTTGTACTGGGTGTCATCGTGCTCATGTTCGGCGGATGCTTCTCGCTGATCCAGACGGCCAATTCACCCTCGCCGACCCCCGCAACGACGCAGGCCCCAGCGCCCGCTGGCGATCCCATCGCCAACGGCGCGGTCACGACCACGACAATCCCGCCGCTGACGCCGAAGGCACCGACAAAGGCCGGGAAGAGCATCGTCTATGAGGTCATCTCGGATGCCGAGCTGTCTACGGTGACCTACTACAACGAGGTGTCCGATATTCAACAGGAGACCGATGTCTCCGCACCGTGGACCAAGACCGTCGTGAACAACTCCACCTATGTCATCGCCGGTCTGGGCGCCCAAACCAACGGCATATCCGTCACATGCCGAATCACGGTGGACGGCAAGGTCAAGGATGAGCAGACGGCCACCGGCAAATACGCGGTTGTGAATTGCACGGCGCCAATGTTCTGAGCGGCAACGGACGGCTTCCACACCCCGCATTCGAATGGAGCACACGATGCGGGGTGTTCAGCTTGGACACTGGGCGCGGGAAAACGAAGCGGCGAGTCGGACGGCTGTTCAACTGTTGTGCACAGGGCCGGAGTTATGCACATTTGGCGATGATGGGGTGGTTTGAGGGGGCGGGAGCGGCGACGATCTGGGGGTGGACATTCCGATACCGGTTTCTCGGCGGGCGGCGCTCGCGGATGGGTTTACCGACTATGAGCTACGCGGGAGGGGGTGGCAGCGGGTGCGGCGCGGGCATTACATCGATGCCGCGCGGGCACAGGGGTTGGATCGGGTTCAGCGGCATCTGGTCGCCGTTCATGCCGCGATGGCGGCGGCGAGTTCGGATGCGTTCGTTTCCCATATATCGGCGGCCGTCGCGCATGAGTTGACGGTCTGGTCGGTGCCGATGAGTCGGGTGCACGTCACGCGGAATCGCGAGTCGGGTGGGCGGATCCGGCGGCAGACGGTGGTGCATACCGGGCGGATCGAGCCGGACGAGTGGCTGGAGATCGGCGGTATCCCGGTGACGTCGGTCGCTCGTACCGTGGTCGACATCGCGCGCACCGAACCGTTCGAACAGGCTGTTGTGGTTGGCGATTCGGCGTTACGTGCGGGCAAGACCACCCGGGGCGAGCTGCTGGATCAGCTCGAACGGGCCAGTCGCCGGATCGGTACGCCGGCGGCCAGGCGGGTGTTGAGCTTTCTCGACGGTCGCGCGGAGGGTATCGGCGAGTCGAGAAGCCGTGTCGCTCTGCATAATTCAGGCATACCGAAACCGGAGCTCCAGGCATGGATCATCGATACGAACGGCTCGCCGGTCGGCCGAGCCGACTTCCTCTGGCCCGAGTTGGGCATAGTCGGCGAATTCGATGGAAACATCAAGTACCACAAGGAGTTGCGCGGCGAACACACCACCGAACAAGTGGAGAAATGCGGCGAAGATGCGCTGCGGGCGCTCGGCTGGTGCGTGGTGCGCTGGACTTGGGCCGAACTCACCGATCCCGAACCACTCCGCACCCGAATCCGAGCCGCGGCCGAAATCTCCCGCACCGCACCACGACTCGGCACCTGGCAGCCCTCACCGCGCCGTTGATACGGCGAGCCCTCACCCCCGCAGCGCGGCAGCCAGCTCGGGATTCAACGAAAGAGCAAGGGCCAGTAAGGATTCGACCAGCAGATCGATCAGCGAGGCGCGGGGAATCGGCTCACTGCGGAGCCAGGTGAGCGTGGTTTCCTCGACGAAGGCGATCCAGCCGCGCATGGCCAGCTTCAGGCGGGGCTGGTCGGCGGCAGCGGATACGGGCGCCTCGGTGAGGATGATGCCGATGATGGTGTCGCGGGTCTGATCCACCAGGCCGAGGAGTTCGGGACTGGTGCTGGCCGGTCCACGCAACAGCGCCGTGTACGGGGCGCGGTTCTCGCCGACGTAGTCGACGTAGCGGGCGATGGAGTCGCGCAGCATCTTCGGGATCGGCAGGCTCCGGTCCGGCGCGATCCGTTCCAGCAGCTGCCCATTGGCGTGCTGGACGATGGCGAGCTGGAAATCCTGTTTGGTCGGGAAGTAGTGGAACAGCAGCCCGCGGGAGATGCCGGCCTGTTCGGCGATTTCGCTGATGGAGATGTCTTCCAACGCGCGATCGCCGAGCATTTCGACGCCGAGGGTGATCAGCTGGAGCCGGCGTTCTTCCGGGCTCAACCGAACCCGTCTGCCGTTTTCTCCAGCACCACGCCCACTCATGCCGACAAGCTTACTGAACACTAGTCAATACTGTTGACCACTGCTCAATAAGCCCGTACCCTCGGGTACATGAGTCGCAAGGTTACAGACAATGCTGTCGGCAACCGCCCGACCCGACATGCCAAGACGATCATCATCGGCAGCGGTTTCGCGGGTCTGGGTCTGGCCATCCGACTGGCTCAGCAGGGCCGCACCGATTTCCTGGTACTGGAGCGCGGCAGCGAGGTCGGCGGTACATGGCGCGACAACACCTACCCGGGTGCGGCGTGCGATGTGCCCTCGCACCTGTACTCGTACTCGTTCGCGTTGAACCCGAACTGGTCCCGCTCGTTCTCCAAGCAGGGCGAGATCCAGGAGTACATCCGCGGTGTCGCCAAGCGCCACCGGGTGCTGGACAAGCACATCTTCGACTGCGACGTCACCGCGGCGCGCTGGAATGATGCCGCCGCGCACTGGGAGATCGAATCCAGCCGGGGCAGCTTCACCGCCGAAACCGTGGTCTCCGCGGTCGGCGCGCTGTGCGAGCCCGCACTCCCGGATATCAAGGGCATCAACGCCTTCGAGGGCCAGATCTGCCATTCGGCGCGCTGGAATCACGACGCCGACCTGACCGGCAAGCGGGTCGCCATCATCGGCACCGGCGCGTCGGCCATTCAGATCGTCCCGTCCATCGCGCCGAAGGTCGCCCACCTGGACGTCTACCAGCGGACGGCGCCGTGGCTGCTGCCGCGCATGGACCGCCCGTACCTGCTGCCCGAACGGCTCGCGTTCAAGTATCTGCCCGGCATGCAACGACTTTCGCGCGCGGCGATCTACGCGATAAGAGAAACCCAGGTGGTGGGCCTCGCGAAATTCCCGCCGCTGATGCAGGCCTTCGAACTGGTCGCCAAGGCGAAATTGCGCGCCGAGATCCACGATCCGGAATTGCGCGCGAAGGTCACCCCGAACTTCCGCATCGGCTGCAAGCGGATGCTGATCTCCAACGACTACTACCCGGCGCTGAGCCGCGACAATGTCGACGTGGTCACCGACGGCATCCGCGAGATCCGCGCCCACTCGGTGGTCACCAAGGACGGCACCGAACGCGATATCGACGCGCTGATCGTGGCCACCGGCTTCCATGTCACCGATTCGCCGACGTACAACACCATCTCCGGGCGCGACGGCCGCACCCTGGCCGAAGTTTTCGACGAAATCGGCCAGCAGGGTTACAAGGGTTCGGCGATCAACAACTTCCCGAATATGTTCTTCCTGCTCGGCCCGAATGTCGGCCTCGGACACACCTCGATGATCTACATGATCGAATCGCAGATCAACTACATCGCCGACGCGCTGGCCACCGTCGACCGGATGGGCTTGCGCACGGTGGAGGTGCGCCGCGAGGTGCAGGACGCCTACAACCGGGACCTGCGGCGCAAGATGGCCAACAGCGTCTGGATGAACGGCGGCTGCTCCAGTTGGTACCTCGACAAGCACGGCAACAACACCACGCTCTGGCCGGATTTCACCTTCGAATTCCGTAGGCTGACCAAGAAATTCGACGTGACCGCCTATGACACGACCACCGTCGCGTCTCGACCCGAATTGAAAGTGGTGGCAGATGAGCACAGCATCGCGTAGCGATTCCATCGGGGGTGGTGGCCGGGCGACGGGTGGGCGCAAAGATGCTTACTTCAGGGGCAAGGTCTGTGTGATCACCGGTGCCGGGTCCGGCATCGGTCGCGCGCTGGCCGAGAATCTTGCCCGCCGCGGCGCCAAACTGGCGCTCTCGGATATCGATAAGGAGGGCCTCGCCGAAACCGTGCGGCGCTGCGAAAAGTTCGGCGCCGAGGTGAAATCCGATCGGCTCGATGTCGCCGAGCGTGAGGCCGTGCTGCTTTACGCGGACGAGGTCAAAAAGCATTTCGGCGTCGTGCACCAGATCTACAACAACGCCGGTATCGCCCACTACGGCGACGTGATGAAGTCCTCGTTCAAGGACGTCGAGCGGATCATGGACGTCGACTTCTGGGGAGTCGTCAACGGCACCAAGGCTTTTCTGCCGTACCTGGTGGAATCCGGCGCCGGACATGTGGTGAACGTGTCCAGCCTGTTCGGCATCATCGCCATTCCGGGGCAGTCCGCGTACAACGCGGCGAAGTTCGCGGTGCGCGGCTTCACCGAGGCGCTGCGCCAGGAGATGCTGGTCGAGAAGGCGCCGGTGAAGGTCACCTGTGTGCATCCGGGCGGTATCAAGACCGCGGTCGCGCGCAACTCCACGGTGGTCGAGGGCGTCGATCAGCGAAGCGCGGCAGCACTTTTCGACAAGTATCTGGCGATCCACACCCCCGAGATGGCGGCCGAGACCATCACCGAGGGCGTCCGCAAGGGGCACGGCCGGGTGTTGATCGGCTGGGAGGCCCGGCTGCTCGACGCGCTCGTGCGCACCACCGGGGCCGGATATCACCGGCTCGTCGCCTTCACCACCCGGGGTTTCTTACCTCGGTAATAGATCGAAAGAAAACCCATGCGCGACATCGCCCTTCCATTGCCGGTCGCCAAGGCGGTGCTGCGTCCGATCTACGGGGTGACGCTGAACAAGCGGCTCCCGTGGCGGACGCAGCGCCTGCTGCTCGAATTGAGTTCGCGTGCACAGCCCGTGCCGAGCGGAACCGTCGTGCACAAGCTCCGGCTCGGCGGCAGACCCGCCGAACGGCTCACCGCGGGGTCCCGTGTCCCGGACGCGGCGATCCTCTACCTGCACGGCGGCGGCTATGCGGTGGGTTCACCACTGACGCACCGCTCGATGACCGCCCGGTTGGCCCGCGAAACCGATTGCGCCGTATACGCTCTCGACTATCGACTGGCCCCGGAGCATCCGTTCCCCGCCGCACTGGACGACGCCGAGGCGGCCTTCGCCGAACTCGTCGCCATCGGCTATCCGCCGGAACGCATTGCCATCGCCGGTGATTCGGCGGGCGGCGGGTTGGCGCTGGCCACCGCGCAGCGCCTGATCGCCGAGCATGATCAAACGCCTGCCGCGCTCGGACTGATCGCACCGTGGACCGACCCGAACGAAATCCCGTCGGGTGAGCGCGATCTGGTGATCAACAAGGGCTGGTCGCGGGCCTGCGCCGCCGCCTACCTCGGCGAAAATCCCAGCACCGCAGCGGGTTACGCACCGCTGCACGGCAGGCTGGCCGGACTGCCGCCGACGTATGTGCAGGTGGACGTCAGCGAACTGCTGCACGGCCAGTGCGTCACCTTCGTCGCGGCGCTGCGGGCGGCCGGTGTTCCCGTGCGCTTCACCGAGAGCCGCGGCCTGTGGCATGTCGCGCAGATCCAGGCGGCGCTGGTGACCGGGGCCGCCGCGGCGCTGAGCGAACTCGCCGAATTCCTCCGGGACGCCGTCCACCCCGTGAACAGGAGGTCCGACCAGGCGGCCCGGTGATAGGTGTCGTAGATTACTGGTGGGTAAACCATACGTGGAAGGGCACCGCACCGATGCGAGAGTTCGAAGTTCCGGCTTCTTACACCATCCCCGAAGACGCCAACATGTCCGACGGTGCCTTCCGGCACGCCGAGCAGACCCCGGGGCTGGTCGTGTTCAACAAGCCCGACGGTAAGGGCGGCTGGACCGATATCACCGCCAAGGAGTTCGCGGCGACGGTCACCGGTGTGGCCAAGGGTTTCATCGCGGCCGGGATCGAGCTCGGTGACCGGGTCGCCATCCTGGCGCCCACCCAGTACGAGTGGGTCGTGCTGGACTTCGCCATCTGGGCCGCGGGCGGCTGCACCGTCGCGATCTACGACAGCTCATCGGCCGAGCAGGCCAAGTGGATCCTGCAGGACTCCGGGACCAAGCTGCTGATCGTCGAGAACGCCAAGCACCGCGCCACCATCTCCGAAATCGAGGGCGACCTGCCCGCGCTGCGCGAGACGCTGCTGCTGGAGAAGGGCGCTATCGCGGACCTGACCGCCCGCGGCGCCGACCTCGACGACCAGGTCGTGCACGACCGTCGCGCCCAGGTGAAGGCGGCATCGCCCGCCACCCTCATCTACACCTCGGGCACCACCGGCCGCCCGAAGGGCGTGATGCTCTCGCACGCCAACATGTACGCGGAATCGGCCGCGGACCGCTCGGCCATGTCGGAATTCCTGCGGCCCGGCAACAAGTCGCTGCTGTTCCTGCCGCTGGCGCACGTCTTCGCCCGCGCGGTCGCGCTCGCCGCCTTCGACGCCGGTGTCACCGTCGCGCACAGCGCCGACTGGTCGACGCTGGTCGAGCAGTTCGGCGCGTACAAGCCGGACTTCATCCTCTCGGTGCCCCGGGTATTCGAGAAGGTCTTCAACGCCGCGAAGCAGAAGGCGCACGACGGCGGCAAGGGCAAGATCTTCGACGCGGCGGCCGATACCGCCGTCGCCTACAGCGAGGCGCTGCAGTCGGGCGGTCCCGGCCTGGTGCTCAAGCTCAAGCACGCACTGTTCGACCGGTTGGTCTTCGGCAAGCTGCGTGAGGCGCTGGGCGGGCGCTGCCTGTCCGCGGTGTCCGGCGGCGGGCCGCTCGGCGCGCGGCTGGGTCATTTCTTCCGCGGCGCGGGCGTCACCATCTACGAGGGCTACGGCCTGACCGAGAGCACCGCCGCGTTCTCGGTGAACACCCCCAAGCACATTCGGGTCGGCACCGTCGGCCGCCCGCTGCCCGGTCACGCCGCCGCGGTCGCCGAGGACGGTGAGCTGCTGCTGCGCGGCCCGGTGGTGTTCAACGGCTACTGGGGCAATGCGGAGGCCACCGAGGACGCGTTCGCCGACGGCTGGTTCAAGACCGGTGACCTGGGCGCCATCGATGACGAGGGCTTCATCACCATCACCGGCCGCAAGAAGGAGATCATCGTCACCGCGGGCGGTAAGAACGTCTCCCCCGGCATGCTGGAGGACGATCTGCGCACCGCCCCGCTGATCAGCCAGGTCATGGTGGTCGGCGACGGGGAACCGTTCATCGCCGCGCTCATCACCCTCGACCCGGAGGCGCTGCCCGGCTGGAAGGAACGCAACAACGTCGCGGTCGACACCCCCATCGAGCAGCTGATCGAGAACCCGGCGCTGGTCGCGGAGATCAACGCCGCGGTCGCCGAGGCGAACAAGAAGGTCTCGCATGCCGAGGCGATCAAGAAGATCCGCATCCTGCCGGTCGATTGGACGCAGGAGACCGGTGAGCTGACGCCGAAGATGTCGCTCAAGCGCGCGGTGGTCATGAAGAAGTACGCCGACGAGGTCGCCAAGATCTACAGCTGAGTTCGCTTGCGGCACAACGGCCCGTCCTCAATTAGGGGGCGGGCCGTTGTCGTCGCTACGGCAGCACCGGCCACTTGGCCGAGCCGAGTTCGCGGGAGATGGTCCGCGCGGTGGCGCGCACCGCGTCGACGATATCGGGGGTGGCGGGCCAGTCGGCGGTCGGCAGCACCACGCCGACAGCGCCGACGGCCGCACCGGTGCGATCGAATATCGCTCCCGCGATGGAGGATTCGCCGAGGACCGCCTCGTCCCGCTCGTAGGCGAGCCCGGATTCCCGTACCGCGGTGAGGGATTCGGCGAGCACATCGGGCGCGATGATCGTCTCCCCCGTCATGCTGCGCAGCGGGCCCGGGTCGGCAGGCGGGTGGAAGGCCAGCACCGCTTTGCCCAAAGCGCTTGCGTGCGCGGGTATTTCGATGCCGAGCTCGGGCATCTGGCGGCTGCCGTCCTGGCGCGGCTCGTGGTGGATGATCACCACATCGTCACCGAACAGCACGCCGACCCGCACGGCGAGACCGGTGCGGCGCGCCAATTCGTGTGCCCAGGTGAGTGATCGGGCACGCAGGTCGAGCGTATCCAGGTAGACATTGCCGAGCCGCAGCACCGCTGGCCCGAGCTGATAGCGCCCGCCGCCGCGCTCCTGCACCACCACACCGTGCGCGGCCAACGTCCGGACGATGCCGTGCACCGTCGTCGCGGGCAGCCCGAGTTCGGCGGCCAATTCCGACAGCGTCATGCGCCGCGCGCCCTGCAGCGCGAACAGGATCCGCACCGCCCGATCCACCGACTGGATCACGCCGCCTCCTTCCCGAGGGCTTGTGACCTAAGCAACACCAACGTATTCTACGAATTAGATTCGACATTATCGAATGGCATTCGAAAATACCTTTGGGCCGATCGAGGACACCGACGATGAAGAAACTGATCAACGATCCCACCGAGGTGGTGGACGACGCGCTCGCCGGGATGGCGGCCGCCCACCCGGAGCTGCGGATCGACGAGAAGAACCGGCTCGTCCTGCGCGCCGAACCGCCGAAACCGGGCAAGGTCGGACTGGTGTCCGGCGGCGGCTCCGGACACGAACCGCTGCACGGCGGCTTCGTCGGGTACGGCATGCTCGACGCCGCCTGCGCCGGTGAGGTTTTCACCTCGCCGGTGCCGGACCAGATCCTCGCCGCCACCACCGCCGTCGACGCGGGCGCGGGGGTGCTGCACATCGTGAAGAACTACACCGGCGACGTGATGAACTTCGATATGGCCGCCGAACTCGCCGCCGCCGAAACCGGCGGCGAGGTGGTCGCCGTCGTGGTGAACGACGATGTCGCCGTACAGGACAGCCTCTACACCGCGGGGCGGCGCGGCGTCGGCGGCACCGTGCTGGTGGAGAAGATCGCGGGCGCCGCGGCCGAACAGGGGCGTTCGCTCGCCGAGGTCGCCGCGGTAGCGCGCACCGTCAACGAGAACTCGCGCAGCATGGGTATGGCGCTCACCTCGTGCACCGTCCCGGCCGCCGGTAAACCCACCTTCCAACTCGGCGACGGCGAAATGGAGATCGGCGTCGGCATACACGGCGAACCGGGGCGCGAACGGGTGCCGCTCGCGCCCGCCCGCGCGGTCGCGGAAATGCTGGTCGCGCCGATTCTGTCGGATCTGCCGTTCCGCCAAGGGGATTCGGTGATCTGCTTCGTGAACGGGATGGGCGGCACCCCGCTCATCGAGCTGTACGTGATGTACAACGAGGTCGCCCGTCTCCTGCGCGGACACGGCATCGAGGTGGCGCGCTCGCTCGTCGGCCCGTACATCACCTCGCTGGAGATGGCGGGCTGTTCGGTGACGCTCACCAAGATCGACGACGAACTGCTGCGGCTCTGGGACGCGCCGGTCCGCACGCCCGCGCTGCGCTGGGGGATGTGACCATGAACGTCATCGATCCTGTTGCCTGGGTCCGCGAATTCGCCGCGCTGATCGACGAAAATGCCGACACGCTAACCGAATTGGATGCCGCCATCGGCGACGCCGACCACGGAAGCAATATGCGGCGCGGCACCGCGGCGGTGGTGGCGGCCTTCGCCGAGGCCGAACCCGATTCCGCGGCAGCGGCACTCAAGCAGACCAGCATGGTGCTGATCCGCAGTGTCGGCGGGGCGAGCGGACCGCTCTACGGCACCTTCTTCCTCCGGTTCGCCGCCGCCGTCGGCCAGGACGGCGTCGACGCGCCGACCTTCGCGAAGGCGTTCCGCGCCGGGCTCGACGGCGTCGTCGCCCGCGGCAAGGCCGAGGCGGGCGACAAGACAATGTTCGACGCGCTCGCCCCCGCCGCCGACGCGTTCGACGAAAAGCTCGCCGCGGGAGGCGAATTCGCCGACGCACTGGATGCCGCGCTGGTCGCGGCCGAGGCCGGGCGGGACGCGACCATTCCGCTGCAGGCGCGCAAGGGACGCGCCTCGTATTTGGGTGAACGCAGTGTCGGCCACCAGGATCCCGGCGCGACCAGCGCGGCCCTACTGGTGCGCGCGGCACGGCGGGCGCTGCGATGATCGGCATCGTCGTCGTCTCGCACAGCCGTCCGCTGGCGCGCGCCGCCGTCGCGCTGGCCGCCGAAATGCAGGGTGAACGGCCGGTGCGGGTGGAAATCGCGGCCGGACTCGACGAAGAGACCCTCGGCACCGACGCCGTCGCGGTCGCGGACGCGATCGACGCCGCCGACTCCGGCGACGGCGTACTCCTGCTGATGGATCTGGGCAGCGCGGTACTGTCGGCCGAACTCGCCATCGATCTGCTGGAATCCCCGCATGAGGTGAAGCTTTGCGCCGCACCGATTGTCGAGGGGCTGGTGGCGGCCGTGGTCACCGCGGGCAGCGGGGCCTCGCTCGATGAGGTCGCGGCCGAGGCGGATAGTGCTTTGCTGGGCAAGCGGTCTCAGCTCGGCGTGGGCGGGCAGACGCAACCGGCTACTCCCGAACAGGACACACATCCTCGACCAGGTGGCGAGGAAAAGCCGAGCGGCCAACCCCAACCAGCCGCAAACGCCACCCCCGAACAGGACACACACCCTCGGCCAGGCGGCGAAGAAAAGCCGAGCGGCCAACCGCAACCAGCCGCAGACGTTACGCCGGGGCAGGACACACGCCTCCGGCCCAGTGCCGAGTCGGGCGAGCACAATCCGTTCGTCACGAATTCTGGTGCACAGCAGGACAATTCGATAAAGCGGACCACCGTGGTTGTACGCAACGAGCACGGGCTGCACGCACGCCCCGCAGCACGATTGGTAGCCGCATTGCGCGGCATCGACACAGATGTCCGGTTGCGCAACCTGACCACCGGCGCCGGACCGATCTCGGGCCGCAGCCTCACCAAAATCGCCGCACTCGGCGTGCTCGCCGGACACGAAATCGAGGTCAGCGCAACCGGCCCCGACGCGGCAACCGCGATCGACCGGATACGCGCACTCGCCGATCGCTGGTTCGACGAAGAACCCACCGAGGCCAAGCGCAATGCCTCGCACACCAGAGCAACCGAATCGGCCCGTCCCGCAACAGCATCGCCCGGCGCCGCATCCGGGTCGTTCCACGCGGCCGAGCCGACCGACTCCGCCGCCGACCCATCCGGTGCCGTACCAACGGATTACCAGCCCGGACAGTCCGCCGCGCCCGTCGGCACGTCCAGTGCGTTCAACAACGCACCGGGATCGATCCGAACCACCCCCGAACCCACTGACCACAGCGGTTTGCCCACCGAACAATCCGTTGCGACACCAGCCGATCGCGAGCCAGGGCAGCCTGCCACAACCGTGAGCGCGCCCGCATCCAGCGACGCATCGGAATCGATCCGAACCACCCCTGAATCCGCCGACCACCCCGGCTCGATTGCCGAACAACCCGGTGCCGCACCAACCGATAGCGAGTCGGCACGGTCCGCCGCATCCCGAAGCGCACCTCGCTCGACCCGTCCCGCAACAGGATCGAACCGGGTCACTCCCGAAGTCCCGGCGAGCACACAGGGCGGAATCGAATCCGGGGGCAGCGCAAGCGAACCGACGGATGCGGGCGATTCGCGGACGCCAGGCACCGAGCTCGAGGATCGGCGGACCGGACCGTACCCGGCCTCGGCTGGGATCGGCATCGGGCCCGTATGGCACCTGGCCACAACGGAATTCACGCTGCCCGAGCGTCCGGTGGGCCCACCGGTGGATGAGCAACGGGCGCTCGATGATGCCATCGGCCGGGTGCGCGAGCAGCTTGTGGCGGATATCGCGCGCGGCGGCGGTCGTTCTCCTGAGGCCGATATCTTCGAAGCCCATCTGATTCTGCTCGACGACGAGGAACTGTCCGATGAGGTGCGGCGGCGGATTGCCGACGGTGCACCGGCGGCCACCGCGTTCGCTGCGGTATTCGAGGACGCCGCAGTGGAATTGGCGCGGCTGCCGGATGAGTATCAGCGGGCGCGGGCTGCGGATGTGCGTGCGGTGCGGGATCAGGTGCTGGCGATGCTGCTCGGGCAAGCGAGCGAGATCGTCACCCGCCCAGGCATTCTCGTGGCCGCCGATCTGACACCAGGGCAGCTGGCGGCATTGGACCGGTCGCTGCTGGACGGAATCGTGCTGGCCCAGGGCAGCCCGACCGCGCACAGCGCGATCCTGGCCCGTTCGAAGGGTATTCCGGCCGTGGTCGGCGCGGGCGCGGAAGTGCTGCGGATTCCGGCGGACACCGTTGTCGCGCTCGACGGTGGAAGCGGTCGGCTGGTGGTCGCGCCCGAGCCATCGGTACTCGCCGAATTCGAAACGCGCGCACGCGAACAGGATGAGCGGCGACGCGCGGCCGAGGCGGCGGCGCAGGAGCGGGCCGTCACCGAGAACGGCACCGAAATCCATGTCGCCGCCAATGTCGGCAGCGTCGCCGATGCGGTCGACGCGGTGCGCGCGGGGGCCGATCTCGCCGGGCTGGTGCGCACCGAATTCCTGTTCCTCGGCCGCGAACACGCGCCGACGGTCGCCGAGCAGACCGAGGTCTACCGGGAGTTGGCGAAGGTTTTCGACGGCCGCCGGATCATCCTGCGCACCCTCGACGTCGGCGGCGACAAACCGCTGCCCTACATCGACCAGCGACCGGAGGCCAACCCGTTCCTCGGGCTGCGCGGCATCCGGCTCGCGCTGGCCCACCCGGACCTGTTGCGCGACCAGTTGCGGGCCGTCGCCGCGGTGGCCGCCGACCATCCGGTGAGCGTCATGTTCCCGATGGTCACCGGGCTGGACGAACTCCAGGCGGCCCGTCAGATTCTGAATGACGTTACCCCGCAGTATCTTTCGCTGGAGATCGGGATAATGATCGAGGTGCCCGCTGCCGCGGCGAAGGCGGCGGTGCTCGCCGAATACGTCGACTTCTTCAGCATCGGCACCAATGATCTGACCCAGTACGCCATGGCCGTCGACCGCGGCAACGACACCATCGCGGCGCTGGCCGACCCGCTGGATCCCGGGGTGCTGCGCCTGATCGATCTGGTGTGCCGGGGCGCCGGGGACACCAGGGTCGCGGTATGCGGTGAGATCGCCGCCGATCCGGCCGCGGTGCCGCTGCTGCTCGGTCTGGGCGTCACCGAACTCAGCGTCGCCCCGCCCGCCGTCGCCATGGTCAAGGCACAGGTACGCACGCTCGATACGACGAGGTGCGGGGCGCTCGCGCGGGAGGCACTCGGCTGCGAATCGGCCGCCCAGGTGCGCAGGCTGGTGCGTCGACAGCCGTAGGGGTTCGAAACACCCTGCGGCCGAATATGTTCCGGCGGCAATAGCCGAAAACCGGTGTGCGCGCACCACGGGCGGCGTTGAATGGACGGCATCGTCGAGAGCCAGGAGGCCGCCGAGATGACCGGTTCCGCACGCGAATTGCTCGATGAGATCCAGACCGAGCTCGCACCCCAGGACGAGGACAATCGACTCGTGCCGCTGATCGTCGCGGGCAAGGCCCCGCGCGCGGTGTTCGCGGCGATCGCCACCGAGGAACATCGGATCACCGGCAGCGACTGGCGCAGTTTCCACGCGCTGGCCGCATGGGCGGATGAGCCGAACGCACGCGCGTTCTTCGGCGCGCTGGCCCCCGGTGAGCAACAGGCGCTCGGCATGATCGATGAGCTGCTTGCGGCGGCCGGGCCGGATCCGGGCCGGCAGCGCCCGCGCGCGGGCTGCCAGGCATATCCGGCGTTCATGGCGTGGCTGGCGCTCAATGCCGAATCGGCGGCGGCCGCGGCCGGAATCTTCGCCAACTTCAACGCCTTCGGGCGCTATTGCAAGAATGTCGCGGCCGGGATGCGCGAGCATTACGGCTTCGACGACAAGGCCTGCGCGTTCTTCGATTTCTTCGCCGCCGACGTGCCGGAGATCGAACAGCAGGCGCTCGCCGCGATCCAGGCCGGACTGGATTCCGGGCGGCTGATCCGCGCCGACGCGCACCTGTACGCCCGGCTGTTCCAGAGCTACGAACTGATGTTCTGGAATACCCTCGCCGACGAATTCGGCGGCTGAGGCGAGCCCGCCGGGCCGCGTCATCGAATGGTCACATTCATCGGCCCGGCTCGGCACTACGCTCGAATCCATGGCCGAACTGCGACTTCGGGTGCTCGCCGGGCTGGTATCGGCCGGACTCACCCTCGGCATCGCCGAACTGCTGTCGGCACTGTTCGGTCCCGACAGCGAACCGCTGAACGTGCTCGGCCGCACGGTGGTCGACGGCACGCCGTCCGGCCTGCGCGAGTGGGCCATCTCCTCCTTCGGCACCCACGACAAGACCGTGCTCTATCTGAGCATGGCGGTAGTCGCCGTACTCGCCGCCGGACTGATCGGCGCCATCGAGCGCACCACCCGTGCCGCGGGCACCATCCTGCTCGTCGCCTTCGGTCTGCTGACCGCGCTGTTCGCGGCCAACCGAGCCGGATTGAGCGCCGCACTGCCGATCGTCATCGGGGTAATCGCGGGCGGCTATGCCCTGCGCGCGATCACCACACGCATCGATGCCGCCGAGGCCACGCAAAACGCCTCCGCAACACCAGCATCCGCCCAACCGATCGGAAACAGTTCCGCCACAACCGAATCGGCAAGCCATACCGCCGACCCCGACCAACCTCCGACCGACGACGAATCCGCCGCGCACGATGCGGCGACATCCCAGACTTCGACGGCCACGTCACCAGCGGACACCTCCGTTGAACGCCGAAAGATTCTGCGCGGCATAGGAATTACCGCAGCAATCGCCCTCACCGCAGGAGTCGGCGGACGGGTGTTCGCGGCCGCCCGGCGCAATGTTTCCGGCGAGCGGGCGGCGGTGCAACTGCCGACGCCGAGCGGACCGCCCGCGCCGATCGATCCGAACAGCGATCTGCGGGTTCCGGGTCTGACGCCGTATCTCACCGCGAATTCCGATTTCTATCGGATCGACACGGCCCTGCTCGTCCCGCAGGTATCGGTCGACGACTGGTCGCTGCGCATCCACGGTCTTGTCGATCGCGAAATCCGTTACAGCTGGGCAGATTTGGCGAAGCGGCAGCCGATCGAGCGACTGGTGACGCTGACCTGCGTCTCGAATCCGGTCGGCGGCGATCTGGTCGGTAACGCCCGCTGGCTCGGCTATCGCCTCGACGAAATGCTGGCCGAGGCGGGCGTGCATCCGGACGCCGATATGGTGCTATCGCACAGCGTGGACGGTTTCACCGCGGGCAGCCCGCTCGCGGCGCTGACCGACGGCCGCGACGCCATCTTGGCGGTCGGCATGAACGGCGAACCGCTGCCCATCGAGCACGGCTACCCGGCCCGCCTGGTCGTCCCCGGCCTCTACGGCTATGTCTCCGCCACGAAATGGGTTACCGAGCTGGAGATTACGCGTTTCGACCGCGCCAGCGCCTATTGGACGAAGCGCGGCTGGTCCGCCAAGGGACCCATCAAAACCGGCACCCGCATCGACACTCCGGGCTCCCGCGCGCGCCTGAAGTCCGGCCGCGTCCAGGTGGCGGGCGTCTCCTGGGCGCAGCATCGCGGCATCCGCGCCGTCGAGGTACAGATCGACGACGGCGACTGGCAGCAGGCCCGCCTGGCCGCCGACCAGTCCATCGACACCTGGCGCCAATGGGTCTTCGACTGGGATGCCACCCCCGGGGCCCACACTATCCGCGCCCGCGCCACCGACGGCACCGGCCAACCCCAAACCGCCGCCCGCGCCGACGTAATCCCCGACGGCGCAACGGGTTACCCATCCATCACCGTCCAGGTCTCCTGACCCGATCAGTTCGGGGTCGGTACCGTCGACACATCGCCCGAGATCATTTCCTGATTACACGACATCAGTACCGCACTCGGTACCCCCACCCATCGGCGGGAACAAAATACGATGTGGCACTGAGGCTTCCCGAACCTGATTTATTGAATCGGCCGGAGACCTGTTGTCGTGCATGGATATAAGCGGTATGCATAGGAGAAGGTGACGTGTCGGGTCAACGGATTACGACGGCATTTGAACTCAGAGCTCTATTAGGCTCCGCGCTAGGTGCATTGGCCATCGCCGGCGCTACCGCGGCAGGGCCCACCGCGCATGCGGATCCGGTTGGTGGCGGCTGCTACGGCGGGACTCTGAACGTCAGGGGTGTGGCGGATTTTCGGCAGAACTTCCTCGGCGCGGTGACCAACTGCGCCGGCCCTGCCCTGCCCGGCATCATCGCCGGCTCCGTCGATGTGACAACGGTGAATGCGATCCAGAACGGCTTGTTCGCCCCTTCGCTGCCCCTGAACGGGGTAATTCGGTGGTCCAATGGTGAGACCAGCGACGTATCCGGAGCGAAGTCCCAGGAGACGCGGCTACGTCTTCGCTTCGACCTGAACATCACCGGCGGCCCGGGGGCTGGCGGCAGGCTCACCCTCGTCGCGGTGAAACCGGATGAGGACAGCAGCACTTACACGGTCTTGACCGCGAACTTCGCCTAGCATCCCGTGCCCCGCAAGCCGATTCAGCTTGCGGGGCCACAGGTTTCAGTGGGCGAAGGTATCCGCCTTGACCGGCGCGTCCTGCTTACCGCTGGCGGACTTGCCGTGCTGGACGAACAGCGCCGACGCGATGACGCCGATCAACAGCACCCCTGCCGGGAGGAGCAGGGACTGCCCCAGTGCCGTGCTGAAGGGATCCTTGATGAATTCCGGCATGGTCATATGCGCGGCGCCCGCCTCGCTGATCTTGCCGCCGCCGAGACCGTTGGCGGTGAGGCGGGCCGAGATCAGGGAGCTGATGGCGGCGCTGCCGAGCACCGAGCCGACCTGACGAGTGGTGTTGTAGATGCCCGCGCCCGCACCGGCCTGCTGCACCGGCAGGTTGTGGGTGGCGGTGCTGGCCAGCGGCGCCCAGATGCAGGCGTTCGCCACACCGGCCACCGCGGCCGCCACCAGGAACCAGCCGATCGACGCGTGCGGCTTCATCAGCGCCGCGAACCAGAACACCGAGGCGGCGTAGAGCGCGAATCCGATGGTCGGCACGATGCGCGGGTGCAACCGGTCGGCGGCCTTGCCGATAACCGGCGCGAGCACACCGGTGATGATCGCCATCGGCGCGAACACCAGCGCCGACTTGGTCGGCGACATATCGCGGACGCCCTGCAGGAAGAAGTACGAGGGCACCATCATCGAGGTGACCGCGGCGCCCATGGCGGCGATGGCGACGCTGGACAGCGCGAAATTGCGGTCCTTGAACAGTCCGAGCGGCACCAGCGGTTCACCGGTGCTGCGCGACTGGTAGTACACGAACCCGACGAGCACGAGCACACCGGCCGCGATCAGCGCCCAGATCACGCCGTCCCAGTCGCGGGTGTTGCCCTCCTGAATTCCGAAGACCAGCAAGAACATTCCGAGCGCGCTGAGCACGACGCCGGGGATATCGAATTTGTGCGGATGCGTCGGCAGCGCGGGCACCAGCCACATCGCCAACCCGAACGCGATGACGCCGATCGGCACGTTGACGTAGAAAATCCATTCCCAGCCGAGCCCGTCGACCAGCACACCGCCGAGGATCGGGCCGACCAGCGTCGCCAGGCCCGCGACACCACCCCACAGCCCCATGGCCGCACCGCGCCGGTCCGGCGGGAAGGTGCGGGTGATCACGGCCATGGTCTGCGGCGTCATCAGCGCGGCGCCGAGGCCCTGCACGGCGCGCGCGGCGATCAGCATGTCGATCGACCTCGAAAGACCGCACCACAGCGATGCCGCGGTGAAAACCGTCAGGCCGATCAGGTAGAGGTTCTTGGGTCCATAGCGGTCACCGAGCCGCCCGGTGACCAGCAGCGGCACCGCATAGGTGAGCAGGTAGGCGCTGGTGACCCAGATGACCTTGTTGATATCGGTCTGCAGGCTGGTCATGATCGCCGGATTCGCGACGGCGACGATGGTCATGTCCAGCAGGATCATGAAGAAGCCGACGACAAGCGCGAACAGCGCCAGCCACGGATTGCGTTGAGTGGACATGGGTTCGGTTCCTTGTCTGGGATCTACTCGGCGAAGTACGAACTGATCGGTATGTGTGCGCCCGTTAACTTTCCTGGACCTCGGTGAACATGTCAACCGGCCTTGGATGAATGACCCTCACACGGCTCGCCGTGCCGATCGCCGGTGGTCGCGTCGAATTGCTCCCACTCCATCGCACCGCTGGTCAGATCCGTGAGAAATTCGTCGACCCAGGCGATCTCGGCGGTCAACATCGCCCGCAGGTAGGGCAGTACGAGCCAGTAACGCCGTGGCACGCCACGGGAACCGGCCCAATCACCGGCGATGTCGATCTCGGCGAGCTCCCGGCGCAGCAGCTCCAGCCGCTCGTTCAGCAATGCGATGACCTCGGGCATCGGCAGGTTGTGCGCCTCGGCGATGCCGATCGGGAAGAGCGGATACTCGGCGGCGGGCGCGCGCAGGATCTCCGCGATCCGCTCCCGCATCGCGGTCCGGCCGCGCTCGGTGATGCGGTAGGTGGTCCGCTCGGGGCGATTGCCCTCCCGGCCGGTGCCTTCGGCGCGCACCAGTTCCAGGTCGGCCAGGCGGGCGACCGTGTGGTACAGCGAGCCGGGACGAACCTTCACCAGCACGTTCTGCTGGCGGCTGACCAGCAGCTGATACATCTCGTACGGGTGCATGGGCCGCTCCTCGAGCAGTCCGAGCACGGCGATCGCCAACGGCGTCACCGCAGTGCGCTCCTGCTGCCCCATATCCGCCGCCTTTCCGAGTCATCGGCAGACCATAGCCAGTGCTGCCGACATACCCCGTACTTAATATTCCACACGGAATATACGGCGCGGACTAAGCGCGTGACAAGGGAGTATCCGGTGCGAGATGTCGTGACGAGCCACACATCGGGCCCGGACAGTCTCAGAGACCGTGCTGATCCAGCCAGTCGCGCGCTAGGTCCGCGGGTTGGGCGCGTTCGTCGCGCATCCGGCGCACCATGGCGCTGAGGTCACCGGTATTCAGCTCGCCCGCAACGTAATTCAGCTTCTTGGCGCGCCGGTCGTCGAGCAGGCCCTTGCGGAACAACGGAATAACGTTCTCGGCCCGCACCGCGTATTCGGTGTCGGCGAGCACGACGAGACCGTCGGTATCGGCCGGATCGATCGGCGGCCCGGATAGCAGACCGACCTGAATCGAACCGTCCAACAATGCCTTTCGCAGCGCGGCCGGATCGGGCAGCGGCACCGGCGCCGCGCAGCCGGGTATGCGCAGCAACTCGGCAGGCAGCTCGAGCAGTCCCGGCACCGGGGCGACGCCGATCGCGCGGCCATCGCAGTGCGCGACCAACTCCGCGACCGAGTGCACACCGGCCGCCGCGGTCGTCAAGACCCGTGGCCGCATATCGGTGCCGTCCGCCGCGTCGGCGACCACGGTTCCGGCCGGCAACGCGCGATTCAACGCCTGGTTCACCTCGGCGGGCGTGCGCGCGTCCGAGCTGGAATCCAGTTCGGCCAGCAGCGCGCCGGTGTGCTCACCGAACAGCTGAACCCGATTAGCGTCGAGTGCGGTCAACCGGTCGGCGCGGCCGCCGAGCCCGGACACCACCGATGTGCGCGCCCCGGTACGCGCCAGCGCACCCGAATAGATTTGCGCGAGCAGATTCGATTCCGCCGAATCGCCCGCGCCGACCGTGACGACCGGCCCGGTCTCACCGCCGTTACCGCACGATACGGCCAGTACAGCGGTGGCAATGACAAGTGCGCGAACCAGCAACCGCCTCGACGCGGCCAACACCATCCGGCGACACCAACTCTCCGTAGCTACGAGGAACGCCATGCGGCGGGCAGTATGGACATCCAGAATGTACCGGTGGCTGTGCCGCCTTCAGTACCTCGCACCGCCCGCCATGCCGGAAGGACCCCAGTGAAGACCCTCACCCCACACAGTGGCCGAGCGCTGCGACTCGCGCTACGCGCCGCCCGTTTCCTCATCGCCGCGGCCGCACTCGCCGCGGCGATGATCCTATCCGCCTGCGGCAATTCGAATCCGCTCGCGAACAAGGGCGACTGCTCCGGCGACGGCATCACGGTCGGCTCGGCCGACTTCCCGGAATCGGAGACGGTCGCCGACGTCTACGCCGAGGCGTTGCGCGCCAACGGTTTCAACGTCGACACCAAACTGAATATCGGCAGCCGCGAGGCCTATGTTCCGGCCCTCAAAAAGTGCGCCATCTCAGTGATCCCGGACTACACCGGCAACCTGCTCCAGTACCTGGACAAGAACGCCACCGCGACCGAAGCCACCGCGGTGGACGCCGCGCTGCGCACCGCCCTCGGCTCCGACCTGGCGATCGGCACCCCCGCGCCCGGCCAGGATTCCGACGCCGTCGTCGTCACCAAGGCCACCGCCGACCGCTGGAACCTGCACAGCATCGCCGATCTCGGCCCGCACTCGGCCGAGGTGAAATTCGGCGCACCCTCCGAATTCGCCGAGCGCACAGTCGGTTTGCCCGGCCTGAAGAAGAACTACGGACTCGACGTCGCCGCGAGCAACTTCGTGCCGATCCGCGACGCCGGCGGCCCGGCCACGGTCAAGGCCCTGGTCGACGGTCAGGTCACCGCGGCGAATATCTTCACCACCTCCCCGGCGATCAAGCAGAACAACCTTGTCGTGCTCGACGATCCGAAGCACAACTTCCCGGCGCAGAACGTGGTTCCGCTGATCAGCGCCGCCAAGAAGACCGACAAGCTGCTCACCGTGCTCAACGCGGTTTCGGCCAAGCTCACCACCGACGAGCTCGTCAAGCTGAACGAGGCCGTATCCGGCAGCAGTAAGACCGAGCCCAAGGCAGCGGCGGCGGCATGGGTGGCCGCCCAGGGGCTGAACAAGCCGGTCGGTTAGAAGGGGATCGCGTTGTCCGATATCGAGTTTCGCGGTATCAGCAAGACCTATCCGGACGGCACGCACGCCGTCACCGATCTCGATCTGCGCATCGAATCCGGATCGTTCACCGTCTTCGTCGGCCCGTCCGGCTGTGGTAAGACCACGTCGATGCGGATGATCAACCGAATGATCCAGCCGACGGCGGGCACCATAACCGTTGCCGGACAGGATATTTCGACGGTCGACCCGGTGAAGCTGCGGCTCGGTATCGGGTACGTGATCCAGAGCGGCGGGCTGCTGCCGCACCGCACGGTCGTCGACAATGTGGCGACCGTGCCGGTGCTGCGCGGGGATTCGCGCCGGGCGGCCAGGGCGGCCGCACTGGAAGTGCTCGACCGGGTGGGCCTGGATCGCTCGCTGGCCGGGCGCTATCCGGCGCAGCTGTCCGGCGGCCAGCAGCAGCGGGTCGGGGTGGCGCGGGCACTGGCCGCCGACCCGCCGGTGCTGCTGATGGACGAGCCGTTCAGCGCCGTCGATCCGGTGGTGCGGGCCGAACTGCAGACCGAAATGCAAAGGCTGCAGGCCGAATTGCACAAGACGATCGTATTCGTCACACACGATATCGACGAGGCCATCACGCTCGGCGACCGCGTCGCGGTATTCGGCCGCGGCGGGGTGCTGCAGCAGTACGACGCACCGCAGGAGGTACTCGCCCAGCCCGCAACGGATTTCGTCGCCGGATTCGTCGGCCGCGACCGCGGGTATCGGGGCCTGTCCTTCCGCAGCGCGGATTCGGTTCCGCTGCACGAGATCCGGACCGCCACCGCGGAGACCATCGCGGCGCACCGGCTGGAGCGCGGCGATTGGGTGCTTGTGGTGGACGCGGACCAGCGCCCGATGGGCTGGGTCGACGTCACCGGCGTCGAAGGGCTGCGGGCCGGACAACCGTTGGCGGACAGTATGTCCGCAGGCGGCTCGCTGTTCACACCCACCGGCGACCTACGCCAGGCGCTGGACGCCGCGATCTCCTCGCCATCGGGAATCGGTGTCGCCGTCGACGATTCGGGCGCCGTGCGCGGCGGTGTACTCGCCACCGAGGTGGTGGCGCAGTTGGCCGGACAGCGGGCCACCGAGGACGCCGAGCGCAACCGGCACTACTTCGACAAAGGGTGACGGTATGCGGTATCTGATCGACAACTTCGCGGAGATCATGGGTTTCACCCGGACCCACCTGTATCTCGCGCTGGTGCCGCTGATCCTGGGTCTGGTGATCGCGATTCCGTTGGGCGCCTTGCTCCGTCGGGTGCCGTGGCTGCGGCGGGTGACCGTGACGGCCGCCAGCCTGGCCTATACCGTGCCATCGCTGGCGCTGTTCGTGATCATCCCGCCGCTCATCGGCACCTCGACCATCGACCCGCTGAACGTGATCATCGCGCTCACCGTCTATTCGACCGCACTGCTGGTGATCGCCGTTCCGGCGGCGCTGGATTCGGTGCCCGCCACCGTACTCGACGCCGCGGACGCGGTCGGCTTCGGCGCGCTGCGGCGCACGCTGACCGTCGACATGCCGCTGGCCGTACCGGTTTTCGTATCCAGTCTGCGGGTCGTCGTCGTCACCAATATCGCCATGGTTTCGGTGGGTGCACTGATCGGCGTCGGTGGACTCGGCAAGCTGTTCACCCAGGGCTATCAGCGCGACTATCCGGACGAGATCATCGCGGGCATCATCGTGACGCTGGCGCTCGCGCTGATCGCCGACCGGCTGGTGTATCTGCTCGGCCGGTTCGTGACGCCGTGGACCCGCGCCGATGCCCGGGCCACCCGAGTGAAAGGCGCTCAGGCGTGAATCTTTTCCTCGATGCCTGGCACTACCTCACCGACGGTGCGAACTGGGGCGGGCCGACGGGTATCGAAACCCGTATCGGCCAACACATTTGGTACAGCTTCCTGGCGGTGGCGCTGTCCGCGGTGATCGCGGTGCCGCTCGGTCTGGTGATCGGGCACACCCGGCGCGGGTCGGCGCTGCTGGTCGGTTTCGCCAACGCCATGCGCGCGCTGCCGACCCTCGGCCTGCTCACCTTCCTGGTGCTGCTGCTCGGCCTCGGACTGATCCCGCCGCTGCTGGCGTTGATCACCGTCGGCATCCCGCCGCTGTTGGCGGGTGCGTATGCCGGAATCGCCAATGTCCCAGCGGATGTCGTCGACGCCTCGCGCGCCATGGGCATGAACGAACGGCAGATCCTGTTCCGGGTCGAGATCCCGAACGCCATGCCGATCCTGCTGACCGGTTTGCGCGGCGCCACCCTTCAGGTGGTCGCCACCGCGACCATCGCCGCATACGTCAACCTCGGCGGTCTCGGCCGCTACATCTTCGACGGCATCAGCCTCTACCACTACGACCGCGTACTGGTCGGCGCCCTCCTGGTCGCCGTCCTGGCCATGCTCCTCGACGGCCTGCTCGCCTTCGCCACCTGGGCCGCCACCCCCGGCACCGGCCGCCTCCGGCGCGCGCCGGAGGCGAACTCCTGAACAGCCGGTGGCTCAGGCGATCAGGCCGAGGTCGTGGCGGGCGCCGCCGACGGCCGGGCCCGGGTCGGTGTCGATCACGCGGTGCATGAGTTCGGCGTAGACGTCGCGGAAATCGACGGTGGTTTTCAGGTCGCCGTTGTCGAGGTCCTTCAGGCTCGGTTCGTCGCCGTAGAAGCCGCCCTTGACGGATTGGCCCGCGACGAACATCGGTCCGGCCGTGCCGTGGTCGGTGCCCTGTGAGGCGTTGGCGGCGACGCGGCGGCCGAATTCGCTGTACGCCATGAGGACAACGTCGCGGCCGCGCGGATGACCCGCGATATCTTTCAGGAACGCCGAGACCGCCTCGTCGAACCGGCCGAGCAGCGCCTGCTGGGTGCGGCGCTCGTCGGCGTGCGTGTCGAAGCCGCCGAGGCTCACCGAGTAGACCCGGGTGGGCACCCCGGCCTTGATGCATTTGCCCACCAGATCCAGTTGCGCGGCAAGCGGATTCGCATCCTTCTTTCCGGTACCAAGCTTCGAAAAGGTCTGCGACACAGTCTGTTCGCCGCGGTATCCGAGGCAGACCGCGGCCTGCGACGGGGTGTCCCCCGGGTCCGTTGCGGCCAACCCGGCCAGCACCGCGGACATATCGGCGCTGAGCGGCGCCGAATTCGGGTCGAGTGCGGCGGCGGTGTGCTTCTCACCAAGTGCCAACTGTGGCAACACCGGACCGATATTCACCGCGCGGATCGGATCGTCACCGGTGGCGTCGAGCCAGCGCCCGATCCATCCGGTGGAAACCGGGCTGTCCGGTGACGCGGTCTGCCAGATATCCATCGACCGGAAGTGGCTGTGATCCGGATGCGGATAGCCGACACCGCGCACGATCGCCAGGTTCCGCTGCTTCCACAGATCCGTGAACCCCTTCATGGCCGGGTTGAGCCCGAGCTGATCATCGAGGTGCAGCACTTCGTCGGGCTGGTACGACAATTCGGGCCTGGCATCGTGATATGCGTTGTCCGCGTACGGGATCACCGTATTGATCCCGTCGTTGCCGCCGTACAGCGTGAGCACGACGAGAATTCCGGAATTCGGTGGCAGCGGCGAGGTCTGCGCCCGGTGCCGCAACTCCTCCCAGGAGACGAGCGAGCCGCCGGCCAGGCCGAGCGCGCCGAGCACCCCGCTGCCGACCAGGAACTGTCTGCGACTGACGTGAGGCATGATGCGATGACTTCCGTTCAGCTGGTGAGGTATTCGGGAGTATTGAGGGCGACCGCGGTCAACTTCGCCGGATCGTCGCGCATGGTGGCGAGCACCTTGGCGCTGCGGTCCGACCAGGCGCCGATGCCGAGCTGATAGCCGACGGCATCGATCCGGTCGGCCGGTGCGGTCGACGAAATCCGGCCCAGATCGGCCTTTTTCACGAGCGCTGCGGCCGCGGTGAGCCGAATCTGGGCGGCCGCGGTGGACATCCACGCCTGCCCGCGCGGCCAGCCGCCGACATTCGGTGGGTAGAAAGGCAATTGACCGAGGCTGCGCAGCACACCCATCAGCTTCTGCGCATCGGCGTCGGCGGTGAGCGGTACGCCGAGCGCCCGCACCGCGCCGACCAGCCATTCGATGGGTCCGTGCACGACGGTGTTGTGCGCGGCGGCGAATTCGTCATCGGTGAGGATGGCGACCACCAGCGCCGCGCCGTTGCGGCCGGGCCCGTACGCGGCGACGGCGCGATCGAGCGCCTGCGCCGAGGGCGGCGCGTCCGAGCCGAGCTGCTGCCACATCCGGCCCGCGACATAGCGCGCCGACTCCGGACGGGCGAGCACGATATCGCAGAATTCCCGCGCCCCCAGCGGACCGGTAACGCCCAGTAGGGTTTTCGACCCGGAGTCGTGGCGCTTGGCATTGAGCGTCACCGCGTCGTTGCCATCGATCGTCCACCCGGTGAGCGCCCGCGCGCCCTCGCGCACATCGGTTTCGGTGTAGCCGTTGCCGTGCCCGAGCGCGAACAGCTCCATGAATTCCCTGGACAGGTTCTCGTTCGGCGCCTTCGCCGAATTACTCGTTCCGTCAAGCCATCTCAGCATCGCCGCGTCGGTGAGCATCGCGTAGGCGAGCACGCCGAAATCCCCGGTGCCGAGCGTGCGGAATTTCTGGTTCTGCGCGACCAGCGCCTGCGCATCGCGCACCTTGGCCGCAGAGGTGGCGAAGTGGTTGTGCCACAACAGGGTCAGCTTCTCGTGCACCGGCTGGCGCACCGCGGCCATCCGGCGCAACCACCACATGGTGATCCCGGTGAGCTGATCGGTCAGTTGCGCTTGATACTGCTTGCGCTCGACGACCTGCGCGGCCTTACCCGGCGCCCTCGGTTTCGCGTATACCGGCAGCGGTGTCGCCTGAGCGCCCGGATCCGCGTCCGGATCGGCCGCGAGCGCCGCGCGCAAATAGTCGGCCGGATTCTGCTGCTGTACCGCGTCTATCTCGGGCCCCGTCGCACCGAATCCGGCCCGGCGGAGCATGCGCGCGGTGTGCATCCACTGCGCCGATTGCGTGCCCATGAGCCGAGTATCCGTCGCCACCGACCGTCCCCGACCCCCTCCGGCACCGGCCTTCAGGGAATCTTCAGACGCCGACCGACGCGAAGGGCGCCCCGTTCGCCGTTGAACGGGACGCCCCTATTTCGCGGAAAATGGCTTGTTACGCAACGCCCTCCGCGCGGGCGGCGGCCGCGACGGCCTCGGCGACGGCCGGGGCCACCCGCGGATCCAGCGGGCTCGGCACGATCTTCTCCGGCCCCAGCTCGTCGGCGACAACGCTCAGGATGGCGTCGGCGGCGGCGATCTTCATACCCTCGGTGATCCGCCGCGCACCCGCGTCCAGCGCGCCCTTGAAGACGCCGGGGAAGGCCAGCACATTGTTGATCTGGTTCGGGAAGTCGCTGCGTCCGGTCGCGACGATCGCGGCGTACTTGCGCGCGACCTCCGGGTGGATCTCCGGATCCGGGTTGGACATCGCGAACACGATCGACTCCGGCGCCATCGACGCGATGAGCTCCTCGGCGATCAGCCCGGCGGACAGGCCGAGGAACACGTCGGCGCCCGCGAGCGCCTCGGCCGCGCCGCCGGTCAGGCCGCGCGGGTTGGTGCGCTGGGCCAGTTCGGCTTTCACCGCGTTGAGGTCGCCGCGGTCCCGGCTGACGATGCCCTTCGAGTCGAGCACGGTGACATCCTCGACGCCCGCCGCGAGCAGGATGTTGGTGCACGCGACACCGGCCGCGCCCGCACCGGACACCACGACCTTGAGCCCGTTGATGGCGCGGCCCTGCACCTTGGCCGCGCCGTTGAGCGCGGCGAGCACCACGATGGCGGTGCCGTGCTGGTCGTCGTGCATGACCGGGCAGTCGAGCGCCTCGATCACCCGGCGCTCGATCTCGAAGCAGCGCGGTGCGGAGATGTCCTCCAGGTTCACCGCGCCGAAGCTCGGGCGCAGCCGGATCAGGGTGTCGACGATTTCGTCGACGTCCTTGGTATCCAACACGATCGGAATGGAATTGAGCCCGGCGAACTTCTTGAACAGCGCCGCCTTGCCCTCCATGACGGGCAGCGACGCGCGCGGTCCGATATCGCCGAGTCCGAGCACCGCGGTGCCGTCGCTGACCACGACGACCAAGCGGTCGGTCCAGGTGTAGCGCTTGGCGAGCGCATCGTCCTTGGCGATGGCCCGGCTCACCTGCGCGACGCCCGGCGTATAGGCAATGGAGAGGTCGCGCTGGTTATCCAGCGGCGCCGAGAGTTCGACCGAGAGCTTGCCCCCGAGGTGCCCCGCGAAAATTTCGTCGTGGGTGATTTCGGAAAGGGAGGCAGTGGCATTCGGTGCGTCAGTCACAGGTGACACGATTTCACTCCTGCTCGGGTCGGACAACCGGGGGAAGGGTTACCACCGGGTAATAGGTATTAGGGGATTCGAAACGCTCATCAGGTGCGCTGACCGGTACTTTTTCGAAACTCGATCGGTATTACGACCGACCGGCATTTCGAGGTTCGACATGGCGCCGCACTGATCTGCGAGCGGGAGCCGGACGGGTACATCCGGTGGAACATCCGAGATGACCAACGGGTCGCGACGGTGCGTCGCGAGGCGGTGGCCATCGATCTCCCTGACCCGGCGGTGGCGTGGATCGGGAATCCGCAACATTCTGCCAGCCGAGCAGACCACTTGCCAAACTGGTCTCCTCGGTCGTGCATGAGTCAACCGTATGCGCCCGGAATTACCCGGCGGTAAGGGAAAACTCGCGTCGGCGCAGGTGCGCGCGGTGAGCTGTCAGAGCGGCAGTGGGTCGCCCGCGGTGAGGTCGGTTTCGGCGGCGTCCGGCTCGATCACCGGTGGGCGATACCTCGGCGGTTTGGCGCGCTGCGGCGGTGCGGCGGGCCGGGTGAGCTCGCCGACGCAGTCCTCGGGCCGCACCCATACGGCGTCCAGACCCCCTGACGTCAGCCGTACCCGCCAATCCGCCTCGACCCCGGGGTGATCGGTGCGCCGGTGCATCCCTCGGCTCTCGGTGCGCGCCAGCGCGCTGTATTTCGTCCACCTGGCGACGGCGAGCAGCGCGGCCGCCTGCCGGGCCCGCAGCCGATCGATTCCGATTCCGCCCAAATCGAATTCGGCGCCCGGCCACATCGAGTCGAGTTCGCCGATGCTGTCCCGGAGGCTGCCCGCGCTGCGCCAGTAGCTGCGCCGCAGCGGCAGCGTGTGCTCCTGCACCAGCCCAACCACGGCCCGCGGATCGATCCGCGCCGCCGAACTCAACCCGGCGCCGGGTACCGCGCGGGCGCATCCTGGCGTGCCGCGCCGCCGCGCGAACCGCGCCGCGCCCGCACCCGCCCACACGCCGGAGGCGATGGCCCACGCCCCGCCCTGACCGCCGAATCCGCTGACCGCGCCGGTGATCGGCTCGCGGGTGGTCACATCGCCGGCGCCGAACAGTCCGGCGACATCGGTCGCGCAGTCGTCGTCGACCAGCCGCAACCCGCCGGTGCCGCGCACCGTGCCCTCCAGCACCGCGCGCAGCGGCACCCGCCTGGTCCGGTCGACCAGTCCCTGCCGGGACAGCCAGCGGCGCATGGCATCCGGGACGTCGTCGAGCGCCGCGTACACCCGGCGGCCGTCCGCCATCGCGGCGAAGGCGGCCGCTCGATGCCCGGACAGCACCGTGCCGGATTCGTCGTAGAGGGTGGCGAAATGCAGTGCGAGGCCGGAGGCGAATTGCGCGGAATCCACCACCGGCGAAAGCCCGTACGCACTGGAGAATTCCATACCCGATAGTCGCGCGCCCGCCTCGACCGCGAAGAGCAGGCCATCGCCGGTGGCGACATCGGTGCCCGCGCCGCCGGATAGGAAGGCGCAGCCGCCGGTGGCGACGACCACCGCGCCCGCGCGCACCGTCCACGGGCGGAAATCGTGCTGCGCCCGCACGCCGGTGGCGCCCGCGACGACGCCGTCGCGATCGGTCAGCAGTTGCATGGCCGGATGGTGGTCGAGGATGCGCACACCCGCGGCGATCACACTGCGGCGCATCCTGCGCAGATAACTGGCGCCGTCCAGATAGACCCGCAGCGTCGCGCCGACCGTATCGCCGGGAAATCGATAACCCCAACCCGCCAATTGTTCGACGCGCCGGTGAGTTTCCTCCAGCACCCGGTGCATCAGATCGGGATCGCCGAGCCCGCCGCCGTGCGCGTACGCATTGCGCACGGCCTCGTCGCGCGCCGAGCCCGGCGGAATATTCCACAGCGAGGTCGCGCCGACCGCCGACGGCCCGCTGCTGCCGCAAAGACTTTTGTCCGCCAGGACCACTCGGGCGCCCGCCGCGGCGGCGGAGACGGCTGCCCAAGTTCCGGCGGGACCCCCACCCAAAACCAGCACGTCCGTCTCGAGTTCCGTCACGAGATTAAATGTTCGGCCACAATTCATCGGGCCGCAACCATTACGGCAATATCAGCGCCACCACTGGGTCCAGAGCAATAATCCGGTGACGATAAAAACGACCATCGATCCGGAAAATGCCGCAAAACCTTGACGCCTGTCCGAATAAATCTGTGCCGCAACGGCAATCGCGCAGGCCGCCAGATGCCACAGCACGGTCATCGCGCCCGGTCCGGGAAATCCGCCGCGCACCGCGGCGATCGCGGTGCCGATCACAACGGCCGTGAGCACGAAGACGCCCGCGGCGGCCACGCCGCTCAACCCGCGCAGCACCATCACGACGACATCCCGATCCGCGCGTTCACGGGGCGATCACCGGCACCCCCGTCGCCTTGCCCGCGAGTTCCTCGAATTGCGCCGGATCGGTGGTGAATTGACCGAGCCGAATGGTCTTGTTCGAGCCGTGGTAATCCGACGATCCGGTGGTGAGCAGGCCCAACTCGTCGGCGAGCGTGGCGAGCACGGCCCGGTCCGCCGCGCTGTGGTCGGGATGGTCGAGTTCCAGACCGCCGAGGCCGAGCGTGGCCGCCTCGCGGATCGCCTCCTCCGCGATCAGCCGGCCACGCTTACGCGCTCTGGCATGTGCGAGCACGCTCACCCCGCCCGCCGCCGCGATCATCTCCACCGCGCGACGCAGCGGCGTGTCGGCCTTCTCGGCGTAGTACCTGCCGTGCGGGGCAAGTAATTCGGTGAACGCGGCATCCACCGACGGCACCACCCCGGCCGCCACCAGCGCCCTGGCCAGATGCGGCCGCCCCGCCGACCCGCCTGCCGAGGCGAGCACCTCGTCCGGGTCGATCGGCAGTCCGTCGGCGCGCATCCGCTCGGCCATCGCACGCAACCGCTCGACCCGCTCGCCGCGCAACCGCTCCCGCTCCTCGGCGAAGCCGCGGTCGGCCGGATCGAAGAGGTAGGCGAGCAGATGCACCGGAACGGGCCAGCCGTCCTCGCCGAGCGCGATACACGACATCTCCATACCGCGCACCAGCGTCAACCCATCGGGGCGCGCCTCGACCGCCTCCGCCCAGCCCGCGGTGGTGTCGTGATCGGTGATCGCGACGACGTCCAGGCCCGCGGCCGCGGCGTTGCGGACCAACTCGGCCGGGGTGTCGGTGCCGTCGGACGCGGTGGAGTGGGTGTGGAGATCGATGCGCACGACATCAGTCTTACCGTGCCACTGGGCAAACCGTGCGGAGACGTCGCGCTCGGTATTACAGCGCGGCTGCGCCCCGGCGCGGATCGCGGACATCGATGCCCGCCTCCGCCCACGCGTCGCGCAGCGCCTGCGCACCCCGCACCCGCACCCACGCCGCCTCGGTGGCGGTCACCGGCGTCACGGCGAAGTAGCGCACCGGATCCGCCCGTTCCGGCAACACCACATCCGGAATGTCACTGTCCCCCAACAACACCGCCGTGAACGGCGCGTCACGCCAGATCGGCTCACCCAGGTCGAGCAGCGCATCCGCTTGCAGCACAACACCTTCCACCGCGGGAGTGGCGGCGAGCACGCCGAGCGAACGGGCCAGCCCCGACTGCGCGCCCACCCCGGAGCGCAGCGTCAACACCAGCTCGGCGCGCGGGCCGCGCACCGGATCCGCAAGCGCCGCAGCCGGATCCCCCATCGGATGCCGCGACCCGCCGAGCGTCACATAGTGCACCAACTCATCGCCGGGGATCCGCAGGATCTCGATCGGCTCCAACCCGAGGAATGTCACCGAGGCGGAATCCACACCGGCACCGGCCATTCCGAAATGGTCCAGCACCTCGGTGCGGACCGTATGCACAACTTCCATTCGCTCAGATCGCCAACCGCGCCAGCATGTCTCGCGCCTGCTCGGCCGACTTCGGGTCGCACAGCACGTCGTAGCGCCCGGCCACCAGCTGCATGGTGGACGCGAAATCGCGGGTGCCCCTCGTCGCGGCGTACGGGATCGAGGTGGAGATGACCCCGAAGATGATGCCGCCGACGAGGCCGACGAGCAGCGGCCCGAGCGCGCCGCCGGTGGTGAACAGGCTCAACAGCAGGCCGAGGAACAGGCCGAGCCACGCGCCGGATACGACGCCGCCGCCGATGACCTTGCCCCAGTTCAGCCGGTACAGGACGCGCTCGACCTGCATCAGATCGACGCCGACGATGGTGACGTCCTGCACCGGGAACTGACCGTCGGCCAGATAGTCGACCGCCCGCTGCGCCTCCGCGTAGGTCGGATAGGAACCCACCGGCCAGCCCGATGGCGGGGTCGGCAGACCCTGACGGGCGCGATTGGAGTTCCCCAAGGGATTCGTCATACCGTCTATTCTGCTATTTCCGCGCGACTCGCGGAGGTGTGAAACGCGCGGTGCCCATTATTGAGACGAACGCGTCATTCCGGCGGCCCGGCCCTTGTCCGCGATTACCTGTGCCATTTTCGCGCTGGCCTCATCGATCATTTCGTCGCCGAGCATCACCGCGCCGCGTGCGCCGCCGGATTCGGAGGTGTGATACGCGTATGCCTCCAGGATCTGCTCGGCGCGATCGTAATCCGCCTGTCGCGGGCTGAAAATCTCGTTACACGCCTCGATCTGGGTCGGATGCAGCACCCATTTGCCGTCGAAGCCGAGCGCGGCGGTGCGCGCGGCCGCCCGGCGGAAGCCGTCGAGGTCGCGAATCTGCAAGTAGGGGCCGTCGATTGCCTGCAGGCCGTGTGCGCGGGCGGCGAGCAGGATCGTCATCAGGATGTGGTGGTAGGCGTCGCCGGTGTCGTAGCCCTCCGGCTGTTCGCCCACCACGAGCGTGCGCATATTGATGCTGGCCATGAAGTCGGCGGGGCCGAACACCAGGCTGCACACGCGCGGGCTCGCGGTCGCGATCTCGTCGATATTGCGCAGGCCCATGGCATTTTCCAGCTGCGGTTCGATTCCGATGCGGCCGACCGGCAGCCCACCGACCTTCTCCAGCTGGGTGAGCAGCAGGTCGAGCGCGCGCACCTGACCGGCATCGGTGACCTTCGGCAGCAGGATCGCATCGATATGCGCGCCCGCGCCCTCGACGACGGCGATCACGTCGGCATAGGTCCACTCGGTGGTCCAGTCGTTGACCCGGACCACCCGCAGTTGCTGGCCCCATCCCGAATCACGGAGCGCGGCAACGATATTGGCCCGCGCGGCCACCTTCGCCGCCGGCGCGACCGCATCCTCCAGATCCAGGAACACCGCATCGGCGGGCAGCCCCTTGGCCTTCTCGATCATCTTCGGATTGCTGCCCGGTACGGCGAGCACCGATCGACGCGGCTGCATGACACTCCTGTCCATCGTTTTCGGCGGCATACCTCTAGCCTTGCAGGCATGGCAGCTACCAGGGTGTACGTCGCCAGGCTGGCCGGCCTGGTGGTGCTGGGACCGGACGGCGAGTCTATCGGCCGGATCCGGGACGTGGTCGTCGCGATCCGCTACGACCGCCAGCAACCCCGCGTACACGGTCTCGTCGTCGAATTGCCAACCCGCCGCCGCATTTTCGTGCCGATGCTGCGCGTCACCGCGATCGACCCCGGCAGTGTGACATTGAACACTGGGACGGTGAGCCTGCGCCGGTTCACCCAGCGCCCCGGTGAACTGCTCGCACTGGCCCAGATCGCGGATTCCAAGGTGCGGGTCGGCGATCCGGATCTGCCGGATCTGCACGGCGTCGACGTATTCGTCGTCGATCTCGGCATCGAACAGACCAGGACCAGGGATTGGCGGGTGTCCAGGGTCGCGGTGCGCGGACATCGCCGCCTCGGGCGCAGGCGCGCCGTGCACGTCGTCGACTGGGCCGACGTCTCCGGCCTGACCCCGTACGAGATCGGGCGGCCGGGCCAGGACGTCACCGCGCTGCTGGAACAGTTCGAGAAGCTGCGCCCCGCCGATGTCGCGCACCTGCTGCGCGAACTGCCCGAGAAGCGGCGCATCGAGGTGGCGGTCGCACTCGACGACGAGCGGCTGGCCGACGTCGTCCAGGAGCTCCCCGACGACGACCAGGTGGAGCTGCTCGGCCATCTGGAGGTGCGCCGCGCCGCCGACCTGCTGGAGGCGATGGACCCGGACGACGCCGCCGACCTGCTCGGCGAGCTACCCAAGGGTGAGGCGGATTCGCTGCTCGCGCTGATGGATCCGGAGGAATCCGAGCCGGTGCGCCGCCTGCTGGAACACTCCCCCGACACCGCGGGCGGTCTGATGACGCCGAAACCGGTGATCCTCACCCCGGCGGCGACGGTTGCCGAGGCGCTGGCCCGGGTGCGCAACCCGGATCTGACCCCGGCGCTGGCCTCGATGGTGTTCGTCGTCCGCCCGCCCACCGCGACGCCCACCGGCAGATACCTCGGCTCGGTACATATCCAGCAACTCCTGCGTGAACCACCGGCACACCTGGTGGGCGCCCTGGTCGACACCGATCTGAAGACACTGCACCCCGATGTGCCGCTGGCCGCGGTGACCCGCTACTTCGCCACCTACAACCTGGTCTGCGGTCCGGTGGTGGACGAGGAGAACCACCTGCTCGGCGCGGTCACCGTGGACGATGTGCTCGACCATCTCCTGCCCGAGGACTGGCGCGAGCACGAAGAACTACACCCCGAGGGCATTCATTCATGATCGAGAAGAGTTCGGCACGTCAACGGCTGGAGACACCGGTCGAATCCCGTTTCCGCTTCGACTTCGACGCGGAGGCGATGGCGCGCACCAGCGAGCAGATCGCCCGATTCCTCGGCACCGGGCGGTATCTCGTCATCCAGACGGTGATCGTGGCCGTCTGGATCGCGCTGAACGTCTTCGCGGTGAGCCTGCAGTGGGATCCGTATCCGTTCATCCTCCTGAACCTGGCGTTCTCCACCCAGGCCGCCTACGCCGCGCCGCTGATCCTGCTGGCGCAGAACCGGCAGGACAACCGGGACCGGGTCTCGCTGGAGGAGGACCGGGTGCGCGCCGCGCAGACCAAGGCGGATACCGAATTCCTGGCCCGCGAGCTGGCGGCCCTGCGCATCGCGGTCGGCGAGGTCGCCACCCGCGACTACCTGCGCCGGGAATTGGAGGAGATGCGCGAGATCCTGGACCGGATCGAGGCCGCGACACCGAACGCGAACGGTCACACTGATAAAACGCCGAAGGCGCACCGCAAGAAAAAGGTCCGGCAACCGTCCCCAGTTCCGGTTTCCCCAGTCGTACCGGACGAACCGGACCCGCCGACACCTGGCATTGACGGCTCGTAGCTGGGGATTGACCGGAAATGCCAACCACTCACCTGACCGATGGGTAACCTGGAGGACGTTGTCCCGAGGGCGGGCTGGGCACGATGTCCCGGACAGCCCTCACGACGGTAGAGGATTGGTGTGGGCCGCATGCGAATATCTGCTCCGATAACCGTGTCGGCCCTGGTCGTCGCGGGTCTCGTCGCCACAGGATCCGCCTCTCATACCGCCCCCGCCGGTGCGCCGCCGCAGGCGCCGGAGGCATTGCTCGCCGCCGCGAGCAGCCAAGGCAAAGCGGACGACCCGTCCGGTTCCGAATTGTCTCGGACGGTTGGTTTACTTCCGGTGACCGCCGATCCGCCCCGCAAACTCACCGCGATGGCGCCGAGCGACGCGCCGTTCGCCGCAGCGGTGCCACTACAAGACATCGCGCTGCCGAATATCGGTGGCGCGCTTGGCATTCCCGAGATCGTCCTGGCCGCCTACCGCAACGCCGAATTGGCCATGCAGTCGGCGATGCCCAACTGCGGGCTGCACTGGAGCCTGCTGGCCGGCATCGGCCGCATCGAATCCGGCCATGCCGCGGGCGGGCGCACCGACGCCAACGGCACCACGGTCACGCCCATCTACGGCCCGGCCCTGGACGGCACCCTGCCCGGCAACCAGGTCATCAAGAACGTCGACGGCAGCTATGTGCGCGCCATCGGCCCGATGCAATTCCTGCCCGGCACCTGGGCGCTCTACGCCTCCGACGGCAACGGCGACGGCGTCGCCGATCCGAACAATGTCTTCGACGCCGCGCTGGCGGCGGGTAAATACCTCTGCGCGGGCGGCCTCGACCTGCGCGATCCCGCCCAGGAACTGCGTGCCGTGCTGCGCTACAACAACTCGATGGCCTATGCGGCCAACGTGCTCAGCTGGGCGACGGCCTACCGCACCGGCGGCGTGCCGACCCAGGTCACCATCTCGCCCGACCTGATCCCGCCGGGCAGCTCCACCCAGATCCCGGATATGACCGCGGTCAGCGGCACGGTCGCGACGACGAATACGCAGCCCCCACAGCAGCAGACCACGACACCGAACGCCCCGGCGCCCGCACCGACCCAGGTGATGATCAACATCCCGGGCCTGCCGCCGATCCCGTGCGGCATCTTCTGCCCGCCGCCCAAGCCGGTGAATCCGTGTGACCCGCAGGTGGTTCAGGCGCCCATACCCGGCATGCCCGCGCTGCCCGGCCTCCCGGGCAACCCGGCGACACCGCTGGCGCCCGGCCAGACCTTCGGCGCGACCAACGGCGATCCGAACGATCCGGCGCACCCGCAGGCGCAGCAGCCGGGCCAGCCCGGCCAGCCCGATCCGTCCAAGCCCGCGAGCTGCACCCAGCCGCAACAGCAGGCGGGCGGACCGGCCCAGCCGGCACCGCAGCCGGACCCGCAGCAGGCCGGTCCGCAACAGCCCGCCCCGGAGCAGGCAGTGGCACCCGCTCAGCAAACACCGCAGCAATCCCCCGGCGAAGCGGTGCAGTCGCAGCAGAACGCGGCGCCCGAGGTGGTCAAGACGCCAGAGTCCGCTCCGCCGCCCGCGGCCGCGCCGACCACGGCCCCGCCCCCGCCGGGAATCACCCTGCCGGGCGGATTCGTGATCCCGCTGCCGGCGCCGCCGCAGTGATCGTTTCGGTCGCGTAGATCGTTAGTTCAGATCAGATCACGGAGTAGTAACAAAAAGGTCTCGAATACGGTAGCCTCTCCCTCGTCCATCACGAGGACTCGTCATCGAGTCATTGGAGGGTCACCACACAGTGGGGCGTCATCGAAAGCAATCGCCGGCCACCGTCCGGCGGAGTTCGGTTATCGCATTGACCGGATTGGTACCCGCCGGGCTCGTCTCGGTCGGCAGCGCGTCGGTCGCGGGCGGCGCGGATCAGAGCGCGGTCACCGCCGCGCACATGTTCACCGCGGACGACCAATCCGACGAGGTTCCGAGACCCACCGCCGCCGCGGCACGCGCCGTGACCGAGCCCATCGCGGCATCGATCACCAGGCCCGGAGCCACGCCGGCCGCTCCACCGATCGTGAAAACCATTGCGCTGCCGGATAATCGGCAACCAGCCGACCTGCCCGCCGGACCGCTCGGCATCCCCGGCATCGCCATGGAGGCGTACCAGAACGCCGAACGCGCGCTGGCCGCACAGAATCCGGCCTGCCAGATGCCGTGGTCGATGCTCGCCGGCATCGGCAAGGTCGAATCGAATCACGCGTACAGCAAGGCCGACGCCGACGGCAACCCGCTGAGCCCGATCTACGGACCGGTGCTCGACGGCAGCCTTTCGGGTAACAACGTCGTCCGGGCGACCGACGGCGAACTCGACGGCGGCATGCGGACATACACCCGCGCGGTCGGGCCCATGCAATTCCTGCCGGAGACCTGGCGGCGCTACGCCGCCGACGGCAACGGCGACGGCATCGCCGATCCGCAGAACCTGTTCGACGCGGCGCTCACCGCGGGCAAATACCTCTGTGACGGCGGGCTGAACATGCGTGACCTGGCCCAGCAGACGCGAGCGATCCTGCGCTACAACAACTCCATGGCCTACGTCGCGAACGTGATGGCCTGGGAGACCGCGTACGCCAACGGGGTCGCGCCGAAGCCCGGCCAACTGCCGCGGATCTGACGCGCCTAAAATTCCGACCATGTCAGTGGTTACGGAATCGGATGTGCGAGCAGCCCTCGCGAAGGTCGACGATCCGGAGATCCGTAAACCGATCACCGAACTCGGCATGGTCAAGAGCGTCGCGATCAACGGCAGCGACGTCCATGTCGAGGTCTATCTGACGACGGCAGGGTGCCCGCTGCGCACCGAGATCACGCAGCGGGTCAGCCGGGCCATCGCCGATGTCGCCGGTGTCGGCGCGGTCACCGTCGATCTCGACGTGATGAACGACGAGCAGCGCACCGCACTGCGCAAACAGCTGCGCGGTGATTCCGCCGATCCGGTGATCCCGTTCGCCCAGCCGGGTTCGCTCACCCGCGTGTACGCGGTGGCCTCCGGTAAGGGCGGCGTCGGAAAGTCCAGCGTCACGGTCAATCTCGCGGCCGCCATGGCCGAACGCGGGCTGTCCGTCGGCGTGCTCGACGCCGATATCTATGGGCATTCGGTGCCGCGCATGCTCGGCACCGACCAGCGGCCCACCCAGGTCGAGCGGATGATCATGCCGCCGGTCGCGCACGAGGTGAAGGTCATCTCGATCGCCATGTTCACCCAGGGCAACACGCCGGTGGTGTGGCGCGGCCCGATGCTGCACCGCGCGCTGCAGCAGTTCCTCGCCGACGTGTTCTGGGGCGACCTGGACATTCTGCTGCTCGACCTGCCGCCGGGCACCGGCGATGTCGCGATCTCCATCGCGCAGCTGATCCCGAATGCGGAGATCCTGGTGGTCACCACGCCGCAGCCGGCGGCCGCCGAGGTGGCCGAGCGGGCGGGCGCGATCGCGCTGCAGACCCGGCAGCGCATCGCGGGCGTGGTGGAGAACATGTCCTGGCTCGATCTGCCCGACGGCACCCGGATGGATCTGTACGGTTCCGGCGGCGGACAGTCCGTCGCGGACCGGCTCACCCGCGCGGTCGGTGCGAATGTGCCGCTGCTCGGCCAGATCCCGATCGAGCAGTCGCTGCGCGAGGCGGGTGACGAGGGCACCCCGATCGTGCTGCGCGATCCGGAAAACCCTGCCGCACAGGCGTTGCGGGATATCGCCGACAAGCTGGCGGTGCGCCGCCGCGGCCTCGCGGGGATGTCCCTCGGCATCGACACCACGCGTCATCTGTAACCGCCGCGTCCGATTTCCGCCGCGCTCCCGCGTGCTCGGTGTCGGTGCGAGCAAATAAGCTCGATGCCATGCTCACGCTACTGCTGTACGTGCTGATCATCGGTCTGGTCGCTGCGGTGCTGTTCCTGCTCGCGAGCGCTGTGTTCGGCCGCTCCGAGGAGTTGGGCCCGCTGCCGGAGGGGACCACCGCGACGGTGCTGCCGGTCGAGGGGATCACCGGCGCCGATGTGCGTGCGCTGCGGTTCCAGCAGGTGGTCCGCGGTTATAAGGCGACCGAGGTGGACTGGGCGCTGGCCCGCCTCGCCGCCCGGATCGACGAACTGCAGGTGCAGCTGGCCCAGGCGCTCAACGGCGATGCCGCGACTGCCCGCCCGGCCGCACCCGAATCGGCCAACCGTTGACCGCGCCCGACACGCCCATCCGCTGTCCGTGGGCCGGGCCCGACGAGCTCTACCTGCGATATCACGACACCGAATGGGGCCGCGAGCTACACGGCGACGACGCCATGTTCGAACGCCTGTGCCTGGAGGCGTTCCAATCCGGCCTGTCCTGGATCACCATCCTCCGCAAACGTCCGGCGTTCCGCGCGGCGTTCGCCGGCTTCGCCATCGAGCGGGTCGCCGAGTTCGGCGACGACGATGTGGCGCGTCTGCTGGCCGATTCGGGGATCGTGCGCAACCGGTCCAAAATCGAGGCCGCGATCGCCAATGCGCGGGTTGCCCGCGACCTCGATATCGGACTGGACGACCTGCTCTGGTCCTTCGCTCCCGAGCCCCGCGCGCGTCCGAGGACGGTCGCCGACGTGCCGGCCACCACACCCGAATCCGTCGCTCTGGCAAAAGAATTGAAGCGGCGCGGATTCCGCTTCGTCGGCCCGACCACGGCTTACGCGCTGATGCAGGCGACCGGAATGGTCGACGATCACCTGGCCGATTGCTGGGTCGGGAGTGACCCGCCTGACACCGCCACGGCGATCACATTTCGAACTCAGGTATCCGTCCACTCCGGCGATAGGGAAGAATAGGACCGGTGTAGCTCGCCAAATGCCGGCGAGCTCACCTGTTGGTGACAACTGGAGTTCCAAGAAAGTGCGCAGAAAACCGCGCAGATCTGGAGGGAGCAGAGGATGGCGGCCATGAAGCCCCGCACCGGGGACGGTCCCCTCGAGGCAACCAAAGAAGGGCGTGGAATCGTCATGCGGGTTCCACTCGAGGGTGGCGGGCGTCTGGTCGTCGAACTCACGCCGGACGAGGCTGCGGCACTTGGTGACGAACTGAAGAGCGTCACCAGCTGAGTGTCCTCGGCTGAAACCTCGGCGCTGGTCGTCGTGGCCGGCCTGCTGGCCTGCCCGGAATGTGATCTCGCATTCGAGGTGCCAACTCGTGTCCTGCGCTGCGCGCGCGGACACAGCTTCGACATTGCCAGACAGGGGTACGTCAGCCTGTTGACCGGCGCGTCGACCAAGATGACCGGCGATACCGCGCCCATGTTGGAGGCACGTGCCGCCTTCCAGGGTGCAGGCCATTTCGCACCGATCGCCGACGCGGTCGCCAGGGCCGTCGGGTCCGCGGCATCGTCGTCCGGTCCGGTCGCGGAGATCGGCGCCGGCACCGGGTACTACCTGGCGAGCGTCCTCGATGCGACGCCCGCCGCCTTCGGCATCGCATTGGATGTGGCCAAACCCGCCGCCCGCCGCGCCGCCCGCGCGCATCCCCGCGCCGCCTCGGTACTCGCCGACGCCTGGCGCGGACTGCCGTTCCGCGACGGCACGATCGGCACGGTGCTGTCGGTTTTCGCGCCGCGCAATCCGGCGGAGGTCGCCCGCGTGCTGCGCACGGACGGTCGATTCGTCGTCGTCGCACCGACCGAACGTCATCTGGGTGAGCTCATCGGCCCGCTGGATATGGTGTCGGTGGATCCGGATAAGGATCGTCGCCTGGCCGAATCCCTGTCGAACCGATTCGAGCCGACCGATCGCGTCGTCGTCGACTATTCGATGAAGCTCGGCCGCGCCGATGTGCGCAATGTGGTCGCGATGGGTCCGTCCGCATTCCACGCCGAGCGGTCGGCCGATGCGGCCATCGCCGCGCTGCCGGATACTGTCGAGGTCACCGCCTCGGTGACGGTGACGTCCTACCGACCGGCGTAGTCCGCCACCCGCATCGGATCCCTCGGGAACCATTCGGCCGCGACATCGCGCATCAGCATCGCGGAGTCGAAGGCGATGCTGCCCGGTGGGAAATGCCGCGGATCCTCGAAGAAGCTGGACCGCACCTCATCGATTTCCAGCGGATGCAGTTGCCAACGTGCGACGGACAATTCGATCCCGTCCAGCAGGTGCGGATCGAGCCCGCTCGAATACCCCACCGAACCGCCACGGAAGAAATCCGTCGCCGCCGCGAGATCCGGGAACAGCGGGCTTCCGGAGAAGTGGTCGACCTCGTGCACATCGGCGCGCATCCACGCCGAACCATCTCGGCTGGTGAAAGCGATATGCAGCGCACCGGGCGCCGCCCGCACGGTGAAATCGGCGCGGTGGTGCGCACCCGGGAATATCCGGCCGCCGACAAGCACATTCAATACCGATCCGGTGTCGCGGCGCGGAATGTACACACCGGTTTCGACACCATCCGGACCGTCCCATTCGACGGCGATCCGATGTGCGGCGTTCTCGCTGTGGGTGCCGATGGCGGCGGGCAGTCCGGTCGGCCGGACCGCGCCGAGGCGGATCGCGCAGATCCCGGCGACCGCCCGATCGCCAACCAACTGCGGGCGCAGCGGCGCGGGCAGCAGTTTCGCGACCACTTCCGGATCGGCGCGGTAGTTCACCAGCAGCCGTCGTTCGATAACACTGGACAGGCGCGTCATCACGTCCCATCCCCCTCCGTGCGGAGTTATTGGACGCCTTCAGCCTTCCGGATTCGGCAGCGGTGTGTTAGGGCCGCAGTTCTCACGGCTTGCGGAGTCGCTGATACAGCGCGATAGTGCGCTCCGCGATCCGGGACCAGTCGAATTCGGCGATGGCTCTGGCCCGGCCCGCCGCGCCGAATTCGGCGGCCAGCACCGGGTCGCCCGCCACCTCGTTGACGGCGGCGGCCAGGTCCATTTCGTATTTCCGGTGGTCGGCCGGGTCGTAGTGGACCAGGCGGCCGGTGGCGCCGTCGGCGACCACCTCCGGGATCCCGCCGACATCGGAGGCGACCACGGCGGTGGCGCAGGCCATCGCCTCCAAATTCACGATGCCCAGCGGCTCGTACACCGATGGGCAGACGAAAATCGTCGCGGCCGAAAGGATCTGGCGAACCTGCTCGGTGGGCAGCATCTCCCGCACCCAGAACACGTTGCCGCGGGTGCGCTGCAATTCGGCGACCGCCTCAGCGGTCTCCACCTCCAGTTCCTTGGTGTCCGGCGCGCCCGCGCACAGCACCAGCTGGATATCCGGATCGAAATCGCGGGCCGCGGCGAGCAGATGCCCGACACCCTTCTGCCGGGTGATCCGGCCGACGAAGGCGACGATCGGGCGGTCCATCCGCACCCCGAGCACCGCGAGGATCGGCCGGGAACCGGCGAGCGGCGGACCCGGATGCCACACCGTCGCGTCGATTCCGTTGTGGATCACATGCACTCGATCCGGATGCAGCGCCGGATACGCGTCGAGGACGTCGTGGCGCATCCCCTCGCTCACCGCGATCACCGCGTCCGCGTATTCGACGGCATTGCGCTCCGACCACGACGACAGCCGATAGCCGCCGCCCAGCTGTTCGGCCTTCCACGGCCGCCGCGGTTCCAGCGAATGCGCGGTCAGTACGTGCGGGATGCCGTAGAGGGTTGCCGCGAGGTGGCCCGCCAGGCCGGTGTACCAGGTATGCGAATGCACCACGTCCACCTCGCCGGCGGCATCGGCCATGCGCAGCTGGGTGGACATCATCTGGAGCGCGGCGTTCGCGGCGTACAGCGACGGGTCCGGCTGGTGCACCACCGCGTCGGTGCGCGGCGCTCCCATGCAGTGCACGGTGACATCGCACAGCCTGCGCAGCTGCGAAGTCAGTTGCGTCACATGGACTCCCGCTCCCCCGTACACCTCGGGCGGATATTCGCGGGTGAGCATCGCGACGCGCAGCGGACCGGGGTCGTAGCCGGAGCCGACCCTCGAATCCCGTTCGGCAACGTTGCCCGAGTCTCCGCCCGCCAGCCCTCCGGTGCCCAAACTCACGCGTTCAAAAGTAGACGGTCACTCCGGCACGGGCCACTTACCGGCGTCCCACACGGTAGTTTGGGCAGTGTGAGGAGCCAGCCGCACGTACTCGGGATCGTGCTCGCCGGTGGTGAGGGCAAGCGTCTGTTCCCACTCACCGCGGACCGCGCCAAACCAGCGGTCCCCTTCGGCGGCGCCTACCGTCTCATCGACTTCGTACTCAGCAACCTCGTCAACGCCGGCTATCTGCGACTGTGTGTGCTCACCCAGTACAAGTCGCATTCACTGGACCGGCATATCTCGCAGACCTGGCGGTTGTCGGGTTTCGCCGGTGAATACATCACGCCGGTGCCCGCGCAGCAGCGGCTGGGCCCGCGCTGGTACACCGGCAGCGCCGACGCGATCATGCAGTCGCTGAACCTGATCTACGACGAGGATCCGGATTACATCGTCGTATTCGGGGCCGACCACGTGTACCGGATGGATCCGGAACAGATGGTGCAGCACCACATCGATTCCGGCGCAGGCGTCACCGTCGCCGGGATCCGGGTGCCGCGCAGCTCCGCCAGCGCCTTCGGCTGCATCGACTCCGACGAGTCCGGGCGCATCACCCAGTTCCTGGAGAAGCCCGCGCACCCGCCCGGCACCCCCGACGACCCCAATATGACATTCGCGTCCATGGGCAACTACGTCTTCACCACCAAGGTGCTGGTGGACTCCATCCGGGCCGACGCCGACAACTCCGACTCCGACCATGACATGGGCGGCGACATCATCCCCTCCCTCGTCGCCGCGGGCCAGGCCGGCGTCTACGACTTCGCCGACAACGACGTGCCCGGCGCCACCGAACGCGACCGCGGCTACTGGCGCGACGTCGGCACCATCGACGCCTTCTACGACGCCCACATGGATCTGGTATCGGTGCACCCGGTCTTCAACCTCTACAACCGGCACTGGCCGATCCGCGGCGCCGCCGAAAACCTGCCACCCGCCAAATTCGCTCAAGGCGGACTGGCCCAAGAATGCATCGTCGGCTCCGGCAGCATCCTGTCCGCCGCCACCGTCCGCAACTCGGTCCTGAGTTCGAACGTCATGGTCGAAGACGGGGCCACCGTCGAGGGCAGCGTGCTCATGCCCGGTGTGCGAGTAGGCCGCGGAGCCGTTGTGCGGCACGCGATTTTGGACAAGAACGTTGTCGTGGGCGAGGGCGAGATCATCGGGGTTGATCTGGAACGGGATCGGGAGCGGTTCGCGGTCAGTAATGGTGGGGTGGTGACCGTTGGTAAGGGTGTTTGGGTCTAGGTCGGACTAGTGTGTTGGCGTCTCGCGTGTCGGACGTCGTCGCACTCCGGTTTCCGAACCAAACACCCCGTACACCGAATGTTCGGTTCGAAGATGGGGTGCGGAAACTATGCCTGGCTCATCCCAGTTCGGTTTCGCTCTGCCACTTTTCGCGGTAGCGGAGCACACCCTCTGGCGTGCAATCCTCATGCCCGAACTCCACCCCGCAGCGGTCGCAGATATTGAACGAGGGTGTTCGCCCGTCCGCGCCCCAGGGCGGATCGCCCTGCGCGAGACCGCACACCCGACACCTGTCATCGCTAGTTCGAGAATTCACCGCGACCTCTCGCTGTGATTGAACGCCTCGCCGTCGTTGCGATCAGAGTCGAAGAAGCCCAGGCTTCCGACCGCGCGACACACCAGCGCGTCTCTGTCTTCCATGAACAGTCCGTAGCGTTCGCTCATCTCACTTGCCAGGGTCGTGGGCAGTTATGGCCTGCTGCAAGCCTTTTGGACCGAGTGTCGACTCGTAAGGCCCGAACCCCAAAGCGCCCACCACGATCAACACATCGTCGATCCTCCGGTCATCAGCCTCGGAGCTGAACGAAGCAATCCGATCGAGACATTCCGAGAAAACCCACCGAATCCGATCGGCCAGCACGCTCGGATCAGATACGGGACCGGTTACCGGCGCGTACGCGGGTGTACACACTATTAGGTCCGGTGCGCCATCCGACCGAAGGTTCTCCAGAATCTGCGCGTGGTCACGATTATAGAAACCACCATAGCGATCGTGCGCGAGATAGCTCGGCATGATCACGGCATCGCACCCGAAGCCGACTTCAGGCATGCTCCCCACCCGGAACCGCACTCCCGCCACATCCGCGAGAGCAGCCCGCCACGACGTGAGTTTATCCGCGAACCGCGCAGCGATCGTCAAAGCCAAGTACAACTCGCCCTCCCGTTGCACAGGTGTCGGTCATTCATATTTCGGATACCCAACAGACAAAGGAACTTGATACCGGCCCGCCAACTCGAGCAATCGGGCACGAACCTTCGACGGATCACCGATCCGAATACCGCAACTTATTCGATACTCAGAACTGTCCAACGCCTCGATTTCAACCACTCTTTCGCCCGATGAGTCGAACCCGACAAGCTCACACTCGATCACTTGCTCCAAAGCGGAACAAAACTCCCTTATCCCAGCCCGATCGAAGATCGCAGCTACACTGTCGATCGCACTCTGAAACTCCGCCCAACTGATACCGCCGGGAAACTTTTCCCATACCGTCGAAATCCAGAACCTTCCATTGCCAACGATTCGGATCGAACACATCGACAACCTCAGCGAACGGGATCAGATTGCACCCTGCGACATAGGGATTGATAACTTAATCACCCTGGGCACAACCAACTAGTTATCGCGGCTTGCTTCATCAAACCTCCGACAAGGTTCACGATGCCAACGCTTCCCCTGGTCAGAACAACCCACTGCGGAAGGTTTCCTTCGGCCAATTCCTTGTCGAGCAGCCACATTACGCCGAGCGGGCTTTTACGCTAACCCAATTCTCTCAGATCCGTCCTTTGCAGAGCATCTTCGACGACACTGGTTCGATCCCCGCAGCGCGCAGGATCCATAACTCGGTTATCCTATGGACATAAAAGGGATTACCGACTCGGGATGCACCGTTTCGGCAATCAGGTCAACTCTGCGTCCAGTAATTTCTCGAATTGCACCCATAAGCCGACCGACCTCCCGAAGACCACCAGCTGTCGCAATCATTTCACTTTCGCACTGGAGATCGATCACCGACTCTTCGAACAGCGTTGATGTCCAAATCTGTCCACCTTTCCGGAGTGTAAGCGTATACCCAGCATCAAAACTGTCGGCGAACATCGACGGCTCGATACGAAAGGGGATCGCAATACCGGCTCGCTCGAGCTTCCCTTGATAACCGAGCAGCAAGGCCGTGCGCAGCAGCGTATCCCACTTTACCGAGTCGGCACCTGGCGCGAATATCTCTACAAGCTCGCCGTATTCAGCAATCTTTCGCGCAATATCTTCGATCGTCATATAGCGTCTCAGATCTCGAGGAATCCAACAAAGCTGCCATCCTGCCGCCACCTTGCTCCTATATCGGGGAGTTTGAAATCATACACCGGCCCGAACTCGGCATTATGGTAGGATTGAAGTGCAGTCTTCGGGTTGGTCAGGATGTCCTCGATCAAGTGGTGTGCCATATCGATACGTTCCTTTCCGGAGCTCAAGAAAATCACACTCGTGTTCGGTCGTGTCATATGCTTTTGGTAGGCACGGGATGCAGCAGAATCTCCCGCCCTCCCGTTCAGTGGTTCCGTTGCATTGCGATATAACGTCTCCCTACACGGCGTCAATCCCAGCGGGTCAGACCATATCGTTGGATTGTGCGGGTAACAACCGGGGTTGGGCGCAGGTTCGAGCCCTAACGGATCCAGAGTCAGAAAGCGACCATTTGACGGATCATAGAATCTGTGCAGACTATAGTTCAGCCCGGTCTCCGGATCGTGACATTGCCCCGGGAACCTAAGTATGCAACCCGATTCGCGATCCCACGTGGAATTTCCCCATAAATCCCCGGTATCAATGCCTATCACACCACCTGATAGAGGGTCGACGAGTGCGGTCGGCGCACCGACGAGATCGGTTATAACCGCACGGAACTCGCGATCGTCCACCTCTCGTACGATTATTTGGCTAACCGGTTCATAGCCGTTAGGGGCGTAATCCCATCTGACTGTCGAATCAGTTGCAGCTTGCTCGATGAGATGAGTGACATCCCATGTGTAGTCGATTTGTTCGAGAACTGCACGATCCGATGCCAAACGTTGTTTCGTGACGCGACGGCCGAAGGCGTCGTAGGTGTAGTGCCACCACTGGTGGTCGGGGGTCCAGACGTCGGTTAGTTGGTCGAAGGCGTTGTAGTTGTAGTGCCAGGTGGTGGGTTTGCGGGAGGGGCGGGTGGTGGTTTTGCGGGTTAGGCGGCCGGCGGCGTCGTAGTGGTAGCGGGTGTGGCCGTCTCGGATCAGTAGGTTGTTGCGGTATTCGCGGCGGTCCCAGATCGGTGGGGTTTGGGGTTGTGTATCAGGGGGCGGTGGGGTGTAGGCGGCGGTGATGTTGCTCAGCGGGTCGTAGGTGTATTGCTCGGTGGGGATTCCGTTGCGGGTGAGGGTGGTTACGCGGCCTATGGGGTCGAGGTTGTATTCGGTTCGGGTTGTTCGGTTTTCGTGGGTGACGGTGTGGGTGGTGGGGTATCCGTCTGGGCGCCAGGTGAATTCGTCGTGGCGGATGGCGCGGTTGGTGGGGTGGGCGGTGACCTGCTGGTGGGTTAGGTGGCCTACCGGGGTGAGGGTGCGGTCGATGGAGATGTTGCCGATGCGCCAGCCTGTGGTGCGGCCGAGTGGGTCGTGGGTGAAGTGGATGCTGTTGCCGTCGGCGGTCAGGTCGGTGACGCGGCCGGTCGGGTCGTAATCCCAGGTTGTGACCGCGCCGGATGGGGTGGTGCGGTGGGTGCGGCGGCCGTGGGGGTCGTGTTGGTAGACCATCGGCGACTGGTCGTCCAACCGCTGACTGGCCAGGTTGCCGGTGACTGTGTGGGTGAAACTCAGTGTGTGGGAAGGGGTTTGGGCGGTGAGGACGCGGCCGACCGGGTCATGGGTGTAGCGGATCCAGTCGCCGGTGTCGGCGGTGATCGCGGTGAGGCGGCCGAGGATGTCGTAGGTGTGGTGGCGGGTTATGCCGGTTGCGGGGGTGACGGTTTGGACGCGGCCTGCGCGGTCGTGGGTGTAATTGGTGGTGGCGCCGGTGTAGTCGGTTTCGGTTGCCAGTCGGCCCGCGGGATCGTAAGCGTAGTGCCAGGTTTGGCCGAGGGGGTTGGTGACGGCGACGAGGTGGCGTTCGGTGTCCCAGTCGTATCTGGTTGTGGCGCCGTCGGGTTCGGTGCGTTGGGTGAGGAGGTCGAAGGGGCCGTAGTGGTAGCGGGTGATGCCGTTGTTGCGGTCGGCGTGGACGGTGAGGTTGGCTTCACCGTCCCAGCCCCAGACTTCGCTGTGGCCGTCGGGGTCGGTGCGGCGCAATAGTTTTCCCTCGGCAGACCAGGTGTAGGTAGTTGTCGCGCCGAGGGCGTCGGTGACGGTGACGGGGCGGCCGAAGTGGTCGCGATCGATAACGGTCACGCCGCCGTGGGGATCGGTTACCTGGATCGGTAGACCGGCGGCGTCTACTTCGATAATCGTATGTGCGCCAGTCGATTCGGTGATGGTGGCGACCGCGCCCGTCGGGTGGTGGGTGAATTCGGTGCGTACGCCTGCGGCATCGATGGTCGCGGTGAGGTTGCCTTCGGCGTCCCACTCGCGGTGCTCGACGGTGCCATCGGCTTCGGTGACGCTGGAAGGGCGATTGTGGGCCTGGTACCCCACGGTCAGTTGGTGGCCGTCGGGACGGGTGATGACGGCGAGGTCGCCGTCGGCGGTGTAGGTGTAGGCGGTGATCGCGCCGTCTGGTGCGACGACCCGCACCGGGCGGCGGTCGGCGTCGTAGTCGGTCAGGGTGCGGGCGCCGGTGGGGTCGATCTGGACGCGCATGCGGAGGTCGGTGTCGAACTGGAAGGTGGTGGTGTTGCCGAGGGAGTCGGTGTAGAGGGTTCGGCTGCCGGTGCCGTCGGGGAAGGTGAAGTAGTCGAATTCGGCATTGACGATGTCGGAGTTGCCGCGCTGCACGATGACGCGGCCGGCCTCGTCGTAGGTGTTCAACAGGGTGTTGCCGTTGGAGTCGGTCCACGACAGCATTCGGTGGTCGGAGTCGTAGGTGAAGTGGGTGGTGGCACCGACACCGTTCGTCACGGCGGTCAATTCGCCTGACTCATAAGCGAATTCGCGGACCACGGTGGCGACTTCGGCGGCGTCGAGGACTGCCAACCCGATAACTCGTCCATCGGCGGTGTCGACGCGAACTCGGTAACCGCCGGAATGCGATACCTCGGTGGGCGCACCATCGGCGTTGTAGTGGAAGCGAATTCGATTGTGGTGGCGATCGGTGATGGCGGTGATCGCGAGGTTCCCCAGTAGTTCGTCGACCCCGCCGAGCACCGGATCGGGTGCGAAATGCCAAGTGATTTCGCGGTCGGTATCGTGGACCCGATATTCGCCGCTGTCGGTGCGGGACATGGTCCAGCGCAGGCCGTGGTTGAGCGGGCGCACGGGAATATCGGGTGCGGTGTGCGGATAGGCCAGCAGAATTCCGTCTTCGCCGACGAATGTGACGCCGCTCTGTTCGACGACGACCCGCATATCCAGCGTCGCCGACCAGGACGGTCCGAACCAGCGGCCGAATCGATAGCTGGACCGATGTCTGCGCGCCAAAACCAGCGCGAGCACTCCGGGTAGTTCGACATCGGTTGCGGGAAGCAGGAATTCGCCGGTGGCGGCGTCGACGGGATCGCCACAGTCGGTGACCTGCTTCGGGGTTTGGGTATCTTTCGGATTGTCCTTCTTGGCCTGGTCGGTGACACCCTTGTCGTTCTTCGCCCGCTGCGTCGTCTCCGGCTTGTCCTGGGTAGACGGATTGTGGCTGGAAGGATGGGTGCCGTCCTCGGAATGCGTTGGCGTGTCGTGCGTTTCGGTCGGCTTGGTCGAAGTCGGATGCGTGTCGGTCGAGGTGGGGCGAGTCTCCGTCGAGGTCGGGTGCGTGGCGGTATCCGTCGACTTCCGCGCCGTCGACCGAGGAGTTTCGTGCGCTTTCCCCTTACCCGGCAACGCCTTCCGGATATCGGAGAACACATCCTTCAACTTCGCCAGCAGCGGCTTCAACTTGGCGAACGTGCTGGACAGCTTCCGGAACAGCGAGGAGATCGTCTTCAACGTCTTGGCGACATATGTCGCGGCCTGTGCCGCGACCAAAGGTGTTGCGATGCCGACGGAGAACACTTCCTCCGCGGCCCACGCCGCCAACCGCCCGACAGTCTGCGCCACCAGGTCCCGCACCGTTTGACGTACGGCGGCAACGATTCCCGCCGCCATCCGCACCGCGCTCGCCCCGGATTCGGCCGCCTTCGCTGCGGCGGCAAGCAGATTCGAGGTGTCGGCCGCGCGAGCCTTGTAAGCGTCGGCCGTGCTGCCCAGCCATTCGCCGGTATCGGATTCGACCGCGCGCTGATGCTCGGTGATGGTCGCACCGATTTTCTGCGAAACGTTGTCCCAGGTCTTGGCGAATGCCTCGATCTGATCCGGATCGCCCGCCACCCAGTTCAGCGCCTCCTGCAACGGACGCACATGTTCGATCAGGAACCCGACCCCGTACGAGGCGATGGTGCCGATCGGATCGATGACGACCGAGGCCACCTCCATACCGACACCGAGCACCCCGAGCCCGGATTCGATCCACGACCCGGACGAGATCGCATCGTGCAGACCCGTCACGGATTCGACAAGGCCCACACCCGAATACGACCGAGTGGAATCCTCCTTCTGCGCGATCAGCGGGTTGGACGATCCACTCACCGCATCGCACCCGCAGCCGTCAGCACCGAATCCCCCTCCGATCGCGATATCCGATGAGACGCCAGACTAGCCCAGGCCCGCCGAGCCGCCAACGGTGAAACCAGTTCCGCCGCAGCTCGGAAGCCTTCTGTTCGGCCCGGACCGGTCAGCCGATGACGAACGGCTGCGTTCCGCTTGTTGCCAGGACCGCGTTCACCGGCGGCCCCTGGACCAGGGTCGCGGTGGCGGTGCCGTTGGCTCCCGCGGAAATGGGGAGCACATTGCCCGGCGACCAAGCGAAACCCTGCCAATCGTGCAGCGCGCCATCGCACGGGATGAAGACGGGCCCGGCCAATTGCAGCGGCGGCGTTCCGCTCGCGTTGGCGCTGCCCCCGACCAGCGTGTACATCGTGCCGGTGAAGTTGACCGCGGCCTGGCCGCCACCCGGACAGCTGGCATTGCCGTACACCGTCACCGTGCCGAGACTCCAACCGAGCCGCGAGCCGAACGACACCGACGCGGGTGGGTCGGCCGAGGCCGGGCTTGCCGTGCTCAGCGCCGCGGCGACCACAATCATCAGAAGGGATATTCCGTAGCGCACCATGATCCGCCTCCTTCGGTATTCACCTTTCGGCAGCTCTGTACAAGATCGTATTCCCGATCGCGCGCAGATTTAACGGATCGGCGCAGGTCATGAGCGCAGGAATCGGGTTGCGGAACCGCCACGAAATCGAGATCGAATCACCGGTACGAAGCGACCGGAATCGGGTATTAGGTTGGGATCAGCGCGAAATGGTCGACCCTGCTAGGGACCGCAGATGATGTTCTTCAACAACGATGACGATCAGCTCGTCCCCATTCGACGGGTCAATTGGGGAAGGGCCGTGGTCGCATTGGGATTCGTGCTCGTGGGCGCGATTTTGGTGATGCTGTTGGTGAGTAATGCGGATTTCGGAAACAAGTCGCCCACAACGGTTCCGCATACTACGGGCAACTGCGAGCCGTTCTGCACGGCCCGGCCGACGCAATAGCGCTCATGGCGTCGGCGGCGCGGTGTTGGTGCAGAAGGGGTAGCACGGGCCCGAGGTGTATGGCACGCGACTCGGGTTCTGGTCGAAATGCGCACTGCTGACCAGCAGTAGAACGATGACCCCGAAGACGATGATCACTACGAACGAGACGACGGCCAGTGGAATCGCAGCGGGATATCGGTGCCTTGCTTCCTCCCCCATGTGCAGGTTCTCGACGAATTGCGATCCACGGTCCCACATAGCCGTACCTCCAGCGGGAGGCATACCCGACCATCCGGGACGTAATCAACCCATCAATCATCCCCTTGCGGCACAAAGCAATCCGTCGCCGACCGGAATGAGCACGCTGGTGAGTTCGGGATCCTCGGCGATGGCGCGGGTCGCCGCGCGCACCGCCTGCGTCGCCGGATCACGTTGTGCCGCATCGGGAACCCGCCCGCCGAGCAGCGCGTTGTACAGCAGGATCGCGCCGCCCGCACGCAGCAGCCGGACCGCCTGCTGTACGTATTGCGGATGTTCCAGCGGCGCGGCATCGATGAAGACCAGGTCGTAGGCGCCGTCGGCGAGCCGGGGCAGCACATCCAGCGCCCGTCCGTTGATCAGCCGGGTGCGGGCGGGCGGGATTTCGGCGGTGCGGAACGCCTCCTTGGCCGCGCGCTGATGCTCCGGCTCGGAATCGATGGTGGTCAGCGTGCCGTCCTCGCGCATGCCGTCGAGCAGCCACAGCCCGCTGATTCCGGCTCCGGTGCCCACCTCGACAACCGCCCGCGCGCCGAGGAGCTGGGCATACATGCTCAGCAACGCGCCGACGGACGGCGGCACCGGCGCCGCGCCGAGTTCGGTGGCCCGCTCGCGCGCGCTCACGAGTACCTCGTCCTCCACGACGGACTCCTCCACATAGGCAAGGTTCCGCTCCAGATTGGATGCCACGCCTAGAAGGCTAGGGCAGGCGAACGTTCCGGGTCGTATTCAGCGCACGAGTCGATCGCCGAAATGTCGCGTCGGATCACCGCACGCACCGGATCCCCCCGGCCGCGAACGGTCGGCAGATCGCCGGCAACCGCGAAAATCGGTTGCCCGTGCCGATCACGCTTGGCAGGTTTGGCGTTACGAATTCGGGTACCGCTGCGATACGACTGTCGGGCGCCGACGGATTCTCAGGTGTCCCTCAGGATCTCCATATCCCGGCCATACCGGGACAGGAAAGAGTTGGCACTACGCAAGACCAGCCGACCGCACCGGGCGGGACGCGGGAACAACGCCATAGCACATGACGTTGGTACCCGTACGACAGCGATTAGTAGATCGCTGTCGGGTTCCGTAACGACGGTCCCGAGTAGGAGGTAGCCCCATCCACATGGTCGATGCGGCGCGTGAGTACGCCACCCTGCCAGAGCCGAACCCGCCGATCGAGGCGGTCGCGGCCGATGACGAGTTGACCGGTACCGCGGCATTCGATGCCACCGGCGATCGATCCGTGATGCCGACCTGGGACGAACTGGTCCGCGAGCACGCAGACCGGGTCTACCGGCTGGCCTACCGCCTGTCCGGTGACGCTCAGGATGCCGAGGACCTCACCCAGGAAACGTTCATCCGGGTGTTCCGTTCGCTGTCGAACTACCAACCGGGCACGTTCGAGGGCTGGTTACACCGCATTACCACCAACCTCTTCCTCGATATGGTGCGGCGACGCAACCGGATCAGGATGGAGGCGCTGCCCGAGGACTACGACCGGGTGCCCGCCGACGGCCCCGGCCCGGAGCAGGCCTACCACGACGCCCGGCTGGATCCCGACCTGCAGTCCGCCCTCGACTCGCTGGCGCCGGAATTCCGCGCCGCGGTGGTGCTCTGTGACATCGAAGGTCTGTCCTACGAGGAGATCGGCGCTACGCTCGGGGTGAAGTTGGGTACCGTGCGCAGCCGGATCCATCGCGGCCGTCAGGCATTGCGGGACTACCTTGCGCATAATGGAGTTGAGCAGCGCTTCGCCGCACCGGTCGCCGGTGTCGACGAACACTGACGCGAAGATCGGGCGATCCGTCGGGCAACCGGCGATCCCTATGGGCAGCGGTCGAAGGGTGAACACCGAATGAGTGGCGAGTCCAGCACGTCCGGTCGTCGTCCGCGCTTCCGCCCCACCGAACATCTGGCCAGCGAGGCAATCGCGGCCTACGTGGATGGCGAGCTGCGGATGAATGCCTATCTGCGTGCCGCCCAACACCTTTCGCAGTGTCCGGAATGCGCCGCGGAGGTCGAGGCACAGCAGCAGGCGCGTATCGCGCTGCGCCGGGCCGCTCAGGTATCGATTCCGAGCAGCCTGCACGACAGTCTCACCCGGATCCCGCTGGCCGAGCTACCGGGCGGTGCGAGCGCCGCCGCGCAGGCGCAGCAATCGCCGCGCGAGACCCCCCGCAACGAGGCGGTTTTCGGCTTTCTGACCGATTCCTTGACCGCGACCCGGTGGACCAGCTGGTGGCGCAAGTAGAGTTTGGCGAGTGACCACCGAATCGACGAACACCGGATCGGCCGAGACCCCGGATGACGTCCGGGACGGGGTGTCGGATTCGGCGGCCAACAGGGGGAACCTGAGGCCGCCGGGCGCGCCCGTACTGGGGCCGCGACCGGTTTATCGGCCGCATATCGACAAGCACACGGCGCGCGCCTTCCGCCGCCCATCCGGCCAGGTCGGTTCGTTCGCCGAGGCGGCGCCGCGCGGCACGGATCAACCCAAATCGCCGGAGCTGGAACTGCACAACAGCCCGCCCGACACGGTACTCGCCGAGGCATTCGGCCGTCCGGCCGGCTCCACCGAACTACTGCAGCGCGATCCCGATGCCGCCGACCTGAACGGCGCGCCCGCCGCGCCCGCCGACCCATGGCGCGATCCGGCCTCCGGCGCCCGGCTCGGCGCGCCCGCGGTGCCGACACCGCAACCGGAGCCGCTGCCGCAGGCGCGCAAGCTGACCGCCCGCGAGGTGCTGTTCGGCTCCCGCGTCGCCCCGAAAGCCCTTGCCCTGCTTACGCTCATCGCGCTCGGCATCGGCGTGATCGGCGGCCTGGCCGGCCGGTTGACGGCGGAGACCGGTTCGACATTCACCTCGAAGAAGGTGACGCTCAGCCAGTCCGGCGAGGGCGACCGCCCGCACAATCAGGTCGCGAAGGTGGCCAATGCGGTGCAGCCGTCGGTGGTGACCATCCGGGTCACCGTAGGGGACAACGGCGCCACCGGTTCGGGCGTTGTGATCGATGGCGCGGGCTATATCGTCACCAATAACCACGTCATCTCGATGGCCGCGACGGATAAGACCAATAAGGCCGTCATCCAGGTGGTGTTCTCGGACGGCACCAAGGTTCCGACGCATATCGTCGGCCGCGACACCAAGACCGACCTGGCGGTGCTGAAGGTCGACGTCAAGAACCTGACCGTGATCAAACTGGCCAAATCCAGCGATGTGCAGGTCGGCGACGATGTGATCGCGATCGGTTCCCCGCTCGGCCTGAGCAAAACCGTCACCTCCGGCATCGTCAGCGCGCTGCACCGGCCGGTTTCTCTCAAGGGCGAAGGTAGCGATACGAACGCGGTGATCGACGCCGTCCAGACCGACGCCTCGATCAACCCGGGCAACTCCGGTGGCGCGCTTGTCGACCTGGACGGCCAGTTGGTCGGCATCAACTCGGCGATCCGCAGTGAGACCGGCGGTTCGGTGGGCCTCGGGTTCGCCATCCCGGTGGATGTAGTGACCCAGACCGCGCAGGCTCTCATTCGTGATGGCGTTATCCATCATCCGATGCTCGGCATCAGTCCTCGCACCAAGGCGGTCGCGAACGATGTGATGAGCGGAGCTGAGGTCGCCGATGTCGTCCCGGGAAGCCCCGCTGCGAAGGCGGGCATCGTCGAGGGCGATGTCATCGTAAAAGTCGGAGACCGTGATGTGACCGGCCCGGAAGAGCTCATCGTCGCAGTTCAATCACACCGGATCGGCGAAACGGTCAATATGACGTTGATCCGTGATGGCAGGCAGGTGAATGTGCCGGTTGTGCTGGAATCCGACTGAACAATCGCCCCGTCTTCGCCGATCTCACTACACGAAACACGTTCCGGCAGAATAGCTCTCGTGCTGAAACCGCTTGCGAGGTATCCTCGGTGAGTCCGGTGATCACAATGGGAGGGGTTTCAAATGCGCCGGTTCGTTTATTCGATTTTCACTTCCGCCGTCGTGGTGCCAGCCGGCCCTTGTCGGCTTCGCCGCATCAGCATCAGCTGACAAGACGGTTGCCTGGTATGACTGCCAGTCGGCGGGTGGAAAGGTCGCAACTGCGGCAGATGGTGTGCAGTACTGCTACGGCGGGCCCTACAACGGCTACGTAGTGGTCTGGCCTTCGTAGGAGTCGTCACACACCCTGTCTCTGCTTGAACCGACGAGGGCCGCCCCGGGTAGCCTGGAATCCATGTTCAGCGGTATCGGCTGGAGCGAGTTCATGATTCTGCTCGTTGCGGCCCTCGTCATCCTCGGCCCCGAGCGACTGCCCGGTGCGGTGCGGTGGACCACGCGCGCGCTACGTCAGGCACGCGACTACGCCAGTGGGGCGACCACCCAGTTGCGCCAGGAGCTGGGGCCGGAGTTCGAGGAGCTGCGCAAGCCGCTGGCCGACCTGAACGAGCTGCGCCAGATGAACCCGCGCACCATGGTCACCAAACATCTTCTCAACGGGGATGATTCGCTGTTGCGGGATCTGGAGAGCCAGCTGCCGAACAAGAACGACCTGTACGGCGGTACCACCGCTGCGGCACAGCAGTATCCGATGCCCGCACCGCAGAAACCGTTGGAGCGCAACGAGCGTCCGCCGATCGATACCGACGCGACCTGAATTCCGCCCTGGTCCGGGCGTGTCGGCGTCAAGCGGGCTAGACGCACGCGGCTGTCGAGCTGTCTAGACTTCGCACATGTCGGCCGATGACGTGGCGCGGGTTTTCGCGATCGAGGACAAGGTCGAGCGATTGAAGGCGGCCACCGAGGGGGTGGCGGCGGCCCAGCAGACCATCAACGAACTCACCCGCATTCGTCGAGCGGTCATTCGCGAATTACATGCCGAGGGTTGGACTTTCGCCAGAATCGGGGCCGCGGCCGGATTGTCCCGGGCGCGGATTCATCAGGTGAGCACCCAGGGGCCCGCACCGGAAGGTCTGTTCTTCGGACACGGCGCGCTCACCATACTCGCACCCGAGGTGCGGGCGGGTCGGATGATCGGCGCGCCGGATCCGACCGCCGCGCCGCGCCTGGTGGAACTGTTGCGCGAGTTGGGCTTCACGGTCACCGTCGAACATTTCCTGCCGGGCCGCCCGATCGACCTGAACCGGGACGGGCTCATCGTGCTCGGCGGGCCCGAGCTCTCCCCCAGCCTTCGGCAGCTGATCGTGGCCGATCCTCGGCTGCGGCGCGCGGTGGCGCGGGCGGGCGACGTGCGGCGCGGCATCGAGGATCGGGCGGCGCGGCGGGTGTATCGGCCCGGCGGCCCGGATCCGCACGACATCGCCTATCTCGCCCGGCTGCCGCGCCCCGACGGCCGCGGCACGGTGCTCATCATCGACGGTCTGCACCCGCCGGGATCGCTCGGTGCGATCCGGCTGCTGGCCACCCGGCTCGCGACCCTGCACGAGCGGGCGGCGAACCATCTCTTCTCGGTGCTGATCGCGGTGCGCTACGACCGAAATACTGGCGAACCTCTGGATACCGATTTACTGACCCCCGTCTACCGCCACGACCTGGTCGACGCCCGCACTGCCATTCCGCGCCCGCGACGCTGATTCCCCCATGTTTCACCCTTGTGACGTGCGGCCACACTAGTTATTTCCGAATGGAAATCAGGATAACGGTCGAGTAACAGGACGCTCGTCACCCTTGCGCCACCCCCGATAGTGCCTGAATGCTCAAGTAGCTCTAAGTTTGCTATCGAGTAAGTAGGTGGAGTCTTGTTCGCGTACTCGACACCCGGGGACAGCGTGTTGAACCTGTTCACCGAGCCCCCCGAAGTCCCAGGTCCCGAGGCGATCGATGCGGTAGCCGAGACCGAGACGGCGCCGATCATCACCACGCACCGCGTCACCTACAGTGACCGGCTCAAGGTCTTCATCGGCCCGTCGGAGACGGTGCAGAACTTCCTGCGCCCGCTGCGCAGGCTCGATGGATACGACCGCTACTCGGTCTGCATGACCCGCCTGCCCGCACCGATGCGCTCCCTCGACATCCCGGCAACGCCGAGCGCCGACCGCGGCGAGGACCAGCTGACCTGCATGGGTTCGGCCGACGAGCTGGTCATCGAGTTGCGCAGGACCGTCGACGGCGCGACACGCCGATACCTCGTCGGCACCCATCCCGACCGCGTCGGCGTGCCAGTGCTCACCATCTCCGTCCAACGCGGCATGCACCAGCTGCGGGTCCACTTCGACGAGGTATTCACCGCCGACGAGGCCGCCGAGATCCTCACCGCCTACTACCGCACCGGCGAGGTGCCATCCGAATTCACGCTGCGGGAGCTGATGATCCGATGACGCTGCTGTTGATCGTCGGCGCCGCCGTCATCGTCGGCGGAGTGCTCGCCATCATCGCGGGCGCGTTCGTGCGTGCGCGTTCCGAGAGACAATATCTACGGGTGGCCGATATCCAGGCTCGGCTGGCCGTCGAGCACGCGGCGGCCGACGAGCGAGACGAGCGCCTCGCCGGATCGGCGGATCTCGCCGACGAGACGGTCGCGTAAGAGGAAGGGACGGCGTTCGTGCGTACGATGCTCGATCAGCTGATCTCGCTGCTGCCCAACGGCCCGGTGGCGCTGGCCCGCATCGTCGATGCGACCGGTCCCGGCCCGCGGGAAACCGGTGCGGCGATGGTGGTGACGGCCGAGGAGACGGTTTTCGGTTCGCTGTCCGGCGGCTGTGTGGAATCGGCCGTGCTGGAATCGGCGCGGCAGGTGCTCGCGGGCGCACCGCCGGTCATCGATCGGTTCGGGTACGCCGACGGAATGGGTTTCGAGGTCGGGCTCACCTGCGGTGGCGAGATCGAGGTCTGCGTCGAGCTGGTCGATATCGACCGGATGCCGCTGCTGCTCGCATTGCGCACCGAGGTGATGGCGGGCAATCCCGTCGCGCTGGTGACAACGCTGAACGCGGGCAATGACTGGAAACTGTTACGGCCGGACGATTCCGAACCGTGGCACGGCATCGACCAGGACGCCAAAGCGCTGCTGGCCGCCGGGCACAGCGGGGTGGTCGGCGCCGAGGAGTGCGATGCCGAGCAGAATCCGCGGCCGCGCGCCTTCGTCCAGGTCTTCGCGCCGCCCGCCCGGATGATCCTGGCCGGCGCCAACGATTTCGTGCGCGCGCTCAGCCGCACCGGCCGCCAACTCGGATATCGGGTCACCGTGGTGGACGCCAGGGAGACCTTCGCGACCGCCACGCGCTTCCCGTCGGCGCACGAGGTGGTGGTGGACTGGCCGCACCGGTATCTGGCGGCCGAGCACGAGGCGGGCCGACTCGACGAGCGCACGGTGGTCTGCGTGCTGACCCACGACAGCAAATTCGACGTGCCGCTGATCGCCGCCGCGCTGCGCATGCCGGAACTCGCGTTCGTCGGCGCGCTCGGCTCGCGCCGCACCCACGCCGAACGCGCCGAACGCCTGCGCGCCGCCGGTGTCACCGACGCCGAACTGGCCCGGCTGCACAGCCCGTTGGGTCTGGATCTCAACGCCCGCACACCGGACGAGACGGCGATTTCGATCGCGGCGCAGATACTCGCCGAGCGCGGACAGGCGTCGGCCCGTCCGCTGTCGAGTACGGACGGGCCGATTCATCGCTGAGGCGAGCTGACTATCTACTACTCATCAAAGACGCAAGATCCAATTCGATCGGCAATCCGGCCAGCTCGAGAACTATTCGGTTTGCGCTCTCACCCATCTGTTCGTATTCGCCGTCGATCAACCGATAGGCCGCGAGACTGACTGGCTCATTGATATCAACTATCCAGTAATACTCAATACCGTACTCGGCGTATTCACTGAACTTCTCGACCTGATCTGTACGCCGAGTCCCACGGGACAGCACCTCCACCGCCAGCAGCACTTCCGACGCATCGGATCGTGGTATGCCTGCCTTTATCCCATCATCCGGTACAACGATCACATCGGGTACACGTACGGTAGCCGGTGGGTTCGGATCGATGACAACTTCGCTCTCCGTCAGCACCCCGTAGATTTCCGGCAGTTGCGGTTCCAACTGCGCCGCAAGCCGCCACACAGCGCGCTGATGCACCTTCATCGGCCTAGGACACACTCTTAGCACCCCCTCGACAAGCTCGTACCAACGGCTGTTGTCTTCGGGCAGCGCGATCCAATCTTCCAACGTCATCAGATGATCCGGGTAACCGAACCCCGTGGGCTCATGATCCGGAACGTGCATAGCAACCACCGTAACCTCCTCCCCACCCGGTCTTGGACCGGTATTCAGTCTTCCACAGTTCGGTGCCCGACGGCGGAAGCATACGGGCTCCCGCCGACAAGTCGAACAGTTTTTCGATAGGTCAAATGACCAGCTCAGAGCAGGTGTTCGAGGCGCACCGGGACTTCTCGGATGCCGCGGCCGGTGGCGTGGCGGACCGCGTTGATGATGGCGGCGGCCGCGCCGACCATGCCGAGTTCGCCGAGTCCCTTGACGCCCAACGGGTTCACCACCTGGTCGTCCACTTCGACGAAGGAGATATCTACCGCCGGTGCGTCGGCGTTGACCGGAAGTAGGTATTCCAGGAGTGAGGAATTGGCCCAGCGGCCGTCGCGCGGGTCGGCGATCGACCCTTCCATGAGAGCTTGGGACAGGCCCCAATTCATGCCGCCGAGCACCTGGCTGCGGGCGAGTTTCGCATTCAACACCCGGCCGGGCGCGAAGGCGCCGACCATCCGGCGCACCCGGATCAGCCCGAGTTCCGGATCGACGGCCACCTCGGCGAATTGCGCGCCGAAGCTCATCATGGCGTGCCGATCCGGATCCGCGGCCGGGCGCCACGTGCCGATCGTCTCGATATCGGTGAGGTGATTGCGGGTGAGCACCGCGTCGTATGGATCGACAAGGGACGGTTCGGCTTTCGGCCGCAGCCGACCGTCGACGCCCTCGATGAGGTCCGGGGCGTAGCCGTGCAGCGGTGACTGTTCATCGGCGATGGCGATGGCGATGAGCTGGGCCAGCAGCTCGGTGCACGCGGTGTGCACGGCGGCGCTGACCATGCCCGCACCCATCGAACCGACCGTCGCCGCGATATTCGGATATTCGGTGCTGCCGATATCGAAGCGAATCCGGTTGACCGGCAACCCCATCGCGTCGCCCGCCACCTGGGTCATCGCGGTGGCGACGCCGGTGCCGAACTCCTGGGTCGCGGCCTGGACGACCAATGAGCCGTCGGCACGCAGCCTGGCGTGCGCGCGCTGCGGCTGGCCGGGCAGGTAGACCGGATAGCCCGCGGTGCCGACACCCCAGCCGAGCAGCCAATTGCCTTCGCGACGTGGGCCTTTCGGTCGTCTGCCCACCCAGCCGAAACGCTGCGCCGCCTCTTCCAGGCAATCCAGGTAGCCGTCGGATGTCCACGGGTTACCGCTGTCCGGATCGGCCGCCGCATGGTTGCGGCGGCGCAATTCCACCGGGTCCATGCCGATTTCGGCGGCCAGCTCGTCCATCGCGCATTCCAGCGCGACCATGCCCGATGCCTCACCGGGGCCGCGCATGAAGGTCGGCGTCATGGTGTTGCCCTTGATGAGCTTGTACTGCCCATCCCAGTTGGGAATTCCGTACGCCTTGCCCGCGACCTCCAGCGACAGCTCCGCCCAATTGTCGAATTGCGAAGTGACGGAGAGCTTGTGGTGCCGAAGTCCGGTGATCCGGCCGTCGTCGTCGCAGACCAGGGTGACCCGCTGCTCCTGTTCCTCGCGCAGTCCGGTGCCGTAGAACATCTGCTCACGGTTCAGCACCACCCGCACCGGACGGCCCAATTCCCTTGCCACCAAAGGAGCCAGCGTCACATGCGGCCACATCATCGCCTTACCGCCGAAGCCGCCGCCGACGTAGTCGGCGATCACCCGCACCTTGCCGGGCGAGATGCCCAGGTGCGCCGCGATGGTCAGCTGCGAGGCCACAATGCCCTGTGACGCGTCGTAGACGGTGACCGAATCGCCGTCCCACATCGCCGCGGTCGCCGAACATTCGATCGGATTGTGGTGGTTGGCGGCGAAATGATATGTGACGTCTACGGAATGAGCCGCGGCCTTTTCCGCTGCCGCGAAATCGCCGCGGGACTGCTTGGCGGGCACCAGATCACAGAAGACCCGCTCGGGCAGGTACTGGTCGTCGCGGCCGTCGTCGAGGCGCACCATCGGCCTTCGCGCCTCGTAGTCGGCCTCGAGCAGCGTGGCCGCGTGCATCGCGACATCGATGGTGTCGGCGACCACCACCGCGATCGGCTGGCCGAAGTAGTGGATCTCGTTGTCCTGCATGGGAAAGAAGGTCTGGCCCGGCGCCGGACCGCCGTAACCGGATGGCATGACCGGAACGATGTCGACCTTCGGTAGGTTCAGGTGCGTGTACACGGCGACCGCACCGGCGCGCAGCGCGGCGGACGTATCGATGGATTTCACGGTGCCGCTGCCGATTTCGGCGCCGACAATAATGCCGTATGCGGCATTGGGCAGCGGAATCTCCGCGGTGAAGCGGGCCGCGCCGGTCACCTTGGCGCGGCCGTCGATGCGATCGAGTCCCCGGCCGACCAGGGCGGGCGCGGTCATTTCGCGCCCTTTTCGGTGACGATCTCCAGCGTGCGCACCAAAGTGCGTTGCGCCAGCGCGATTTTGAAGCGGTTCATCGGATGGCCGGAATCCGCCGCGTCGAGTTCCGCGGCGGCGGCCGCCGCGAAGTTGTCCTTGGTGGCCCGCTTGCCGAGCAACAGTTGTTCGGCGATATGGGCGCGCCACGGCTTGGTCGCGACGCCGCCTAGACCGATGCGCACATTGCGTACGTACTCCCCGTCCAAGTCCAGTGCGACCGCGGCGGAAGCGCCCGCGAATTCATAGGATTCGCGATCGCGGGATTTCAGGTAGTGCGAATTCACCGCGTACGGCAGCGGCGGCACATCGATGCGGACGATAAGCTCGTCCGGGCCGATCGGATGTTCCAGATGGGGGGTATCGCCGGGCAACAGGAAGAAGTCGTCGAACGCGAACGCCCGAATTCCCTTGGGCCCCTGCACATGTACCACCGCATCGAGTGCGGTGAGCGGGATCGCTACGTCGGAGGGATGCATGGCGAAGCAGTGCTCGCTGGTGCCGAGCACGGCGTTGCCGCGATGCAGACCGTCCAGCACGCCGCAACCGCTGCCCGGATCGCGCTTGTTGCAGGCGAAGGCGGTCTCGCGGAAGCCGGGGCAACGCACCTTCTGCATGAGGTTGCCGCCCATCGATGCCATATTGCGGATCTGCGCCGACGCACCCTTCCACAGTGCCATCGAAAGGAATGGAAACCGTTGCACCACAAGTGGATCGGCGGCCACTTCGCTCATCCGGACCAGCGCGCCGATGCGTAGCCCACCGTCCGGGGTGTGCTCCAGACCGGTGAGCGGCAGCCGGTTGATATCGACGACGTTATCCGGCCGCATCGCGCCGATGCGCAGCATATCCACCAAAGTTGTGCCGCCGGCCAGGAATACGGTGTTGGGCCGGGCGGCCACCGCGGCGAGCGCGGCCTCGACGGTGTCCGCGCGGGCGAAGGTGATGGGCCTCATTTCGCGCAGCCCATTTTGTCGCGGGCGGACTTTATCGCATCACGGATGTTCTGGTAGGCGGCGCAGCGGCAGATATTGCCGCTCATCCATTCCGCGATTTCCGCATCGCTGCCGGTGTGCCCCTCCTCGATGCATTTGACCGCCGACATGATCTGCCCCGGAGTGCAGTAGCCGCACTGGAATCCGTCGTATTCGATGAATGCCTGCTGCACCGGGTGCAATTCGTCCCCGTCGGCGACGCCCTCGATGGTGGTGATATCGCGGCCCTCCATGCTGAGCGCCAGGGACAGACAGGACAATTCCCGCTTTCCGTCCACCCAGACCGTGCAGGCCCCGCACGCACCCTGGTCGCAGCCCTTCTTAGTACCGGTGAGGTGCAGGTATTCCCGCAACGCGTCGAGCAGACTCACCCGCGGTTCCAGCGCGACCGGGTAGACGTGGCCGTTCACCCGCAATGTGGCCAATGTATAACCAGGACCGGCAAATTCGGGGCCCCGCAACTCGCTCTTGGGTAGTTCGTCAATGGTCATCGACTCATATCTCCTGCTCATCGGCGTACACCGGACCAGATCAGCTCGAATGACGAAAGGCGAGGATCGACCTCACAAATATCGTAGCGATCTTCCAGCAAACGCGCAGAGCATCGGAAACCACCCCAAAAGGTTTGGCCGTCAGTCGCTCCGGGCCGGAATCAGGCGGCGACCCGCGACGGGCGCAGCGTATTCATCGGCGGCCGATCCACCAGCGAGACCTCGGTGTGATGCGCCGTGAACGCGTCACCGATCAGCGGGAATTGGGTGAGCGCCGCGCCCGAGTCCTGCACCCCGCTGCGGCCGAGCACGGTGCCGAGAATCTGGCGGCTCATCACCCCGAGATCGGCGAGCGGACGGTTGCGGTGGGTGCGCACCCCCAGGTTGACCTGCCCGATGGCGGACAGGCCGAGCCGATCGAAGGTGTCGAGCAGCAAGCCGATCTCGACGCCGTAGCCGGGGGCGAAGGGTACCGAGGTGAGCAGTTCGCGGGTGCCCGCGTATTCACCGCCGAGCGGCTGCAATACCTGCGAGAGCTCCGGGCGCAGCGCGGCGAGCAGCGGGCGCGCAACCAATTCGGTGACCCGGCCGCCGCCGTGCGCGTCCACCGCGGCGCCCTGCCGCAGCGGACGCCGGTAGTACGCCTTGACCAGCTGGATCTCGTCGACGGTGAGCAGCGGACCGAGCAGTTTCGGCACGAAGGCCGGATCCGGATCGATCAGGTCGGAGTCGACGAATGCGATCAGGTCGCCGCCGGTGACGGCCAGCGAGCGCCACAGCACCTCCCCCTTCCCCGGCACCGGATCTAGTTCGGGAACGGCCTGTTCCCGGCTGATCACCTCGGCGCCCGCGGCGCGCGCCCGCTCCGCGGTGGCATCGGTGGAACCGGAATCGAGCACGATCAGCTCGTCCACCAGCGTGCCGAGCAGCGGCCGGATACTGGCCACCACATCGGCGACGGTGCGTTCCTCGTTGAGCGCGGGCAGCACCACCGATACGGTGCGCCCGGCCTTGGCGGCGACGAGTTCGTCCACCGGCCAGGCGGGTGTGTCCCAGGTTTCGACGGATTTCATACCAGTCCTCGCAGGGTGCGTGCGGGTGGCCGGATGCCCTGGATGGCGGCGATCATATCCACCACCCGCCGGGTCGCGGCGACCTCGTGCACCCGGAACATGCGGGCGCCCGCGGCCGCCGACCATGCCGTTGCTGCCAATGTGCCCTCCAGGCGTTCGGAAAGTCCGACACCAAGAGTCTCCCCGATGAAATCCTTGTTGCTCAGCGCCATCAACACCGGCCATCCGGTATTTACGAGAACGTCCACTCCCCGCAACAACGCGAGCCCGTGATAGGTGTTCTTGCCGAAATCATGGGTCGGATCGATCAGGATCGAATCCGCGCGCACCCCGGCCGCCGCGGCGTTCTCGGCGGCGTGCGTCAGCGTTTCGGTCACCTCGGCCAGCACATCGGCATAGCGCACCCGGTGCGGGCGGGTACGCGGGATCGCGCCACCGGTGTGGCTGCATACGATGCCGACGCCGCGGTCGGCGGCCACCCGGACCAGATCCGGATCCGCGCCCGCCCAGGTGTCGTTGATCAGGTCCGCGCCCGCGTCCACCGCGGCCTCGGCCACCTCGGCCCGCCAGGTATCGATGCTGATGAGCAGGTCCGGATACTTCTCCCGGATGGCGGCGACGAACGGGAGCACCCGCCGCGACTCCTCCGCCGCGTCGACGACGGCGCCCGGCCCGGCCTTCACGCCGCCGATATCCACCAGGTCGGCGCCCTCGTCCACCGCGCGGGCCACCGCATCCATGGCGGCGGCGTCGGTGAAGGTGGCCCCCTGTCGTAGAACGAATCCGGGGTGCGGTTGACGATCGCCATCACCAGCGCCCGGTCGGTCGCCACCGGCTTGCCGCAGAGGGTCGGGCGCGGCGCATCGGTGGAGCTGAACATGATCTCGACTGTACTGGTGCGCCCGCGAGCCGAATCCCGGTACTAGTTCTTGGGAGCGCGTCCTGCGGCGACGTCACCGGCGTAATCGTCGTAGGCGGGGATATAGCCCTCGGCCCGCCCGGCCAGCACGTACAGCGTGCTCGCGGGATCGGGCTGATAACCCTGTTTACGCAGTTCGACCTTGCGGCTCTTGAAGGTCGATGTCTGTTCGAGTTCGGCGACGACGCGAACGAACAGCGGAACCGCGTAACCAGGCAGCTGCTCGAACGCCGCCTTCGCCAGGGCGCGACCGTCGAATTCGGTGCCGGGGCGCAGCGTCACCGCCGCCATTCCGGCCTTGCCGTCGGCACCCGGTATATCGACGCCGAATACCACGGCCTGCTCGATTTCGGGCGCCTCGCACAGCGCGGCCTCGACCTCGGTGGTCGCCACGTTCTCCCCCTTCCAGCGGAAGGTATCGCCGAGCCGATCGACGAAGGCGATGTGATGCCAGCCCTGGTCGCGCACCAGATCGCCGGTGTCGAACCACACATCCCCATCGGTGAAGCCGTCGCGGACGAGCTTCGCCTCCGAGGCGGCCTTATCGGTGTAGCCGTCGAACGGTGAGCGCTCGGTCACCTTGGACAGCAGCAGCCCGACGCCACCCGTGCGCACCCGGCGCAGCCGTCCGTTCGCATCCCGGCGGGCTCGGCCGGTCGCGTCGTCGTATTCGACGATGGCGTACGGCAGCGGGCCGAAGCCCGCGGTGCGGTCCACCCCGAACGCGTTGATGAAGGCGACATTCCCTTCGCTCGCCCCGTAGAACTCGACGATCCGGTCGATGCCGAAACGCCGCTTGAATTCGTCCCACAGCTCCGGGCGCAAACCGTTGCCGACGCACAACCTGACTCGATGCTGCCGGTCGGTCGGCTTGGGCGGCTGGTTCAGCAGGTATCGGCACAATTCGCCGATATAGATGAAGCCGGTGGCCTCCTCGCGAATCACCTCGTCCCAGAACCGCGACGCCGAGAACTGGCGGCCGAGGGCGAAGGTGGCGCCCGAGGACAGCACCGACGACAGCGCGACGGTGAGCGCGTTGTTGTGGTACAGCGGCAGGCAGCTGTAGAGAATGTCGTTGCCGCGCAAGCGGACTCCGAGCCCGCCGAGCCCGGCCATGCTCTTGGTCCAGCGCTGGTGGGTCATCACGCTGGCCTTCGGCAGACCGGTGGTGCCGGAGGTGAAGATGAGAAAGGCGCGCTCACCGGCGGTGACCTGCGCGCACACCGCCGGATCGGCATCGTCGGCATCCTTTGCCGCACTTCGCAATTGCTCGGTGAACAGGATGTTCGCCGGCGGTTCGGCCAGCGAGTCCAGCGCCTCGGCGCACTCCTCGCCCACCACGTTGAGCACGCTGTTCAGCAGGCCGAAGCTGTGCGCGAGCACCTGATCGCGCTGATGGTGGTTCAGCAGGCCCACCGTCGCGCCGAGTTTCACCGTCGCCAGCACGAGCAGCAGAGTCTCCGGCCGGTTCGTCATCAGCACGCCGACCACGTCCCCGCGCGAGACACCGTGCCCGGCAAGCACATTCGCGTACCGGTTGACCTCGGCATTGGCCTCGCCGTACGTGTAGGCGCGCCCTTCGAACCGCAGGAAGGTCCGGTTCGGGTGGCGGTGCGCGTTGCGCTGGAAGTACAGGCCGACCGATGCCCGGTCGCCGGATCGCACCAGCAGGCCGAGGGCGCTGCGCGCCATACTCGGCGCGTCGAAGGCCATGCCGGGCAACCGCCGGACCAGGTCGAACAGGCTCACCGTCGAGCGGGCTTCGGTGTTCACGCGCAGATCTCCTATCCGCCACCGGTTTACTGTGACAGCCGGCCAGGGTGGAACCGACGGTACCGGAATTCGGCGGCTACGCCCCCGGTTTCAGCGCCTCGAAGGCCGCGGCGATATCGCCGACGACCGTGATCCGGTCCAGCTGCGCCTGCGGGACGACCTTGCGGTCGCGCAGTTCGCCCAGCCAGGCGAACAGCCCGCCGAAGAAGCCATCGTGATCGAGCACCACCACCGGCTTGTCGTGTTCACCGAGATACCCGCCGGTCCAGGTTTCGAACAACTCCTCCAGCGTGCCGATGCCGCCGGGCAGCGTGAGGAATGCGTCGGAACGCTGCTCCATGAGCAGTTTTCGCTCGCGCATGGTGTCGGTGACCAGCAGCTCGTCGGCGTCGACGTCGGCGACCTCCTTGTGCACCAGATGTTTCGGGATGACCCCGACGGTGTGCCCGCCGCCGGCCCGGGTCGCGGTGGCGACCGCGCCCATCATCGAGACGTGTCCGCCGCCGGAGACCAATTGCCAACCGCGCCTGGCGATTTCGGTACCGACCTTGGCGGCCAGCGCGAGCTGCGCCTGGTCGGTCGTGCTCGAAGAGCAGTAGACACACACCGAATAGGGGTCGCTCACCATTCATCCTCCGTACCTAGTGCGTCGGGTGCGGCACCCGCTTCGGCCGCACCCAATACGATCTGCACAATCTCGTCGACGCTGTCCGTCACATGCAGCAGCCCCAGATCCCCCGGCGCGATCTTGCCGGAGCCGCCGAGCGAATCGCGCAGCCAATCGACAAGTCCGGCCCAGTATTTCGTGCCGAACAGGATGATCGGGAAGCGCGTGATCTTGCGCGTCTGCACCAGCGTCAACGCCTCGAACAGCTCGTCGAGGGTGCCGAATCCGCCGGGGAGGCAGACGAATGCCTGCGAGTACTTCACGAACATGGTCTTGCGGGCGAAGAAGTAGCGGAAGTTGATGCCCAGATCCACCCACTCGTTGAGGCTCTGCTCGAATGGCAGCTCGATGCCGAGACCGATCGAATAGCCGCCCGCCTCGCTCGCGCCGCGGTTCACCGCCTCCATCGCGCCGGGCCCGCCGCCGGTTATCACCGCGAATCCGGCCCGCGCCAGCGCGGCGCCGATCGCCATGCCCGCGTGATATTCGGGATGATCCACCGTCGTCCGCGCCGAACCGAAGACCGCGACCGCGCGCGGCACCTCCGCGAGCGCGCCGAAGCCCTCGACGAATTCGGCCTGGATGCGCAGCACCCGCCACGGATCGGTGTGCACCCAATCGCTCGGGCCGTGCTTGTCGAGCAGATTCTGATCCGAGGTGCCGAGTCCTTCCTTGCGTTCGCGGCGGAACATGATCGGGCCGCGGAACTTGGGGGTGGATTTCGGCGCGCTGGCAACCTCGTGGTCGGCGGCATCGGTGGACATGTCACCACGCTACCGGTCAGCGCCCGCCCGTCAGCGGGTGGACGGGAGAAGTCATCGGACGTTCAAGCGCCCGGCTCGTCACCGATACGCGATGGTGACCGAGCGGTCTGTCACGGTTGTGAACCGGTCAAATAGCTGCGCAGTATCGCGGTCACCGCGGTGATCTGGGCGACCGGGACGTGCTCGTCCCGCTTGTGCGCGAGGTTCGGATCGCCGGGCCCGAAGTTCACCGCGGGTATGCCGCGGGCCGCGAAACGCGAGACATCGGTCCAGCCGTATTTGGCGCGCACCCCGCCGCCGCCGTGCCGGTGCACCGAGGCGATCAGGTCCTTGGCTGTCGGTGCGGTGAGTCCGGGCAGCGCGCCGGGCGCGGCGTCGGTGACCGCGAAATCCAGTTCCAGACCGGCGAATACCTCGCGCACGTGCTCGGTGGCCTGTTCGACGGTGCGGTCGGGGGCGAAGCGGAAGTTGACGTCCACCTCGGCGGCATCGGGCACCACATTGCCCGCGACACCACCGGACACCCGCACCGCGGACAGGCCTTCCCGGTAGACGCAGCCGTCGATGTCGACCTCGCGCCCCCGGTAGTCCGCAAGCCGCTGCAAGATGGGTGCGAGCCGGTGAATCGCGTTGTCGCCCAACCAGGCTCGCGCCGAATGCGACCGGGTGCCCGCGGTGGCGAGCCGGGCCCGCATGGTGCCCTGGCAGCCCGCCTCGACCCAGCCGCCCGACGGTTCGCCGAGGATCGCCAGATCGCCCGCAAGCCATTCGGGCAGTTCGCGCTCGATATGGCCGAGCCCGTTGAACTCCGCGGCGAGCTCCTCGCAGTCGTAGAAGATCAGCGTCAGGTCGTGCACCGGCTCGGCGACCGTCGCGGCCAGATGCAGGAAGACGGCGTCACCGGATTTCATATCGACGCTGCCGCAGCCGTAGAGCACGCGCTGCCCGGCGTCGTCGGTGACGAAACGGCCGGGCACATTGTCGGCGATCGGGACGGTGTCCAGGTGACCGGCCAGCACCACCCTGGTCGGCAGACCGCGATTCGTGCGCGCCAACACCACATTGCCGTGCCGCAGCACTTCGAATCCGGTGGTCTGTTCGCGCAGCGCGCGCTCGACGAGGGTGACGATGCGGTCCTCGTCGCGGGAAACGCTCGCGATATCGACGAGGGCGGCGGTCAGGTCGATCGGGTCGGCGTGCAGATCCAGGGTCACACGGATCAGCCTACGGTGAGTAACCTGTCTGGACGTGAGTACTCAGGGAGCAGCAGCAGTCGGCCTCGCCACCATCACGGCCAACGGAACCGTCCTCGACACCTGGTACCCGTACCCGGAGTTGGGCGAATTCGGTGAGTCGTGCACCAAGCGGCTGGATCCCGCCGACGTCGAATACGCCAAATTCGCCGAGCTGGCCGGCCCGGACGAGGCCCGGCGGGTGGAGGTGGCCGTCGTGCGCACCACCATCGCCGACCTGTCCGCCGCGCCGGTCGACACCCACGACGTCTACCTGCGCCTGCACCTGCTCTCGCACCGACTGATCCGGCCGCACGGCGCGAACCTGGACGGCATCTTCGGCCTGCTCGCCAATGTGGTGTGGACCAACCACGGTCCGTGCTCGCTGGAGGAATTCGAACTCACCCGGCTGAAGCTGCGCGCCCGCGGCCCGGTCACCGTGTACGGCATCGACAAATTCCCGCGTCTGGTGGATTACGTGGTGCCCGCGGGCGTCCGGATCGCCGACGCCGACCGGGTGCGGCTCGGCGCGCACCTGGCCGCAGGCACCACCGTGATGCACGAGGGTTTCGTCAACTACAACGCGGGCACGCTCGGCGCATCGATGGTCGAGGGTCGCATCTCGCAGGGCGTTCTGGTGGGCGACGGCTCCGATATCGGCGGCGGCGCGTCGATCATGGGCACCCTGTCCGGCGGCGGTAAGCAGGTCATCTCGATCGGTGAGCGCTCGCTGCTCGGCGCGAACGCCGGGCTCGGCATCTCGCTCGGCAACGATTGCATCGTCGAGGCGGGCCTGTACCTCACCGCGGGCACCAAGGTCGCCACCCCCGACGGCACCGTCGTCAAGGCCGCCGAGCTGAGCGGGCGCGACAACCTGCTGTTCCGCCGCAATTCGCAGTCCGGCGCGGTGGAGGTGGTGCCGCGCAAGGGAACCGGCATCGAACTCAACGCCGCACTGCACGCCAACGACTAGCCGAGCAGCTTCTTCTGCACCTTGCCCATGGCGTTGCGCGGCAGCGCGTCGACCACCCGGATCTCGCGCGGGCGCTTGTGCACCGAAAGCTGTTCGGCCACATGGTCGATGAGCTCTTTTTCGATGGAATCGGTTGGTGTGCCGCGCAATACGACGAAGCCGACGATGCGCTGGCCGAGGTCGGCGTCGGGCAGACCGACGACGGCGGCCTCGGCCACGGCCGGGTGGCCGAGCAGCACCGTCTCCACCTCGCCCGCGCCGACGCGGTAGCCGCCGGATTTGATCAGGTCCACCGATTCGCGGCCGACGATGCGGTGAAAGCCGCCCGCGTCGATGACGGCGACGTCACCGGTTTTGAACCAGCCGTCGGCGGTGAAGTTCTCTGCGGTCACCTCCGGGCGGTTGAGGTAGCCGTCGAACAGCATCGGACCGCAAACCTGTAGGCCGCCAATGCTTTCGCCGTCGTGCGGCACATCGTTGCCCGCCTCGTCGCGCAGCCGGGTGCGCACGCCGCGCACCGGTGTGCCGACCCAGCCCGGCCTGCGTTCGCCGTCGGCGCGGGTGGACAGGGTGATCATGGTTTCGCTCATGCCGTAGCGCTCGACGGGCGCGTGGCCGGTGAGCTCGCGCAACTTCTCGAATACCGGCACCGGCAGCGGCGCACTACCCGAGACGAGTAACCGCGCCTCACTCAATTGCTTTGCGGCAGTGGGGTCTTCGACGATGCGCGACCACACCGTAGGCACCCCGAAGTACAGTGTGCCGCCCGCGGCCGCATACGCCTGCGGCGTCGGTTTGCCGGTGTGCACGAGCGGGCTGCCCACCCGCAGCGGGCCGAGCACACCGAGGATCAGCCCGTGCACGTGGAACAGCGGAAGTCCGTGCACCAGAACGTCGTTCGGCGTCCAGGCCCAGGCGTCGGCGAGCGCGTCCAAGCCGGCGGCGATGGCGCCGCGGCTGAGCACGACACCTTTCGGCAGGCCCGTGGTGCCCGAGGTGTAGAGGATGAAAGCCGTTGTGGCCGGGTCGGGTTCGGGATAGGTGTGCCAGGACCTGGCGTGCAGACGCACCGGAACCACCGGCAGCTCGGTGCCGTCGGGCGCGTCGCCGAGCCAGGCCTGCGCACCGGAATCGGCGAGGATGTGCGCGAGCTCGGCGGCGCCGGAATCCGGCGGCACCGGCACCACGGTGACACCGGCGATCAGGCAGCCGAGCACGGCCAGCACGGTGGTCGCGGTGGGTCTGGCCAGCACGGCGACCCGGTCGGCCCGGGCGATCCGCTCGGCGACCGAGGTCGCCGCGCCGAGTAGATCGCCGCGCGACATGGTCACGCCGTCGATGGTGACGGCATTGGGGATATCGGCCCCCTGGGCAACGGCGATCGGGTTGAGGGAGCGGAGCAGCAGCGGCGGACCGAACGACATTCGCCCACGCTACTTCTCGGGCCGAGGACGCACCCACTCCGGTCGGTGCCCGTTGACACCCTTCCCGAGTCAGTGAGAAAGTTGATGCATAAGTTTCTCAACGACGAGAACGAGGTCGACGATGACCAGCCCGCTCCGCGCCGTCGTCCCAGCCGCAACCGGCGACGATTTCGACATCCGAGCAGTAATCGACGGCTCGGCCGCGTTTTTCGGCGCGGCGGCCAACGTCATCATGCAGCTGAGCCTGCCGCCGGTGGGCTACGGCGTACTGGAAAGCACCGTCGACAGCGGCAAGATCATGCTGCATCCGATCAAGCGGACCCGCACCACGCTGACCTATCTGGCGGTCGCGCTCCTCGGCACCGAGGATGAACGGGCCGCCTACCGCGAGGCGGTCAATCGATCGCATATCCCCGTCCGCTCCACGCCGGACAGCCCGGTGAAATACAGCGCGTTCGATTCCCGGCTGCAGCTGTGGGTGGCGGCCTGCCTCTACTGGGGCGCGCGCGACCTGTACGAACGCATGCACGGTCCGATGGACGAGACGGCCGCCGACGGGTTCTACCGGCACGCCGAGCGGCTCGGCACCACCCTGCAGGTGCGGCCCGGCATGTGGCCGGCCGACCGCGCGGCCTTCGATCGATACTGGGCCGAAAATCTGAACCGGACCAGTATCGATCCGCCGATCCGCGACTACTTCTGGGAGATCGTCGACCTGAAGATGTTCCCGCGCCCGATCCAGTTGGCGTTCGGCGGCTTCCACCGCTGGGTGACCGCCGGATTGCTGCCGCCGCACCTGCGCGCCGAAATGGGGATGCGGTGGAGTGCGCGCGACGATCGCGCGCTGGCGCGGCTGCTGCGCGCGGTCGGCCTGGTGGAGGCGCGAATGCCGAAGGCGGTCAAGGTTTTTCCGGTCAACGCCTTCCTGCTGGATATGCGGGTGCGCCGCAAGTTCGGCCTGCCGCTGGTATAAGACACGCCCGGCGACAATCGCGCATATTCGGCGTGTCGCATGGTGCGATCCTCGGTTGCTCGAGGTTATCTCGACTGAGCGCCAGCGCATACCGCCGACGCATGGACCCGGGAGGTAACCGTGGGCTATCGCAGGGTGGCACTGGCGGCCGTCGTCGGAACCGGAATCTGTCTCGCCTGCACCGCGACCAGGGCGGCGGCCGCCGAACACGAACAGGTGCCCCAGCGCACCGCGATCTCGCTGCGCTCGACCATCGGCCTGCACTGGGGCACCGCCAACGAGCACGAAGCCCGCAGCGGGCTCTCGCTGACCAAGCTCTACATCGTCGACTACGCGCTGCGGCACGGCGACGGCTCGGCGCTCGATCGCGAGCTGAGCGAGCGGATGATCCGCCTCTCCGACGACCGGGCCGCGGATTTGCTGTCCGCTCGCTATCCGGCCGCGATCGATGCGATCGCCAAGGAATTCCACCTGCACGAGACCCAAGCCGGCCCGGATTGGGGTTCGGCATCGACCAGCGCGGCCGATGTGGCCGACTTCCTGGAGCAGAAGCTGCGCGACGATCCGGCGTCACCGATCTTCGAATGGATGACCACCGCCTCGTCGATCGCCGCCGACGGCACCGAACAGGATTGGGGCACTTCGCATATGCCCGGCGTGCTCGGCAGCAAATGGGGTTGGTCGGATTACGGGCCGCCGGAGGTGGCCTCGACCTCGTACGGGCCGTGGTTCGCCGTCGCCGCGCATACGCACGGCACCGCCGCCGAGGAGACCGCGGATGTGCTCGACGCGCTGCCGGAGCTGACGCGCACATTGTTCCCGCTGTTCCTGTAGGTCCGCCCCATCGAATCGCCGCGCGATACCTGGCCCATCGAATCGCTATGCGATGCCTAGGTTTCAGGCACCCGGAACGATACGACGATGTGATCGCGGGCGAACCGGCGCGCGGCATCGTCGTCGTCGAGCGGGATCACCGTCTGTCTGGTGAGCGCGAGCGAAAGTGCCGTGCGCGCAATCATTTCGGCGAGCGGCGCCGGATCGTACGGGGGCAGCTTGCCCTCGCGTTGTAGCCGGGATATGAACTCCGCCAGGTAATCTCGGCCCAGCTCCAGCACCCGTGCGCCCCGCACCGTGAGCTGGGGCAGCACGATCTCCGGCTCCGTCTGCAGCAGCCTGTCCAGTAACTTGTTGCCGCGCAAGCCATTCAGGAATGCGACGAAGAGTTCGGCGATCTGATCCTCGGCGCTGGCGTCCCGTTCGATCTGCCGCTGCAACGCCGCATCGGCCTGCGCGACGAACTGCCGCGCCTGCCAGAGGCCGACGGCCTGGATCAGATCAGATTTGCTGGCATAGCGCCGGTAGAGGGTGGCGGGTGAGAGACCGCAGCGCCGGGCCACCTCGACCATGCTGGTGCGTTTGATGCCGAAGTCGAGGAAGGCGAGCAGTGCGGCGTCGAGGACCCGTGTCTGATTGCCGTCTTCCGGCCCGGCGTCGCGCACCCGGGCCAGCAGCCGATTGAGCCTTGCCATGGCATTCACCCCATCGATCGGCGAAACGATGACAGATTCAGCATCACATACCCTCAGGAATCGGTGCGGACGATTGACAGCATATCGAGACGATGAGAGATTTGTAGATGAATCATCTCACTATCGCTCAACGAGGAGCCGCGATGACCGCGCCAGCCCGGATCGACGAGTACGCCGAACCGATCACGCCGGAGACCGTGCAGGAGTACATCGACGGAATCGCCGCATTCCTCGGCGGCGTCGCCAATGTGATCATGCAGCTCAGCCTCCGCCCGGTCGGCCGGGGCGTGTTGGAGAGCACCGTCGACAGCGGAAAGGTCACCCTGCATCCGCTCAAGCGGATGCGCACCACGCTCACCTACCTCGCCGTCGCGATGATGGGTTCCGACGCGGAACGGGCCGCCTACCGCGCGGCGGTCGACGAATCGCATCGGCCGGTGCGTTCGACCGCGGCCAGCCCGGTGAAATACAACGCCTTCGATCCGAAATTGCAGCTGTGGGTCGCGGCCTGCCTCTACTGGGGCATCGACGATCTCTACACCCGCATGCACGGGCCGATGGATCCGGAGACGGCCGAGGCGTTCTACCGATACTGCGCTCGATTCGGCACGACGCTGCAGATGCGGCCGGAGCTGTGGCCCGCGGATCGTGCCGCCTTCCAACGGTATTGGACGGAGAACCTGGCCCAGCGCGGTATCGAACCCGCGCTGCGCGATTACTTCGACGACCTGATCGACCTGAAAATGCTGCCGCGCCCGGTGCAATTCACCTTCGCGCGGCTGCAGCGGTTCGCCGTCACCGGGCTGCTGCCGCAGCATCTGCGCGACGAGATGCGAATGACCTGGACCGAACGCGATCAGCGCCGATTCGATCTGCTGCTGCGCGCGATCGCCGCCGTGCACACCCGACTGCCCAAGCAGGCCAGGATGTTTCCGCTCAACGCCTACCTGTTCGATATGCGGCGACGGATGCGGCGCGGGCTGCCGCTGGTTTAGGCCCGCCACTAGCTCATATGCGGATACCGGTAATCCGTTGGCGGGACGAAGGTTTCCTTGATCGCGCGCGGCGCGACCCAGCGCAGCAGGTTCAGCGGTGAGCCCGCCTTGTCGTCGGTGCCGGACGCGCGGGCCCCGCCGAACGGCTGCTGGCCGACCACCGCACCGGTCGGCTTGTCGTTGATATAGAAGTTGCCCGCCGCGAAACGCAGTGCGGCGCCGGCCTGTTCGACGGCATTGCGATCCCGCGCGAAGACCGCGCCGGTCAATCCGTACGGCGCGGCCGATTCCACCTCGGCGAGCACCGCGGTGTACGCGCCGGGTTCGGCATCGTCGTAGACGTGCACCGACAGGATCGGGCCGAAATACTCGGTGGCGAAGGATTCGTCGCGCGGGTCGTCGGCCAGCAGCACCGTCGGGCGGACGAACCAGCCCTCGTTGTCGTCATAGGTGCCGCCGACCGGAATGGTGATGCCCGCCGACCTGGCCCGCTCGATGGCGGCGACATTCTTGTCGTAGGCGCGCCGATCGATCAGCGCCCCACCGAAATTCGACAGATCGGCGACATCGCCGTAGGTCAGCTCGGCGGTCAGATTCAGGAAATCGTCGCCCATCTCGCGCCACACCGAGCGCGCGATGTAGGCGCGGGACGCGGCCGAACATTTCTGGCCCTGATATTCGAACGCGCCGCGAATCAGCGCGGTGCACAGCGCCTTCGGATCCGCCGACGCGTGCGCGACGATGAAATCCTTGCCGCCCGTCTCGCCGACCAGTCGCGGATAGCAGTCGTAGCGGCCGATATTCGCGCCGACCTGCTGCCAGAGGTACTGGAATGTCTTGGTGGAGCCCGTGAAATGGATTCCGGCCAGCCGCCGGTCGGCCAGCGCCACCTCGGACAGCTCGACACCGTCACCGGTGACCATATTGATCACGCCGGGCGGCAGGCCCGCCGCCTCCAGCAGCCGCATGGTGTGGTACGCCGCGAGCGTCTGCGTCGGCGACGGCTTCCACACCACGGTATTGCCCATCAAAGCCGGTGCGGTGGGCAGATTTCCGGCGATGGCGGTGAAGTTGAACGGCGTGATCGCGTAGACGAACCCCTCGAGCGGCCGGTAATCCATCCGGTTCCACACGCCCGGACTCGACTGCGGCTGTTGTTGCAAAATCTCCCTGGCGAAGGCGACATTGAACCGCCAGAAGTCGATCAGCTCACACGGCGCGTCGATCTCGGCCTGCACGACCGATTTCGACTGGCCGAGCATCGTTGCGGCGGCGATGGTTTCGCGCCACGGCCCGGCCAGCAGGTCGGCCGCGCGCAACAGGATGGCGGCGCGCTCGTCGAAAGGCATCGCGCGCCAACCGGGTGCAGCCGCCGTCGCCGCATCGATCGCGTCCTGCGCCTCGGAATGTGTTGTGTCGGTGTATGTTCCGAGCACCTGCCGGTGCCGGTGCGGTGCGACGATATCGTGCCGGGTGCCGATGCCCGGTCGTGGTTTGCCGCCGATCACCAGCGGCACCTCGACGCAATGGCCCGAGATCTCGGCGAGCCGGGCGATGAGCAGCTCGCGCTCGCGGGTGCCCGGTGCGTAGGAGTGCACGGGCTCGTTCGCGGGTATGGGGACTACCGTGACAGCGTCCATACTCCAGGCTAACCCGGTGGCCGGGTCCCGCCCGTCAAGACACGGTTTGGTACGAATTCGCGCGTCAACCCGTATTTTTACCCCTACTACCGGCAATATGGCGTCATGCGCGTGCTGATTCAGCTTCGTCCGACGGCCGATGTGATCGCCGCGATCGCCGATCCGGCGGTCACGGTCACCGCCGGGGAGGTGGTCGGCGAACTGCCCGACACGGTCGTGGACCGGGCATGGCATCCCGTCGCGGTACCGCGCGCACTCCGCTTCGAGGACGGGCCGATGTATTCGCTCGCGCCGGAGCATGCCTCGGTGGTGGTGCGCGGCGAGATCGCCGAGACCGATATCGATGCCGTCGTACAGCGGCTGACCGCACAACCGGCGATCACCGGGGTATTCGCCGATCCGGTCATCGAGGGCATCATCACCTGTGGTGACAGCGACCCGGTCGGCACCTGGACCGATATCGAATCACTGCTGCACACCACCGATTTGGCGGCGTCGGGGCTGACCGGGCAGTCGGTGGCGCTCGCCGTCGTCGACACCGGGATCAACGCGGCGTTCGTCGAGCAGGCCCGCGGCAGCACGGTCACCATCGACGCGCGGCGCAGCTGGAATCCGCAGGGCGTCACCGGAACAGCGGGCCAGTTCCCGGTCGACCACGGCACCATGTGCGCCTTCGACACGATGATCGCCGCACCGCGCGTCACCCTGCTCGACTATCCGGTACTGCGCAGCACCCGCCAGGGCCAGACCGCGATGGACGGCCTGCTGTCCGACGCGCTGGCCGGGTACGCGCGGCTGCGCACCGTGCTCACCGACCAACCGGCGGCCACCCGGGCGCTGGTGGTCAGCAATAGTTGGGGCGCGTTCTCGCCCGATTGGGATTTCCCGGTCGGCCAGCCGGGGAACTACTCCGACAATCCGTCCCATCCGTTCAACATCATCGTCGGCTCGCTGGAGGCCGCGGGCGCCGACATCCTGTTCGCCGCGGGCAATTGCGGACGCGACTGCCCCGACGGCCGCTGTGGTTACGCCGATCGCCCGATCACCGGGGCGAATTCGCATCCGAGCGTGTTGAGTATCGGCGGCGTCGACACCTCGAACACCAGGGTGGGTTACTCCTCCCAGGGGCCGGGCCGGCTCACCGACAAGAAACCCGATATCTGCGCCTACACCCACTTCCTCGGCTCGACTGCTTTCGGCGCGGGCACCCCCGACTCGGGTACCTCGGCCGCCACCCCCGTCGCCGCCGGGCTGATCGCGGCCATCCGCACCCGTTACCCGGCCACCGCACTGACACCGGCGCAATTGCGAGATCTGGTGCGGCGCACCGCGATCAAGCACGGCAAGAGCGGTTTCGACTACGACTACGGTTACGGCGTCGCCGATGCGGCGGCACTGCTCGCGGCACTGAAGAACACCAGCGTTCGGGCGTAGCGTGGAGACATGCCGCTGTTGACCGTTCGGCTACCGAAAACCGCGACACTCTGCGACGCGTTGCAGAAGCTCCAATTGTCCGAGGCGGATGTCGATGTGGGATACGGACTGATTCCGGTCGATCCGGAGGCCGGATTGTTCGCGCTGCGAATCACCGATGCCGCCGCCGCCAGGCTTTCCGAGGAGGGCGGCCCGAATATCGAGATCTTCGCGGATCCGCGAATCCAGCCACCCGGCCCAAATCCGGAAACTACTGCCTAGCTTCGAGTTTCGGTCCTGCCAAACCGAAATCAGCTGCCGCTCAAGCGTTCTGCTGCCGCAGCGATCCGCTCATCGCTGGCCGTCAACGCGATTCGTACGTGCTCCGCGCCCTGCGGACCGTAGAAGTGGCCGGGCGCGGCGAGGATTCCGCGGTCGGCGAGCCAATCCAAGGTCGTCAGGCCGGGTTCGCCGCGGGTCGACCAGAGGTACAGCCCGGCCTCGGAGTGATCGATCCGGAAACCGGCCCCCGCCAACGCTTTACGCAACACCTCGCGCCGCGCCCGGTACCGCTCCCGCTGCCGCGCCTCGTGCTCGTCATCGCCGAGCGCCGCGGTCATCGCGGCCTGGATCGGGAGGGGCACCATCATGCCGGAATGCTTGCGCACCTCCAGCATTTCGCCGATGAGCTCCGGATCGCCGACGACGAATCCGGCGCGGTAACTCGCCAGGCTCGAGGTCTTGGACAGCGAATGGATGGCGAGCAGGTTCGTGTGGTCGCCATCGCAGACCTCGGGATCGAGGATCGACAGCGCCCGGCCCTCCCAGGACAGACCGAGATAGCACTCGTCGGAGGCGACGATGACGCCGCGCTCCCGCGCGAACGCCACCACCTTGCGCAGATGCTCCACCCCGAGCACCCGGCCGGTGGGATTCGACGGCGAGTTGAGGAAGATCAGCGCCGGGCGCTCCGGCCCGAGCCGGGTGAGCCCGTCGGCGCGCAACATCCGAGTACCGGCCAGCAGCGCGCCGACCTCGTAGGTCGGATACGCGACCTCCGGGATGACGACGAGATCGTCGGCGCCCAAACCGAGTAACCGAGGCAGGCCCGCGATGAGCTCCTTGGTGCCGATCACCGGAAGCACCGCCGACGGGTGCACACCGGTGATCCGATAACGCCGGGCCAGCGCGTCGACCGCGGCCGCGCGGAGTTCGGGAGTGCCGTGGACGGTCGGATATCCGGGCACCGCCGCGACCGCGTTCAGCGCGGTGCGAATCAGCGGATCGACCGGATCGACCGGGGTGCCGACCGAGAGATCGACGAGCCCGCCCGGATGCGCCGCCGCCCGCTCCTTCACCGAAGCGATGGTGTCCCAGGGGAAATCGGGTAGCAGCGCGCTGACCCGGGTGCGTCTACTCACTCGCTCGCCATCGGCGGGAGTTCTTTGATGAACGGCGGGTCGTAATCGACGGCGCCCACCTTGGTCGCGCCGCCGGGCGAGCCGAGGTCGTTGAAGAAATCGACGTTCGCGTTGACGTAACCGCTCCACTGGTCCGGGGTGTCGTCCTCGTAGAAGATCGCCTCCACCGGGCAGACCGGCTCACACGCACCACAGTCCACGCACTCGTCGGGATGGATGTACAGCATGCGGCCACCCTCGTAGATGCAATCCACGGGGCATTCCTCGATGCACGCCTTGTCCTTCACGTCAACGCACGGTTCAGCGATGATGTACGGCACTGCCGCTCTCCTAGTCTGTCCTCACCTCGGGATTACTCCGCCCGCGCAACAGTATCCCGGCACCCGACACGTTACTACCGGCCAGCCTCGCCTAATTATTTGGCCGGGCGAAGGCCCCGTCCTGCGCGGGGCATTCGCCCGATAAGGCGGCCGGGGCATTCATCCGACCGTCAACTGGAGGTCCGGCAGCGGCCCGCGCCGCTTCGGCACACCGTAGGTCGTGGTGCGCTCGCGGGTCGGCCGCCCGATGCCCGACGCGATATCCACCAGCTCGGCAACGGTTTTCGCGGAGCCGTGCTGCGAACCCGCCATCCGGGAGATGGTCTCCTCCATCAGCGTGCCGCCGAGATCGTTCGCGCCACCGTTCAGCATCATCCGGGTACCCGCGGTGCCGAGTTTGACCCAGCTGGTCTGGATATTGTCGATCCGGCCGTGCAGCATGATGCGGGCGAGCGCGTGCGCGGCCCGGTTGTCGCGAATCGTCGGACCTGGCCGCGCCGCGCCCGCGAGGTACAGCGGCGCGCTCTGATGGACGAAGGGCAGCAGCACGAATTCGGTGAAACCGCCTGTGTCGTCCTGGATTCCGCGAATCACCCGCAGATGGCCGACCCAGTGCTTCGGGCTGTCGACGTGCCCGTACATCATGGTCGAGCTCGACCGGATGCCCACCCGGTGCGCGGTGCTGATCACGTCGATCCACGCCGAGGTCGGCAGCTTGCCCTTGGTGAGCACCCAGCGCACCTCGTCGTCCAGGATTTCCGCGGCCGTGCCCGGAATGGTGTCCAGTCCGGCCTCTTTCAGCGCGACCAGCCACTCCTTGACGCTCTGCCCGCCGCGCGACGCACCGTTGACGATCTCCATCGGGCTGAAGGCGTGCACGTGCATCGATGGCACCCGCTTCTTCACCGCGCGCACCAGATCCGCGTAACCGGTGACCGGCAGATCCGGATCGATACCGCCCTGCATGCAGACCTCGGTCGCGCCGTCGACGTGTGCCTCCCACGCTCGGTCGGCGACCTCGTCCATGCTCAGCGTGAACGCGTCGGCGTCGCCCTTGCGCTGGGCGAAGGCGCAGAACCGGCAGCCGGTGTAGCAGATATTGGTGAAGTTGATGTTCCGGTTCACCACGTAGGTGACGTCGTCGCCGACGGTGTCGCGGCGCAGTTGATCGGCGAGCGCGGTCACCGCCTCGAGGTCGGCGCCGTCGGCGGTGGCCAGTGCCAGGTATTCGGCATCGGTGAGCCCGGCCGGATCGCGTTCGGCGGCGCGTAGCGCGGCGAGCACGTCGGCGTCGAGCTTCTCCGGTGCGGCGGCGGCCAGATCACGGGCCTGTTCGCGAATGGTGTCCCAATCGCCGAAGGCGCCCACCACCTCTTCGCCGAGCGCGGAATCGCTGCGGCTCACCGTATTTCGGCCATCGGTATCGATCGAGGTGTTCAGGTCGACGCGGCCCGCCGACTCCCACGATTCGTCCGGCTCCTGCCACGGCAGGCCGACCGGAATCGCGTCCGGCCGGGCCAGGCCGGTCACCGGGTCGCTGAGCGCGGCGACGTGCGCGCCGATCCGCGGATCCACCCACGGGTTGCCCGCCCGCACATACTTCGGATGCGCCGAAGTACGTTCGGCCAGTTCATAACCCGCGGATTCGGTGATCTCGCGCAGCGTCTCCAGATTCGGCCACGGGTGTTCCGGGTTGACGTGGTCGGGCGTCACCGGCGAGACACCGCCCCAGTCGTCGATGCCCGCATCGATCAGCGCGCGACAGTCCTCGTGCGACACCAGATTCGGCGGCGCCTGCACCGGCACGTCCGGCCCGAGTACCAGGCGGCTCACCGCGATGGTGGCCAGGAATTCCTCGATCCCCGCATCCGGCACATCGCGCATGGCGGTATCGCTCTTGGCCCGGAAGTTCTGGATGATGACTTCCTGAATATGCCCGAATGCCTTGTGCTGCTTGCGAATCGCCATAATCGATTCGGCGCGCTCGGCCAGCGTCTCGCCGATGCCGACCAGGATGCCGGTGGTGTAGGGCACCGAGAGCCTGCCCGCGTCGGTGATCGCGCGCAGCCGCACCGCCGGATCCTTGTCCGGACTTCCGTAGTGGCAGTTGCCCTTTTCGGTGAACAGCCGGGTCGCGGTGGTCTCCAGCATCATGCCCATGGACTGCGAGACCGGCTTCAGCCGGGAGATCTCCTCCCAGGTCATCACGCCGGGATTGAGATGCGGCAGCAGGCCGGTCTCCTCCAGCACCATGATCGATACGGCGCGCAGGTAGTCGATGGTGGAGTCGTAGCCGCGCTCGTCGAGCCACTGCGCCGCCTCCGGCCAGCGGTCCTCCGGGCGGTCGCCCAGCGTGAACAGCGCTTCCTTACAGCCGAGCGCGGCGCCGCGGCGGGCGATATCGAGTACCTCGTCGGGTTCGAGGAACATGCCCTCGCCCGCTGCCCGGAGTTTGCCGGGCACGGTGACGAAGGTGCAGTAGTGGCATTTGTCCCGGCACAACCGGGTGAGCGGGATGAAAACGTTACGCGAGTAGGTGAGCTGCTTCGGTCGGCCCGCCGAATCCAGCGCGGCATCGCGGGCGCGCGCCGCGCTGTTCATCAGGTCTTTCAGATCGTCACCGCGCGCATGCAGCAGCACGGTGGCCTCTTCGACGTTGAGCGTCACCCCGTCACGCGCCCGACGCAGCGCGCGGCGCATGGCCGAGGCCGCGGGCGGTGCGGAAGGAATGCTGGGGTGCGGCAGTTGAGTCACGTCCTCGATCATGCGCTAACCATCCGGGCATGTCTCCTTCCAGTGCCTGTGAGGGTGGACAACCTCGTCGCACACCACACTATTCCGGCCGCCGCCGACGAATCCGGAACGGATGACAACCGTCATGCCGGTGACCGATCGATTCGTGCAACCATGGGCAGCATGTCGCAGCCGCCCACGATCATGGCCGAACCGGCCTGGCGTCCCAGCGCCAAGGCGAAACTGCTGTGGACCATCCAAGCCGCGCTCGCCTGGGTGATTCCGTTCGTGGCCGAACTGATTTGGGCGCTGGTGGATACCGGGCACCGCGGCGCGCAGCTCGCCGTCTTCGCGATCACTCTGGCCGCCGCCGCGGTCAGCATCGGGGTGGTGCCGTGGTGGCGCTACGCGGTGCACCGGTGGGAGGTCACCGACGAGGCGGTGTACACGCGGGTCGGCTGGATCAATCAGGAGAGCCGGGTCGCGCCGATCTCCCGGGTGCAGACGGTGGACACCGAACGCGGGCCGCTGGAGCGCATGCTCGACCTCGCGACGGTGACCGTCACCACCGCGTCTTCGGCTGGGGCCGTGACCATTTCGGCGCTGGACCGGCCGGTGGCCGAGGAGACGGTGCGGCGGCTGACCGATATCGCCGCCCGGCACCGCGGTGACGCGACATGACGCAGACGGCTCCGGTCCGGCCGTGGCAGCGGCTGGATCCGCGAATGTTGCTGGTACATCCGGTCAATGAGGTCGTGCGGTACATCCCGGTGTTGATCGGCACGGTCATCGTCGGCAGCCGCGCCGACAATCCGCTGTGGAGCCTGATCCCGCTGGTGCTGATCGTGGGTTTCGCGGCGACCCGCTGGTTCACCACCACCTACCGGGTCGGTCCGACGCATGTCGAGCTGCGCACGGGTCTGATCCAGCGCAAGCGGCTCGCGGTGCCGCGCTCGCGGATCCGCTCGGTGGATATCGAGGCCGACCTGCTGCACCGGGTGCTCGGGTTGGCGGTGCTCGCCATCGGGACCGGACAACAGGCCGAAAAGAAGGAGCAGTTCAAGCTCGACGCGCTGGACGCGCGGCTGGTCCCGGACCTGCGCCGCGAACTGCTCGCCGACACCGGCACCGGCACCGGCACCGGCACCGGCACCGAAGACCTTGCCGGACAAGAGGTTACGAAGATAGAACCGACGGGCCGGGAGATCGCGCACTGGCAGGCGGGCTGGGTGCGGTACGCGCCGCTGTCGCTGACCGGGTTCGCGATCTTCGCGCCGATCGTCGGCCTCGCCTTCCAATACGGAATCGGCCAGGCGATTTTCCGCTCCGACGCGGTGCACAGCCTGCGCGACGGCACGGCACTGGTCATCGCGCTGGCGATCGCGGCGCTGGTTGTCGCGCTGGTGCTGGTGGTGGCGCTGGCGGCGTGCGCACGTTATCTGGCAACGTATTTCGGCTTGCAGGTGCTCGACGACGGGAAGACGCTGCAGATCCGGCACGGATTGTTCACCACGCGGCAGATCACCATGGATCTGGCCAGGTTTCGCGGCGCGACGGTGAACGAGCCGCTGCTGCTGCGGCTCGCCGGCGGCGCCGAACTCGAGGCGATCATGACCGGCGAGAAGCCGCGGGTGAAGATCCTGCCGCAGGCGCCGCGGGCGGCGATCGATCACACGCTCGCCCATCTGCTCGCACCGGACGCCATACACGATAAGCCCAGCGGCACAACGCAATTGATGCCCGGCCTGGTGCCGCTGGTCCCGCACGGGCCCGCCGCGCTGCGGCGCCGGTACACCCGCACACTGCTGCCCGTACTCGTCATCGCGGTCGTCATGCTCGCGATAAGGCTTGCGGGCGTGGAGTTTTCGGCATGGTGGTGGCTGATTCCGGCCCTCGGCACGGTGATCGGCATTCCGCTCGCCGCCGACCGGTATCGCGGACTCGGCCACGCGGTCATTCCGGCCGGCGGCGCCGCGCCGACCTGGCTCGTCACCCGCTCGGGTTCGCTGGACCGCGACCGCGACTGCCTGGAGGCGCCCGGCATCATCGGCTGGACGGTGCGGCAGACCTTCTTCCAGCGCCGGGCGGGAGTTGCGACGGTGGTCGCGGCGACGGCGGCGGGCAAGAAGCGCTACGCGGTGCTCGATATCCCGATCGACCAGGCATATGCGCTCATCGAGCAGGTGGATCCGGGACGCCTCGGCAAGCGCTGAACCTGGCCCTCGTGTCGCTATCGGCGCAGGGTATCGGCACCGCGTTGAATGATCGGCGTGGTGAACAGGCTGGAGCAGCGCGCTGCCGAACCGAGGATCGCCGACCGCCGGGTCCGGCGGATGCAGCGCGGCGACCAATTCCGATTGACCGCGCTCGGCGGACTGGCCGCGCTCTCGCTCGACGCGCTGTCCAGCGTCGCGTACGGCCCCGAGGCGATCGTGCTGGCGCTCATCGCCGCCGGCGAGGCGGCGGTCTCCTGGACGCTGCCGGTTTCGGTGGCCATCGCCGCACTGCTGCTGGTACTGGTGCTGTCCTACCGGCAGGTGATCGCGGTGCACCCCGACGGCGGCGGCGCGTATGCCGTGGCCAAACGGCATCTCGGCCGCTGGGCCAGCCTGCTCGCGGCGGCCAGTCTGGTGGTCGACTACGTGCTCACCGTCGCGGTCAGCCTCGCGGCCGGTGCGGCGAGCCTGGCCAGCGCCTTTCCGGTGCTCGCCGGCCATCTGCTGCTCGTCACGCTGATCGGGCTCGCGGTGCTCACCATCATCAACCTCATCGGGGTGGCCGAATCCGCGAAAGTCCTGATGGGGCCGACGATTCTGTTCGTCGTGCTGATCCTCGCGGTGATCGTCGCCGGATTGGTGCACTGGGAGCCGGTGCGGATCGGCACCGATCGGTCGCCGTTCGTCGCGGTCGAGGGTTTGGGAATCATCCTGCTGCTCAAGGCTTTTTCGGCCGGCTGCTCGGCGCTCACCGGTGTCGAGGCCATCGCCAACGCGGTGCCGTCGTTCCGCACGCCCGCGGTGCGGCGGGCCCAGCACACCGAGGTCGCGCTCGGCGTACTGCTCGGCGTCATGCTGCTCGGGCTGGCCTGGCTGATCCGGCGCAACGATGTGGTGCCGCGCGGGGAGGTGACCCTGCTGGCCCAGCTCGCGGCCGGCGCGTTCGGCACCGGCTGGCTCTTCTATCTCACCAATCTGGCCGTCACGCTGGTGCTGGTGCTCGCGGCGAATACCAGCTTCGGCGGGCTGCCGGTGCTGCTCTCGCTGCTGGCCAAGGACCGCCGGGTGCCATCGCTGTTCGGCGTGCGTTCCGAACGCCCGGTGTTCCGCTACGGCGTCGCGGCGCTGGCCGGGCTCGCCGCGCTGGTGCTGATCATCGTCGGCGCCGAAACTCACCGGCTGCTACCGCTTTTCGCGATCGGCGTATTCATCGGCTTCACCATCAGCCAGGGCGGCCTGGTACTGCACTGGTATCGCGAACGCGGTCCGGGATGGTGGCATCGGGCCGCCCTCAACGGATTCGGCGCGATACTCACCGCCGTCGCGCTGATCGTGCTGTTCGCCGAGAAATTCACCGAGGGCGCCTGGCTGCTGCTGATCATCGTGCCCGCGCTGGTGGTGAATTTCGCTCGCACCGAGAACTATTACGGCGATGTCGCCCGCCAGCTGCACCTCGGCGAGATTCCGCCGCGGCCCGAACCCGGTTCGGCGACACAGGCTTTGGTGGTGGTCCCGGTGGTCGCGATCAGCGAGGTGACGGCCCGCGCGCTCTGCTCGGCCCTGCGGATGCGCGGCGAAATCGTCGCGGTGGCAGCCGAAATCGATCCCGCATCGACCAAAAAGCTCAGCGCGCAATGGAAGGAATGGGATCCCGGCGTACCGCTGAAGGTGCTGCCCTCCCCGCACCGCAGCCTCGTCAACACCCTCGTCGGCTACGTGCGCAAGCAAACCGAAAAGGGCCGCCAGGTCACCGTTCTGCTGGCCCATATGGAGGCCAGGCGCTGGTGGCACCGCCCGCTGCACAACCCGCGCGGCCCGGTGCTCACCGCGGCCCTGCGCGCCCGCACCGACGCGGTCGTCGCGACGCTCGCGGTTCGGCTCGACTGAACCGGCACGTAAGCTGCTGCACCTATGGCACTCGGCGCAACCATGTACACCTTCACCGTTCAGCTGGCCGACGTCGACCGCGGGGTCTACGCGGATCTCGACGTCCGGGTGGCGCGGCATCCGTCGGAGACCGCCGAATTCATGCTGACCCGCCTGCTGGCCTACTGCCTGGAGTACGAGGAGGGCATCGCGTTCAGCGAGGGCGGCGTCTCATCGACCGATGAACCGGCGGTGCTGGTGCGCGATCGCACCGGGCAGGTCACCGCGTGGATCGAGGTCGGCGCGCCCGATGCGGAGCGGGTGCATCGCGGCAGCAAAATGGCCGACCGCGTCGCCGTCTACACCCATCGCGATCCGGCCAAGGTGCTGGCGCAGCTCACCGGCAAACGGATCCATCGCGCCGAGGCGATTCCGGTGTACAGCATCGACCGGAGTTTCATCGATGAAGCCGTCGCCGCCATCGAACGCCGCAACACCGTCACGCTTTCCGTCACCGAGCGGCTGCTGTATCTGGATCTCAATGGGACCGGGCTGAGCGCCCAAATAGCGGAATATGGCATCGCCGAGCCTATCCGGCGGGACCGGTGAGGATGGCCCTGGCGATTTTGCGGAAGTCGGCCACCAGACGGCTGCCGTCACCGGCGCGGGTCGCCACCACCACGTGGCTCGGCGGCACATCCTCGAGCGGTATGGCGGTGAGATCGGGACGCACGCGTTCGGCCGTCGGATCGGCGGGGACGATGGCCACCGCCTGACCGGAGGCGATCAATTCGAGTTTGTCCTCGAGCGTCTCGGCGAGCGGGCCGTCCGGTGCGCGACTGCCGTCGGGGCGAGGGTCGATGCGCCAGAAGGCATTCCACGCCGGATCGGGCACGCGGACCACGGGTTCGTCGGCGATGTCACCCAAGGTGACCGACTCCTTGCCCACCAGCCGATGGTCCCGCGGCACCAGCACGGCCCGAGGTTCGTCGTAGAGAATCGTCACGTGTAGTTGGTCGGTGGTGAACGGCAGCCGGGTCAGCACGGCGTCGACGTGGTGGTCGAGCAGCGCCTCGCGCGCTTTGCGCCAACCCAGGTGCGACGTCTGTATATCGGCGTCCGGATGGCGTCGGCGCAGTTCGCGCACCACCGGCGTGACGATCAGGTTGACGGTGTAGCCGATGACGATGCGATGCGGTTCGGCGGCCGCCCTGGTGTATGCCGCGGCCTGACCGGCCGAGCGCAGCAGCGCCTTCGCGCGCGGCAAAAAGACCGCACCCGCTTCGGTGAGCCCGACGCCCTGCGGCGTGCGATCGAACAGCCGAGCGCCCAATTGCTGTTCCAGACGCCGGATTTGGCGACTCAGCGACGGCTGCGCGACCCGCAGCGCGGTGGCGGCGCGACCGAAATGCCGATGCTCGGCGACGACGGTGAAGTACCGGACCAGGCGTAGGTCGAGATCGATCGCGGGTGTATCGGCCATAACTCCAGGGTATGGCACCGCCACCGGCGGCACTGCACGGAACTACCCCGTCAACTGCGGCGATGCCTTGAATGCATTGCGCTGTGCGAAACAGGCCTTGGACGCCGACGGCATCGCGCACCGAAGCTGAAAACACCGGCCCCGAAGCCGGTCAGCTGAATTCCGAAGGAGTACACAGTGCGCGTATTCGTCACCGGCGCAACGGGTTTCGTTGGAAGCGCCGTCGTCCGCGAACTACTCGACGCCGGACACGAAGTGCTCGGGCTCGCCCGCACCGATGCGGCGGCGGCCGCGGTCACCGCGACGGGAGCCGAACCGCATCGCGGCGACCTGACCGACCTGGACAGCCTGCGCGCCGGCGCAGCCGCGGCGGATGGTGTCATCCACACCGCCTTCGTCCACGATTTCACCGATTTCGCCGAGAACGTCCGGATAGATCGCCGGGCCGTGGAAACCCTCGGCGCGGCGCTGGCATCGTCGGACCGCCCGTTTCTGATCACCTCTGCCACCGGAGGTTTCGTACCCGGCGAGATCGCCACCGAGCACAGTGCGCCCGATCCCACGGCGTTCAACGCCGAGCGGATCGCCACCGAATCGGTGGCCTTGGCCTTCGCCGAACGCGGCGTGCGCGTCGCGGTGGTGCGGCTGCCGATCGTGCATGGCGACGGTGATCACGGCTTCCTCACCCAGTTGATCGATATCGCACGCACACAAGGAGTTTCGTCCTATGTCGGCGATGGCGGCAGCCGCTGGGCCGCCGTCCACCGCCTCGACGCGGCCCACCTGTACCGGCTGGCGCTCGAGGTGGCCCCGGCAGGTGCCCGGCTGCACGCCGTCGCCGAGGAAGGCATCGCGTTCCGCGATATCGCGGAGGTAATCGGCCGCCATGCGGGTGTCCCGACCGCATCCATTCCGGCGTCGGCGGCCGTCGACCACTTCGGCTTCGCGGGATTGCTCATCCAGCGGGACAGCCCGGTCTCCAGCGCCGCGACCCGGGAGTCGCTCGGCTGGGAACCCGTTCAGCCGGGCCTGCTGGCCGATCTCGAAAAGGGGCACTACTTCGGCCGGTAGTTGACCTCGATTCCTACCATCCGCGCGCGCCAACCCGTACCGTGTCTGCCGTATCCAACGGAAACAGCCGAGTTTCAGGGAGATTCGACGATGAGCTTTGTCCGGACCACCATGTTCGTGGGATTGGCCGCCGCGGCGCTGACCGCTGTCGGCTCGGTGTCGGCGAACGCGGAGGACTTCGACTACGCGCAGATCGCCAAGCAGACCTGCGCGCAGGCGGGCCTCGAATACACCGAAAGCATTTACCTGCCCGGTGATTCGCCCGCGTCGGCCACCTGCTACAAGCCGGGTCAGGACGGGGTCCAGTTCATTCCGCTGCCGAGCGGCACCCGCTGCGAGGTCGCGGATATGCCGCACAAGGTCGGTCAGGCCGACGGCCAGGGCAACTGCGTCACCGGATAATTCGCGACGGAACCGGGACGAGCGCGCTGCCCGTCCCGGTTTCGGTCACTACCGCGGCAGCACGCCCTCGATGGCCGCGATGAGTTCCGGATCGTGCGGATCGGTCTGCGGGCGGAACCGTCCGACGATCTTGCCGTCGCCGGACAGCACGAACTTCTCGAAGTTCCACGCGATATCGCCCGAATTACCTTCGGCGTCGGCGGTTTCGGTGAGCTCCGCGTACAGCGGATGCCTGCCCGGCCCGTTCACCTCGCTCTTCTCGGTGAGCGGGAAGGTGACACCGTAGGTGGCGGAACAGAATTCGGCGATCTCCTCGGACGTGCCGGGCTCCTGGCCCATGAACTGATTGCACGGCACGCCGACGACGGTGAACCCGCGCGCCGCGTACTCCTGCTGCAACTGCTCGAGTCCGGTGTACTGCGGGGTGAGCCCGCACTTGGACGCCACGTTGACGACGAGCGCCGCCCGCCCCTCGGTGAGCCCGCCGAGCGTGGTCTGCGCACCCGCGAGGGTGGTGACGGGGATATCCAGAATGTTGGTCACGGATCTTCCTCCTGATCGGTCATCGCCGACAGTACCGACCGGCACCCACCACCGCCGTCGGGGCGCATTCAGCCCACCATTTGCTGGGTTTATGCCGGAGCGCTTGCGATGTGCCCGGACGGAACATACCGTCATGGCTTCGGTTAGACCCAGTTCAGTGGAGAACACGTGCTCGTCCTTTTGGGTGTGGCCCTCGTCGTCGCGGGGTTCGCACTACGTCTCAATCCCCTCCTTGTCGTCGTCGTTTCCGGTGTGGTCACCGCACTGCTCGGCGGCCTGACCCCCACCGCGCTCCTCGACGCCGTCGGAAACGGTTTCGCGGGCAGCCGCTCGGTGACGATCTACGTCGTCACCCTGCCGGTCATCGGTTTGCTGGACCGTTTCGGGCTACAGCAGCAGGCCGCCAGGATGATCGGGAAGCTGCGCATGGCCACCACCGGCCGCCTGCTCGCCGGCTACATGCTGGCCAGGCAGGCGACCGCGGCAATGGGCCTGACCGGCATCTTCGGTCCCGCGCAGACGGTGCGTCCGCTGATCGGCCCGATGGCCGTCGGCGCGGCGGAACGCAAGTACGGTTCGCTGCCCGAGCGGGCGATCGAACGCATCAAGGGGTTCACCGCGAGCGCGGATACCATCGGACTGTTCTTCGGTGAGGACATCTTCATCGCGATCGGCAGCGTCCTGCTGATCACCGGATACATCAACACCGCCTACCACGTTCAGCTCGACGCGCTCGAGATCGCGCGGTGGGCGATCCCATCGGCCATCTGCGCCTACGTAATCCACGCCGGACGCCTGCTGTGGCTGGACCGGTGGCTGACCAAGAACTGCGCACAGGTGGTTGTCCGATGATCGACGCCGAATGGATCTACTGGGCACTGGGCCTGTTCTTCTGCACGATGGCGGTTTTCGCGCTGAGCCATCGGGAAAATCCGCGCCGCACGGGCGCCTTCGCGTTCTGGGCGCTGCTCGGAATGTCTTTTTGCTATTCGACTTTCGTCACCAACAAGACGGCAGCCGCCTGGCCGCTCGGGCTCGCGGTGCTCGCGGTCGGCGTGCTCGGCGGCACGGGTGCGCTCGGCAAATCCGAGATTCCCACCAGTTCCGTCGAGGAGCGCGAGGCCGCGGCCGAGCGGCTCGGTAACCGGCTCTTCGCGCCCGCGCTGCTGATCCCGCTGGTCGCGCTGCTCTTCGCGACGCTGGTCGCCTCGGTGAAGGTCAATGGAAAAGCGTTGCTCGCCAACGGAACTCCGGCGCTCACCGGCCTCGGCGCCGGGGTCATCGTCGCGCTCATCGCCGCCATGGCGCTGCTGCGGCCGGCAGGGCGTCCGAGCCTCGGCCTCGCGCTGCGCGAGGGATCCCGGTTGGCGCAGGCCATCGGCTGGGCACTGCTGCTACCGCAGTACATCGCCATCCTCGGCCTGCTGTTCGACAAGGCGGGTGTCGGTAAGCAGGTGGGCCGGCTCTTCTCGAATATCCTGCCGGACGGTTCACAATTCGCGGCCGTCGTGCTGTATTGCGTTGGCATGGCGGTATTCACCGTAGTGATGGGCAACGGGTTCGCCGCATTTCCGGTGATGACGGCGGCCATCGGCTGGCCGGTGCTGGTCACCCAGTTCCACGGCAATCCCGCGGTGATCTTCGCGGTCGGCATGCTCAGCGGTTTCTGCGGCACGCTGTGCACGCCGATGGCGGCCAATTTCAATATCGTGCCCGCGGTTCTGCTGGAGATGAAGGATCGCTACGGCCCGATCAAAGCCCAACTGCCGACGGCGATTCCGCTGCTGGCCTGCAATATCGCGATCATGTACGTCTGGGGATTCTGATGAGCCGGGTGCTGGTGACCGGATTCGAGCCGTTCGGCGGCGAGGCGCGCAACGCGTCATGGGAGGCGGCGCGACTGCTCGCGGGGCGGCCAACGGATATCGAGCTGTCGGCCGTCCAATTGCCTTGTGTCTTCGGCGCTTCCATATCGGTGCTGCGCGCCGCGATCGCCGAACACCGGCCGGATCTGGTCATCAGCACCGGAATCGCGGGCGGCCGCACCGAGATAACGCCGGAGCGGGTGGCGATCAACCTCGACGATGCCCGCATCCCCGACAACGCGGGTGCGCAACCGGTTGACCGCCCGGTGGTTTCGGGCGGTCCGGCCGCATACTTCAGTCGGCTGCCGGTCAAGGCGTCGGTCGCCGCCGTCCGCGCCGCCGGTATTCCGGCGTCGGTGTCGTTCACCGCGGGCACATTCGTGTGCAACCACGTCTTCTACGGGCTGCTGCATCTGATCGAGACCGAAATGCCGAGTCTGCGTGGTGGTTTCGTACATGTCCCGGCGGATATGCCGGTGCCGGTGATCGCCGACGGGCTGGCCGGGATCGTCCGGACCTGCCTGGAGACCGAACAGGATCTGGATATTCCGGCGGGCACTCTGCACTGAACTCAATTTGAGTGTGCCACAATATATTTCACAGCTCAGATGGAATCCCCACGGCACATGCAACCCCAAGCAAATGCGGCTGCCCGGCGGCACGCCGGGCTGGCAGGATGGCGGGGTCCAGCGATTCGGAGGGGACCGAATGACAATCTTGGTGACCGGAGCAACCGGAAATATCGGCCGGAAGGTCGTCGATGAACTACTCGCGCGCGGAGCGACCGACGTCCGCGCGCTGACGAACAAGCCCGCGGCGGCGGCACTTCCGGATGGAGTCCAGGTGGCGCAGGGCTACCTCGGTCGGCCGGAGACACTGCCCGCGGCATTCGACGGCGTCGACCGCATGTACCTCGCGCCGATGCACAAATCTCTCGAAGGCGTGCTCGAGCTGGCTCGCCGGGCCGGTGTCGAGTACGTGGTCGACCTGTCCGGCGAGCACGAGAGCTGGTGGGGTCATGTGACGCGGGCGGTCGAGGCCAGCGGCTTGGCCTGGACGCACCTGTGGCCGGCGGATTTCATGGAGAACACCAGAACTTGGGCTCCGCAGATCCAAACGACCGGCGCCGTGCGCGAACCCGACCCGAACAAGGCGAGCGCACCCATCGCCATGGTGGATATCGCGGCGATAGCGGCGCAGTCGCTGATGGAGGCGGGAGCCGAAGGTAAGGCGTACTCCCTCGCCGGTCCCGAGATCCTGACCCGCGCCGAACTGGCCCGGCAAATCGGTGTGGCTCTGGGACAAGATATTTCGTTCATCACCGCATCACGGGAAGAGACCATCGACGCGCTGACCCCATCGATGGGCGAACGCGCGGCCTGGTACGTCGACACCGTACTCGCGCATATGACGACGACGCCGACCGCGCCGACCAATTCGGTCGAGGAGATAACCGGCCGCCCCGCAACAACTTTCGCCCAATGGGCGGTCGACAACGTGGCGATGTTCCGGCAGCCGGTCACTCCCGGCTGAATACCGTGGCGTTCATCCGGAAGTAGATGAACAGCAGCGGCGGCACCAAACCGCAGAACACCAAAAGCAGGGTGCGCCAATCGCTCAGGAGCATGACCGAGCCGCCGGGACCTGAGCTCGCACAGGCCAGAAAGCCGATGACCCACGCGCCGAGCGGCAGCAGCATCACCCCGACGCGGTGGGTCACCGTGCGCACGCCCAGCACCAGCAGCACGTTCACCACGCCCGCGAGTACCCCCGTGATCGGCATCGCGACGCCGCCGATATAGCTCGGCAGGAATAGCACCTCCAGCACCAGCGTGATCAGCCCGTCCAGCACCAGCAGGGCGACGATGACCGGCCCGAGCACTGCTGACGGCCTACCCGCCCGATCGTCGAGCGCCGTCACGGCACCGGCGGGAAACCGAGCAGGGTCAGCAGCTGGCTCTGCATATCGACGAACGCGTACAGCGCCGACAGGTAGAGGTCGTGCTGCGCGGGCCAGTTCGGGCGCATGCTCTCGACGAAGGCCGCGATGGCGTTCTGCAGATCCCAGTTGTACACGGACCGCAGTCTAGTTATTTCTCGCCATCCAGCGGCAGATTGGCCACGACCGGGAATTCACCGGTGTAACCCATCCGCTGTTCGGCGATGGACAGCACCCGCCTGCGCGCTGCGTACCAGCCGACGATCAGCATCGGAATGATGACCGCCAGCGTCGCCACCGTCCAGGTGCCGATCGGATAGTCGAATCCGGTGAGCACCACCACGAAGAACAGGAACACCAGCGTCAACAGGCCGGTGTACGGCGCGCCGAACATGCGGAAGGCGGGCCGCTCCACCCGCCCCTGCTTCCACCAGCGCCACAGCTGCAGCTGGCACAGCACGATGGTGGTCCACGAGGCGACGATGCCGAGCGAGGCCATATTCAGCACGATCTCGAAGGCCTGATGCGGGACGACGCCGTTGAGCACGATGCCGCACAGCGCGATCAGGCTGGTGAGCAGGATGCCGCCGTACGGCACGCCGTTCTTGCCCATCACCCCGGTGAATTTCGGCGCGCTGCCGTTCATCGACATCGAGCGCAGGATGCGGCCGGTCGAGTACAGGCCGGCGTTCAGGCTGGAGAAGGCGGCCGTGAGCACGACGATATTCATCACGCTGCCGATACCGGGCACGCCGAGCGCGCCGAAGAAGGTGACGAACGGGCTTTCACCGGATTTGTAGCTGGTGTACGGCAGCAGCAGGCCGAGCAGCACCAGCGAGCCGACATAGAAGATCGCGATGCGCGCGATGACCGAGTTGATGGCGCGCGGCATGATCTTGACCGGATCCTCCGTCTCCCCCGCCGCGGTGCCGACCAGCTCGACGGCCGCGTAGGCGAACACCACACCCGAGGTGACGACCACCAGCGGCAGGACACCCGTCGGGAACAGGCCGCCGTGATCGATGATGACGCTCGGACCGGTGTGTTTGCCCTGCACGGTGAAGCGGCCGAGCAGGAAGACGGTGCCGATGATCAGGAAGGCGCACAGCGCGGTGACCTTGACCAGCGCGGCCCAGAACTCCATTTCACCGAACCATTTGACCGAGATCAGGTTCACTCCCAGCACGATCATCAGCGCGATGAGTGCGAGTACCCACTGCGGGATCGGGGAGAATCCGGACCAGTAGTGGAAATATTGGGCAATCGCGGTGGTGTCGGCGATACCGGTCATCGACCAGTTCAGGAAATACATCCAGCCCGCGACGAAGGCCGCCTTCTCACCGAAGAATTCCCGGGCGTACGAGACGAACGAGCCGGACGACGGCCGGTGCAGCACCAGCTCGCCGAGCGCGCGCAGGATGAGGAACACGAAGATGCCGCATACCGCGTAAACCAGGAAAAGCCCTGGTCCGGCCGTATTGAGTCGCCCACCCGCGCCGAGGAACAGACCCGTGCCGATGGCACCGCCGATGGCGATCATCTGTAGCTGACGTGGCTTGAGACTCTTGTGGTAGCCGTGGTCCTCGACGCTGAGGTGAGCCTTGTCGCCGACCGCTGTCATGAACCCGCCAAACCTCCACGTCGATGTCCTGGGATGAGAGCACGGTACCCGTCCCAGATAACCGATCAAACAGCAACCCAGCGGCTACTGCCAAATGGAACCGATCGGTCGATAGTCGAGTGCGGTGGCCTGCTTCCCGCATCCGATTACCCCGCCAGCGCGCCGTTCAATCGAGTCCGGCGAAGAGATCATGTTCACGTCCGTCCGGCCCGACCGGTCCCTTGACGCCACGCACGAGCACGAAATGCTCTTCCGGCAGCACCGGCTGCGCGATATCGTTCGACAGCGCGAACTCGCGCCCCGACGGCGCGACGGTGATCTGAGTCTCGTGCGCCCGCAACGCATTTCGCTTCGCGGCCAAACCGTCCGAGACGTCGACGACGGTGGTGACGGTATGACTCGGCACGCTGGCCAGCTCACCCTCGGCGGGCAACCGCCATCCGGACGGCAGCCCACCCGGCAGCCCGTCCACCGTGCGCTTGGCGAGCGCGTCGGTGTGCGCGCGCAACATATCGCCGTCGGTCACGGTCCAGTAGAACTTCGGTGTGTCCCAACCCTTTTCGGCCGCGAGCCGGACCGCCGCGGTGGTCACCTCGTGCGCCCGGATGTGGTCGGGGTGGCCGTAGCCGCCGCGCGGGTCGTAGCCGACGACGACGCGTGGACGCAGTTCCAGAATGATTTCGGCCATGGCCGCCACGGCCGCGTCACCGGAGTGGATGAATGCCCGCGGGTTCGCCTGCGACGCCATTCCGGCCATCCCGGAATCCCGCCAGCGGCCCGCGCCGCCGAGGAAGCGCGGCGGCGCGGCGTCCAAAGCCGCGAGCGCCCTGGTGAGTTCGAGGATTCGATAGCCGCCGAGCTGGTCGGCCTGTGCCGCGACCAATCCGGCCCACTGCTCGCCGATCACCTCACCCTCTTCACCGAGCGTGCAGGTCACCACGTGCACCGGAATCCCACGCATGCGGTAGTGCGCGATGGTGCCGCCGGTGGTGATGGATTCGTCGTCGGGGTGCGCGTGCACCAATAGCAGCCCGCCCGTCACGGCAGCATCCGCCACTGTGCGGCATCACCGAAGATGCCCGACTGGATACTGCCGGTGAGCGCGACACCGTCGACGCGCGGGCCCGCCGCGGCCACCACGTTGTCCTGCACGATCGGCAGCACCGTCGACAGCGCCCACAGCTTCGGCTCGGCCTCCGCCAGAATCCGTCCGACATCGATGCCGCGCAGTGCGTCATCGATCTGCGCCTGCAGCGTCGGATCGCATACCCCGGACAGATTGCTCGGCGCGACCCGGACGACCTCCGGGCCCGGCTGCGAATCCCCGTTCGACGCGGGCACATTCGGCGGTGGGCAGCCGTAGCGGGAGGCGAGCACGGTGGCCGGATCGGTGCCCGCCACCTCCCAGCCGACGATCGCGTCGACGGTGCTGTCGGCAAGCTCCTTGCCGTACAACGCATCCGCGGCGACGCTGCGCACGGTGGCATCTATTCCGGCGCTGCGCAATTGGTCCGCCGCGGTATTCGCGACGGCGATCGCGGTGTTGTCACCGGATACCGCGCCGATCCGAATCGAAAGCGCCTTACCGTTTTTCGCGACCGAACGCGGGCTCGGCGCGGGCGAGGTCGGCGAGGCGACCGGCGGCTGTTCCGGTGCGCGCCCGAAACCGGCCTCGGCGAGCAGCGCGAAGGCCTCGTCGGCCGAGGGGCGCGGCGGCACGGTCGGCGCGTAGCCGGGATCCGACGGTGCGAGCACCTGTGCGCGCACCGGATCCACCCAGCCACCGGTATGCGCGCCGACGGTGGCCAGCAGCGCGGGATCGAGTAGCGCGAGCACCGCCCTGCGCACCCGGATATCGGCGAAATCGCCACTGCGCCCGTTCAATACGAGCTGCAGCTCGCGCGCCTGCGGCGTAATCGATGTGCGCACCGAAGGGATCGCGGCCAGCTGCGCCTGTGTCGCGGCGCCGCCGTGCACAAGCGCCATCTGAGAATCGCTGGTGCGCAACGATTCCGCCAACTGCGCGGTGGTTCCACCGCGCTGCAGCCGAATCTCGTCCGGCGCGGCGGGCGTACCCCAGTACCGGTCGTTGCGCTCCAGCCGGATCTCGTCGCGCCCCTGGTCGAGGTTCTTCACCGAGAATTGCCCGCCGGACACCTTGATCGATCTGATCCACCCGGTCTGGAATCCGCCCGGCGAATCCTTCAGCAGATGCGAGGGCAGCAGATTGCTGAACAGCTCACGCCACGCGGGATACGGCTGACTCATGGTGACCGTGACGGTCTTGCCGCCATTGGATGACGCGATATCCGAAATATGCCGGTAGCCAGCGGAATCCACGACGCCGGGCTGGGTGATCATCTGCTGCCACAGGAACCGGAAGTCCTCGGCGGCGATCGGCGCGCCATCGGACCAGTTGGCCTGGTTGCGCAGCGTATAGGTGATGGTGAACGGCTCCTGTGCGGTGACATCCGCCGAGACGAGCAGTCCGAGATCGGGCACCCAATCGGTCGCGCCGGGCACGGTCGGGCTCGCCACCGGACGGAACGGGCTCGGCAGCACCATCGAACTCACCGCCGAGGTGGCGGGCGACTGATCGGACCGCAGATGCGGATTGAATCCGATGCCGATGTCGTCGATCGCCACCACGACGGTGTTCTTACTCGGCTTGGGCGTCGTGGTCTGCGGGCTGTCGCTGGCCTCCACCGGCGGGGGCGGATTCGCGGTGCAACCGGCGAGCACCGTCAACGATGCCGCCACCGCAAGCATGGCGCGCACCGTCGCGCGCCCGACCCCCGATGTCACCTTCGGCACTCTACCTCGCACTATGTCGGGGGCAGCGCCGGTGCGCCGCCCACATCGCCCTAATCCCCCGAGACCCGCTCCGGGTCCACCTTAGTTGTGCGAGAAGCGTTTACAGCGCCGCGCGGTCCCTGGCCTTGCGGCGGGAGAGTTCGCGGGCTCGCTCGGTGGCGCCGAGCACCACCTTGCGCACCCGGACCACCTCGGGCGTGACCTCGACGCATTCGTCGGCGGCGCAGAATTCCATCGCGCTCTCCAGATCGAGCTGCAGCGGCTTGGCGAGGGTTTCCATCACGTCGGCGGTCGAGCTGCGCATATTGGTCAGCTTCTTCTCCCGGGTGACATTGATGTCCAGGTCCTCGGCACGCGGGTTGACGCCGACGACCATGCCCTCGTAGGTGTCCGCGCCCGGCTCGACGAAGAACTGCCCGCGGTCCGACAGCTGGATCATGGCGAACGGGGTGACCGTGCCCGCACGGTCGGAGACCAGCGAACCGGTGTGCCGGGCCCGGATCTCACCGGCCCACGGCGCGTACCCGTGCGAAACGGCGTTGGCGATACCGGTGCCCCTGGTTTCGGTGAGGAAGTCGGTGCGGAAACCGATCAGGCCACGCGACGGAACGATGAACTCCATCCGCACCCACCCGGCGGCATGGTTGCTCATCTGCACCATCTTGCCTTTTCGGGCGGCCAGCAGCTGGGTGATACCGCCGAGGTACTCCTCGGGGCAGTCGATGGTCAGTTCCTCGTACGGCTCGTGCACCTTGCCGTCGATCTGCTTGGTGACCACCTGCGGCTTGCCGACGGTGAGTTCGAAACCCTCGCGGCGCATGGTCTCCACCAGGATGGCCAGCGCCAGCTCGCCGCGGCCCTGCACCTCCCAGGCGTCGGGACGGCCGATGTCGAGCACCCGCAGCGACACGTTGCCGACCAGTTCCTGGTCCAGGCGCGCCTTGACCATGCGCGCGGTGAGCTTGTGGCCCTGCACCCGGCCGACCAGCGGTGAGGTATTGGTGCCGATGGTCACCGAGATGGCGGGCTCGTCGACGGTGATGCGCGGCAGCGCGACCGGGTTGTCGATATCGGCGAGGGTGTCGCCGATCATGATGTCCGGAATGCCGGCGATGGCGACGATGTCACCGGCGACGGCGACCTCGCCGGGCTTGCGCTCGACGCCGATGGTCTGCAGCAGCTCGGTGATCTTCACCTGCTTGACACCGTCGCCGTGCATCCACGCGACGTTCTGTCCCTTGCGCAGCTCACCGTTGTGGATGCGGACCAGGGCGAGACGGCCGAGGAAGGCCGACGCGTCCAGGTTGGTGACGTGTGCCTGCAGCGGCGCGGCCGGATCGCCCTTGGGCGCCGGGATGTGCTCCATCAGCACGTCGAACAGCGCGTCCAGGTTCTCCGCCGCGGGGGCGTTGCCGTTTTCGGGCCGCTCCTTGGACGCCTTGCCCTCGCGGCCGGAGGCGTAGAGCACGGGCAGGTCGAGGGCCAGCTCGGCGGCCTCGGCGGCGGCGTCGTCCAGGTCGGATGCCAGGTCGAGCAGCAGGTCGTGGCTTTCCTCGACCACCTCGGCGATGCGCGCGTCCGGGCGGTCGGTCTTGTTGACGACCAGGATCACCGGCAGCGAGGCGGCCAGCGCCTTACGCAGCACGAACCGGGTCTGCGGCAGCGGACCCTCCGAGGCGTCCACCAGCAGCACGACACCGTCGACCATGGACAGGCCGCGCTCCACCTCACCGCCGAAGTCGGCGTGGCCGGGCGTGTCGATGACGTTGATCACGGTCACCGAACCGTCCGGGTGGTGGCGATGCACCGCGGTGTTCTTGGCGAGGATGGTGATGCCCTTCTCCCGCTCGAGATCACCGGAGTCCATCACCCGGTCGACCGGCTCGGCGCGCTCGGCGAAGGCGCCGGACTGGCGCAGCATGGCGTCGACGAGCGTCGTCTTACCGTGGTCGACGTGAGCCACGATGGCGACGTTGCGAAAATCGCGTGCAGACGACACGCCTGAATCCTCCTGCTGTAAGTGTCGATGCCGGCCCTGCCCATGGAGAACGTGGTGGAGAATCGACTTCACCGGGCAACCCTGGCCAGCCTCACACACTACCGGTAAAGAGACCGCAAAAGACCACGCGGGCCACTTAGGTTATGCTAAGCAATCATGGGCAAGGTTAAGGCGAAGCAGGTTTCCAGCCTGAAACCGAAGAAGAAGTGCTGTCGGAAGAAGACGCGCTGCTTGAAATGCCCTGTGGTCATCATGCGGATGAAACGCCTGGAAGCCGCGGGTGTTTGCGGCAAGGAATTGAAAAAGGGACTCAAGAAGGCCCGCGCCGCCTGATCCCCTACCGGCGAATGCCCGATGCCGCTCGGCCCGGTGGAGTAGAACCGAATTCATGAGCGCAGCACTGCTGACCGAGACCGAACTCACGCAAGCTCTCACCGGATTGCCGGACTGGACCCGCTCCGGCGACACCATCACCCGCACCGTTCAGGCGCCCACCTTCCTCGACGGCATCGACCTGGTGCGCCGGGTCGCCGAGGCCGCGGAGGCGGCCAACCATCATCCCGATATCGATATCCGCTGGCGCAAGGTCACCTTCACCCTCTCGACGCACGATTCCGGCGGATTGACCGCGCTGGACATCGCGTTGGCGGGCGAGATCGACAAGATGGCCGGATAGTTCAGGCCGCGCCCGAACCCGCGTCCACCGGCTGCGGACGCCCGAATCGGAACGTCCGCAGTCCTCGCCACTGCGCGAGCAGTTCGCCACGGCCGTGCCAGATCATCCAGCCGAACAGCACCAGCACCCCGGCGACATCCACCGCGCCGAGCCAGGACAGGATGCCCGGCCGGGAGATCGTCCAGATCGACGGCTGCAGGAACGAGAGCACCCACGGCACCCCGACCGCCATGGTGACGAGCCAGTACCCCGCGATGATCCGCGCGCCGGGCAGTTCCCGCACCGGCCCGAAAAGCAGCCAGAGCACGGTCGGTATCAGCCAAACCCAGTGGTGGGACCAGGAGATGGGCGAGACCATCAGCCCGAACAGCTGCACGATGAGCAGGGTGCCGAGCAGATCGTCGGGCCGCAGCGTGCGCCAGGCCAGCAGCGCGAGCACCGCCACGATCAGCGCCGCGGCCAGCCACCACGGACCGGATTCCACGTCGTAGCCGAGGATGCGGCTGATGGTTCCGCGCAGCGACTGATTCCACACCGAGCCGACCGGGCCGATCCGGTGCGCGTCACCGAGCAGGGTGCCGAAATACCGCCGCGCCTCCTTCGAATTGATCAGGAAGCTGAGGCCGACGGTCGCGCCGAACGCCACCGCGGACCACACGACCGTTGCCCAGCGCCGCCGCGCCGCGAAATACAACCCGCCGATCGCCGGGGTCAGTTTGATGCCGCCGATGATGCCGATCAGCGAACCCGAGATCCACCATCGCGCGCTGCGCACCGCGGCCATCGCGCCGAGCACCAGGAAGACATTGACCTGGCCGTAGTCGATGGTGGTGCGCACCGGCTCCATCCACAGGCCGACGGCGGTCCAGGCGATCGTCGCCGCGCGCCAATTCGGTTCGCGCAGACGCTCTTTGCCGATCAACAACTCCAACGCGATGCGGACCACCCAGTAGAGTGCGGCGACCGTCGCCAGCAGCCAGCCGATCGCGACGAGGGTGAACGGCAGGAAGTGCAGCGGGTAGAAGACCAGCGCGGCGAACGGCGGATAGGTGAACGGCAGCGGGAAGTCTGGCGTCTTCTCCGAATAGGTGTAGTCGTAGAGCCGGTCGGTGAGCAGATCGGCCGAACCGTTGACGTAGACGTGCAGGTCGACCAGGTTCATACCGTTGGGGGCCAGCAGCATCCAGCCCAGGCGGATCAATACGGACAGACCGAGCAACGGCACTGCCCAGCGGAGGCCGGCAGCGGCGGGACGTGCGTCCACCCGTGCGCTCTCTCGGTTCACAATCGCAGGCTTTCGAGTCGGGTCGTCGGCCTGGTTCCGGAACGGATCCGGGGTTGGGCGACGCGGCGGGGAGTGCTGTGCATTAGATTAGCCGCAGCGCGGGAGGCTCCGGCCATTCGCGCTAATCGCCGCGGCGTGAACGTCAGGCCCGGAGGCGGTAGCGCAGCGTGACCACGCAGGACCTGTGAGCGCCGCAATTCAGAAACTGATAACATTTGCATCACCTTTCACACCAGTAACAGACAACGGCGCTACCTTCTGTTCACACTGATCGTCCACGACAGCGGCGCCGCTCATAGTGAGCTGTACAACAGAGCGGCCTTATCCCTAGAGTGACCCCGGAAACGATGGCTTTTCAGGTAAGGACGGCTAGACCAGTGCTTCGCTACCGAGGATCGCGGATCGTGCTTTCCGTGCTCGCCATGACGGCGAGCGCCGCGCTCGCCGCGCCCACCGCATTCGGCGCTCCGGCCCCGGCCGCCCCCGCACCCGCGCCGGCCGCCCCGGTTCCCGTTCCGGCCTCGGTGCACACCGACACTGTTCCGATGGTCCCCGAGGGCGTCCCGATCGACGCCATCGCCTCGCTGGCCCCCGCCATCGTCGGCGCGATCGCCGGACCGGCCGACGTCTCCGGCCCGCAGACCGCCATCCTCGATCAGGCCCGCAGGCTGCTGGCGACGCTGAACCTGCCGCCGCAGGTCAAGGACACGCTCGACAAGATCATCACCTTCCTCGACGGCAGCGGCGGCGGTGGCCCCGACCTGCCGCCCAAGGACGGTCCGATGATCGCCCAGTTCCTCTACCCGACCATCGGCAAGGGCTGCATCGCACCTACCGCCGATTCGGTCGGCACCGCGCTCGCCGTCCCCGGTCCGGCCACCCTGCCGCCGCCGGGACCCAAGGCGGGCCAGGCCGGATTCGTCTTCACCGCGCTCGGCACCAAGGGCCCGACGCCGGTACAGGATCCGCCGATGACCGTCCAGTGGCTGAACCTGGACACCCGGCAGACGGGCGTGCTGCCGCTCACCGATGAGGCCAAGATCAATCCGGGCGGTCCGGCCACCCTGTCCGCCATCGCCGACACGGGTGCGGGCCGAATCGTCGCGGTGATTTCCGGTTCGCTCACCACCAAGGCCGACGACGCGGACCCGCGAACCTGCTCATTCCTGCCGACGCTCGGATTCTTCAGCGTCGCTTGATAATTCGTAAATCCGGGCAACCCCTGTGCATTTGCCCGGATTTATACAGGGGTGATGGCGCATCATCGGCCGCCGATTGTGGTAGACCACTTTCATGGCGACTATCGAGAGTTCGATAAGGCCCGATCGTTGTATCCGCAGCAGGCGTTCGCGCCGATCCATCCTGTCCTTCCGTTCAGAGGGCTCGATCCTGTCCATCGGTTCGGCGTATTCGATCCTGTCCATCGGCAGCGTCGGCTCGGTGCTGTCGATCGGATCGGTCGGATCGTTCGCCTCGGTGATTTCCTCCGCCTCGTTCGCCAGCGTCGGCTCGGCGTTCTCCGGGCTGTCGCGCTGGTCGTTGCTCTCCTGGCTCGGCGACCACCAAGCGCCGGAGACCCGCCCGACGCTGCGGGTGGTGCCGGACGACGAACCCGACCTGCGGGTCGCGCCGGTCTGTCACTGCCAGACCTAGGGCGTGCCCTAGGACCAGGCGCCGAATTCGGGCTGCAGGGCATTGTTGAGGTCGACGCCGACGCCGTCGATGGCGCGTTTGTCGACCTCGAACTGATGCAGGTGCGCGGAGGGGTGCACGAAACCCTTCGGCGTGCCCCAATTGTGCTGCCAGTAAAAGGACCCCAGGTTCGCGGCTGTGGCCAGCTCGATGGTGGGCGCGTTCGCGTAGACGCCGGTCTTCGCCTGGCCGAGCACCGACTGCCAGCCGAGTAGATACGGCGCGATCATGGTGGCGAAGTCGACGGCGCTCGGATTGTCGTCGATGGAGGCGTAGATGGGTGCGTCGTCCGGGCCGCCCGCGGCGCGGTGCAGGGCGAGGCCGCGATCGGCGTGCCGCTTGCCCGCCTCCAGCCCGCCGCGCCAGTCCGCGGTGGGCCCCTTGCCGAACTGGTAGCAGGACACGATCCGCAGCCCCGCGGCCCGCAGCTCGTCGACTTCGCGGGAGCGCAGCGGTTTACCGGCCATCCACTCCGCGCCGGTACGCCGGTCCGAGACGTAGCGGATCACCCCGAGATGGCCCGCGTCCCGAATGGCCGCGGCCGACGGGATGCCGCCCGCGTAATCGACCAGGGTTCCGATCGGCGCAGCAGCGGATGCGCGCGGCGCGGTGGCGGCCACCCCTACGGCGGCGGTGACGGCGAACAGCTGACGCCGGGACAGCGAGAACGAACGCATCGCAGAACTCCTTCGCGCAACCGCTGATGTGTGGCTGTGGGTGGATCTGCGACGGAGGCCGGTGAAACCCCTCGCGCCGCCGTTGTGGATCTGAGAGCTTGGAACGGGCCAGCGTACCCGGCGCACCTTCCCCAAGTGTCACTCGCGCGCCGGGAGCCTCGAACGTGCACTCATTTCACCACACTCACATATGAACCGCTAGGCCCATGCGATAACTCTGTTCACACTTGTAACACGTAAGTATTTCAAGATCATCGGACCCGATGTCGACGTTCAGGCAGCGCCGTCTATGCGCGCGGCGACGTCGATGGTGCGGTTCGACGGGTCGGCGAGTTCGGCGCGGATAACCCGGACCACCTGCGCGACAACCTGTTTGCGGATACCGGCCAGCGCGCCGAGTGTCGCCGCGCGCATGCCGTGCGCCTTGAAATCGAGTCGGACATCGGCGGTTTCGGGCGGCGCCACATCGATGACGATCAGCAGCGGGTCGGCGGCGCGCGCCGTCAGCACCAGCGGCACCTCGACCTCCGCGCGATATTTGTTGGCCTTCAACACATCGACGGTGATGTCCAGGCTCACCGGCAGCAGCATGTCGAAGACGATCGGGTCGGCCGGGAGTTCGGGCTCGGCGCGCTCGGCCAGCCGCGGCACCAGCACCGCGCCGCGCACCGTCACCGTCGCCGATTTGCGCGGACCGGTGCGCAGCGGCCCGACCTCGATCGGGCGACCCGCCATCCGCTCGACCACCTGGAACACCCGGTCCCGTGTGACGATGCGCTCGAAGAAACGGCGGCCGAACTCGCCGTAGTCGATCCACTCGAATTCGGCCTTGGTGCGATGTTCGGACCGGACGCCGGAAACCATTGCCTCGACGTCGAAGACGCGGCTGCGCCGCACCTGCGGATCGGCCAGCATGGCATTGACCCGATTGGCCACCTCGCGCTGCACCAGGCCGGCGATCGGGTCCAGGATCCACTCCCACGCCGCCTCGATGGCCTGCGCCCGCAGCACGAAGCTGACGTCGCGGGCAGTGAGCGGCGGGATGTCGATGACGATGAGTACCGGATCGGCGGTGCGCGCATGCATCGTCATATCGATCTCGACCACCGCCTCGAAGCGCAGTTTGCGCCCGCCGAGCAGGACTTTCAGCGATAGCGATACCGGAACGGTCACCTCGAAGGTGACGTGCGGACCGCTGCGCAGCACATGCGGCTCGCCGACCTTTCCCTCGGCGACGAATCCGGCGAGTCCGGCCGGGCCGATATTGAACGGTCCGATCTTCATGCCCTGACCGCCGATACCGGCCACCGCGGCCTCGATCCGGTCCTCGGTCACGGCGTGTGTGACGAAGCGTTCCCCGAAGTCGGCATAGTCGATCCAGGCGGGAGCGGCGTCATCCACCGTCCCGTCGGCTCCCATGGCCCGGCGCGTTTCGTCGGTCGGCTGCATCAGAATCTTCCGAAACCCTCACCCTTCGAACGGACATGCACACGGTACGCGACAAAGGTGTCGGTTCGGGGCATGGCGCGAATCGACGCGGGCGACTGTTTGAAATACGCGAGCCGGGATCCCCGCCCTGCCGATGAGGGGGAGGCAGGACGAGGATCATCGACGGTGCTGCCGGGCACCGCCGAATCAATCGTAGAGGTCAACGCCGGACGCGCCGACAGCGCACACTCCGAGCCGCGTCGATTGCGGCGCAACAACTCTCGGGTTCATGGATCACAGCCGCCCGAATCCGACAATTCCGGAATCGTCGGCCAGCGCGAAGCGGTGGATCCGAATACCGCCCAGTTCGTTGCCGCCGATCGTGGTCACCGTGCCGTCCCGTGCGGTGAGCACGATGTTCGTGTGTTGATGAAACGGGCTTGGATCGTTGTAGAGCAGCACGTCTCCGGTGCGCGGTTGATAACCCGATGCGATCGGCGCGAACCGGCCCGCCCCCTGGTAATACTCCTGCAGCGTGTAGACGCCGGGAATGCGCCATGATCCGGAGTTCGGATTCGCCAGCGGTGCGCCGGCCTCCCGCATCACCCAGCTGACGAAATCGGCGCACCACGGTTCGGTGACACCCTCGGCATACGTCGGACCGGTTCCGGGATGGTCGAATTCGCGCTCGAGCACCGAAACCAACCGCGCCTGAACAGGATCCAGCGCGGACCGATCGATATCGGGAAACTGGACGACTCGCGTGCCGACGATCGGCGCATCGGCCGAATTATCCTGCCACCAGCGCAATCCCACGGCACCGGCGCCCGCGAGCGCGACGATCGCGAGCACCGCCGCGATCCAGCGGCCGATCCGCCGCGGCGCGGCGGCGCGAGGTTGGGTCATATTCACTTCGACGAACCAACGGGCCCGTCGGTTCCATCGATCCGGCCGCGAATTAATTCGTTGCGGCTATCACGGTGACGGCGGTAGAGTTCTACCATCCTGTTCCGCGGGGGTAGACATTGGATATTGACTATGGGATTGAACATCAAAAACGAGAAGGTACACGCCCTGGTGCGCGAGGCGGCCGAGCGGACGGGTATGTCGCAGACCAGCGTTGTGGAGGAGGCAGTGAAACGTATGTTGAAAGAGCTCGACGCCGAACAAGGGACGGCACAAAAGTCTCGCCGAGAACGAATCGACGAGATCCTAGCGGATATCCACCGGATCATGACACCCGAGATGCGCGCGCTGTTGACCACGGATGACCTGTATGACGACGAGGGGATGCCAGCTTGATCATCGATGCATCCGCACTCGTGGCCATCATCACGGATGAGCCCGGATACGAGGTCTTCCTCGATCGGATCAAAAAGGCGAATGCCCGAATGATGTCCGTGGTCAACCACTTCGAGGTCGCAATCAAGGTCGACCGCCTGAGGAGTCCGGTACTGACTCGCCGCTTCGCCGAATTCGTCCGGGATGCCGACATAGAGCTGGCACCGGTATCCGTCGAACAGATGACAATCGCCCGAGAGGCCTATCGCGATTTCGGCAAGGGCAGCGGGCATCCCGCGCGATTGAATTTGGGCGACTGCTTCGCATACGCACTGGCAACGGTGACGCGTAGGCCATTACTGTACAAAGGCAACGATTTCGTCCATACCGACATCAAATCCGCTGTCTGACAACAGAAATCGCAGTCGATCATCGGCTCGGCCGAACAGAGAGGGGCGCATCCGTTCGGATGCGCCCCTCTTTTGCCGGACCTATCCTCTGAACCATGACCGACGACGAGTTCTTTCTCGAACCGAACATCGGCAAGCCGACCACCAAAATCGGATACTTCACCAGCAGAACCGGTTTCGAGCGATTCGCCGCCGCATATCGCGACGGTATGGCCGAGATGCCCCAGCCTGACGAAAAATCCTCCGTCACAACCTCATTCGGACCGGTCCGCGGATATCGCTGGGGCGAGCACGGCGGGACACCCCTGGTGCTGCTGTCCGGCAGGATGGCCTCGACCCCGATGTGGCGGGCGAATCTGCCGAGCCTGATCGCGCGGCGCACCGTATGGTCGCTCGACAGCATCGGCGAACCCGGCGCGAGCACCCAGCACAAACCCCTGGTCACGCCGGAGGATCAGGCACAGTGGCTGGCCGAGGCATTGGCCGGTCTCGGACTGGATCGCCCGCATCTGCTCGGCGACAGCATCGGCGGCTGGCTGGCCACCCAGGTGGCCATGTACCGGCCGGACAGCGCGGCCTCGGTGACGCTGCTCGATCCGGCGAACACCTTCGCGCCGATCACCTGGAAGATGATCGCGGTCTCACTCGGCAGCCTGCTGCCCGGTATGCCGATGCGGATGCGGTATTGGCTACTGAGCTGGATCTCCGGTGGCGCCCGCGCCGACGAGACGGTGCCGGAGGGCAGGCTGATCGCCTCCGCCATGCGGGATTTCCAGCAGGCGCAACCGGTTCCGGTGCGGCCCACCGAGGCTCAACTCGCCGAAATCAAGATCCCGGTGCTCGCCATCATGGCTGGTCGCAGCATCGTGCACGACGCCGAGCGGGCGGCCGCGACGGCGCGCAGCATTCCCGGTGCGCGGGTGGAGATTTGGCCCGAGGCCTCACACGCGATCAACGGCGAGTTCCCGGAACGCATTGCCGAATGCTTCGCCGAATTCACCGCTGAGTTGTCGTAAATCCGTGCCCAGCAACGACAGTGGGGCCGAACGTCATCGTTGACGTTCGGCCCCAAGGTCGTTCGGGCGCCATTGCCCGAGAGATCTTGCGCCGGGCGATTATGCGGCGGCGTCGGCTGCCTTGCGCATCGGAATGCACAGGCTGATCAGGATGCCCGCCGCCGCGGCGGCCGTCGCGATCAGGAAGGTGGTGTGGAAACCCTCCCGCGAGGGCAGCACGAACTTGCCGAGCTGCATGGTCATATGGGCGAGCACCACGCTCATCACCGCCGAGGAGGTGGAGGTGCCGATGGAGCGCATCAGCGAGTTGAGGCCGTTGGCCGCCGCGGTCTCGGTGATCGGGACCGCGCCCATGATCAGCGCGGGCATCGCGGCATAGGCGAGACCGATACCGCCCGCGATGATCATCGAGGCGACCATGATCTCCCACACGCTGTTCATCAGCACCAGCGCGCACAGGTAGCCCGCCGCGATCACCGCGGAGCCGAGCGCCAGGGTGACCTTCGGGCCGCGCGAGGCGGACAGCCTGGCCGACACCGGCGAGAGCAGCATCATCACGAAACCGGTTGGGGCCAGCGCCAATCCGGCGTTCACCATGGTGAGGCCGAAGCCGTAGCCGGTCTTCTCCGGGGCCATGAGCAGCTGCGGGAAGGTCATGGACATGCCGTACAGCGCGAAGCCGACCGCGATCGACGCGATATTGGTGAACAGCACCCGCGGCCGCGCCGAGACCCGCAGGTCGACCAGCGGCGACTTCTGACGCAGTTCGAAGAAGCCCCAGATCAGGAACACCACGACGGAGAGCCCGAACAGGCCGAGCGTGCTCGTACTGGCCCAGCCCCAGTCGGCGCCCTTGGTGATCGGGATGAGCAGTGCCAGCAGGGCGATCGAAAGTCCAACCGCGCCACCGAAATCGAAGCGGGCGGGGGTGTGCACCGGGGATTCGGGCACGAAGACGAAGCACAGCACGGCGCAGAGCAGACCGAGCGCGCCCGCGGTCCAGAACAGCATGTGCCAGTCGTAGTTCTGCGCGATCGCGGCGGCCAGCGGCAGGCCGAGTGCGCCGCCGACGCCGAGCGTCGCGCTCATGATCGCCATCGCGCCGCCGACCTTCTCGGCGGGCAGCTCGTCGCGCATGATGCTGATGCCGAGCGGAATCGCACCGACCGCGGCGCCCTGCAGCGAACGCCCGACGATCTCGGGCACCAGCGAGGAGAAGGTCGCGCACACGACCGAGCCCGCGACGAGCAGCACCAGGTTGGCGAAGAGCACCCGGCGCTTGCCGAACATATCGCCGAGGCGGCCGCTTATCGGGGTCGCGACGGCGCCCGCCAGCAGCGTCGCGGTGACCACCCAGGACGCGTTGGACGCGGAGGTGTTCAGCAGCGTGGGCAGTTTGGGAATGATCGGGATGACCAGCGTCTGCATGAGCGAGACGACGACACCGACCGTGCCGAGGGTGGCGATGAGGAGGGCGGGCGGTGTCTTGCGCCGATCGCCGGTGGAGACGGTCTTGGCAGACGCGTCGGCAGCAACAGTCATGAATGTGTACGCTACACATCCTATGTATGGTGCACAATTTGCTATGACCGTGATACCGGCGACATAGTGAGGGCCATGACCGGTGCCCCAGACAGCAAGGCATTCTCCCGTCTCGTCTTCGAGCTGACCCTGCTCTCTCGGCACTTTCCCGCCTCGGTACTGCGGCGGCCCGGCTTCCAACTGGACAGATCGGCGTTCCTGATCCTCACCCGCCTGGAAATCGACGCCCCACTGAGTCTGCGGGAGCTGTCCGAGGCCTTCCAACTCGACATCTCCACGATCAACCGGCAGGTGGCCGCGATGCTCAAGGCGGATCTCGTCGAGCGGGTCGCCGACCCGGAAGGCGGAATCGCGCGCAAGGTGCGGGCCAGTGCGAAGGGGCTGGAAATGCTCGCCGCGGATCGGCTGCAGAGCCACGACGGGATCGGTGCGGTGGTGGCCGACTGGTCCGACGCCGATGTCGCGCAGCTGAGCGCGCTGATCGCGCGGCTCAACGGATCGATAGAGCGACTGGAGCACAATCCGTGGCCGCGACCGCCGGAATTGGAGTGAACCGCAACGTCTTTCGTTGTCAGACGAGACGATTGACCGCCCGGCCCGCCGCCTTGACCGTCACCAGCACGGGCGCGGATTCCAGCGTCCGGATGGCGGGCAACGCGGCGAGCCGGGTGGTCAGGTAGCGGTGCAGTGCCACCGGGTCGGCGCACATGGCTTGGGCGACAAGGTTTGTCGCGCCCGTGGTGGCGGCGACGAAGGCCAGTTCCTCATGTTCGGCGAGTGCCCTTGCGACGCCGTCCAATTCGGCGGGCGCCACCGACATCCACAGCAGCGCCCGCGTGGTCGCGCCGAGTAGCGTGTCGTCGAATTCCACGTCGAAGAACAGCGATCCGGTCGCGCGCAGTTCGGCCAGCCTGCGCGTCACCGTCGCCTGGGACCAGCCGGTGGCCGCGGCCAGCTCGGCCAGGCCGGCTCGGCCGTCGCGGCTCAACGCGGTCAGCAGCGCCCGGTCCTGGGCTGAAAATCCGGATACCGCACGGGATTCCGAACGACCGGCCGGTGGCGACCAGTCGAGCGCGTCACGCTGGGCCGCGTCGAGGACGCCGCGGTGACCGTGCCAGGCCGTCGGTCCGCCGCGATAGGTGTGCAGCACCAAATGGGCGGAGCTGCCCGTGATGCCGGATGTGCGCGGAAGATCATGCAACAGAATCGATTTCGCGGCCGCACCGTGCGGGACATCGACGACGAAGAGTATTTCGGTGCCGCCGGAGATCAGCTTGACCCAGGACGTATCCGGGCGCCGGGCGAGCGCATGCGCGAGCTTCTGCGCCGTCGCGGTGGTCACGGTGAGGCGAACCACCCACTGCGACTGGCCCGCCCTGTCCGGATCGGGTAGGCCGACCACACGCAGGCCCGCCGCGCGCAGCTTGCGATAACGGCGGGCGACGGTCTGGGTGGAGACGCCGAGCACCGTCCCGATCCGGGTGAACGGGGCCCGCCCGTCGATGTTCAGGGCATGGATCAGACCGCGGTCCACCTCGTCGAGTGTGGTCATTTCTTTCACGATTGCCATCATTGCGGAAGTATTCCGCGAGATTCCAGTGGTAGATGGAGTTGGTGGCGGTGCGGCCCGATGCTGGAGCACGACATCGCCGAACCATCGGAAAAGGAAGTACCGCAATGATTCTCGTGACCGGAGCCACTGGGACGGTCGGCCGCGCACTGATCGACCGACTACTCGCCGCCGGCGCGCCCGTATGCGCGATGACCAGGACGCCCGCCACGGCGAACCTCCCGGACGCCGTCGAGGTGCGGCGTGGCGATCTCGGCGATCCGGCCACGATCGCCGCCGCGCTGTCCGGCGTCGACCGGGTGTTCCTTGTGTCCAGCGGTCCGGCGATACCCGAACACGATGCGAACGTCGCCGAGGCGGCGGCCGCGGCGGGGGTGCGCCGGTTGGTGAAACTCTCGGCGGGCCGGGCCGGTGACGACACCGCCACCGATCCGATCCCGACCTGGCATCGCGCGGGCGAAGCGGCCGTGCGCGCGGCCGGGGTGCCGTGGACCATCCTGCGGCCGTTGGGTTTCATGTCCAATGCGCTGCACTGGGCGGGTACCATCCGCGAAACGGACACCGTATACGCACCGTACGGCCAGGGCCGCATCGCCGCGATCGACCCCGAGGACATCGCCGCCGTCGCCGCCGCGACGCTGACCGAGGGCGGACATGCGGGCGAGATCTACCCGCTGAGCGGACCGCAGCCGCTCTCCCCCGTCGAACAGACCGAAATCCTCGGCGAGGTGCTCGGCCGGCCGCTGCGCTATGTCGAGGTGGCGCCCGAGCAGTCCCGGCAATCGCTGCTCGCATACGGGATCTCCGCCGAAATGGCCGATGCGATCATGGCGTTGCGGGCGACCGCGCTGTCGGCGTTCGCCTCGGTGGTGTATCCGACGGTGCGCTCGGTCACCGGTCGCGAGCCGCGCTCCTTCGCCCAGTGGGCAACCGCACATGCTGCGGCTTTCCGGCGGGAGACGGTCGCGCCGAGCACGCCGTAGGATCGGTGCGTGAGGTTCGGTCTCGGTTTGCTGGCCGTGTCGGTGCTCGCCGCCGCGTGCGATGCGGGCCCCGAGAACGAGTGGTCGGATTGGACCGTCGGCGTCTACTACACGGCGGTCCAGTCGTTCTATGACGGCCCGACGCATACGGTGCGCGGCTGCGCCGATTTCGACTGCACCGAATCGGACACCGAACTCGGCGAATTCCCGGACGATTTCATCGATGCGGTGCGCGATCAGGGCACCGGCCGGATCACCGACGGACCGCACGCGGGCGAATACCTGAACTGGTCCTACGATGTCGGTTTCCGCCTCGACAGCCAGCCGCGCGATCCGAACGGCGCAGTGCTGCAACCGTTCCGCAGCGCAGCGGCCGACGGGCTGGAACCCGGCACCCGGCTGCGGCTCACCGACTGCGGCATCATCGACGCCAAGGACGACCGCACCTGCGCCAAATTCAAGGCGGCGGAATGGGTTATCGGTGACGAGTCGACGCCGGGCCTCGGCGGCCCGAAGCATATCGACCTCTATGTCGGCGAGGAGACCGAGGAGGAGCTGCTCGACGCGACCGAGATCATCACCTTCGCCGGGGCTATGCTCGAACCGCTCGACTCGACGAGTCTTCCGTAACCTCCTGCGGCACAATGGTTTTCGGCTGCACACTGCGGCTGTTCAGCCAGGCGCCGACGAACATCAGCGCCGCGCCCGCCGCCTGCACCGGTGCGATGGATTCACCGAGCAGCACCCAGGCGCAGGCCAGGCCGAAGGCGGGCACCAGGAACATGGCCGATGCGGCGACCGCGGGACCGACCTGGCCGACCGCGCGGTAGTACAGGACATAGGCGAGTGCGGTCGGCAAAATGCCGAGATAGGCCTGATTGAGCCAGAATTCGAGCCCGAGGCCCGACCAATCGACCCGCGAGAACTCCGGCGTCGCGAAAAGTCCCAGGGCCAAACTGCCTGCGGCCGTGGCGTATATGGTGACCGTCGGGGCGGAGAGCCGGGACAGTATGGGCGCCCCGAGTACGGTGTACGCCGCCCAGCAGACGGCCGCGCCCAGAAAGATCAGATCGCCGAGGAGGCGGTTGCCGCCGGAATCCGGGATGCCGATGAAGAAGACGACACCGCCCGCGACCGCCGCGGTCAACCCGGCCGCACGCATCGGGGTGATCGCGGTGCGGCCGAGCAGCGCGGTCACCACCAGGGTGACCACCGGCGCGCACATCGGGACGATCACGCTGCCGTCGGCGGCGGGTGCCAGCGAAAGTCCCAGAAAGAAGCAGACGTTGTAGCCGAAGACGCCCACCAGGCCGAGCCCGCCGACCCGCGCCGCGTCACGCGGGCGCAGCCGCGGCAATCGCAGCACGACCACCAGCGCGATGGTCCCGATGAAGAAGCGGAGGAATCCGGCGACCTCGTGCGGTACCTCGCGCACCGCCAGCTTCGACGACGCGAACGCGCTGCCCCACAGCGCCATCACCAAGATCAGTAGCAGACGTATACGCACGTCATCGATCGTTGCCGGAGGCCGGGGCGCGGTATTGAACGCTGGTGCGGGGACAATGGACGGGTGGCGAACGGTGAGTGGGTGAATTATCGGCGAATGCCGGATCGGCCGGTCGAAGTGATGCACGCGCATTTCGAGCGCCACACCTACCACCTACACACCCACGAGACGTATTCGTTCGGGATCACCGAATACGGTGCGCAGAGCTTCGATTGCCGGGGCGCCGCGCGGGTGAGCGCGGCGGGCATGGTGATGGCCTTCAACCCCGACGAACCGCACGACGGGCACAGCACCACCGAATTGGGCTTCACCTATTCGATCGTGCATATCGGCCCTGATCTGGTGACCGATCTGCTCAGCGATCAGGCGGGCCGCACCACCGGGCTGCCGCTGTTCACCGATCCGGTACTGCCCGACCAGCTACTCTCCGGCGCGCTGCGCAGGCTGATCGGCGCACTGGACGGTCCGGCGACGCCACTGGCCGCCGATGAGGCGCTGGCCGCGACGGTATCCGCCATGGTGCGTCGCGGTGCACGTAACCCGTTGCGCCGCACCGTTGTTCCAATATCCGGCAACGGTTCCGATATCGCCGCGCGGGTGCGCGCACTGCTCGACGAGCGCTACCTCGACCCGCTCTCGATGGACGATCTCGTCGCCGCCAGCGGAGCCAGCCGCTTCGCCCTCTACCGCGCCTTCCGCGCGAATTACGGTCTGGCGCCGAGCGATTACCAGCGCCTGCTGCGGCTGCGCGCCGCCCGCAGACTCCTCATCGCCGGTCGCCCCGTCAGCGAGGCCGCCATCGAATCCGGCTTCGCCGACCAGGCGCACCTCACCCGCTGGTTCCGCCGCTGCTACGGCATCACCCCCGGCGTCTACCGAAACGCGGGCTGAACCCGGATCCGCGCCATTTCCGGCACCGCCGGGGCGACGGATTGAGCCTTAGCATCGCGCAGCGATTCGATGAGGGATGGGGCTAGAGACCGGCGGATTCGACGACCGATGCGACGACGCGGGCGATGTGGGCGGCGGCTCGGTCCGGGTCGGGTTGGCCGGCGTCGAGCCAGGCGATCACCGCCTCGGTGGTGAGGGCGGGGAGCAGGCGGGCGGCCCATTCGCGCCAGCGTTGGTCCGGAATACGTTGGGCGAGTTGGTGTTCGGCGATTTCGATGGAGTTGGTGCGCAGGGCGTCGGTGACGTCACGGAACTCCGGTTCGCGGGCGGCGTGGCGGAACAGCAGACGGAAGGCGTCCGGATCGGCGGCGGCCGCGCGGAGCAGCGAGGGGATGGCGGTTTCGCCGGATCCGACGGTGGCGCGCAGTCGCTCCCGGCCGTTTTCCAGGACGGCGCGGTAGAGGTCGGCCTTCGAGGCGAAGTGGCGGTACAGGATCACCGGCGTGATACCCGCCTCGGCGGCGATCGCGTCGAGGCCGGTGCCCGCGAAACCGCCTTGAGCGAAGGCGCGGGTGGCTGCCGCCAGGATTTGTTCGCGCCGCTCGGCCCTGGGCAGGCGCCTCGTCGCCACCATCCGAATCCTCCTCTTGTTTAGATCGGATTATACATTTACTCTTGTTTAAGTCATCTTATACAAGATTGTTTGTATACAGGAGGGCGTCGTGACGACCCCGATTCAGCTGCCGCTGGCAGGCGGAAATCCGCTGCACCCGGTATCGGAACTACGAAATATGTTGAAAACAGGCGTGATTCATCGCGCCCGCACACCGGTCGGCGATCCGGCCTGGTTGGTCACCGGATATGCCGAGGTGCGGCGGCTGCTCGACGACGACCGGCTCGGCCGCGCCCATCCCGAGCCGGAACGCGCGGCCCGCACCGGCGATTCGGCGCTGTTCGGTGGCCCGCTCGGTAACTTCGACACCGAACGCGCCGACCACGCCAGAATGCGTGCGCTCATGCAGCCGCACTTCACGCCGCGGCGGGTGCGGGCGCTACAGTCGCGGGTCGACGCGCTCACCACCGAACTGCTCGACGCGCTCGCCGAATCCGGCCCACCCGCCGATCTCGTCGCGAAACTCGCACTGCCACTGCCGATCCTGGTGATCTGCGAACTGCTCGGCGTGCCGTACGCCGATCGCGATCGCTTCCGGGGTTGGACACAGGACGCCGGGAACATTCGCGACCGCAGTATCTCCGAACGCGGCATCGCCGAATTATTCGGCTATGGACTGGAATTGGTGCGGCATAAGCGCGCGAACCCCGCCGACGACGTCATCTCGCGACTGTGCGCCATGCCCGATGTCTCCGACGAGGAGGCCGCGATGACCGCTGTCGGGCTGCTGTTCGCGGGCCACGAGACCACCGTGGTCGAGATCGGTAACGGCGCCCTGCTGCTACTGGCGAATCATGAACAGTGGCAGGCCCTTTCGCAGGACCCAGCACTGCTGCCGAATGCCGTCGACGAGCTGCTGCGGGCCCGGACCGGCGGCGGCAGCGGCGGCATCCCCCGCTACGCCCGAGTGGATTTCGAGTTCGCGGGCGTCCAGATCCGCACCGGCGATCTGGTCCTGCTCGACACCCACTGCGCCAACCACGATCCCGCCGCCTTCCCCGACCCGGACCACACCGACATCACCCGAAATGCCGCACACCACCTAACCTTCGGCTACGGAGCCCACTATTGCCTGGGCGCCCCACTCGCCCGCCTCGAATTGCGCACCGTCTTCGCCCAACTCATCCCCCGCTTCCCGAACATGCGCCTGACCGTCGACCCACAAGATCTCACCGTCCGCGAAGACACCCTCACCGGCGGCCTGACCGAACTACCCGTCACCTGGTGACCCGAACCGCTCACACCCTGTCCGACGATCCTGGTCTACCTCGGCGACGACTACGACTCCGGCTATCTCACCGCCGATCCGGGTGGCGCCATCGTCCGCATCTATCCGCGTGGGAGCTGACCACCTGTCAGGTCCGGTCGTCGCCGACCTCGGCACGGCGCGGTAACTCCGTGCCGCCCAACGGTTCTCCCGCTTCGACGCGCGCCTCCGGCTCGGCGCCCCGCCGATCCATCGCGTATTGCACCACCAGGGCTGCGAATACTATTGCGGCACCGAGGATCTGGTTCGGGTGCAGGACGTCGCCGCGAACGGTGATGCCGAGGATGACGGCGAAGATCGGCATCAGGTAGAAGGCCAGTCCGGCTTGCAGCGGGCCCACCGTCGCGATCAACCAGTAGTTGAGCAGAAACGCTACGGCCGTGCTTATGCCAAGGGCGACAAGGGAACCCACCACCGCCGGGGTGGCGTCGATCCGATGGCCGAGCTGCGGCGCCGCGACCACGAGCATCAGCACACCGGCGACCAACGCCTGGGTGGCCGCCAGCGACACCTTCGAATATCCGAGATTGCTGATCAAATGTTTGGCGTAGGCATAGGCGATGGCGTAGCAGACGGCACCGGCGAGGCAGGCGAGCTGGCCGAGCAGCGAGGACCGCGAGCCATCCGACCACGGCGCCATCAGCACGACGATACCGGCGAAGCCGAGCACCGATGCCGTGGTTTCACCGCGACTTCCCTTGTGCCGCAGCAATAACCAAACCACCGGTAGCGAGGCCAGCGGGGTGACGCTGTTGTAGATGCCCGCCATGCTCACCGACACCTGCTCCTGCCCCCAGGCGAACAGCAGCCACGGCAGCGCTTGGCCGAGCACCCCCATCACCAGCAACCGCACCCAAATTCCCCAGCCGCGCGGCATCCGGCTGCGCAGCACCAGGCAACATCCCAGCAGGATGGCCCCGCCCAGCCACAGTCGCGCCGCGACGATCTGGGCCGGGTCGGAGCCACCGAGGGCCACATCGACCAGTAGGAAATTCGAACCCCAAATGGCCGCGAGCGCGATCAGAACAAGGCGGCCAACGGCTTGCATGTCATCGTCTTTCCCACGGCGACCGGATACGCGTCGGCGGTGAAAATCCGCGGACCGCCCTCGGCGTACCAGGTCATGATCTGGGCGTCCAGCCGGGCCCGATGTTCGATGATGTCGACCACCACCTTGGCGCATTCGTTGCGTTCCTCGGCGCCGACGAAGGAGAATTGCGCGAGCAGATCCAGACTGACCGCCTCGTGCTCCTCATCCTCGTTGACACCCGAATGCGCGGCGATCGGCCGCGAGAATTCCTCCGGCAGTTCATGTTCCCGGCAGCGGGTGAGGAACAGCTCGAGGAAGTCCGGCTCCGGTTCCTCCATCGGGAACAGCGTGCTGAGAATGCCGAGCGGGAATTGGTAGGCGAGCACGCCCATGGTGGCCATGATCGACATGGTCGCGGGCAGCGGCTGCATGCGAAGCAGATCGTCGCGGGTGATGCCGACGGCCTGCAACGACTTCTCCAGCATCCGGTCGTGGTTGCGTTCCATTTGGTAGAAGGCCATGAATTGCTGCCACACATCGATTCCGATGTCGTCGCGCGCCAACAGCGGTGCGAGCGCGCGCGGGCACAGGTGGGTGACGTGCCAGTATTCGATGGCGTATCCGATGATCTGATTCCTGGCGATCGCCCCGGAAATCATCGCCTCGGTGAACGGGCTGCGGATATTCGCGCGCGCGGCGTCCGCGGCGCGTTTGAGATGCCCGTACGCGCCGACACCCGTCGTACCGCCGTCCAGCTCGTCCCCGCCCGCGTCGATGAGCATGCCCTGCTCGTCCAGCGCGGCCAGCACATCGTCGAATTCGGCTCGGCTGCCCGGGAATCCGGCGGCGAGGTCGTCGGTGGTGTGCGTACCGGATTCGAGCAGCGCGAAGAACTTTCGCGACTCCTCGGCCCGGCCCTCCAGGTATTCGAGTTCGATCCAGCGCTTTCCGTCCAGATAGGAAAGCCGGATGCCGTCGGCCAATTCGCCGATTTCGACCTCGCGGCGCAGGGCGGGGCGCCGCAACAGTTCATGACCGGACATCTGCCACTCCCGAGGTTGTGCCGGTGCGGACCAGCGGCCGCGCCGAATCGCTGTAGTAGTCCAGGATTCCGTTGAAGAATTCCGCGTACGCCTCCACGAACAGATGCGCCTTGCCGACCAGCCGCTCCAGCGTGCCGACCGGCAGCGGCGGCAGCGCCGCGAAGAATTCCCGGCTGACGCTGCCGTGATCGTGGCTCGCGTTCACCTTGGCATGTCTGCGCATCGGCTCGACGAAATGCGGTGCGATACCGGCGATTCCGCAGGCTCGCAGGAACGAGTCGTAGTTGGCGCCCTCGCCCTCGGCCTTTTCCAGCCTGCCCTCCAGAATGCCGATGGTGGCGATGAAGAACAGCGGATCGGTGCGCGCCCACCACGACAGCAGTTTGATCAGCCCCGATGTTGTCGGCAGCGGGCGGGCCGCGACCAGGGCCTGCCTGGTGATGCCGAGGTTCTCGAAGGCCTGGACGACGATATCGTCGTGCCGGTGTTCCTCGTGGTAGAAGTCGTTGGCCATGGAGCGAATGGCATCGCTGGTCGGGTAGGCCAGTATCGCCGAATCGAATTCGCATTCCCGGGACAGGAAGAACCAATTCTCCAGGCCGAACCCGTAATACACGTGTGGATCGACCTGTTCGGGCTTGTGGAGTATCGCCTCCCAGAATGGGCCCGCGAAAACCAACTCCTCCAGCAGCCGGTTCACCACGTGTTCGACGGCGCCGAGCACCACGAGCGCGGATTCGGTGGCGGGCGTCGAGCGATCATCGAGCAATCCGGAGATCTGCGCAGGCAGCAGCACCGTGGCCAGTTTGTCCTCGGGCAGGCCGCTGCGCGCCGAGATCTCGGCGATGGAGGCGGATCCGTCGGCCGCGCGCAATACCGTGCCGAGTTGTTCGGCGGTCACGCCCTCATCCGGTTCGACCTCGAATGTCACCTCCCCGCAACGTAATTCGAAGGTACCGGGAACCGCCTCCGACACCTCCGCCAGGAGGTGGGGCTTGTTGGGGATGGTTCGGGTCACCGCGCCGTCCAACCTTTCATGAGAATTCAGGGAGGGTGGGGCGCCCCCGCCGGGCCGCCCCACGTCGCTGCCGGATCACAGATGAACCGCGGTCAGCGCGACAACTTTCGAAGTACGACGGATTTTCATGACACCTCCCCTCGAGGAACACGCACAGCGCCAACCACTCGATGCTGACGCCGAGCGGCCAACGAATAGTCCGATGACCGGACCTTCCGAGCATAAACGAAGCATCGTCGACTGGTCATCGAATTCAGTTGAGGCAGTTGGATTTTGGCGAAACCCCGAGACAAACGTTTTGGGGGCAGGACATTTCGCGCAATTATCCGGCGAGGAAGCCGACGATACGGTATGTAGTATCCAATTACGTTGACTCACTGCACATTTCGTCAAGATTTCGAGCCGGTCGACCGTGATCTGCCGCGCAATTTGCGAAGAAATCGACCAAACGGTATGACCTTGCCGAGGTCGAGCCCCGCCCGCGTGGGCCGACTTGTTGATACGCACATACCAGCTGCGTGGTGCGGTCATATCCCTACCGGCCGACGCCGAAACAAATCCGGGACTCGAGCACGATTCGCCCTATCCGGGCTTGGACTGGTCATACTCCGCTTGCCGCGGTTCACCGGAAATGACCATCCAGTACCGGTGCAAAACAGCCCATCCACCCGGAATCCGGGGCATAGGATTGAACTCGGTTGGGTTTTGCCCGGAAAGTTGTTGGGTACCAACTGTTTGGGATGTATCGCCCCGGGCCAATGGAGGCTGCGATGACCGACACCCTGTTCGCCGATGTCAGCTACTACCAACCGCCGGTCGACGACTCCTACCCCTACGAGGTCTTCAGCTTCCGCTCCAACGACGGCACCTTCCAGGACCCCAACTTCGCCGCCAATTACCAATGGTCCACCAGCGCAGTCGATTCCGGGCGGCTGGCCTTCTTCATCGTCTATCTCTACCTACGCCCGAACTGGCTCGACACCGTCAACACGCACCGGAACATGGTGAGCGCGCTCGGCGGCCCACACCCGAAAATGGTCGCGATGCTCGATGTGGAATCCGGCGGCAACCCGCCCGGCGACGGCTCCGACTGGATCAACCGCACCTACTGGAACCTCGCCGACTGGCTCGGCGACCCTGCGCGCGTGATCGGATACGCCAACCCGACCGATTTCTACAACATGTGGCCCGTACGCCCCGACGGACTGCGGGTCGTCGCCGCCGCGTACGGCTACAACCCGGACCTGCCCGGAAAGATCGCGCACCAGTACACCGACGGCAACGGCTATGGTGGCGGCCTACCCGAGGGCTGTCCGCCGTTCGGCAACTGCGATATGAACTCCGCCGACGGCCTGGACGCCCAAGAATTCGCCGCGGCATGCGGCGTGGGGTCGGCGGCGCCCGAACCCACCTTGAACCAGGCCGATATCGATGCCATCGCCGAGGCCGTCGCGGGAAAGATATTGACACCCAAGTGGTTCGCCGAATTCATGGTCAGCTACATCGGGCCGATGGGCTCCGATGCCAAGGACGTCCGGGAACAGCTCCTCGGCGGCCGCAACACCGGTGAGAACGACGGCCATCCGCAGGGCGGATTCCGCACGCTGTACGACCTCGTCGCCGCGATCGCGGCGCATACCGGCGTGCCCGAAACCACCGACATCAAAGCCGGGCCGGAATCGGTCTGAATCGGGACACCTCGGGCTTCAACGAATTCGCCCTGCCGTTGACGAAATTCCTTGCGGCACCGGGGTAGACGCCGAATCCACTGATCGCCGGGCCACGCGGCGTCACCACCCGGCCCGCCCTGCTCGTCGTGGGCGGCACGGCACTGCTGCATCTGCACAGCGGTGGGCGGACCCCGGCTCGGAGCTGAAACCGCTACGCGGGCAAACGATTCCGTAGTTCGCGCAAGCGGATCACGATCTCCTCGGTCGCTTCCATCAGAGTGACGGGGGCGTCCAAGGCAATGATCGCGGCGACGTATTGCGTGATCAGCTCGGCGGAATCGGCGCTCAGGCGGATCGTGCACGCATCCGGCCCATCGGCGACGATCGGTCCGAAAACCGCGGCAAACAGCTTGTCCCGCAACGTATCCGCGGCGACGCCGACCCGCAGCACCGCATTGTGCCGGTAGACGGCGCTGTTGAGCGATCGGATCAGATAGGTCGCCGGATCCGGCGCGGGCAGCGGGCGCGGATCGAAACGGGCATGGGTCGGCAGCGGATCCGCGATTCGATCGACGCGGAAGGTGCGCCAACCGGTCCGGTCGAGATCGAAGGCGATCAGGTACCACCTGTCCGCGACGGTCACCAGGTGGTGCGGCTCGACGCGGCGAGCGCTGGCCGCACCCTGGCGGCGGTGGTCGAAACGCATCACCTCGTGATCGCGACAGGCCGATGCGAGCACCGCGAGCACCATCGGATCGGCACTCGGTGCGCGCCGTCCCGGTGCGGCGACGGCGGCGCCCGCGAAGGCGGCCAGCCTGGGCCGCAATCGTGCGGGCAGCACCCGTTCCAGTTTCGCCAGCGCCCGCATCGCGCTCTCCTCGATCCCGGTGACGCCGCCCGCGGTGATCAGGCCGAGCGCGACCGCCACCGCCTCCTCGTCGTCGAGCAGCAGCGGCGGCAGCGCCCGGCCGGACGCCAGCCGGTAGCCGCCCGCGGTGCCGGTGGTGCCGTGCACCGGATAGTCGAGCGCGCGCAGTCGGTCCACATCGCGGCGCAGCGTGCGCGCGCTGACACCGAGCCGCTCGGCCAGTTCGGCGCCCGGCCATTCCCGGCGGCTCTGCAGCAGCGACAGTAGGCGCAGCAATCGTCCCGGCATGTTCTTGCGCACATCGCTCACACCTCCATTCTTGCGGACAAGATATGGCCGCAATGGACCATAGCCTTGGCCGCATGATCGATTCGAGAGACGAATTCGCCGCACGCCTGCCCGTGCTCACCCCCGGCGACGACGGCTACGACGACGCGCGCACCGGCTTCCAACTGTTCGATCCGCACCGGCCCGCGGTGCTGGTGGCCGCGACCGATTCCGAGCAGGTGCGGACCGCGGTCGAATTGGCCGGGGAGCACGGACTTCCGCTGGCGGTGCAGGCCACCGGGCACGGCCGGGCCGTCCCCACCGAGGGGGTGCTGATCAATACTCGCCGGATGTCGGGGGTGCGGGTCGACCCGAAGGCACGGACGGCCTGGGTCGAGGCCGGAGCGCCGTGGCGGGCGGTGATCGACGCCGCCGCACCGCATGGTCTCGCACCGCTGTCGGGCAGCCTGCCCGGTGTCGGTGCGATCTCGTACACCCTCGGCGGCGGTGTCGGCGTACTGGCCAGGCGGTACGGCTTCGCCGCAGATCACGTGCGACGCATCGATCTGGTGACCCCCGATGCCGAAATGCACCGGGTCACAGCCGATTCCGATGCCGAACTGTTCTGGGCGCTGCGCGGCGGTGGCGGCGGTCTCGGCGTGGTCACCGGTATGGAGATCGATCTGGTGCCGGTCGCCCGGATCTACGGCGGCAACCTGGTTTTCGACATCGCACAGGTACCCGACGCGATGAGCGAATGGGCCCGCTGGACCGTCGATCTTCCGGACGAAATGACCTCGGCCGCAGTAACTCTCACCTATCCAGACCTGCCGGTGATGCCGGAACGGCTGCGGGGGCGACAGATCGCCCGGCTGCAGATCTGCTACGCCGGCTCGGCCGAGGAAGGCGCCCGGTTGGTGGCGCCGCTGCGCCGGCTCGGCCCGATCCTCCAGGACACCCTGCGCGAACTCCCCTTCACCGAATCCGGTGCGGTATTCGACGAACCGGAGCGGCCGCACGCCTATCGCGGCCGCAATGTCCTGGTCGACGCGCTCGACCCGGACGATCTGGCCGGGCTCACCAAGGTCGCCGCGCCGTCGGCATCGGTGATGACCATTGCCGGAGTGCGTCATCTCGGCGGCGCGCTCGCACGCGAACCCGGTGTCCCCAACGCTGTCGGCCACCGCGACGCCGCATACTCGGTTTCGGTTCTGTCCCTGCTGCTCGGTGACGAAACCGCGGCCGTCGCCGCGGTCCACCGCGCCGCGCTGGCCCCGTTCGCGCCTGCGGCACTTGGCATCTCACGCAACTTCACCTTCGGTCCGGTCGACGACGATGAGTTCCGCCGAGCCTTCGCACCGGATGATCACGCACGGCTGACCGAGCTGGTGCGGCGGTTCGATCCGCGCGGAATGCTGCGGTAGCGCAGGTCGCTGTCTACTACCTTCGATCGCGACGGAAAGCATCGCGTAAGCGCGGCGTTCCCTGCGTGGTGACCAAATCGACGCGGCCACCGATGTTTCGGTTTTCGGTGGCCGCGCGCAGCAGTGCGTCGGCCAGATCCGCACGCGAGGTGTACCGCCCCGGAATGCTCGATGGCGCCAAGGTGTAGTCAGTGATTCGAGTGTCGTCGAAGAGTCCGGAAGCCCGGATTATCGTCCAGTCGAGGCCGCTGTCTCGAACGATCGTCTCCATGCGGCCCAAATCGGCGTATGCGGTGCGCCCCAACCTGAGCAGGATCGGCATGAGCACCAGCCGGAAGAGCAAGGTCTCGCCCGGCGCCGGTTTGCCCGCAACGCACACCGAGCTGACGCAGACGAGTCGCCGAACCCCTTGCGCCGTCATGGCTTCGACGATGTTTCCGATGCCGTCGGAGAATATCGAGACGGGTTTGCGGGTTGTACGTGCCACCGAGTGCCGATATCACCGCGTCGTGCCCGCGCACCGCGCTCATTACCGAATCGGCATCCAACGCGTCCGCCCGCACGACCCGCACTTGATCGGCGATGGGGAACTCACCTGGGCGGCGAACCGCGGCGGTTACCTTGTGCCCCTTGTCGATTGCCTGCCGGACTACCCGCAAACCGGTACGGCCGTTCGCGCCGAACACCACGAGATCCACTTGATTCTCCACCCCACGGATATCGAGAATTACTCCGCCGCATAGCCTTTCAGCAGCGGGATGATGAGCGAATCGATAATTCGCCGGTAATACGCACCGTCTATCGGCGTTTGCTGGTCGAGCAGTCGATAGAAGATCATCGCGGGCACCACGTCCGCGATGAGCTCCGTATCGGCGCCGTCCGCGATTTCACCGCGTTCACGCGCCCGGCGGACGATGGCGGTGTAGGCCGCGCGGCGCGGCGCCGCGATGGCCCGGTCGACGGTTTCCCGCAGCCGCCGATCCCGATTTATCGCCGACGCCAACGCGGACAGGATCTCATCGCGGCGGCTGCTGCGATCGAGATACATTGCGCCGACGGCGATCAGATCCTCGCGCAGGCTGCCGGTATCGGGCAGCGGCTGATCCCAGGCCAGCGCCTGGATGGCATCGCGCACCAGCTCCGATTTGTCCTTCCAGCGACGGTAAACGGTCGCCCGGCCCGCACCGGCCCGCGCCGCGACCGCATCCATCGTCAACTTGTCGTATCCGACCTCGGGCAGGATTTCGCCGACGGCCGCGAGCAGCGCGCGGTCGCGATCCGGATCACGCGGCCGCCCAACAGGTTTCGATGCGGCCTCGCCGCCGGACTCGGTTGGCACGGCGTCAGCGTAGCTCGCTCGCAATTACGAAACAAGAGTGGCTTGTATCGGATCTCGCCTTACGATACGCCTGTCTACTTATCAGAATCCCAAGCGATCAGGACCTTCCATGACACAGCTCGCGATCGTCACCTACCCGGGTATGACGGCGCTCGACGCAATCGGACCGTATGAGGTCTTGCGCGGCCTGCCCGGCATCGAATTCAGATTCGTCTGGCACGAACCCGGTCCGATCACGACCGACAGCGGCGCGCTCATCCTCGGCGCGACACATACCTTCGAGGAGACACCCGCGCCGGATATCGCGCTGATCGGCGGGTCGAGCACGGCGACGATGGCGACCGCGGGCGATCCCGCGGTCCTGAAATGGCTGCGCGCGGTACACCGGACCACGACCTGGACGACGTCGGTGTGCAGCGGATCGCTGATCTTGGCCGCGGCCGGGCTGCTCGACGGCAAGGCCGCCACCGGCCACTGGGCCGCTCAGGGCGCGCTCGCCGGGCTCGGCGCCCAGCCGCGGCGGGGCGAACGGATCGTCCGGGACGGCAAGATCGTGACCGCCGCCGGTGTCTCGGCGGGCATCGAACTCGGACTCTGGCTGATCAATGAAATCGCCGGATGCGAGCGCGCCGAGGCCGCACAGCTCGCGATCGAATACGACCCGCATCCGCCGTTCGATTGCGGGCATCCGAACAAGGCCACGGCGCGAACCAAAGCCGCGGCCGCGGTGCTCGGCAAGGATATGGTCGGCGCGCGTGCCATCGGCGGCGAATTCGTCGCGGGCTCGAAGGTGCTGTGGGCCAGTGCGATTCGCCGGGCGCGGGCGCGCAGGCGCTGACTCCGTGCTCCGTTCCGGCGCGGCGGTGGTTGACTGTGGTCATGCTCGGTGTGCGTGAGGTCGAGGTATTCGAGGATTCCAGGGCGCGGTTGACGGCGATCGCCTACCGGTTGCTCGGCTCGGCGAGCGATGCCGAGGACGCGGTGCAGGACACGTATCTGCGCTGGCAGGCGGCCGACCGCGAGTACGTCGAGACGCCGACGGCCTGGCTGACGAAGGTACTCACCAACATCTGCCTCAACCAGCTCGCCTCGGCGCGGCTCAAACGCGAATCCTACGTCGGCCAGTGGCTGCCGGAACCGATCTTGGACGGTGACCGGATGCTCGGCCCGGCCGACACCGCCGAACAGCGGGAATCGGTTTCGATCGCGATGCTCACGCTGATGGAACGGCTTTCGCCCAAGGAACGCGTCGTGTACGTGCTGCGCGAGGCCTTCGGTTATTCGCACGGCGAGATCGCCGAGGTCCTCGACCTCAGCGAATCGAACTGTCAGCAGATCTATCGGCGCGCCAAACAGCATCTGGCGACCGGACGCACCCGCGTGCACGTCGACGCGGCGGCCGCCCGCAAGATAGTCGAGGAATTCCTCACCGCGGCACTGAGCGGCAACACCGACTCGCTGGTCAGGTTGCTGTCCGACGACGCGATCCACATCGGCGACGGCGGCGGCCTGGTGCCGTCCCTCGCACAGCCGATCGTCGGCGCGCTGGCCGTCGCCCGGTTCCTGCGCGGCAGCTTCAAACCCACCGAACACAAACGGAATATGCTCGGCGGCGCCCCCACCTTCTTCGCCGCGCTCGCCAACGGTGTGCCCGCAATGGTGGCCGTCTCCGGCGACCGCGTCGTCGGCGTCATGACCTTCGACCTGACAACCGACGGCGTCGCGGCCCTACACACCCAGGTCAACCCCGACAAACTCGACCGCGCCAGCCAACAGTGGGCCACCACGAACCACAGCCACCCCCTCCTCGAATCCTGGTGATTCGCTGGGGGTCTCGGTGGCTATGCTGGCACGGCTGATCGTTTGCTGGGAGGGGTGCCGTGTTGGGTAATAGCCAATCAGTGTGGTTGCGGGTGGATTTCGGGGTGGCGGAGACCTCGGCGGCGTTGCTCGGCGCTGACGGTGCGTCGTGGCCGCTGCGATTGAGCGAACGGGCGGCGGCAATGCCGTCGGGTGTGTATCTGTCGCCGTCGACGGGGCTCAAAGTCGGTGCGATGGCGCGGGAATACGGCGCGGCGGATCCCAATCGGTATGCGGCCGAACCGAAACGGTGGATCGAGGATGGGCGACCGGTCTGCGAATTGGGTGGGACGGCGGTGCCTGTGCATGTGGTGGTCGCGGCGGTGTTGCGCGCCGTGATCAACCGGGCACAGGCCGAATGCGGATGGCAGCTGCCCGCGGGGCTGGTGCTGACCCATCCACAGCGGTGGACGGCGGCCCAGACGCAGGTGCTGGTGGCGGCCGCGGCGGAGGCGGGATATGCGCCCGATCGGCTCCGGCTGGTCGCGGAGACGCCGGAAAACGTTCCGGCGTCCGGATATTCGGCGCAACTCGGGGCCGTGCCCACCGTTGGGTATCCGGCGCACCACGAAATCGCGCCGAACGGCGGATACCCTGCCCACCACGAAATCGCGCCGAACGCCGGATATCCCACACACCGCGAAACCGCATCTGTCGCAGCAGAATTCGTCACACATCCGGGCCCACTCGGTCCCCAATCGGGGGTTGCGCCGCAGGCGAATACGGCATCCCGCAGCTCCGTCCGGCTAACGGTGCTGATCGCCGTCGGCGTGGTCGTGTTGGTCGCCGCGGTGATTACCGGGCTCGCCATGATCGATTCCGGGGGCGGCGGGGAGCAGGGCCCGAAGGAACCGTTCGAGAAAATCGCCGTCGGTCGCTCACAAGGCGTCGGCTATACGACCGTCGACCCGGTCAATCACCGGGCGTACACGTCCGACACCTCCAGCAATACGGTGTCCGTCATCGACACCATTGCGAAGAAAACCATCACACAGGTGCAGATGGATTCCTCGCCGCGCTCGCTGGCGGTTGACCCGCAGAACCACACGCTCTGGGTGCTCAGCGGGCAATACCAGGATGGCTTGGGGCTGAAGAAGATCGACACCACGACCAACACCGTCGTCGGTACCGCGACGGCGCCGGGCAACACGCGAGAAATCGCGGTCCATCCCGTCACCCATGAGGTGTATGCCAGTCAGGCCAATGGTGATGTCGTGGACCGAACCACCGGCGCGCGGGTGGTGGCGTCGACCATCGACCCCACCACACTGCAGATCAACGGCCGGGTCCTGGCACCGGGCCACGGCATCGACATCGCCATAAATCCGGACAACGGACAGGTATATCTCTACGGCGGTGGCGATGTGAAAATCGTCGACCCGACCACCAAATCGGTGGTGAAACGGATCGAATCCCCCGTCGGCGGACAGCGGATGGTCGTCGACCCGCGGACGAACACCGCATTCGCGTCATCGGAGACCGGCATCGTGGTGATCGATCTCGCCGGCGGCACCTACGTCAAAACCATCGGCATCGGCCACAAAGTGTTCTGGCTGGCGATCGATCCCACCATCGGTAAGGTCTACGCACCCGAAACCGGCGCGTCCGGCACCGCCCGCCTCACCGTGATCGACACCGCGACCCGCGCCGTCGCGAGCGCGATCGATATGGGCGGCTCCGCCGAGGGCCTCGCGGCAGATCCGGTGTCCCACAAGGTCTATGTGCGTCCGCTGCGGTCATACGTGTACGTCGTCGACCCCTGCGCCTCGGTGCGGTGCGACTGACCCGTTGACGCGCTGGAGTTGGCCAGTGCGTCATATACCCAGTTGTGGGCCTGCCCCACGGTGACCCGGGTCCCGAGGAACCGCGCCGTCAGTTCCCAGTAGCAGTGGATACGGTGATCGGTGTCGGTTGCGTTGCGCAGCAATCGCTCCCGGAAACGCGGGGAATCGCGGTCTCCGCGCGCTCTGGCATGGGCGCCGACGAAGCGATCCAGTTCGCTGCCGCCGTGTGGCGGCACGCCTTCGGTCACGTGCGCGACGACATCGGTCATCACCTCGCTCACGGCTGAGTACAGTCCGAGGCGGTCGCGGATCAGCTCCGGCTCGCTCCGCCAGAGTTGTTGTCGCACAGTTTTTTTCATATCCGGATTGGCTGCGAGCGCGGCCAGCTCGGCATATGCGACGACCTCGTCGACGGACGGATCGGCGGGCGGCTCCGGGACATTCCAGTACACGTAGATGTCGATCTCGCGCCGCGGTATCGGGGCGAGGACGCGCCGCCAGAACCGCACCAGGCAATCGTGTGCCGCACCGCCGTCCTGTGCGGCGGCCAGCAAGGCGAGGCGCTCGGCCCGCTGCGCCGGAGCGGCCGCCTCGACGGCCCGCAGCGCCGCACGCCGCCAACCCAGCGATCTGAATTCGAGATCGAGACGGGCGCTTTCGGCGGAGACGGCATCGGCGATCGACCGGTTCCCGTGCAGCACATCGGTAATCGAGCCGAGTCCCAGACCGAGTGTGCGCAACCGCCGGACCAGCAGCAGTCGTTCGATGGCGCTTTCGGCGTCGAACATTCGATGCCCGCCCGCGCTGCGCCGGGATTCCAGAATGCCTTCGTCACAGTAGAACCGGATCGTGCGCACCGCGAACCCGGTGGCACGCGCCAATTCCCCGATGCTCACCAGAGCGCTTACCTGTGTGCTGTCTGTCACAACGTGTTGAACCTCCACCCCGGTGGAGCTTTTAGCGTACTGGCACCGCCGCATCGCACCGTTGCGGCACACACCGAGAAAGGGTGCCTAGTGGCAACAACGCAGGAAGAGATCGTCGCCGCCATCGGGGAAATCGTCGAGGAGGTGACCGGTATCGACGCCGCGGACGTGACGATCGAGAAATCCTTCGTCGAGGATCTGGACATCGACTCGCTGTCGCTGGTGGAAATCGCGGTACAGCTGGAGGACAAGTACGGCATGCGGGTTCCCGACGAGGACATGGCGAGCCTGCGAACCGTCGCGGACGCGGTGGCCTACGTGCAGCGGATGGAGGCCGAGAAGCCCCAGCTCGCCGCGGAGATGGAGGCGAAATTCAAGGAGGGCCAGGCGAATTGATTGCCGATCCACGGTTGAATCCCGCCGCCATCGAACTCGGCAGCTTCTTCCCACAGCCACCGGACACCGTCTGGCGCGCGTTGACGGAGCCGGATCTGTTGGCGCGGTGGCTACTTCGGCCGACCGGATTCGCCGCGACGGTCGGCACCCGGTTCCGATTCCCCATCCCGGACCCGCCGAACGACGAGATCGCCTGCGAGATACTGATATCCGAGCCAGGCGCGCGGCTGACCTACACCTGGACGTATCCGCCGCTCGACGGCATCGCCGATTGGACGATCCGCCCACAGGGCCGCGGCACCCGACTCCTGTTGACGCAGACGGGTTTCGACATCGGAGACCGTCGACAGCGGATGGTGCGCAATGCGCTGGAGCGACGCTGGAAGCGTCACGTCCTGCCGCGCCTCGGCGAGGTCATTCACCACTGACCCGGCCGTGCGGGCCTTCGAAGGCCTGGGTGGTGGTCGGGAAGGGCGCGGTCGTCAGTGACCTCGGATGTCTCGTCGCCAGCGGGCGGGCGGCATGCGGTAGCGGTTCTTGAACGCGCGGCTGAATGCCGCCTCCGATGTGTAGCCGACTCGCTCCGCGATGAGCGGGATCGAGAGGGCGGTGTCGCGGAGCAGGTCGGTGGCGGCGTCCAGGCGGACGTGCGCGAGGTAGGTGGCCGGTGGTTTTCCGACGCGGGCGGTGAATCGGGCGGCGAATGCCGACCGGGAAAGGTTGCACGCTCGAGCGAGTTCCTCGACCGTCCAGTCGTGGCCGGGGTCCCGGTGAATGGCGCTCAGGGATGGGCCTAGATGCGGGTCGAACGCACCGGCCAGCCAGTTCGGTTCGGCGTCCGCGCCCGCGGCCCAGGTGCGCATGATCTGAATGAACATCAGATCGAGGATGCGGGAGATCATCACCGCCGAACCCTGTGAGGGCGAACGCATTTCGATGAGAAGCATCCTGCGGGCGACCTCGAGCCCTTCCGGCACAGGGGTTCCCGCGCCGCCGAGGACGACCACGGCGGGCAGGCTCCCGAGCAGATGGCTCGCCTGCGGGTCGCCGATCGTGAATGTTCCGCAGAGCCAACGCGTTTCCCCGGGGGCGGTGATCGCTCGATTGCTGATGCGGTGGGAGTCGCCGCGCGGGAGCAGGACTATATCGCCGCGGCCTACCCGCTCGACGTGTGGGTGTCCGTCTACCCGGAGCTCGACTTCACCCTCTTCGATGATGTACAGGCTGCCGAATTCGGCGAAGTCGAGCGAAAAGGTCTGCGGCGGAGCGTATTCAGCGATCCGTTCGCCGCTCAGTCGAACGCTGCGAAGCAGCTCCGAGAGCAAGTCGTCGCCGACCGCGGGCGGATCGCCGGGTTTCTGTGGCGACCCGAGCGAATCAGCTTGCGTCGCTGGACGATCGGCAAGTTTTCCCGGCGGAGCGGTCATGGTCGCTGCCCATTCCTCTAATTACTGTCGACAACCGTGAGCGGGTGCGCTCGCTGGTATCAAACAGGATCAACCGAGAGGTAAGCCATGACGGAGCAAGGCAATCCTACCAAGATCAGCTTTATCTACTCCAACCCGACCGACCCGGACGCCTTCGAAGCAGCCTACCCCGAACAGCTCACGCTGGCGCGCAAGCTCCCCGGTCTGACTCGGCTGCAGGCGTCGAAGGTCTGGCCCAAGGAGGACGGCAGCCCGACCCCGGCATACCGACTGCTGGACCTGTACTTCGCCGACTACGCGGCCGCAAGCGCCGCCGCCGCGGAGGCAGGCCCCCTCGTCGCCGCCACCCGCGAGCACGCCACCGGGGGCGTCGCGATCGCATTCGCCGAAGTCATCGAGGACTGCTGACCCGGCGACGCGAATCCTCCCGGCCACACCGATGAATTCCGGATGGATCCATCGTCGATACGTCTGGATACACCGACAGCGGTCGGTGACAGCAGGTCCGGATAGTGAACGGGAGGCGCGGTGAGCGGTATCAGGGTGTTGGTGGCGGGGGCGAGCATCGCGGGGCCCGCGCTTGCCCACTGGCTACGTCGGCGGGGAGCCGAGGTGACCGTGGTCGAGCGGGCCCCCGAGCTGCGTCCCGGCGGGCAGGCGGTGGACGCGCGCGGGGTGACCAAGGAGGTCATCCGGCGCATGGGATTGGACGCGGCCGTGCGCGCGGCGCGCACCGAGACCGCGGGCGCGTACACCGTGGACGCCGACGGGAACGTGCTGGAGACCTTTCGCGCGGACGATGCCGGCGGCGACGGGTACATCTCGGAGATCGAGATCCTGCGCGGAGACCTGTCTCAGGTGCTCTACGACGACACCCGCGACGAAGTCGAGTACATCTTCGGCGACCGGATCGCCGAGCTCACCCAGGACGCGGACGGGGTCGACGTGACCTTCGCGAACGGCGACCGGCGGCGCTTCGATCTGGTGATCGGGGCGGACGGACTGCATTCGGCGCTGCGCGCGATGGTCTTCGGGCCGCACGAGCGGTTCGTCCGCCATCTCGGACTCGTGCTGGCCTTCTACAGCGTGCCCAACGAGTTCGGGTTGGACCGCTGGCTGCTCGACTATCAGGAGTCCGGGCGTTCGGCCGGCCTGCGACCCATCCGGGACGCCACCCGGGCGATGGCCATGTTGTCCTTTCCCTCAGGGGATTTCGACGTCGACTACCGCGACATCGCGGCTCAGAAGAGCCTGCTTCGCGAGCGGATGGCCGGGATGGGCTGGCTGACCCCGCGCATCCTCGCCCACCTGGATGACGCTCCGGACTTCTACCTCGACCAGGTCGCCCAGGTGACGATGGACCGCTGGTCGAGCGGACGGGTGGTGTTGCTCGGGGACGCGGCGTTCAGCTCGTCACCGATGTCCGGAGGGGGCACCGGACTGGCCCTGGTCGGCGCCTATCTGCTGGCCGAAGAGCTGGCCGCCGCCGAATGGGACCCGGAGATCGCGTTCGCCCGGTACGAGACTCGGATGCGTCCGTTCGTCGAGGCCAATCAGGAGATCGGCCGGTTGCACGTGCGCAGCCTCATCTCGCCCGAACCCAGCCCGGATTTCGAAGCCGAGTGGTTCGCCGAGTTGATCGAGCGCGCCATCAACGGCGTCGAACTGCCCGACTACGGAACTCCTGCCGGACCGCCGATCACTTCCTCCGCCAAGCCATAGGCGCAGATCCCGCGGCCGGATCGATAGCGGGAGCTGTCTCGGCAAGCAGCCATCGCTGTTTTGCGGTCGTACCCGATGGCAGGGCACTGTCAACCTGGCCGGGAACGTCCGCGCGATGGACCGGCCGTGTGCTCTCATGGGGTGACCCGCATCCCCACCGTGATGGAAAACCACTATGTCCGACAACGTAATCGACTGGTACGACTGCTCTGGCAAGCCCGACGGCAACTACGTTCACCCGAGCGACCCCACGAAGTTCATTACGTGCGTAGCCCAGAAGATCGATACGAGAGAAGCTGCCCGCCGGGCACCCGATACGACGCGGACACCGACACATGTATCCCGATGTGACGCAAGACAATCCGGCACCCGTTGAATGAGTGCGACCAAGTTCGTCGAGATCGATGGTCGGGGCTTCTGGGCGCTGGACGACGCGCTCGATGTGTGGCTTGCCTACTTGGTCGACCAGATCGGCGATCGGCTTCACGCAGACGATGCTTGGATTGCCGATTTGCGTGACCAGTGGGTTCTTGTCGCCGCGATCAGCGATTACGGCATCACGATCGACTTCGATACGCAAGAGCATCGCGACCGTATCCGCGAATTCGCCGAGGCCGCCCGTCGCGTCGCATCTGAGGTCGGCGATGTGACCGTGGATCGGTTGCGCCAGTGGCTGATTCTGGACGACATCGCCGTATCGGACGGCCACGCACGCCGCCCCGAAGGCGTCCAACTGAACCGCATACTCGAGGTCGCGGACGGGTTCATCGCGCTCCTGGACGGGCGGCTGCCTCCGGACCCGCCGGCGGGCTGGTGGTTCCTCGGAACCGGCGAGGGAATGAGCGAAATCGGCCGGTCGACTCGTCCCTCGAACCCGTAGTTAATCACCTCGGGCACATGACATTTCAACCGACTTCGCCGACAGGCGGGCGGTTGTGGCGGCGCATCACCCTGCGGTATCGCCTCCGCTCAGACTCCGGGGTGATCCCGGTGAATGCTGCCGGTTCCTACCGTCATCGGCATGCCTCGAACGAAGAAATTACGAGATACCCACGCCCACAGGATCATTCGTGGCAGCGTCGCGCTACTCGCGTCGGCCGCCGTCCTCGGGGGCTCGGCCGTGAGCGGCCTCGGCGTGGCCGTCGCCGATCCCACCGGCCAGCCCGTGAAGCCCACGGTGGCGGTGATCGGACTGGGCGGAACGATTGCGGGCGCATCGGATCGCCGCACGAACGTCGAGACCTACGAGCCCGGCAAACTCTCGATTTCGGACCTGGTCGGCTCACTGCGTCCGGAGGTCGCCGAGGTGGCCGACCTGTCGACCGAGGAATTCGGCCATCGGGGCTCCACCGATTACACCCTCGCCGACTACTACGACTTGGCCCGGTTGATCGATCAGCGGCTCGCCGATCACGACGCGGTGGTCGTGAGCAGCGGCACCGCGACCATGGAGGAGCTGGCGTACTTCCTGGATCTCACGGTGCGCAGCAGCAAACCGGTGGTCGTCACCGGGGCGATGCGGCCGTGGACCGCGATCGGTAGCGACGGGCCGCCCAACCTGTACAACGCGATCCGGCTGGGCGCCAGTGGACGGACGAAATGTTTCGGCACCACCGTCACCCTCAACGACCAGATCTTCCCGGCCCGCGACGCCGCCAAAACCGACTCCACCCGTCTGAACACCTTCACCACCCGCGAATACGGCGACCTGGGCACCATCGATGAGGCGGGAGTGCGCCTGCAGCGCGCCCCCGCCCGGATCAAGGATTGCGGCGACCCGGGTAAGTGGGAGACCCCGTTCGACCTGTCGACCATCACCCGCGAGTCGCTGCCTCGCGTCGAGATCGCCTCCGCCTACCTCGCCGCCGGCGGCGAACCCGTCACCGCTGTTGTGGAGGCCGGCGCCAAGGGAATCGTCTTCGCAGGCACCCCGTCCCCCGGGCAGATGACCGCAGCGACCGCGGCCGCTACCCACGGGGTCGCCGTGGTCGCCGCCAACGGATACGGTTCCGGCGCGATCTCGGTCGATCCGAAAGTCGGGGTGATCAGCGCCGGCGATCTGGCTCCGAAGAAGGCCCGCATCCTGCTGCTGCTCGCCCTGACCAAGACCGCCGACGCCCATCAGATCAGCGAGTGGTTCCGCGGCTACGGCAATGAGCAGTTCTGAGAGCCGCTTGCTCATCCAGCCGACCGCAAACTGCCCCGTCCCGGCGGTGAGATCGACTGCGGCCCAAGGGCATCCGCTCATACCGCTGAGCCGGCCGCTTCGTCCCTTCAATCGTTGGTCGTGAATGCCGCGTCAAGCAGGTCGATGAAGATTCCCGTGGGTGGCATGCCCCAGTCGCCGTTGACGTTTTGGGCGACGGTGCGGTGGCCGTCCTTGGTGCCGTACAAGTACGACCAGGTGCCGAAGATCATTCCGCCGTGTCCGTACACAGTGGTGCCGTTGGGCAGCGTTACCGACGAGATGCCGAGTCCGTAGCTGTAGCCGTCCAGCCAGGTGCCGTCGGGAACGGGGATCATGGTCAGCATCTCGTCGAGCTGGGCGGGCGGCAGAATACGTCCGCCGAGTAGGGCACTGAGAAATGTGGTGAGATCGTCTGCGGTGGAAATGATTTCGCCCACGCCGAAGGCGTAGGACGGGCTGATCTCGCTGACATCGTGGATCGCGGCTTGCGGGTCGGTGACCATCAGCGTCGAGTAATTGTGCACGTGCGGACCGCGGAAACCGGTGTCGGAACCGGGTGCGTAGGTGTCGGTCAGCTTCAGTGCACGGCTGATCCGATATTCGATGGCCTCGGCATAGGACAGGCCCGAGGCGCGTTCGACGATCATCGCGGCGACGACGAAATTCGTGTTGGAGTAACCCCATTGGGTGCCGGGTTCGAAGTCGGCGGGGTGGGATACGGCGATTCGTACCAGCTCCTCGGGGGTGAACTTGTCGAAGCGATGCTCGAGCAGTTCGGGTGTCCAGTGCGACTCGAGCATGCGTTCGTCCATGGTGTAACCGAAGATCCCGCTGGTGTGGTTGAGCAGCTGTCGGATGGTGATCTTGCGCCCGTCGTGGCCGTTGCCCTGTACCAACCCCGGTAGCCACTGCTCGACGGTGTCGTCGAGGCCGAGCTTGTGCTCGGCGGCCAGTTGCAGGATCAGGGTCGCGGTGAAGGTCTTGGTGATGCTGCCGACCCGGAACTGGTCGCGGGGTCCTGCGGGTCGGTTGCTGCCGGTGTCGGCGACGCCCGCCGACAGGAAGGACGTGGATTCGCCGTCGCGGATCTGGGCGAGGGCGCCGGGGTAGTTCTGTTGCGTCACGGCTTGTTCCAACACGTGCTGGACGGTGTGACCGGTGGTGTTCATCTTCAGCTCTTCTGGTTTCCGTTTCGCGGCTTTCGCGATGAGGAAAAGCTATGTTGCATTCGAATATTCGTCAATCATATATTGCGCAATAGAATGCTATATATGCAGCTAAAAGCTGTTTAATTGTTGCAACGATCTTGTCTATTAATGCAAGATGATCGTCATGCTGTGTTGCACTGAACGCCCGGGAGCGGCAGACTGGCCGCGCAGACCATCTCAGGAGGCAGCGTTATGCCGGGCAGCAGGCTCACCCACCGAGACCGTCGCGCGATCGCCGAGGGGCTGGCCGCCGACCTGTCCTACACCGAGATCGCCAAACGGCTGGACCGGCCGACCTCCACGGTCACCCGCGAGGTGATGCGCAATGGCGGTCCCAACGACTACCGGCCCGACCGTGCGCAGCGCGCCGCCCAACAACGGACCAGGCGTCGCCGCAACACCACGACCGCCCCGCCGCGCACCCCGGTAGCCCAGGTACCGGGACGCGACCCCGAGGCCGTCGAGGAATTCACCGCGCGATTGACCGAGCTGCTGACAGACACCGGTATGCCCCGGATGACGGCGGCCGTGCTGTCCTGCTTGTACACCTCCGATACCGGCAGCCTCTCCAGCGCCGAGCTGGTGGACAGGCTGCGCGTCAGTCCGGCCTCGATCTCCAAGGCCGTCGGCTATCTGGAGAATCAGGAACTCATCGGTCGCGCGCGTGATGCCGGGCGCCGCGACCGTTACATCATCGATGACGATGTCTGGGTCCGAGCCACACTCGCCAGCGCCCGAATGAACGAGGTTCTGGCCGACGCCGCTCGCGACGGTGTCGACGTGCTCGGCGCGGCGACACCGGCCGGGGCGCGGCTACGCGACATGGGGAACTTCCTGAATCAGGTTTGCCAGGACCTCACCCGCACCGCCGAACAGTGGCGCCACGCCGCCGGAAGCCCGGCCGACAACCTGGAACGAAACACCTGACTCCGGCAGCTGGCAGCAATCTGCCCAACCGGCCACGCCGTCAGCGTTCGCCGTCGGCTACGCACGAATGCTCTGCCCATGCCGCTGGGCGGGCGTTCTGCACAGCGAAATCCGCTGCTACACAGGGCATCCCATAATGCCGATTTCAGGCTGTCGTACTACAGCTGAAAGGACAACCGTTATGGGAATGTTTTTCCGCATGCCGGGCAGCCTCCCTCCGGACTCCCGCTGGGAAGGGATCCGATACATCTCCGACGGAAAGTATGTCGCTGTCCAGTCTCGGTTCGCCGGCAGCTATCCGCCGTTTGGCGGAATGACCGCGCCGTTCGTCTGGCTCGACCTTTTCCGCATCGAGAATGGGAAGTTCGTCGAGCACTGGGACGCGTTGTGCTCCGAGGTCACCTCCACCATGAGTGGTCACGGCCAACTCGACGGGCCGACACAGGTGATGCACCCACAGCAGGGTGAACGAAGCAAAGCCGTAGTGGACAGGTTCATCCGCACGGTACTGATCGATGGTCACGACGACCGGCTCGGCGAATTCTTCGACGGTGAACGCTACATCGAGCACGATCCGATGAGCGGTGATGGGGTGACAGGATTGCTGTCTACCCGGAATCAGCTCGCCCAGAGAGGGATTCGGGTCGAGTACACCGAGCTGCACCGCCTGATCGCCGACGGCGAGTTCGTGCTCGCGCAAAGCGAGGGCCGCTACGGCGACAAACCGTACGCGTTCTACGACATCTTCCGGGTCGAGGGCGACAAACTGGCCGAACACTGGGACATCCCGATGCAACAACCCGCCACCCTGGCCCACACCAACGGACTGTTCTGACCGGTTCGACCAAACAGTTCCTTCCGCGAACGGCGGCGTCGAATAATGCCGCCGAGAGAGCGGTTCGGAACGGCTATGCGGCACACGCGAAAGATCAACGCGCCGTGATCATCTCGGTGTCGCCAACGCACCGTGTTGGCGATGAGCGGATATTTGTTCTACGACACGGTGGGATCGACGTCCATGAATTGGTAATCGGTCACGATCGCGCCGGCAGCATCGACGACGATGAATTCCGTCCCCACGGCCAGGATCTCACCGCCGCCGGCCGGGACCATATGCCACGTGATCCGCACGGCATCGTGGTTGGTTTGATAGGTGTGCACGGTGAATTCGAAGCCTTTCGCGACGAAGTCGTCATGAGCCTCGGTGATTGCCGCGGCAATCCGTTCATGGCCGCGGTATTCCACCGAGGCGTTGGCGTAGTGACCGTCCGGCTCCCACAATTCCCGGATCTGTTTCGACCGAAGCTGGGGATCCGTCTCGTTCCAGACAGCGGTGTAGCGATCAATGAAATCAGCAATCGTGCTCATATATAACCCTTCTCGGTTCCGGGCACCCAGATCCGGTCGCGAATCCCGGTACGTCACACGAACTTTCGACCCAATCCACTTTTGCAGGCGGCCAATCGCGTGTCGATTACCCGGCAGGTAAGGACGGCCGGGATGTGTCAGTTCATGACCATTCATGTTGTCGCGCAGGCAATTCCGACCTTCAGCCCTCGGGAGCCGAGTATTCGAAGATCGATAGCGAGGTAACGGAGTCTACGGTGTACCCGTGACCACCGAATGGGATTCTTCGACACCCGGCCTGCTCGCGCTGCCCTCCGGCCGATTGATCCGCGGTCGAGCGCTTCGTCGGCCGATGCCCAGCGGCCCCGCGCCCGACTTCGGGGTGTATTTACTCGGGAAACAACCTCCGGTCGTCGCATGGTCCAGCAGGTGGATCCGGTGGCCCGACTTCTGGCTGCCGTCGGATCCGACCGACGCCCGCCACGCACTCCAGGAAGCATGGAAACGAGCCGAGGGTGCGCGAGTCGAAGTGGCTTGTAACGGTGGCCAGGGTCGAACCGGCACGGCACTTGCCTGTATCGCGGTGCTCGACGGCGTCCCCGCGAGCGAGGCGGTCAGCTACGTCCGCACGCACTACTCGCGACATGCCGTCGAAACACCCTGGCAACGCCGCTTCGTCCGCCGCTTCGCAGCACCAGCCGACCGTTGATCAGTCGATCCCTTACCGACACCACCACGCAGGACCGCTGCCGGAGCCGGATCGCCGCGCACCGGCGAGATACTACGGATTCGGATAACCTGAATCAGTGCAATACGAATCCGTAGTATCTGAACCGCTGCTGCTGACGCTGCAGCGAGCGACCCATGCGACCCTGCAAGAGTTGGCCGCGGCGACGGTCGACCTCGACTTGACCGACTCCGAAGCCAACGCCTTGGCCAACCTTGCCGACGGTCGAGGCCGCACCGTATCCGAGCTCGGCGCGGCCATCGGCATTCGCCCCACGACGCTCACCGGGGTACTCGACCGTCTGGAGCGCAAGAACTACCTCACCCGCGGCGCCCGTCGAGGTGACCGGCGCGCGGTGCTGATCGAGCTCACCCCGAGCGGAAAAACGGCTGCCGAAACGGTTCGACAGGCGATGGTCGAGCTGGAAACCCGGTTGCTCGAAGGTCTTTCGGCACGAGCGATCGGTGACGCGCGGCGAGTGCTGGAAGCGCTGGCGACCTCATGACCGCGTTCGACGATCTGATGACCGAGGTGATGGCCACGGCCGAGCACTTCGGCCACCGCGAACACGTGCACGTCACCTGGCTTGCCATCCGACGGTTCGGGCTTCCCGCCACGATTTCGATGGTCGACAGTGGCCTCCGGAGCACGGCTCGATACGCCGGAGTGCCACAGAAATACAACGCCACCATCAGCCGGGCATGGGTCGTCCTGGTCGCTCATCACCTCCAGCAGACCCCGACCGATGATTTCGGCGAATTCATCGGCCAGCATCCCGAACTGCTCGACAAACGCCTGCTCATGCGGTTCTATCTGCCCTCAACCCTGGCAAGCACCGCCGCGCGCGATGGCTGGGTCGAACCAGACCGGACCCGCCTTCCCGCTATATGAATTGCCCGAGGAACTCCCGAAAATGTGGACAAGGTTGTCCTATTCATAGGCGTTGCGCAGTGCGGTTTGGGCTCGCTCGACGAGTTTTTTAGCGGTGTGATCGGAAATGCCGAGCATCCGGCCGATCTCACGCCACGAACGTTCGGGACCGCCATCCAGACCGAACCGAAGTATCAGCGCTGCCGCCTGCGGTTCCTCCAGTCTGGCCAGCACCGCGGCGATCAACTCCAGCAGTGAATGCGTCACAGCGCTGTCCTCCGGCTGCGGAAACACCGTGCCCGGAATGGCCGCCGCCGCGGAATCGACATCGTCTGCGCTCGGGTCGGTGGCGGCGAGCTGTCGGTACAGGCCCAACGCCACCGCTGGGGACATGCCCAGCACGGCCGCCGTCACCGACACGTTGCCGAAGCGGTCGGCGAGCACCTGCCGTAACGCCACGGCCCGCCCGGTCAGGTCCGGCGGGATCACCGAGGGGAACTCTTGTTCGGCGATCGTCCGCTGAATCTCCTTGCGCACCCAATGCTGGGCGGTAGGCGCCGAACGGCACTCCCCGGGCCGGGTCGTAGCGATCGGACGCCACCAGCAGCCCCACCAGCCCGGCCTGCAACAGATCATCGCGTTGCATCCGCCAGACCCGATACCGTCCCGCTTCCCGCCGCACCAGCGGCAGGTATCGCAGGATCTGCTGCTCACGATCAGCGCCCACCTTGTACCTCCTGGAGGTGGGATACCGGTCACCCGCCGGTTCGCGAATGCCAGCGGTATCGGTATCTGCTCCGGTGAAGGAGGAAACGATATGAACGTGAACACTATTGAATGGAACCGGATCGAAATCGCGCCGTATGGCTGCGCTGTTCACCTTCCGGCGGGCTGGGAAACATTGCCGCCTGTCCCCTCCAATGGCCCGGAGATCCTGCGAGCCACCGGAGGTCCCGGCCGCCAGCTCATCGTCTTCAAGATGCGTACAGGTAGTAGCTCCACCGAACAGGTCGCGAGCGCAGTTGTCGAAAAGCTGAGCAGCCTCGGCTACGAAGACTTCGCCACCGACCAGGTTCGTTTCGCCGGACAGCAGGGAACCCGACTGGAATTCGTCTACCGAGGAGGTGACCGACCCGACCGCCGCTCACGCGAATACTTCGCCCTCCGCGGCCCGGTCGCGTTCTGCCTCGGCGTGGGTAGCTACGACTGGGACACAGACGAACCCGTCCTCGACGCGATCGCCACCCGCTTCGAACTGACCTAATCGTTACGGCCAGGCTGCGTTAACGCCCCGTCATGCCGCCGCGCGTTGGTCAAACCGCCCAAATCGGTTGGGCGGCAAGGTCTTCTACCGCACTCATATGCCCCACCCAGACACGGATGGGGCTCGGCAGACGAATTCCTATACATTGAAGCGGAATTCGACCCCCTTGACCTCTGACTGGAGACGTGCATCGCAAGTAACTTACCGAGGCCCCGCGCCGACCGAGGTGGTAGTGACACCCACTGCCGCACAACAGCTTCGGGCAACTCGGCTACGAGAGTAATGCGACCCGATCCAGGCCGAGTCAGGTTCCGAACCCGAATAACCTCTGGTGCTGCGCGCTGCGCCAGCGCTCCTGACGAACGAACCATAATGCCGAATGCCGTGCATCTAGATCAGACGCGAGTGTGACGTAGTGTCACTGCCATTCGCCTAAGTCTGCCTCGAAATCGGCTGTCAGCATTAGGGGCCAGTGTTAGGCCGACGCTGTCTGCGATGCGGTCGACCACCATTGCAACGGTTTTGGTATCGGTCCAGATTTGCTCGCCGAACTGTGGTTTGGCCAACTGTTCAAGGCAATGATCGAGTTTGTCCACGGCGAATTGTTCTCGGCGCAGCAGCAGATCTTCCTGGCCGACAACTCGCAGCACAGGCGCGAGGCCGAACCCGCGATCACGCAGTCTGTCCAGCACGGTTTCCCGCTCGGCAAGCAAGGCGAAGTGACGCACATCGTGTCCTGTCTCGCGCAGCCGCCCGACCGTTTCTGCGAAGTACTGGGGTTCGACGACAGTCATCGGCGCTATGACCGGCCCGTTGTGCTTGGCCAATACCAGGTCAAGGATCTCGTATACGCCGTGGCGCCAGCTGGCATGGTCTTGGAAATCGCCACGCAACGGCGCGGGCAGCATCCGATGCAGGCCGAATCCGACTTGCTCCGGGTCACAGATCACACTGCCGGGTAATCGCCGGTGCAGCTCGTGGGCGGTCTGGGTCTTGCCTCCACCGAATGGGCCATTGATCCACAGCAGCATGACCACGACACTACCGCCTGCGTGCGGATTGCCTTGGCGCCCAGAGGGTTCAGCGGCGAGCGAAGGTTTGCTGGAGACTCCACCTAGTGCCCTCCGCGTGCTACGGCACAACGGCACACTAACCGGTCCAAACATCCGCAACTGCCGCATGGCGCGCGGTTGGTGTCAGTGGCCGCCCTGGAGCTGAGCAATGAACTCAGCCCCTGTCCGATTGGACAGGGGCTCCAGATCTCTGCGCCGCGACAACCTAGCGCTGAGCTGTTATTTGTTCTTCGACGGTGAGGCTAACCCGCTACGGAATTCGACCACGGTGGAGTCGAATATCTGCACGCCGAACGCCCTGTTCACCCTTCGACTCGCGTTCCGGAACCGAATAACCTCTGCTCTGTATCCGCGGCCGGTCCCATCTCCGCTGGCGCTTGCTCGGCTGGCCCCAGTGAGAGGCGCAGGCAAACTCCCCATCGGGCTAGACGAGATCGCCACTCTCACCCGCAGCCACCTCGGTCATAGACCACTGAACCAGCCATGCTGACCGCGCGCTCATGCCACGTTCCGGGCGTTCGAGTAGCACAGTCCTGGCGGGTGGTCATCGCCGCAGCAGTCCGGATATCCTGCGGGCCATCTGTGGCATGCCCATTTCGCGCAGGCGATCGATCAGCCTCTCGTCTGCGCGGGATATTCTGTGGACCACCTCTGGCATGCCCACCTCACGTAGGGTGTCGAACAGCCCTTCGTCACGATCCACGGTGGATATCCTGAAGGCGACTTCTGGCATGCCGACCTCGCGCAGCTTGTCGATCAACTCCTCATCGGTCAGCCCGTCCTCGACCAGCAGCACCTCGATCTCGGCCAGCTTCGCTGGATCCGCCGTCATCGGATTCGTCTCCCTCGCTCGGATCTGCGACCCCGCCGCAACAGGTTACGGGATTTCGTCGACAGGAACCGAGCTCTACTACGACGCGTCTGGGCTCTGCTCGACAAAACGCAGAACACGGCCGAGCAGATGAGCGAACCGAGCCATGGAAAACAATCGACACCCGTACCATTTCCGCGTCGCTTACCGCACTCGGTCGACTGTGACCTCTCCAACACCCTTCCCCGCTACCGCGTGGCCGGCCCGAAGCAGCCGCACAGAATGTCCGAGGATCAACGCACCAAACGCATCTCGACATTCCCAACGCGCCATAATGTCACATAACGATCGTTGGACAATCATCAAAATCGGTTGGGCGACAAGGTCTTTCAAAGCCAGGTAGCCGATTACGTGGCCCCGCGCGATCCTCCTGGCCTTACCCCGGCTACCACTCGACCGACGTCCGCCGCCGCTGGAGCGCGGGCTGCCCAAGTCAGCCGCGCATCTGGCGCCGCCATTTTGGCAGGATTCGTTCGATCGAGCGCGACATAACATTCGATCCAGATTTGGCTACCGAAGGGTGGCTACTGGTTCGGGTGCGGCTCGGCGGGAGTGGGCGGCTGCGCAGGAGTCGACCGCCGGCCGATCCGTATGGCGATGAGCACAATGCCGGTGCCGATGACGACCGGGACCAACAAAATCAACCAGTGAAGTAGCACCCAGCTCATCTGGCAGTTCTATCACGTCCGTTGACCAGCCGCGACCGCGTAAGCACCAGCTACGCGAGTCAGGTCTGCTCGCTGAAGATCTCGACAGAGGTCTCGACCAAACGCACTTTCTATGCCGCCGGGCAGGCGTTGATCAGCCAGCCGAACTTATTCCAGATTGGTTGAGCGGCAGGGCTTTCCAATGCACACTCAGGCAGCTGACACGTCCCCATAAGCTTCTGCGACCCCGAGAGAGGCGCATAGACCGTCAGCAGAATCTCTACCAGCAGCGATACGCGCGCTGCCCTACTTCTTCGCAGAGGCTAATCCGCTACGAAATTCGACTACGTCGCCATCCGCCATGACGTAATCCTTGCCCTCCATGCGCACCTTGCCCGCGGCTTTGGCGGCGGACATGGAGCCTGCGGCGACGAGGTCGTCGAAGGCGACGATTTCGGCTTTGATGAAGCCGCGTTCGAAGTCGGAGTGGATGACGCCCGCGGCTTTGGGTGCGGTGTCGCCCTGGTGAATTGTCCAGGCGCGGGCCTCTTTCGGGCCCGCGGTGAGGTAGGTCTGCAGGCCGAGGGTGTGGAAACCGGCGCGGGCGAGCGCATGCAGGCCGGGTTCGGCCTGGCCGATGGATTCCAGGAGCTCGGCGGCGGATTCGGCGTCCAACTCGAGCAGTTCGGCCTCCACCTTGGCATCGAGGAAGACCGAATCCGCCGGGGCCACACTGGCTTTCAGTTCGGCGACCTTCGCCTCGTCGGACAGCACCGATTCGTCGGCGTTGAAGACGTACAGGAACGGTTTGGTGGTGAGCAGCGAAAGTTCTTTCAGCAGTTCACCATCCACCTGATCGCGGGCGGCGAAGAGCGTTTTGCCGCCGTTCAGGATCTCCTGCGCGGCCTTGGCGGCGTCGGCGACCGGCTTGCGGTCCTTCTTGACCTTCGCCTCCTTCTCCAACCGCACGACCGCCTTCTCCAGGGTCTGCAGGTCGGCGAGGATCAGCTCGGTCTCGATCACCTCGATGTCGGCGGCCGGGTCGACCCGGCCGTCGACGTGGATCACGTCACCGTCGGCGAAAACCCGCACCACCTGACAGATGGCGTCGGCCTCGCGGATGTTGGCGAGGAATTTGTTGCCGAGGCCCGCGCCCTCGGACGCGCCCTTCACGATGCCCGCGATATCGACGAAGGACACCGTGGCGGGCACGATCCGCTCGGAACCGAAGATCTCGGCCAGCTTGTCCAGCCGCGGATCGGGCAGCGGGACCACGCCGACGTTCGGCTCGATGGTCGCGAACGGGTAGTTCGCGGCCAGCACGTCGTTTTTGGTCAGCGCGTTGAACAGCGTCGACTTTCCGACGTTGGGCAGGCCGACGATTCCGAGGGTCAGACTCACGAGAAGGAGAGTCTACGCGGCGCACCCGATCGCCCGACCAGCGCACTCAGGGAATGAGCACAACCTTGCCCAGGTTGCCGCGCGACTCGATCACCTCGTGCGCCTTCGCCGCATCCGTCAAAGCGAATTCGGCGTGCACCGCGGGCTTCAGCTGCCGCGCGGCATAGAACTGCCAGAGTTCCTGCCGCCACTGCTCGTACAGCGCGGGCTGTCCCGTCGCGATCCGCGCCATCTGGAAACCGATCGCCGATTTGCCGCCCACCAGCAGGTCGTATGCCTGGATGACGCCGCCGCCCGAGCTGTATGCGACGAGCCGTCCGCCGGGCGCCAGCGCCGCGAGCACCGGGCCGAGCAGTTCGCCGCCGACCGCGTCGAGCGCGTAATCCGATGGCGTCCCCCACGATTCCTGCTGGTATTCGACCACTTCGTCGGCGCCCAGTCCGCGCGCGAAGTCGGCCTTGCTCATATCCGAGACGGCCGCGACGACCCGCCCGGCCCCGCGGATCCGAGCCAGCTGCAGCGCGAGATGCCCGACACCGCTGGCGGCGGCGGTGACCAGCGCGGACTCACCGTCCTTCGGATTCGCCGCCTCCAAGGCGCCGCGCGCGACCAGTCCGCTGCGCACCAGCGCGACCGCGTCCACCGCCGAGGCGCCGTCCGGGATCGGCGAGGCCATGGCCTCGCCGAGCAGGGCGTAATCGGCATAACCGTGCCCGAAGACCAGTCCGGTGACCCGATATCCGGGCGCGTATTTCGTGACGCCCTCACCGACCGCGACGATCTCACCGGCGACCTCACCGCCGAGCGCGATCGGCTCGCGCTGTTCGCGCACCTTCCGCACCACCGGCAGGGTCACCCCGATCGCCTCGACCCGGATCAGGAGTTCACCCGGCCCCGGCGTCGGCACCTCCACCGAGACCAACTCCAGCACCTCGGGACCGCCGCTGCGCTCGTACTGAACCCGCCGCATCACACCTCCAAAAACCATGCGAAGGCGTAACGGTAACGCGCGCAACGACATCGCCCGGCATCCGCGACGACCCGAGTGGGATACCTCACCACCCGGTTTAACCAGCGGCAACCCGGTGATCCGGTTGCGGGCGCCGCGTGAGGGCGTAGCGTTGCCGCCATGGCGCCGACCTCGGAAACGGTGTTCGCCGCGCCCGCACCCGCACTCGCCGGGTTCATCGACCGCTACGGCGGCTACCGGATGACCGGATTCGCCGCGGGGCTGCATCGCGGGCTGCCGTCGCCGCATATGACCTTCATCGTGTCGATCGGACCGACCATCGACGTCGTCGCGCAGACGAAACCGGATCGATCGCCGGACGACTACCGGTGCGTGCTCGGCGGCTTGCAGGCCTCGGCCGCCACCATCGCGCACACCGGGCATCAGGAGGGGGTGACGATCTCGCTGACGCCGCTGGGCTGCCGGACGCTGTTCGGTCTGCCCGCGAGCGAACTGTGGGAGACCTCGATGGAGTGTTCCGATATCGCGGGCCCGATCGGCATGCGGCTGTGGGAGGAGTTGCAGGGGACGACGAGCTGGGCGCAACGCTTCGCCGTCTGCGATCGCGTGCTGACCGCACTCGCCGATCCGGACCGGATCGTCACGCCGGAGCTCACCTGGGCGTGGCGCAGCGTCGTGCGCACCGGCGGCGCGGCGACCGTCACCCAGCTCGCCGACGAAATCGGTTGGAGCCGACAGCATCTCACGCGCCGGTTCGCCGCAGAATTCGGCCTCGGGCCCAAACTGGCCGCGCGGATCACCCGCTTCGACAGGGCGCGGCGGATGATCCAGCGGGTGCCGCCCTATGTCAGCATCGCCGAGGTCGCCGCCAGCTGCGGCTACTACGACCAGGCCCATCTGAACCGGGATTTCGCCGATCTGGTCGGCTGCTCCCCGACCGCCTGGCTGGCCGGGGAGATTCCATCCGTCCAAGACGCGCCGGGTTGGCTCGATTGATGCTTGGCGCATGACGAATCGAACGACAACGCCGCGCACCGCCGTCTGGCCGTGCCTGGCCTTCCGCGACGCCCATGCCATGGTCGAATACCTGGTCAAGGCATTCGGTTTCGAACAAGCCGGGCTGTACACCCGCGAGGACGATCCGTCGATCGTCGAGCACGGCGAGCTGCGCTGGCCGCTCGGCGGCGGCATCATGTTCGCCTCGACGAACCGGGCGGGCACCCCGTTCTGCCGGACCGAGGCGGGCACCGACAACGTCTATGTCGTCTGCGACGACCCGGATGCGCTGTTCGAGCGGGCCACCGCGGTCGGCGTGGAGATCGTGCGCGGACTGCGCGACGAGGATTACGGCTCGCGCGGGTTCAGCGTGCGCGATCCGGAGGGCAACCTCTGGAGTTTCGGCACCTACGCGGGCGAGTGACCACCGGGGCGGTCCGGGACCGCCCCGTAATCCCCTGTCCCCCTTGCTCTCTCGAAACGCGGCTCTGGACACACGAACGGTCGTGCGTTTGAATTGACGAATAGACAACAGGGGTCCGGCACCGCGCCGGTCGGTGGCGAGAATTGACACCGACCGGAACCGGCATGGCAGCATACGGATGGCAACACACGATGCGAGCGAACACGCGACCTCGCAGCAGCGGATGCCGGGGCCGAGAACAACGGTCGCCGGATCCCCGCAGGCGGGCCACCCGTACCCGCATCCGAAACCGGCCCGTGCCCAGGGCGGCCCGCTCGTAGGAAACGACAAGCGTGGCGCCGCAATACGGATTCGCAATGTTCAGACTTCACTAAGTCCGACATATCCGGCCCCCCGTTCGGATACGTTGTCAACGTTTAAGCAACACCAGTTCGATTTCCCGGGAGAGTAGTTCGCATGGCGACCATCGAATACCTCCGAACAGATCCCGACCTACCTCCCGTTGGTGTCGTGGACCGTTCGACCCTTACGCCGGCCAAGAAGGGCATCTTCCTCGCAATCGGCGTTATCGGCGCCATCGCGTGGGCCGTGCTGGCGATCGCCAGGGGCGAAAACGTCAACGCGGTATGGATCGTGGTCGCGGCGATCTGCACCTATGTGCTCGCCTACCAGTTCTACGCCCGGATCATCGAATACCGGATCACCAAGCCGCGCGACGATATCGCCACTCCCGCAGAGGAACTGGAGAACGGCAAGGACTACATGCCGATGGACCGGCGGGTCCTGTTCGGCCACCACTTCGCCGCCATCGCGGGCGCGGGCCCGCTCGTCGGACCCGTGCTCGCCGCGCAGATGGGTTACCTGCCCGGCACCATCTGGATCATCGTCGGCGTGGTGCTCGCGGGCGCGGTCCAGGACTACCTCGTGCTCTGGGCATCCAGCCGACGCCGCGGCCGCTCGCTCGGGCAGATGGCCCGCGAGGAACTCGGCGTTGTCGGCGGCGCGGCCGCGATCATCGCGGTGCTGGTGATCATGATGATCCTGCTCGCGGTGCTCGGCATCGTCGTGGTGAACGCGCTGGCCGCGACCAAGGGCGCCGACGGGCAGTTGCACGGCGGCAGCCCGTGGGGTGTCTACTCGATCTCGATGACCGTGCCCATCGCGCTGCTCATGGGTTTGTATCTGCGGTTCTTCCGGCCCGGCAAGGTCGGCGAGGTCTCGCTCATCGGCTTCGTCCTGCTGCTGTTCGCCATCATCTCCGGCAGCTGGGTCGCCGGATCCGGCTGGGGCCGTGACCTTTTCACGCTGTCCGGCACCACCATCGCCTGGATGCTGATCATCTACGGCTTCGTCGCATCGGTGCTGCCGGTGTGGCTGCTGCTGGCCCCGCGCGACTACCTGTCGACCTTCATGAAGATCGGCACCATCACCCTGCTCGCCGTCGGCGTGCTGATCACCATGCCGGTGTTGAAGGCGCCCGCGGTGTCGCAGTTCGCGGGCAACAGCAACGGACCGTCCTTCGCGGGCAGCCTGTTCCCCTTCCTGTTCATCACCATCGCCTGCGGTGCGCTGTCGGGCTTCCACGCGCTCGTCTCCTCCGGCACCACACCCAAACTGCTCGAAAAGCAGTCGCAGGCCAGGATGATCGGCTACGGCGGCATGCTCATGGAATCGTTCGTCGCGGTGATGGCGATGATCGCGGCCAGCGTCATCGATCAGCACCTGTACTTCGCGATGAACACCGCGGGCCTGGCCGGCAGCACCACCGACGCGGCGGCCGCCAAGATCAACGCGATGGGATTGGGCGGTGACCCGACCACCGGCGCCTATCTGACCGCGCAGGCGCAGGCCGTCGACGAACCGTCGCTGCTGGGCAGGGCAGGCGGCGCGCCGACGCTGGCCGTCGGCATGGCCCAGGTGCTGCAGGGATTCCTCGGCGGATCGACGCTGAAGGCATTCTGGTACCACTTCGCGATCATGTTCGAGGCGCTGTTCATCCTCACCACCATCGACGCGGGCACCCGCGTCGCCCGATTCATGCTCTCGGATTCGCTGGGCAACCTCGGCGGCGCGGCCAAGAAATTCAAGGATCCGTCGTGGCGTCCCGGCGCCTGGCTGTGCTCGGCAATCGTTGTGGCGCTTTGGGGTTCGGTGCTGCTGATGGGCGTCACCGATCCGCTCGGCGGCATCTACACGCTCTACCCGCTGTTCGGTATCGCGAATCAGCTGCTGGCCGCGATCGCGCTGACCGTCGTCATGGTCATCATCGTGAAGAAGGGCCTGGTGAAATGGGCTTGGATTCCAGCGATTCCGCTGTTCTGGGATCTGCTCGTGACGATGACCGCCTCGTGGCAGAAGATCTTCTCCGGCGATCCGAAGATCGGCTACTGGACGCTGCACTCCCAGACCATCGACAAGCGCGAGGCGTTCATCGCGGCCAAGGACGCGGGCAAAATCCTCGCGCCCGCAAAGGATCTGGCCGGGATGAACCAGCAGATCTCGGATATGGGCAAGATCATCCGCAACACCTATATCCAGGGCACGCTCTCGATCATCTTCGCGGTGCTGGTGCTGATCGTCGCGATCGTCGGCGTCCTCGTCTCACTGCGGGCCTGGCGGTCGGGCGGCGGCACCACCACCGAAACGCCGGAGGTGCCATCGAAGATCTTCGGGCCGAGGGGATTCCTCGCCTCCCCGGCCGAGAAGGAAGTGCAGAAGCAGTGGGATGAGCTGGTCGCCGCGGGCAAGATCCGCGCGCCCGGCGCGGCACATGCGCACGCGGGATAGGCATCGCATCGTGCAAGGATTCCGTGGAACGCGGCGGCCCGGCGACGGGTCGGCCGAATCCCTTGTGCCACAGGGCGGTCGGTCTGCTGGACCGGCCGCCCTGCGGCGTTTCGGTGCGGCCGCGCGCGGGCTGCTGTGGTGGTTCAACGGGATCCTCGGCGGCCAGGACTACCAGCGCTACGTCGCGCATCTGCGCAGGCAGCATCCCGGCTGCCCGGTACCGACGGAGCGCGAATACTGGCGGACCAGACATGCCGACGCCGACCGCAATCCCACCAATCGCTGCTGCTGATGGGGCACCCAACGGACAACGTGGGGGAACATGTCGGATTTCCGCTAGCGCAGCGGGCGAGCAGCTGACATTGTGGTGAGCGTGGCTATCACGGCTTTGGATTTCGAGCGCTGCTACCGGGCGGTCTCCACCCGGGACTCGCGCTTCGACGGACAGTTCTTCACCGCAGTGCGGACAACTGGAATCTATTGCCGCCCTTCGTGTCCGGCGATCACACCGAAACGCGCCAACGTCACCTTCCTACCCACCGCCGCCGCGGCGCAGCAGGCGGGTTACCGGGCCTGCCGCCGCTGCCTGCCCGATGCCGCACCCGGTTCCCCGCTCTGGAACACCCGCGCCGATCTGGCCGCGCGCGCCATGCGGCTGATCGGCGACGGCGTCATCGAGCGGGGCGGCGTGCCCGCGCTGGCCGCCAAGCTCGGCTACTCCCAACGCCAGCTGACCAGGGTGCTCACCACCGAACTCGGCGCGGGCCCTTTGGCTTTGGCGCGGGCACACCGGGCGCACACCGCGCGGCTGCTCATCCAGACCACGGCGATGCCGATGTCGGATATCGCATTCGCGGCGGGTTTCGCCAGCATCCGGCAGTTCAACGACACCGTGCGCGAGGTGTTCGCGGTGAGCCCGACCACCATGCGCACCGAGGCACTGCGCAGCAACGGCCGCAACCCCGGGCCCGTGCCCGCGCCGAACGGCACACTGACGCTTCGCCTTCCGTACCGGGAGCCGCTGGACCGATCCTGGCTGGAGTGGTTCCTCTCCTCACATGTGGTGCCGGGCGTCGAGGTATGGGAGGACCACACCTACACCAGGAATCTGCGCACCCCGCACGGGCATGCGACGGCGCGGCTCGGCTTCCAGCGCGACCATGTGCGCGCCGAACTCGCATTGCACGATATGCGGGATCTGGCGCCGACCGTGACGCGGCTGCGGCACCTGCTGGATCTCGACGCCGACCCGATCGGCATCGACGAGGCGCTCGGCGCCACCGGACAACGGCCCGCCGACGAAAACCGGCGCACCGCATACGGGTTCACCCCAGGCATTCGAGTGCCCGGTTGCCTGGACGGGCCGGAGTTGTTGCTGCGCACCATGATCGGCCAGCAGATCTCCATCGCCGCCGCGGCGACGCACACCGCGCGCCTGGCCGAGGCGCTCGGCGAATGCGTCGACGGCCCCGCGCCGCTGCTGTTCCCGACACCGGAGGCGATCGCCGAACGCGGCGGCGAGATCTTGACCGGACCGGCCCGCCGCGTCCGCTCCATCGTCGGCGCGGCCGAGGCGCTGGCCACCGGTGAGCTGGTGCTGCATTCCGGCCGCACCGCAACGGATCTGCGGCGGGATCTGCTCGCACTGGACGGGGTCGGGCCGTGGACCGCCGACTACGTCACCATGCGACTGCTCGCCGATCCCGATGTGCTGCTCAGCACCGATCTCGTGGTGCGCCAAGGGGCGACGCTGCTCGGCATCGACCTCACCGACACCAGCCGCTGGGCGCCGTGGCGGTCGTATCTCTCGATGCACATGTGGAAGGCGGCGCTGAACGGACGCGCCAACGCGCCGAAGGCGATGGCGGAGACCGTAATGCCCGTCTGACCGTCGGACAACGACTTTCACCGGATACGACGTGTCCGGCACCCGACGCCGCCTCGCGCGGCCCCCGTGCGAAAGGACGATAGACCATGACCGAGAAGACAATCGGATCCCGATCCGGCCGAATATCCACGCGCACCGCCGATTTCGCGACCGTCCAAACACCGATCGGGCCGTTCACCGCGATCGTCGACGACGAGGGCGCGGTGCTCGGATCCGGCTGGACCGCCGATCCGGAGGACCTGCGGACGGTGATCCATCCGGCCCTGCGCCCGAGCCAACTGCGGCAACGGGATTCGCTCGGCGCGGTCACCACGGCGATCGTCGATTACCACCGCGGCGGGCTCACCGCGATCGACGAGATCCCGGTGCGGCAGCGATCCGGCGAATTCCTGGAGCACGCGTGGGAGGTGCTGCGCAAGGTGCCCGCCGGAAGTCCGGTCACCTACACCGAATTCGCGGCGATCTCCGGTCGGCCGGATGCGACGCGGGCGGCGGCGAACGCGTGTGCGCGCAATGCCGCCGCCCTGTTCGTGCCGTGCCATCGGGTGTTCCGGATCGGCGGCGCGCTCGGCGGTTTCCGGTGGGGCCTGCCGGTCAAACGCTGGCTGCTCGACCACGAAGAACACTGAATTACGCTGCCACCGGGCCGTTTTCGATGAACTTCGCGCGGCCCGCCGAAAGGCCGAGCGCGACATTGATCGCCATCAGCACCAGCAGACCGATCAGCGCGGCATCCCAGGTGCCCGCCGCCGCGTGCGACACCTCCGCGAGCAGCGGGCCCGCCGCGCCGAGCAGGTAGCCGACGGTCTGCGACTTGGTGGACAGCGCGGCCGCGGTGTGGTGATCGCGGGTGCGCAGCACGTACAGCATGCTCGGAATCGTCTGTCCCGAACCGATTCCCAAGCCGAGCAGCACCAGCCACAGCGGCGCCGTCACCAGCGGTGCGAGCAGGATGCCGAGCACGCCGACGAAACACAGCACCGCCGAGAGCACCAGGTGCCGCCGCTGACTCTGCCGCCGCGCCGCCAGCGCCGGGCCCGCGAAACCGCCGAGCGCCAGCACCATCGCGCAGATCGAGAGGTAGAAACCGCCGGTGGTCTGATCCGTGCCCTTCTCGACATAGATCGATGGCAGCCACGCGAAAACCACGTACAGCACCAGTGATTGCATGCCGAAGTAGCCGGTTACGCTCCACGCCAACGGATCTCGCAGCAGCCAGGTCCAGGAGGGCGCCGCGGCGGCCTGTGCGGGCGCGCGGTCCAGCTGCGGAACGAGCGAGATGAGCGCCACCACCGCCGGAATCAGCGCGATGCCGAGCGCGCACGTCGTCGAGCCGGTCGCCTCGTAGAGCGGATACGAGACCGCGGCGGTCACGGCCGCGCCCAGGCTGACCACGAAACCGTAGACGCCCATCATCGCGCCGATGCGTTCCATCGGGAAACGCTTCTTCACCAGCACCGGGGTGATCACGTTGGCCACCGCGACACCGGCGCTCGCGATAATCGTGCCGACGAACAGCCCTGCGGTGCCCATCAGCCGCACCACCAGCCCGAGCACCAGCACAATGCCCGCGGCGAACAGCGCGCGCTCCTCACCGAGCCGGTTGCGCACCATGACGCCGACCGCGGCGAACAGGCCGAGGCACAGCGGGGGCAGCGTGGTGAGCACGCTGCCCGCGACGCCGCCGAGGCCGAGCACCTTCATCAGCGGCCCCGGTCCGGCGAACGCGATACGCAAGTTGAAACTCACCAGCACGAATGCGACCACCAGAAGGCCGATCGAGCTCGTCCGAGTCGGCCGAGAGGTCTGCAGAACTTGGGTCATGCGGGCAACTGTCGCGGCTCAACCCAACTCGAGCGCAAGGGTTTCTCAGCCGACCCCGGTATCCAAATCCATCGGCGCGATCCGGTTACCCGCCATCCGCTGGGCGACGACCTCCCGCACGTCCGGCCGGATGCGGGCTTGGGCACATCAGCAGATGTTCCAGCTGCTCCCGCATCTCGGCCAGCCGCCGCCGCTGCTCCTCGATGGCCAGGATCCGGTCACCGACCACCGTCCGCCACGCCACCTCGGCGGTACCCATCAACTCGGTTTCCGGCTCCACCCCACCATTCGACCGGGCGCGGCGGCTCCGTTCAATACGCCCGTCAGGCGACGGTGGTTTCGAGGTGGGAGCCGGTTCGGGTGCGGCGGACGTGCAGGCGGCTCGGGATGCGCTGGCGCATCTCGTCGACGTGACTCACCACGCCGACGACGCGGCCGCCCGCCCGCAATTCGTCGAGGACGCCCATGACGGCGTCCAGGGTGTCGGCGTCCAGTCCGCCGAAACCCTCATCGATGAAGAGGGTGTCCAGGACGATGCCGCCGGATTCGGCGGCGACGGTGTCGGCCAGACCGAGCGCCAGCGACAGCGACGCCATGAAAGTCTCGCCGCCGGAAAGGGTTTTCGCGGGGCGGATGGCGCCGGTGTAGTCGTCGCGGATATCGAGGCCGAGCCCGCCGCGACGCCCGTGCTTGCCCGCCCGGTCGGTGTGCACGAATTCGTAACGGCCACCGGACATTCGGCGCAGCCGCACCGAACCGGCCAACGCCACCTCCTCCAGCCGGGCGGCAAGTACATAGGAGCGCAGCGACATTCGCCGATTGTTCGCGCCGCGACCCGCTACCACATCGGCGAGCTGGTCCAGCTCATCGTGGGCGCGCTGGATCGGTGCGATGCGATCGATCGCCGCCCACAGCTGCCCGCCGAGATCCTCCAGCTGATTGACGCGATTGTGCGCCTCCGCATGCGCGGCCACCGCCGCATCCGAACGCGCACGGGCCGCAGCCACTTCGGCATCGAGCTCGGCCGGGTCGACGGGCTCCCGGTCGGCCGCGGCCTGGATCTCGGGTTCGGCAAGCACCGCGGCGGCATGTGCGCGAACCCGGTCGGCATCGACCAGTTCCGTGTCGATCTCCCGCTGACGCTGCGGTGTTCGGGTCGCCGCGGTAACCACCTTCGCGTATGCCGTGAGCAGCGCGATGTCATCGCGGGGTGCGCGAGGCTCGGCGATATCGGAATCGCTTGCCGCGGTTGGTGTCTCGGGTTCCAGCTCCGGCTCATCGAGGTCGAACAAGGCGAATTCCGTTGCGGCCGCCACCTCTTCGCGTACGACACTCGGGTCTCCCGATGCGCCCGAATCACCAGAAACCCCGCCCTTCGGCATGGTCGTTTCGGCGGCGGTGGCGGCCTGGGCTGCCGGGGCGGCTGGACCGGCGGTGTCGTCGACCGCTCCGGATCCGACCGGCGCATCGGTTTCGAATCCTTCCGGAATGAAACAGGCTGCGCGGGAGAGGTTTTCGACGCGGTCGGCGATGGTGGTGACCTGTTCGCGGGCGGTGATCGCCTCGGTGCGGGCGTCGCGCAGTTCGGTGGCGCCGGTGATGAGTGCGTCGAGGCGGGCGCGGCGGCGATCGATGGTTTCGTCGGCGCCCGCCGCGGTGCGCAGGCGGGTTCGCAGTTCATCGAGGCGGGTCTCGGCGGACGCGATGCGGGTGGCGACGGTGCCGCGACGGGTATCGGATTCGCGGAGTTCCTCGTGCAGACGGGTCTCCTCGGCGCGCAGGCGGGACAGCGCCGCGGTGAGTTTGTCGGCGTTGGCGGCGGATTCGGCGGCATCGGAGTAGCCGTCGGTGGCCCGGCGGAGGGCGGCGGCCAACTCGACCCGGTCGGTATCGCCGCCGCGCGCGATGAGCGCCTCGATCTCCTTCTCCAGACCGGTGATTCGATCGAGCAGCCGGTCACGCTCGCGTTCGGCGGCCTGTTCGGCGGCGCTCGCCGCATCCTCGGCCTCCTTGGCGACCGCGCTCGCGGTCGGACGTGCCGGGTCCGGGTGATCGGCCGAGCCGCACACCGTACACGGCACGCCGTCGACCAGCTGACCCGCCAATTCCGCCGCCATACCGGCCAATCGGCGCTCACGCAGCTCGAGCACCCGTTCCTTCGCGTCCAGGTGCGCCGTGCGCGCCCGATCGAAGTCCACCCGCGCATGGTCGAGACTCGTTCGCCGCGAGGCCAATTCGACGGCGGCGGCAGCAGCGGCCTGCAATCGCTCGCATTCTGCGGTGAGCACCGGCAGGCTGGCCGCGGCCGTCGTCGCCTCCCGTACCCGCGCCTCCATCCCCAGGATGGCGTCGGGCAACTGCGCACGCCGCCCGGTCAACTCGGCCACCCGATTTGCCAAAGCGCCTTCCTCCCGGCGCAATTCGGCGATCTCACCGGCCAACCGATCCGCATCCTCCGCATCGGCCCGCACCTCGTCCAATGCCCCGATCAGCCCACTCCACCGCCGGATGGCCCCATCCAAATCGGCATCGGCCCGCACCACAGGCACCAGATCCGCCCCCGGATCCCTATCGGTCGCTCCCAAAGACCCGTCCGGCGAGACCGCCCCCAATCGACTCGTCCCAGCCGCAATCGACCGGGCGGCCAATCCATCCGTCCCAGCCTCACTCGACCCAGCAGACAATCGATCCGACCCAACCCCACTCAACTCGACGGACGATCGACCCGTCCCAGCCCCGCCCGACCCAACGGCCAATCGGCCCGACCCGGCCCCACTCGACCCAGCGGGCGACCGATCCGACCCAACCTCGCCCAACTCGACGGACGATCGGCCGATCACAGCCCCGCCCGAGCCAGCGGTCAACTGATCCGACCCAACCCCATCCAACTCGACGGACGATCGGCCCATCACGGCCCCACCCGACCCGACAGGCGACCGATCCGATCCAGCCCCGCTCGACCTCGCAGGCGATAATCCGGAATCCGCGGGTTCCGGCGTATCCCGCTGCCCGACAGCCGATTTCCGCCCATCGGACCGCTCGGTGCCGGTATCGGCGGGTCGCTGCCATGCCCCTGGGACGTAGTCGGCGGGCTCGTACTCGATCAGGTCCTGGCCGCCGAGGTCGGCGCCCGCGGGTTCGAGGATGAGGATGGCGAGTCGTCGAGCGGCCGTATGGCTTTCGGCATCGCGGCGGCGGCTGAGGCGGACGGCGGAGCGGGCCTCGTCTATGGCGGCGGCGACCGGTTCGGCACGCCGCGCGGCGTCGAGTTCGGCGGTGAGCGCGGCGCGGTGGTCGGCGGTGGCCGCGTATGCGTCGAGCTGTGCGCGCGCCTGGGCCAGTCGGCGGCGCAGCTCACGCAGGCGGCGCTGTTCCTCGGCGCGATCGCGCAGTGCGGTGAATTCCCGTTGGCGCGCTTCGGATTCCGCGGCGGCGGTGCTGAGGTCCGCGCGGGCGGCGGCGAGCAGGTCCTGTGACCATGCGACGGCGTCCGGAATTTCCACCGCCTCGGTGACCGAGCGGCCCGCCGCCATCGTCACGCCGTCGATCAGGCGGTGGATGCTGTCGGTGCGGGATTTGAGATCGGCCTCCGATGCGCGCCGCTTATCCGCGAGCCACTGTTCCGCGGTGCCGAATCGCGCTGTGTCGAAGAGCTTTTCGAGCAGCTTTTCCCGATCCTCGTTCTCGGCGCGCAGGAATCGCGCGAAATCGCCCTGCGGCAGCAGCACCACCTGGAAGAACTGGTCGGCGCTCATGCCGAGCAGGCGGATGATCTCATCGCCGATATCCGGTATGCGGGAAAGGTTTTCGCCGCGGCCGTCCAACCAGGCCAGGGTGGCTTTCGCCGGGTCGGTCCGCATACCGGTGCCACGCAGTTTGGGTCGCTCGTACTCCGGAGTGCGGGTGATGCGCAACCGCCGCCCCCCGAGGGTGGCCTCCAGCACGACCTGCGGCGGCGTCTGCACCGGCGCATGGTCGGAATGCAGTCGCTTGCTCTCTCCGCGTGCGCCGGGCACCCGTCCGTACAGCGCGAACGCGATCGCATCGAGCACCGTGGTCTTGCCTGCACCGGTCTGCCCGTGCAGCAGGAACAGCCCGTCGGCGCCGAGCGTGTCGAAATCGACGACCGTGGTCTCGGCGAACGGGCCGAACGCGGTCATCTCCAGCCGATGCAGCCTCATGCGTGCCGCTCCGATATTCCTTGGCGACCGGCGACGAGCCTTTCCAATTCGCGCAGGGTCACGCGGCGACCCGATCGGTCGCCGTGTCGTGGGCTGACCTCATGCCGAAAGCTCCTGCGCGACGGCGGTTTCGGCGGTGACGGCGGCCCGCTCTGTCACCGACGCCGCGAGCGCCCGCTCCAGCCAAGCCATCTCGCCCGCCGTCGGTTCGCCCCTGACGTCGGTGAGGAAGCTGTGCGCTACTTCGGTATCGCGGCGGCCGTGCACCCGCTCACGGTAGCGCAATTCCGGATTACCTTCCGGCCGTTGCCATTCCATGTGCACCGCATGCGGGAATCTGGCGCGCAGTTTGCGCAGTGCGTCCACCGGCCGGGCCCGGTCGGTCAGGGTGGCCGACACGTAATGGTCCTCGGCCGCCGAATACTCCGGCGCGGAGAGCAATTCGTCGAGCGTGCCGGTGAGCCTGCTCAGCCCGCGCACGACGGGCAGGTCGCGCCGCTCGACCGAGCACAGCCCGTGTGCGTCCAGTTCCACCAGCCACACCGCCTTGCGATGCGAGTTCTCCGCGAACGAATACGGCAGCGGCGAACCGGAATACCGCACCGATTCGGACAGCGTCTGCGGCGAATGCAGATGACCGAGCGCCACATAATCGACACCGTCGAAGGCCGACAGCGGCACGGTTTCCACACCGCCCACCGAGATGGATCGCTCCGATCCGGTGGCCTCGGCGCCGACGACGAAGGCGTGGGCGAGTACGACGGTGCGCGGATTGCCGCGCGCGGCCGCGTCGGCCCGGATCCGGCCCATCGCGGCGTCCAGGATTTCGGCATGCGAACGTGCTTGCGGCACACCGAGTTCGGCTCTGGTGATCTCCGGCTCGAGGTAGGGGATGCCGTAGAAGGCGACCTCGCCGTGCGCGTCGGCGAGCAGCACCGGCTCGGCGCAGGCCGCGACCGTGGTGCGCAGATACAACCCGCCCGCCGCCGCGAAACTCGCGCCGGCGCCGAGACGCGCGGGTGAATCGTGGTTGCCGGAGGTGGCGACGATCCGGGCGCCCGCCGCGCGAATGGCCTCGAATCCGCGATTGCACACCGCGATCGCGTCGGCGCTGGGAATGGATCTGTCGTACACGTCCCCGGGCAGCACGACGACGTCGACGGATGCCGCGGCGACCAGGTCCGCGATGGCGGCCAGCGAACTGGCCTGGTCGGCAAGCAGATCGACCCCGTGGAACGTGCGCCCGATGTGCCAGTCCGAGGTGTGCAGCAGCCGCATGCCGCGAAACGCTAGGCCACCGCACCGACACGTTTCAATTGCCCGGCCACCCGTGTTGCGTTTGCCGCATGTCCGCCCGGCGTGTTCGACGGAGGCCGAATCGTGTCCGGCGGCACAGAAATGCCCGAACACCGTTGCACCCATTCGGACCTCGGAGTATGACCGCATCAACATCCGGTCGGTCGAGTTTGCCCGACACGCTGCTGCCCGGTTGCTCACCGCCCGAACTTGTCGGTGGGCTAGGGCACCATCTCTGCCATGACCGCACCGATGCTGTTCGCGCTGCTGATGGTGTTCGCCGCCGGGTTCGGCCTGGGCTGGCTCGGCCATGCCGCACGCACCGGCCATCGCGCCGATACCGCCGCGGCCCGAATGGCAGGCGCGGAGGCGAAATTGGCGGCCGTCCGGGAAAACGAGCACCTGCTCCGGCAGTCGTTGAGCGCCGCCAGCGAAGATTCGGCACGCAGGCATTCACATGCCATCGGAACAATGGTCGAGCCGCTGCGCGAGGCGCTCGGCGCGCTGAACCAGCACATCCAGCAGATAGAACAGCATCGCCTCAGCGCGTACGCGGGCCTGCGCGAACAGGTCGCGGGCATGCAGCGCACCTCGCATCAGCTCGCGGGCCAGACCAGTCAATTGGTTGCCGCGCTGCGGGCGCCGCAGATTCGCGGGCGCTGGGGCGAGATCCAATTGGAACGGGTAGTCGAGTTGGCGGGCATGTCCAGGCACTGCGACTTCGACACCCAGGTCACCAGGTCCGCCCGCGGCGACGGCACGGCCGACCGCGCCGGCTCGGTCCGCCCCGACCTGGTCGTGCACCTGGCGGGCAAGCGGCAGATCGTCGTCGACGCGAAGGTGCCGTTCACCGCCTATCTGGAGGCATGCACCACCGACGATCCCGATGCCCGCGCCGAACTGCTCACCCGGCACGCCAAACAGCTGCGCGCGCATATCGATCAACTCGCCGACAAGGCCTACTGGGCGGCATTCGATCCGGCTCCGGAGTTCGTGGTGCTGTTCGTCCCCGGCGACCCGTTCCTCGACGCCGCGCTGACCACCGACGCCGAATTACTCGAGTACGCATTCGGCCGGAACGTGATCCTCGCGACGCCGACCACCCTCATCGCGCTATTGCGCACCATCGCGTTCGGCTGGCGACAAGAGGCGCTGTCCCGGGATATGGCAACCGTGCAGCAATTGGGTAGGGAACTCTATGCGCGGCTCGGTATGACCGGTCGGCACCTCGACCGGCTCGGCGCGCAACTCGGCAAAACCGTCGAGGCTTTCAACTACACGGTGGCGTCGGTCGAGTCCCGGGTCATGGTGACCGCCCGGAAACTCCATGATCTGGAAATCGCCGAACAGGAGGTGCCAGCAATCCATCGGGTCGATTCGTGGCCGCGGGCGGTGGGGTTCGCAGACGCCGGCGATTAGCCGGGCATCCGCCGTGCCATAGCGCCGCCGGGCGCTACGACGGTTAGTGTTCATATTGTGGCTGCTTCCCAAAGTGCGCGATCCCGGGTGCCCGCGCCGCAACGTTCGATACTGCCGTCGGTTCCGGGTCTTCCGGTCGGTGCGGCGATCCTGATCGCGGTCGTATGCACGTTCGTGGGCTTCGTGATCGACGCTCGCGGCGGAGGTGACGACCTCACCTACTGGTTCGCGGGTTTCTATATCGTGGGCTGCGTCGCCGCGGTGCTCGTCGTGCGCTATAGAGGGCTGTTCACCACCATGGTGTTGCCGCCACTGCTGCTCTTCATCGCCGTACCGCTGGCCTATGAGCGGTTGGCCGGTCACACCTCGACCTCGCTGCGGGACATCCTGTTCAACCTGGCCATACCGCTGGTCCACCGCTTTCCGCTGATGGCGCTGGCCACCGCGATCGTGGTGGTGCTCGGCATCGTGCGCATTGTCATGAACCGGCGCGAGGACGACGCCACACCCGCGAAGGCGGCCAAGAAACCCCGATCACGCTCGACCGAAAGCCTGCGCCGGGCCGCGTCCAAGCGCGGCCGCGCCGACGACACCGACGACGAGACCGAAGCGCCGCGCCGGCGCAGGCGGCCACAGCCGGAGATCGACGACCCGGACACCGTGCAACATCTGCCGAGGGTGAACCGTCGCCCGCAGGCCGAGGTGGCCGACGGTCCGCCACGCGTCGCGGGCCGAGGTTATCCACGCGACGCCCGCACCCGCACCGGCCGTCCGGTGCCGCCCCCGAGGCCCGATCTCGATCAACCGCGCAGCACCGTCACCCGAGCACGCGGCGATATTCCGCCGCACCCCCAGCCCAATGTCCGCTACCGGGACCGCGATGCCGCGCCGCGCCAGCCGAATCCGAATCGTGCCGAGCTGCGGCCGAATCGGCGCGAACGCCGCGACCCGAACGACTACGACTACTGACTACGGTTCGGTGCGATAGCGCAGGCCCGCGATGGTCGGTTTCGGTAGCGAAACCGCCCGAGCCGACTGACGCGGCCCGGGCGGTTTATCGAAAAGCCTTGTGCGGCTGCCGAGCTCAGTGACGAGCCGTGCGCAGCTCGCGCGGCAGCGCGAAGACGAGCGTCTCGTTCGCGGTGGTCACCGGCTGTACATCGGCGAAACCGTGCTCGGCCAACAACTCCAGCACACCCTGCACCAGTATCTCCGGCACCGAGGCGCCCGAGGTGATGCCGATGGTGCGCACGCCGGCCAGCCAGGCCGGATCCACCTCACGCGCGTAATCGACCAGATGCGCCGCCTTGGCGCCCGCGTTCAACGCGACCTCGACCAGCCGCACCGAATTCGACGAATTGCGCGAACCGACCACGATCACCAGATCGCATTCCGGCGCCATCGCCTTCACCGCCACCTGACGGTTCTGCGTGGCATAGCAGATGTCGTCGCTCGGCGGATCCTGCAGTTTCGGGAAACGCTCGCGCAGCCGCTGCACCGTCTCCATGGTCTCGTCCACCGACAGCGTGGTCTGCGAGAGCCAGATCACCTTCGACTCGTCGCGCACGGTCACCTTGTCCACCGCAGCGGGGCCGTCGACCAGTTGCACATGCTGCGGCGCCTCACCCGCGGTGCCCTCGACCTCCTCATGCCCCTCGTGCCCGATGAGCAGGATGTCGTAGTCGTCGCGCGCGAACCGCTTCGCCTCCTGGTGCACCTTGGTGACCAGCGGGCAGGTGGCGTCGATGGTGTGCAGACCGCGGTCGGCGGCGGTCTCGTGCACGGTCGGCGCGACACCGTGCGCGGAGAACACGACGACCTGCCCCTCCGGCACCTCGTCGGTCTCGTTGACGAAGATGACGCCGCGGTCGCGCAGCGTCTCCACCACGTGCCGGTTGTGCACGATCTCCTTGCGGACGTAGATGGGCGCACCATGCTTCTCCAGCGCCTTCTCCACGGTTTCGACCGCGCGATCGACACCGGCGCAGTAGCCGCGCGGCTCGGCGAGCAGCACGCGCTTGCCGCCGTCGGCGCCGGTGGATCCGGAACCGGCCGAGCCCGCGATTCCGAGGTTCAGGGAAATGGCCGAAGACATGGGCCAAGCTTACGTGGGCGAGACGAATGGTATCCGCGCGAGGATCCAGCGCATTCACTGTCTCTGACAGTTCGCCTTTGCAGAACACACCATTTCCGGCAGGCTTAGGACCATGTTCCGACCACCGTTCCTGGCCAGGGTCGCCGCAGGCGCCGCTGTCTACGCACTCGAAGAAACCCGCCGGTTACCAACGGCGGCAGTGAATTTCCCGATTACCGCGATCAGCCAGCTGCTGCAGACCACCATGCACGTGCAGCAGTTCGTGACCAGCCTCGCCCTGAAGGGCGACGCGGTCTTCGAGCGGTTGACCAACACACCGGTGGCCCAGCCGGAATGGGCCACCTTCGACGAGGATCTCGAACCCGAACCGGCCCCGCGCGCCGAGGCCGCCGCCGCCCGGGTCAGCAGCTTCGACCGCTACACCGCCGACGAGCCCGCGGCGACCAACGGCCACACGCCCCCGGCCGCGACCATCCCGGAGACTGAAACCGAAAGCGCGGCAACAGAAGTCGCCGAACCCGAGGTCGCCACCCGGTACGACTATCTGAATATGACGCTGGCCCAGTTGCGCGCTCGCCTGCGCATGCTGACCGTCGAGGAATTGACCGCCCTGCTGGAGTACGAGCAGCAGACCCGCGCGCGAGCGCCGTTCGTGACCATGCTGACGAACCGGATTGCTACTGTGCGGGCTCAATGAACGGAGCATCGCGCGGCGATTCGGTGGGCGGCCGGGAGACGGGTGGGCACGAGCCCGGGCCGCCTTCGTCGTCGACGGTTGGCCGGGAATCATCCGGCCAACCCGACCGAGCCAACTCCGCCGAACAGCCGTGGCCCGTCCGCTCGGTCGCCATCAAGGTCATGCAGTGGATCGACCGGCTCGGCAGCATCTGGGTGGAGGGCCAGATCACCCAGATCAACGTCCGTCCCGGCGCGCGCACCGCATTCCTGGTGCTGCGCGATCCGTCGGCCGATATGTCGCTGTCGGTGACCTGCGATCCCGATCTGATCCGCGCGTCCGCCGTTCCGCTGCAGGAGGGCAGCCGGGTGGTGGTGTACGGCAAACTCTCCTATTTCACCGGTCGCGGCACGATCTCGTTGCGCGTCACCGAGATTCGCCCGGTCGGCGTCGGCGAACTGCTAGCCCGCATCGAGCGGCTCAAGGCGCTGCTGGCCGCCGAGGGACTCTTCGATCCCCGGCTGAAGCGGCCGATCCCGTTCCTACCCCGAACCGTCGGGTTGATCACCGGGCGCGCGTCCGCCGCTGAGCGCGATGTCCTTACCGTGGCCAGAAATCGTTGGCCCGCAGTGCGTTTCGAGATCCGCAACGTCGCGGTGCAGGGTCCGTCCGCGGTGCCGCAGATACTATCGGCACTGACCGAACTCGACCGCGATCCGGCGGTGGAGGTGATCGTGCTGGCCCGCGGCGGCGGCAGCGTCGAGGATCTGCTGCCGTTCTCCGATGAGGCGCTGTGCCGCGCGATCGTCGCCGCGACCACCCCGATCGTCAGCGCGATCGGCCACGAACCCGATACTCCGGTCTGCGATCTGGTCGCCGACGTGCGCGCGGCCACCCCCACCGACGCCGCCAAACGGATCGTGCCCGACGCGGCCGCCGAATCCGCCGCCATCCGCGAGCTGCGCGGCCGGGCCGCCGCCGCCCTGCGCGGCTGGGTCGACCGGGAGACGCGCGCGCTCGCCCAACTGCGCTCGCGACCGGCGCTCGCCGCCCCGCTGCGCGAAATCGACCGGCGCGCAGAGGAAGTCGAACGGCTACGAACCGCGGCGCGACGCTGCGCCGAACATCTCATCCGCACCGAGACCACCGCCACCCGGCATCTGCGCGAGCAGCTGACCGCGGTGGGCCCCGCCGCGACGCTGTCCCGCGGTTACGCTGTGGTCCAGCGCGTCAACGGGTCCGAGCGGCATGTGGTGCGCTCGATCGATGACGCACCGGCGGGCAGTCAGTTGCGCATCCGGGTGGCCGACGGCGCGGTGACCGCCGCGGCGCTCGGCACCCAAGCACTTGTCCCGAAACCCGATAAAGGGAGGAATTGACCTTGGCCGACCCCGGCACCCCGGACGACCAGCTGGCCGAAATCGCCGGCTTCGGCTACGAGCGCGCCCGCGACGAACTGGTCAACGTCGTGAAAATGCTCGAGCAGGGCGGCCTCGACCTCGACGAATCCCTCGCCCTCTGGGAGCGCGGCGAGGCACTGGCCAACCGCTGCGAACAACATCTCGCGGGCGCGCGCAAACGCGTCGAGGACGCGCTGTCCCGCGCCGACGCCGCGGACCCCGAATGACCATCCGCCGCGCCGTCCCCGATATCCACACCGCGGACCTCGCGGCCAGCCGCGCCTTCTACCGCCTGCTCGGCTTCGAGGAGGTGATGGACCTCGGCTGGGTCGTCACCATGGCCTCCCCCACCAACCCCACCGCCCAGGTCATCCTGATCGACGCGAAAACCGAAGCCCCCCAACCAGATATGAGCGTCGAGGTCGACGACGTAGACGCCATCCACGCCGCCGCCCAGGCCGCCGGCTCCGAAATCGTCTACCCGTTACGCGACGAACCCTGGGGCGTCCGCCGATTCTTCGTCCGCGACCCGAACGGCAAAATCGTCAACGTGGTGAGCCACCAACAGGATCCGCAGTGACCTCCCAGCCGATATACGCCGCTGCCTGAGCACAGATCCTGTCGACCAAAGACCGCACGGGTGCCACGTTTCAAGCGCTACCGGCAAGCGGTGTTGGAATTTGGAACCGGCACAGTCGTGAATCTGGAACCCTCCGCACCGCACGGTATTTGGACGCAATATTCAGATGCGCCGATCTCGCGGCGATCTCTAGCATTCGCGCAGTGCCTAACAACAACCACGAACTACCACTGGAGCTATTTCGTGAACGACCGGAGCTGGCCCCGAAGATCGCGCGCGAGGTACTGAAGCTACCGGTCCCCGACAAGCTGTGCTGGCGACTCGGGCCGGAGACCGTGACCGCGCTGGGTCCACTCGAATTGCGCCTCGACGTATCACTGGTCGGGGCCACCACGGACAAGCCGGAGTACGCGATCATTCAGGAGGTGCAAAATAGCTGTGCCAGTAGGGAATTGGACAGAATCCGAGCGAGCTGGCCAGAATATGTGACCAATCTGCGCAAACGCTTGAAGTGCCCGGTTGTCTTGCTGGCGTACTGCCCCAACAAGCGAGTCGCGGCAAAAGTCGGGCAGCCGGTCGAGACCGGACATCCCGGTTTCGTGTTCGCACCGGTGACCTACTGGCCAGGCAAGCTGCCCGCCGTGACCGACCCGGTCACAGCCGAGCAATGGCCGGAGTTGGTGGTGCTGTCGGCCCCTGGACATCTCGGCGATACCGAACGCCACGACGTGCTGGAATCGGTGTTACAGATGGTCACGACCTTCGGCGAGGAACGCGGGTTCGTCTACTATGACTACGTCAGTGCGCAGCTGCCGGAGGCAGCACGCCTGGAACTGGAGAAGATCATGACGATTTCGATCGACAAGTACGAGTGGAAAAGTGATTTCGCCCTGCGGCACCAGGCAATCGGGCACACCAAGGGCCTAGCCGAAGGCGAGGCGAAGGCGATCCTGACCGTTCTGGAAACGCGCGGTATCGAGATCGACGACGCTACCCGCGAGCGCGTGCTCGGTTGTTCGAACCTCGAACAGCTGAAGCAATGGGTGCGTCGGGCGGTCCAGGTGTCGACGGCCTCCGAGCTTTTCGACTGAGCGCCCCGAAATTCCACACGCTGGTAACCACTGCCCCAGAGATTTTCGACTAATACTAAAATAGACAACCGTAGGCCCCGGAACGATCACTGACTTCGGTCAAATCGCCGGGGCTACGTCTTTCCCTGTGGGCACCACCCGCGCCTCATCACCCCGCGCGGCTGGCGTCGGTGCTAAGTCAGAGCGCAGCTGCCGGAACGGGCTAGCAGGTGCCGTTGCCAGGGGTGCGGCCGGAGCTGTCGACAAAGCCCAGCTGCAGCATCTTCAACAGGTTGCACAGCAGCGACGCGTCCGCTGAGCCGGTGCTCGCGCCGATGGGCTGCGCAGCCGATACGGCCGAAATGGGTTCGGCGGCAGCCGATCCGACAGGCGCGAACACTGCGGCGGCGACGATGACAACGGCCAGGATCTTCTTCATTCGTATGTCCTCTATCTCGACGTCCCCGCCCCCCCCAAACATATTGGGGGACAACGCACTCAGGCCACACGCCCCAACTCCTGGTGACCCGGGGCCTCAGGGCTGGACGATGGGTGCGGAGTCGACGGCTTGGGCCAATGCGCGGAAGGCGGCGTCGTTGCCCGCGCCCTTGACCATTACCCGGGCGGTGCCGAAATCGGTGATCCAGGCGGTTTCTTCACCTTTTTCGGCGTAGACGGACCATTTCTGGTCGGCGATTTGAATGGAGCCGCTGGCGGGGCGGCCGTTCAACAAGAAGCGGGCCAGGGCCTGTTCGGTGCCGTTCGTCTGGGTCAACTGCATGTAGTTGCCCTGGGGGGTGATGAAGCCCACGGTACTCAACGGGCCGCCGCCGGGGCCGGTGATGGTGTCGCGGTGGCCGGAGTTGGGGGTCCAGTCGGTGGGTAACTGGGGATTCCGGACGGGGAAGTGCAGGGTGCGGGCGTCGTCACCGAGCGCGGCGGTGACGTCGAAGTGCGGGATCTGGCCCTGTGTCGGGCCGTTGGCGGCGAAGCTGCACTGGCTGGCCAGCCCGGCGAAAACCACCGCGATCAGCACCAACGGTATGAGTGACCAGAACAGGTCCTTGTAGTCGTTGAGGATGCGCGGCTTCTGATACGACACCAGGCAAGTATCCACTCAGTGCTGTCGATCACCTGACCAGGGGTGCGGGGAATGCACCAACTGAATGAGACAATCGACCGGTAATTACGACGCACAGGAGGCACCCCGCAATGACGGCATCTTCCCCGACCCCGAGCCGCCGCGAGGCGCCGGACCGCAACCTAGCGCTCGAGTTGGTACGCGTCACCGAGGCCGGTGCGATGGCAGCGGGCCGCTGGGTGGGCCGCGGCGATAAGGAAGGCGGCGACGGCGCGGCCGTCGACGCCATGCGCCAGCTGGTCAGCTCGGTTTCCATGCGCGGCATCGTGGTGATCGGCGAGGGCGAGAAGGACGAAGCCCCCATGCTCTACAACGGTGAGCTGGTGGGCGACGGCACCGGTCCCGAGGTGGATTTCGCGGTCGACCCGATCGACGGCACCACCCTGATGTCCAAGGGTTCGCCGGGCGCGATCGCGGTGCTCGCGGTCGCCGAGCGCGGCGCGATGTTCGATCCGTCCGCGGTGTTCTACATGGAGAAGATCGCGGTGGGTCCGGACGCCGCCGATGTGATCGATCTCTCCGCCCCGATCTCGGAGAACATCCGCCGGGTCGCCAAGACCAAGAATTCCTCGGTCTCCGACCTGACCGTCTGCATCCTGGACCGGCCCCGGCACGCCGAACTGATCCAGCAGGTGCGCGACGCGGGCGCCCGCATCCGGCTGATCTCCGACGGTGACGTCGCGGGCGCGATCGCCGCGGCCCGCCCGGATTCCGGCACCGACATGCTGGTCGGCATCGGCGGCACCCCGGAGGGCATCATCGCCGCGGCGGCCATGCGCTGTATGGGCGGTGCGATGCTGGGCAAGCTGGCCCCGAAGGATGACGAGGAGCGGCAGAAGGCCATCGACGCCGGCCACGACCTGGACCGCATCCTGTCCACCGAGGACCTGGTGTCCGGCGACAACGTCTTCTTCTGCGCGACCGGCATCACCGACGGCGACCTCCTGCGCGGCGTGCGCTACTTCGGCGGTGGCGCGTCCACTCATTCGATCGTCATGCGCTCGAAGTCGGGCACCGTCCGCATGATCGACGCCTACCACCGGCTGACCAAGCTGCGCGAGTACTCGTCGGTCGATTTCATCGGCGACGAGCACGCGGTACCCCCGCTGCCGTAACCGCAATGGCGGTGAGCCGCACGGGCAATCGGGCCCGTGCGGCTTTTCTTATTCCGGGCGCCGGGTGTGCGAATGACCTCAGACGTGGCTCCCCCACACCATCGCGCACAGGCATAGGGTCGAAACTATGACCGAGGAGACGCAGTACCGCATCGAACACGACACCATGGGCGAGGTTCGGGTTCCGGTGGACGCGCTGTGGCGGGCACAGACCCAGCGGGCCGTGGAGAACTTCCCGATCAGCGGGCGCGGCCTGGAGCGGGCGCAGATCCGCGCGCTCGGCCTGCTGAAGGCCGCCTGCGCCAAGGTGAACAAGGACCTGGGCCTGCTCGACGCGGTGAAGGCCGATGCCATCATCGCCGCGGCCACCGAGATCGCCGACGGCGAACACGACGACCAGTTCCCGATCGATGTCTTCCAGACCGGCTCCGGCACCAGCTCGAATATGAACGCCAATGAGGTGATCGCCTCGATCGCCAAGGCGAACGGCGTGGTCGTGCACCCGAACGACGACGTCAACATGTCGCAGTCCTCCAACGACACCTTCCCCACCGCGACACATCTGGCCGCGACCGAGGCGGCGGTGAAGGATCTGGTTCCGGCGCTGGACCATCTGCGGCTCGCGCTGCTGGACAAATCGACCGAGTGGCGCACCGTGGTGAAATCGGGCCGCACCCATCTGATGGACGCGGTGCCGGTGACGCTCGGGCAGGAGTTCGGCGGCTACACCCGTCAGGTGGCCGCCGGTATCGAGCGCATTCTGGCGACGCTGCCGCGGCTCGGTGAGCTGCCGATCGGCGGCACCGCGGTGGGCACCGGCCTGAACGCGCCCGCCGGTTTCGGCGCGAAAGTCGTTGCGGAACTGGTGAAATCGACCGGTATCGACGCGCTGTCCGAGGCGAAGGACCACTTCGAGGCGCAGGCCGCGCGCGACGGTCTGGTAGAGGCGTCCGGTGCGGTGCGCACGATCGCGGTGAGCCTGACCAAGATTGCCAACGATATTCGCTGGATGGGTTCCGGCCCGCTCACCGGCCTCGCCGAACTCCAGCTGCCGGATTTGCAGCCGGGCAGTTCGATCATGCCGGGCAAGGTGAATCCCGTTCTGCCGGAGGCGGTTACCCAGGTGGCCGCCCAGGTGATCGGCAACGACGCCGCGGTCGCGTTCTCCGGCGCGAACGGTGCGTTCGAGCTGAACGTCTACATTCCGGTGATGGCCCGCAATATTCTCGAGTCGATTCGCCTGCTGGCCAATGTTTCTCGGCTCTTCGCCGATAAGTGCGTGCGCGGGCTGGTGGCGAATGTGGAGCATTTGCGGACGCTCGCGGAATCGTCGCCGTCTATTGTCACGCCGTTGAATTCGGCGATCGGGTATGAAGAGGCGGCGGCGGTCGCGAAAGAGGCGTTGAAGGAAAAGAAGACGATTCGTCAGACGGTTATCGATCGTGGGTTGATCGATGAGAAGCTGACGGTGGAGGAGCTGGATCGGCGGTTGGATGTGCTGTCGATGGCGAAGGTCGACGACGGGAAGTAAAGCGGTTCAATAAAACACCGAGCGCCACCTTGGATAACTCATGGTTATCCTTGGTGGCGTTCGGGTTTCGAGTTCGCCCAGGCTGCGCCTGAGCATCGGTGTGAAGCGGACATTTCTGCGTTGTTCGCTATGCCCGCGCGAGGGTCACAGCAGAATACCGAGCGCCGCGAGAAGAGCGTGCACACCGATACCGGCGACAGCGGCGAAGGCCGCGATAGCTGCGAGCAACATGGTTCTTTCCTTTCTTGCTTCCGCATAAAGCGCGGATACCAGCTAATCGCGGGCTACGCGTGACCCGTTTCACACAATCACGCGAAAACAAGAAAAGGTAAGAATTTCTCGGCAAATCACCGCTACGAACGGAAAACCGGCGCGCAAACCCGCGCACCGGTCCCCGATTCACCCGCGCAGATGCGCCAACTCGGCCCGCGCCTTTTCGCCCTCTTCACCGAAATCGGTGCGGTCGAAAACACCCCACCGTTCCAGCAGCGGCTTGAACACCAGCTCATCCTCGCGGGCGCGATCGTAGATGCCCGCCTCGGCGAGCACCTCGTCACTGCCGCGCCCGTCGGCCAGCCGGACCGTCGGCACCTGGAAGTCGGCGATCCGGTCCGCGATGGCTCGCATCGCCTGATCGGGCGCCGTGTCGAGCCCGGCGGCGACCAGGTTCGCGAAGAACTCCTTCTGCAGTTCGTCATCGGCGGCGATGCGCTCGGACAGCGCGGTGACGATCGGGTTCTCGCCGAGCGCCGCGGTGTTGCGATGCCGGATCGCAGCCGCCTGCTCCTCGAATGTCAGCGTGGCGAGCAGGTCGAGCAGATGCATGGCGGGGCGGCGGAAGCCCGTCGTCATATGTGCCATCCGCAACCGCTCCAGTTCCACCGGGTCCACCGACCGGGTGACCATGAGGTAATTGCGGATCATGATCTCGTGCCGGTTCTCCTCGGCCGTCCAGCGGCCGACCCAGCGCCACCACGAACCGGTGCGCAGATACTTGCCGATTTCACGGTGGTAGGAGGGCAGGTTGTCCGCGATGAGCACGCTGACCGTGAGCGCCAGCTTCGCCACCTCGCCGAGCTCGGATTGGGTTGGGTCCCAATCGGTTCCGCCGAGGAAGGCGAAGTTGCTGCCGTCATCCCACGGGACGTAGTCGTGCGGCTGCCAGCCGTCGGCGATCGCGACGTGCCTGCGCAGATTCTGTTCCACCTCGTCCGCGAGTGTTTCGAGCAGCTCGCGGTCGGTCAAGAGATTTTGCACTCACACAACCTAGCTGCTGGGCCCGCAATGCGGGGCATGCGAATGGGAAGTTCGGCCGACCCGATCCGAGACGGCGTCCGAGATCCGTTGTGCGCCAATCTCGGACGCCGTTCGTCTCATGCCTTCGGGGTGACCGTGGTGTTACCGTCGACCCAGGTGATGGTACCCCCGGTGAAATCGCTCTCCTTACCGCCGGGGATGTCCTTCTCGTCGCTGGTCGGGTATCCGAGCTTGCCGCCGGGGCCGCCGTTGTCCTCCCACGCCTTGCGGATCTCGCCCCAGACGACGTGCGCACCGGTGTCCTTGCTCCAGACGATGGCGCCGCCGGTGAAGTCCTGCCACATGCCGTCGTTCGGCCCGGTTTCGGCCGCCTTGGTCGGCATGCCGAGCGGTCCGGTCGGACCGCCCGACTGGCCGTACTTCTCGAAGATATGGCCGGAGACCGCGATTTCCCCGCCCTGGGTCGCGATCTTGGTTTCCTCTGCGGCGCCGGACATCGCGCCGTCGCCGTGGTTCATCGGCGCGGTCGTGGTCATCGACGCGGAGGAGGAGTTCTTGTCCTTGTTGTCGTCTTTGCAGCCCGTGAGCACGAGCAGCGATGCCGCGGCGATCGCCGCGATGAATCCAGCCGATCGAAGAGCGTGGTGCATTTCCATCCTCTCGAAAGTGGCTACCCGCAGCCACCGCCGGACGCGGTGGCGCCGCGCGTAGCCTAGGCCGTCGTTCCGCAACGACCCGGCGAATCGAAGTGCGACTCGCCGGGCCGCGCTGAACAGGTATCGCCGCGGATAGTACCCGGCGCTTTGTGAGAGGAAACACACCCTGGGTATTAGCTGAACTCAGGGTCGGCGGCGATCAGGCGTTGGGGCCGTACTCCTCGAGCATCTCGGTCACCAGCGCCGCGATCGGGGACCGCTCACTGCGGGTGAGCGTGATGTGCGCGAAAAGCGGGTGCCCCTTGAGCTTTTCGATCACCGCCGCGATCCCGTCGTGCCTGCCGACGCGCAGATTGTCGCGCTGCGCGACATCGTGGGTGAGCACGACGCGCGAACCACTGCCCAACCGGCTGAGCACGGTGAGCAGCACATTGCGCTCCAGCGACTGCGCCTCGTCGACGATGACGAACGAATCGTGCAGCGACCGGCCGCGAATGTGGGTGAGCGGCAACACCTCCAGCATGTCGCGGCTGAGCACCTCCTCCATCACCTCACGGCTGGCCAGCCCGTCGAGCGTGTCGAAAACCGCCTGCGCCCAAGGCCCCATCTTCTCGCTCTCGGTGCCGGGCAGATAGCCGAGTTCCTGGCCGCCCACCGCGTACAGCGGCCGGAACACCACCACCTTGCGGTGGCTGCGGCGCTCCAGCACCGCCTCCAGGCCCGCGGTCAGCGCCAGCGCCGACTTGCCGGTGCCCGCCCGGCCGCCGAGCGAGATGATGCCGACGCTCTCGTCCAGCAGCAGATCCAGCGCGATCCGCTGCTCGGCCGAACGTCCGTGCAGACCGAACGCCTCGCGCTCGCCACGCACCAGCTGCACCCGCTTGTCGGGGGTGACCCGGCCGAGCGCGCTGGAGCCGCCGCCGAGCAGCCGAAGTCCGGTGTGGCACGGCAGTTCTCGAGCGGCGTCCAAATCGATCACGCTCTCGGCGTACAGCTGATCGATCTGCGCGGTGCTCACATCGAGTTCCACCATGCCGGACCAGCCCGAGGTGATCACGTCCTGCGCGTGGTACTCATCGGCGTGCAAACCCACCGCGCTCGCCTTGACGCGCAGCGGAATGTCCTTGGACACCAGCACCACCTCGCGGCCCTCGGCCGCGAGGTTCAGTGCACAGGCCAGGATCCTGGAATCATTGGTATCGGTGCGGAACCCGACCGGGAGGACCGCGGGGTCGGTGTGATTGAGTTCCACCTGCAACGTTCCGCCCTCGGTGCCGATCGGCACCTCCTCGTCCAGCCTGCCGAACTGCAGGCGTAGATCGTCCAGCATCCGCAGCGCCTCCCTGGCGAACCAGCCGAGTTCGTGATGATGCCGTTTACCTTCGAGTTCGCTGATCACCACCAGCGGTAGCACCACGTGATGTTCGCCGAACCGGGTCACCGCCCACGGATCGGAGAGCAGTACGGAGGTGTCGATGACGAAGGTCTTCAGAGAATCGAGCGAGGGGCGGGCCCCCTTGTTGTCCGACGGGACAGCGGCGTTGCCTTTCTTCGCGGAGCTGGACTTCGCCGAGGGAGCGGAAACGGAGCGTGCAGCAGTCACGGTGGGCTCCTTATTTGTCCGCACGGCACCCGCGCGAACCATCTCGCTGGACCGGTCCGTCCTGAATGGCGTCTATCGAACGCCACGAGGGCCGGGTGCCGGCCCCCTCGAACTGAATAGCTCAGTCACGGTCAGGACCTCCCGTACGAGCCACACCGACGCGGCCCGCACACCCGACGCTACCGCCGAACCGGCGATCGCGCTCACGCCAGGGAAGGCGTGTCCGTGAATTTGTCGTTAAACCCGGGGTCATGGGAGCGGACCCGGTCAACCGATAGAGTCGCCGGTATGGCCGTCAACGAGGAACTCGACAACCTGTCGTCGAAGGAGTTGCACGATCGCGCGGTGCGGCTGGCCGCACGTCGCGGCGACGTGAAGTACCTGTGGCAGTTGCTCACCCGGATACCGGCGGCGGAGGCCGCCGCGGGCAACCTGGGCGAGAGCGAGGCGGATATCAAGTACGTGCTGCCGCTGCTCGACGACTACATCCACGCCGGTGACGGCGCGGTGGCCGAGCAGCTGCGCCCGTTCTACCTCGACTACCTGCTGCAGCACTCGGAATAGTGTTGCGCTGCTAGGGATTTCCGTTGGAAATCCGGATCGCCGCGGCCGGGCAGGACTCCTCCGCCTCGCGTGCCGCGGCGTGCTGGGCTTCCCCCGGCGACGGATCGAGCAGCCGCACCGTGCCGTCCACTTCATCCTGATCGAAAACCGTTGGCGCGGTGAGCGCACACATGCCCGAGCCGACGCACAGCGTCCGATCCACCGTGATTTTCATCTCGTACCTCCTACTACCACGTCACTGGCAGACGATAAACACCGTAGACGTCCATGTCATCGCGCAGCGGCACTTCCTCCGGCGCGACGGCCAGCCGCAGGCCGGGAAACCGAGTCAGCAAGGCGGGTAAGGCGACTCGCATCTCGACGCGGGCGAGTTGCTGGCCGAGGCACTGATGGGCGCCGTGCCCGAACCCGATATGCCCGACCGCGTTCCGGCGAATGTCCAGCATGTCCGGATCGTCGAATTTATTCGGGTCGCGATTGGCCGCCTGGATGGACAGCGCGACCGTCTGGCCCGCCGCGATCCGCCGACCGTTGATCTCCACATCGGCCAGCGCCGTCCGAGATCCGGTGTGCGCGATGGTCAGATACCGCATCAGCTCCTCGATCGCGGGGTCGGCCAGCTCCGGATCGGTGCGCAAGGCGGCGAGTTGATCCGGATAGGTCAGCAGGGCGAAGGTGCCGAGCGCCAGCATATTCGCCGTGGTGTCCAGTCCGGCGCCGAGCAGCAGCGTGCCGACGCCCGCCAGTTCGTCGTCGGTGAGATCGGACGAGGTGAGATCGCTGAGCAGATCGTCGGCCGGCGCCGCGCGCTTGGCCACCACCAGTTCTCGGATATAGGCCTGACCCTGTGCGAACCCCGCCATCCGGTCCTCGGCGGAAACGTCCAGGCTGTTCGCCGACTCGACAAGCTTGCGGAAGGCGCCGCGTTCGGCGGCGGGCACGCCGAGCATTTCGCAGATGACAAGCGCCGGAATGGGATTCGCGAACGCCTCGACCAGATCTACCGGGCCGCCCGCGCGTTCCATCGCATCCAGGTGGGCGGTGGTGAGTTCGCCGAGATACTCGGTCAATTGCCGCATCCGGCGCACGGTGAACTTGCCCGCCAACAGTTTCCGGAATCGGGTGTGCTGCGGCGGGTCGATGCCGAGCAGGTCACCGGGTAGGGCGGGCGGCATCGATCCGGCGTCGGCCAACGGGTAGTGCCCGATCTCGTAACGCACGCTGAAGAGCGGATGGGCAAGTACCGCACGCACTTCCGCATGACCGGTGGCCAGCCAGCCCCGATGGCCGTCGGGAAAGATCATGGGAGTCAACGGATCTCGTGCGCGGATGGCGGCGAGTTCGGCAGGCGGGTCGAACGGTCTGCCCGCCGGACGCGCGATGGGCAGTGCCTCGAGGACAGGTTCGCTGTCCGGCATCGAGTGGGTCATGGCAGGTCCTTCTCTGATATTCGGGATATTAAAAACGCTACGTTGCATTCACTTGACGGACAACGTTATTGGTCGCGTTATATGCATTAATAGCAGGTAGATTCGAAAATTACGTTGCAATGACAATGCCGCAAAACGCACCGATATTGGCAACACCGTTGCAATGACAAGCCGGTGAACGCATACTGCCCAGCAGCGACCGAAGTCAGGAGAAGGACCGATGCCCGGCGGCAGGCTGACACAGGAGGACCGCAGGCATATCGCGGGCGGTTTGGCCCGCGGTCTCGGCTACGCGGAGATCGCCAGACAGCTGGCGCGTCCGACATCGACCGTCAGCCGGGAGGTGATGCGCAATGGCGGGCCGAGCCGGTATCGACCGGATATCGCGCACCGCGCGACCGAGCGCCGCGCCCGCAGACGCAAACCCGCCATCCCGTCACCTGGACCGAAAGATGCCGCGGCACAGGAATTTCTGGAGCATTTCGGGAAGCTCTTCCGGCAGAGCGGGATGCCGCGCATGTCCGCGAATGTCCTGGCCTGCCTATACGATTCCGACTCCGGCAGCGCGGTCGCCGCGGAACTGGCGGCGCGGCTGCGGGTGAGCCGGCGACCATCTCCTCGGCCGTCGGCTTCCTGGAGGAGCAGGAACTCATCCGGCGCGAGCGCGACGGCAACCGCCGCCGCGACCGCTACATCATCGAGGGGGACGCGTGGATCCGGGCGACCCTGCTCGGTGCGCGCCAGGCCATGGAGCTAGGTGAATCCGCCGGGCGGGCCGCCGAATTCCTCGGCCGCGGCACCCCCGCCGCCGCCCGGCTCAGCGAGGCGGGCGAATTCCTGGATTTCGTCGGCAAAACCATGCTGGCGCTGGTGGACGACTGGCGAAAGACGCACGCGCGGAGCCCGATTCGGCCGGCCGGCTAGCGACGCAATGCCGCCCGGTACGCGCCGGCGAGCGTGCCGCGCAGGAAGTTCGCCCAACTGAAGTGGTCGTGCCACAAGACGATTCGGCCGTCCCGGAGTTCGAAGGTGCCCTGCACCCAGAACGCGACGCGCACCGGACCGAAGCGCAGCACATCCGTGCGGTCGCTCAGCACCACATTGCCCGCCGCGGCGATGTGGTGCATTTCGGCGGAGAAGCCGAGCCAATCCCGATTCAGTCCACGGATCAGCGCGGCGACCCGGTCGCGGCCGCGCACATCCGGCAGCGAGGTGTTCTTCCAGACGATCTCCGGGTCGAGCAGTTGCACCGCCTCGGCGACCGCGCCGAGTTCCATCGCCGCGAAAAACTCGCGCACCGTGGTGATCGCGTCCTGTTGGAGTTCCGGTTCCTCGGTCATGATCCGAGGGTAGTCAGCGCCGGGCCGCGATGAGTACGCCCAGACCGTCGAGGATGCGGTCGATGCCGAAGTTCAGCGCGTTGTTCCGGCCCGGATCGTCAGCGGATGCAGTGCTGGCCGGCTCATCGGCGAATGCGGCGGCGACGGCCGGAAAGCGATCGCCGGCCGCGGTCATCATCAGGGCCAATTGCTCCACGACATCCTGCTCGGCCTGCTGGTGACCCGCCGCCCCGACCTGTTCGGCGAGGCTGCGGACGTGCCCGTTGAGCAGGACGACGGTGTCGAGTCGCTCCGATCCGCGCAGGCCGGTGCCGTCGAGTGCGGTGAGCGCGGCCTCCAACCAGCCCATTTCGTTCGGGCCGATGGGGCGCACACCGGTGGTGAGCCGGATCGTCCACGGGTGCGCGAGGTAGCGCTCGAACATCGTTTCCGCCCAGGTGCGCAGGCCGGCGCGCCACGGTTCCTCGGCCGAATCCCGTTGTGCCGCGGTCATATCCGGCGGCGCACCCATTCCGGTGTCGAACATCAGCGCGATCAGCTGCTCTTTGCCGGGAACGTAGCGGTACAGCGACATCTTGGTGAAGCCGAGCCGTTCGGCCAGGCGCTGCATGGACAGGTTGGCCAGACCTTCGGCGTCGGCGATGGCGATGGCCTCGGCGACGATCCCGTCCAGGGTGAGGGCGGGTTTGGGTCCGCGCTTCGGCCGCTGCTGGATGCCCCAGAGCAGTTCGGCGGTGGTTGGTGACGGCATATCGAGATCCTTTCAAATCCGGGTTGACAGGAAACTGTGTCCCTCATACTCTAATTCGTGTCCGACGGAAACAGATTACGACGGACGCAGAACTTGAAGGAGCTCAGCATGCGCAACCAGACCGTCCTCATCTCCGGCGCCAGCATCGCCGGGCCCGCGCTGGCCTACTGGCTGCAGCGGTACGGATTCGCCGTCACCGTCGTCGAGCGGGCGCCCGAACTGCGGCCGGGCGGTCAGGCCGTCGATTTCACCGGCGAGACACATCACGACGTGCTGCGGCGGATGGGCATTCTCGACGACATCTACGCCCACCGGACCGGCACCACCGACGTCGTGTACGTCGACGACAGCGGCAAGAAGCTCGCCGTGATGCCGGGCGAATTCACCGGCGGCGACGTGGAGATCCTGCGCGGCGACCTCGCCCGGATCATGTACGAAAAGACCTATCGGAATTGCGAATACATCTTCGGCGATTCGATCAGCTCGCTCACCGAGACCGACAACGGCGTGTGGGTGGAGTTCGAGAACGGTGCGCCGCGCGAGTTCGACCTGGTGTTCGGCGCCGACGGAATCCATTCGCGGGTACGGCGTTTGGCGTTCGGTCCGGAAAAGGACTACGTCAAGCACCTGGGCCACTACTACTGCGTCGCGGGTGCGAACCCGTGGCTCGCGCAACCCGCGGGCGAGCGGCAGCGGGTCACCTCGTACGGCTACAACACCCCCGGTCGCGTCGCCATCGGCGGAGGTTCGAAGGCGCAGCAGTTCTACGTATTCGCCGCACCGGAACTCGATTACCCCCGTGGCGATGTCGCCGCGCAACGGCAGATCGTCAAGGACACCTTCGCGGGCATGGGCTGGCAGGTGCCGCGCATGCTTGCCGAACTGGACGGTTTCGACGACATCTACCTCGACTCCGTCGCCATGGTGCGCAAGATGGACAGCTACAGCCGCGGGCGAGTCGCGCTGGTCGGCGACGCCGGGTACGGAAACACCTTGGGCGGCTTCGGAACCGGACTCGCCGTCGTCGGCGCGTACATCATGGCCGGTGAGCTCGCCGTTTCCGGCGGGGACCACGTCGCGGCCTTCGCCCGCTACGACAAGCTGATGCGTGGCTACACCAAGATGGCCGAGCAGAGCAATGCGGGCCGCTTCTTCGCCCCGAAAACCGCGCGCGGCATCAAGTTCCGCAACTGGTTCCTCGGATCGAAGGGGATGGACCTGATGGTGAAGATGGCCGAGAAGCAGAAGAACATCGACCTGCCCGACTACCCGGCGCTGGTCGCCGCCAACTGAATTCGGCTCGATCCGCCAAGGCTCTGGTCCCGGCGGATCGGCTGTGTTTCGATGGAACCCGGGCGGGGTGGGGCGCGTCTAAACGGGTCAGGACGGTACTGACGAAAGGGGCGACGGCGATGGGGGCCTCGACATGAGAAGGACCGACGGACGCACGATCTCCAATCCTGAGAACGTGCAAAGCTTTTCGCATCAGGCGATCAAGGACGCCGCCGACAAGATGAACCCGGAGGCGTTGCACAGCGCGCTCGATTCTTGGTCGTCGCTGTCGAATACGGTGACCAAAGCGGGCGAACAGTTCGAGACCGCGATCACCAAGACGATCGAGCAGCACTGGGAAGGCGCGACCGCCGACAAGGCGGTGCAGAGCATCCGTGATTTCGTATTGCGCGTCGCGGAATTCGGCAATGCGCTCGACCAGCAGAAGGATCCGCTCGCGGCGGCGGCGTCGGCCGCGGCGCTGTTCAAGGCCGCGGTGCCCGCACCGGTCACCGGCGCCACCGCCGAGGTGCGCAACGAACTGGAGCAGCAGGCCCGCGACGATATGAGCACGTATTACGTGCAGCCGTACAGCGCCACCGCGCCCACCATTCCGACCCTGCCGCCGCCGGTGGATGTGGTTGCGACACCGTCGGATACCGCGCCGGTGGTAGGTCCGGCGGTCGACGATTCCGGTCAGCCGCAGACACCTTCCGCGACGCCCACCGATTCGGACAGCTCGCCGGACAAGAAGCCGACGCAGCATGAGAAGCCCGAGGACAAAGACAAGCCGGAGAATCCGGGCAAGCCGGAGGAGCAGGCGAAATCCGACGACAAGGGCAAGAGTCCGGATAGCGCGAAGCAGGATGCCGTTGCGCCACAGTCCGTTTCGAATACCCAGCCGGTGCCCGCGACACAACCGGTCGCGGTAACCCAACCGGTCTCGTTCACGCCGTCCACCGATCGGACGTCCACCACATCGTACGTACCGACCGTTCCGCCGAGTCGAGTATCGACCGCACCCGCGTCGGTCGATACCCCACCGAGCCGGACAGGGACCCCGCATGCGCCCGGCAGCACCCACGGCACGCCGAACGCGCCGAGCACACCGGCACCGCACGGTCAGCCCGGGATCTCCCGCGCACCGCAACCCGTCGCACCGGCGGCGGCAGCGCAGCCCACGGTGCCCGTCAAGACCGGAACCACCGGTGGCGCAGGCTATTCCGGATTCCTGCCGCCGGGCGTCGCCGCCCGCCGCGAACAGGACGATGCCCACAAGTCGGCCAAATACCTGCGCTCCGAAGAAAACGCGAAGAAACTACTCGGCGAGGTGGAGAAAACGGTCCCGCCGGTCTTCGGCGCGTGATGCGCGCGCGAATCGCCCTGCGGGGCAGCGGAATTCGGGTCGGCCGGGGCCGTTGGCATTACCGGGTTCAGTCCAGCGGACTCCGGCGCGACAAGCCGCAACACGACGGGCTTCGGCACAGCCGAGGTCGGTGCAGCGGCGCGCAGCGCGGCCGGGTGCGGCGGGACAGGGGTGGGTGGTGAGTGTGCGGTGAATGCGGTGAAGGCGCAGTGGGCGCTGTCGGCGGAGCAGTTCGCCGCGGCATGGTTCGGCACCGGGTTGGATCGGATGCCGTTCCCGTTCCGGTTCACCAGCAGGTTTTCCGGGCTGCACGAATATCAGGCGTATCAGCGGCAATTCCGGCTCGAGTTGGCCAGGGAGGAGCGGGCGTCGCTGCAGCGCGCCATCCAGGTGCTGGCCAGACCGGACTGGCGGATCGAACTTTTCGGCACCGACAACACCCGCGACGGGGTGGAGATCCGGGTCGTCGGTTGCGCCACCCGCAATGGGATCGCGGTGATCGCCGAACAGTCGCCCGCGCCCGACGGCGGCCCGGTCCGGCTGCGCCGCTGCCGCCCCGACCAACTCGCCACCGAGCTCATCCGGGTGCTGCCCGAGGTGCCATCCGGCACAGCGGGCGAAAAGAGTTTCCTACTCGACGATCTCAACGACGACCGCACGGACCTGTCCGGCAACGCACCCGCCACCGAGGTCAAGGACCGCTACCGCCGCTTCTGGCGTCAACCCTGCGACACCAAGGGCACCGTCGTCGTCCTCCTGGGCCCCCGCAACGCCGCTCCCCTGCGCACCGGCCGCCTCCGCTGGATCGACACCACCGACGGCCGCTACTGCGAAATCCCCGCCAACCGAGCCCGCATGATCCGCCCCGCCACCATCAGCGATATCAGCAGGTATTTGGACGAGGCGATCATCCGCGCCAAGGCGCGATTGGATTAGCGGCGAACGCAGAGGCGGCGCTGCAACGACGCGGAATTCGGCGCGCTGGCACGGCAAACGCTCGCCGAGCTACGCCGTGCGGCGATCAGTCTTGCTGGCGGAGTTGGGTGTTGAGTTCGCGAGCTTCGTGGAGTTGGTCTTCGAGGGTGACAATGCGGCAGGCGGCGTCGAGTGCGGTGCCTTGGTCGACCAGTTCGCGGACGCGGGCGGCGAGCCGAAGCTGGTCGCGGGAGTAGCGGCGGTGGCCACCGGCGGAACGTTGCGGCGTGAACAGTTTCGCCTCGTCGAGGCTGCGCAGGAATGCCGGGGTGGTGCCGAGCATGTCGGCGGCGGCGCCCATGGTGTACGCGGGATAGTTGTCGTCGTCGAACCTGTCGTTGGTACTGGTGGGGTCTGGGGTCATGGACGCCCTTTCAACGCGTCGAGGACCCCGGTGCCGAATGGCACCGGGGTCCTGGAAGGGAATTACTACCGTCAACCGACGGTGAACTATCGATTCTGGGTACGCCCGGTAGAAAGCTGGTCACGGGCGACCCGACGGTGGATAACTCCTCCCTTCTTCTGATTTCCATACTTCACCTCTCATACGCGACGGCCCTTGACCTTAAAGGGGCTCGGTCCACGTGGCCGTCGTTCCTTCACTTCACGGGTAGTTCGTTACCCTCCCGTGCCATCAGGATCTTTTCTTTCATCGTGACGTAAGAGAGCTTACTTCCGACGCAAACGGATGTCTACACTCGCCACTACAGTTTTTCTGGACCGGGGACGCTACTCGCGCCTTCAGGCGCGCCCACCGCGCTCGGAAGTCGCTGGGCGCTACCCTGCCCGCATGGTCCAGCGCACATCCCGGCGACGGCGCTTCCGGCGTGGCGCCGGGGCGGCGTTGGTGCTCGGGCTGTGTGTCGGCGCGGCCGGGTTGGCGCTGTGGTTGAACCATCGCGACATCGCCGGGCCGCGGCAATCGGCACAGCCGTCGACGACATCGTTTCCGCCCGATGCGCAGCAGGCGCGGAATATGTTGAACGCCTTGACCGTAGCCTGGAACGACCATTGGGACTCATACGCCCGCAACGCATTCGGCCCCGGTTGGGCGGGCCGGGGCGGCGAACCGAGGCTCGCGGGCGAATGCACGGCGCGAGATGTGGTGCTGCGGCGGGATCTACGGGAAATCAAAGCGGCACAGCGTAATCCGTGCATCGTCCTCTCGGGTGTGGTCGACGATCCGTACAGCGGAATCCGCTTGTCCTACAACCGTTTCAAAGCGGGCGATATCGAGATCGACCATCTGGTCGCGCTCGGCGACGCATGGCGCTCCGGGGCCTGGGCCTGGCCGGACGAGCAGCGCGAACGGTTCGCCAACGATGTGGACAATCTGCTCGTCGTGCGCAAACAGGCCAACCAGGACAAGGGCAGTAAGTCGCCCGATCGGTGGCGTCCGCGTCCCGAATACTGGTGCGAGTACGGAAAACGTTGGGTGGCCGTCAAATCCCGCTACGGCCTGCACGTCACGCCGCCGGAGCGGGACGCGCTCACGCAATTGCTCGACGCTTGCCCGGCACCCTGACCCGCACCCGGGGCGGCGAGGTGCGCCGCGACTCGCAATCGCACCGACCTATCAGTCGATGCCGCAAGCGTTCTCGCGCCGGAGATGGTCGTGCGGGTGGCTACCCACCGAGCAGTTGCTGACGCCTAGCCGCTCAGGTGTTCGCGCGGATGGCGGCCTCCAGCATTTCCGCCTCGTGTTGGTGGCCGCGGGCGTTGGCGTGCAACGGTTGTGCGGGCTGCTCCGGGAACAACCCTTCGGACCACCGAATGTCTTCCGGCGCACAGGCATCCAGTCCGACGCTGGCCGGATAGACGTCGACGAAGACGGCATCGTGTGCGGCGGCCGCGGCGCGGGCCAGCTCGTTCACGGCGAGCACGCCGTTGTAGACCAGGTCGGCCTGCGCGGGCGGCAGCGGCACCTGCGGGAAGCAGCCGCCCGCCCGGATCCGTTCCAACTTGCCCATCACGAAGACCTTCGCGGCCGGCGCGCGATCGTGGATATCGGTGAGCAGTGCGTCGAGCACCGGCGTGACGGCGGCGCTGGATTCGCTGTCGCTGACGTAGTCGTTGATGCCGATATCCACCGAGACGATGGACGCGTCCGCGGTGAGCGCGTCGAGCTGCGGGGTGTCCGCGCCGCCGGGGATCTCCTGCGGCTGATACATGTTGATGATCTTCGCGCCGGAGCAGGTGGCGTCGCGCAGCATCAGGCCGAGCGCCGCGGCGGTCAGGTGTGCGTAGTTGCGGTCGGAGCGGAAACAGCCGAATGGCTTCAGCTGGGTCGGGATGAACGGTCCGGCCGCCCCGGATTCACCGAGCGCGACATAAACACCGGACGACCCGGCCGCAGACCATATCGAGGGCTGGGCGGCCGCGACGGGCATGCCGAGCACCGTCGCGACCAGCACCACTGTCCACAAGATCGATCGCTTGACCAACCTTCGTGCCTCCTGTCCGGACCTTCGCACCCAGGCTTAATTGTTTGCACACCTAACGGGAAATCCGCTACTGGTGTTACAAGTAAGCCCAGCTGTGAAGGCGTCCTGAACAGGGATGAAGCTCAGCCGAGCAGGCGCCAATCCTCCAGGCCCTGGTACAGCGGCACGCTCTGGGCCAATTTGGTGACCCGGGCCCGCAGGCTCTCCACATCCGAAGTCCCCGCCAGCGCGGACGCGATGATGTCGGACACCTCGGTGAATTCGGCGTCGCCGAAACCGCGGGTGGCCAGCGCGGCGGTGCCGATGCGCAGGCCGGAGGTGACCATCGGCGGCCGGGGATCGAACGGAACGGCGTTGCGGTTCACGGTGATTCCGATTTCGTGCAGCAGATCCTCGCCCTGCTGGCCGTCGAGTGCGGAATTGCGCAGGTCGACCAGCACGAGGTGCACGTCGGTGCCGCCGGTGAGCACGCTGATGCCCTTGTCCTTGACGTCGGCCGCGGTGAGCCGGTCGGCCAGGATCTTCGCGCCCGACAGCGTGCGCTCCTGCCGGTCGCGGAATTCCGCGCCTGCCGCGATCTTGAACGCCACCGCCTTCGCCGCGATCGCGTGCATCAGCGGGCCGCCCTGCTGACCCGGGAACACCGAGCTGTTGAGCTTCTTGGCGAATTCCTGCTTGGCCAGGATCAGGCCCGAACGCGGACCGCCCAGCGTCTTGTGCACGGTGGAGGACACCACGTCGGCGTGCGGCACCGGCGACGGGTGCAGCCCGGCCGCGACCAGCCCGGCGAAGTGCGCCATATCCACCCACAGGTAGGCGCCGACCTCGTCGGCGATCTCCCGGAACGCCGCGAAGTCCTGATGCCTCGGGTAGGCCGACCAGCCCGCGACGATCACCTTCGGCTTGGCGCCGATGGCGATCTTGCGCACCTCGTCCATATCGATGCGGTGGTCTTCCTTGCTGACCCCGTACGAATGCACCTCGTAGAGCTTGCCGGAGAAGTTCAGCCGCATGCCGTGGGTGAGGTGACCGCCGTGCGCGAGGTCGAGGCCGAGCAGTTTGTCGCCCGGTTCCATCAGCGCCATCAGCACCGCGGCATTGGCCTGCGCGCCGGAATGCGGCTGCACATTGGCGAATTCGGCGCCGAAGAGCTCCTTGGCCCGGTCCCGCGCGAGGGTTTCGACGACGTCGACGTGCTCGCAGCCGCCGTAGTAGCGCCGCCCCGGATAGCCCTCGGCGTACTTGTTGGTGAGCACGCTGCCCTGCGCCTGCAACACCGCGCGCGGCACGAAGTTCTCCGAGGCGATCATCTCGAGCGTGTCGCGTTCCCTGGCGAGCTCGCCTGCCATCGCGGCAGCGAGTTCGGGATCGAGCTCACCGAGGGACTGAGTATTGACAGAGGCGGTCGTCTGCGTCACCGCCCCAGTCTATGGGCCTCGTCAGCACCGGTGAGCACGGGGTTCACCGGCGTGGCGGGGCGGACCTGCGCCAACAGCGCGGTCAGCTGCGTTTCCACGGCGTCGAGCGGTTCGGTGGACTTCAGCGCACGCGCCTGCACGATCGCACCCTCCAGCGCACTGATCGCGAAACTCGCGTACGAGCGGGCCTGCTCGGCCGGAATTCCCTGATCCGCCAGCGCTTTCGCAATCCTGCCTGTCCATTCGGTGAAGGCGGCGGCAGCGGCCGCCTGCACCTCGGGCTCCGATTCGGCAAGCGCCGCACCGACAATCGGGCAGCCCGCGCCGAAGGCGCTGCGCTCCAGGTTCTTTCGCCACCAGCCGACGAGCGCGGCGGGCCACTGTCGCGGCGCGCCCGCGGCGGTGATCCGGTCGAGCAGCGCGCTCATCCGCGCGCCCGCGACCTCGGTGGCCGCCACCATCAGCTCGCCCTTGCCGGACGGGAAGTGCTGATACAGCGAGTTGCGCGAGGCGTTGCCGCGCTCGAGCAGCGCGGCGAGGCCCGCGCCGTGCACGCCCTGTTCGCGCACCAGCTCGATGGCGCTCTCGATCAGCCTGGTGCGGGGACCGGCGTTCATTTCCGATCTTCTCCTCACAGAAGGTTGCGTGGACCGATCGGTCCATGTTGCAATCATGACAGATATGGACCGATCGGTTCATCGAAAGGACGGAATTCATGGCCTCGCCCGAGCTCGACCTCAGCAAGCTGACCGGCCTCGAACTGCTCCGGCTCGGCATGACCACGCCGGACCGCCCGCCGTTCATCGGCGATCTCCTCGGCATGGAGGTCGAATCCCTCGAGTACGGCGAGGCCGTCTTCGCGCTGCGCACCCGCCCGGAATTCGCCAACCCGCTCGGCACGACGCACGGCGGCATCTGCGCAACCCTGCTCGATTCGGCGATGGGCTGCGCGGTGCACACCACCCTCGACGCGGGCGTCGGCTACACGACGCTCGAGCTGAAGGTCAACTACATCCGCGCCGTGCCCACCGACGGACAGCGCCTCACCGCCACCGGCTCCACCATCCACGTCGGCCGCACCACCGCCACCGCCGAGGGCCGCGTGGTCGACGCCGCCGGCCGGCTGATCGCACACGGCACCACCACCTGCGTCATCCTCGGAAACCGTTGAACCCCAAGGACCCCCGAATCCCGCCGACATCGATCCCCGGGGCGTGACAAATGTAACGAAACGGTGGCTTGCTACCGGTTTCATCGATGTCATTGTCCGAGTTGACATCAGAGGAGAGACCGTGTTCCTGGTTTCGTTGCCCACCAACCCCATCGAGGCGCTGCTGCGACAGCTATCGCAGATCGCCTGTTCCATCTCCTCCGGGCAGAGCTGCCCGGTCATCCTGTAGCGCGGGCATTTCCGGGCCCGGCCTGAGAAAACCCCTGGGCCGGGCCGGAATTCGCCGCCGTCTTCACATCGCGCGGATCGCGCCGGGCGTCAGTGGCTCATCGAGCAGCCTGCGGAACCGGTCGGCGCGGTCGTCGGCATCGGGGGCCCGATCGAGCCAGCCGCCGAGCAGCCGGTAGCCCTCGACGTAGGTGCTGATGTATGCCCGCCACAGCGGCGAGGACAGGAAGCGCAGCGACTGCCTGGCCCGCTCCGGTGTCACCAGACCCCAGCGCTGCAGGAATTCGGCCACCTCGTCGGCCGTTTTGCCGCGGTCGTGCAGCAGCAGCGCGGCATCCTGGCGCACGCTCAGCAGATTCGCCGAGGCGTTCGAAAGTCGTTCCGCCCGTTCACCGTCGAAGCGCAGCCCGAGGTCGGCGTAGATCTCCTGCGCCCACTTGCCCCACCCGGGTCCGACGATCGAGCGCAGCGCTAGATCGGCCAACCCCTCCGCCATCAGGCATTGCGGCGTGTTCACCAGGAAAATCGTCTGCTCGGCCTGCCCGGCGGCGACCAGCCCGGCCTCCTTGCGGCAGTGCTCGGTGTGGTGGCCCGGATACGACTCGTGCGCGATCAGCAGCGGCAGATGGGCCATGTGCTGCTTGAGATCCGAGTTGATTGCGACTCGGGAGTGATAGTTGCCCAGGTAGTAGTTGAAGCCGGACCACGGCTTGTCGCCGACGACCTCATAGCTGACGTGCTCGTGATCGGGCAGCGGATACCTGTCCCTGACCAGTTCGCGCAGCGCGCCGGAGAACGCCTCGACGCAGGCCGTAAGCCGCTCCGGCGGAATCTCGTCCGCCCGGCGATGCGCGGCCACCCGCTCGGCCAGCGGGCCGGCACCGGCCAACACCTCGTCCATCTGCCGATGCGCCTCGCGGTAGTCGGCGACATCGCCCGGTGCGATCTCGACATCGAAATAGGCGCGCACCTCGTCGACGAAACCGATCTCGTCCCCGGCGAATTTGCGCGCCGAACACTCCAGCGCACCCAGGTGCACGTCCAGGAATTCGGTGCGTTCGGCGGTCAGGCCCGCGTCGGGCAGCATGGTCCGCAGTTCGGCGGCGCGCTTGGCCAGATCCCTCGGCTCGGGCGCGGGCGAGTTCGCCACCGCTCTGCGCAGTTCGGGATCGCCGGTGTACGCATCGACGAAACCTTCCTCCAACCGGTCGAAAGCCAATCCGAGCCGCAGGTACTCGGTGACGAGCGGGTGCGCATCCATTGCGCCGACATTAGCGGGTTGCGGCCGAGCGTGACCTGACCGTCCCGTCAGCATCCCATCGGTTACCACCCGGTATCGGCACCCCGCGTTTCACACGATCATGGGGCAGAGCAGAATTCAGCTATGCGGCCTCAGTTGGACCGAATCGCGCACCCGGCATGCGGACTATGTTCGTGTTTGATTTCGGGGAGTGTCGGGTAAGTGGCACGGATGAGCAGCGAGGCGGTGGCATGAGCGAGCCGAGCCCCTATGTCGAATTCGATCGTAAAAAGTGGCGAACACTCCGCAAGTCGACTCCGCTGGTGCTCACCGAGGAAGAACTGATCGGACTGCGCGGTCTCGGCGAACAGATAGATCTCGAAGAAGTGGCCGAGGTCTATCTTCCGCTCGCCAGGTTGATCCACCTCCAGGTGGCCGCGCGACAACGGCTTTTCGCGGCCACCGCGACCTTCCTCGGTGAACAGCATCCGGATCGTCAGGTGCCGTTCGTGATCGGGGTCGCGGGCAGCGTCGCGGTCGGAAAATCCACCACCGCGCGTGTGCTGCAGGCGTTGTTGGCGCGTTGGGACCACCATCCGCGTGTGGATTTGGTCACAACCGACGGATTCCTGTATCCCACCGCGGAGCTGACCCGGCGCGGCATCATGCAGCGCAAGGGTTTTCCGGAAAGTTACGACCGGCGCAAGTTGCTGCGATTCGTCACCGAGGTGAAAGCCGGTGCGCCGGAAGTATGCGCGCCGGTGTATTCCCATATCTCCTACGACATCGTGCCGGACAAGCAGCACTGTGTGCGCCAGCCCGACATTCTCATCGTCGAGGGTCTGAATGTGCTGCAGACCGGGCCGCGGCTGATGGTCTCGGATCTGTTCGACTTCTCCATCTACGTCGACGCGCGCATCGAGGATATCGAAAACTGGTATGTGCAAAGGTTTTTGGCGCTACGCGCCACGGCCTTCGCCGACCCGGCCGCGCACTTCCACGACTACTCGCTGTTCACCGATGACCAGGCGACGGCGGAGGCCCGCAAGATCTGGAACAACATCAACCGCCCCAACCTGGTCGAGAACATCCTGCCGACCCGGCCGCGCGCCACCCTGGTGCTGCGCAAGGACGCCGACCACAGCATCAACCGGATTCGGCTGCGCAAGCTCTGATTTCGCCGGCGCGGCTACAACTTCCACGCCGCGTCCAGCCGGGCCGCGACATCGATATCGCGGGCGGCGGCAATATGCGGCTTGCGGATTTCTCTGGCGATGTAGCGCGCGATGAATCGCCGGATTTCCTGGTCGACGCTGGCGAGGATGCGCAGCAGTTGACCGCGAATGGTATCGGTGGCCACATTGATCCGGACGTCACCCGGCCGCGGTTCGGCGATATCGATGATTACCCGCAGCGGTTCCGCGGTGCGGGCGGTGAGCCGCAGATGAATGGTGCCGTCCACCCGGAAACGATGACGGTCTATGGCCAAATCTATGAGCATGTTCACATCGAGCGGGATGAACAGGTCGAAGGAAATCAACTCGTCGATGTGGCGGCGCACGCGCGGCTGTCCGAGTCGCACCTCGGCACTGGCCTTGGCGAGCCGGGCGGGCCCGACGCCGATGGGTCCGAAATCGAATGCGGTGCCGGTCAATTGGGCGAAGGCGCCGAGAATGCGCTCCTCCGATGCCGCATATTCCAGGAAACGCCTGCCGAATTCCTCGTAGCTGAGGTAGTCCGGCGTCGAGTTCTCCTCCACCAACCGGACGGTACGCGATGTTCTACGGTTCAGAGCCCGAATCGGCGATGCCGGGCCGCGTAGTCGCGTAGCGCGCGCAGGAAATCCACCCGGCGGAATTCGGGCCAATATGCCTCGGTGAACCATATTTCCGAGTATGCGCTCTGCCAGAGCAGAAAGCCCGAAAGTCGCTGCTCGCCGGAGGTTCTGATGACCAAATCGGGATCCGGCTGACCCGAGGTGTACAAATGCTGGCCGATCGCGTTGACGGTGACCGACTGCACCAGATCCTCGCCGGTCTCACCCGCGGCAATCTCCTGGCGCAGTAGCGACCGCACCGCGTCGGCGATCTCCTGCCGGCCGCCGTAGCCGACCGCGATATTGACGTGCACGCCGTTCTCCCGACCCTCGGTGCGCTCGGCCGCGGTGCGCATGCGTTTGGCGATGAGCTCGGGAAATCCGTCCAGCGATCCGACGATGCGGACGCTCCAATTCTGTTCCGGCGCGGACAGTTCCTCGACCACGTCGGTGATGACCTCGAAAACCGTCTCCAGCTCGTCCGGATCGCGCTCCAGGTTCTCGGTCGAAAGCAGATACACGGTGACCAGCTCGATGCCCTCGGCCTCACACCAGCTGACCAGCTCGGCCACCTTCAGCGCGCCGACCCGGTGGCCGTGACTGATATCGGTGAAGCCGTTTTCCCGCGCCCAGCGGCGGTTACCGTCACAGATCACCGCGACGTGCCGGGGATGTTGTTTGCCCGCCAACTGCTTGGACAGCCGGGCCTCGTAGAGGCGGTATGGCAGCAAACGAACCGGGTTGGGAAGCTCCACGGCGACCAACCCTACGCCCCGAGCGCCGGATACCGGCACCGACCGGGATTCACCGGTACAGTGATCAGGAGTAAACCTACGGTACCGTAGGTTACTGCTGGGTTGTCTTGGGAGGTTACTCGTGCCCGAATCGGTCGGCGCCGCGGACGCGGCCCTCTTCGGTCATCCGGCCGAAGCGCTGGTCGCGGCGGTGAAGCCGCGTATGCGCGGGTGGATACACACCTGGGCCGTCGGCATCGCCGCGATCGCGGTGATCGTGCTGATCGCCACCGCGAGCACCATATCCAAGACGGCGGGCTGGTCCACCCTCCTCTACGGTCTCACGGTCTGCGCGCTGTTCGGCATCAGCGCCGTCTACCACCGGGTGACCTGGCGGACCGTCGCGGCGCGAGTCCGCATGAAACGGGCCGATCATTCAATGATTTTCGTGTTCATCGCGGGCAGCTACACGCCGTTCGCGCTGCTCGGGCTGCCGGGGCGCACGGGACAAACGCTCTTGGCGGTGGTTTGGGCGGGCGCGCTGGCCGGCGTCGCGCTGAAGCTGCTCCGGCCGAGCGCACCGCGCTGGGTAGGGGTTCCGCTGTACCTGTTGCTCGGCTGGGCCGTCGTGCCGGTGGCCGGACAGCTGCTGCACAACGTCGGCGTGGTGCCGCTGGTACTGCTCGTCGTCGGCGGGCTGATGTACAGCGTCGGCGCGATCCTGTACGCCACCAAATGGCCAAACCCGTGGCCCGCCGTCTTCGGCCATCACGAATTCTTCCACGCCGCAACGGTTGTCGCCGCGCTGTGCCATTACGGTGCGGTCTGGTGGATCGTCCTGCCCTGAACTCGGGCCGACCGGTCACCCCACTTCGGCGCCCGCGCAATAAAGTCGAGGCGTGCTCCCCTTCGGCGGCCGACCGGCACGAACCATAACCGGATGTTGTTCGTGATCGAGTGGACGAACATCCGGATCACCCGGCTCATCGTCTGGGCGCTGCGCGCGCGGATCGGGCTGGCAGCGGTGGTGATCACCGCGAACGTCGGCGGCCTCGGGGTGATCGTCATCCAGCTGTGGCTCAACGGGTTCCTCGGCAGGCTCGGGCCGGACTGGTTGCGCGCCATGACCTTCGTCGGCATCTACCCGGTGGTCGGCTTCCTCGTCGGCGTCTGGTTGGCCGTGCGCGACCGCACCAGCTATTTCGGTTGGCTGGACGCGGGCCGCAAACCCGACCCTGAGGAAGCTCGCCGCCTGCTGCGGTTGCCGCTCGCCATCACCATCAGGGCGCTCGCGCTCTGGTTGCCCGGCGTGATCGTCGCGTCCGCGATCTTCGCGCATCTGAGCACCGACAACGATCCGGCGGTCACTACCGCGCTGTTCACCCTCGGCGGGCTGGAATCGGCCGCGCTCACCTTCCTGATCGTCGACCGGCTGATCCGCCCGACCATCCCGGTGGTCGCCGGGGTGCTCGGCGCGACCATGCACTGGAGTTCGTCGGTGCTGGCGCGGGTGGTCCTCACCTGGGCGGTGTCGGGGGCGATGCCGTTGCTCATGCTGATCGTGGTGCTCGCGGATCCGGCGGCCCGCGCGTCCGACCGGATTCGGGCCGCGATCTACCTGGCCGCCGTCGGCATCTCGGTCGGCGCGCTCGCCACCGCGTTCCTGGCCCGCGCGGTGGCCGCGCCGATGCGCACGCTGCGCCGGGCGCTGGACCGGATCACCAAGGGCGAGTTGGATGTTCGGGTGCCGGTCGGCAGCGCGAGCGAGGTCGGGCGGCTGGAGAATTCGGTCAACGAGCTCGCCGCGAACCTGCGCGAACGGGAGCGGATGCGCGATGTGTTCGGCCGCCACGTCGGGGCCGAGGTGGCCGAGCGGGCGCTCGCGGGCGGGCTGGACCTGACCGGTGACGTGCGGGTGGTTTCGGCGCTGTTCGTCGACGTCACCGGGTCGGTCGCGCTCTCGACCGGGCTGCCGCCACAGGAGTTCGTCGCCAAACTCAACCGCCTGCTCGCGATCGTCGTCGCGGCGACCGAGGAGAACAACGGGCTGGTCAACAAGTTCGAGGGCGATGCGGCGCTGTGTATCTTCGGCGCGCCGATCGCCTTGCGGGACAACGCGACTCCCGCGCTGCGGGCCGCCCGGCGGATCCGCGACGAGGTGGTGGCCATCGGCGAACTCGATATCGGGATCGGGGTGGCCCGCGGGCGGGTCTTCGCCGGTGACGTCGGCAGCGACACGCGGCTGGAGTACACGGTGATCGGCGACGCGGTGAACGAGGCGGCCCGGCTCACCGCCGAGGCCAAGGAGGTGCCGCGGCGAATCCTGGTGAGCCAGGCGGTAATCGATGCGGCCGCGCCGCACGAACGGGTGAAATGGGAGCTGTACCGGACGATTCCGCTGCGCGGTATGCCGGTGCCGACGCAATGCTGGACCGATGTGGACGGGGCTGCCCGGTCGGCGATCGATCCGGTCGAAACCCGTACCACCACAGCGCAATCAACCGACTCGCCGCATTGATACCGCCGCGCTGTGCACACTCGTGCCATCGGGGAACCGATTACGGCAGCCAGCCGGACCGGCTGATCACATCGGCCGCGATCTCGGCGACCGTGCGGCCGTCGGTCACGACCCGATGCGCCCGCTCCGGCGCGGACGTAGCCAACCGGCGGGCCATCGCCGCGCCGCGCTCGACATGCTCCTCGAAGGCGGTGCCGATTTCGCGCTGCGCCAAGCGTTTTCGAGCGGTTTCGTCGGTGCAGGTCAGCAGGATCGCGGTGATCTGCGGACGGTCGCCCATCGCGGCCGCCAATTGCTCTGTGACATCGGCGAATACGCTCGCGGTGTTCGTGTAGACCATTCGCCGGTAGCCGAGCGCCCGGTAGTTGGCCCACATCGCGGCCAGATTCCGTTCCGCCAGACCGTATTTCCCGGGATCCGGATACGCCAGGTCGAGGTTGTCGCCCTCGATCAGGCAGTGCCGAACGCCCGCGGCCGAAAGTCGCACGTGAATTTCGACGCCAACGCTGCTCTTGCCGACACCCGACCGGCCGCCGATCAACAATGCCCTGCTGGGTTCGGTCATCGCACCACTGTGCCGCACCAGGAGCGACGCGAGCCATCGAATATTCGTCCGAGGCGGGCCGCCGAGTGTGTCAACTCCAACCCGCGAGCCCGAAATGTGCACCGCCGCGGTACAGGCCGATACCGGCGACGGTGTACGGCTCGGTGTCGGCGGGCAGGTCGTCGAGCGGGAACCAGCCGAGCTCCGAACACTTCTCGAGCTCCCGGTTGTACGGCTCGCCGGGCCAGCTCTCGGCGCGAAAGACGAATCCGACCCGCCCCCGCCCGCTCGCCGAGCGATAGTGCAGCGCCGTCACCATGCGAATATCGTTGCGGGACAATACGATTCCGATCTCTTCGAACGCCTCGCGCAGGACTGCGGCGACCACATCCTCACCGTCCTCCAGCTTCCCCGACGGCATATTCCACATGCCGTCGGCATAACCGGTGTTCCTGCGCCGCGCCAGCAGCACCAGATCGCCTCGGGTGAGCAGGAGGAATACGTCTACCGGGCTCGTATAGGGCACGCCGAGACCTTAGTGGCCCCGCGCTTCACCGAAAGCCAGCGGTGTCCGGCGCGTATGGTGCAGCAGCAGACAGCTGATGGCGGTGGCCGTGGTCTCGATGGCCGACAGCAGCAGCGTGCCTGTCGGCGGAATACCGTCGACGGCGATGCCGACCAGGCGACCGAGGACCAATCCACCACACACCACCGCGACGAGCGACAGTGCGTGTGGGCGGGCGGGCGGCCAGAGGGCACCGAGTCCGAGGAATGCTGCGATGGTCAGGTGCATTCCGCCGTAGTTGGCGCGGATTTCGCTCAGTCCGGCGGTCGTCGTGGTGGTGAGGCCACCCCCGGCTGCCATCGCGGCAGGGCGGAGCATTGAATTGATACCGATCAGCAGGAATGCGGTGGCGGCGACCAGAAGAAATATTCGGGCGAGCCGGGAGGTACGGGTGTCGGTCACCGGTTCTCCGAACTCGAAACCGTCGGGCTCCATCCCGGGCCGCGAAATATATAGCCGAACGCATCGCCCCAACTGCGGCTGGATCGGAGGTCCCGGCCGATCGCGGCGAATTCGTGGGTAGCCACGCGCAGCGGGTTCTCGGTGTGGATGTTCTTGGTCAGGCCGTAGGTCACGCGTTCACGCTCGGGCTCGAAGGTGCCGAACAACCGGTCCCAGATGATGAGGATGCCGCCGTAGTTCTTGTCCAGGTACCGCGAGTTCGAACCATGGTGCACACGATGGTGCGAGGGCGTGTTCATGACGAATTCGATAGGGCGCCACAGCTTTCCGATTCGCTCGGTATGGATGAAGAATTGATAGAGCAGGCTGATCGACCCCTGCAATCCGATCATCCAGGGCGCGAAGCCCATCAGCGCCAATGGTGCCGTGAACGGCAGCGCCGTGAATGGTGTCCAGGTCTGTCGAAGTGCGGTGGACAGGTTGTACCGCATGCTCGAATGATGCACGACATGCGAGGCCCAGAACACCCGGATCGTGTGATGGGTGCGGTGATACCAGTAGTACGCCAATTCATCGGCCACAAATATCGCGACCCAGGTCAGCGGATTACTCGCGGGCAGATGCACCGGTGCGATCAGATACAGGCCCGCATAGGTGGTGACCACCACCGCACCCCATCCGATGCCGATCAGCACATTGCCGATGCCCATGGTGAGGCTGGTGCGGGTGTCGCGTGGTTCGTAGCCGAGTTCGTCGTCATCCGGCAGGAAATGATACGAAAGCATCTCCAGAACCATGACGACAACGAATACAGGAATCGCGGCCTGGATCAGGTCGAACATGATGGATCATTCTCCGCGGGCAGCTGATTCGAATCTGGTGACGAAGTCCGTGAGCAACCGATCGGCATAACTGCGGGCCTTTTCCGCGTCACGGTCGGCGATTATCTCCGCGAGCGCCATGCGGCTGGCTCGGTCGGTGAACTCGTTCACGGGCCACTCCGTCACCACGGGCAAGTTGATCGCACTGAAAGCGCTGATCAGTGAATTGTGTGCGAGCCGGTAGACGATGTTCCCGGTTCCTTCGATCACCGCGATCCAGAACCGGGTGTCGGCGAGCGCGAAATCCACGGCCGTGCCCTGCTCGGGGTAGGCACGCGCCGCCGCCATGACATCTTCGAGTTGCTCGTCGGACGCATTGACAGCGCATTGGCGCGCCGCGTCGGCGCCGATCGAGCGCTGCATGACGACGACGTCCCGCAGCAGCTCGAGCGGTGGCACGACACCCGCGGCCACCACCGCACTCAAGGTGTCGAGGCCGGCATTTTCGCGCCAGTCCGAGACACGCGTCCGACCGCCCTGACTGATCTGGATCAGACCCGTTTGCCGAATACGTTTGAGCGCCTCGCGAATCGCGTGCCGATTCACCTGAAACGACAGGGACAGTTCGCGTTCGGACGGTAGCGAATCGCCCGGGGCGATGCGTCCGCTGAGGATTTCCTCGACGATCCGGGTGTAGACGACGTCGGAGACCGCCGTCCGAGTGATGGGTGCGATGTCCACGACGCCAAGTTAGGCGTCAAACCAGTTGAATGTCAACTGGTTTGACCAGTTGACATTCATCGGCTACTTTCCTGGTCACCTCCGATCGGAAAGCACGGCTATGACGCTTACCCGGCCATCACGAATCCTCAACGGTCACCATCGTTTTCGTCGTCTCCGATCGGCTCCGCCGACCGAGGTGTCCCGGTGGCATCGGACCCGGGCCGCGCGAATGTTCCTTGCGGTGGTAGTCACCACACCGCTCGTGGCGCTTGCGCTGTACATGTGGACGATGTGGAATCCCACCGACACCCTGAACCGGATGCCGGTGGCGCTGGTCGATCTCGATCAACCCGCTCAGCAGGGCTCGACCACCTTCACCGCCGGGGCCGACGTCACCCGAAATCTGTTGGCCTCGCATGCATTGGACTTTCACGTCGTCGACCACGACGAGGCTATGACGGGCATATCCTCGGGCCGCTATTACTTCGCAGTCGAGATCCCCGCAGACTTCAGCCGGACGCTGGCCAGCATCGGCACCACGTCGACGGCGCCCGCACTGATCACCGTCACCTACAACGATCGCACCACGCTCATGGCCTCGAATATCGGGGCACGGGCCATGTCGGCCATCAACTCCGCCGTACTCGAGGGCATCGCGACCCGGACCGTGGGGACCTTGCTGTCGGGGCTGGACGGACTCGGCGCTGGAATCCGCACGGCCGCAGGCGGATCCACCCAGCTGCACGATGGGCTGAGCCAATTGGCCACCGGCGCGGACACTCTCGCCGAAGGAGTCCGCACCCAACTCGCACCGGGTGTAGCCGAAGCCGTCGCCGGTGGAGATCAGCTCGCCGCCGGAGCAGCCACGCTCGCCGCCGGCCTGAGCGGATTGCAAACAGGCACAGATCAACTCGGTGCCGGTGCGCAGCGGGTCGCGGCCGGCACGGACCAACTCGTCAACGCGGTGGATGCCACCGGACTCGCGAAGACCCTCAACGACCTCGCCGGACAGCTACCGTCCGGCACACTCGATCAGATCACCGCCCTGCTGAACGGGTTACGGCAGCTGCGGGCAGGCAGCCATCAAATCGCCGACCAGCTCACCGATCCCAAGGCCACCTATCGCAGTGGCCTCGACCAACTCGTCACCGGCGGCGGCCAGGTCAGCGACGGCGCGAACCGCCTGGCCACTGGCCTACACCAATTGGATACCGGCACCGGCAGTCTCGCCGCGGGCGCACTGCTGCTCCAACAAGGCCTGCACACCGCCGACGCCTCAGCCGGACAGTTGACCGACGGCCTGTCATCCGGCGCCGAGCAGATGGGCAACCTCGGCGACGCACAACGTCGAACCAGCCTGGCGCAACTGCTATCGACCCCGATCGGTACCACGGCGCACAACATCGCCCCCGCCCCCGGTGGTGGGCCCGGCGCGGCACCCATGCTGATGGTCCTGATCACCGCGCTGGTCCCGGTCATCGTGCTCATGTGCATGCGCGCACACCGCTTCATCGCAGCCGATGAACCCGCACCCCCGCTGGCGGTAGCCGCCCGCCGCACCGCGGTCGCCGGTATCGCGAGCCTGGCCGTTGTCGCCGTGCTGGGCACCGTCGTGTGGCACGCGCTGTCACCGGCACCGGCAATCGCCTCGACACCGCACCTGGTCATCGCCATCACCGCCGCGACCATCATGAACACCACGCTCGCATCGCTGCTGTTCACCGTCCTCGGCTATACCGCGGGTGTCGTCGGATCCCTTGCGGCACTTATGCTTCAGATCTTCTCCTACGGCGGCGTGTGGATGATCGAGACCCTGCCCGCACCACTGCGCTGGCTGCATCCGATCGCACCGATGACCTATACCCAGCACGCTCTCGTCCAATCCTTCGACACAGTGCCGGGTTTCAGCATCTCCCTGCTCGTCATCGTCCTGATAACCGTTGCCGCCGCGACAGCCAACGCCTTGGCTTACCGATGCGGCCGGACCCACTGGCCGCGAGTGATCCGCACCCGGACAGCCGAGGCCATAGTCTGCAGCGAATCCGAAACCGTAGGGCTCTGACGCCCAGTGCCGGCCGGGCTGCTTCCCCGGCCTGTCCCCAAAGTCCGGCCGGATGCAACCGCAGTCCAGCTGGTCGCCCGGCAAGGCGGAGGAGAAGCCGATATCGGAGTTGTATCGGCGAGGACAACGCGGCCGGACGGCAAGCTGGACTGCGGTGGCGCCGGATGGACTTTGAGGACAGAACCTAGGGGCGGGCGAGTGAGGCGCGGAGTTGCTCGGCGGTGGACACCGGTAAATCACAGACCGAACCGCGGCAGACGTAGGCGGCGGGTGCGCCGTCGTGCAGTGGACGGTCGGTGAGCAGGGGCGCGGAATCCGGTGCGGCGGCGAGGATTACCGAACCGCCGGGTGCGGCGGCCCGGGCGACGGCGAGCAGTTCCGCAGCGGTCGCGGGCCGCGCCGCATCGTGCACGACCGTCAGACGGGGAACCGAAGTCACCGCGGCGGTGGCGGATTCGGGCGTGGCGATGGCCACCTGCAGCGGTCCGCGCAACGCGGCCTCGGCGACGGTGAGCCAGTGGCCGCCCGACCGTGGGGCGCGCGCCAGGATGACCGCGCCGCGCGCGATGGCCTGATCGGCCAATTCGCGGTAGCGGGAGGCGTTTTCCGGATCGCTCACCGCCGAGGCGGTCAGCAGGGCCTCGGCCAGCGCCGACGCGCCCGCGGGTGTCGCGCCGTCGATGGGATCGCGCGGGCGGGCCACCAGCGTCTCGGCGTCATCTGCGGTGTCGAACCAGCTGCCGGGCGCGTCGGGGTCGGCGAAATGGTGAATCGCCTTATCCAGCAGGCGCTGCGCGTCGGTCAGCCAATTCGCTTGCCCCGTGGCCTGATACAGCGCGAGCAGGCCGGTGGTGAACCAGGCGTAATCCTCCAGGATGCCGGGTGAGACGCCGACGACACCGCCGAGCGATGCCCGCCGCACCCGGCCGTCGACGACGTGCTCGGCCAGCAGGAAGCGTGCGCACCCGGCCGCGGCGTCGATCCAATTCTGTTGTCCGAGTGCGGCTCCCGCCTCGGCCAGCGCGGTGATCGCCATACCGTTCCACGCGGTGACCACCTTGTCGTCTCGTGCGGGCTGCGGGCGCTTGTCCCGAACGGCCCGCAACGTCAACCGGATTCGCTGGAAGCGCGCGGAGTCCTCCGGATCCCGATACCGGGTGAGCACCGAGGTGCCGAGTTCGAAGGTCCCACCCGTCGTCACACCGAAAACCTCTGCGGCCCATGCGCCGTCGATCGGGCCGAGCTCGCCCATCAGCTCGGCGGGCGTCCACACATAGGTCGCGCCCTCGACACCGGGCCGCCCCGGTTCCAGGTGCGTGTCCGCGTCCAGCGCCGAGGCGAAGCCACCCGTCCCGGTCGCCAGATCGTCGAGTAGGAATTCCGCTGTCTCGCAGGCGATCCGGTGCGCGAACTCGGACCCGGTGCGGCGGGCCAGGTGGGCGTAGCCGCGCAGCAGCAGCGCGTTGTCGTAGAGCATCTTCTCGAAATGCGGCACCACCCAGGCCGCATCCACCGAGTAGCGGGCGAAGCCGCCCCGCAATTGGTCGTAGATACCACCACGGGCCATCGCCTCGGCCGTCCGCGAAACCGCCTGCAGCACTTCGGCTTTGCCGGTGCGTTCATAATCCCGCAGCAAACCCTCCAGCAATGCCGAGGGCGGAAACTTCGGCGCACCACCGAATCCACCGTACTTCGGATCCTCCTCGCGCAGCACCGCCGCGACGGCATGGTCGAGCAGTTCCGCGGTGAGGGTGACCCCCGCCTCCGGCAGCCCCGCCGCCTGCGCCCGCAGCGCCTCGGTCACCTGAGCCGACGCCTGATGCACCTCGTCGCGCCTCGTCTGCCAGGTATCAACGATCGCGGTGAGCAACTGGGTGAATGAGGGCATCCCACCCCGCGGCACCTTCGGGTAATAGGTACCGCAATAGAACGGCTCACCACCGGGCGTCAAAAAGCAGGTCATCGGCCACCCGCCCTGCCCCGTCATCGCGACCGTCGCATTCATGTACACCGCGTCGAGATCCGGCCGCTCCTCCCGATCCACCTTCACACACACGAAGTTCGCATTCATCAACTCCGCGGTCGCCACATCCTCGAACGACTCGTGCGCCATCACATGGCACCAGTGGCAACTCGCGTATCCGACCGACAGCAGGATCGGCACGTCCCGCGCTGCCGCCTCCGCCAACGCTGCGGCATCCCACTCGCGCCAATGCACCGGATTATCAGCGTGCTGACGCAGATAAGGCGATGTCGCACCAGCCAATTGGTTCATACCTACCAACCTCCTCGGTCAAGCCAGCACGCTCAACGATCGCCGGACGCCGTCTCGGTCCACAGGTTCAGGACTTGATCGAATGGCAACGCTGTCCTGTCACAAGCGCTGCGGACTCGTGCGCCATCACATGAAGGGTAGTGCGCCTCACATGACGAGCACACGGCCCGGGGCTCCGAGATGCGGACACCGGGAGACCCGGCTCATTTCAGCCGGTCACCGGTCACGAGGTGAATGTGCCACCGCTGCGGATTGCCGCCCGGAGATGCGCGAGCGGCCGCCGTCGGCACTCGGTCGAGCAGATCGCAATCCGCCGACCAGGCACAGTATTACGCCGAACGTGACCCATGCGACCAGCACGAACAGGGCGTGGGTCGCGCCGCGGCCGTCGAAGAAGGCGGTCGACCGGAGCAGTCGGCCTCCGGCCCCCGGCGGCAGCAGTTGGCCGAGCGCGCCGGACCATCCGGGCAGCATCTCCGGTGCGGTCGCGGTACCCGAAAGGGGGTTGCCGACAAGCATCATGATCACCGCACCGATCCCGATTCCGGCGTATCCGAGCAGCGATTCCAACCCGAGAACGGTCAGCGAGGTCGCCGCGATGGTCAGGCCGACAGCTCCGGCATTGGCCGGGTAGGACCCGCTCAGTGAGCCCAGCCAGAACTGCAGGACCGCGGCCACCGTCAGGCCGCCGGTGACCGCGAAAGCGACCGCGCCGATGGCTCGTTGGGCGATGCCGTGGACGAGCCTGGTCAACAGCACCGCGGCCAGCAGACCGCCCATCACCAGAGGCAGCGCGCCCGCGGACAGTCCGGCACCACGGGGATCGTCGGCGGGCAGCGCCGCGAGATCACGGACAGCGACCGGTGTACCGCCCGCTTGGCCGAGGCCGGTCGCCATGGCTTGCAGGGTCTGCGCGACCGCGGTGCTCGCGGCGGAGGCGACAATGACCTGCGGGGCACCGGAACTGAGGTCGATGGCCCCGTACACGCGCCGATCACCGATGAGCTTCTCGGCCGCCGCGGCGTCGGCTACCGCCGTTATCTCGAACCCGCCCGGCACCCGCTGTTCCAATGTGGTGCGAATCCGAGTGACCGCGGTGGGCGGCCCCGCGACTGCGATCGGCACATCGTGCACCGACGACCGTACTGAGGGCCAGGCGAAGGCGACGAGCAGGACACCGACGATCGCCGTGAGCAGGAGGACCGTTCCTGCCACCGCCGACCATCGGGACGCGGGTACATCGGTGGCGGTATTCATCTGTACTCCTTGAACATTGGGACTGTGACCGGCGCTCATCGCAGGGTGAGCGGGGTCTCGGTGTCGATGCGGGTCAGCTTTTGGGGATTGCGGACGTAGTAGAGGCCGGTGATGCGACCGTCTTCGACGCTCACCGCGATGACACCGTCGAGTTCGCCGTCGACGTGCAGAGCCAGGGCCGGGCCACCATTGACCGCGGTCGGCTCGACGGCGAGCGCGACGCCGTTCTTGGTGAGGCCGCCGACAATGAAGCGGGCCACCTTGTCCGCGCCGATAATCGGCCGTGGCGTGGCCTGCTTGATCCCGCCGCCGTCGCTGATCGCCACCACCTCGGAGGCGAGCACGTCGAGCAGGCCCTGCAGATTCCGGGTCTCGAGCGCCTGCCGGAAGGCTTGGAGCGCCACCTCGGCCTCTCGCGTGGTCACTATGCGGCGCGGGCGGCGCGCCTCGACGTGGCGGCGCGCCCGGTGGGCGATCTGGTGCACGGCGGCGGGCGTTTTGCCGACCGCCGCCGCGATCTCGTCGTAGCCGACCCCGAATGCTTCCCGCAGGACGAATACGGCTCGTTCGGTCGGGGTCAGTGTCTCGAGGACGAGCAGCAGTGCCATCGAAACACTCTCGGAGAGTTCGACATCGGCGGCCACATCGGGCGTGGTGAGCAGTGGTTCCGGCAGCCACGAACCCACATACGACTCCCGGCGGCGCTTCATCGAGCGCAGCCGGTTGAGCGCCTGCCGGGTGGTGATCCGAATCAAATAGGCGCGCGGATCGTCGACGTGCGCCGCATCGACGCCAACCCAGCGCAGCCAGGTCTCCTGCAGGACGTCGTCGACGTCGGTCACCGAACCGAGCATCTCGTAGGCGACGGTGAACAGCAGTTTGCGATGCGCGACAAACGTTTCCGTCGCCTCGACGGTGGTGTGGTCCATAGCCGAGATGTCTCCTTCGCTTCGACGGGCTCGAGCACAAGACACCGGATCGACGAGATTTCTGACAATCCCGGGGAGTGATCCACATCACCGGCCGATGCTGTCAGGAATTCGCGGGCTGTCTCGTTCAGGGAGCACCCGAACCAGACAGGAGCGAACCGTGCCGCACCGCATCGTCGTCCTCGGGGCCGGATACGCCGGAGCCTTCTCCGCCGGATACCTGGCCCGCCAACTGCATTCCGACGACTTCGAGATCACCGTCGTCAACGCCGAACCCGATTTCGTCGAGCGGCTGCGCCTGCATCAACTCGCCGCCGGGCGCGACCTGCGCCATCGGCCGCTGGCGGAAGTGTTCGCGGGCACCGGAATCCGGCTGCGGTTGGCCCGGATAACCAGCGTCGACGCCGCGCACAAAACCGTCACCATCGACGATGGCAATGCCACCGGCCGGATCGAATACGACACCCTCCTGTACGCGCTCGGTAGCACTGCCGCCGATCACGGCGTTGTGGGCGTCGCCGAGCACGCCTTCCATGTAGCGCAGCGACCGGCAGCGCTGCGCCTGCGCGCACGCCTCGATGAGCTGGGCGAGGGCGGGACGATGCTGGTGGTCGGCGGTAACCTGACCGCAATCGAGACCGCCACCGAAATCGCCGAAGCCCGTCCTGGACTCAGGGTCAGCCTCGCCACCAGCGGCGAACTGGGCGGCTGGCTGGGTCCGAAGGCCCGACGTCACCTGCTGCGCGCCTTCGACCGATTCGATATCACGGTCCACGAGCACACCACCATCGCGCGCGTCGAGAAGCGGGGGGCGATCGCCGACGACGGCACCGCCTTCGCCTCGGATGCGACCGTGTGGGCCGCCGGGTTCGCCGTCCATCCCATCGCCGCCGCCAGCGGACTCGAGGTTATGCCCAACGGGCAGATCACGGTCGACCGGCAGATGCGGTCGGTCTCGCACCCGGAGGTCTACGTCGCAGGTGACAGCGCCTTCATCATCGGCGAGAACGGTCATCCGCTGCCGATGTCCTGTGCTTCAGCGGGATACACCAGCGCGCAGGCGACGGCCGCGATCATCGGCGACCGGACCGGGCGCAAGATCAAGGCGACCGCGCTCACCTATTTCGGCAACCACATCAGCCTCGGCCGCAAGGACGCGATCTTCCAACTGGTCGATGCGGACGCGCGCGCGAAGCCCGGGGCCCTGTGCGGCCGGTCGGCGGCCCGGATCAAATCGGCGATCGTGGCGACCAGCGGCTGGGCGATCAGTCACCCGACCATGGGGAAACCGAGTCACAAATACCGCTCGGCCGCCGCCCGAGAGCACTCGCCCGAGCCGGTCGCCCGATAGATTCGTGCCGATGGACACTGCCACCGTGGCACGTTTCGAGGCCAGCCGCGATCGGCTGGCCTCCCTCGCCTATCGGCTGCTCGGCTCGGCCGCCGACGCCGAAGACACGGTGCAGGATGCGTTCCTGCGGTGGCAGGCCGCCGACCGGCAGTACCTCGACGCGCCCGAGGCTTGGCTTACCAAGATCGTCACCAACCTAGCGCTGGACCGGCTGCGTTCGGCGCAAGCACGACGCGAACGCGCGGTCGGCGCCTGGATGCCCGAACCGCTCCTGCACGGCGACCCGATGTTGGGCCCGGCCGACACCGTCGAGCAGCGTGAATCGGTGACCCTGGCGGTGCTGATGCTCATGGAGCGTCTGTCACCGGTCGAACGCGCCGTTTACGTACTGCGCGAAGCCTTTTCGTACCGTCATGCCGAGATAGCCGAGATTCTCGGCATCACCGAGTCCGCGAGCCAGCAGCACGCCCGCCGAGCCCGCCGTCGAATCACCGCCGCCGGCAAGGGAACCGACACCGACCAGGCCGCCGCGCGCCGAATCGTCGAGGCCTTTGCCAACGCCGCCGCCTCGGGCCGCACCGAACCCTTGATAGCTCTGCTGACCGATGACGCGACGGGAACCTCCGACAGCGCCGGAGTCGTGTTGGCCGCCAGGCTGATCCGATACTCGTCGCCCGAGCGGATCGCCCGCGCGGTACGCGCCGGCTTCAAACCGTCCCCGGCCAAGCGCAGACTCGCCGGCGGCTCCCCCTCGATCCATGCCGCCGTCGTCAACAACTGCCCGGCTATGCTCGCCACCCTCGACGACCGGGTGGTGGGCGTCACGATCCTGGAGATCCGAGACGACAAGATCGCAGGCGTGCGCGGCATCGCCACCCCGCACCGACTCGGTCGCCTCACCGAGGAGTGGCAGCGACAAGAGCATGCCGCACCGCTGATCGCTTCGTGGTAGCAGGTTCTCGCCAGATCCGCGAGATCAACTGGGGCCCAAAACTTTCCAACATCGAAGTCGTGGGCCATCACCTGAAGCGTAGTGCACCATCATCTGTCTGCCATCTGGCCAGGGTCGCTCAGCCGCACGAACACTGGCCGCCGTCCCGACCTATGCACCGTCAGACGTCCGCGGCGACCGAACCGCAACCGTGCCTGTCGAATCGATAGTCGTTGAGGCCGAAGGTTTTCTGGGCCCACATCGCGTGCACACCCGCGGTTGGTCGCAGGTACGGCGCGTCCCCGTGCTGATCGATGTAGTAGGTGTTGGATCCGGCGCAGGTCCGGTTGTGGAACATGGTCTTGCCCTCGCGGGAGTGCACGAATTCCATGAAGCGGTCCTGCGCCTCGGCGGTGACCTCGGCGCGGGTGGCGCCACGGCGGTGCGCGGCCCGGATCACCCGCATGGCGTGCTTGACGCAGATGTCGAAGGTGGCGAACAGTGACGAGCCGGTGACGCCGTAGGGGCCGGGGGTGAGGAACATATTCGGGAACCCGTGCACCGTGGTGCCCTCGTAGGATTGTCTGCGGTCGTGGTCCCAGCGCTCGTTGAGGGTTTCTCCGGCGGACCCGTACAGGTCGTAGGGCACGTCGAAGACTTTGAAACCTGTTGCCAGGACCATTGTGTCGATCTCCCGCTCGATGCCGTCGACGGTGCGGATCCCGTTCGGGGTGATCCGCTCGATGCCGTCGGTGATCAGTTCGACGTTGTCGCGCAGGTAGGTCCGGTAATAGGTGTTGGAGAACGACGGGCGCTTACAGCCGAAACCGTATGCGGGCGTGAGCTTTTCCCGTAGGGTCGGATCCTTCACCTGAGAATTCAGGAAGTTGCGCGCCATGGCCTCGGTGCCGCCGACGATGAAGGGTAGCTCCGCGTAGTGGACCGCGCCGAACGTCACGAACAGCTCAGCGAAGAGGTCGGTCGCCAGGCGCGCGGACCGCCGCGCCAACGGCAGTTTGTCCAAGGCGAGTCGGGTTATGCCGTCCAGCCGTGGATTCGGCTTCGGCAGCACCCAGATCGGCGTGCGCTGAAATACCTTCAGTGCGGCCACCTTCGGGGCGATCTCCGGAATCACCTGCAGCGCGGAGGCTCCGGTGCCGATCACGGCCACCCGCTCACCGGTCAGGTCGTGCGAATGGTCCCAGCGCATCGTGTAGTTCACGCGTCCGGCGAAATCATCCAGACCCGGAATAGTCGGCTTGGTCGGCGTGGAAAAGGTTCCATGACAGGCGAACAGGTAGCGCCCGGTCACCGTGCTGCCGTCGGTGAGTTCCAACCGCCACAGGTGATCGTCTTCGTCGAAACGCGCGACGGAGACCTCGCTGTCGAACCGGATGCGGTGCCGCAGGCCGTATTTCGCGGCACACCGCTTGGCATAGGTGAACAGCTCGGCTCCGGGTGCGAAGGCGCGTGACCACGCGTTCGGTTCGAAGCCGTAGCTGTAGCTGAACGACGGGATATCAACGGCCACACCGGGATAGGTGTTATCCCGCCATACGCCACCGACCTCGGATGCACGTTCGAGCATGACGAAGTCGTCGATACCCGCCCGGGTCAGCGCGATGGCGGCGGCCATACCGCCGAACCCGGCGCCGACAATGATCACCTCGTGCTCGGGTAGGCGATGCAAACCCTTGTCAGACATAGTTTTTCACCTTCCGTGACCGAGGGTGGCCGATTCAGGCCGCGGCGCGGCGTTCGATCTCCCGGATCACCGAGTGCATCAGCGGTAAACCGGCGGCGACGCGGTCGATGACGAGGTTCATCGGGCCACGCAGCAGTGAGTACTCCCGCCAGCCCGCCGGGGCGAAGGTGGCGGCGGCACGGCGGGTGATGCCGTCGGCGATCACGGTGGCGGCCCGCTCGGCGCTGATGCGCTGGTTGAACGGCCAGGGCAGGAACGAGTCCAGCTTGCGACCGATGGGGTCCTCGTCGATCGGCCGGGCCAGTGGCGTCCGAACGAAGCCGAAGTAGGCGAGTCCGGCGCTCGCGCCGACCGCGGCCAGTTCGATGCGCAGTGCGCGCCCGAGTTGTTCCACCCCGGCCTTGCTGATCATGTAGGGGGACAACCCGGCGGCGGGCGCGAACGCGGCGGCCGAGGCGACGATCACGACATGTCCTCTGGTGGCGGCGATCTGGTCGAGCGCGGGCCGCACGGTGTTGAACGCACCCACCAGGTTGATGTCGAGCACCCGGTCGAATTCGGCGGGATCGACGGTGCGCACGGTGGCCGGCGCCGGGGCGACCCCGGCATTGGCCACCACCACGTCGATGCGACCGAACCGATCGACCGCGGTGTCGATCGCCTGTGCCGTGGCGGTCCGGTCACGAATGTCGGCGGCCAGCGCCAGGGAGGTGGACCCGAAAGCCTTGGCGGCCAGGGTGATCGGTTCGGCGGCGACGTCGATCAGGACGAGTTTCGCGCCCCGGGAATGCAATTCGGCGGCCAGCGCCGCGCCGATACCGCTCGCGGCGCCGGTGACGACGACGACCTTGTCACGCACGTCGAAATCGCGACGGGTCGGAAACGGGAACATGGGCGGGCTCCTTTGCTCGCTCAGAGATCGAGGACCAGGCGGTCGGTGCAGCGGGATACGCAGATGAGCATCGAATCGGCCCCGGCGAATGCCCTGTCACCACCGTGCCGCTCGACCGTGCCGTCCAGCACCGTGGTCCGGCAGCTGCCGCAGAAGCCCTGCTGGCATGAATAGGGCACGCCGGGCACCGCCTGTTTCACCGCAGCCAGCACCGATTGCTGGGCTCCGACCTCGACAGTGATTGCGCTGCGGCGCAATTCGACCTGAAACGGGCTGCCGCCGAGTACCGGTGGCGGCGAGAAGCGTTCGGTGTGCAGCTCGTATCCGGTGCCCCGTGCGGTGAGGGTGCGCCGCGCACCGTCCAGAATCGGGGGCGGACCGCACACGTAGGCGGCCTCGTTCCGGGGCATATCGGCGAACAGGGCGGGAATATCGGGCACGCCGGATTCGTCGTCGGTGCGGATGTCCACTCGACCCGAGGTGTATCCGGCCAGCTCGTCACGGAATGGCATCGACTCGCGGCTACGGCCCAAATACACCAGCCGCCAAGGGATTCCGTGCCGGTGCGCGGTGCGCACCATGGGCAGGATCGGGGTGATGCCGATGCCACCGGCCACGAAGTAGTACCGCCGCGCCGCCACCATCCGGAAGGCGTTGCGGGGTCCGCGAATGTGCACGAGCTCCCCGGCCCGCAGGGTCTCGTGCACTTCTAGTGATCCGCCGCCGCCATCGGCTATGCGCCGCACCGCGATTCGGTATCGGAACCTGTCCTCCGGGTCGCCGCACAGCGAATACTGCCGCTGTCTGCCCGATGGCAGGAACACATCCAGATGCGCCCCCGGAACCCACCGCGGCAAGGCGCGCCCGTCCGGCGCGACCAGCGTCAGGCCGACCACATCCTCGGCCGCCGCGGTCACCGACTCGATGGCGAGATTCAGGTCGAATCCGGTGCGCCGCACCGGATTTGCGAGCGAGATCCGAGACGTCAGCGGGTTTACCGCCACCAGTCGCTTGTAGCCGCCGGCCAGGCCGAGCATCAAACGCATCCCTGGATGCACGTGTCCCGGGTCCGGAATGGGCGTGTCCCCATGCACCAATTCCTTCATTGCACGCCTCCCAACAACGTGCCCGTCGGCTCCGAGGGAGTTGATTTCATCGTGCCGACCTTTCCGGTCAGTGCTGGGCCGCGCGGGCGGCCGGTGAGGTCGCCAGATATTGCAGGGCCTTGTCGAGGCTGCCCATCGACGACGGGTGGAATCCCGGCGCGAGATAGGGCGGGATCTCGGTGAAGAAGAATCCGAATTTGGGTATCAAGCCGCGCCGCATCGCGCGAACGGCCTCGATCGGCCACGGCTTCCACCACCGATAGTCAGGGTCCTGGCGGTAGAGCCGGTCGACGACGATGAAAGTGGTGCCCAACAGGCCGATGCTCCCGATGGCGACGGTGCGGGCACGTCGAAGGTAACCGCCGTCGAGGTGCTGGAAGATATCGAACAACACGTTGCGGTGCTCGACTTCCTCGGCGCCGTGCCAGCGCAACAGATCCAGCATCATCGGATGCATGCCCGCGGTTTCGAGCTCGTCGACGTCGAGGAACCACTGCCCGATGATCGCGGTGAAATGCTCCATCCCGGCATAGAACGCCAGTCGCTCCCTGAGCCATTCTTGTTTGGCGCGACCGGTCAGCCCGTGATCGCCGAAGATCACGCGCAGCATGTGCTCGACGTGTCGCACGATCGAATCGATGTCGATGCCCTGTTCGGCCAGCCGCTCGTGATAGCCGCCGTGCGAGTTGGCGTGCATCGCCTCCTGCCCGATGAAACCGATCGCCTCCTCACGCAGGCGCTCATCGGTGATGTAGGGCAGCGCCTCGGCCACGCAGCCGGCCATCATCTGCTCGCCCAGCGGGACGATCAGATGCATCACATTCCACAGGTGCGACGCGAACGGTTCACCCGGGATGTAGTGCAAAGGCACGTCGCGCCAGTCGAATTCGACGTCGCGCGCGGCGATCACATGCGCTTCCTCGGTATAGGGCCGCGCCGTTGCGGTGTTCCTCGTCATGAGTCGAGAATACAAAGATACAAATCGAAGCGCAATGTATCTTTGTTCGGGCACGGTAATCTGACGCCATGCCAGCCGCCTCCGTCGATCCGCTCACCGATGACATCCTCGACGCCGCCCTGGCCGTCTTCGAGGACGTCGGCATCCGCAGGAGCACCATCGACGACATCGCCCGCCGGGCCGGCATCAAACGGGTCACCGTCTACCGCCGCATGGGTTCCAAAGACGATGTGGTCCGCGCCGTGGTCCTGCGCGAATCTCAGCGGATCATCGCGACGGTGGCCGAACGCGCGAACGCCACCGGCACCCTCGAAGACCGCATCGCGGCCACCTTCACCGGACTGGTCCTCGCCCTACGGGACCACCCCCTCTACACCCGCATGCTGCGACTCGAACCCGACACCACCCTGCCGCGCATCACCATCGACGCCGCCGAACCATTGACCTGGGCCATCCACGCCGCCGTCATGATCCTCGGCCCCGACCTACCCGACCACCTCGCCGATACCGACCTGCTCACCGAGCGCGTCGAAATCATCGCGCGCACAATCCATTCCCTGATACTCACCCCCAAAGCCGTCACCGACCTGCACACCGAAGCCCAGCTCACCCGCTTCGCCCACCGACACATCACGCCCCTCCTGACCGCACCCCTACCCGCCACCCAGCCCTGACGAGGCAAAGCGCACACACCGGTGGCGCGAGGTCACACCCCCCACGACCACGAATTCGCTTGCCGCGGAGCTTGGTCATATCGTCCACGCCAACGATTCGGCGTCCGCTGCTCGGATAGCTGCTCGCCGCAGCGCGAAATGTACTTAGGGCCGGCGCGGAAAGTACTTATGCGCGACTGATTCCCTGGCCTTCGGATCTCAATAGCGTTGTGGGCAACACGAACAACCACGGACGATCAGGAGAATCCGATGCCCTACTTCGACTCGCACGATGGCACCCGGCTGCACTACCAGGACTGGGGTAGCGGACAGGCGGTGCTGTTTCTCGCCGGTGGCTGGCTCAGCAGCACCTCCTGGGAGTTGCAGATGCTGCCGCTGTCCCGGCAGGGGCTGCGGTGCCTGTCCTACGACCGGCGTGGACACGGCAAGTCCGACTGGGTCGGCCACGGTTACGACTACGACACCCTTTCAGAGGATCTGGCGGCGTTCCTGGAACACCTCGACCTGCGCGATGTCGTGGTGGTCGCGCATTCCATGGCCGGTGGCGAGATCGTCCGGTATCTGACTCGGCACGGCAGCGACCGGATCAATCGGATCATGTTGGTCTCGGCGACCCTGCCGTTCATGGCTCAGACCGCCGACAACCCGGACGGTATCCCGAAGGCCGTCGCCGACGCGGTGAACGCGGCCCGCGCCGCCGACCGGCCGCTGTGGATGGAACAGAATGCGCAGGCATTCTTCGCAACCCACTTGGGCAACCAGGTGTCTTCCGCGCGCATCGCGTGGATGGTGCAGAAATGCATGGACTGCTCGTTGCTGGCGGCCGGCGCGGTGATGGAGACCATCTTCACCACCGACTTCCGCGCCGAACTGCGCGAGATCACGGTACCCACCATGATCATCCACGGTGACGCCGATGCCTCCGCGATGATCGAACTCTGCGGACGCAAGACCAAGGATCTGATCCCCGTGAACACCTACAAGGAATACCCGGCGACCGGTCACGGCATCATGATCACGCACGCCGCCCAGCTCAATGCCGACATCGTGGACTTCATCAAGTCCTGATCACCGCAAGGCAGAACCGGGACAAGCGATTTCGGTCACATGGCACCGAAATCGCTTGTCCCCGAAGGTTCCTCGGGGGATGGGAAGAATCACTGAGATTCTAATTATGTTCGACTGACGCTACCGCGGCGTAAATCTGTAGGTCGGATCCGAAATCCGGACGAATGACCGCTGACGTTCTTCGCTGACACCAGAGATTCCAGGTGTGGTCGGACGAAGTTCGGCGCGCGTCTGTGGGGCGTAGGGGAAACCGAATTGATTGTGCCGCAACAGGCCGGCGGGTTGTCGACTGCGACGATACCGCGCCGGGCCATTGTCGCGTCCGCGTGTGGCGCGGTGATCGTCGCGCAGATGGCGACCACTATTTACCTTCCCGGCATGCCAGCGTTGGGCGCGGATATCGGGGCGGGTGATGGCACACTTCAGCTTTCGGTCGCCCTGTTCGTGGTGTTCGCCGCGCTTCCGGTCGTCGCGTGGGGGCGGGCGGCGGAGCAGTTCGGCCGGGTGCCCGCATTCGTCGCGGCCGGACTGTGCTTCATCCTGGCCAGCGCGGGCCTGGCGCTGATCACGAACGCTCCGGAGCTGCTCACCCTGCGTGTGATGCAGGCGATCGGCGCGGGCGGTGTCGCGGTGGTCGGGCGGATGATGGTGAAAGACCTGTTCACCGGCGCCGAACTCGCGCGGCAACTCGCACTGCTCTCGATGGCATTCGTCGTCGCGCTCGGCGGCGGGCAGGTGATCGGCGGCATCCTCACCTCCACACTCGGGTGGCGATACGGATTCGCCGTATTGGCCGTGCTCGCCGTCATACCCGTTGTTTTCGCGCTGCGGGTATCGCTCCCGCCGCCGGATCGTAAATCCCGGGACAAGGGGACGGCTCGACGGCTGCTCGGCGACCGAGTCTTCATCACCGCCGCCGTCGCGGGCGGTATCGGATTCGCCATCATCGTCATGATCCAGCAGAAGTCCGCATTCGTCTTCTCGGACGGATTCGCGCTGCCGCCTTGGGTTTTCGGCCTCTTCGGCGTGCTGTACGGCGCGGCGTATTTCGCGGGCGCCACCTATGTGCGGCGGCGGGTGAGCGGGGTGGGCGCACGCGCGATGATGCGGCAGGGCGCCTGGATAATGCTCGCCGGTTGCGTACTGATCACCATCGTCTGGGTGGGCGATCTGCACCGGGCGATCGCGCTCCCGATCTTTCTCGCCGGATACGTCACAACGACCTTCGGACAGGCCACGCTGTTCCCCAACAGTGCGGCGCATGCCGTCAGCCACCTCGTCTCCGGCGGCGCGATCGCCGTCTCGTGGTGCGCGCTGATCCAGCAGGGTCTCGCGGGCGTCGCCTCGCTGGCAGGCCCGTCACTCACCGGGCTGCTCGCCTGGTCCATCGCCATCACCTCGCTCGCCGCCGTGAACGTACTGGTCGCCGCGGCTCCCTCGCCGACAAAGGAATAATCGAGTGGTCATTCACCAATTCGCCAATATTCGCAGGCAATTACAACTGAGCAATACCTTCTGGGATGACAGCACCACCCACGGCCTGGTCGATATCGTCGCCGCCGATATGCGCGACGGAATAGTCAACGACCGTGCCGGGCGGACGATCGTCAACTTCTCCTCGTATTCCTATCTCGGCCTGGACAGCGACCCGCGGATAATCGCCGGAGCCCATCGAGGTTTGGACGAAACGGCGACGATCAATTCGTCCATATCCCGCATGCGGATTCGGCTGTCGCTGCTGGAGGAGGCCGAGCAGCGCCTGTCGCTGACCTTCGGCGCCCAGGCCGTCACCGTATCGTCGTGTGCGGCCGCGGCATGGGCGACCCTGCCGCTGCTGGCCTCCGGGGAGTTCACCGACGGGCACCCACCGCTGGTGGTATTCGACAAGAACGCGCACTTCTGCCTGAACGCGATGAAACCGCTGGTCGCGGATGAGACCGAACTGGTCACGATCGACCACAACGATATCGAGGCGTTGGAACAGTTGTGCCGCAAGCATTCTCACGTGGCCTACATTGCCGACGGCGTGTACAGCACCGGCGGCGGGGCGCCGCTGGATGAGCTGCACCGGCTGCAGGACCGATACGGACTTTTCTTGTATTTCGATGAGGCGCACGGTATTTCGACGCTCGGTCGACGTGGCCGCGGTTATGTCCTCGGCGGCTACGACGGCTGGCGGGACCGGACCCTCATAATCGCCTCGCTGAACAAGGGATTCGGCGCGAGCGGCGGTGTCATCTTCTTCGGCCCGCCCGGCGACGATTCCCGCAAACCCACGTTACTGCGCACCAGCGGACCGCTGATGTGGTCGCAGCGAATCAATACCGCCGGTCTCGGAGCCATCGTCGCGTCCTGCGAGCTGCACGACGACGGCACCGTCGATCGGCTGCAGATCGACCTGCGTGAACGGGTGCGCCTGTTCGACTCGCTGGTCGATACCGACCTCGCCGGTGACGGGCTGCCCATTCGGTTCGTCAATATCGGCCGGGAGGACACCACCGTCGCCGTGGCGAAGGACATGCTCGACGCGGGCTTCTACACCTCCCCCGTCTTCTTCCCGATTATCCGCCGCGGCAGCGCGGGCCTGCGCCTGATGTTGCGAGCGGACTTGGAGCCCAACACGATTCGGCGCTTCGCCGACACCCTCACCGCGAGCCTCGCCGCCCATCGCGATCGGGAGGAGCTACCCGCATGACCGTAACCGTCGAGAACCACACCGAATTCGAGGCTCAGCGTCGACTGCTGCGCGACCGCTTCGCCGAGGTCGTATCGCCGCGACGCCGACCCGGTGACGCCAAACTGCCGGTGCGCGAACGAGTTAACCGCATACTCGACCCGGGAACACCTTTCCTGGAGATCGGCCGATTGGCCGCACACGAGGTGTACGACACCGACCTGCCCGCCGCCGCGCTCATCGTCGGCATCGGAACCATCCACGGCAGGCCCTGCATGGTGTTCGCGAACGACCCGCACGTCAAGGGCGGAACCTACTACCCGCTCACCATCAAGAAGCAGCTGCGCGGGCAGAAGCTGGCCCGCGAATATCGGCTCCCCTGTGTGTATTTGGCGGATTCGGGCGGTATCTACCTGCCGTTGCAGGAGGAGATCTTCCCGGACGAGGAGCACCTCGGGAAGATGTTCCGCAATATCGCGGAGATGTCGGCCATGGGTCTGCCGCAGATTTCGGCCGTGCTCGGCATCTGCACCGCAGGCGGTGCGTACATACCGGCGATGAGCGACGAAACGGTGATGGTGCAGGATCTCAGCACCGTCTTCCTCGGCGGACCGCAATTGGTGGAGGCCGCCACCGGGATCAAGGTCGACGCGCAGGCACTCGGCGGCGCGGCCCTGCATGTCCGGGAAACCGCCGTGGCGGACCATCTCGCGGCGAACGAGGAAGAAGCGCTGGCGATGGTCCGGGAAATCGTCTCGCGTACACCCGGCGACCGAGTGCGCCCACCCGCGTTCGAGGCCCTCGAACCCGTCGACGATCCGGCGCGGCTCCCGGCCCTGATACCGGCGACGACCAAGAAGGAGATGGACGTTCGCGCGATCCTGCGCTGCGTCGTCGATGCCACCTCCTGGATCGAATACCGCAAGGATTACGGCATCACCATCGTCTGCGCGACCGCGCGCATCGCCGGATACGAGGTCGGTATCGTCGCGAATCAGGGCGTGATCTTCCCCGACAGCGCGCTCAAGGCGACCAATTTCATTCAGATCTGCAATCAGCGCCGGATCCCACTGTTGTTCGTGCACAACGTAAGTGGGTTCATGGTCGGCGAGCAGTACGAGCGGGCCGGCATCGCAAAGCACGGCGCGAAGATGGTGAACGCCGTCTCCTGCGCCACCGTCCCCAAGATCTCGCTGGTGATCGGCGGCAGCTTCGGCGCGGCCAACTTCGCCATGTCGGGCCGATCGATGGGCGGCCAGTTCATGGCCATGTGGCCCAATGCCCGCTCCACCGGAGTCGGCGGCGAGCAGGCGGCCGCGGTGATGGCCATCCTCAAACGGGACCGACTGCGCCGCGAAGGCAAGGAATTGAGCGCCGCCGAGGAAGCCGCCATCAAGCAGCCGATCATCGACAGCTTCGAACGGCAGTCGCTGCCCGCCTACATTGCCGCACGCATGTGGGTCGACGCGGTGATCGAGCCCGAGGATACGAGATCCTGGCTCGCACAATGCCTTTCGCTGGCGCACGAACGCTGGGATCGGCCGGACCCGGCCGCCGCCACCTTCGGGGTGTTCCGGCTGTGATCACGAAGCTGCTCATCGCGAACCGGGGCGAGATCGCCGCCCGCATCGCGCGCACCTGCGATCGCCTCGGCATCGACTACGTCACCGTGAGCGTGGACGAGGACCGGACGCTGACCTATCACGACGCGGCGGTCGCGACCGTGCGCCTGGCGGCGGGCGGATATCTCGATGCCGCGGCGCTGGTCCGGGCCGCTACCGAAACCGGCTGCGACGCAGTGCATCCCGGTTATGGCTTCCTGTCCGAGAACGCCGCGTTCGCCCGCGCGGTCCGGGCCGCCGGATTGGTGTTCGTCGGCCCGAGCTCACAGGTGATCGAATCCATGGCCGATAAGGCGTCCGCGCGCCGGGTGATGGTCGACGCGGGTGTTCCGGTATTGCCCGGAACCCGGGAGGCGACCGACGATATCGACGCCCTGGTCCGCGCCGCGGCGGATATCGGGTTTCCGCTGATCGTCAAGCCCGCGGGCGGTGGCGGCGGCAAGGGTATGTCGGTGGTGCGCTCCGCCGCCGGGCTGCGCGAGGCGCTGGCCTCGGCGGCCCGCACCGCGAACGCGGCCTTTGCCGACCCGCGCCTGCACCTGGAGCGTTACGCCGAGCACGCCCGGCATATCGAGGTGCAGGTGTTCGGCGACGAATTCGGTTCTGTCGTACACCTTTTCGACCGCGACTGTTCGCTGCAGCGGCGGCATCAGAAGGTGATCGAGGAAGCGCCCGCACCGAGGATCCCGGACGTCATCCGAGGGCAGATCTTCGACGCCGCCGTGCGCGGCGCGCGGGCACTGCACTACACCGGCGCGGGAACCTTCGAATTCCTGCTGATAGGCGACGAATTCTTCTTCATCGAGATGAATACGCGGCTGCAGGTCGAGCACACCGTCACCGAGGAGATCACCGGCATCGACCTGGTGGACTGGCAGCTGCGGGTCGCCTCCGGCGCACCGCTGCCCGCCACCCAGGAGGAGATCACTTACGCGGGCGCCTCGGTGCAGGTCCGGGTGTATGCCGAGGATCCGTTCCGGTCCTTCCTGCCGTGCCCGGGCGAGCTCGAGGTCACCCAGTGGCCCGATGTCCGCATCGAGCGCGCCTTCACCCGCCGCCTGCACGTCACCGGTGGCTTCGACCCGATGATCGCCAAACTCGTGGCGACCGGCGCCACTCGGGCGCAGGCGCTGGCCGCCGCTCGGCGCGCCTGTGCACAGCTGCGCTGGCGCGGCATCTCGACGAACCTCGGATTCGTCGCCCACATCCTCGATACACCGGAAGTCGCTGCGGCAGAACATGATACGGCCTATCTGGACCGGATCGACCCGATCGAGGAGTTCACCGATCCAGACCGGCTCAGCGCCATCGCGGTGGCCGCGACGCTGACCGCACCCGACCGCGCCACACCGTGGTCGGCGGGCGCTCCGGCGGGCGACCGCGCCTGGTTGGATCCCGCGGGCCGCGAACTCGGCAGCATCGACCTCTCGGTCGACGGCCGCCCGTTCACGGTCCGGGTCAGCGGTTACGACGGCCGCGCGGTACTGCTGCGCACCGACACCGAAGCGGATGTGGCCGCGATTCACGTTGACGCGGAGACAGTTTCGCTCGACTCGACGCTCAGCACGGTCCGTCGTCTCGGCGCGGGCTGGGTCAGCCAGGTGGCAGGGGTTTCCCGGGAGGTGCGGTACGCCGAATACCGCACGCTCGGCGCGGCCGCGGCGGATCCCGAGATCCGTTCGCCCATGCCCGGCACGCTCGTGCGGCTCCATGTCGTATCCGGTACGCAGGTCGAACAGGGGCAGCTGCTCGGCGTGGTCGAGGCCATGAAGATGGAACACGAGCTGACGGCAACCCATTCGGGAATCGTCACCGTGACGGCGTCGGAGGGGGCGGTCGTCACCACCGATCAATCAATATTTCTCATCGAGGAGAGGAGCGCGGCGCAGTGATGCGAAAGCGACCGATAATGGCTCTCGCATCGGCAACGGCCGTGCTCGCATTGGTGACCGCATGCGGCGGTTCGGACACCTCGGCGCACCAATCGGCGCAACCGGTCAGCGGTGGATCGTTGACCTGGGGTGTCGAGACCGAGCCGACCACGCTCAATCCGCATCTGAACGGCCAGGGCAATACGCGACTGCTGCTCCGCAACGTCTACGAATCACTGCTGCAGCGGACCGCGGACGGCGGGGTCGTGCCATGGCTGGCCGACGGCTACGAGATATCCCCCGACGGCCTGACATACACCTTCACGCTGCGGGATGGCGTGCGATTCACCGACGGCAATCCGCTGACCGCCGCGGCGGTCGCCCTCAACTTCACCAGGATGAAGGATCCGGCGTATTCGGGCGGTTTCGGATCGGGTCCGCTGTCCAATCTCGATACGGCGGTCGCGCGGGACACGCGAACGCTGGTGCTGACGTTGAAGAATGTCTATTCGCCGTTCCTCGACTATGCGGGCACGCTGGATATCATCTCCCCCGCGGCATTCGATTCACCGCAGTTGAAATCCGGTGGCCCGGAGATCGCCGGTACCGGACCATTCATACTCGACCGCTACACCAAGGGGCAGGAAATCCACTTCCGGAAGAATCCGGATTACAACTGGGCGCCGCGGAATGCCAAACATCAGGGCCCCGCCTACCTCGATGAAATCACCTACCGGTTCCTGCCCGAATCATCGGTGCGCACCGGGGCACTCACCTCCGGGCAGGTCGATATCATCGAAGGCATTTCCGGAAATGACGCCGGACTGTTCGAAAACAACCCCGAATTCACCTATCAGCATGCGCTGAATGCCGGGAGCCCCTATTCCCTGTACCTCAATTCGACCTACGGTCCGGCGACCGACGAAAAGGTCCGCAAGGCGTTGATCGACTCCGTCGACGTCGACGCGGTACTGCGGTCGATATACCGCGGCGAGCGCACGCGGGGCTGGGGCATCACCTCCCCCGACGACGCGGTGTTCTACGACAAGAGCATCGAGCGGTCCTACGGAAACGATAAGGACGCCGCGAACCGTCTCCTCGACGAGGCCGGTTGGACGGCCCGGGACGACAAGGGATTCCGCACCAAGAACGGTCAGCGGCTCACCATCGAGGTGGTTCAGGCGCAGTCCACCGTCCGCGATCAGCGCGAGGTGCTGTTGCAGGCGATCCAGGCCCAGGCCAGGCAGAACGCCGGAATCGATCTAGCCATCTCCCTGGTCGACGCGGGCACCTACGCCGACCGCCGCAAGGACAGCAGTTACGGTTCGGTCGCCAACTCCGACACGCTGACCGGCGGTATCGATATCGAAAATCATTGGTACCCGGCCGCGACATTCGGCACCCTCAATTACAGCCGCGCCACGGATCCCGAACTGACCACATGGTTGAAAGCCGCTGCCGCGACACAGAATACGGGTGAGCGCGCCGGACAATACGCGCGTTTGCAGCGGTTCGTACTCGTCGACAAGGGATATGCGCTGCCGCTCTACCAGCCCGAAAACGAGATCGCATCCGCCACTCGCGTGCACGGCGCCGGTTTCCGGCCGTATCACCGGTTCCCGGAAAGCGCATACGACATTTGGGTCGACCGTGGTTAGCGATGCCGTCGTCACGGATATTCGGTTATACGCGCACCGCGCGATCGGGAAACGCGTCCTACTCCGGGTGTTGTCCGGATTCGGCGTGCTGTGGGGCGCGGCGAGCCTGTCTTTCGTCAGCCTTCGGCTCGCGCCGGGCGATACCGTCGACCTGTTGGTGGGCGAACAGCGGCGCACCCCGGAACTGGAGGCGGCCATCCGCGCCGAATGGGGGCTGAACGATCCGGTCGTCGTGCAGTATCTCCGCTATCTGTGGAATTGTGCGCACGGCGATTTCGGGCGTTCCTACATCCTGCACAAGCCGGTATCGGGAATCCTCGCCGCGCAGGCCGCACCGACCTTGACGCTCACCGCGGCCGCTCTGCTGGTGGCGGTGGTATTCGCGGTGGTCGTCGCGGCGACGACGGCACACCGGCGACGGTCCAGGGCGTTGGCGAATGCCGTTGAGCTGACGCTCGTTTCGACTCCGTCGTTCTGGTTGGGCATCGTCCTGCTCGCGGTTTTCAGCTTCCAACTCAAGCTTTTTCCGGTGGCTGGGAGCAAAGGGCTTGCCTCGCTTGTGCTTCCGGCTCTGGCACTCGGATTGCCGCTCGGCGCTGTCATCTCGCAGGTGCTGCGCGACGGATTGGAGCGGGCGCTGGAAGAACCGTTCGCGCTGACGGTGCGATCCTGGTCGGTCAGCGAGAGCGCGCTGCGGCTGCGCCATGGATTGCGCCATGCGGCCGTACCCGCGGTGACGTTGACCGGCTGGTTGGTCGGCGGCCTGCTCGGCGGTGCGGTGGTGACCGAGGCGGTCTTCGGCCGACCGGGACTCGGCAGGGTGACCGTCGATGCCGTACTGGCGAAAGACCTCCCCGTCGTGCTGGCCGTGGCGATGCTGTCCGCGCTGGTCTATGTCGTGCTGAGCACGATCGTCGACCTGCTCGGACTCCTGCTCGACCCACGGCTGCGCACCGGATCCCGGCGAGGTGAGCAGGGTTGAGGCCGACCACTCGTCGAATCATTCTGCGCACCTTCCGAATTCCGGCCGGTGTCGCCGCCGCGGCGCTGGTGCTGGTGGTGATCGCGATCGCGGTGATCGCGCCCTCGCTGCTGACCGCGCACGATCCGCTCGCGGCCGATCCGCTCGCGGCGCAGCTTCCGCCCGGCCCGCGACACTGGTTCGGGACGGATCACCTCGGGCGCGACGTCTTCACGCGCGTCGTCAACGGTGCGCGCTACTCGCTGCTCATCGGGATCACCGCGATCGCCATCGCGGTCGTCGCCGGGACCGCGCTCGGACTGGTCGCCGGGCTCACCCGCGGACCGGTCGACGAACTGATCACCCGATTCCTCGACGTGGTCTCCGCATTCCCGGATCTGCTGCTGGCACTGGTGCTCATCTCGTTCACCGGTCCCGGGACCACGAACCTGATCTGCGCACTCGGCATCGCATCGATTCCGCGGTTCGCCCGGGTGGTGCGGGCTCAGACGCTCGTCGTGCGGGAATCCGGCTATGTCGAACAGGCACGAACCTTCGGGCTCACCCGAATTACGTTGGTGCGACGCCATATTCTGCCGCACGCGGTCGCTCAGGTGCCGATACTCGCCACTATCGGTCTCGGTACCGCGATCCTCGGCGCCGCCGGACTGAGCTTTCTCGGGATGGGGCCGAAACCGCCTGCGCCGGAATGGGGTTCGATGCTCGCGGAGGGGCGCAACTATCTCCGCAATGCCTGGTGGATCGCGGTACTTCCCGGCGTGGCCGTCACCGCGACGGTCGTCGCACTGAGTTCGCTCGGGCGGCACTGGCAACGGCACTACGACGGAAGGTCGCGGGCGTGATGGGTCCGTCGGCTCGAAAGGATATGGCGTGAGCCTGGTCTCGATCACCAACCTGCGCATCGGTTTTCCGGCGAAGGAGGTCGTGAAAGGCATCGATCTGCATATCGATCCGGGCGAGGCCGTCGCGATCGTCGGTGAGTCCGGTTCCGGAAAGTCCGTCACCGCAAGGGCATTGGTCGGTCTCTCCGGATCCGGTGCCGTCGTGCGCGCGGACCGCCTCGAGCTCTTCGGACAGGACGCCCGCACCTATCGAGAGCGCCAGTGGCGCCGAATGCGGGGCAGCAAAATAGGTTTCGTACTCCAGGACGCGCTCGTATCACTGGATCCGCTGCGCCGGATCGGACAGCAGCTATCCGAGGCGCAGCGGGCGCTCACCGACCTGCGTGGGCGGGCGATCACCGAGCGCAGCGTGCGACTGCTCGACTCGGTCGGGGTCCCGGAACCCGAACTGCGGCTGCGGCAATACCCGCACGAACTGTCCGGCGGCCTGCGTCAGCGGGCGCTCATCGCGGCGGCCATCGCGGGCGATCCCCCACTGATCATCGCCGATGAACCGACCACCGCACTCGACGTCACCGTGCAGCGCCAGATTCTGGAACTGCTTGGGCAGCGCAAGGATTCGGGTAACGCGCTGCTGCTGATCAGCCACGATCTCGCGGTGGTCGCCGAATTGGCCGACCGAGTGCTGGTGCTGAAGGACGGCGAGATCGTCGAACACGGAAACACCCGCGACGTACTGATGCGACCGGCGCATCCGTATACGCGGGGACTGCTCGCGGCCGTGCCGTCGGCGTCGTCGCGCGGTACGGCGCTGTCCGATTCCGAGCGCCGGCCGCTGCCGCCGCGCCGGGTCGACGACACCCGAATCGTGTTGTCCGTGCAGCAGCTTCGCAAGACCTACGGTTCCGGACCGGCCGCGCGAACCGTGGTCGACGAGATCGATTTCGACCTGTTCGCCGGCGAAACCCTCGGGATAGTAGGCGAATCGGGCTCCGGGAAGACGACGACCGCGCGAATGGCGTTGAGCCTCATCGCGCCGACCGCCGGCCGTGTCGTCGTCGACGGCGAACCGTGGAGCGAATATTCCGAAAGTCGACTGCGCCGCCTGCGCGGCACCGCGCAGCTCATCGCGCAGGACCCGTTGAGTTCGTTCGACCCCCGTTACACCGTGGAACGCATCATCGGCGAAAGCCTGGACACCATCGGCGTCCGCGGGCGCGACCGGACCGCCCGGGTCCGAGAACTACTCGATGCGGTGCGACTCGACCGCGACCTCCTCGACCGCCACCCCCGCACCCTCTCCGGCGGGCAGCGGCAACGGGTCGCCATCGCCCGCGCCCTCGCCCCCAACCCCGCCCTGATCGTCGCCGACGAACCGGTATCCGCCCTCGACGTCTCCGTACAGGCCCAAATCCTCGACCTGCTCGCCGAACTCCAAGCGGAATTCGGCACCGCCCTCCTCTTCATCTCCCACGACCTCGGCGTAGTCCACCACATAGCCGACCGAGTGGTCGTCATGAAAGACGGCCGCATAGTCGAATCCGGCAACGCCGACTCGGTCCTCCAAACCCCCCAACACGCCTACACCCGCCACCTGGTCGCCTCGGTCCCCCACCTACCCGAACTCACCGACCGCGTCTGACCGGATCGAGTTATGCCGCAGTCGGATTCCGCGGTCAGACCCGGGCTGCACTGCGCGCGAGCTATTTTGAGCGCCTCTCGATCTCACGTTGCACAGTTTCCAGGACTTCGACGTCATCTGCTTCGTTCTCGATCTCGCGACGCCGCAGATCGAACTGCTCCCAGCGTTCCCCGGAAATCCGCTTGGCCTCGTCGGCCGAGACGGAGCCCGCATTCCGCAGCACGCTGCGCTCATAGAACTGGAGGAATCGATCGGTCTGCGTCACCCAGTCCGCCATGGTGATCGGCTCGCGTCGCGCGGCCCGATCCTCGGCGAAGTCGAGGAACATCGTGGTGAGCCGATTGAGATCGCCAATCTCCTTCTCCGCCAAGTAGTTCTTGGCGATATCTACATCACCCTTCCGGACGATGCTTCCCTTCCAACTGGTCAGGCCCATATTCGGCTTGCCTACATCGCAGCGATCCACGATGATCTCCGCCGCGGTGCGCCCGGACACCGCGAACAAGAGTTTGTTCTGGATCGTCTTGAAGAAGGTCTGGGCGACAACTGCTTTCGGGTCGTAGTCGACGGCGGAGGCGGAAAAGACCTCTTTGACCTTCTGATAGAACCGCTTCTCAGAAGCCCGAATGTCCCGGATCCGCGCAAGGAGCTCGTCGAAGTAGTCCACGCCCTGCGGCTCCTTCAGCCGGGCGTCGTTCATCGCGAAACCCTTGATCAGGTACTCGCGCAGCACGGTGGTAGCCCAGCGCCGGAACTGCACGCCCCGCGGCGAACGGACACGATAGCCCACCGCGAGAACGACATCGAGGTTGTAGTGCTCGATCTCGCGCTCGACCTCGCGACCGCCCTCCGACCGAACTATTCGGAATTTCCGAATAGTTGCCTCCATCACACACTCACCATCTGCATAGATGGTCTTGATGTGCTCATTTATGGTCGGCACGCTCTTGTCAAACAGCTCCGCCATCTGACGCTGCGTGAGCCAGACCGTGCCATCTACAGTGCGAAGTTGCACCTCGGTGCGGCCGTCCTCGGTGTTGTAGACGATGAACTCGCCTGAGGCGACGGCAGCGGCTCGGGCGTCGAGCTCCCCCGCCGCGCCGGCATCGGCGCCGAAGGTTTCTTCCATCCTGATACTCCTCATGTTCCGCGTGCGGCAGAGAACTCGAGGGCTACCAACAGAAGAAACCCAACAAACGACGACCCAACTATTCAGTCGTTTCTCGTACCGAATGGGAACAACGAGGAGCCCCGCCAAGACAGATGGATCGTAGACCGTGCTACCGACGCCGAGGTGCGGCCCGCACACGGTGGGGCAGAATGGCGAGGTGCGTGTTTGGCTGCTCGGGCCCTTTGAGGTGCGGACCGGGGATGGGGTTCCGGTGGAGGTTTCGGGTGCGCGGTTGCGGGCGTTGTTGGCCGCGCTCGCGCTGGAGCCGGGGCGGGTTGTCGGACGGGCGCGGCTGGTGGATTGGATTTGGGGTGAGGAGCCGCCGGCGGATGCGGTGAATGCCGTGCAAGCCTTGGTATCTCGGCTGCGCAGGGTGTTGCCGGACGGGTCGATCGAGGCGGAGTCCGGCGGGTACCGGCTTGCGGTGACGCCCGATGCGGTCGACGTGAGCCGATTCGAGTCGTTGGTCGCTCGAGCGCGCACCGCGGAGGATCCGGCGCGGGCGGAGCTGTTGCGCGAGGCATTGGGCCTGTGGCGCGGAACGGCCTTGCAGGACATCGCCTTACCGGGCAGCGAACCATTCGACGCGGCGGCCACCCGGTTGAACGAGCTGCATCTCGCCGCGCTCGGCGACCGGGTCGACGCGGATATTCGCCTCGGCCGCGGCGCGGACCTGATCTCCGAGCTGACGGAATTGACCGCCGCGTATCCGCTGCGGGAGGGTTTCGTCGCGGCGCTGATGCGCGCATTCGCCGAGGCGGGGCGCGGTGCGGAGGCGCTGGTCGCCTACCAGCGGATGCGTGAACGGCTCGACGAGGAGTTGGGTGTCGAGCCGTCGGCCGAACTCTCCGCGCTGCATACCGCGCTCCTGCGCGGCGAAATCGGCGGCCGGGCGGAGAGCCGCAGGACGAATCTGCGCGCGGAGCTCACCAGCTTCATCGGCGAGGACGACACCATCGCCGCGGTTTCCGATCTGCTCACCGAGCACCGGCTGGTCACCCTGACCGGGCCGGGCGGTTCGGGCAAGACCAGGCTGGCCACCGAGACGGCGCGCACGATGCTCGGCGAACTTCCGGATGGCACGTGGCTGGTGGAATTGGCGCCGGTGCGCGCGGGCGGTGACGTCGCGCAGGCCGCGCTCACCGCGATCGGCCTGCGCGACCAGGCATTGCTCGGCGGAGGCTCGGCCGCCGACCCGGTGGATCGGCTCGTCGCCGCGCTCCGGGACCGCATGGCGCTGCTCATTCTGGACAACTGCGAGCATGTGATCGAGGCGGCCGCGACATTCGCGGCCCGGCTACTCGGCGAATGCCGCAGGCTGCGGATCCTGGCGACGAGCCGGGAACCGCTCGGCATAACGGGCGAGGTGCTGTGGCAGGTCGAGCCGCTCGTATTGCCAAGGGTGGGTGCGGATTCCGCCGAGGTCGGTGCATCGCCCGCGGTGCGGCTGCTGCGGGACCGGGCCCGCGCGGTGCGCCGGGATATCGCCGACGACGAGCCCGCCATATCCGCGATGGCGCGGATCTGCCGGGCGCTGGACGGCATGCCGCTGGCGATCGAATTGGCCGCCGCCCGGCTGCGCACCATGTCCATCGATCAGCTCGCCGACCGGCTCGATGACCGATTCCGCCTGTTGAACAGCGGAAGTCGCACGGCGCTGCCCCGGCATCGAACCTTGCGCGCGGTAGTGGACTGGAGTTGGGATCTGTTGAGCGAGGCCGAGCGCGCCGTCCTGCGGCGGCTCTCGGTATTCACCGGCGGAGCGAGTCTGGAAGCGGCCGAACGGATTTGCGCGGACGAGACATTCGGCTCCGACCAGGTGCTCGAACTGCTGACCGCGCTGGTGGAGAAGTCGCTGATACTCGCGGACGGCGGTGGCGCGCCGCGCTACCGAATGCTCGACACCATCAGGGAATACGCGGCGCACCGGCTTACCGAGGCCGGGGAAGCCGAACAGGTCGGCCGGGCACACCTCATCTACTTCACCGAGCTGGTCGAGCGGGCCGACCCGCACCTGCGCCGCGCCGGACAACTGGAATGGTTGGCGACGCTCGAGGCCGACCACGCGAATATCGCCGCCGCCCTGCGCCGCGCGATCGCCGAAGGGCGGGCCGCGGCGGCGATGCGCCTGGTCGCGGCCGCGGGCTGGTACTGGCTGCTCAGCGGGCGCAAGGCCGAGGGCACCGAGTTGGGCATCGCGGCGGCCTCGCTGCCCGGCGAGGTGCCCGATGCGGTGCGGGCGATGGCGTATTTCTTTGTCGGACTGTTGGTCACCGCCGGATACGGCGCACCGGAGCAGGCGGAGAAATGGATCCATGAGGCGCACCGGTTGGCCGAACGAACCGACGGTGGTCATCCGCTGCTGAGCTTCATCGCGCCGTTCGAGGTGATACTGCGGGAGCCGATGGAGTTCGCCGCCGCGTACGAGCCGCTGCTCACCAACGACGATCCGTGGCAGCGCGCGCAGGGCAGGCTGCACCGCGGCCGGTTCCGGCTCCGGCTCGGCCTCGATGAGGCGGAGGGTGAGGCCGATATCGAACTGGCCCTCGCCGAGTTCCGCGCGCTCGGTGAGCGATGGGGGATTTCGCTCGCACTCATCTCGCTGGCCGATCATCTTGCGCTGCACGGTGAATTCGCGCGGGCGTGCGAATACTACGACGAGGCGATCGCGGCGCTGGCCGAGGTGGGCGCGACCGAGGACGCGGTGGGTGCGCTGGCCCGCCAGGCGCAGCTGTATTGGCTGCTCGGTGACGAGACCCGCAGCAGGTCCGCGATGGCCGAGGCGCAGCGGTGCGCGGAACAGATCGTCTGGCCCGACGCGCTCATCATCCTCGCGCTCGTGCAGGCGGAGTTGGCGCGCTGGCGCGGCGAGCCGGATGAGGCGTATGAGCAAATCGCCGTGGTGCGGGCGATCTCGGGCGATGCCGAGAACATCAGCGTCGATGCCAGGATCAATGATCTGAACGGTTATCTCGCGCAAGATCTGGAACAGGCTCGGGCATACCGGACCAAGGCGTTCCGTGGGGCCGTCCAGGACGGCTATCAGCCGCTGATCGCGCAGGTGTTGGTCGGAATAGCGGATCTCGCGCTGCGCCAGGGCCGGTACGAGCAGGCCGCGCAGCTGCTCGCGGCGAGCGACAGCGTGCGCGGCATGCCGGACCGCGCCCAACCGGATGTGGCCCGGATCGCCGATGACGCGCGAAATCGCCTCGGCGACATCGCATTCGCCGAGGCGACCCGGGTCGGCGGGCAAGCGGATTGGCGCGAGTTGGCCGAGCTCACGCTCGCTTCGTGAATTTCGAACAGCAAGAGGTCATTGACGATTCCCGTCCTCGGTCCGCGCCGCGCCGACGGGCCGCCAGCACGCGGTGGTCACCTGGACATGCCACGATGCCGCCAGGGCGACGACGGCCGCGCTTTCGAAGGGGTGACCCATGCGCACCACATTCGTAATGTGCAGCCGCGCCGAGTCGTCGTCGCCGTTCATCGAGGACAGCAACGCACGACTCGCCGCACGAATGGCCGGGTGCACATCATCGACATCCGGCACGCCATTTCCGGTGGATGCGCGAAAGCCGAACAGCGCGTCGGCATTCGAATCGCCGGCGAGATATCGACCGCAGTCGCGAATCAGCTCGAAAATGACACCGACCAGTTCGTCATCGGTGACCGAAGAAGTCAGGCGCAGAGCCGCATTGCCGAGTTCGTCCGCACTGTCCGTCGTGGCGATCCGCACAATTTCGGCGGCCCATCGAGAGAGCTCGTCCATCGTTCCCCGACCGCTTCTACTTCCGAAGGCTCAGGCCTCGACCTTGACGCCCATCGACCGCGCGGTGCCCGCGACGGTCTTCATGGCGGCTTCCAACGATTCGGTGTTGAGGTCGACCATCTTTCGCTGCGCGATCGACTTCAGCTGCTCGGCGGTCAGCGTGCCGACGGTGGCGTTGCCGGGCCGGGCCGAACCCGAGTTCGCGCCGATCGCCTTGCGGATCAGGAACGAGGTGGGCGGCGTCTTCAACCGCAGCTCGTAGCTGCGATCCTCGAATACGGTGACAACGGCCGGAATGACCTCGCCGCGCTGCTGCGCGGTCGCCGCATCGTATTCCTTCTTGATATCGATGGTCTTGACGCCGGTGGGGCCGAGCATCTTGCCGAGGTCCACCATGGCGGCATTGCCCGCCTCGAGGTTGAGCGTTACGACAACGCTGACCTTCTTCTTCTTCGGAGGCATCTTCGAGTCATCCTTTCCGTGTACTGAACATCAATGCCTCGCTCGCATGGCCTGGCAGAGGCTTTTCCCGCAGCTGACCACAAGCAGCTGCAGCCGCACACCAACCACCGGTATCCCGTTCAAGGGAATACCGGTAACGAGCTTTGCCGCAACACTGATCGGGTAGCGAATCCACTCTCATCGAATGCGCCGATGGACTGCGATCCATTTGCGGCTTCATCGCAAATCCGTTGGACCGCACTCCCCTTCTGAAGCATGGCCTCTGGATCGCACCAGCCCCGATGATACTGAAATTCGTTGCAAACGGCCAACTTACCGGAGCGGCGGAGGTTCAGTCAATTTCCGTACCAATACGATCACTTTACCCATCATTCGAAAGATCTTGCAGGTCAACCGAAGCAAACCCCAGCTACCGGCAGCCGAAGAGTAGCAGTCATCTGCCACCGGAAGCACGCGATTTAAATACAGTCTTGCACTTGACGTTACGTCAACCGCAAGTCACGAATAGTGAATACAAAGCAACCCCCTAGAAGTGGGGCCACAGCACATAGGGGTTACCGGCCACTTGTCCCGAAACTACTCCACCTGGAATTATCCGAGCGGCCCAACGCATTTCGCCACTTCGGCTCCGAATACTTATTGCGCCGTACCGACTTCGCACCTCACCAACGCACCGGCAACGCGCGCGGGTAGTGGCTGAACGGCGTGCTCACCAGCTCGACAGCGGTCGGATCGAGATCGAGCTTCAGCTCGGGAAAACGCCGAAGCACCCGGCCGATCCCCTCTTGCAACTCCACCCGCGCCAGCGCGGCGCCGAGGCAGAAGTGCGGACCGCCGCCGAAGGTCAAATGCTGCCTGGCCTCGGTCCTTCCGACATCGAAAAGGTCCGGATCGCTGAACTGTTCCGGATCCCGGTTGGCCAGATCGGGCCGGACGAACACCATGCCGCCGGCCGGTATCCGGACGCCGCCGATCGTTAACTCGGTGGTTGCGTACACCGCCCCGGCGAAGCCCGAACCGATTTGGGCAAACCGCAGGCACTCCTCGACCGCGGTCGCCATCGAGCCGGGTTCGGCCCGCAACCGCTCGCGCTGCTCCGGATACCGGAAGAGCGCGAGGAAGGCATTGCCGAGCTGGATGGCCACGGTCTCGAATCCGGCGGCGACCAGCAGGATCCCGGTGGACACCAGCTCGTGATGGGTCAGCGGTTCCTCGTCATCGGGTGCGCCGGTGAGCAGTTGGCTGAGCAGATCCCGCCCCGGATCGGCCCGGCGGCGTTCGACCAGTTCGTTCACGAACGCGCCGAGCGCACCCATCGCGGTGCCGAAGGCGGCCATCGAGCCGCCGGTGTTCCGCAGCCCGCTCGCCCACTCGGCCAGCCGGTCGTATTCGTCATCCGACATCCCGAACAATTCGGCGATAACCCGGATCGGCAGCCGGAAGGCCAGACCCGACATCAGGTCGGCGGGCTGCTCCAGCGCCGCGAACTCGTCGAGCAGCCGGTCGGTGAGCGCGCCGATCCGGTCGCGTAGATCCTCGGCCTGCTTCGGCCCGAACAGCGGCGTGATCACCCGCCGCCACCGGGTGTGGCCCGGCGGCTCGGCGATCGATGCGCCGAAATCGAATCCGTCCGGTGCGGTCGTTCGGGCCTGATCCCGGATCGGGCGCCGGGACAGCCGATCGTCCCGGAGCGCGGCGCGGATATCGGCGTAGCGGGTGAGCACCCAGGCGGTTTCGCCGCTCGGCAGCCTCACCTCGGGGACCGGCGAGTCATCCCGCAGCCTGCACAGTTCTCCCGGCAGCAGAAATGGATCGTCGCGGTGAAAGGGATAGGTCATGCTGTGACTCGTTTCCAACAGTGCGGCAAGGCTTTTCACACCTCGGATTCGGCGTGCAGCGTCCACGGCTTCGCGGCCAGATCGGATGGGATGCCGCTGCTGACCGTTGTCCGGTCGCCAGAGAGCATCGAGCTGTGCAGCCGGCGCAGGGTCGGCGATGGTTCGAGCGCCTGATCCTCGACCATCCTGGTGCGCAATCTGCGATAGACGTGCAGGGCCTCCGGTCGCCGGCCGGACCGGTAGAGCGCGAGCATCAGATGGGCGCAGAACCCCTCGTGCGTCGGATATTGACCGGCCAGGCTGGTGAGGTCGCCGAGTACCTCGTGGTGGCGGCCGAGGCGGAGATCGACCTCCGCCTTGCGGTCCAGCACATTCAGCCGCGCCTCCTCCAGCCGGCCCGCCAACATGCCGAGCGTATTCCCGACTCGGATATCGGCCAGCGGCCTGCCGCGCCACACCGCGAGGGCATCGGCGAAATGCTGTGACGCCTGTTCCAGATCGCCCATTTCCCGAGCGCGATGCCCGGCCGAGGACGCACGGTCGAAACGATACATATCCACACTCGCCGATTCCGCCGCGAGCATATAACCGCCGGAATGGGTTCGCAGATATTCCTTGACCGTTGCGCCATTGGTCGGCGAGGCGAGTTTCCGCAGCGCCATAATATAGTTCTGGATCACGGTCCGCGCGCTGCGCGGGGCGGAATTACCCCATATTTCGTTCGTGATCGATTCGACCGAAACCACGCTGTCGACATTCGCGGCGAGCAGCGCCAGAATTACGCGCGGTTTGGCCGCGGACGGCACGATCGACCGACCGTCGATACGTACCGATAAATTTCCCAGTAGGCTGATATCAAGCACCTTTCCTCCCCTCGAGTAACGAGAGTACGCACGCCGCTCTCATCGAACCGGAATTTGACTCAGGCGACCACGCTGTGCACCGGATACGGCGGTGACCGCAGATCCCAGCGCAGCTCGGACTCCAATTGTCCGGCCACCGAGATCAGCAGCTGATCGGAACCGGGCGGGCCGAGTAATTGCACGCCGATCGGTATGTCATCCGAATCGAAGCCGCATGGAATCGAAATACTCGGCCAACCGAGTACGCTCCACGGCCACGTGTATTGAAATGCGGTGATCACCGCCGTTCGCATTGCCGGATCGTCCAGCATATCGATGCAGTCGGCCGGAAGTGCGGGAATCGGAACGGTCGGGGCGAGCACGATATCGCAGGTTTCGAAGACCGCGCCGATCTTCCGCGCGGATCGCGATTCGGTGCGCCCGGCGAGCGCGGCCAGCGGACCGATGATCGAACCGAATCGGGTGTATGCCCGCGTGCGCTCGTCCAGTTCCGCCCCGGCGAGCGCACCGGCGACCCGGCCCGCCTGGTTGGCCGCCCTCGTGAAGAAGTTCAGGCCGACCAGCCAATCCTGCGGCAACTCGGCGTCGGATACCTCGTGCCCCAGTCCGCGCAGCGCCGCCGCGATGCGCAGCAGACCGGCCTCGATGTCGGCGTGCAGCGGTGCGGGGCCCGGCGGGAAAATCGCTCGGCGAGCCACGGCGATTCGGCGGGAGCGCACCGTGATTTCCGCCGCCCGTTCCGGATGAATGATGTCGAGCAGTAGCGCCGCGTCCGATACCGTCCTGGCCAATGGGCCGACGATATTCAGCTCGCTGGGAAATGCGGCGGACAGCATTTCCGCCCGGGCGGGCCTGGTGGGCCTGATACCGACCGAATTCGTCCATGCCGCGGGGATTCGAATCGATCCGCCGACATCGGAGCCGAGCGCGGCGGGCACCAGCCGGGCCGCCACCGCCGCCGCGCTGCCACCGGAGGATCCGCCGGGCGTGCGGTCGAGATTCCACGGATTCCTGGTGGCCCCGAATGCCGGACCGCTGGTGAAAGGCCAGCGGCCGAGCTCGCACATATTCGTTTTGCCGACCACGATGGCGCCCGCGTCGCGCAGCCGCCGCACAACCGCCGAATCCGCCGATTGCCTCGGGAACGTACCGGCGCATCCGTAGGCCGTCGGCTCACCTGCGACGTGCAGATTGTCCTTGACCGCGATCGGGACGCCGAGCAGCGGCGGCCGCTCGCCCGCGACCGCCAGCGCATCCGCCTCGGCGGCCTCCGCCAGCGCCCGTTCCCGGACAATGCGGAAGGCATTCAGATCGCGCTGACTTTCCTGTATCCGTTCGAGTGAACGAGATACCGCATCACGCGAACTCAATTCGCGTCGCGCTATCGCGGCTGCCATTTCCCGCAGCCCGAGACACGCCGCATCTCCGGTATCGTCGGCCACGAATACTCCTTCAACGTCCGTCGGTCATATTTATTCGGACGCGTCGCGGTCCGGCGATCGTCTCTGGTGGGTTTCGCACATTTTCCGGATGCAGCCGTTCGACTTGTCGACGAATAAATTCGAACACGTCCCCACCGCGCAGGTCTTCACCCGGCGCCAGCCATCGGCGTGCACCAGATATGCGAGCCAGAACAGACCCTCCGCCAGCGTGGGCTCGGTCCCGTCGGCGACCAGCGTCCACTGCGATCCGGGATCGACGCGCCGAATGCGAACGGTCACACCGGTGTCCCGCAACGCCGAATTCAGTCGCTCGGATGCCTCGTCCACCTTCCCGGCGCGCAAAGCGGCGCTCAGATCCCGGATCCTCGGATCGGAGTTCAGCATGGACTCCACCGCGGGCAGGTTGGGCAGATACATCAATCCGGCGTGCAGGGGTATCTTTTTCATTGCCGAAACCGAAATTCATCGACCATCGCGTCCCACATACCCCCGGGTATGAAATTCCGTTCAATACCTCAATTAATAGCAAGACAGTAACAGCATGATCTGCACGACGCAAGGGTAGGCACAAATTCCGGACCACCGTCCAGCGGAAGATCGGAACGATAGTGCGAAAACCCCTGACTGCAAGATCGAGCCGGTGGCAGAAAGTATTGGGTATTGACAGTTCGGAATAAATCGATAGAACGCGCCACCGGAGTGACATTGACGTTGCGTCAATGTCACTCCGGCAATTCACTTACGCCAATACACCCCGCATTGATCGATGGTGATCAGCTCGGGCTCCTGCTCGCCCGCGCTCTTCAGGTAGTCGTGCACCGCGAGCCGGCATTCGTCCAGGAAGTGATAGTCGTCCACCACCACATATCCACCCGGCGAGACCTTCGGATACAGGTGTTCCAGGGTGGCCCTGGTCGATTCGTAAAGGTCGTTGTCCACCCGCAGGATCGCGAGCCGCTCGACCGGTGCGCTCGGCAGCGTATCGGCCAGCCAACCGGGTAGGAAACGCACCTGTTCGTCGAGCAGGTCGTATGCCAGGAAATTATCCCGCACATCCGCTTCCGAACCACCGTTCAGAAATTCGTCTTTCATCCGCGCGGCCGCCTGCTCGTACTGTTCGGCGGTTAATTTCGCGTCACCGTATACATCGCTCATCCGATATCCGGTATCGGATGGCGGCTCCGGGAAACCTTGAAACGAATCGGCAAGCCATACCGTCCGGTCCGTGACGCCGTAAGCACGGAGCACACCGCGCAGGAAGATCATCGCGCCGCCGCGGCCGACCCCGGCCTCCAGGAAATCGCCGGGCACGCCATCGCGCAGCACCGATTCCGTCAGCTCCCGGAGGTTGTCGAGCCGAGCGAAGCCGACCATCGTATGCGCCCGGCTCGGGCAATCCAGGCCCGCCATCCGCGCGGCCGCGTCGAACGGCACGGCGGGCCCCCAAGCCGGGCCGATCGGCGGGTCGCGGTAGATCATGCCGGTCACCGCGCGTTTCAGCAGGTCCAGATACAGGTCCTGGTGCGCCATGGGTACGTCCTTCCTCAGGCCGCGCGGGTGAGCCCGTGCGGGGCCTTCCAGTGCTCGCCCTCGGTCTTGATGAACCAGTCGATCGTCTCGGCGAGGCCGTCGGCCAGCCCGCGCAGCGAGTCGGGTTCGATACCGACCGCACGCAGCGTCCGGGTGTCCGCGGAGACCGGGGTGGTCGGATCCTCGCCGGGGCGCATCGGCAGGTCGACGATCGGCACCCGGTCGAAGCCGCGTTCCACGATCAGGTCGATGGCCAGCTCGGCCATCTGCCGGATGGTGGTCGATTCGACCGGCCCGACCTCGACCACATCGAGCACCCGCCCGGCCGCGGCCGTCTCCAGCGCCGATACCAACGCCCGCGCGACATCGCCGACGTACACCATGTCCGACACCTGACGCCCGCCGCCGTACAACTCGACCGGCATACCGGACAACCCGCGGCACACCACCGCGGGGGTGATCTTGCGGACCTTGCTGGACCCGAACGGTGCGGCCGCCAATTGCCTTGGGCCGTAAGCATTTACCACCCGCACACAGTTGACCTTGGTGCCCCGGTCCCGGTTGTACATCCGGACGAATCGCTCGACGGTCGTCTTGGAGATCGAGTACGCGTTGTTCATCCAGTGGTTTCCCACGCAGATGTACACGCCGGGCAGGTCGTACTGCGCGATCGACTCGAGGAAGTTCAACCCGCCGAAGAGGTTGGTCTCCGCCGCCGGACGCGGATTGTTCAGCGTCTCCTGCGTGCCGAGCACCGCGGCCAGATGGATGACGGCGTCGCAGTGCGCGGCGAACTCCACCATCGCGCTCGCGTCCCGGATATCGCCGAGCATCACCTCCCAGCGCGCGTGCGGGCGGCGCTGATGGTCGAACACCACGGGCTCATGCCCGCGCTGTGTCAGTTCCTCGCACACATATGTGCCGATGAACCCGTTTCCTCCGGTTACTCCAACCCTCATGGCTCCTCCGTTGCCTCAGGTAACTGCACGTCACTTGCCGATGACCGGCGCCGTCCCGGCGACGAGCGCGCGCAGGTCGTCGGGCATCCGGTCCATGCGCGCCAGCTCGCCCATCCGCCGCCGCAGCCGTGCGGCGCGGTCGCGGAAGCCCGGATCGTCGAGCACCCGGCCGATCGCCGCACGCATCGCGTCCGCCGTGGCTGCCGCCGGGTCGACGACGGCGGCCACCCCGAGCTCACCGAGCCGGCGCGCGCTGGCCGGGTGGTCGCCGAAAAGCGGTACCGCGACCATCGGGACGCCCGCGCCGAATGCCTCACGGACACCGTTGAATCCGGCGTGCGTGATGAACAGGCCGCAGTGCCGCAGCAGCGCGCGCTGCGGCACGAACGACTCCAGCCGGACGTTGTCCGGGCGCGCGCCCGCCCAACCGTCCGGATCCATCCCGAGCGCGACGACACCGGTCACCGGCAGTTCGCCGAGCGCGGTGATGATCGCGTTCAGCAGCGCGCTCGCCCGTTGATCGAAGACGGGTGCGTTCATCCCCAGGCTGGCCAGCACCAGCGGCCCGTCGCCCGCCGGCAGCGGACACGGCTCGGCATCCGCCGCTTCGTCCGCGACGGAGGGTTGGTAGTAGTTCGCCTCCGGCCACCGCAGCTCGGGCGGGTAGTAGTCGGCGGGCACCAGCCCGATCCGGAACGAGCGCACCGAATGCCACGGATCGTCCACCTCGGGCAGGCCGAATCCGGCGCGCAACTGGTTGAGCTCGGCCAACGCACCGGGTGCCGCGCACGGCGAAAGCGGTGCGATATCGACGGTGCCGTGCGGCACGCCGAGGCATTGCGCGGCGATATACCCGCCGAGTTCGGTGGAATCGCGCAGTACGCAATCGGGCGCCAGCGGCCGCAGCGCATCGGTGATATCGGCGGCCTGCTGGTGGGTCCACGGTGTGATGAACGGATGCGCGGGCGGCCGGTCCGGTGGACCGGATCGCGGCCACGGCGTGCCGTTCGTGAGCGCGGCGATGATTTCGTCGGTGGACATCAGGCTCGGCACCGGCACCATCGGGAAGCCCGCGCGCTCGATCTTCTCGGCCACGCTCGGACCCGATACGACGACGACATCGTGACCGGCGGCCCGGACCGCGCGGGCCGCGGCGAGCACACCGACCAGGTGACTCGGATTCGCATGGCTGGATAGTGCGAAGCGCATCAGAAACCCACCATCTGCTCCGGCGCACCACTGCCGGAATAGAGCTTCGAATATTTCTCCCGCTGACTCGCCGCGTAGGCCCGCCAGGCATCCGGCGCCATCGTCACGCCGAGCGCCCGGTGCGGGCCGAGCGGCACCGTGTCACCGGTGGCCAGCGCGGCCCGGTCGGCGACCGCCGCCGCGACCTGCTCGACGGTCACGCCGCCGGGATCCCAGGTGGCGTAGAACTTGCCCTTCGTGAACGCCAGCGGCAGCAGCCGTCCGGTCAGGTACTCCGACCAGAACGCCATGGCGACGCCCGGAATGTGTGCGCTGGACCAGTCGTCAACGACCAGCACCCCGCCGGGGCCGAGCAGCCGCCGAGCGGTCTGGATATCGGCATGCGCGATGTCGTAGGTGTGCCCGCCGTCCACGTGCACCAGACGGCACGACCCGGCGGCCACCAGCGCGGCGAGTTCGGCCGACGGCCGCGCGTGCACGATCGGCAGCCGCTGATGGAAACGCAGATAGTTGCGCTCGAAGTCGGCCTGCCGCAATCCGGGATAGAACGCCGCGTTCTCGCTCCGGTTGTCCACGTCCTGTGCCGTGGAATCGAACAGGTCGCAGACGATCAGCGATTCGCCGCGGCGCGCGAAATAGCCGAGCAGAATCGCGCTTTTGCCGTGGTAGGCACCGATTTCCAGGATGTCGCCGGTAATTCCGGCGCGTGCCTGGATGTCGTCGATGGCGCCGAGCAGTTCCGCGTCGGTCGGGTAGAGCCACCCGTCCACGTCGTCATCGGCCGGTGCGGCGATCAGCTCGAGATATTCGGTCACACTCATATCAGTCGTCCTGTCGTGGTGAATGGGAGCGATCGCACCGATTGGGAGAACCCGTCGTAATCGATCCGCACCGCGGCGGGATCCACCATCGGGTCCAGGTCCAGCAGGCCGCGCAAGGCCGCGCAGACCTGGATCCGCGCGCTGGTCGCACCGAGGCAGTAGTGGGTGCCCTTGCCGAACGTGATGTTGTCCGCACGGCCGCGCGCCGGACAGAAGTCCAGCGGCCGCTCGACCCGGGTGGGATCGGTGTTGACAGCCGGAATATCAACCAGCACAGGTGTTCTCGGATCCAGATGGACGCCGAGGCAGTCGCAGGGCTCGGTCACCCAACCGGCGACGACCAGGAACGGCGGCACCAGGCGCATCGCCTCCTCGGCGACCTGCTCGATATCGAATTCACCGGCCTTCACCCGAGCGAGCAGCTCTCGGTCGCCGAACAGCGCACGCACCGAAACGCCTATGCCGGTACCGATTTGGGGCACGCCCGCCGCGAGCAGTTGGGCGATCGTGGCGACATCGGCCCATGCCGAGGTGTCGTGCGTCTCGGCATAGCGGCGCAGCGCGGCCATCAGCGGTGTCGGTCGCGGCTCGGCCAGCGCCGCACGCAGGCATCGCAGAGCCGCCGCGAAGGCCGCCAGATGTTTCTCGGGCAGCGCCAATACTCCCCGAAACCGTTGCCGCAGAACGAACATCAGCACGTGGTAGGCCTTGGTCAGCGCGGGCCGGCTCGGCTCGGCGAACCCCATCAGGTCGAAGGTGCTGCGCAGGCCGTATGGCGTGATGAACGTCGGTACCAGATCGCCGAAGGCGGGCAGCCCGCGGCGCAGGTCGGCGGCGATGGCATCGAAGCGGGATGCGAAGGGGCGCAGGGCCGCCGCAGTGTAGGCGCGGCGCAGTTCCAGCCCGAATTCCGGATGATTGGCGCCGCGCCGGTACCACAGCTCGAAGAACTGCTCGATGGTCGGAATGTCGTTGGCGGCGGGCAGCGGCACGGAACTCCGATCGGGATCGAGCGACATGCCGATATGCGGATCACGCAGCGCGATATCGGCGAGTTCGTGGGTGCGCACCACCCACTGACCGGTATCCGGCCACCACTCCAATCCCTTTGGCAGCGTTGTCTTTTCGGTCATATCCCACTCCTGCACGGCAAGGTCAGATAGCCCCGGGTCATGAATTCGCCGTACGGCCGCGCACCGGCGAGCGGCGCCGGAGCCGCGACATATTCGACGAGCGCGCCGAGCAGATGGCCGAGCGCCCGCCGGGAGATCAGCGCACCCAGACACGAGGTGGCACCGACACCGAACCCGAGATGGCGGGCGGCCGCCCGCGGATCCCGGTGGATGTCGAACCGCCCCGCATCCGTCCACTGCCGCTCATCCCGATTCGCCGATCCGGTCAGGCACACCACGAGCGCGCCCGCCGGAATCGTCACCCCGCCGATCTCGGCGTCGGTCCTGGCCAGCCTGCCGAGCGCCTGGGTCGAGGTGTCGTAGCGCAGCCCCTCCTCGACCGCACCGGCGATCAACGACCGGTCGGCACGCACCGCGCGATACGAATCCTGTTCGCGCAGTAGGGCATTCATCAGCGTGCCGAAGCTGAACACCAGACCCTGATGGGTGACCAGCGAGATCATCAGCCCCGTGCCGAGCACGAATTCGAGGTGCGCGCCGACACCGTCGCGGCCCGGAATTTCACCGGGGTGCGCGGCGAGGTATCCGACGAAATCGTCTACCGGAGAGGTCATCCGGTCTACCGCCTGTCGCGCGAACAGGCGGCGGATCTCGCGCGCCAGGCGCACCTGCGCGTCCTGCTCCCCGGCCTCGTATCCGGATTCCGTCCACGCCTGGAATAGCGGAAAGTCGGCGGCCGATACGGCGAGCAGCCCGGCGAGCAGCCGAGTCGTCAACGGCGCCGCATAATCTCGGATCAGATCCACCGGGCCGGCCGATTTTCCGAGTTCGGCTGCGGCAGCGGCACATTCGCGTTCGAAATCCGGCCAAAGCGTATCGACGAAGCCCGAGGACAGTGCCCGTCCGGTGGTACGGCGACCCGCCGAACGCCGCGCCGCATCCGCCGGATTCACCTGCGGCGCATGCGGAACCCGCCACGAGACCGCGCCGCCGCGCACCGCCGCCTGCAGCATACGCAGGAACGGCTGCCCGACCGCATCGAAAGTCGCTGCGTTATTGAAGATTTCGAGGCACAGGTCATATCTGCTGACAAACCAGCAGTCCCATCGCCGCGAGTAATGCACCCCGCCATCGGCGCGCAGCCGGGCGTATTCGGGATACGGATCGGCGATGAGCGTGGGCCCGGTGAGCTCCAGCGGCTCGCTGCTGGTGGAAATCTGCGGCGTGACCACGTCAAGACCTGCGAATCATCCGGTACCACATGGGTCCGGCGTCCGGCGTGCGCCGAATGCTGCCGGGTGTCGCCGACACCAGCTCCCAGAACGGCGCGAAACCGGTGTCGATTTCCTCCGGACGCACGCTGAGCGGCCCCTTGGTGAACGCGTACAGATACAGCGTCGCGCCGGGTTCGGCGAGGCGCGCGATGCGTTCGGCGTAACGCGGTTTCGCCTCGTCGCGCAGGCTGTGCGAGCAGCCGAAATCGAGTAGGAAATCGTATCGGCCGCGCAGTGCGTCCGGCGGCATGTCCACCAGGTCGCACTGGACGAATTCGATATCCACACCGTTGTCCGCCGCCTTGCGCCGAGCCTGTTTGAGGGCCTCCTCCGCGATATCCACACCGGTCACCGACCAGCCGTGCTGGGCGAGATAGACCGATTTCGATCCGGCGCCACATCCGAGATCCAGCGCCCGGCCGGGTCGCAGCGCATCCGGCCCCTCGATCAAATCGACCAGTTCGGGCATGGGCGGACCGAGATCCCACGGCGAAAAGCCGACCTTGTACGCGAAGTTGTAGGCCCGGTTCACCAACTTCGACGATTTCGCGGGCGGGTTCATCGGTCGATCCGAACCGGCTGATCGCCCGCGGCGACCTGATCCTTGAGCTCGGCCCAGCTGCGGGCACGATCGGCAACGGTGGTGAGCACGACGATATATCCGTCGGGATCGGTCGCCTCGACATCGACGGTATTCCAGGGCGTCAACAGCGGGCCGTGCACGGTGCCCTGCGGCAGTTTCGTCAATCGCTCGGCGATTTCCCGCATCGACTGCTCGGTCTCGGCATTCACCGTGAAGCTGAGTCGTATGCCGCGGCCGAGTGGGCCAGGGAGTGGTTCACGTGCCGGGCGCAGCAGCATATCCCGGTATTGCGCGCGCCGCAGATGCACAACGGCGAGTTGCCCGTCCGGACCCGTCAATTGTTTTTCCACCCAGAAGCCGAGCCCGTCCACATACCATTCCAGGGATTTATCGATATCACTCACCAGCAGGATTCCGAAATTCGGCATATCGGGGATATCGTCGAAACCGACACCCTCCGGCGCCCGCTCGTGGCTGGCGTGGTTCACATAATTCATAATGATTCCTATCCGCCGCTACGGCTGCGAGGTGTAGGGCAGCGCCCGGACTTCCTTGAGATTGTTGAATGTGTCTATCCGCGCCGCCGCCGGGTCGACGCATAATTCCGGTCGCCGCGTGAGCAATTCGCGAAGCCCGGTGCTTATCTGCAATCGCGCGCTGTTGGCGCCGAGGCAGTAATGCATGCCCTTGCCGAAGGTCAGCACGGCATTCGGGCGCACCGGGCACCCGCGGACCGGCTGCGCCGCCGGTTGCCGCGCCAGGTGCACGGCCGAAATGTCGATCGCCACGACGGTGCCCGGCTCCAGCACCATACCGAGGCATTCACAGCGCTCGACGACGAAGCGAAAGATATTGCCGAAAGGCGGCTGCACCCGCATCGCCTCCTCGGCGATCTCGCCGATATCGAATATATCGGAACGCACATTCGCCAGCAATTGCTTATCGGACCATATTTCGCGACAGGTTATGCTCGCACCGACGATCATCGGTTCGATACCGGCCATCAGCAATTGTCCGATCAACGCCGCGATCGGCCAGGTACCCGCCGACCCTTCGGCCAAGGTGCGCGCCGCATCCAGAAAAGGGCTGGACCGATCGCCACGGAGCAGGCGGTCGGTCAACGACTTCAAATATCGCATCACCGTTTCGTGCGCGCGAATCATTTCCGGGGAATGCTCGGTCTCCCCCAGCAGCTGCTGTTTGAACAGGTGGATGACCAGCTTGGAAACCTTGCTCAGATTCGGCCAGTCGGATTCGGGCACACCGATCATGGCGAACGTACTGTGCATCAGATACGGGGACAGGAATTCGGTCACCAGATCGCCCTCGGCGGGCATCTTCGCGGCCTGCGCGGCCGCGAGCTCGGTGAACATATCCGCGAACTCGGCCGTGGTCCGCACGGTGAACACCTTGCGCAATTCGGTGTTGAACTGCGTGTAGTTCGAATTGACGGTGTACCAGAGCTGGAAGAATCCGGAGATCGATGGCACCTCGTCCTCGCCCGGATACCGGGTCGGCGAGGTGGCTCCCTCGCGTTCGATACCGGCGACGATATGCCGATCGCGCAATACCGCGTCGGCCAGGTCCGGTCGCAATACCTTCAGCCGGTTTCGCGTGCTGTCCCACCGCAGGCCGTCAATTGTCGCCGTGACTTCCACGGTCGCCTCCAAATATCGTCAGTTGCTCAATCGACTCGCCCGGTGCTCGCGCACCGCCCGCAGCAATTCGGCTTCCGGGGTCACGCCGGCCACCTCGCTCAGCACGTGATGACCGAGGAATCCGAGGAAGGATTCGTGTTCGGGAATCAGCCCGAGCCGGTTGTTGTGGGTATGCAGAAAGGCCGCGAGCAGAACCTGCTCCCGCCTGGCGCGGGTAGCCGCCGGACCGGCCAGCTCGATCGCCGCGCGAATATCGTCGTCGAGCCCGCGCCACGCGGTGCCGATGGCGCGGTGGAACGGATCGTCGTCCAGGCGTTCCGGCGCGGCCAGCACTGCGGCCACATGGGTCGCCAACGCGCAGCGGCGCTGTTGCAGCAGCTGCGGCCAGACGCCGAGGAATTGTTCGAAGGTGTACGGCGACCAGAGCAGGCAGTAATGCCTGAAGAATTCCGCCATCTCGGCGGTGCTCAGCCCGGCCGCGCACATGCCGCGCAGCATTGTCGAGAATCCGATGCCGAGCCGCTTGGCCGAATCACCGGAAATCGTTGCCAGCGCGGCCAATACGATATCGCTGCTGCTGGTGAAGTACTCCTCCGCCAAGGCGACGCCGCGACGGCCCCCGTACTTTTCGTACTCCGGCGTGTATTCGGCGTACCGGACGGTGTCGGGTGGCTGCACCTCCGCGACATCCTCGTTCTCGAGGGCGGCCATCGTCGGCTGTGCGGCGCGGAACTCGTCCACATCGAAGCTCGCGCTGTCCGGAAACTCCGCGAGATATGCCGCCAGCTTTATCGCCACCTCCGCCGTCACCGCGTCCGCATCCGCCGCGGCGACCCGGAAACGCACCCGGACATGGTGGCCGCCCTGCCAGTAGCGCAGAAAGAAGGATTGCGAAATCCCACCGGACGAGCGCAGACCGGCGAGCACCGGAGCCAGGCCGTCGACCAGAAATTCGTCCTGCCCGTTGTATCGGTGCACGTGCAGGCTGCGCCACACCTGATCAGTTGTCATTGCCGCCTCCGGATAGGGTGAACTCGACGAAGAACTCCTCGGCGCTGTCCGGATTCCCGGATTCGGCATACCGTTCGGCGCCGGGCAGACATTCCTGGAACAGCACCGTGCCGCCATCGTTCGCGCGGGCCTGCTTGGCCAGCACATACATCAGGAATGGGTTGTGCGTATCCAGAGAGTGCGGCTTGTGCAGCCGCGCGCTGCGCGCCTCGATCGCCCACTGCCGGGTTTCCTCGAGCAGGTTGCGCTCCGAATCGGGCGTCCGGCGGGGTGCGAGCACACGGAAAAAGGTGGTTCGCGGTAAACCGGCCGCTTGCCGCCACGCGTCGAATTCCGCCAGCGCCGACAAATCCTGCCGCTCCAGCCCGGCGAGTGCGGGCAATTCGCTTACCGGGAAACGCCAGGATCGTCGATCGAGCACCAGATCGCCCAGCATCAAGCGCGGCCTGAATGGCTGACCCACCGACTGATGACGGTCGATCTGATCCCACAGCCCGCCCCGATAGGTCCGGGTCGGCGCGAATACGCACAGGAACCGGTACAGCATCGGCGCGGCGGCCGGATACAGAAAGTTCAACGGGGCCAGGTCGATTCGAGCGCCATCCACGGCGGATATCAATTCGAGCCTGCGCGTACGCCGGTCGGCGCGCACCAGGAGATCGGCGACGGTCAACGGCCGCGGACCATCCGGTTCGGCCACCGAACCCGGATACACCAGCTCCAGCGGGCACAGCCGCGGGTGCATATTGAAATTGAGGCCGAGCACCGCGGTGATATCGGTCTGCCGCGGTGTCGTCGCGGCGATGTGCGTACGGAGTTCGTCGGCCAGATTCCATTGCCCCGCACCGGATTCGAGCAGATCGCAGTACCGCGAGAAGAACACACCGTGTCCGGTGGTGACACCGTTGACCACCAGCAGGTCGTCGTCCAGCTGTATCCGATAGGCCGTCGAACGCCAGGCGGGCACCGTATCGGGCAGCGCGCGCACGAATTCACGCAGCCGCTCCGGGTCCAGGCGCACCGCATCGGCGGCGCCCGCCTCCGCGACCCGATCTCGCAGCAGCGCGAAGAATTCCGAACGCAATTCGATAACCCGCGCCGCGGCCGGATCGCCGAGTCCGCACATCACCGCGCTCGCCTCCTGCGGTGACAGTTCGTCGAATGCCCGGAAAAGCTCCGCTATCGGAACGGGCGGGCCGTCCTCGCCATAACGTCGCACGTAGAACGCGTACAGTCCCAATTTCTCGATCGTGGCGTCATCGAGGACCGGAACCAGCCGCTGGTACAACTCCAGATAATCGGCGTTCGTGGCAACCAGATCGCCCCGCCAACCCGCGGCCGTCGCACGGGTGCCGACATCCTCGTAGACCGCCGCGCGCATCGCCTCCTTGGCGGGTGGGCTGCATTGGCAGATATCGACGAATCGCCGCACGCAGGCCCGCAGCCTGCCGAGCAGTTCGGTGCGGGCCTGCGGCGAGGATTGCGCGAATCGGTCCTCGATTCCCTGTAGTTCCTCGAATATTTCGGCGCACGCGACGGCCTGCGCGGTACCGGCCGCGCGCAACCGCGCGGCGAGCTGTTCCGCGGTACGAGTGGTTTGGTCGGGTAGCCCCATACCGCGATAGCACAAGCCGACTTTCACCAATCCGTCGATGGTCTGCCGGGCCTGTTCCGCCGACAATCCGCCCGCGACCAATTTCTCGCGCAATTCGCACTCGAGCACCTGACCGTCACCGAGCACCTTGCGCAGCAACGTGATCAGATCGGTATTCCGCGCGCTGATCACCTTGTCCGGCGTGAAACCGTCATCGGCGCCCTCCAGCGGACGCCTGATGAATACGGCCCGGTCGCCCGCGCAGGACAGCGAGTTGTTGAGCCGTACCCGCAGCACCCGGTCCGCACCGTCGATCAGGCGCAGCTGATGCGCCATCCAGGCCAGCAGGCCGACGCTGAGCCGGACTTGCGAGAGACGTTGTCCCGGTGCCGATTTCGCCGTCCAATCGTGTGCGCCGATTTCGGTGAACGAGCCGAACGGGGACGGTTTGAACACCACCCGGTAGGCGAAGCTGGTGATGGTGCTTTCCATGCGCCGCGTCCGGCTCGGTTTGCGTCCGGTGTCGAACGGGTCGGCGGCGAAGGCCATCACCTCGCGATATACGTCCTCGCCCGACAGCTGCAGGCCGCGCTGGAAGTCCTCGTGCAGCGCCACTTTCGCCAGCGTCGTGCGTGCCTGCTCCAGCTCTGATCGGTAGGTGGCATCGGCCTGCGCCAGTAATGTCCGCCGTTGTTCCGCCGTCTGATTCCACTCGATCAGCAGATCCCGGCATGCGGTGGGCAGCAGCTCCAGCGGTGCGGCCGCCGATATCGGCCTTCCGTTGTGCACATCGCGGCGCAGCTTCAGCACCGCGCGCCGGTGTTCCGGTGACAGTGTCGGAATCGCTTGGTGCAACGCATCTTCCAGCCTTGCGGTACTGGCGTCGATATCGATTTCGTCCGCCCGCCGGAGCAGGTCCCATGCGCGCGCCGGAACCAGATCCGCGAGTTCGGACAGGCCGAGCGTGCCGCGCCGGAACAGCACATACGGGCTGAATCGTGGGTCTGGCCTTGTCATTCGAGCATCACCGCTATCTCCCAGTTCGGGTCGACACCGACAGCGCCGACCGATACCTGCGCATGCGTTCCGAAAGCCGTGCCGGACAGGCCATATGCTCGGTCGACCAGGTCCGCGTCGAACCCGAGCACCGGATGACTGCCGCTCCCGACCGCGGCCGCCGCGACCGTGAGCGCCTCCACCGCCGCCCCGATGCCGAACTGCTGCTCCCGATATCCGCGCATGCCACGGCCCGCCGCTCGAAAGTCGGTGGGTGCGACGGGATGTACGGTGAACGCCGCCAATTCGATATTGACCGTGTCGGCGAACAGCGCCCGCTGCAGGTCGGCGGCCGTAGCGCCGCCGTCTCCGACAGCGATCAGGCGGCCGTCCTCGTAGCGGTACCAGCCCGCGGGCACCTGCGCGACCCGATGTACCGCGCAGAACAGGTGAATATCCGTGCCGAGCACACCATCCGCGCAAGCCCGCAGTTGGCTCACCGCGTCGGCCGCCGACACGAGCACGGTGGCCAGATCCATGGCGGTGACGGTGGCGCCGGTGAAAAGACGCCCATTGGATCGCCTGTGGCGCAATACGTTCGGATCCAGTAGATCGATAGGTTTGGGTTCCGGTAGCGCGATTTCCCGACCCGAAATCGCAGACATCATCGGGCCGGGTACGTACGGTCCACCGGATACCGTCGGCTTGGCGGCCGCGTTCCAGGCATCGAACAGCGCCGATCGCTTGATCACCCGGGAACGTTCGATAACTGTTGGTACACAGTCTGATTCAGATGGCGAATGCGAATCGCGAACGGAACCGGGGTGTCCCAGACCGAGCAGCGAGACGCACAACTCCTCGGCCGGATCCAGTCCCAGCATCGCGCCGACCAGGTCCGCGGAAAAGTCGGCCCGCACCTCGACCCGCCCGAAGCAGGCGCTCGCCGACCGCACCAGGCGACCGAGCACGACACCGGTATCGACCGAGCCCAGGCGGGCGGCGAAGTTGCCGTACTTGTAGAAGTTCTTCCAGAACCTGTTGCACAGCAACAGCATCAGCGGCGGCAGATCCTCGGGTTCACCGATGGCCTCGCGGATTCCGTTGGCCCGCCCCAGATGCACGAGCTCGTTCCGATACGCGTCGTAGTGGCCGACCTGATTCGCGCCCGGCCACAGCACATACAGCTCCGTCGGATACATCGCCCCGCCGGAGGGTATCGATCGCCGCATCAGATATTGAGATCCGTGATATTCCAAGGCCGCTCGGCCCGGTGCGGATGGCAACCCGCCCGTGGCGTCCACGCGGATCCGATTCACCGCGAGGCTGCCCGCGAGCACCCTCGCCAGCCCGGATGCCGGATCCAGCCGAATGCGCCGCGCACCCGAGTAAACCTTGACCGGCCACGGTCCATCGGCCCAATCCACTTGCCAATCAGCCGGATTCGCGGATTGTGGATCGGTACGCAGCCGCGAGACGTAGTCGAAGAGTTCGTCCTGCCCGGTCACGGGAATGGATGGGGAACGCACCCGATCTCCTCTCCTTTGCCGCACTGACCGCGATAGGGAATGGCGGTCTCACCGGTGAGCCGGGGCAGCCCGCGCACCCGGCGATTCAGGTGACCGAATGTCATCGGCACGGTCCCGGGAACGAGCACCCGCACACAGGACAGCCCGTTGCGCCGTAATTCCGGCATGGTCTGATCCACCGCGAGCACGTCCAACCCGGCGGCCAGCATGCCCGAGAGCGCGGTATCCAGATCCGCGCACAGATCGGATTCGCCGGTCTGCAGCGTGCTCGCGATATCGCCGAGCGCGATTCGTTTCCCGTCGCGGTCGAGCAGGAAGCCATAGCGCGGACGCGCCTCGGGCAGCGCGCCGACCAGCGGGTGGTCGGCCATGGTGCGAATCAGCGTCGGATCGGCCAACATTCGCAGTCCATCGGCGCGCCGCCGCGGATAACTGTGCGTTGTGGCCTGCACACTGCCGATCAGCTCGTGTAAACCGCCGATGATCGCTTGAATCGGATCCGGATGCGCGCCCGAACCCGCGAGCACCCGCGGACCGTCCGGGAGACTGTTCTCGGCCACCAGCCAGAAGCTCGGCATCCCGTACTCCATGGTGGATTGGAATGCGCGGAATCGGAACCCGGTGAACAACTTGGCCTTTCGCAATAGTTGCCCGAGCCTCCCGCCGACACCGTCGAGGTCGACCTCGGGCAGCGCCAGCCTGCGATACCAGGTGAGCAGGAACGAATCCCGTTCTGCCACCTCGCGCAGCCCGTGCAGGATCGCCTCCTCCGGTGAATTGCCGAGGGCACAGCCGTTGGAGGTGTCGTACATGAAGGAGATCTCCCCGTCATGCCGCGGACCCCAGAAGGCCGCGCGCTCCGGAATGAGCACCGCCTGCTGTTTGCGGAACGAATACGCCCAGACCCAGTCGACAACCGTGTCCGGACTGAATTCCTGATAGCGAAACCCTTGTGCGGCATAGCTTTCCGCGGGATGGGTGCCGAGTTCGGGCGGGTAGACAGCCTCGTCCGCGATTTCGGCGTACGCGGCGCGCACCGGCGCCGTTCTGCCGCCGCGGAACATCCCGGCATAGCGCTCCAGCCCCTCCAGCACGGCGATCGTCCGGCTCGACCCGAAGGTATCGCCCCGGCCGATGGCGGGCTCACGGCGGCCCCATCGAGTAACCAATTCGACCGAACACGCGCCGATCGGGCTCTGCAGATCCTGCCGGAGTTCTTTGAACAAACCCAGCCCGCCGAACAGATATTCGCGCTCGATTACCCGCGCATCCACTTCCCTGGTGCGCAGGGCGCCCGGCGCGAGCTTCGGCAGCGGTGCGCCATGGAATTCCGGAATGGTGCCGGTGCTCGATTCACCGCAGTTGGCGCAGGTCGAATCGGGCAGCAGCAATTGCCGCTCTACCGTGCCCGTCAAACCGTCGATGACGATTACCTGGCCATCGACGAGATCCGGGTCGGCCAGGCACGCCCGCACCTGGAGCTCGACGATCCGCAGCAGGCCGGGCCCGAGCGTGCTCACGGTGAGGTCACGCGCCGCGACCTCGGCGAAGGTGTCACCGAGCAGATCCGGCCCGAACGACGAATTCGCCGTCCGCGTGACCAGACAGTGCGGGCATCCGGTCTGGCCCGCCCGCCACACCGGCCCGACGTAAACGAATGAGCGCCAGGTCCCGACGAACAGCAGCGAATGTTGCGCGGCAACGCATTCGAGAATGATGTCCTGATAGTCACCGATCCGGTTCAATTCGGCGACCAGCACCACGGATGAGCCGACCGACTCTTCGGAAAGCAGTTCGGCGAGGAATTCCGCGACGAAACCCTCCCCCACCACGGTCATCGTCCGGGCGGCGGTCACGATGTCACCCCCGGGGCCGCAGCGGCGAAAAGGTATCCATCGGCACCGAGGAAGGGCAGTAATTCCGACACATCCAGCACACCGGGATGACCGGTCAGCATGATGGCCGCTTCCTGCCAGTCGGCGACCGGTGGCGCGAGATGGGCGACCGTAGAACCGTTTTCCGCTACCGCGCGCAGTAAAGCGTTGCGCAGGGCGTGATCCGGATCCAGCCCGACCCCCGCGGTGGCCTCGATATCCGCGCCGCGCACCCACGCGCGCACCAACCCATTCGAAACATGTTCGTACGCGGCCGAATTCGGCGGCTTACCGATATCAGCGAGGGTTTCGAGCAGATAGTCGCGGACCGGGTGCTGTTCACCGGAAACCGATTGCCAGTCGAGCGAGCCGGGTGGCTCGGCATAGGCGGACGCGACACCCACCCGGTACCACGCCTCGGCCGCGGACCAACCAGCCCCGAAGACCCACCCCCGCGCCGGATGATCGGTGAGCTCGGCGATCCGGGATGCCTGCCACTCCAATGCGTACAGCACGGCCTGATTTCGCGCCTCGCGCGCCGAAATAGCCTGGCAGTGAATCTCTTTCGTACTCGGATGGGCGGCCGTGGAGTCCGGATCGGCGACCGTGCAGCTGCTGGACGAAAGCGGCAACTGACCGGCGTCCGCCTCGCCGACCGAATACAGCGGCCCGGTGATCGAATCGGTCCACCGGGTGGTGACCTCGACGATTCGGTCCGAAACCCCGATCAGCTCCACCGGATCGTCGGCCGCCGGAATGTCGAGGCGCACCGGTTCGCCGCGCAGCGCGGCGACATCCACCGGCCGCGCTGCCGTCATCCGGATATGACGGCCGCACAGCGGATGTTTGCGGCCGGTATGCGTACGCACAACGGGCGCAAAGGGTTCCGCGGTGACAACACTCCCGGCGCCGGTCGCGAGTTCGGCCAATTCCGCGAACAGCCGCTGCACCAGATGCAATGCGCCGATGGTCGCGGGCGCGGGCGCCAGTGCGGCCGGGCCGGAATCACCGACCGCCCGCGCGGCGATATTGCGGTGCAAGCATTCCCAACACCAGGAGTCGTCCGGGCTCGCGGGTGTGGCCGCCACGAAATCGCCGCACCCCCCGAGCACGCCGACAGACTTTCCGGCGGCCCGCAGACCGGCCTGTAATTCCGCGATCTCCGCCGCATCGCCGCGGTCCGTCGCCAGCAGCGCCCACCGCGCGTCGCGGAATTTCGGCACCCGGGTCAGCTCATCGAGTTGGAACGCGGATTCGATGGTCTCCCACTGGAATTGCGGATCCCTGGCGGCCGCGTCCCGCACGGTCTGCGCTATCGTCCGGTCCGGCGTGAGGACGGCCACCTTCGCGATCCCGAAATCGGCCAGCGCACCGACCACACCGCGCAGCGCGACACCATCGCCCGCCACCGCGACGAGCTGCGATCGCACGCGCAACAACCGACTCACCGGACGATCGCCGTGATGTTCGAGAAATGCGAGATGGGTGGCGTATCGCGTGCGCATCCAACCGGGTACCAGCTCCGGCTCGGCCTCGACCGCGCGGACGAAACCATTGCCCGCCAAGGTTTCCACCAGCTTCGTCACCGAACCGGCCGCGCCATCGGAAAGTCCCGCACACAGATCGCCGACCGTGCAGGTGCCGTCCAACCTCGCGAAAACCGCGGCCACCAGGTCATAAGCTCCGCCGCCGCGAATCGTGAACGACCCGATGTTATTTCGCAGCCATACGCCGTCTTCGTGTCGTACGTAGAACGCGTCGGCCTTCACCTTGAACCGACGAGTATCGGTATTGATCATCAAAGTTTCCCGTTGTCGCTGTAGGCAGCACCGGCCGCGATCTCATCGATGCATTCGATCCGGGTCGGCCGCTGCGCCTCGGCCAATGCCGCACAATGCGCGTACACGTCTTCGTCGCTCACTCGACCGACCACCTTGGCGACCAAGCGTTCCAATCCGGTCGGGGTCCGCTCGACCAGCACCCTGGCGTCCACCACCCCGCGCAGCTCGAGCAGATGCCGTTCGATATCCCGCGGATACACCAGCACGCCCATGAATTTCTCGCCGCCATCGGCCCGCCCCTGTAAGCAGAGGTTTCCGTCGCCGTCGAAGTGGCCGTAGTCGGTACCGCCGTTACCGGCGGTGAATTCCGCGCCGGGACGCCAGATGTATTCGCAGCAGTCCGGTCCGGCGACCCGGATCATGCCGATGCCATTCGGATCCGGATCGCTGATCCACACCGCCTTACCGGCGAGCGGCCGACCGACATGTTTATTGTGGCCCGGCGCCCGATCCACGGAGATCGCACCGGTTTCCGCCGTGCCGTAGATATTGGCCACCGCGACGCCGGAAAAGCGTTCGCGAATCAACTCGACCCGCGACTCGCTGAGGTGTCCGCCGCCCAGGAACAGCGTCACGCCACGCATATCGACCTTTTCGCGCAGGCCGAGACAGGCCGCGGCGGCCAGTGACGGAACGGCCAGGACGAACGCCTCGCCCGCGCGCCGGACCGCGGACCAATCATGCGGCGGAAATACGACCAGGTTCCGGCGGCGCATCAGGCTCGGCAGCACCGTCATGAAGAATGCGGCGGAGAACTGCAGCGGCAGGCAGGTGGCCAGGCTCGCGGGCAGTTCGCCGCCGAATATCGCCTGTTCGTAGTGCAGCGCGATCAGCTCCCACATATCGGCGTGCCCGATCGCGATTTTGGGAACACCGGAGCTGCCCGAGGTCGCCACACCCCACAGCGGCCGGTCCACCGATTCGAGAAATGGTTGTTCCAACTCGAACAGCGCGGGGACCAGCTCGCGCACCCCGACACCGATTGTCGCGGGCGAGGTCCACAGCAGCACGGTGTCCGGCACGGTCGCCACCGCGAAAAGCGAACAGAACGCCTCGAGACCCGCGGCCGGATCGACCACGTAGGTGCGCCCCGATGCGATAACGCCCGACCGCTCGATGCCGCGGCCGAGCAGCGAATCCCAGTCGGCGAACTCGGCGCCGAAGTGCACGCCCGTCTCGGCGGCCTTTTCGGGCGCGGTCAGGAAACCAGTAAACGCTGGACGGCCCATGCGCCCCATCCTTCGATAGTTTCCGGACGCTCCTCCGGAACGTCCCCGCAAATCCCGTTGTCCCGCAGATACGTCAGCACGGCCACCGTCTCCAGCGAGTCGAGCCGACGCGTTGATTCGTTCTCCTGCAACAAATTCCGCAATTCGCCGCACAGCCAGAACTCCTCCAGCGCCGCGGTGAAGTCCGCGGGTTTGTCATGGCTGGGAATATGTCCCGCTCCCTCGATCACCCGGCCGAACACCCGGGGACCCAACTGCCGCGCGTTCACCGCGGCAGTGTGCTCGACCGACTTCACCGTGCCATTGGCCAGCAGCACATCGGTGGACAGGTTTTCGACGTGCAGATATTCGAAAATCCGCGCCGCATCCGCGCTGAAGGCTCGCAGGGTGGCGCGCCACCGATCGCCGTGCAGGCGCGTATAGGTGGCGGCGAGATCGGGATGGTCCTCGGCCAATTGCCAGAAGCCGCCGAGCTGGGCGAGCAGCGCATCGCGACGGATCCCCGGCGCGAAACCCGAGAGGGCTAGGGAATTCACCAGATCCGGCCGCTCCGCGGCGCACCGGACCGCGATCGGACCCCCCGCATAGGATGCCGCGACAACCCGCGCCGGACCGAAACGTTCCAGCAGGGACACCACATATCCGAAGGCGTGATCCAGGTAATTCTCGGCGGCATCCACCGGGCACCGGCCATGGCCGGGCAGATCGACGGGTACTACGTCGTAACGCCCGCGCCAGGCCTCGATCTGCGAACCGAAATGCCCATATGCCGTGCCGAGCAGTCCGTGCAACAAGAACACTCGCGTTCGGCCGCTGCCAGTCATGCGGCTACTCCTCTACCTCGGACAATCGCCGGTCAGCCGACCGCGATACGCGCTTTTCCCTTCGCCGGATCGACGAAGTGACCGACCTCGGTGCCCCGTGCCTCGATCCGGCCGAGTATGTGGCGCGGCCGACGCAGATCCGCGACCAGGAATTGGGAGGTCTTCTCGTCGTTGCGGGCCGCGGAATCCGCGCGGTACGGCGCGACATCCGGGCTGCCGGGGCTGATCACGCCGGCCATGCCGATCGCCTGATCCTGGAATTCCTCCGGCTCCCTGGTGGTCAGCACCAATCGCTGATCCGGGCAGGTGAACGCGAGCACCGCCATCATCCGCAGATAATCCTTGTCGTTGATGCGGGTGGTATCGCGCGAGCTCATCGCGGGACGCATCCGCGGCACGGATAAATCCACCACCGCGCCGCGCTCACGCAAATGCGCGGCATGCGCTACCAGGTGCACCAATTCGACGGTGACATCCTCGTGCAATCCGACGAGCACGCCCGGGTTGACATAGCGGAAACCGGCGTCCAGCCAACGGTCGAACGAAACGACTCGCCGGTCGAAATCGGCCTTCGGCACGCCCATGGACGTTTTCCCCATGAACTTCCGATAGGAATCGCGGTCGTAGGTCTCCTGGAAGACGCACATGGTGACCGCTTCCTCATGGCCGACCCAATCGGCGAGTACGTCGATCTCGTCGGGCTCCATGCTGCCGATATTGAAGTAGATCCGCTCGAATCCCATATCGAGCGCGGTGCGTATGGCCCAGCCGATCCGGAAGGCGGTGCTGAGCCGCACATATTTGTCCTCGTACTCACCGGTCAGGAATCCGATACCCCGGACACCCTCGTGCTGGTACAGGATCTCGAGCTGCTGGATGATCTCGTTCCGCCCCGAAAAACGCCGATCCAGCCGCGCGTTGCCCTTGCGCATCGAGCACATCTTGCATTCCGAATCGCAATGATTGGTCGTATAGAGCGGCACAAAGGTGTGCAGGCGCGGGGTGCGCTGGGCACAGCGGGCCTCGGCCGCGATGCGGAGTTCTTCGGTGGTGATCGTTTCGTCCTGCCACAGCGCCAGCGCAACGGCGGCCCTGGACGCCGGAAGTTCGGCATCCATGCCCTGCTCGAAAATCTTCCGCGTATCGACGGCATTCGCCTCGGCGCGCACCGCTTCGATATCCGGCATCACGAAGTCGGCTGCGCCGGCTGAATTGATATTCATTGCGGCCCTTTCTGACAACGGGGCCTCACCGGCATTTACAAACCGCCGATCGCGTTCCCCGATTTCTTTTCCAGCAGAGCCGACCATAACATGGCTCGATTCACACTCCACCGAATCACCGGCCCGCTCACCTGCGGAAATGACCAATTCTGGAGATATCCGATGACATTGATTTATACCCGCTGGAGCGCGGCTATAGCGACCGTATAGCGCAATTAAAGGCACCGGCAGCAGTATTGACACCAAACAATGCCCTACCTACGATTTCCAATTGGGGCCGGACCTTCACATATTTACGAAGAGAATTGAGGTACTCCGTCATGGAGAACAACCTGCCCGCGCTGGATATCAACGCGCTCGAGATTTCCGAATTCCTGGACGACAGCCGCATGGACGACCGCGATGTGGTCGCCAAGGTGATGTCCGCATCCTGCACCACTTGTGAGTGCAGCTGCAGCTGCTCGTCGTAAATCGTCCGCTAGGGCCGATCTTCTCGGATTCCGACTGAAAGCGGTTGAGCAGACCGAGCCTGATGCCTTGACGGCGGCTCCGCGCCCGGCCCCCTTCGACCGCGCGGGGCCGCCCTCATGGATTCCACGATGGATCGACCATCCTGGAAGTCGAAAGGAATTCCGATGACATCCTCCCTGCCCTCGGTCGTGCCGGATCTACCGTCCAGCACCCCGGATCAGCGCATGCTGATGATCTACGTACACATTCCGTTCTGTCATTCCAAATGCACGTTCTGCGACTGGGTCCAGGCGATTCCGACAAAAGATCTGCTGCGCAAACCCGGCGATTCCGTCCGGCAGAACTACATAAAAGCGCTGTGCCGGGAGATCACCGAGCGCGGCGCCGCACTGACCGCCGCCGGGAATATCCCCTGCGTCATGTACTGGGGCGGTGGCACGGCGAGCAGCCTCGAGCCCGAGGAATCCACCGCGATCATGGACGCGATCCGATCGGCGTTCGATCTGAGTTCGGTGCTGGAGGCGACCATCGAATGCAGTCCGGACACCGTCGACGAGGCCAAACTGCGTTTCTACCGCGAGCTGGGATTCAATCGGGTATCCAGCGGCGTGCAATCCTTCGATAACGAACGCCTGCGCAAACTCGGCCGCAGGCACTCCGCCGAGCAGGCGGACAGAATCGTCTACGCGGCTCGCGAGGCCGGCTTCGAGGACGTGACGATCGATATCATGTCGGGCTTTCCCGACCAGGAAATCCCGGAACTGATCGCGACCGTCGACCGCGCGCTCGAGCTGCCGCTGAGCCACCTCTCGCTGTACTCCTTCCGGCCGACCCCGGGCACCTTCATGCGGCGCACCGTGAGCGCCGATGGCAAGCGCGATTACCTGCGCAAGCAGCAGGTGCTGTTCACCGAGGCGCGCAATCGCATCGGCACCCGGCTGGAGGAATACGCATCGGGATACTTCGGTAAGGTTTCCCCGTTCGCCGCCATGTATTTTCAGCTCCGGGCCGATACCGTCGGCCTCGGCTCCGGCGCGATCTCGCTGGTCGATCAGCAGTTCATGATGCACCGTAAAGGGCTGATCCATCAGTACATCGCGGATCCGCTCGGCTTCGATCTGGCGGTGCCCGCCGGTCAGGACCGGGTGCTGATCTCGTTCATCCAGGCCGGACTGGCGATGTTCGACGGCATTCTGCGCCAGGAATGGCAGATTTCCACCGGCACCGAATTGGATGAGGTCCTTGCCCGCCCGACCATCGCTCCGCTCATCGAACTGTTGCGCCGCCGCGGGCTTACCGAGGACGACCGGGGAATTCGGCTCGACCCGAAGGTCGCCGGGCTCACCCTGATCGAGCTCGCCTTCGAAATGGCCATGTCCCAACCGGAAATGGGTTGAGCGATGCCTGCGGCTACAGCGGGGTGGACCGAGATCTCGCTCCTTTCGGTACCGGAATCCGCGCAGTACACGGTGCTGCGCGAGGTGCTCGTACCCTTCCTCGACAGCGCCGTTGGTGCTGGCCTTGCCACTCGCGCGCTCTATCTCCGCGAATCCGAAGGCCGCGCCACCACCAGATTGGTTGCGCAACTGGATGTTTCACCGGACGCGGCGGCCGAGATCGAGGCGCGCGCACTCGCGCTGGCGCATCCCGGGGTAGCGGTCGCCCCGGCAGCGATCGTCCCGCTGGCCGATGGATCGGTCTTCGGCGGGAATGACCTGCCCGAGATAACCCGCGGCTTCCTGGCGGGCGTGCGGCCGACGGTGACGGATGTGCTCCGGCTCGGCGCGGACCGGCGCGACGATCTGGTCACCGCCGCACTCGATCTCATGGTCGCGCATCTGCCCGCGGTCGCGAATTCGCATGGGCCGGGCGGAGTTCCGCTCAGCTACCTCAGCTTCCGTTCGCATGCGGAGGCCTTCATCGCGACGAGCAAGAATCCCGACGGCCTCCGTGCCACCCTCGATGCCCGATACCGCCAGTCGCACAACGAGATCGAACAGCGGGTGCTCGAGATCTTCGAACAGCTGGATGGATCCGTATCGCCGCTGGCCGCGGCGTGGAGCGCCCGCGTGCGCGCCGCGAAGCCGGATATCATCGCCCGGCTCGAGGCCGGATCCGTTGTGGTGCATACCGAATACGCACAGGCGCATCGGCGGGAGCGAACGGACTTCGCAGCCAACGCATTCCACCGCGTGGTCGGCGCATCGGATGGATTACAGGACTACCTGAGCAACGATCCCCGGTTCCTCGCGGCCCGGATCCTCACCAGCCTGCTGTATTTGAGCCTGCACACCGTCGGCTTGACGCTGGTGGAGCGCTATTACCTGTGCTATGTGGTCAGCCGCGCCTGCGAGGCCATATATCGAGTCGACGGCGTCTCGCTCGTCTCCCGGATGACGACCAGCGATTAGCGCCGACACCTATCCCGGAAGGTTCACATGCCGTCGGATCAGCCCGTTCGCATCGCGTTGACCGGCATATCGGCGACGGGGCTCTGGACACTCCGAAACCGCGCGGCGTCGTCGATTAACGCGAACTCACCGTTCCACGACCACTGGGCCGAGAAACTGTATCGGTCCATCGACTTTCCGTTCGCGTCGAGGGCGACAACGTGATAATCACGGCCGAAGGACTCCTCATGTATTTGGCACCCGATGAAGTCACCGGGCTGCTCACCGATCTGGCGACCAGATTTCCCGGCGGAAATCTCATCTTCGAAACCGTGCCGCCGTGGTTCGTCGAGCTCAGCGCCGAGGGTGTACCGATCGCCCGCAATGCATCGCACCCGATGCCCGCATACCCCGAAGGGCCACAGCGTCTTTCGGCTTCCAAGATCATGGTCGATGTGTTGCGGCATATACCCTTCCTGCGCAACAACGGCTACTTCACCGGGCATTTCACGTTCACCGACTGAGCATTCAAAGATGCTACGCAGCACTATCTTTCGATTCCTGCCGGTCCATCTGCCGTCTTGCGCGCTCGGGATTACACGGGTATTCGCCGCATCCTGATGTTCCGCTCAGTGAACCATGTTGGGGCGCTGGTTGTTCCACGCCCTACCATCGGACTGACCGACCGCCCGTACCACCCGCCGGGCACGGTGTGGTGATCGAGGTCGAACCGCGGTGAGCGTGGAAATCGCCTGCCGTACGGACCGTTTCGGTCCCGTCAACGGGACGAAACGGTCATGATTACTCAGAGCACGCAAGGCCGCGTGCCCGGCGCGTACGGATCGCGACCTCTCGCATGCCGCGGGCAACGCAGCCCTCGAAGCGACTACCAACACGGAAACATGTTGGGCCAGTAGGGCTTTGACAGTCCAGAGGCGGCTAGGCATCCTGGGTGGAAGCCGGGCAGGCGGCATGATTCGGTTTGACCAAGGGGGTCAAGTATGACGAAGATCTCTACACTACTGGCGCAGGTCGATTCCGGCACGCTGGTCCTGCCGGAGTTTCAGCGCGGATTCGTTTGGACTCGCGATCAGGTCAAGAGCCTTTTCCGATCGCTTTATCTGAACTATCCGGTAGGGGGTGTTCTGCTCTGGGAAGCAGATGTTTCGGTGACTCCCATCCGTAAACAAGTAGATCAGGGCGTGCGCCTGCTTCTTCTCGATGGCCAACAGCGTATCACATCTCTCTACAGTGTGCTGCGCGGACATCCGCCGGAGTTCTTCGACGGTGATCCGGAAATGTTCAATCGCTTATGCTTCGATGTCGCCGCCGAGGAATTCCGGTTCATCGCGCCGCGGCATAATTTGGATAACAATCTGTTCAGCGTCAGCGAGGTCGTCGAGCGGGGAGTCGGCGACCACCTGGAGCGACTGGAATGCAACCGCGAGCAGCTGACACTGTACGTCAACCGCTTGAATCGGCTGGCGCAGATACCGGAACGCGATATGCCGGAACAGCGCATCACCGACGAGCACAAGACGCTCGATGCCGTTGTGGAAATATTCAACAAGGTGAATTCGTCGGGTACCAGACTGTCCAAAGCAGATCTTTCGCTGGCGAGGATATGTTCGCGACTGCCTCGGGCGCGACAGGATATTCGCCGGGAAACGAAGCGCTGGGCCTCGTTGGGCTATAAGTTCAGCACCGATTGGTTCCTGCGCAATGTCACGGCGGTCGCCGCGGGCCGCGTCGATTTCGCCTCGTTGGAAAATATCCGGCCGGACCGGTTCGCCGATGCGTTGAACGATACGCCCGGCTATATCGATTACTTTCTTCGCATTCTGGCGGACCAACTCGGCCTCGACCACGATCGGATATTACCGGGGCGAACCAGCATGCCGCTGATGTCCGCATTTCTGCACCAGCACGGCGGCAGTTTTCCGAATGCCGCCGAGCGCGACAAGGCGCTCTACTGGTTCATGGTCGCCTCGATAAGCGGGCGGCATCGCTCCTCCACCGAAACCACCCTCAACCAGGACATCGCCACCCTGGAGCGCGACGGAATCGACCGGCTGTTGACCTCGCTGATGGGCGAGAACGATACCTACGTGCTCGCCCCGTCGGATTTCGATGAATCGAATATCAACGCGCGAACCCTACCGCTCACCTATCTGCTCGCGGCACGCAGCGAAGGAACGCCGATCGACACCCCGGCCGAGCACGCCGATCTGGTGATACGACCGATATTCCCGCGATCCATGCTCCGCGTCATCGGCTTCCCGGCCCGATATATCAACGCGGTGGCAAATTACGTGTGGATCGACCGAGAGTGTCCGTGGGACAACTCCGCCGACAGTATCGAGGCGAATTTGGCGTATCTGGAGGAAATGTCGCCCGGCGCGATTTCCCGCCAGTGCATTCCGGAGGATCGGCGGCTGTGGCGCGTCGAGCACTATCCGGAATTCCTCGAACAGCGCCGGAAACTGCTCGCGGGTGCGTCGCAGAAGGTGTTGGAAGGACTGCGGCCCTGACTACACCTGCAGCACTTCCCTACCCAGATAGCCGAGCAGCCGCAGATGCGCCGGTTCCTCGGCGGCCACCAGGACCTCCGGGCCGAAGGCGCCCATCTTCCGGAAACGGTCGATACCACCCAGCGCCCGCATACCATCGAGCACCTGCGCGCAGAGTTCCTCGTCCACCAGGTCGGTGCGGTCGATGGCGACGGCGATATCGACGCCGTGCACCAGCACCTCGGTGAGATGGATGCGGGCGGCGGCCGATCCGGGAAGCGCGGCGAAGGACAGCTGCACCGTCGCGTCGAGCGCGTCCGGCCGATGCCAGGCCGCGCGGTCCACCTCGGCGGCCGCGGCGTACGCGCCCTGCGGATCCCCACCGAGCCAATCGGATTCGTGATCCGCGCCGGTGTTCATCCCGCTCACCCCGGCGGCGAAGACATGCATGTTGCGCACAATGTGATTGAGCACGGCCCGCACGTCCCACTCCGCGCACAGGGTGGGCGCGGACAGGTGGTCCTTGTCGACGGCGGCGACGATCGCCGCGGTCGAATCGATGGCACGGTCGATCTGTTCGATCACATTGTCCATGTGTCTTCCTTCGGTCGAGCGGGGATTGCTGCATTGGAACACATCGGGCCGACAGATTGGGCCACTTGGGAATTGCCTGTTCAACTAATCCAAATGTGTTGTCCAGGTAGCGTTTTGACGCTACAATCGCTTGCCGCGTGGACAATTACCAATCCATCTCGCTACAGTCTTCCCCGCCCCCGATGCGAAGACAACGGTCACTTCGAACTCGGTTGTGCCACAACTTCATTGCGCCCGGCGATGGCGGTTCCCCAATGGATCCGGCGAGGCGCCTGCCCACCCCGCCGGATCACCGCGAAATTCACCCCAGCACAGGGAAATTCGACCGGAACACGCCCCGCGGGTCCCGCGCCCGTTTGATCTCACGCAACCTGGCCAGCGTCACGTCATCGAATGCGGCGGCGGCCGACTCCTGCGAGTTGAGGAAGGTCAGCGGCTTCTTCCCACTGATATGCGCGCCGATCGCGCCGACGACCTCCGCCCGCCGAGCCGTTACCGCGTCGGCCAGATGCGGCAGCCCAAGCCCGAGCACATACAGCAGATACTGCTCGGCGATCGGACCGCGCGCACCGGCCGCGGGACGGGTGGCCAACGCACCGCCGAGATGCCGGATCTGAATATTCACCAGCGGCGCGACCGGCTCGTCCAACAGCGTTTTCAGCACCGCGTCACCGAGGTCGACGAGCAGTTCCGTCCGGCCGAGCGCGGGTGCGGGATCGGTCGGCTCGGCGGTGATCTCACCGATGTCGGCGGTGCTCATGATGCCGCGCTTGTCGACGACCGCCCCACCGATCCGGTCCAGTTCGGGCAGCAGCGCCTGCCCGTCCGCACCCGCGCCGAGATAGGCGATATCGAGTGCGACCATGGGCGGCGCATCCGGGAACTGCAAGCGGTGGAACCAAATCGACAGCTCGTCCGGTGCGTTCTCGGTGATCTCCCGGAACAACTCGAACACCGCCCTGGTCCGATCACCGGGCCACACGACTCGGCCGCCATACATCGAAGACGCTGGGAACAAATCGAATTCGAGTGCGGTCAGCACCGCGAAATCGCCGCCGCCACCGCGCAGCGCCCAGAACAGGTCCGGATCGGAATCCGCGGTGACCCGCGCCGCCGCGCCGTCGGCATCGACGATTTCGAAGGCGCGCACCGCATCCGACGCCCAGCCGTGCTTGCGGCTGAACCAGCCCATCCCGCCACCCAGCGTGTATCCGGTGACGCCGACCGCCGGATTGCTGCCCGCCAGCCCGGTGAGCCCGTGCGCGGCCGCGGCGAGCTGCACCTGACCCCACCGCGCCCCGGCGCCGACGCGTGCGACCCGCCGCTCGGCGTCGATCTCGACACCGTCGAGGCCGCCGGTGCGCAACAGGATCGCATCGTCCGCACCGCCCGCCGCCCCGTGCCCGGTCGGCTGCGCGAGGACCGGAACTCCGGCCCGCCGCGCGTAATTCACTACGGCCGCAACGTCTTCGGCATTGTCGGCGAGTACGACCGCGGATACCGGCTGATCGACCGTCAAAAGCCACGGCCGGGCCGCGGCGGCGAATCCCTCGTCGCCCGGCAGCAGTACCCGGCCGGGTAGCACCGCCTGTAGGTCTTCGAATGTCATTGCTATGTCCTGATTCTCGATGGGAAAACATGATCTCTTCCATGACGACGCAGGGCGAGCAAAGGTAACCGAGCGCTAACGTGACATCGGTCACCCGTCAGCTCCCCTGAACGCCGCGACCCCGCGCGCGAGCACCCATAGGCTGGTTCCCATGCCAGACGCCACCGAGGAACTGCGTGAGGTGCTGCGCCGCAGCCCGTTCCGGCACCGCCTGCGCACCGTGCTACACCGCTGGTACGCCGGCTACGACGCGCCGACTATGCCTCGGCAGTACCAGGGCGAGTTGGTGACCGACGATTTCACCATCGTTCGTCCCCCGCAGTTCCCGGTGCGCACCGTCACCGGCCGCGCGGCCTACCTCGACAGCCTGACCACCGCGTACACCGGACATCGCAACGCACACCACCTGCGCGGACTCGAACTCACCCCGGATATGTCGCACGCGACCGTCACCCACGATTTCGAGACCATCGGCCCGCAGCTGACCGGAACGATCCGGATGCGCTACGACATCGATCTGGTTCAGGATCCGGCCGGACGACTCCCCCGCTTCCACCGGCTCACCGAGACGATCCTCGGCACCGACGACACGCCGTTCGTCGACGGGTACGGCGAAAACCGCGTCCGCGCCTTCATCCACTACTGGCTGTCGCTGCTCGAGGAACCCGCAGCGACCGCGGCGCCGCTACGTGAGCTGATCTCGGACGAGCTCACGCCGCGCCTCGACGAGATCGCCACGCGCACAACGGCGGGACTCGGCACCCACCATCCGGCCGACCTGCGGATCGATCTCGCGGATCCGGAAAACTACCGCGTCACCATGGATTTCGAGTGGGTGGGCATCGATGCGAGCGACCGGCCGCGCACCGCGCGCACCCGGCACGACTGGACGCTGCGGGAATCCGGCGAACGCTATCCGCGGCTGCACCGGTACGAGGCCGAGGTGATCGAACCGCCCACCCCGATCCCGGCCGAGGACGCACTGGCCCGCGCGCTGCGGAACTAATAGGCGCTGGCGGCGAAGCCGTCCGTAGACCCGCGCACGGCCGGAGCGAATGCGGAGGTAGGCCTAACCCGTTCCGGCGGGGTGATCGGAGTCGGCCCCGTTCTCCGATTCGCGCCGGGCGACACCGTGTTCGGTGCCCTCGTCGGCCTCCTGATCCGGCTCCGGATGCTCCGGTTCGAAGGTCGCGGGCAGCTTCTTGATGTGCCGGTTCATCGACCGGATCAGCAATACGGTGCCCGCGAGCAGGATCAGGATGATCACCAGCGCGATCGGCGATGCCTTGCCGAACTCCGGGCCGGTCGGGTTGGCGGGCGTCTGCGCCAGCACCACCATGATCATTTGATGTCGTCCTCTATGCCGGCGAAGAGGTCGGTCTCCGGGAGGGACGTCTCGACCCTGGATTTGGCGAGCTCGAATTCCTCGGTGGGCCACAGCCGTTGCTGCATCTCCATCGGAATCGCGAAGAACACGCCGTTCGGGTCGATTTGGGTGGCGTGCGCGCGCAGGGCATCGTCACGCTGCGGGAAGTACTTGGCGCATTCGATCCGGGTGGTCACCCGGCTCATCCCGTCCGGACGCCCGGAGCGGAACTGGCGCATCCGGTCCAGCCACTCCTGCAGCGGATACGGCTCGCCGATCCGCTCGTATTCGGCGGCGAAGGTGTCCAGCCTGGCCAGCGTGAACCCGTGGTCGTAGTAGATCTTCAGCGGCGTCCACGGCTCGCCGGCGTCGGGGAAGCGAGTGGGATCGCCCGCCGCCTCGAATGCCGCCATCGACACCTCGTGGCACCTGATGTGGTCCGGATGCGGATAGCCGCCGTTCTCGTCGTAGGTGGTGATCACGTGCGGCTTGAACTCGCGCACGACGCGGACCAGCGCCTCGGTGGCCTCCTCCAGCGGAACCAGCGCGAAGCAGCCCTCGGGTAGTGGCGGCGGCGGATCCCCCTCCGGCAGACCGGAATCGACGAAGCCGAGCCAGTGCTGGCGCACCCCGAGCGCGCGGGCCGCCTCGGCCATCTCCTCCCGCCGGATCTCCTGGATGCGCTCCAGCACACCGGGCGTGTCCATGGCCGGGTTCAGGATGCTGCCCCGCTCGCCGCCGGTCAGCGTGACAATCAGGACCTCGTGTCCCTCGTCGGCATAGCGGGCGGTGGTCGCGGCACCCTTACTGGATTCGTCGTCTGGGTGGGCATGCACCGCCATGAGGCGAAGGCCACTCACGTCTCGTTCACCATCGCTCTCGGTCGCGGGTGTCTGGTCTTCGTTCCCTATAGTTCCATTCGACCCGATTTTGTTCCGACGTACCCCCCGGGAGCGAGCTGTCATGACCGAATCCGCCGGCGGTACCGATCTGCGCGCCGACCGGTACGGGATCAGACCCCGGGTGCGGCGCCGTTGGATTCCGCTGGTACTCGGCGTAATCGTGCTCCTCGCGGGTTTCGGCGTCGCCTACGCGTACTACCAGAACTTCGGTCCGTCGGATATCGATCCCGAACAGCTCGGCTACGTCGTCGACGACGATTCGACGATCACCGTCCACCTCAAGGTGACGCGCAAGAATCCGGAGCAGCCCGTCGTGTGCTGGGTGCGCGCGATGTCCCGCGACGGTTCGGAGGTGGGCAGGCGCGAGGTGCTGATCGAGCCGTCGAGCAGTGGCACGGTCGAATTGACCACCGTCGTGAAGGCCTCGGCGCGGCCGTCGGCAGGCAATATCTACGGCTGTTCCAGCCATGTCCCGGGTTACCTCCGGGCCGGGTGATTCGCACCTTTTGCCGTAGCGAACATCGGGAAAACAAACCCCGACCTGCATGTTTCCAATTCATGCTAAAATGGCGTCACACACGGTTCCGAAGTTCGGAGCCGTGTTTGCTGCATTGACGGCCAGCGCTGTCAGTTCCGGGAGTGCGCGTCAGCCCGGAGCACAGGCCTGTCGGGGTTCGACGAACTTCCCAGGATCGCTCTAGCCGTCGACTGGTGCGTGCCTGCGCTCCTGGTGGGTACTGCAGCGGTTATCAGGGAACCCGGCCCTGCCGGGAACAACTACTAGGGAGTGATCGAGATGACTGAGACGCAAGTGACCTGGCTGACCCCGGAGTCGCACGACAGGCTCAAGAGCGAACTCGACGCGCTCATCGCCAATCGTCCGGTCATCGCCGCGGAAATCAACGAGCGCCGGGAAGAGGGCGACCTCAAGGAGAACGGCGGCTACCACGCCGCGCGCGAGGAGCAGGGCCAGCAGGAGGCGCGCATTCGCCAACTGCAGGAACTGCTGAACAACGCGAAGGTCGGCGTCGCCCCGACCAAGTCCGGTGTCGCACTCCCCGGCTCCGTCGTGAAGGTCTACTACGACGGCGACGAATCCGATACCGAAACCTTCCTCATCGCCACCCGGGAAGAGGGCCTGAGCGACTCCAAGCTGGAGACCTACTCGCCGAACTCGCCGCTCGGTGGCGCGCTCATCGATGCCAAGGTCGGCGAGACCCGCGAATACACCCTGCCCAGCGGCAAGACCATGAAGGTCACGCTGGTCAGCGCCGAGCCCTACCACAGCTGATCCCCGCGGCCGAGCGCTTCTCCTCGGCCCGCAACTCCCCGGACGATAGAAGCGGCCGCGCCCAGTACCCAGGTGCGGCCGCTTCGTCATGTTCTCAGCCCAGCGCCTGCTCGATATCGGCGAGCAGATCGGACCCGTCCTCGATGCCGACCGAGAGGCGCACCAGATCCACCGGCACCTCCAGCTGCGAACCCGCGGTGGACGCGTGCGTCATCGCGGCCGGATGCTCGATCAGCGATTCGATGCCGCCGAGCGATTCGGCCAGCGTGAAAATCTTGGTCCGCGAGCAGAAATCGTGCGCGGCGTCGCGGCCGCCGTGCAGGCGCACCGAGATCATCCCGCCGTAGCGGCGCATCTGCTTATCCGCGAGCAGGTGCCCGGGATGTTCCGGCAGGCCCGGGTAGATCACCTGGCTGATCTTCGGATGACTGCTCAGGAATTCGGCCAGCTTCTCGGCGTTGTCGCAGTGCCGTTCCATGCGCAGAGCCAGGGTCTTGGCGCCGCGCATTGTCAGGTAGGCGTCGAACGGTCCCGGCACCGCGCCCGCGCCGTTCTGCAGGAAGGCGAATGCGGCGTCCAGATCCTTGTCGTTGGTGATCAGCGCGCCGCCGACCACATCGGAATGCCCGCCGAGGTACTTGGTGGTCGAGTGGACGACGATATCGGCGCCGAGCAGCAGCGGCTGCTGCAGGTAGGGGGTGGCGAAGGTGTTGTCGACCACCAGCTTCGCGCCGGCCGCGTGCGCGATCTCGGCGAGCGCCGGAATGTCACCGATGCTGAGCAGCGGGTTGGTGGGGGTCTCGATCCAGATCAGCTTGGTGTTCGGGCGGATCGCGGCGCGCACCTCGTCGGTGTTGAAGATGTGCGCGGGCGAATGTTCGATACCCCACTGGCTGAACACCTTGTCGATCAGCCGGAAGGTGCCGCCGTACGCGTCGTCCGGGATGACGATGTGATCGCCGGGGCGCAGGATGGCGCGCAGCGCACAGTCGGTGGCGGCCATACCGGATGCGAAAGCCCTTCCGTAGCTGCCCGATTCGAGCGCCGCGAGGTTCGCCTCCAGCGCCGCCCTGGTCGGGTTTCCGGTCCTGGCGTACTCGAATCCGCCGCGCAGCCCGCCGACTCCGTCCTGGGCGAATGTCGAGCTCGCGTAGATGGGCACGTTCACGGCGCCGGTCTGCGGATCGGGATCGAATCCGGCGTGCACGGCCCGTGTGGAGAATCCCAGCTCACTCATGTGCCCAGCGTAGTTGTAAGCCACTTCTGGGCAATCGGTCACCCGGCCCCTATTGATCCCGGCGTTCGCCGGGACGGCGGGGGAACCCCGAATAGGCTGGGCGCATGGTGACTGTGGAAGAACTGTTCGCGATCGATTCCCTGCTGTCCGACGACGAACGCGAGATCCGTGACACCGTCGCGGCCTTCGCGGCGCAGCGGTTGCGCCCGCATATCGCGGAGTGGTTCGAGGCGGGCACCTTCCCGGCCCGTGAGCTCGCGCCCGAACTCGGCAGGCTCGGCCTGCTCGGCATGCACCTGGACGGTTACGGATGCGCCGGAATGTCGGCGACCATGTACGGCCTGGCCTGCCAGGAGCTGGAGGCGGTCGATTCCGGTGTGCGCAGCATGGTTTCGGTGCAGGGTTCGCTGGCCATGACCGCGATCCACAAATTCGGTTCCGAGGAGCAGAAGCAGCGGTGGCTGCCGGAGATGGCGGCCGGGCGGGCGATCGGCTGTTTCGGGCTGACCGAGCCGGATTTCGGGTCCAACCCGGGCGGCATGCGGACCAGGGCCAAGCGCGACGGCGCCGACTGGGTGCTCAACGGATCGAAGATGTGGATCACCAACGGATCGGTGGCCGATGTCGCGGTGGTGTGGGCGCAGACCGAGGACGAGGGCAAACAGGTGATCCGCGGCTTCCTGGTGCCCGCGGGCACGCCCGGCTTCGCCGCCCGCGAAATGCATCACAAGCTGTCGCTGCGCGCCTCCATCACGGCGGAGCTGGACCTGGACGACGTCCGGCTGCCCGCCGATGCCGTGCTGCCCGAATCGCGCGGGCTCAACGCGCCGCTCTCCTGTCTGAGCGAGGCGCGGTTCGGCATCATCTTCGGCGCGCTCGGCGCGGCCCGCGACTGCCTGGCCGCCACCATCGAATACGCACGCACCCGTGAGGTTTTCGACAAGCCGCTGGCGGCCTACCAGCTGACCCAGGCCAAGCTGGCCGATATGGCGCTGGAATTCGGCAAGGGTCAGCTGCTGGCGGTGCATCTGGGCCGGTTGAAGGACGCGCACCGGATCCGGCCGGAGCAGGTGAGCGCGGGCAAGCTGAACAGCACCAGGGAAGCCATCGCGATCGCCAGGGAATGCCGCACCATCCTGGGCGCGAACGGCATCACGCTGGACTATCCGGTGCTGCGGCACGCGAACAACCTCGAGTCGGTGCTCACCTACGAGGGCACCGCCGAGGTGCATCAGCTGGTGCTCGGAAAGGCGCTCACCGATGCGAACGCCTTCCGCTGACCGGTAATTTGCCAAGAGGTGCCCGACTGGGCGGGATCAGCGCCGACGGGGTCGGATAAATGTCACAGTTTCATAAATTCTGTGCGGTTGCTAGCATGAGCGGATGTTTTTGCTCGGCCCCGCGTTGCTCGAAGTGTCGGCGCATCGCATTTTGACCCGCCTGCACCGCACGCACGGGGTGCCCGCGCTGGCCGCCGCCGCGCAAATGCCCGCACTGCTCGCCCGGCTCGATCAGCACGCCGCCGCGGTGCGCGACATCCTCGCCGTCGGCGTTCCGGATTCGGCGAAGGTTCCGGCGGGCGTACTGCTGGCCGGTTACGTCCGCGGCCTGCTCGACGAGGCCCGCACCGGTACCGGAATGGGCAGCGCGCCAAGCGATCTCGACGAGTGGGCGGAGGCCGACTGGTTGCAGTTGCGGCTGGCGGGCGTCTGCCTGCACGCCGCTCGGCAGGCCGCCTGATATCGAAATAGCGCCCGCCGCACCGTAATTCGCGGTGCGGCGGGCGCTTTACGTATTACCTTGGCGCTCAGCGCCTTTCCTGCGGGTTACCGTACTGCTGATACCCGCCCTGCGCATACTGCTGGCCCTGGCCGTACTGCCCGCCCTGTGCGAAACCGCTGCTGGTCATCGGCTCCTGCCACTGCTGGCCGCGGGCCGCCTGCTGATCCATCCACAGCTGCTCGCGCGCGACGTCCTCGCGGCCCCGCCGATACGCCTCGGCATGCCCCTTCACCTCGGGCATCTCCTGTTCCAGGCCGCTCAGCCAGCTCTCCCAGCGCTGCTGCATCGGGCTGATCATGCCGCCGCCGATGCCGACGATCAGGATGCCGCCGATCGTCGCGAGCACCGTGATCAGGATCGGCATGGTCACCGAGGTCGCGACACCGACCTGGTTCAGCGCGGCGACGATGCCGACGCCCCAGATGAACACCGAGGCGATCCGCCCGAGCATCGCACCGTAGGACAGGCCGCCGAGCATATTGGTGACCATCTCGCGCACCGCGTGCGCGATGGCGCCCGCGATCACCACGACGACGATCGCGACCGCGGCCCGCGGCAGCCAGGCGACGATGCCGTTGAGCATCGAACTCACCGGGTTCGGCCCGAAGACGCCGAAGCCGAGCTGCAGCGCGATCAGCAGAATCGCGTAGTACGCCAGCTTCGCCAGCAGATCGGAGGCGTCGTACCGGCTGCGCGAGAGCATCTGCCGGATACCGCCCCGCTCCACCAGCCGGTCGAAGCCGACCCGGTCGAGCACTCGGCGCACGACGGCCGCGACCACCCTGGCGATGATCCAACCGGCGAGCATGATGACCAGGAATCCGGCCAGCTTGGGGACGAACGTGGCCACGGAGCTCCACGCGTCCGACATTCCCCGCTGGAAATCGATAGCCAAACTGGAGGTGTGCATATCCCTTCCCTTCGCTATCCGATTACGCCATGGCATTTGCCGAGGCGAGCTCACGGAACCGTTCGCGGAGCGCTATTGCTCATGGTTCGCTCGTAAGCTCGCTCACTCGGCGGTTATACCCCTATGCAAGCACTTGTATGACAAATTTGCGCAGCATTTGCCAAATTGCCGATAGCGCTCGGAAGCGAATGCGGATGGTCAGCCGAGAATGCGGTAGCCGGTGGTCAGTCCGCGCGGGCATGCGACCGTCAGCTCGTCCTCGGCGTAACCGAAGGGCGGCCAGTGGTAGCCGCGCGACCAGGTTTTCTCGGAGCCGGCCAGGATCAGATCGCACAGTTCGGTGACGGCGCGCCGGGCGGGCCAGATGTGCTCGCGGTCCGGCGCGATGACGGCGTCCGCCGCCGCGGCGCGAATGTGCTCGATCAGCAGCAGCGTCGGAGCGAGCTCGGTGTCGTCGACGATGAGCAGCGCGGGCAGTTCGTAGCCCCACCGCTGCGCGAGCCATTCGACGATGCGCTCGTCCCGTCGCCGGTGCCTGCCCGAAATGTCTTGGCGCAGAATGCCGATTGCTGTTGGTGTTCCGGCCGTCCGCTCGGCGGGCGACACTCGCGCTGGTGGCACGCAGTCAAGGTTCGTCGTCGGCGCGGCCGAGTGCGATGGCGTGCGGCGGGGAAAATACTGGGCAAATGGTGGTCGGACCGGTCCAGCGCAACCGGCGAGCATCTATTCTGGCGATGGGTCCAGTAGAGAGGCCCGCACCCGTGATCGAGCGCAGCGAGGGCACCACAGGCACCGCACGCCCGGTCACGGCGCGGCCGAGCCCAGCGAGGACGCGTCGTGACCGGTCGGAATGAGCTGCTGATCGAGGCTAGATCGCGAGTGGAGTCGCCCGGATCGCCGGGCCGTCCGATGACTCGCCGAGAATTGGCCGACGCCGTCAACGACCACGTCTTCCGGGTGACCAATAAACCTGGTGCCGTCGACGAGCGGCATGTCGGCAAATGGGAGCGAGGCGAGACGACGTGGCCGAGGAAGCACTATCGCGCCGCATTGCGTGCGGTCCTGAATGTCGCGACGGATGCCGAGCTGGGCTTCGTCCGGCACCGGCAGTCCACGGATGACGAGGACGTGAACCGCAAGCAGTTCATCCAGGGTGCGCTCGTGATCGGTACGGGCGCAGCGCTTTCCAACGCGGCCCCGACCGAGGCCGAGTTGATCGAAACCCTGGGCGGGCCCACGACGCACTTCCGCAGGATGGAGTCCTCGGTGGCGTCGGACCGGCTGGCGCCCGCGGTGGAGGCGCACCTGAATCTGGTGGCGGGTGTGGTCCGCGATCGGCTGCGCACCTCCAACGGCTTTCGCACCCTTTCCGAAATCGCCGGTCTGGCAGCGTGGTTGGCGGCCGATCGGGGCGATGACGCGATGGCGCGCCGCCACTACATCGAGGCCATCCGCTATGCCGAGCGCACCCACCATCCACTGCTGGTCTCCTATATGACCGCCAGCCTCGGTCACTACGCGGTGGAAACCGGCGACGGGCGCGCTGGGCTGACGCTATTGCACAGGGCCGCAGCGCAACTCGGCGCCGAGGCGCCGGACAGCGCGAGCGCGTGGCTGGCCTCGCTGCTCGCCGTCGCCCACGCGTCCACCGGGGATCGCAACGGTGCGCTGGCCGCGCTGCAGCGGGCCGAGCGGCTCGCGGAACGTCAGCACGGCGAACCGCAGTGGCCGTGGGTATTCGTCTTCGACGGGACGAAAGCCGCACGGTATCAAGCCAGTACGCTCGCCAGGCTCGGCGACCACCGGGCCGCGAAGGTCGCGTTCGCCGCCGCCGCACCCGCCCTGCTCGCCGAGAAGCCGCGGGCGCTGGTCCAGGTGGAGCACGCCTATGTGCTGGCCCGCAGCGGCGATATCGAGGCGGGCTGCGCGCTTGCCGCACAGGCGCTGACCATCGGCCTCGCCTTCCACAGCGAGCGAATCACCAGGCTGGCCAGGGAGTTCCGGGCCAGCCTGCCCGGCAAGACCGCGGAGGCACGTCCGCTGGACGAGGCGCTGGCGACGCTGTACCGGCCCGACGAACCGTGAGCTCCGCGGTGACCACAGTTTCCGCCCGCGGATCGGTGGCCCGGCCATGACGCGCGTCGCGATCACCGGGCATCGAGGTCTGCCCGCGGACACCACCGCGCTGGTCGACCGCATGCTGCGCGGTGCGGTGCTGCGGCGGGCCGCCGACCTCGTCGGCGTGAGTTGTCTTGCGGACGGCCCGGATTCGCTGTTCGCCAGGGCGGTGCTCGACTACGGCGGCAGGCTGATCGCGGTGGTGCCCGCCCGGACCTATCGCGCCGCCCTACCCGTCGAGCATCATCGGATCTACGACGAATTACTCTCGGCGGCAATGAAAGTCATCGAGCTGGACCGCGACGAGTCGAATGCCGACGCGCATCTGGCCGCCGGTCTGCGGATGCTCGACGAGGCCGATGAGCTGCTCGCGGTCTGGGACGGCGCACCGGCACGCGGTGTCGGCGGCACGGCCGACGTGGTCGCCGCGGCCCGGCGGCGCGGGCTGCCCGTCACCGTGCTCTGGCCCGGTGGCGCGACCCGCGATTGATCTCAGTGCGCGACGAGTTCGCGCGGGCGCTCCCGGACGGCGCGCCGATCGTTCAGATAGCGGAACAGCCGCAGCAGCACCGGCAGCGCGAACACCATGAGCAGCAGCCGCAGACTCTGCACGCTGGTGATCAGCGGCAGGTTGGCGTTCATCGATTCGGCGGTCGCGAGTACGGCGTTGATACCGCCCGGCGTGGTGGCCAGGTAGATATCGGACAGCTCCAGATCGACGAACAAGGCGACGGTGAAGGCCAGCGCGGCCACCGCGCCGGAGAGCGCGACGATGGTCAGCGTCATCCCCGGGATCATCCGTGCCATCTCGATGACGACACCCCTGGTGAACCGGGTGCCGACCTCGAATCCGATGATGACGAACAGCAGATCCTTCAGCAGGTTGGTCGGGGCGTAGCCGTGGGTGACGCCGAGCGCGGTCAGCAGCGCGGTGATCAGCATCGGTCCGATCAGCGCCGGACTTGGCATATTGAGCCGACGGCCGAGCCAGATGCCTGCCACGCACAGCATCACCGCGATCGATAGACCCGCCACCTGGTCGCCGCGGCCGAAGAGCATCCAGTGCGGCAGATCGGGATTGGTGACCGACGCGGTGACCGATCGGGCGTCCGCGGCGAGACCATCGCCGTGCGAGAGCATCGATGCCAGCGCGGGCGCGCTCAACGCGACCATGGCCACGCGCAGGTACTGCATGAACGCGACCCGCCGCGGGTCGGCGTCCATTTCGTCGGCGCACGCTACCACCGCGGCGGAGCCGCCCGCGAGCAGGCCGAGGGTCGCGGTCGGCAGATCGACGCCGCTCACCCGCGCGAAAACCCAAGCGACGAGCACACTTACCAGCAGGGTCGCCACGGTGACGGCCAAAACCGGGAAGACCGCGAGGCCGATCGATGACAGCAGCGAGATCTCCAGGTAGCTGCCCATCAGCACGCCGAGCATGGCCTGCGCGCCCACCGAAATCTGCCTCGGCATCGGCGCGGGCAGCCGCCCGGACAGCGCGAGCACGGCGCCGACCACCATGGCCAGGATCATCTGTGGGGCCGGAAAGTGCACCCGGTCGAGCAATTCCGCGGCGGCGAGCACGCCGATCAGGAGTGCCAGCCAGCCGAATATTTGCCACCGGTTCATGCTTACAAAGCTTTGCAGAGTTCAGTGAACATCCCGTAACGAGGTCGTTATCTCAGCTAACAGTAGGTGTGATTCTGCGCATTTTCCGGTTCGGGGGCGACAAACGGCGCGTATGAGTGCGGTCTTACACACTGCCAGTTAATTCCACATGGAAGGTGTTGAAGTGGTAGCCAGATTCACTGCAGGCCGCATTACTGTCAATTGTTTTCAGCGACGGCGCGGTCCGGCAAACTATGCGCGGACGATCATTTCCGGTTCAGCCGCCGATGCCGGGACCCGGCGTCGGGACAACGTCGCGCGCGGTGATTTCCGTTGCGCAGCAATCACATTCGAGCCGCACATGCGCCTCGCCGGAGCAATCGCGATGGGCGTAGAGCACCGGCGGGCCGTCCGGGGCCATATATCTGTCGCCCCAGTCCTTGATGGCCATCAGCACGGGATAGATGTCGTGCCCCTTGCGCGTGAGCCGGTATTCCTCGTACGCGCCGCCATCGATCTTCCGCTTCTCCAGGATGCCGTGCTCGACCAGCCGATCGAGCCGGTCCTGCAGCCGACCGCGGGAAATGCCGAGCGCGGCCTGGAATCCGTTGAACCGGCGCACACCCGCGAAAGCGAATTTCAAAATCAGCAGCGTCCAACGGTCACCGAAGATCACCAGCGGCCGGGTGATCGAGCACGGAAAGTCGGCGAGTTCCGCGTAGCGCATCCGGTCATCCTATGCCCGAAACCGGCAGCGGCGTGTGGCGAACCGAACCCCTGTCGTTCGCGGTCGGCGAATGACAGGTATCTGCTAGTGCCCGCGCGGCAAAACATCTGAGGCGGTATGCATTTCATGCCTATATTGCGTTGATGGGGACGATGATCCATCGAGTGGCGACCGGTCTCGGCATCGCGGTTCTGCTGACGGGCTGCCAATCGGCGGATCACCCATCCGTGTCGTCGAGCCCGACCACCGTCGCGAGCCACCCGGTCGACACCACTCCGGTCGACGCGACCTGGAATGTGCCGAAAGTCTTTCTGGGCCAATGGAAGGGCGATGCCGTGAACGGTCCGGCCATCACCATGTCCATCGGCGCGGGTAAGAACTCCGAGGAGATCGCGACGACATCGACCGTCGACAGGCAGTCCGGCAACCGCTGCGAGCACGCCCAGCGGGTCATCCTGGTCACCGAAACCGAACTCACCTTCTCCGCCCGTCTACTCGGCGGCACGGGCTGCGCCGCCGACGGCGCGACGACAATCGTCGACCTGCGCCCCGACGGCGCACTCGACTACACCGCACCGGCCGGACCGACCGGAACCGTCACCGCGGTCCTGCGCCGGACCTCCTGAGTATCACCAATTAGCTTCTCGCACAGGCTATTACACGTACGGTAGGCCGAAGCCCATGCGGGAGCGGCGATTCAGGTGAGGTGGTCGAAATCGCCTCGCACCCAAGCGATGTGGCGATCGGCCGAGCGGCGGACGGCGGCGCGGGCATCGGTATCGATGGTCATGCCGAAATTGTCGTAGAGGCGGTCGAATTCGAATTCCTCCACCGATTTCGTGATTCGGTCGACCACCGCGCCCGACAGCGGAATCCGGTTCGGATAACTGCGCAGGAAGCTGACCGTCACGCGGTCCGGATTGGCTTTGATGGTGTCGGCGCTGAACAGCACGCCGCGCCCGCCCGCCCCGGCGCTCCAGTGCACGACCGCGCTGCCGGGAAAATGACCACCCACCTGACGCAGGATCACACCGGGCAGCAGATCGACCTGTCCGGACCACGGCCGGATCACCGGATCGGGCCGCGCGACCCACTCCATATCCGGCGCGGCCACCAGCACCGGAACGCCGCCGAGCGCATGACTCCACGCCACCTGCACGCCGTACATATGCGGATGACTCGCCACGATGGCGGTGACATCACCGAGCTCCCGCACCCGGCGCACCGCCTCGCCATCGACATAGGCGGTCGGATCCCACAGCAGATTCCCCTCGGAAGTGCGCACCAGCAGGGCCTGCTGCCCGATGCCGATATTCGGCGCGGTCGTCAACCCGAACAGGTCCGGCTCCAACTCCCGCACCTCGACCCGATGCTCGGTGGCGGCCAACTCTTCCAGCGTGGTCCACTGCTGCCCCTCGGCGGGCACCCACTGCCGCTCATCGGCACAGATCCGGCAGACCTCCGCCGCCGCGTCGTGCTCCACCCCACAAGTCGTGCAGATCTTCCACATGGCTCCCACTTCCTCGTACACCCAAGCCCGTTCTACGCCTGAATGCCATTGCTGGACAAGGCGCTTGCCAGTAGCCGAATACGAGAGGCGTAACAGTTGACCTGAACCATCCTCGAGGTTGGAGGATGGCGGCCATGACATCCGCAACCGCCGAACTGGACGCCATCCACGCCGTTGTCGCCGCCGTCGACAGGGCACAGCGCACCGAGGACGCCGACGCGTTCATCGCACTGTTCCACCCCGACGCCATTTGGACCACCGGCGCGGGCAAATTCCTCGACGGACGCGATGAGATCGAGGCATTCACCCGCACCGTACTGCCCGGTGCGACGAAGGACGGCTACGCGACCTACGAGCCGTTCCTGGTTCGCTTCATCCGCGCCGACGTGGCCGTTGTCAAAGTGCGCCAACGCTATTGGAGCAACGACGGCGAACTCCATTCGGAAGGATCGCCGCTGTACGGCATGACCAAGGAAAACGGCCGCTGGCTACTCACCTTCTGCCAGAACACCCCGGTCGCCGACCACTGACCGGCTAGCCGATGGACCCCGTGCTCAGGAAGCCGAGCAGATCGTGCCTGGTGATCACGCCGACCGGCTTGCCGTCCTCGACGACCATCAGCGCGTCGGTATCCGACAGCGCCTTGGTCGCGGCGGAGAGCGGCTCGCCCGCGCCGATCAGCGGGAACGACGGGCTCATATGCTGGGCGACCGAATCCGTCAGGTGTGCGCGCCCCTCGAATACGGCCGAAAGCAGGTCGCGCTCGGAAACGCTGCCCGCGACCTCACCGGCCATCACCGGCGGTTCGGCGCCGACCACCGGCATCTGCGAAACGCCGTACTCGCGCAGGATTTCGATGGCGTCGCGCAGCGTCTCCTGCGGATGGGTGTGCACCAGATCCGGCAGCGCGCCCGACTTACCGCGCAGCACATCGCCGACCAGCGGTTCGGCGATGCTGCCGTCGAGGCGGGTGCGCAGGAAGCCGTACGAGCTCATCCACTGGTCGTTGAAGATCTTGGACAGGTAGCCGCGGCCGCTGTCCGGCAGCAGCACCACGATCACCGCGTCCGGCTCGCGCCGCGCCACCTCGATGGCCGCGACGACGGCCATCCCGCACGAACCGCCGACCAGCAGACCCTCCTCGCGGGCCAGGCGACGGGTCATATCGAAGGAGTCGGCATCGGAGACCGCGATGATCTCGTCCGGGATCGACGGATCGTAGGCGGACGGCCAGAAATCCTCGCCGACACCCTCGACCAGGTAGGGGCGGCCGGTGCCGCCGGAGTACACCGAACCCTCCGGATCCGCGCCGATGATCTTCACCTTGCCGCCGGAAACCTCCTTGAGGTAGCGGCCGGTGCCGGTGATGGTGCCGCCGGTGCCGACGCCCGCGACGAAATGGGTGACCTTGCCCTCGGTATCGCGCCAGATCTCCGGGCCGGTGGTCTCGTAATGCGAATCCGGGCCGTTCGGATTCGAGTACTGGTCCGGCTTCCACGCGCCGGGAATCTCGCGGACCAGTCGATCCGAGACGCTGTAGTAGCTGTCCGGGTGGTCCGGCGGCACGGCGGTCGGGCAGACGACGACCTCGGCGCCGTACGCGCGCAGCACATTGCGCTTGTCCTCGGAAACCTTGTCGGGGCAGACGAATACGCATTTGTAGCCGCGCCGCTGCGCGACGAGCGCCAGCCCGACACCGGTATTGCCGGAGGTGGGTTCGACGATGGTGCCGCCGGGCCGCAGTTGCCCGGATTTCTCGGCCGCGTCGACCATCTTCACCGCGATCCGGTCCTTGGACGACCCGCCCGGGTTCAGGTATTCGATCTTGGCCGCCACCAGCCCGGCCTCGGGCTCCACCACCGAATTCAACCGAACCAGGGGCGTATTACCGACGAGGTCGACGACGTGATCCGCGATGCGCATGTCCCTATCGTTGCAGAAGATATCGATGTGAGTTGGCGCACGCCACACCATCCCCGGCTATCGATCGCCGACAAACCTCGTCACGCCGCTTAGGATCACCGGGCATGAGGCTGCCGAATCTGGTTTGCGCCGCCACTGTCCTGGCCGGATCCGCGGTCGCCGCCGCGGTCGGCTCCGGGGCCGATGCCGCCGCGGCGACCGTCCAATTGCCCCAGGTCCCGACCCTCGCGCACGGTGGACTGTGCTGGACCACCATCCGCACCTGGGCCGACACCAGCCCCGCGTGGCCCGGCCGCGCCATCATCAACGTCCGCGCGGATCCGGTTTCCGGAATCGGCCCCGGCAACTATCCCTTCGCACCCCTCTGCGAGATTCCCACCAAGGTTTCCTGGCGCAACACCAGTACCGGCGCGACGGGCGTCTACGAAAACGACGTCGTCACCGGCATTTACGGCAGCCTCCAGTACGCGTTGTTCCAGGACACCGGTCCCGGGCACGTCGAACTCACCGTCACGACCGATGCGCCGAGCATCCCGGCGAACGGCTCCATCGAGGTACCCGGCCCGCCGCCCGCACCCCCTGCCCCGCGATAGGGGTTCGTAGTGCCGTCGCGCAAGCCCCACTTCACAGACCCCGCGAGCGTATGATGAACGCTCGCAATTGCATCCATACGCAACAGCTGATTTCGTGAGCACATGGGTAACTCATCGGGAACGCCCAAAACCCAACCGCCTACTGACCGTCGGCCCGGAGTGTGAGTCTCGTGGTATCCAACGACCGGCGAAAAGTCGCGGAGAGGCGGATCAGCTGGCGCACGGCCGCGGTGACCAGCGCCGCGACCGTACTCGCCGGATCCGGCGCAGGCACCGGTGCGTGGGCCGCCTATCGACTGCTCATGTCCCAAGCCGGTGTCGCGCGCGGCGTTATCGGACAGGACACGTCGAAACCACCGGAGGCCGACGGTATATATACGGCGGGCTGCCTCGCCCCGCAGCGGTGGCGGATCGGCCTGCACGCCGATCTGCACATGATGATCTTCGGCGATTCGACGGCGGCTGGTGTCGGCTGCCTGAGCGCCGAGGAGGTGCCGGGCGTGCGCCTGGCGCGCGGGCTCGCCGAGGCCACCGGGCAGCGAATTCGCTTGAGCACCAAGGCGATTTCCGGCGCCACGTCGAAGGGACTGTCCGGACAGGTCGACGCGATGTTCGTCGCGGGCCCGCCGCCGGATGTGGCGGTGATCCTGATCGGCGCCAACGACATCACCAAGAAGCATTCCGTCCTGCAATCGGCGCGCCGACTGCGCAGCGCGGTCGCGCGACTGCGCCAGGCAGGCGCGGTGGTCGTCGTCGGCACCTGTCCGGATCTCGGTACCGTCACCGCGATTCCGCAGCCGCTGCGCACGGTGGTGCACAGCTGGAGCGTGCGGCTGGCCAGGGCGCAGACCACGGCGACGCTCGCGGCGGGCGGACTGCCGGTGAAGATGGGGCGCCTCATCGGCCGCGAATTCCTGGCCGAACCGGATCGGCTCTTCGCCGCCGACGGCTTCCACCCGTCCGCCGCCGGATATGAGCTCGCGGCGGCGCATCTGCTCCCGGTGCTGGTCGGCGCGCTCGCACAGTGGGATTCGCGGGCCGCGGCTGTTCCGTCGCAGCCTGCCGCGACGTAGATTCGATGGTGAGTTCAATACCCACGAGTAACTAGCATTCGCGAGTTACGGCGGCCCGCACCCGCGCGGCCACCCACCGTCGACAAAGGAGTCCTCATGCCAGAGGCCGTCATCGTTTCGACCGCGCGTTCCCCGATCGGCCGTGCCGCAAAAGGTTCCCTGGTGAGCATTCGGCCCGACGATCTCACGGTGCAGATGGTGCGCGCCGCGCTGGACAAGGTACCCGCGCTCGACCCCACCCAGATCGATGACCTGATCCTCGGCTGCGGTTCGCCCGCAGGCGAATCCGGCTTCAATATCGGCCGCGTGGTCGCGGTCCAGTTGGGTTACGACTTCGTGCCCGGCACCACCGTGCACCGCTACTGCGCCTCCTCGCTGCAGTCCACCAGGATGGCGTTCCACGCGATCAAGGCGGGCGAGGGCGACGTATTCATCTCGGCCGGTGTGGAAACCGTGTCCCGCTACCAGTTCGGCAGTGCCGACAGCTGGCCCAACACCAAGAACCCGCTGTTCGCCGACGCCGAGGCGCGCACCGCGACCGCGGCGCAGGGCGGCGGCCCGCAGTGGCACGACCCGCGCGAGGACGGGATCATGCCCGATATCTACATCGCCATGGGCCAGACCGCGGAGAACGTCGCCCAGTTCACCGGCATCAGCCGCAAGGAACAGGACGAGTGGGGTGTGCGCTCGCAGAACCGCGCCGAGGAGGCGATCAAGGCGGGCTTCTTCGAGCGTGAGATCACCCCGGTGACGCTGCCCGACGGCACCGTCGTCTCGACCGACGACGGCCCGCGCCCCGGCACGACCTACGAGAAGGTCGCGCAGCTCAAGCCGGTGTTCCGGCCCGACGGCACGGTCACCGCAGGCAATGCGTGTCCGTTGAACGACGGCGCCGCCGCGCTCGTCATCATGAGCGACACCAAGGCCAAGGAACTCGGCCTCACCCCGCTGGCCCGCATCGTCTCCACCGGCGTCTCCGGGCTGTCCCCGGAGATCATGGGTCTCGGCCCGATCGAGGCGTCGCGGCGCGCGCTCGCGTTGGCGGGCAAGACGATCGACGATATCGACCTCTACGAGATCAACGAGGCCTTCGCGGTGCAGGTGCTCGGCTCGGCCCGTGAGCTGAAGATGGATCTGGACAAGCTGAACGTCTCGGGCGGCGCCATCGCGCTCGGCCACCCGTTCGGCATGACCGGCGCCCGCATCACCACCACCCTGATCAACAACCTGCAGACCCACGACAAGCAGTTCGGTCTGGAAACCATGTGCGTCGGCGGCGGCCAGGGCATGGCGATGGTCATCGAGCGGCTCAGCTGAGTCGTTCCGAGTCGCGTTGGCGGCACCATGGCCGCCAACGCATTTCGGCCCCGGTCAACCGAAATCCTCGACAGTACTGAACTTTTGGTTATACGTCGGCGCGGTTGAGCACCCGGAACACGAAACCGGCCGCGGCCGCGCCCAGTAGCTCGACGATCAGGTACAGCAGCGTCGACGGGCCGAAGATCCCCATCGTTATACCACCCAGAAGTACCGCGGGATTGAAGGCGGCCCCGGAGATTCCGCCGACGGCGATGGCGCCGGCGGCCACGGTGAAGCCGATGGCCAGCCCGTAGAACGAGTTGTTCGGGTGGGCGGCGCTGGTGGCCACATTCAGCACGACGTATGCGAGGGCGAAGGTGAACAGGAGCTCGGCGACCAGCGCGTCGGCCAGCTGTGCACCCGACGGGCTCAGCGAATGACTTTGCGCGGCACCGATGATCATGCGGACAACGGCCGCTGCCAGCAGCCCGGCCACCACCTGCACGATCCAATAGCCAACTGCCACAAGGGGTCCGATCCGGCCGCGAACCAGGGCCGCCAGGGTCACCGCCGGATTGTAGTGTGCGCCGGAGATGTGGCCGCCCGCGTAGACCATCACCATCAGCACCGCGCCGATCGCCAACGGCGCCAATGAATTCCCGCTGTGCACCGCCGCTCCGACGGTGAAGACGAGAAAGAACGTTCCGATCCCTTCGACGATCAGCTTGCGCGCCGTATCCCGATCGAGTGCGTCGATGGCCTTACGCGGAGCCGTCGAGGTCGAGGTAGTCATTGTTCGGTCTCCAATTTCCAACTGTACTTCCGGAGCTGGGCGCCGGATTCGGTCCGGCGGTGCCTACCCGCAGTTCCCATTCGCGCCGGGACGCGGCGACGCCGTCGTGCCTGCGCAGCCGCGCGTCCGGATCGAGGCAGATCTCCTCGCAGTAGTCCGAAACGTCGCGGGTGAGGTTCGGCAAGGCATGCCCGCACACCCAGAACGCACCGGAGGCGGTGTCGTACGCGATCGGGAATCGGCAAGTGCCCACCTGAGAATCGAGCGGTCGATCATTCATATGCTGACTCCTCGTTTCCCCGCCCGACCGGACCGCCGAGCGAGCTCCGGGGCCAACCACAACGAATTCCGATGCCGCATAACCGAATCGGTCAGGCAGGCGAAATTCCGACCAGCCCGATAGGGGCAGGCAACACGTCGCGATGAACGCTTCGCCGGATGGGCGACCGTGTCCGCCGTCATCACTGATCCATCCACCGATAATGATCCGCACACAGGTTCGGCCGGGTAGGTCGATGAACCCCTGCTGCCATTTGAAACGTATTGCCCGCCAGCTCGGTTCAACCAGGAGCAAGCCTCGCGAACAGCGAAATCTTCACTGCCCCTCGGTGTCGTTGGCGGCCAAGCGCTCCCGCCATTGGTCCATGGCGTTCTGGAAGGCTTGGCTGACGAGGTCGAGGAGTTCGGCGGAGGTTTGGAAGCGGGTGCCCGCGGGGGTGGTGGCGCCGAGAATGCCTGCGGCGCGGCGGGATGCGGCGGCCAGGGCGTTGTTCATCTGTAGGCCGGCGAGCAGGCTGCGCAGCCAGATCTCGTCGTCGATGACGTAGCGTTCGCGGCGCTGGCCGGGGGGTCGTTCGCGGTTCAGCATTCCCTGTTGTTCGAGGAAGGCGATGGCGTTGGAGACCGAGGCGGGGCTTACGCGCAGGCGTTCGACCAGTTCGGCGGCGGTGAGCGCGCCGGAGTCGGTGAGGTAGAGGCAGGTCAGCACCCGGGCCTCCATGCGGGGCAACCCCTGTTGCACCAGTAGGTCGGTGAAGGATTCGGCGAATTCCCGCACCGCGTGCGGGTCGCGACCGTAGTTGTCCTCCGCGATCGGCGGCGCGGGCGGGCGGGGTTGTTTCTGTCGGCGGGCGCGGTCGCGGGTGGCGCGGTGCGCACCGTCGGCCCGGTAGCCATCGGGTCCACCGTTGCGGGTGACCTCTCGCATGATCGTCGAGGCCGGGCGCTCGAGGCGGCGCCCGATTTCGGCGTACCCGAGCCCCTCGGCCAACCCGGCCGCGATATCCCGGCGATCCTGCTCGGTGAGCCTGCCTCCGGGCATCGGCACCCGCCTCCTCTCCAACCAGCCCTGATGGCCGCGATCCGCAGCCAAGTATGCATTCAGCGTTAGCTCATTGCAAAGCAAAGCCCTCTAGCATCTTTGCATTCACTGTCATAATCATTGCAAAGCTACCTATTTGACGCCTTCTAACTGGGAAATTGCATCGATCTCTCTGTTGACGGTTCTCTAAACGCAATGTATTGTCGTAGACGTTCAGCGATTGCCGAACGGTTAGAGACAAGGAGAGATCAGATGAGCAAGACAGTGACTTCGAACCCGGCGACCGCGGCGTGGACCGGCATGGTGCCGGTCGAGGACACCGCGCTCGCGGTGACCGACACCGGCGGCACGGGTCGCCCCGTCATCTACCTGAACGGTTGCTACGCCGATCAAAAACATTGGCGGCCCGTGGTAGCCGAACTCGGCTCCGAATACCGGCACATCACCTACGACGAGCGCGCCCGCGGCAAGTCGAAGCAGTCGGCGGACTACTCGTTCGCGGGATGCCTGCGCGATATCGACGCCGTCCTCGCGGCGCGGGGCGTCGAGCGGCCGATCCTGGTCGGCTGGTCGTACGGCGCGACGCTCGCGGCGCACTGGGCCGAACAGAACCCGGACCGCGTCGCCGGCGTGGTGGCGGTCGACGGCGCAATGCCCTACGGCCTGACCGGCGAGGAGGGTCAGGAGCGTATCCGGAAACTGTTCCACCGCATGCGTTTTCTGCTGCCGGTGGTGCGCCCGCTCGGTTTGGCCGCGCGGATGAATGCCGCCGAGCACGCCGAAGTCAATATCGAGATCAACGAACTCGCCGCCGCGATGGCACCGATCCTCCAGCAGGTGACCTGCCCGCTGCGCTATGTCCTCGCCACCGGCTCCAACCTCGGCGGCGGCGCGGAGGAGATGGAAGCGGCGCGGGCCTCACTCGATCCGGTGCTCGCGGCCAATCCGAATCTGAAGGTCAGCGCGAAGGTCGCGAGCAACCATTCGCACATCCTGCGCAAGGACTTCCGCGCCGTCGCGGCGGCCGTACGCGAGACGGCGGCGGCATCGAGCCGGTAAACCACCCAATCCAACTGCACTACAACAGATTTCGAGGAGCACAGCCATGACCATCAACCTCACCGACCAGGACAAGCGCACCCTGCGCACCGCCGCGTACGGCGCCATCTCGCTGCTGGCCGCGGCCAGCGCCAAACCCCACCGGATCGCCACGGACGGCACCATCGCCCTGACCTCCGCCACCGGCCTGGTCGGGCGGGTGCTCGCCGAGAAGTCGACGGGCGTCGACCTGAAAGGCAGGTCGGTAGCCGAACTCGCCGACCAGGTGCTGCCCGCCCTGACGGCGTCGATGAGCCTGCTCGGGAAGCAGGCTCCGGCGGAGGCCGAGAACTTCCGCGGCACCGTCGCCGTCGCCATCGAGGCCGCCCAGCTGCACCAGGGCGCGCCCAGCCCAACCATGGTCGAGATGGCCAGGAAGATCACCGCGGCCATCGATGCCGCATGACCGGATGCCGACGCCCGAATGCCGCGTGTTACGGGGTCCACACCGGACCCCGTAACACGCTCTGCAGCAAGGGAAACCCTTCGGCTAATAAGTGTTGCTACCTACCAGTAGTCGGTGTTACGTTTTACCGGTAGTCAGCAACACTTACTAGCAGCGCAAATGTGAACGGGCGAAAGCCATGACGAAGAACAACACCTCCTCGACCGATGCGAAATGGACCGGCATGGTGCCGGTCGACGACACGGCCCTGGCCGTCACCGACACCGGCGGTCCCGGCATCCCCGTGCTATACCTCAACGGCCACATGGCATCTCAGCGAAACTGGCAGCGGGTCATCGCCGAGTTGGGGCCGCAGTGGCGGCACATCACCTACGACATGCGGGCCCGCGGTAGGTCGAAGACTTCGGCGGACTATTCGTTCGAGACGAACGTCGCAGACGTCGACACCGTTCTCGCGGCCAGGGGTGTGCGGCGGGCGCTGGTGGTCGGCTGGTCGTATGGTGCGTTCGTCGCGGCACATTGGGCCAGCCGCAATCCCGACCGCGCCGTCGGCGCGGTCCTGGTCGAGGGCGCGCAACCGTACGACTGGATCGATCAGATCGATATCGAGCAGATGCGAAAGCTGTGGCGGCGGTTGAGCTTTCTCATGGTGCTGCTGCGCCCGACGGGACTGGCCCCTCGGATGACCGCCGAGCAGATGGCCGAAAGCAATATCGAGGTCGGCATGATCGCCCGCGAGCGCGAGCTGGGCCCCGTACTGGACAACATCACCGTCCCGGCCCGGTACGTGAACGCTTCGAGGAGTTGGCTCGGATTCAAAGACGATGGGCGGCAGGCGATCCGCGCCAGCCTCGGCGCGGTGGCCGCCCGTAACCCGAACATCCGGATCAGCGCGACGGTCGCCAGCACCCACGGTTCGATCCTGCGCAAGGACTTCCGCGCCGTCGCCGACGCCGTACGCGAGGTCGGCGCCCTCGAGCACTGAGCAAACCGTGCGGACCATGACACCTGCACTCCCCCAAGACATCTCATGCAATTCAGAGGAAGTATCACCGTGCCCAGATTCGCCCCGGCCACCGCGATCGCCGCCGCCTTGATCACCGCCGCCGTCGGTATCGGCGCGGCCACCGCACCGGCCGCATCCGCCGAACCGGCGCCGATCGGCTACACCGCGACCACCGACGCCGAATCCGCCACCATCACCGTCGATTCCGGCACGCTATCCGTCGCGGACGGCGCGTTCACCATCAAGGCGCCCGACGGCACTGTGCTCGCCGGAACCGAATTATCCTTTCGCATAGACGATTTCATTTTTCCGATCGCGGCCGAAATATCCGGCGACACCGCCGTCCTCACCCCGCAGCTGGATCCGGCGAAGGCACTGTACAAGCCGGTCGCCCTGCCATACGAGGACCAGGCCGGATGGCGCACCCCCTACGACCGGGAGCAGGCGGCCTGGGCCCGCATGGCCAGCACCATCGGCCTCGGTGTCAGCGTCGGCGCCCTGGTCGGCGGGATCGGCGGTGCGGCGGTCGGCTGCGCGCTCGGCGCGATCGCGGCGGGCACCGTCGCCGCCGCCACCCTTGTCGGACTGTTCGGCCCATTCCTCCCGGCCGCGGCCGTCGGCTGCCTCGGCGGCGTCGCCGCGATCGGCGCACTGGGCACGGTAGCGGGCCAGCTGTTCATCACCGCACCGATAGCCATCGCCGCCGCCGCACAGTACTTCATCACCATCAACCAGCCATTCGATCCCGCGAGATAGCGCGACGAATGTCGTCGGCTCTCGATGGGTGTCAAGATGCCGCAAGGAATCCGAGGTCGAGCGGTATGCCGACGCTAAGGTGAACGTTGCGGACGTTACGTGGGGTGTAATGGCCTCGGGCGGTCCGGGACCCGCACTACTGGAAGCTTTCGGCAACGAGGGACCATCCCTAGGAGACCTGAGCGATGAGCGCGGCATATGCCGGGGTACCGAGCTACACCCACACCGCTATCTGGATCGGCAGCGGCATCTTCCTGATAGTCCTGGTGGCCCTGGTGATCTGGGTGGTGATCACCGGTCGCCGAGGCCGGTAAACCGAATTCAGCCGCGGCCGAGCTGAATCGCCTTGACCACCAACAGGATCGCACCGACGACCAGGTAGCCGCGCAAGGCCAGCATGCCGAGTTTCGTTCCGGCCGACCAGGTCACGGGCTCCAGCAGGGTCAGCGGCGGCATTCGCCAGCGGTTCTTCTCGGCCTCGTCGACCTTCGGGGCCGGTGGCGGCGCGGGCGAACGACGTTGCAGGTAACGCAGTATCGCGACGGTCACCACCGCGAGCGCCACCAGCGCCACCGCTAGATATTCGGCGGTGCGCACCACGTCCAGATCCGGGAAAAGCGTGGTGGCCATGAGGATTCCGGACAGCAGGAGCAGCGCGCCGACGATCACCCCGGCCACCACGTTCAGCCAGGTCCGGTTCACCCACGGCCCGAGGACCTGCGGGTCGTTGCAGAGCAGCAGCAGGAAGACGCTCGCGCTCGGCAGCAGCAGCCCGGCCAACGCCTGCACGGCCGTGGTGATCAAACCGAGTGGCGCGCCCGGAATCAGCACGATCACCGCGGCGACGATCACCATGGCGGTATAGGACAGGTAGAACTGCTTGGCGTCGCGGAAGCCGCGGTGCAGCGAGTGTTTGATGCCGAAGACGTCACCGAAGGCGTAGCTGGTGGCCAGGGTGACGGCGGCGGCGCCGATGATCGACGCGTCCAGCAGCACGATGGCGAATATCGAGCCGAGCGCCCGGTGCGCATCGCCGAGTAGATGCGCGATATCGCCCGCGTCCACGTATTTTCCGACCGTGCCGGTGGCGTTGGCCGCGTAGTCGGCGGTCATCAGGATCGCGGCGGCGCCGATCACGACGACGAAGGCGCCCAGCGCGGTGTCGGCTCGCTCGTAGCCGATGAACCGCGGGGTGATGCGCTTGTCGACGATATTGGACTGCTGGAAGAACAGCTGCCACGGCGCGACGGTGGTGCCGACCATGGCGATGATCAGCAGCACGGCATCGGAGGTGACCTCGCCCGAAATACTCGGCACCACGAAATCCTTTGCGGCGCGGCCCCAGTCGGGATGCGAGAGCAGCAGCATCGGGATCTGCAGCAGGGTGACGGCGATGAATACGAACATCGCCCGCTCCCAGCGCCGGAAGCTGCCGGTGGCCATGATGACCACCAGAACCACCGCGGCGAGGGGCACCACGACGTACCGGGAAATACCGAAATACGCTGCGGCCAGGCTTATTCCGATGAATTCGGTGACGATGGTGAGGAAGTTCAGCACGAACAGATCGCCGACGGAGAACCAGCCCCAACCGCGCCCGAAGCGTTCGTTGATGAGCCGGGCATGTCCGACACCGGTGACCGCGCCGAGCCGAACCACCATTTCCTGATTGACGATCAGCACCGGAATCAGCAACAACAGCACCCACAGCAGGCTGTAACCGTAGTTCTGCCCGGCCTCGGCATAGATCGCGACACCACCGGCGTCGTTGTCGCCAACCATGACGATGAGGCCGGGGCCCACGATGGCCAGCAGCGTGAGCAGTCGGGTGCGGAAGGTGCGCGGATGCTCGGTGTCGGTGAGCCTGATCTTGCCGAGGGCGCCTTCGATATCGCCCAGATGCGCCGAATCCAGCACCGCGGAACCATGTTTCGCCAAGGTCACGCGGATCGCAGATTCCGGTGCCGTGGAACGACTTTCGGGTGTATTCGTCACGGCTGCGTCACGCCGTCCTGCTCGGGGCCCTCGCGCACCGGCCGAGGCGCGGGCTCACGCCGCCGCCAATCCTCGGGGATGACCTCCTCCAGCACGTCGTCGACGGTGACGACGCCGAGTACCAGATCCGCCTCGTCGACGACGGGCACCAGGTAGAGGTTGTAATCGGCCATCAGCAGCGCGATATCGGTGATGTCGGCCTCCGCCGCGACGCGCACCGGATCGCTGTCCATGATGTCGGCGACCCGGGCCGCCGGGTCCGCCTGCAACAGCGTGATCGCCGAGACCATGCCCGTCAACCGGCCCTCGTCGAGCACATGCATCTTCAGCAACGCCTCCGGTTGCAGGCCGCGCGCCGCCGAGATCACCGATAAAGCCTGTGCCACAGTGGAATCCAACGGACACGAGACGAAATCGACGTTCATCAACCCACCGGCGCTGTCGGGATTGAAACCCATCAGGGTGATGACCTTGGTCCGCTGCCCGGCCGGCATCAGCTCCAGCACCCGGCGGCGGCGCGACTGACGCAGCTCCATGATCGAATCGGCCGCATCGTCGGCGCGCATGCGCCCGAGCAGGGCCGCGACCTCGTCATCGGGCATATCGTTCAGCAACCGGCTCGACTCGTCGGAATCCAGTTCCTCGAAGACATCGGCCTCCAGTTCCGGATCGCCGTGCACCTGATCGAGAATTTCGCCGCGCTCGCGCTTATCGGCATCCTCCAGCAGGTCGGCGATTTGGGCGGGTTTGAGCCCACGCAACCGGGCGCTGATACCGCGCGCGGTCAGCGATTGGCTGTGGCCGATGAGCGGTTCGAACGACTTCCAATCCCGGGACGCGTGCCCGCCCGCGGATTTGAGCAGTCCGAACAGGCGGGCCGGACGGCGGGTGTCCAGGCGGGCCACCACCCAGCCGCCGTCGGTCTCGTCGAGCTCGACATCGTAGGCGCGCACCAGTTCCGCGGCGGCGACATCGATCAGCCGGTGGCCGAGGATATCCGCCTTCAGCAGCACCTCACCCTCCCGGCGTTCGAACGAACGTAGGTCGATCTTGTTGACCGCCAGCATGATTCGATCGACGCCGAACTCGCCGATATGTTTCGGCGAGACGAAGACGTCGCGCCCGCCGACGCCGACGACCACACCGGTGATCGGCGGATACGCGCCGCCGCCGGACAGTCGCACGATCAAATCGTCGACGCGGCCGATGGATTCCCCGGAACCGGCCACCACCGGAGTCTTGAGTACCTGCGAAAGATGAATTGTCGCAGCCGATTCCGGCAACAATCGCGATGCCGACTCACTCATGCGCGCTCCTGTCTCGGCGTCACCGGCAAACGGCGACTACGGCCACCATGCACCCTGACCAGTGCTATCACACGAACGATGTCTCAACAGCGGATTTCGGACAGGAGAACGAAACCGCGAGCCGTCAACCGGATCGTGCGGAAACCCGATCGGCGATGCTCCTGACCGCGCACACCACGACTCGATAGACGAGTACCGCGGGCACGATCACCAGCACCACCATCCGCAACGCCACCAGCACGACGGTGACGGTCAGGTAGGCGAAACCCAGACCGTCCGGCGAACCGAACCCGTGTCGTTCCGACAGCACCGTCAAGGCTGGATGCAGGGCGAGATACAACGCGACCGGGATCAGCGGGACGCGGATGAGCCGCCATCCGGCGAGCAGCCACGGTTTCATCGTGCCAGCTCCGGTCCCGAGGTCAGGAATGCGAGCAGTAGCGCATTGCCGATCGCTCCCCCGGTCGCGAAGCGCAGACGGGTCCCGCTCCGCAGTGGCAGACCGGCGAGGTCGACGGTGCGAAACAGGCGGGTGAACACGTCGCGGTGGCCGAAGGCGCGGGCCGGGGCGAGCGCGAAACCGGTTGCCGAGACCGATATTCCGAGTATCACGGGACCACTGTCGATATCCCCCGCGCCGTCGGAACCCGCACCGTACTCGTGTATCGCGCTGAAGCCGAGGATATTTCGCTCCTGACCGAACAGCCCGTTCGCCAACTTCTCGGCGAGCGCCCGATCCGCGAAACCGGCGAAGTAGGCCGCCAGCCCGGTGCCGGAGGCGCGCGGAGCGTCGTGCGCGCGGCCGTCGACACCCATGCGCTGCAACACCAGCCCGGTGTCCCGATCGATCTGCACCGCACGCACCTGCCGCGCCCAGTGCGCGAGCACCGCGGTGTGGTCGACGCCGGTCGCACGTCCATGCACCGCGATCGCGGCTGCCACGGCCGCCACATCGGTGGGATAGGCCTCGCCCGGGAAGGTGTCGATCAGCGCGGTCGGCGAGGCGAGCAACCGCCGCTGGTAGGCGGCGATCAGCGCGTCGTGCCGGACCGCGAGGTCGGGCGGGAACGCCGGATCGACCAGGCGCGCCATCCCGAGCGCGAGCGCGGGATAGGAGAGGTAGGCGTGTCCGTGCGGACTGTCCGGATCCGCCAACCCGTCCTCGCCGTGCCAGGCCGCCGTGAACTCGGCCCGCATCTGCGGCAGCAGACTCTTGGCCGCCGCGCGAGTCACCATGGGGGCGTAGCGTTCTCGCCACTCGGGGTGGTCGAGACACACTTGGGCCAGTCCGAGCGCCGTCATCTGGTGCGCGAGCAGCCCCCACATACCCGCGACCGCATCGCCCGAGCCGTTGGCCTGCTGATCGTCGTCGGCGGCCTCGAAGGCCACCAATTCCTCGGCGAGCCCGCGCACCCGCGCCGGATCCCCGCGAAACCACGCGTCCGCGTCGCGACCGCACCACCAGCTCGGCAGTAATGCCGCGACCGACGCCGCGACCACGATGCCGAGTACGACCGTGAGACGAAACCTGCGACGCACCGGACCGGTCGAACTCCCCATGATCCGAACGTACCGTTCGCGGCGGTACGGCGAGTTCCATAGCTACTCATAATGATTCGATCAGGCCCGATCGGTCGAATATGCCTTGCGCCGAGATCCTCCCGGGGAGAGGCTGGTGCAATGTCATCCTATGAATCCATCCGTCGGGTCGTCACCGGCCACGACAGCACGGGTAAGGCCATCGTGGTCGCCGATGAGCAGGTGCCATCCGTCGCACCACCGGAATTCGGTGGGCGATGGGCGGTTTGGGCGGCCGACGCCCTCGTGTCCCTGCCGAACGACGGCGCCGCACCGGAGGCGAGCGACGTGCAGGTCCCGCCGCCGGGCGGCATCAGAGTGCTGAAGCTGGCCTTTCCGCCGAAATACAATCCGGACGCATTGCTCGAAACGACCGACCTCCTCGATCCGGAAACCCTGACCCGGGCCGGATTCCTCGCCGACCCCAACCCGCCCGGCAGCTACGGCTCACTGCCCGGCGTCGCGGGCATGCATGCCACCGCGACCGTCGACTGTGTGCTGCAGCTATCCGGCGAATCCGTATTCATCTTGGAGGACAACGAGGTTCGTCTGAAGCCTGGCGACTGGCTGGTGATCAACGGCGTTGTGCACAGCTGGCGCAACGACGGCGACGAACCGGCGGTACTCATGGGCATCATGATCGGCGCGGAGCACAGCGGTATCCCCAAGCGTTAGCTTGGACTCGTTGGCGGACAACGATTTCAGCCGACGGCGCCGCCATACCAGGTGGGCAGCGGGCGCGCCCCGATGGCGACCTGGTGGGCGGCCGCGGCGAGCAGGCGAGTGGAATCCAGTGTGGGCAAAGGTGATACGTCCGGCGTCACCAAAAGCGGGATCTCGGTACAAACCAGCGCGACGGCGTCGCAGCCGATACCGCGCAGGCGATTGATGATTTCGAGGTAGCGCTGCCGGGATTCGTCCGTGAACACCCCCTCGCACAGTTCGCCGAAGATGATGTCGTCGATGAGGCGGCGCTCGTCGGGGTCCGGGATCTCGGCATCGATTCCCTTGGCCGCCAAGACCCGTGGGTAGATCGGACCGGTCATCGTGTACTTCGTACCTAATACCCCGACCCGCCGATATCCTTGCGCCGCCGCCTTTTCCGCGACGATCTCGGCGATGTGCAGACCGGGCAGGGCAAGGTCTTCACCATCGGATTCCAGCGCCATATGCGCGGTATTGTCGGGGCAGACGAAGAATTCGGCGCCCGCGCGGGCCAGGCGATCCGCGCTGGTGGCCAAGATCTTTCGGATCACGCCGTACTCGCCCGCCTCCCATGCGGGCATGCTGCGGCCCATCGCGATGCAATCCAAGGTCACATCGGCGTGCTCGTGGGCGCCGAGATCGCGGGCGCCCTCCTGCGCCAGCGTCCGCAGGCAGAGCGACGCGCCTTCGACACTGTGCGCCAAGATCCCGACATGCCTCATCGTTCGATGTCGATCCATGCCGTCCATTTTCGGTGAAGACGATTCATCCTGAACCATTTCGACGAGACCGGCCAGTATCTTCGGCATTTGCTCAGACCGGATCCGGCAGGTGGATCGCGGCCAATTTGGCCGGGTCGATAACGATGTGGATGGCGGTGATCCGGCCTTCGGCGACGGTGAAGGCGATGACGGAGCGGGGAGTTCCGTCGGGACGCCACGACATGTGGCCGGGCAGACCGTTGACCAGCACCGGCCGGTAGCGGGCGACCTCGCCGGAGAATGTCCGAGCGCCCGCGGCGACCTCGGTGGCGCCGAGCACGACCACCACGCCGTCGGGCGTGTCGACGGTCAGCTTCACATTCGGGTCGAGCACGCGCAGCAGCGCTTCGAAGTCGCCGCCGAGGGCGGCGGTGTGGAAGGCCCGCACCACCTCTCGGCGCACACGGCCCGCCGGCCGGTCCGTGGCTCGGACCTTGCCGCGCGCCCGGCTGGCGATCATCTTGGCGGCATCGGCGGATTTGCCCAGGATCTGGCCGATTTCCCGGAACGATACCGCGAATATGTCGTGCAGGACGAACGCAAGGCGCTCGCTCGGAGTGAGCGAATCGAGTACGACGAGCAGGGCGAGGCCGACCGAATCGGCCAGCCCCACTTGCTCTTCCGGCGTCGGGTCGTCATCGGGGACCACCGAAAGCCCTTGCTCGTATGGCGTTTCGGGGTGCGCCTGGCGGGAACGCAACAGGTCCAGGCTGATTCGGCCGACCACGGTGGTCAGCCAGCCCGTCAGGTTGTCGATGGCCGCCGCATCCTGACCGATCAGACGCATCCATGCCTCCTGAACCACGTCCTCGGCGTCGGCGTGCGAGCCCAGCACCCGGTACGCGACGGCGCACAGCCGGGCGCGCTGGGCCTCGAATGCCGCGGTGACGCGGTCCGATGGGTCGGCGGTCGGCATTCCGTATCTCCATTCGTCGGCGCGACGACGCACTCGGCCGCCACACCTATGACGAATGCCGACGGAGAAAGGTAACAAGACCGCCGCTGCCGATCCCGGAAAACCGCCCCGCCGAACCACTTCCGGCTGCCACCATCTGGAATCGACCGCCTACCATCGGGAGCGACCATGCCGGTAGACCCCACCGATCCGGACACCTTCGAAGACGAACCGGAACTCGACATCGAAACGCCGGAAGCCGACGCCGCCGAACAACACGCGGACCTCGCACCGCACGAGGACGACTCGCTTACGTCGACCGATCCCGACGCCGCCGACGAAACCGATCGCGCGGAGCAGGCGCGGGTCGTCGAGATCGACGAGGACGACTACCGCTGATCCGCCTCGGATCGAGTTCGAGTTCGCCCCCTCCCACGGCCTGTTCTGCGCTCAGCCTCGACGTCTGATTCCGACGTTGAGGCTGGAGCTCGACTCAGGAGGGGTTGAAGACCCCGAAACCGCTGATGGTGTCACCGAACCAGCAAGTCTCGCTTTGCGTGTAGATGGTTCCGGGCCCCGATCCCGAGGCGATTGGGGTGGTGCCACCGCCGCCGCGTGGGCAGTCGATCTCGACCTGGTACTTGACGTACTCGCCGGCGGCTGCGGTGCACCAGCCCCAGTAGGTGCTGCCGCTGCCGCCGTTCGAGTAGCCGGCATTGACTCCCTCGTTGCAGAACACCCTGGTCTCCGCGTGGGCCACACCGGCGGGGATTACCGCCGTCCCCGCCGCCAGAGCCGCGGAAAGGGCTGCGATCAGGACGGGACGTGTCAGGAAACTGTGCATCGAAGTAATCCTCCGATCGATATGAAGATATCCGGACCACAGCCGGCCGGTTACCCATTGTTTATTACATAGTCGGTTATCTCGTGTGATGGGCAATCGAATGCGTTGGTATAGACGGTTCCGTTACCGCTTCCGCTGGCCCAGTTACTCCACCAGCCCTGATCGCCGTATGCGCAATCCATGGAAATCTGGTAATCGACATAGCCGCCGTTGGGATGGCACCAGCCCCAGAACCACTCTCCGCTGCCGCCGTTGGAGAACCCGGCATTCTGACCCTTGACACATTGGGTGTTTGGCGTACGCGGGGGTGCGGGAACCGCGATGATCCCGGCCGCCGCCAGGAGTGCGAATACTACCGCATTCGCTTTACGTCGGTGCATTCGAATTATTTCTTTACTTCGGTGTATTTGCATTATTTTCTCCAGGCGCTGGATTATCGGGAACGTATCCCCGGTCGACCGGGCCAGGCTGCCGCAGGTTGTCGGCAGCGCCCGCCGGTGGCGGCGACGTCGTCACAGCCGGGGCGGGCCTATTTGTGTTGCGATTGGACAGTGTGCTGCCAGGGATTGATCTGCAAGCCAGCGAGCGGCAATCCGACCAACCCACGGATACGACACGTGACATTGCAGCCCACGCGGCTGTCATCCAATTGATCGGCATTGATCGATGACGCCACCGATCAATTGGACAAACGGGGGATTTACAGGGCTATTATGGGCGAACCCGTGGGAGGTATCGCCTTATGGGCGCCGTGGGGCGACCGGAACGACCTCTTGATCCATCCGAAGGGCCAAGAGAGAACTTTGCCTATCAGCTTCGCCGGTTACGAAAATCGGCAGGCGAGCCGAAATATCGTGCGATGGCCCAGCTCGGTCATTATTCGGCGAACACTTTCTCAGAGGCCGCAGGTGGCAAAAAGTTCCCATCGTGGGAAGTAACCAGAGCATTCGTCGCCGCTTGCCACGGAGATGAACGAGAATGGCGCGAACGTTGGAATGCGTGCAGGCAAGCACTCCAGCAGCGCGGTACGGATCCGCGCAGTGACGCACGACCAGCAATGTCACGCGGCGAGCACGTGTCCGGCGCCGGGCGCTGGTCATGGCTACGGTGGCCGGCAGTCGGATCTGCCGCGATCGTGATGGCAATTCTGCTCGTGCTCGACCACAGACCGAGCGCCGTATTGCACTCGACCTTCATCGGTCAGGCGGATTTCGTCGCCTACTGCCAGGCGCAGAGCTACACGACAGCATCCCTGACCGGGCACACCGCGTACGACTGGAAATGCACCGGACCGCAAGAGCGCAGCGAGCCGATCAGCGCGGTGCGCGCCTGTCGCTGGCAGTACCACAGCGCGACCGCCACCGGCCGATACGACGACATCAATATCCCCAGTTCTTGGCAGTGCTGGGATCACGTCGACATCCTCGGCCGGGTCGACCTGGATGCGTATTGCCGCGCGCAAGGCTTCGTCCGGGCCACCCTGGATGGGCAGACTGTGGACACCTGGAGTTGCTTGGCCCCGGACGGCTCGCACAGCCGGATCGACCCCGACTCGGCCTGTCGCTGGCGATACGGCACCAAAGTGCTGATTGCGAATCCGGGGGTATACGACGAACCTTGGGATCGCTGGGATTGCTGGACCTGACGAGCTCCGAATTCTAATTGATAAGAAGTAGTTTCAATTATGAATGGTCGGGCGTATCGTTTCGATCATGACGAAACAGAGTTCGGTAATCCGGGCGATGATGCGGACTTCTACGGCAGTCCATCGGTTCGTCTTCTCGGCGAGCAAGGGCAAACTTCTGGGCCCGAATCGCTTCGGCGGTATGCCGGTGCTGATGCTGACCACGACCGGGCGAAAAAGCGGTAAAAAACGAACGACGATGCTCACCGCACCCGTTCAGGAAAACGGAACGTTCGTCGTCGTCGCCTCCGGAGGCGGCAGCGACAGCGCCCCGGCCTGGTTGCTGAACCTGCGAGACAACCCGATGGTCGAGGTCAGCGAGGGCGGCGACGCCCGGCCCATGCGGGCTCGCATCGCCTCCGCGCAGGAACGAAAGGAGCTGTGGCCCAAGGTGGTTGCCGGCTACCAGGGATACGAGGAATACCAGAAGAAGACCGACCGCGAAATCCCGCTGGTACTCCTCGAACCCGTGTGACAACCCGCCTACGATTGTCGCGTGGGGCAGGGTGATCGGATACATCTCAGTTCGTCCTTCGGCACCGCGGCGGCAGCGTATGCCGAGAACCGCCCGGACTACGCGCGGGCCGCGGTGTCGTGGGCGTTGGAGCACGCACCCGGTCCGCGAGTGCTCGACCTCGGTGCCGGAACCGGCAAGCTGACCGCGACACTGCTCGCATTGGGCGCGAATGTCATTGCGGTCGAGCCGGATTCGGCGATGCTCAGTGAGCTGCGCCGCGCACTGCCCGAGGTTCGGGCCATGCGGGGTAGCGCCGAGGCGATCTCGCTGCCGGACGCATCGGTCGATGCCGTGGTAGCGGGCAACGCCATGCACTGGTTCGACATGGACGTGGCCGGACCCGAGATCGCCAGGGTCCTCACACCGGGCGGCATCCTCGCCGGCCTGTGGAACGTCATGGACGACAGCGTCGACTGGGTCGCCGAGCTCGCACAAGTCGGCGGCGCCGCAGCCATCGGCCCACGCGACCTGCCCACCAGCTGGCGCACCGCGACCGCCGACATGCACCTCCCGAGAACCGGCGCGCCAACCCGATTCGACTCCCCGGAGCAAGCCGAATTCCCGCACGGCCAGCGCCGCACCGCCGATACCCTCGTCGCAACCCTCGCGACAAGAGCCGGAATCCTGGTCATGCCCCCACCCGAACAACAGGCAACCCTGACCCGAATCCGCACCTTCCTCACAAGCTGCCCGGAAACCGCCACCGGCGAATTCACCCTCCCCATGCTGACGGCCGTACTGCGCCTCCGGCGATTACCGGACGCGTAATCCGTTTGGGCGCAATAGGATACGAAATGGACTCAGTCAAAGCCCTGAGTTACGGCCCGATGACCCATGCCCGGTCAGATCGGTAGTGCGCCACGACGTGGGCGGTGTCGTAGGTGGGCCGGTACGGCCAGCGCTCCTGCACCATGCACTCGGGTGTTCGAGCCCAGTGTTTCCAGATTCACCGACAAGCGCCGCGCTGCCGCCCGTGCACCGAATACCTTGTCCTGCAATGGACTTGCCGCGTCGAGGTCAACGCCATCATCATCACTCGGCAGGTAATGCTCGTCGAAGTGCTCCCGCAGCATGGTCAGATAGGCCTCGACATGGTCGGGTTCCGCTCTCGACGGGCTGGGCTCGCGCCGGTTGTCGTTGGCTTCCAACCACGCATACAACCGATCCGGCGGCGCGGCCGGATCGACCTCGTCGGACCGGCGGATCCGCACCTCTCCCGAGGATACGCAATGCATGCGTATCGCACCGTCCTGAGCGATGCACCATTGACTCCAGCACCCCGACGCGTAATCGTCCGGGAATTGCTCATACCAGTGCGCGGTTCCGAACCGTACGCTCAATTCCTGTATGCGCCGGTACATTTCGGACTGCTTCTCGTCGGCGGATGCGTCCGGTTTCGCTACCAACGTATCGTCCTTGCAGAACACCAGGGTCCAGCCGTCCAGCGCCGGAGTGACGAACACCTCGGGGTAGAGATCCCAGAAACCGTTGATGCCCAACGCCTTCCAGTAATCCGGGTACATGGTCATCGGCCGTATCCCCTGCCATGGCGCGAATCCCATACGCATTGTCGCGGGAACCGGGTCGCGGAGATCGAACGCGTCCAGGACCGCGGCTTGATCAGTAGTTGGCAACGCATACCACGATCCGGCCAACCGCTCGAAATCCAACGGTTCGGGTGTCTCGACCCGCTGTTTCATCCGGATCAACCGCTGCAGCACTGCCAGATGGTCCGGCGGGAGGTGGTTCCACCCGAACTGGGCAAGCATGGTCATTGCCCCGTATCGCGCCAGCCGGTCCAACCGCGACACCGACCGCAACGCGGCCACCACACCCGTTCCGTACACACATAGAGCCGAAACTGCGTGCTCACGAACGCTTTCGAGCGAGCTGCCCAGTAGCGCCAAGACGATGGGCAGATGTCTGCATTCGTGCGTGGCAACGAGATCACTGTCCTCGGAAAGACAATCCCAAGAGAACTGACAGGACACCAGAGCGGCAGGAGAATGCTCGGGCAGAAAATCGGGCACGCGAGTCTCGCCCGGAAGTCCGAGCGTAATCCAAAGCCGCTCGCCCAGACCATCTTTCGGTGCCTGCGCCAGCGCATCGACCAAGGCGTCGAAATTCGTCGGCCGACGTAACACGCGGATACAGTCCGGCCAGGCATGGTCGAAACGGTTGTCGGCCAGTAGATCCAACATCATCGTGACGAGGGCTTCTGCCCGAGACCCGCGGGTATCCAGCCACCGCGCTCGACTTCGGACCCGAGGATCGGTATCGGTCAGCAGCCTCCGGAGTTGCTCGATGTCGAGACCACCGACCAGCAGGGCGAAGAAGTTGTCGCGATTCCCATCGTCCACAACTAGATCCAGCACATCCCAGATCTGACGCCGAATCCCCGGATCCGCATTGCCGATCAGCTGCCGCACATCATTCAGCAGCGATCCCGTCTCCCCATCCCTGAGCAACCACCAGCGATCGGGCTTTACGGAGTGCTCGGCCAACAACGCCCGCAACCGATTCGGGTCGATCCTCACCACATCCAGAACCTACCCAACACATCCGACACCGTTTCGAGCGTCGGACCCCGACAACGACGAGAGCACGCGTCGACCGAGCCCGCAGATGCTCATTGCCCGGAGACGACCGAACCTGCCGCCGGACTCCGGCAAGCATCCGCCCATCGGAATTACCGTGCGATGTAATGTCATGTCACCCAACCATTTTGGACGGTGGTCAACGCGCGATATCCGGCAGGTCCGGATACATGCTGTCAACCGCGTTCACCACGGCGATCTTGTAGGCGGCAGCCATACTCTCTGCACCTTGCCCGCCAATGGTCCAATCGTGCTGCGACTTCGCGGTCGGACAACACGTACGGTTCGGCACCGCCATGGGATATGAGGTTCGGTGAGGCCGGGCTCGAGGTCATGTCCAATCCGTGTAGATATTCGAGGCCTAGTGCGGCCATAGCGTCCGTTGGTATGCCGACATCAGCGCCCTCTACCCACGGCTTTGCCCAGCCATGGGCTGCTTCCCGAGTCAGATCACCCGCCAGCACTCGCCGCCAAACACTTTCGACCTCAGACCGCTTCGGCCATCCATATTCGATCACCATCGAGCCGATTATGATTCCTCACGCCGTTGGGTGACAGGTGCCCCGGATCGCACGAACATCGGCACAATCCGAGGTTTGCGAAATCGACTGACGGACAACGGCTACGGCTCACTCGAAGCCCGCGCAGCGGCTGTCCTCCTCGCTACGAGGTAGCATCCCGATCATGACCGATGACCGGCCATCCGGTCGATCGCGCCGGGGCACGCCGACCTCGTTCGTGCTGTACCGAACTCCCGGAGGCTGGCGGCACGCCACCTACCTTCGTGACCCCGCCAGCATCTTGGACGGATACCTCCGCGACATCCCGCCCACTGCCGCTGTCGAAGAAGCGCAGGCCGAATTGCATCGGCGGGCCGAGCTGGCGCACGAACGGAAGTTCCACGTGCGTTGGGAGCCCGCGGACAAGCCTGACTGGTGGACAGCGGAGGTCACAGACGCGGGACCGCTGCCCGAAGACGAGAACAACGGGCAGCGTGCCGAGCCGTAGCGGCATGAGCGCGTCATGCGATGACGCATCGCGGGTCGGGGAAATGAAACTTCTGGCACCATGTTGTTGCGGTGGTCATGATGGCGAAACGAGTCCGTATCGCTTGGCTGGTGCCGGGGGTCGCCGCCGTTGATCCCGAGACCGTCGGCAATGACGATTACTTCCCCGAACGCAGTCTGGCACGGTGGCTGGCAACCACCGGTCGCGAGCCGGTCGTGTACGCGTTCCCCAAATCCGGTGTCCGGCCCCTGCGCTCATGGCGACGTATTCGGCTGTCGATCTCCCAGGGCTGGCGCGCACGGTCGAATACCTGCCACTCCTCGAGCCGACCTATTACGCCTACCAGGTGGCGCAGGTAATCGAAGCCCATCTGAAGTCACCGCCCGAGCCCCGCCAGCCTCATCCACACTGAACTCGTCGATGACGACGAAGCCCAATCTCAGTGCCTCCCGCCGGACAAATCCGGCGAGGCGTCTGCGGGAAGCGGTTCGTGGTGATCCGCGGGCAGGCCGTCGAGGGAGATGCGCGGCAGCCGGTGCCACGTGCGCGGGCCACGCTCGCCGGTGATCTGGGTGGCACATCCGAGTCCGATGCTTCTCGAAATCCATTGTCGTGGGCCGCAATTCCGGTTGGCCGCGAGCGGTGCGTAAGTCAGTTGGCGCGCAAGAGGACTCGGGTGGCAGCGCCGGTCACCGGGGAGGTGCTTGTCACTACCTCCGTCACTCGAAATGCCGGATCCTCGAACGCGTCCTGGATCTGATCCACCGCGACATCGACCGGGCTCAGGAGGTCGGCGAGCGCGTCGAATTTCGGGGCGAGTTCGTCAGCGGTGGGATCGTTGAGCAGGCCCCACTCGTCCCAGAGGATCATTTCGTGCTTGTTCAAGGCCGCGAGGTCCTGTAGCAGGTTATATCTCAGCTGCGGCCAGCTTCGGGTGGACGACTCCGCCAAATCCGGTGCCACCACGAATCTTTCGGGGTCCAGTGCGCCGGACCGGCACTGCGTCCATGCCAGCGGGCCGGTGAGAAACCTGTCTCTCGGCACATCCAGCCTGTCGAATTCGTCCCGCTCGTCGAGTTCGGGATCGACCAGCCGCCAACGAGATTCGCCATGATCCCAGATCTCGGCGATCGCGTGGTCCACCGCCCACTCCGGCGTGAAGTACGTCGCGAACCCAACCCTGGACCGAGCCGGTATCCCGTGGTGGCGGGCGATGGTGACGAACAGGAGCGCGAAGTCGCGGCAACAGCCGACGACGCGATCGGTTGTCGCGCGAGCGCGACCCGGCGGTGCGGGATCCAATTCGTGTAGCCGCGTGAGGATTTCATCGGCGTAGCGCAGATCGATCTCGTGCACACGCTCGGCGGGGAAACCGTGCTCGGTGATGTCACCATTGGCCCGGTAGTGGAACGCCAGCCCGTGTGCAGCCGCATGAATGTCGGGCAGCGCCGGAACGACACCATCCAGCCACCACGACATCGCACCGGGATCGGTGAACGGGCTATGGGATGCGTAGAACATTTGTTCGTACACCCTGTCGTTCTACAAAATTGAATTCCGAATGTCCAGATCTCGGTGTTCTTCGATGTACGCCTCAGCCGTCGCCAACCCGAATCCCGCTGCGCTGGAAGATAATTGGCGAAAATCTATGCATAATCCGGCGTAATAGCTTCCGCAGCGGTAGTCGACGCGTGCTCACATGGCGGCAGGAACCCGCTCAGGCACGGCGAGTGCTCGACCTGCGCAGGGCTGGAAGCGCGCGAGGTACGCCACGGTTGGCCCGGTTCGCGCGGTGAGGTGCAGTCGGCAGGAGTCGGCCATGGTGTGCAACCACTCGAACGGGATCCAATGTGGATCGAGGAATTCGCCAACACCCAGGCGCCCGGTCGCCGAACCGCAATGCTGCGGCGGCAGCAATCGCACCGGCGCAGCGCCGTTGTGGCGCACAGCAGCGCCAGCGGGACCTCGCCGACAGCGGCCAGCACCAGTGCGATGGCGAGATCGCGTCCCGGGGCGGCGGTGACGGTGTCGAACCAGGCGTCGACGAGCAGGAGCGCCGCCGTTGCCGCGGCAATCGGCCGATAACGCCGATCGCCCTGCCGGACGAGCAACCCGGTGCTTACCAGCCCGATCGCCTCGAGGCTGTCCAAGCCCACCCATGCGATAGACCAGTGCCGGGCGACGGCCGTCGGCGACAGCGTCGCGGCCTGCGTGAACAGCCAGGGCAGCAGCACCAGACCAGCGGCAATCGGTACCGCACCGGCAATTGCGGTCCGGGACCCAGGTCGACGACGGAATCGACTCGGCCGCAGTAGTTTCCGTCGATATCCGCACATGATTGTCGGCTCTCCTCGTCGATTTCGATGGTGCTGAACAAGTTTCGAAGCGGGAGCGCGCGCGGTCGGTAGCGCGACCGTGCGTCTTCACGGTGGTACTGGTGCCACCTCGTATAGACATGCCTGTGTGGTGGCCCTCCCCCTCGGCGGCCCTCTACCGTGGACATATGCCGATGACGTTGCGTGTCAGTGCGGGCATGCGGCGGTTGTTCGGGTTCACGAACCGGCAGGCCGCGTGCGCGGGGGTCGGCGCACTGATCCAGGCCGGGGTGCTGCTGGTTCTGATCCTGCCGTGGCGATGGATTCCGACCGCACTGCCTCCGGTGACGATCGGCCTGATGACCGGACCGGTCGCGGCGGTGGTACTCGCTGCGCCACTGCTGACCATCTTGCAGCGCAACCGATTCCGCCTGGCGGACACCGAGATTCCCGCATCCCGTGATGAACGGGTCTTATGGTCGGTAACCCGGGCGCGGCAACTGGTGTATCACCTGATCATCGGACCGCTGCAGGCCTGCGCAATCATCGTGCTGGCGCTGTCGTGGCTCGCCGTGGCGGTGGCGGGCACGGTGCTGATATGGATGTGGCTGACGCCGATCGGCTGGCGACCCGTCACCACCCACGCCGTGGCCTGGACGATCGCGGCGGCCGTCATGGCTTTCGCCCTGGCGTGGGCGACCCCCGCCCTGCTGCGCGTCGACCGGTGGACCGCCCGAAAACTGTTGGGCCCGAGCCGCGAAGAACTCCTCGCGCGCCGGGTCGACGACCTGACCGAGAGCCGGGCGGGCGCGGTGGACGCGGCCGATGCCGAACGCCGCCGCATCGAACGCGACCTCCATGACGGTGTCCAGCAACGGCTGGTGTCGCTCGCGGTCAACCTCGGCATCGCCCGAGCGACGCTCACCGAACTACCCGACTCCGCGCGCAAGGTGCTCGAGGACGCGCATGATCAGGCCAAACAGACCATCGCCGAACTGGGTCACCTGGTCCGCGGCCTGCATCCACCGGTGCTGGAGGATCGCGGCCTGGACGCGGCGCTGTCCGGAATCGCCAGCGAGGTCCCGGTGCCGGTCCGGCTCGTGGTGCGGCTGCCGGTACGCCCGCCCGCTACCGTCGAGGCCATCGCCTACTTCGTCGTCTCGGAGGCGCTCACGAACGTGATCAAACATGCCCGCGCGACCGAGGCCGAGGTGACCGTCGACGGTACGGGCGATCGACTTCGGATAACGGTGTCCGACAACGGTATCGGCGGTGCCGACGCGGACGTCGGCACCGGGCTGACGGGGTTGGCCCGCCGCGTCGCCTCGGTCGACGGCCGTTTCGAGGTGACCAGCCCGCCCGGCGGCCCGACCCTGCTCACGGCGGAGCTGCCATGCGGGCGGTGATCGCCGAGGACTCGGTGCTGCTGCGGGTCGGCGTGGTACAGGTGTTGCGACTAGCCGGATTCGATGTCGTGGCCGAAGTAGCCGACGCGCAAGCGTTACTCGCCGCCGTCGACCAGCATCGGCCCGACCTGGCCGTCGTCGATGTCCGGATGCCACCGGATTTCCGGGACGAGGGGGTGCGCGCCGCGCTCACCATCCGGCGCGACCGGCCGGGCACGGCCGTGATGCTGCTCTCGCAATACGTCGAAGAACGTTATGCCGCAGAGCTTCTCGCGACACAGACCAGCGGGGTCGGCTACCTGCTCAAGCAGCGCGTCGCCGATGTCGAGGAGTTCGGCGAGGCGCTGCGCCGCGTCGCCACCGGCGGCACCGCCCTCGATCCCGAGGTGGTGGCGCAGCTACTGGTGCGCCGCGACCGCGGCCCGCTCGACCGGCTCACCCCGCGCGAACGCCAGGTGCTGGAGCTGATGGCCAACGGTCGCTCCAACGCCGGTATCGCCGCCCGGCTCGTCGTGAGCGAGCGCGCGGTGGCCAAGCACATCAACAGCATCCTCACCAAACTCGATCTGCCGCAAGACGATTCCGACCACCGTCGGGTACTCGCGGTGCTCCGCTACCTCGGCGCGCGGTGAGTGCGCGCCCGTCCTGCTCGATGTTCACCTACTCGGTGATCGAGGTTCCGGGTGACGATGTGAATACGCGGCACGGGCGTAGCGCGAGAGTTCACGCGCTGGCGATCGGCTGGTCGGGCACGAAAGAGGGCAGGCCGACACGCTGATAGGTGGACATCAAACGTCGGTAGCGGCGACGGTTGCGCGCCAAAGGGGTGTCGGTGGCCCACGTCGGTAGGGCGCAGTACGCCACACGGAAAAGTGTTGTTAGAACGACGAATTCGAGGTCGTGGCGGCGGGTCCAGCGGATGGGTAGCACCCTGCGGGCACCGGGATGCATTGTGCCGTAACCGAGTACGGCGGCTACATGTCCGGCCACCGGGCGGGCCAGCCGCCACAGCGGTTCGGTCGCGGCGGGAAAGAAGGGTGGGCGTGGGGCGCGGCGCACGGTTTCCATAGCGGCGATGAGAGTCGGTGTGACCGTCAGCTTTTCGGCGGCCATCTGGTCGTAATAGGCACACAGTTCGGGGTAGCCCTCGACCAGACGGGAACGGCCGGGTAGCTGCAGCGGCTCGGTCTTGGTTCGGACATGATCCCAAAGCGCCTGATTGTCTGCGGCACTGAGCTTTTCGCCGGTCAGGGCGACGAACGCGCCGCGGTACATGAAGAAGGTGCTGATCAGGATCCAGTTCCAATTCTCCGGGTTGAGCGCACTGTAGCGGGTGCCGTCGGGACCGATGCCCTTGACGTCGCGATGCAGCAGTTTGAGGCGTTCCATTTCGGCGGTGCTGTCGGCGTCTTCGCCGAGGAAGACGATCTGATCGGAGGCGGCGGAGCGCGTCGCCCGCTCCCACGGAGTGTTGCGGATGCGGCCGGTGCGCTCGAGCGCGGCCGATACCGCGGGCAACATCGTCTGGTCGAACAGCGCGGCGGCGAACAGTCCGACGAAGACCGAACCGGCCACCTCCTCGAATCGCTCGACGATGCCGGTGGCCGCGCCACTCGCGGGCAGGTTCATGACGTTGGACGCGCTGTGCACAGGGCAGGTCATGGGGACTCCTTCGTCCGAGCACTACCGATCATTCTGGTGCAGAATGGCACCAGATGTATCTGGTGCCAGAGTGCACCAGAACTGATCCGGGAGTCAAGGGCATGCGCGATAATCCCTGGATGGCAGCCACACGCAGTTACGGCGGCGAATCCGCGGACGAGCGCCGCGCCCGGCGCCGCGCCGCGCTCATCGAGGCCGCACTGGACCTGATGGCGGAGGGCGGACCGAACGCGGTCACCAAACGAGCCGTCTGCGGGCGTGCCCGGCTCAACGACCGCTACTTCTACGAGCATTTCGCCGACCGCGACGCCATTCTCGAGGCACTCGCGCAGGAGGTGACGGGGCAGGGGCTGGAGGCCGTCGTCACCGCGGCGCTCGCGCCCGCGCCCGATACCCGCGCCCAGGTGCACGCCTCCGTCGCGGCCGCCGTCGATTTCATGCTGGCGGATCCGCGACGCGGAAAGCTGCTGCTGCAAGCCAACTCGTCCGAGGTCGTGCAGCGGTCCCGGGTGACCAACACACGCACCATCGCCAACGTGATGGCCGCGATGACGCGCGATCTGCTCGGCGACCGAGCCCCGAGCCAACTCGATACCGATATGGCCGCCTTCGCCGCCGTCAGCGGCGTCATGGAGCTGTTCGCCGCCTGGCTGCGCGGTGAATATCCCACCGGCCGTGCGCATCTCGTCGAGCTGGTCACCGCGATGCTGCTCGCGGGCGTCGACATGTCAGCCCAACTTCCCACGGAGGGCTGAAAATACGAGCGGGCGGCCGCCGAAATTCGGCGACCGCCCGCGCTATGACCTACCCGGCTCGAAAGCCGTTCGCTACTAATCGTTCTGGAAGTAACTCAGCAGACGCAGGATCTCGACGTACAGCCAGACCAGGGTGACGGTGAGGCCGAGCGCGACACCCCATGCCGCCTTCTCCGGCGCCTGGGCCCGGATCAGCTGATCGGCGGCGTCGAAGTCGAGCAGGAAGCTGAACGCCGCGATACCGATCACGACCAGGCTGAAGATGATGGCCAGCGGGCCACCGTCGCGCAGGCCGAGACCGCCGGAGATGAAGAAGCCGGCGATCAGGTTGCCGAGCGCGAGCACCAGGACACCGATCATGGCCCCGACGATGATCCGGGTGAATCGCGGTGTGACCCGGACCGCACCGGTCTTGTATACGACGAGCATGCCCGCGAATACGCCGAAGGTGCCGAGCACCGCCTGCACGATGAGTGCGCTACCGCCGACGCCACCGAACTTGATGTTGGTGAACATGAACGAGAGCGCACCGAGGAACAGGCCCTCGAACACCGCGTAGGACAGCACGATCGCCGGGCTGTTCTGTTTGTTCGCGAAGCTCGCGACCAGCACGAGCACCAGGCCGATCAGACCGCCGCCGACCACGAACAGTGGCGCGAGCGCGGTATTGGCGTGGGTGAGGGTGTAGGAGATGATCGCCGACAGTGCAAGCACGCCCAGCGTGATGCCGGTCTTGATGACGACATCGTCGATCGTCATCGCCCGGGTGGCCGGGACCGGCTGGTATGGCTGGGTGTATTGGTCGTATTGCTGCTGGCCGTAGGGGTTGCCGTACTGGCCGAACTGGCCGGCGTTCGGCATACCCGTTCCGAAGTTGGCGTAGCCACCGCCCTGCTGCCTCGGCAAGTTTCTGAAGACCGGGTTGCTCGTGGTACGCACCTGCGTCCCTTTCTGGTGTCGTTTGCTGCTGTCCGTCGAGCCTTCGCTCGATATCCAACTGCTCGGTCCAACGTCCGACATCCGCGTCGAGTTCCCAGGAACCCGGATAGCCGGACAATTCGGACTCTACCGCTGGGGATCGTGCAAGCCCCGTACAGAACGCGTAACCGTGAATTTCCGATTGCGGCCGATCACTTCGGTCTGGCCGACCATGCGCTGGATCACACCCCGGTAGTTGAGATGTGAGTTGAAGACTGTCCACAGCTCGCCGCCCGGTCGGAGCACCCGCCCCGTCTCGGCGAACATCTTGATCGCCGAACCGGTGTGCACCGCGGCGCCGACGTGGAACGGCGGATTGCACAGCACCAGATCGGCGCTGTTGGCGGCCGCGGTGGACATGGCGTCGTCGCGGACCACCGTCACCCGGTCGTCGACGTGGTTGATCGCGGCGGTGGCGCGCGCCGAGGCGACCGCCGCGGCCGACTGATCGGTGCCGACCACTTTGATGTGCGGCCGCGCCTTGGCCAGCGATACGGCGAGAATGCCGGTGCCGCACCCCAGATCGATCGCATCGCGGGCATCGGGCTTCATCTGCTTCAGGTATTGCAGCAGGAATCGGGTGCCGATGTCGAGGCGGGCGCCGGAAAAGGCGGCGCCGTGCGCGATCACGTCGATGCCGAGATCGGCGATTCGCTCGCGCACCGGAAACGGCGGCTCCCCAACCGGTTTGGGACCCGTGACCAGGAGGGTGCGCGATTTCTGCCTGCCGCGGCTGGCGCGCACCTCGGAAAACGATTGGGCCAGAACGTCGTTCATGGAATGGGTCAGATATTTGTCGCGGCCGCCTGCGAACACCGTCACCTCGGGCGCGGCGTACCTGGCGATGGCATCGGCCACCTCGGCCAGCCCGCCGAGCATGCGCGGCAGGCGAAGCAGCACCACTCGGACATCTTCTAGCAACCGCTGGCCGAGTGGATGCGCGGCGTAGCGATCGGATAGGCCGACCGCGCGGGCGTTATTGGCCAGCGCTAGCTCGCCGGTCAGCAGGTCCTGATGCACCCGGACCTCGCGTAGGTCATGTCCGGCGATCGCGCCGATGGTCAGCGCGCCGTAACTGTCGCCGATAACCGCAACTTCCCCGCTACCCGCAGCGGCGAGAGCTTCATCGGCGACGTCGAGGAGCAGCCGATCGGCGGCATCCACCGCGTAGAGGTTCACCGCCTCCACGTCCGGATACCGCCGCAATCGACCGAGCACCTCCTCGACATCGCACACGGGTCAAGTGTGCTAGATCGTTGCCCATCGGTCACGCGCACCCCCGGATCCGCGTGTGTCCGGCAGCCGGTCCGGGTCGCAGACCTGCTGCGACACAAGGCTTTACCGGCCCGTGCCGCGACCGCCGGAGCGGGCCCGCGCAACCCGCCCGACGACGACTCGCCGCCGCCATTTCCTGTTCACTGCGAGATCGGCTGCCGCTCAGTACGATCTGGCCCCATGCGTTACAGGATGGTGTTGACCCTCGCCGCTACCGCGGCGCTGCTCGCCGGTTGCGGCGGTGGGTCGAACACGGATGCCCCGAAATCCACGACGGCCGCGGCGGCGGCAGGTGCGGCGACGCCGGTCGCACCGCTGAAGGACGCGCAATTGAAGGAAACGAAACCGGCCAACGGGGCGGCGCTCACCGTCACCGATATCGGCATCGAACACCATGAGGGCTTCGACCGGGTGGTGTTCGCGCTCGGCGGCGACGGCGCGCCGGGGTGGCGAATCGGCTACGCCGACAAGGCGGTTCAGGACGGCAGCGGTAAGACCGTCGATGTGCCGGGCAAATCGGTGCTGGAGGTGCGGATCCTCGGTTCGGCCAATCCGCCGGACAGTAAGGTCGCCGCGTACACCGGCCCCAACCCGACCTCGGATTCGAGCGCACCGGGCATCACCGGCGTCTACGAATCCGCCGTCTTCGAGGGCACCACGCAATTGTTCATCGGGCTCAACGGCGCGAAGCCGAATTTCTCGGCGGGTCCCCAGAGCAACCCGTCCCGGCTGGTCGTCGACATCGCCGCATGAGTCGGAACACACCCGTACGGCCTAGGGGTATACCGAACCGGTAGAATGACCGCCGTGATAGAGCAGCGCAAGCGGCGAGCGTCCGGGGCGGCCCGGATGCTCGGCCTGCTCGCGCTGCTCGCCGGGATCGTCGCGATGCATGCGGGAGTATTCGCTTTTCCCGCGCACGGCGAATCCGGCGCCGCGATGACACACCACGCCGCGTCCGCCGCCGTTGAATCGGCGAAAATGCCGGCGCACCAACAAGATTGCGGATCCGACGGCTGCGCCGCCGCGCACGGCGGCAGGCACGCGTGCGTCTTCGTGCTCGCGACCTTCGCCCTCGTGATCGGCCTGGTGGTGCTGGCCAGGCTGGCCGTCGACCGACCCGGCACCGGAATCGCGCTCCCCCGGCACTGGCGACCGCGCCGCGAGCGTCCACCACCCTGGACGGTGCTCTCCCGCGCCGAATTGTCGATTCTGCGGATCTGACAGGTCCACCGCGCCCCGCAACCCATTGCGCGAGCGCGGATTTCACCTGTCTTCGATCCGACCATCGGCAATTCCCCAGGAGATCAATCATGTTCACCACCCGTACCCGAATCGCGTTCGCCGCCACCGCGATCGCCACCGCACTGCTCGCCGCCGCCTGCTCCGGCAACTCCGATAAATCCGACAGCGGCATGTCCGGCATGCAGCACTCGGCGACGAGCGCCGCTGCGCCGACCCGCACCGATTTCAACGATGCCGACGTCACCTTCCTGCAGATGATGTACCCGCATCACGCGCAGGCCGTCGAGATGGCCCAACTGGTGCCGAGCCGCAGCCAGAATCCGGACCTGCTCGCACTCGCCGCCGCGGTGGAGAAGGCGCAGAGCCCCGAGATGCAGCGGTTCGCCGACCTGCTGCGGAGCTTCGGCAAGCCCGCGCCCTCGGCCTCGGGCCACATGATGTCCGGCATGATGACGCCCGAGCAGATGTCGGCGCTGCGGGCCGCCTCCGGCGCCGATTTCGACCGGCAGTGGCTGACCATGATGATCGAGCATCACAGCGGCGCGATCACCATGGCGCGGACCGAACTTTCCAGCGGTATCAACAATGACGCGAAACAGCTGGCCACCGGCATCGCGGCCGATCAGCAGCGCGAGATCGACACCATGCGGGGCATGCTCGCCAAGAGCTGATGCTCGCGGCCATACCGAATCCGTCATCGTGCGGTCAGCGAGCCGTCATCACCTGCGAAAACGCTGGCCGCCACGGATTTCCGGACCCGGCGGCGCCGACTAGATTCGAGGCGTGTCGAGTTGGTAGTGGTCCCGGACCGGTACCCGCGGATCGGCCCGCACCTCCCTGAGTGCGCACGGCCGGTCGGGTATCCGGTCCACGGAGTTCCTACGGAGATGGGAACGCCGGGACGGAGGCGGAAAGTTCGTACGCACCGGGCTTTCCGCTTCTCGTTTCCGCCGCACGCCGCCGAAGTCCTTGCGAAACCCATTCACCCGGCTGACCGGTATGTCAATCCCGTTGCGCGACCGAACCTTTGGTCGGCCGACGCGCCCGAGATCGGGCAACCCGCCCGCATCGCGAACAAGCGACGGCCGCGCCCGCGAATGCCGCCTACCATCGGATCATGGACTTCATTTTGTCGGGGATCGTCGTGGTCGTCGGGCTCGCCATCGCGGGCGCGGCGTATGTGGCCTTCCTGGTATTGCGCGGCCGGAAGTGATTTCGCCGAGGCCTTAGCGGCCGTGTGCCTTGCAGACGGTGGTCGCCCTGTCCTTGGTCGCATTGAACTTGTCGATCACGCCGTTGAGCGTGTCGGTGTCCGGATTCCGCTCCAGCGTGCCCGCGAGATTGTTCGCGTCGTCGCGGTAGTTCTTCAGCGCGGTGGCCACATCATCGGGCACCTCTTTGGTGATTTTCTGGTCGATCTTGTTCGCGGTGTCGCGCAGCGATCCCACCGCGGCGGCGGCCTTGTCCTTCTCGTCCGGTGCGTGGTTGTTGCTGGCATCGATATAGGCGTTGAACGACGCGACCGACGCCTCGTGCGCGTCCCGGTAGGTGCTGCACGCCGTGACGGCGGCGGTCTCGGCCGCGGCGGCCTTGGACGACGACGCCGCAATCGAGGAGGCGGTGACCTCGGAGGCATATGCCGCCAGATCCGACTGGTTCACCTGGGCATTACCCGTCACCTGCTTGCCGCAGGCGCCGATCAGCAGGATGCCGGCGGCAGTGGCCGCCGCGGCCGCGGCTAGTCCGGCTCGTTCCAGTCCTCGCATGATTATCCCTATCTCCCCGCAGGTGTTCCGGCCGCACACCCGGATATGAGCCGGACATTCCGACCGTACTTGCCCAGGTGCGTGTCGTCAGCACGGCATGCCGATATCGATTGTCAATCGGTACGCCACGGACCGGAACCCATCCGGCCCGAGGTGAATACTGTCAGGCTCGGACGATATCGGAGACCCCGAGTGCGGTCCGGCCGCGTCAAGCCAGGCCGTAATCGCGGACGAAATCCTCCGTCAGATCGATGACCCGGAAGTCTTGGTCCGGGCGGCCACCCGCGTCTCCAGGAGGCGGCGGATGGGCTGCGGCCAGCGGGTCCGTCTCGAAATTCGCTGCCGGAACGTCATTTCCGGATCCGGCCCGCGCGACCGGATCCGGGTGCTGGTCCGCCGACATGGTGTCCCCTTCCATTGATCACCGGTGGTATTGAGTCATCGCGCCGCCGGCCGCCCGCGTTCACAGGTTCGGGAAAGTCAGCTCGAAGACCGCACCGCCGTCCGGATGCGACGCCGCGGTGACGGTCGCGTCGTGCAACGCCGCCACCTGAGCGACGATGGCCAGCCCCAGCCCGTGCCCGGGTGCGGTGCGGGCGGCGGCCGAGCGGTAGAACCGGTCGAAGACGTGCGGCAGGTCGGCGGCGGGGATGCCGGGACCGTGATCGCGCACGGTCAATCGGCGCTCGCGCAGCACCACCTCGACCGTCGCGCCGGGCGGGCTGAATTTCGCGGCATTGTCGAGCAGGTTGGTGATCGCGCGGGCCAGCCGGGCGGGTACGCCGCGCAGCGTGACCGGTTCCAATTCGGCGTCGAAAGCGATTGTCGGCCAATGCCTGCGGGCCACCGCCAACCGCTCCGCGACCAGCAGATCGAGTCGGAGGTCCTCCCCGGATTCCGCGGCGGCCGCCGGATCCTCGGCGCGGGCCAGGTCGATGAGATCGGTGACCAGACCGGAAAGCTCCTCGGCTTGGGTGCGCAGCGCGGCGGCCGTTTCGTCGAGTTGCCGCGGCGCGCGGCGGAGCAGATCGATGTTGGCGCGCAGTGCCGTCAGCGGGGTGCGCAGTTCGTGCGATGCGTCGGCCACCAAACGGCGTTGCGCCGCACGGGATTCGCGCTCGGCGCTCAGCGCCTGATCGAGTTCGCCGAGCATGGTGTTGAAACTCGTTGCCAGACGGCCGAGTTCGGTCGAATCCGGGACGACGATGGGCTGGCGCGGATCGCGGGTCGTCGCGACCCGCTCCGCGGCCGCGGTGAGCGCGGTGACGGGCGCGAAGGCGCGGCGGCCCACCACATATCCGATCCCGATGGCCAACGCCGTACCACCCAGCGCCGCGGCGAACAGCGCCGCCGCGACCCGCCGCAGGCCGGTGTCGACGGTGTCCGAGCGCCGCGCGACCTGTACCGCGACGCCGGGGCGCAACTGGGCCGTGTACATCCGCATCGGATAGCCGCCGAAGGTGAAATCGCTGAAGTAGTCCGGCCGGGAACCCGTTGCGACGGCGCGGGTTCCGGCATCCACCGGCAGCAGGTCGGCGGAGTGATCGGATTCGATCCGGCCGTCCGCGGCCACCACCTGCACACAGCTCGGCGCGGCCAGGTACCGGCACGGCCCGGAGATCGCCGCGACATCGGGATCGACCGCGAACTGTCTGGTGATCCTGGTGGCCTGACTGCGCAACCCGATATCGAGCGAGCTGTTCAGCTCATGTGCCACAACGAAATACGCGGCGACCGCCATGGCGGCCAGCGAAAGCGCGATCGCCACCGCAAAATACACGGCGATCCGGCCACGCAGCGAACGAATCCCGATGCGCGACAGCATCATCGAGGCCCGAGCCGATAGCCGACGCCGCGCACCGTGTGGATCAGCCGCGCCCGCCCCGCATCCTCCAGCTTGCGCCGCAGATACCGCACGTACACCTCGAGCGAATTGGATGACGGCCCGCCCCAGATCCGTTCGATCAGCAGCTCGCGCGGCAGCGCCTGCCCGGCATTGCGCAGCAGCACCTCCAGCAGCGCGAATTCCGTTCTGGTCAGCTCGATTACCGCGTCGCCGCGCCGCACCTGGTGGGCCGCGGTATCCATCACCAGATCCGCACAGCTCAGCACCACACCGTCGGCGGGTGAGCTGCGTCGCACCAGCGCACGCACCCGGGCCAGCATCTCATCCAGGTCGAAGGGCTTCACCAGATAGTCGTCGGCGCCCGCGTCCAGGCCGTCGATCCGGTCGGCGACCGCATCGCGAGCGGTCAGCATGAGGATCGGGGTGCGGTCGCCGCGCGCCCGCAGCCGCCGGCAGGTCTCCAACCCGTCCAGAAACGGCATCAGCACATCGAGCAGCACCACCTCGGGCCGCCAGCGCTCGATTTCGGCGAGTGCCGCGGCGCCGTCCGCCGCACCGCGCGTCTGGTAACCCTCGCTGTCCAACACCCGCACGAGCGCCTCCCGCACCGCGGATTCGTCGTCGACCACCAGCACACGCATGTCCGCCGATAATACGGCCCGCAACTTCTCATCCAGTTCTCATCCCGCGCCGGAATCGTGCGACGGGTGCGATGGACAACCTTGAATCGAGCCGAGAAATCCGTGCTCGCGGCCCTGATCCTGGCGCTGTGCGCGACGGTGACGCTGGGCGTCGTCGCCCTGGTGCGAACCGAGCGCTCGCGAGACGCGGCCCGGGTGCGACTGGATGGCAACACCGTGGTTATCCCGATCGATGGCGGCTCCGCCCTGGTGGACACCACCTCCCTGGCAATCACCGCCGATCGCGGGCCGGAGCTATCGGCACCGGCACAGGGGGCGCTGGGGCGGCCCGGACCGGTGCGCATCGATGTGGACGCCGCCACCTGGACCTATCCGGACCAGGGACTCACCGTCACCGCCGCGGCAGAGCGCGGACGGTTGCGAATGACCGTGCACAGCGACCGCGACGGCCGCCTGGTGTGGCCGGTGACCGGAGCCGATCCGGCCGCGAGCGCGCTCCAGCTGCCGCGCGGTGAGGGCCTGTCGCTACCCGTCGCGGATCCGTTCTGGAACTCCACTGCGGCCGCACTCGTCGATCACCCGCTCGATCTGACCTCGGGGCTGACCATGCCCTTCTGGAGTTATCTGCTCGGCGACCGCGGCGTGAGCTATCTGGTGCCGACCGATATCGGCAGCACGCTGACGGTGTCCTCGGTGGACGGCAGGCTGCGCGCCCGCGCCGAACATGCCTTCGACACCCGCGCCGAAACACTCGACTACACGGTCACCTTCGCCATCACCGATGCGAATCCCGTTGCGGCAGCGCGAGATTACCGGCGCTGGCTGATCGACCACGGGCAGCTGGCCACGCTGCGGGACAAGATGGGGCGCAATCCGTCGATCGCCCGGCTGCTCGGCGCCTTCCACGCCTACGTCTGGGGCGATGGGCGCACACCCGATGCCGTGCGTCAGCTGCACGACCTCGGCGTGAGCCGGATGTGGCTCGGCTACGACTCGGGCGCGGACCCAATGTCCGCGGCCGCCGTCGACACCGCGAAGCAGGCGGGATACCTTGCCGGACCGTACGATTCGTACGCAAACGCACAGGATCCGGCCACCGCCGACAACCCGTCCTCCAGCTGGCCCGGGCGGCTGTGGCCGCAGGGATGTGTGCGGAAGGCGGACGGCACACCGGAGACCGGTTTCGGCAATCGCGGCTGTTACCTGAGTTCGCAAGCGCTGGCCCAGGATTCGGCGGTGTTGGCGGACCGCTACGCGCGGATGACGGCCAACGGCGCGAACACCTACTTCCTCGATGTCGACGCGGCGGGCGAATTCTTCGACGACTACAGCCCGGACCACCCGATGAACCAGCGCCGGGACCGGGAGAACCGGCTGGCCCGCATGCGGACGCTCGCCGAGGACCGGCATCAGGTGCTCGGCTCGGAAGCCGCGGGCGCCTGGGCGGCACCGGAATTGGCATTCGATCACGGCGCGCAGACCCCGGTCACCGATAAGCTGTGGCCGCTACAGCGCGACCGGCAGGTGTGGGGTGCGTGGGCGCCCGAGCGCGCACCGAAGGCGTTCTTCCAGCCGGTGGATCTGCCCGACGATATCGCGAAGGCGATGTTCGACCCCGCGTATCGAATTCCGCTGTACGAGACGGCATTGCATGATTCGATCGTCAACGTCGACCGCTGGGAGCTCTCCTATTACAAGCTGCCGCGACAGCGGACGATGCGAGCGCTCACCGCGATGTTGAACAACACACCGCTGAACTTCGTGCTCGATCGCGCGACCATCACCGAGCACGGCCCCGAGATCGCCCGGCTGCAAGGCTTTTTCGCGCCGCTGCACGAGGCGGCGGGCACCCTGCCGATGACGAAATTCGATTGGCTCACCGGCGACCGCCTGGTCCAGCGCACCGTTTTCGGTGACAACGCCCTCACGGTGACCGCGAACTTCGGCGCACAGCCCTACGGTGAGCTGCCCGCGGGATGCGTCGACGCGAAATTGTCCGGCGACGCCGCGCCGCGCAGACTCTGCCCGGGACAGTAGATGATCGGCCTGCTCCGCCCGCGCCGGATGGATATCGTATTCACCTGTGGCGCGGCACTTCTCACCGTGATACTGATCGGCCACCGCGAGGTGCCCGACCTCATGGGCCTCGGCATCGTGCTCGATACCGTCGCTCCGTGGCTCGGGCTCCTGATCCCCGTGCTCGCGGTCGCGGCGCTCGGGCTGCGCGCACCGCTCGGCGTCGCCGCGACGCTGGTTCCGCTGCTGGTGTGGGCACATCTCTTCGGAGCATGGTGGGCGTCGCATCCGGTGACGGTGGGCGACAAGCGGTTACGGGTTGTCACCCAGAATCTGTACGCGGGCAACCGACAACCGGCGGACACCGCACGCGCATTGGTCGCCATCGGCGCGGATCTCGTTGCCTTGCAGGAGGTTACGTCAGCGGATCGGGCGGGTGATGCCATTCTGGCCGACGCCTACCCCTACCACCACGCCGAGGGCACGGTCGAACTGTGGAGCCGCTATCCGCTGGGACGATCGGGCCCGGCGGATGTCGGCGCGGGTTGGCGGCGCGGATTGCGGGCACTGGTGCAAACCCCATTCGGCACGATCGCGGTGTACGTCGTCCACCTGCCGTCGGCGCGGCCCGGCGCGACCGCCGACCGGGATCGCGGCCTGCACACCCTCTCCGCCGAGCTGACCGCCGACCGTGCCGAAAACGTCGTCGTGCTAGGCGATTTCAATACCACGGACACCGACCGCAACTGGTCCGGTTTCGCACCGGGCTATTTCGACGTCCAACGCCGGGCGGGCACCGGCCCCGGCTTCACCTGGCCCGCCGGATTTCCGATCGCGCGCCCGGATCACATCCTGGTCCGCGGCTTAGAGGCGAGCGCCGCAAGCACATTCGAGACGCCCGGTCCCGACCACCGAGCCGTGACAGCGGTCATCTGCCGTTGAAGCAGTGGCTATTTCGGCAGATCGAGCCCGCCCACATCGGTGACCTTCCAGCCGCGCCCGCGATCGAGGGTGACCGTGTAGGTGACGGTCGATTCGTTGCCGCCGGGGCTCTGGGCATTGATCGTGCGGACGTCGAGGAAAACGTTGACCTTGTATGTCCCGCCCACTACCGAGATCACCTTCGACGAGATCGCGGTGGCGGTGGATTTCCACCGCAGCGGGACGATGATCTCGCGCAGTTTCGGTGCGGTGGTATCGAATTTGCTCGCCAGCTGCTCGGTGGTGTTCTCCTTCAGCCGGGCGACCCACCCGTCGATGTCCTGGTAATCGACACCCGCCGCACTCACCGCGTAGCCGGTGGCGAGCTGTTCGGCCTTCTCGAATTCGGCTGTCCCGGCGTCCCTCCCGGCGCGATCGGATTTCAAGGTGATGAGTTCGGCTTCCAGCCGATCCCGTTCGGCGGAGAGGTGGTCTCGATCCTGCTGTACCGAAAACAACAGCGTCACAGCGGAAATCAGCGCGATTGTAAGAACGACGACGATTGCGGCGAGTAACCCGACACCCAATGCCCGGCCGCCTCGGGCTCGCTCATTACCCGGCGGCTCCAGCGAGAGCGCGGGCATCGGCTTGGTCGCCGGCGTGGTGTCCGCGGAATCGATTCCCGGCTCGACACGGTCGGCCACGGGCCCTCCCCTCGATCACGGCGGGCATCCGACTCGCCGCCGCGGCGAACCGTATCACGAACGGATATGCGGCGGCCCGGATCACCGGGTAATAACCAGGCCGCGCGCACCGATGTATCGGGTATCGAGCATCGACTCGGTCCATGCCGCGGCGGAGGGCAGCCGCACGCGGCACCTGATTGCGGCGGTGTGGTTCGAATCCCACACCGCCGCAATCATTCTCAGGCTGCGATGGACTGCACGACCTTAACCGCGACCAGCACCACCGCGACGGCGAGGTACCCGCGCAGCGCGATCATGCCCGCCATGCGCAGCGAGGAGAACGCCGGACGCGTCAGCGTGTCCAGTGCCGGGGTGCGCCAGGCATCGCGGTCGGCCTCCAGGATGGCCTTGCGTTCGGCCCGGCTCAGCCGCACATCCTCGAGCTCCTCCACCTGGTCGGGATCGAGGTTGCCGAGTTCCTTCGCGGTCCGCTCGGCATCCCTGCGGTCGGCCCGGTGCTTGGCCAGTGCGATCACCCCGCCGCCGAGCAGGCCGATCAGCGCGCCGACGCCGAATCCGATCTCCAGGGTGGCCGTCGACAGATCGGGGAAGAAGGTGGCCGCGGTCAGCGCGAGCGAAAGCAGCACCAGCGACCACACGATGATGCCCGCGACGATGTTCTGCCGCGCGGTGTTCACCCACGGACCGAGCACCGCCTTGTCGTTGCACAGCAGCACCAGGAATACCGTCGCCGACGGCAGCAGCACACCGGCCAGCGCCTGCACGCCCTGGGTGAGCAGGCCGAGCACATTGTCCGGGCTGAACGAGACGGCGGCGGCGACGGCGAGCAGCAGGGCGTATCCGGCGTAGAACAGCGGGGCCTCACTGATCTTCCAGTGCAGCGAATGCCGCCTGCCGAGGGTGTCGCCCAGCGTGTACGTGGTGGCGAGGCCGACCGCGTTCGCACCGATCAGCGAGGCGTCCAGCAGCAGGATCGCGAACAGCGCGCCGACGGTCTGGCCCTTGTGGTCGTGCAGCGCCTGCGCCACCGCACCCGCATCGGTGAAGTTGCCGATCGCGTCGGTGCCCGCCAGCCCGAAGGCCGCGGCGGCCATGATCGCGACCGCGCCCATCATCACGACGACGATGCCGACCCACAGGTCGATGCGCTCGTACTTGATCCAGCGCGGGGTGATCCGCTTGTCGACGATGTTGGACTGCTGGAAGAACAGCTGCCACGGCGCGACGGTGGTGCCGACGATGGCGACGATCAACAGCAGCAGCGTCGAGTTCAACCCGCCGGGGAACGACGGCACAACGCCTTTCGCGGTCTCCGAGACGCTCGGATGCACCATGAACGCCAGCGGGAACATCACGATGTTGATCGCGATGAGCGCGAAAAGGAAACGCTCCCAACGCCGGAACGAACCACCGGCCACCACGGCGAACAGCAGCACCGCCGCCAGCGGAACCGAAATCGCCTTGGGCAGACCGAAGTAGTTCAACGCCATGGAGACGCCGATGAATTCGGTGACGATGGTCAGCGCGTTGACGATGAACAGATCGCCGACGCTGAACGCACCCCAGAACTTGCCGAACCGGGCGAAGATCAATCGGGCGTGGCCGACACCCGCGACCGCGCCGAGCCGGACCACCATCTCCTGATTCACGTACAGCACCGGAATCAACAGCGCCAGTGTCCAAATCAGCGCCATACCGTAGTTCTGCCCGGCCTGCGCGTAGGTCGCGACGCCACCGGCGTCGTTATCGCCGACCATGACGATGAGGCCGGGGCCGATGACGGCGAGCAGCATGCGGAACCGCTGCCAGCGGCTGCGGCCCTCCGCCGTATCGTGCTGTTTGATGGTGCCGAGGGCGCCGACGATATCGCCGACATGTGCCGAATCCAGTGCTGCCGGAGCGCCGTTGGCGGGGGCAACGGCTACCGTCGCGGTAGTTTCGCGGCGGCTGCCGCCATTCGAGAAGAAGGCCATCGCCATTCCCTCGCTTCCTGAAAATCATTGCTGCACAACAGCAGTGGTGAGACTTCAGTGATCCGTTCGACGCCGTCGTCGAAATGCGTATCAGTAGGTGGTGTGGCCGCCGAGCGAGGCGGTGAATATCGCGTTGCGGCCCCGGCTGGCGCGCAGGTTCGCCCGCTCCTGCGGGGTGAGGGTGTGCCGGGCACGCTGCTTGCGGGCCGACTCACCCAGTACCGAAAGCACGGTCAGGCCGGGCCGGGCGCGGTTCTTGCGAACCGACTCGCCCAGCATCGAGAACAGGGAAATGTGACGCGGAAAAACAAGGATCGCCATGGCGAACTCCTGACAGGAAAGTCAGTCACCACAACCTTTTTCGGGCACCACGAAATAACCCGGACGCCAAAGCACCGACCCCCTCACCAAAGCGGAATACGCCTCGTAGGTCGATGGGTGGTTTCAGGTTTCAGGCGGTAATCAGGCCGCGGCGAGCTGGTATCGATAGGGGTTTTCGAACCGGACTCGGATACGGACTATCGCCGGACTTCATAACGTCCCCCACCTCCTTGCTGCCGAGACGCACGCGAGCGTCGCTTACTCATGGCATCAGACCACGCGGAAAGGGATACCCACGCCTGAAACGGCGAGGTAGGCACCCCTCTCGTCAGAGCTTCGGCACTGTACGACGTATCCCCCTGGCAGGGAAGCCACTTTGGATCGCGCCTTAATCCGGGACGATCTGTCCTAGCCCTGGGCGTCTCTCGACGTCGTGGGACCAGTGGCCTTTGTTCGTACAGGAGCCTCGCCTAGCGAGGTGCTGACCTGAAAATGTTGCACCCAGACTGATCGAAAGTCAAATCAGTGCCGGTCGGTTCTTCGGTACGGGCTAGGTCGTTGCGACACAATCTTTTTCGGTCCGGTTGCGCAACTGGGGACGCAACCGGACCGAATTGCTCAGGATTCCGCCGGCGCCGCGGGCGGGGTGTTGAGCCGCTGGAAGAATTGGATCGCCGACGCGATGCCGACCGGAACGCCGAGCACGATCGTGCCCGCCGCCGCGCCGAGCGCGACACCGGCGACGATGCCCGCGAGGCAGCCGCCGACGGCGCCGGGCAGGAAGATCGGCGGCATCAGCACCGCGCCGACCACCGCGCCCGCGACACAGCCGACGCCGCCGCCGATGATGGTGCCGACCAGGCTGCCGACGCCGGTGGCCAGGCCGAATTGCGTTCCGGCGGCGCTCAGCGCGGCGTCGAAATCAGCCTGCGCATCGATCGGCTTCAGCGCCGGGCTCGGGGCCTGGGTCGCGGTTGCCGGATCGGTGCCGGGCGTCAGGATCGCGGTGTTGCCGTCGATCTTCGCGGCGATCGGGAAGACCTTGTCGTCCAGTCGGTAGCTCAGTGGCATACCCGCGGCCACGTGGCCGTCGGCGTCGAGCACGTCGAACTGGCCGTCCTTGGCGAAAAGGGTGCCCGCGTCGGTCTTGACCACGATGGACTTGTCGACGACGTTCGCGGTCCAGTGGATGCCGGGCGCCTCGGCGGCCGAATTCTGTTGCTGCGGAACCGCTGTCGACTCCGGAGCGGTGATGTTGAGCGCGCCGAGCGCGACCGCGGCGCCTGCCGCGTAGATGCTGAACTTCCTCATCGAAAAACCTTTGGAGCTCGGGTGGTATTCATACCGTTTTCGGGCATCACAAAACCATGGCGGGCGGATTTTGAATCCGATTTCTACCCGAATAATTCGGGCAGCACGAATTACGCGGTCGCGATATGGCGCGCGCCGCGGATTACGAAAGTGTTCATGGTCGTGTGACGAGAATCGCGACACGACGAGGCCCGGAAAGTCCGGAACTCGGATACGGATGGTCACCTATGGGCATCGGGTCTTTCCTCACCTCCTCGAGGCCGGGCGCACGGGGGCGCGAGCAGGGCGCACGCGAGGAAACCACCACAACGGAATCCGCTGGTGGGCACCCCTCTCGTCAGAGTTTCGGCACTGCACGACGTATCCCTCGACGGGGAAGCCACTTGGGATCGCCCCTTAATCCGGGACGACCTGTCCTGATCTTGGGCGTCTCTCGACGTCGTCAGATCAGTGGCCTGTGTTCGTACAGGAGCCTCACCTAGCGAGGTGCTGTTTACGGCGAAATCCTGTCATTCCGGATATCGGAAGTCAATTCGGACATTATTCGATTGCCGCGCGCCGATCGAGTTCCAGAATCATGGCGGTCATCGCGGCGCTGTACGCCGCGCTCGCCGCCGACGGGCGATCGGCCGGGTAATTCGAACGATGGGTGACGATCACCCCGTTCGGCAGGGTGACGGTGCGGTCCGGCACGGTGGCCACGCAGTTGCCGCCGGATTTGCCCACCAGATCGACGATTACGGTCCCGACGGCCATCGCGTCGAGTGTCGCGGCGTCGATGAGGATGGGCCCCTTCGAACCCCGGTGCACCGCGGCGCAGAAGACAAGGGCGGGCGGCTCGGCCGCGAGTTGGCGCCGCAGCACCTCCGGATCGCCGTCAGGATTGGCAAGAAAACGCTTCGCGCCCAGGTGGATCGCCGCGTCGGCCTGCTCCGGCCGATTGCCGATGGCGACCGCGGCATCGCCGGAGCGCACCGCCGTGCCGATGGCGGACAGCCCGGCCTGCCCGCAGCCGATGATCAGCGCGCGCATCGGATCCGATCCCGAAACCAACTGTCGCGCTTGTCCGTACGCGATTTCCCCGGCGATCCGGCTCATGGCCGAGAGCGCGTCTATCTCGGGGCGGTCGTGCGTCACGGCCTCGAAACCGACGGATGTGACACCGCGAGCGCGCAATTCGTCGATCAGCGCCGCGCGGTGGATCGGATCCTGAAATCCGACCAGCGTCATACCCGGACGGACCAGCGAATCCAGTTGATATGCGGGTGGTTTCACCCAAGCCACCAGATCGGACGCGCCGTACAGCTCGGCACGGTCGACGAGATCCGCACCGGCGGTGCGGTATTCGGTATCGGCTATTTCCACACCGCGGCCCGCGTCGTATTCGACCATGATCCGATGACCCGCCGCCACCAGCCGCCGCACACCGTCCGGAGTGAGCGCCACCCGCCGCTCAGCCTTCGCGGTTTCCCGTACTACCCCGGCAATCATTGCGCGACAACGGTTTCGAGCAGGCCCTGGCGCAGCAGCACATCGCGGTAGGTGTCACCCGCGCGGATGTCCAGGATCAGCCGCGTCAACCGGTCGAACAGTTCGTCGAGCAGGTCCGGCGACTCCTGGCCCGGCGCCTTGCGCGGTGCGAGCACATTGAGCCGGACACCGAGCCGCGCCGATCCGGTGCGGTCCAGCGCGACACTGTCCACGCCCGCCGCGGCCAGCAGCAGATCCTCCAGTTGCGCACTGGATTCGACGCCCGCCGCGGCGAGTAGGTCGTCGGCGAACGCGATGGTGCGGAACATGCCCTGCGAACTCCCCAGCGGCCGCAGGACCTGCGCGCCGACGCGGGCATTGATCGCATCGATATGCCTGCGCGCCCGGTCCAGCTGGCGGCGCATCAGCGTGCGATTGTGCGCGAAATACGCCTCCGGCGTGTGCTCGACGATCGCCCGCGCCAGGTGGATCGACTCGCGCTGGAACGAGATGGTGAGCCGCTCGCGGATCCTGGCCAGCCATTCGGCGTCACCGGAGCAGGCGGCGCCCAGCTTGCACGGACCGAATGCGTTGTAGCCCTTGGAATTTCCGGTAACCGTCAAGACCCGGTCGTACAGTCTGCCGCCCGGCAACGCCAGCGCGGCGATGGGGATGTGCCGCGCCACCATGGCATCGAAGGCCATATCGCAGATGATCGGCGCACCGCTGTCGAGCAGCACCTGGGCGATCCGGGCCAGCTCATCCGCCGAATAGTCCACCACCACCGGATTTCCCGGCAACGTCAGCAGCACACCGCACAGCTCGCCGCGGCTCGCGAAATCGTCCAGGCAGCGTGCCAGCAGCTCCGGATCGATCTTGAACGTCTGATCCGGCGCGACCGGGCAGGAAACGACGCGCAGCCCGAACTTCTCGACGTGAATGCTGGAACTCTTGTAAAACCCTTCCGGGCAGACGATTACGCCGCCGGGCCGGGCCAGCGTCGCCACCGCCTCCTCGAGCAGCATGGTGCTCGAGTACGGGCAGACGATGACCTCATCCGGATGCACCGCGATACCGGGGACAGCGATATCCGGCGCGGCCAACCGACCAAACAGCTTGTGCGCGGCCAACTCTCGCAGAATCAGCGGCTGCCGCTTGTCATAGAGCGCGCCATCGCGATATTCGTTCGCGTACTCGGGCGCGACGCCCGGATCCCGCATGGACATCAGCTCTCGCCATGCCCGGTCGAGCGCGGCGGCGGCGTCCGGATGCAGCGGCAGCCCGGTTTCGCCGTGGTAGGCGTCCAGCACGCCCGAGTACCAGCGCCCCTCGGTTCCGGCGAATTGCGCATCAGCGCCCAATTGCTTGCGCACCAGACGTTTTCGCGCCTCGGAACGTTTCGCGACGGTCGCGAGACCCGGCTCGTGCTGCCACGTCCCGATATCGGTCAGCGCGCTCGTCACGACCTTTTGCCTTCGACAGGCGAATCCCCCGGCGCGGGCATCTCCAGCCAGCGCCGTTCCAATGCCGCGCGGAACCGGTCACGGCAGTCGGCGAGCCGCTCGTATCCGGCCAGCTCCGGATCGGCGACCACATCGTTGACCACAATGGCCGATCCGGCGAGCTTCAGCGCGTAGAGCTTCTCGAAGCGGCGCACCGCGAACGCGACATCGTGCTTCAGCGCCGAGAAGCGGGTCGCCACCCGGGCCTGCCGCGAATAGTCGTACTCACCGACCGCGACATACTGTTCGTCGACGACGAGCATGCTCTGCGCGTTGCGCGCGTGCTCCCGCTTGACCAGCACGCTCTCCACGCCGGATCTGGTTTGCCGCCATAGTCTTTCGTCATAGGGCCAGACGTCGTCGATGGTGTCGAGCACGTACATCCGGCGCACATCGATCTTGGGCGGATGCGATTTGTCGGCCAGTCGCAGAATCGCCTCGTGATAGTCGTCGCCGACATCGCCGCCGATGGTGCCGAGGTCCGCGGTGTGGATCGCGCGGACCGAGCGCCGCGCCTGCTCGAGGATGATCAACCAGTCGCTCACCGTATTCCACTCCCACACGGTGGCGCTGCGCGACGGAATCTGGGTGATGATCTCCTCCGCCCGCTCCAACTGCCGGGCCGCGATCATGCGCAGCGGTTCGATCTCCTCCTTGACGCTCGTGGCATCGATCAGGCTCTGCGCGATGCCGAGCGCCCGATCGACGAGTTCAGGGTCCTTGCCGAGCAATACGTTGAAACGCATCCGGAGGTCGTGATACCCGCCGGTGCCGCCGCTCGAATTCGAATCGTCCAGCGCGGGCAATTCCGCGCCGAGCGCCAGGCTCAACCGTTCACGCAGCGGTAGCGGGGGTATCCGGGTACCGTTCTCGATCTGCTGGATCAGGCTGCGCGAACAATCGGCCTTCCTCGCGAGCGCCGCCTGGGTGAGCCCGCGTTCCGTGCGGAGCCTGCGGACCAGTTCACCGACCTCCTCGCGACCCGCGCTCGAACCAGCCATTTCACGTCTCCCGTCCTGCGCATGGGGTTGCCGTGCTCATCGTGTGTCATCCGGTCGTCATCATAGTCACGATGTGGCAAGGGTTGACGTTCGGAGCGCTGTCGGTTTCCCGAATGATGGCTGAGATCCGGATAGTTCGCGCGCCTCGGGAGCCGTCGGGATGATCCGGGCGGCTCGTTCCCGTCTCGACTCGGCCTGCGCGTGGCCAATCCCGCTGTTTCCGAGCAGTTTTGCCGACTCCGAGCCCGAATCTTGCTTAAACAATATCTTTTTGGATTTTTTCATATCCTGAGATATCACTGAGGCTTAATTGACACGCCGAAGTGGCGATCAATAGCATTGGTGTCAGCGCCACCCCGGCACTGGACCGGCTCACCCGCCGCAACCTGCGTTCGGACGGTGGCCGGATACGAGGAGGTGTCATGGCACTAGCGTTGACCGACTGGTTGATCACCAGCGACATCACCCCCGAAAGCGCGCGCTTCGTGCCGACCGCCGACGGTGGCCACTGGATCCTCAGCTGGCTCCCGGACATCCCGCTTTCCCGCGAGCGCGCGATCAGCGGCATGGTCCTCGACGAGACGCTGAGCGATCCCGACCCTGAAGATCCGCTGCTCGCAATGGAACTCGCCGCCATCAGGGCCGCGGACCTCGGCATGGAACTCGCCGAGGCCCTGCTGCGGCTCTACGCCCGCATCCTCGAACGCGACCGGCAGCACCCGCTGGCCGGCACCCCCCGGCTATTCACCGCCGCGTGAAGCCGGGTGACGCCGCTGCGGGGTCGGCGTCGCCCGGCTCCGCACTCAGTGACCGGAGACCACGTTCACCAGCTTCGGCGCGCGCACGATCACATTGGAAACCGCCCGTCCCGCAAGGGCATTGGTGACACCCGGCGCGGAAAGAGCCAGCCTGCGCAGCGATTCGTCGTCGATACCCGTCGGCACCTCGACCCGGCCGCGAACCTTGCCGTCGACCTGAAAGACGCAGACCGTGGTTTCGGCGGTGATCAAGGCGAAATCCGTAACCGGCCAACCGGAATCGGAAACCGACGGCCGATGGCCGAGTCGCTGCCACGCCTCCTCGGCGGTGAAGGGCGCGAAGCACGACGTCATCCGCACCAGCGCCTCCGCGCCCTCGCGGATGGCCGGATCGCTCGCGCCGGGACCGCTGTCGACGGCCTTGCGCAGCAGGTTCGTCAGCTGCATCAGCTGCGCGATGGTGACGTTCAGCCGCTTGGCCGCCATCAGCTCGGTGGCCTTGGCGATCACCTCGTGCACCGATCTGCGCACCGCCGCCGAACCCACCGTTTCCACGGAAACGCCTGCGGCACGGCCGATCTCGTCGGCCAGCCGGTACACCCGGGCCAGCCATTTGACCGCGCCCTGCGGTGCGAGATCGGCCCAGTCGATATCGTCCTCTGGCGGTCCGGCGAAGATCATGGTGACCCGCACCGCGTCGGGGCCGTACAGCTCGATCTGCTCCTGCAGGTTCACCAGATTGCCGAGGCTCTTGCTCATTGCCTTACCGTCCATCAGCACCTGGCCCTGATTGGTCAACCGGGTGAAAGGCTCGGTGAACGGCAGCATTCCGGCGTCGTACAGCACCTTGGTCAGGAACCGGGCATACAGCAGGTGACCGGTCGCATGCTCCTTGCCGCCGATGTATTCGTCCACCGGCAGCCAGCGCGCGATGCCGGCCGGATCGAACGGTCCATCGGCGTAATCCGGATTCGGATAGCGCAGGAAATACCAGGAGGAGTCGACGAAGGTGTCCATCGTGTCGGTATCGCGATGGGCCGGGGCGCCACAGCGTGGGCAGGCCACCTCGGCCCAGTCGGTCGCGCTGGCCAACGGTGAACGCCCGCCTTCCGGCCGCAGCTGATAGCCGGTCTCCGGCAGCCGGACGGGCAGCTGCTCGTCCGGCACCGCGACCTCGCCGCAGGTATCGCAGTGGATGATGGGAATGGGTGTGCCCCAATATCTTTGGCGGGACAGCAGCCAGTCGTGCAGCCGGTAGGTGACCGCGGGCGCGCCGCGGCCACGTTCGGCCAGTTCGGCGACGATCTCGGCCTGCGCGGCGACGCTGTCCGCACCGGTGAACCGGCCCGAATCGACCAGCACGCCGACGCCCTCGGCCGCGACGCCGGTCGCGGCCGGATCCGCCGCGCCGGTTTCGATCACGGTGCGCACCGGAAGTCCCAGTGCCAGCGCGAAATCGAGGTCACGCTGATCGTGCGCGGGCACGGCCATGATCGCCCCGGTGCCGTATCCGGCCAGCACGTAATCGGCGGCGTATACCGGAATGCGTTCGCCGCTCAGCGGATTCACCGCATAGGCGCCGAGGAACACACCGGTCTTGGGCCGGTCGGTGGACAGTCGCTCGATCTCCGTCGCGGCGGCGACGGAATCCCGATAGGTGATCAGGTCCGTCGTCCGGTCGGGCGCGCACAGTTCGGCCGCCAGCGGCGCATCGCAGGCGACGACGAAAACCGTTGCACCGTAAATGGTATCGGGCCTGGTGGTGAAGACGCGGACCGGATCGGAGCGGCCATCGATGGCGAAATCGATATGTGCGCCCTCGGATCTGCCGATCCAATTGCGCTGCATGGTCAGGACTTCCGACGGCCATGCCCCCTCCAGCTGGGCCATATCGTCGAGCAGCCGCTGCGCGTATTCGGTGATCCGGAAGAACCACTGGGTGAGCGCGCGCTTGCGCACCTGCGCCCCGCACCGCTCACACCGGCCCTGGATCACCTGCTCATTGGCCAGGACGGTCTGATCGGTGGGACACCAGTTCACCGTCGCGTCGGCACGGTAGGCCAGCCCGCGCTCATACATGCGCAGGAACAGCCACTGGTTCCAGCGGTAGTACTCCGGATCACTCGTATGCAGCCGGGTTCGCCAATCGAACGAAATGCCGAGCCGCCGAAAGGATTCCGCCTGTGTCGCGATATTCCGGTAGGTCCAATCCCGCGGATCGAGTTCGCGCTTGAACGCCGCGTTCTCGGCGGGCAGGCCGAACGAATCCCAGCCGACCGGGAAAAGCGTATCCGCACCGGACATCCGGGCGAATCGGGCCATCGCGTCGCTGATCGCGTAGACCTCCGCGTGACCCATGTGCAGGTCGCCCGACGGGTAGGGAAACATGCTGACGATATACCGGCGCTCGGCGGGCGCGCCGTCGCCGAGTAACCGGGAGACCTCGAAGGATCCGAGTAGATCCCACGACCGGAGCCACCGGTCTACGGTGGTTGTCGGATCGAAGGTCTCGTCGCTCGAATCGTCAACGGAAGAGGTCATCGTCAGGCTTCACTCGCTGTGGTCGAAATCGAATAGGGGTAAATGGGTGCGGTGACACACCCGCAAACCGCCGTCGACCCCAGAATGCCAGGGCCGACGGCCGATTGCGATCGTATATTGGCCACCGCGGCCCACCCGCTCTAGCCCGACCACACGGGAAAGCTGGTGCAGAACAACACATCTGATTCCGAATGCGACACCAGATGCGTATCGTGCCCGGTTCGGTTCAGCAGTTGCTCGGCGCCGGTCTGCCGTCGAACCGGTCGGCCAGGTAGGCAATGCCCTTGGGCGCGTTGAGCATCGCCGTGCCGTGATCGGCGCCGGGCAGCATCTCGAACAGCACCGGCGTCCCGGCGCGGCAGTACCGCTGCGCCACCTCCCTCGCCAATTGCGGACTCACCACATCCGCGGAGCCGTGCCACTGGTATAGCGGCACCCGCGGCACACCATCGAAGGTTTCCAGGCTGTTCTCGTGCAGGATCCGGATCTGGGCGGTGTTGACATCGTCGGGGGTGCCGTTGAAGTAATCGCTGAACCGCTTGTTCGCCGCCGACGCGACGATTTCCTCGGTGCAGGCGTTGGCAATTCGCCCGCGCAGCTGTTCACCGGCCGGATTCAACCAACCGTCCAGCGCCATTTCCTTCGGATACTCCCGTTCCAGCCCGACCGCCCCGGCGAAACCCAGACCGAACAGCACGTTCGGCTGTCCGCTCAGCTCCAGCGCGAGCTTGCCGATATTCACCGGAACCCCGCCCTCGGCGACACCGACGATCGGCAGTTCAGGCGCGTACTCCGGGGCGAGTGCGGCGGCGAAACCGGTCGCCATACCGCCACCGGAATAGCCGGCCAACCCGACCGGGCTGTCCGTCAATCCCGCGGGCGCGAACCGCTTCGACGCGCGCACGCCGTCGAGCACGATCCGGCCGCTCATCTTGGCGGCGCCGTAGGCGCTGTCCGGCCCGAGATGGTCGGCGACGGACACCGCCCAACCACGCGCCAGCAGCAGATTCAGCGCAGGCGCCTCCTTCACCTCGCCGGTGAACAGTCCGTGCGATGGCGCACACTCCAGACCGAGCGAGTTGATGAACGGCTGATACGCCACCAGCGGCCGGTTGCCGCCCCCGCCGAGCGGCAGCAGCAGCGTGGTGACGGCGCCGATCGGCGCACCCGCGGAATTCGTCGACCGGTACAGCAGTTGCCATGCGGTAGCGCCGAGGAATCCGGGAGCCGGAATCTGCCTGCTGCGCACCACATCTCCGGCACGGTAATTCCCGATATCGGCCGGGGCCGCATAGAAGGGATCCGGATCCGCGGCCGGGTATATCGTCGCGGCCTGGGCCGGACTCGCCGACGACAGGCCGATCGAAAGGGCGGCAAGTACACTGCCGACTTGCCAGTAGAGCCGCCTCAATCGTTGTCCTGCAAGGTATTTCATTATCGTTGCTCCGTTGCCGGTCGGGGGCTGCATCGATCTACTTGCGGTACTGCAACTTTCGGTGGAATCACGCCGCGGTGCGGAGCTCGTCGTCGAGCCCGTGCGCGGCCAGGATCCTGGCCCGCTTGCGCGGCTGGATATTCGCCTTGGTCACATCGCCGCCGAGGTGTGCCATCAGGCGCCGATCCATGACGTACCGCCACACCGGCGGGACCATGGCGAAGAGGATCATGGTCGCGTAGCCCGCCGGAAGTTGCGGGGACTCTTGGGAACTGCGCAACGTCTGATAGCGACGGCCCGGATTGGCGTGATGATCGCTGTGCCGCTGCAGATGGAACAGGAAGATATTGGTGACCAGCCGGTCGCTGTTCCAGCTGTCCCGCGGCGAGCACCTCGCCCACTTGCCGTTGCGCTTGCGCCGACGCAACAGCCCGTAGTGCTCGACGTAATTCACCGTCTCCAGCAGACCGGCGCCGAGCACGGCCTGCAGCAACAGATACGGCAGGATACGCCAACCGAATACCACGATCAGCCCGCCGAACAACACCAGTGTCATCGACCACGCCTGCAGGATGTGGTTCTGGATGCTCCACCAACCGAGTTCTTTCCGGCGCAGCCGCGTCCGCTCCAACTCGATCGCGGAACGGAAGCCGCCGATCACGCTGCGCGGCAAGAACTCCCACAGCGATTCACCCAACCGCGCACTCGCCGGATCGTCCGGCGTGGCCACCCGCACATGGTGACCGCGATTGTGCTCGACGAAGAAATGACCGTAACCCGACTGCGTCAGCGCGATTTTCGCCAACCAGCGCTCCAAATGCTCTACCCGATGCCCCAATTCGTGCGCGGCGTTGATCCCGATACCGCTGACGAAACCCAGCGTCGCCGCCAGCCCCAGCTTGTCGATCAGCCGCAGGTCGTCACCCGCCCACATGGCGCAGGCGATGAGCAGCCCGATCAGCTGGACCGGCAGGAACATATAGGTGCACCACCGGTAATACCGGTCATTGGACAGCAACTCGTAATCCTCGTCGCGCGGATTGTTACCGTCCTCACCCACCACCCAGTCCAGCACCGGGATGATGACGAAAATGATGATCGGGCCGATCCACCAGAACACCGGAAGGCCCGTCCGCAACACCAGCTGCGACGGCAGCAGCGCGCTCATCGGCGCGATGAGACCCAAAACCCACAGGTAGCGCTTGGGATCGCGTACCTTCTTACGTACTCCGAACGTCCTCATGCGCTATCCGGCCGCCACACTTCCGGGATTCAGATTCAGCGCGGATATCAGCTGGCCGAATATGACACCGAGCGGACCTGGTAATAACGGTTTCGGCGCGGGCGGCGGATTGTCATCCTGCTGTGCCACCTGCTGCACGATGACGCGGGCCTGCCGATGCCGCAGCGTTCCCATCGGATCGGCGGCGAGCTGCGGCGGTTCCGGCACCACGGTATCGGGCAGTGCCTGCGTGGTATCGGGCAGTGCCTGCGTGACACCCGGCTGGTCAGCGGTCCGCGGCAACGCCGACGACAGACTGCTGGCATGTGGTCGATCGATTCCGGAAACCGGCGGCGCCGCAACCCTATTGGTCTGGATGGCCCGATCGCCGATACCGATGGCGGCAGCGAGCAGGGCGGCCGTGGACACCACGACCATGCCCACCGGCGCGGCCGGCCGGCGAATTGTGTTGTGTTTACCCATGAGCTGCGTTCCTTCGAAACTGTCGATGATTCGCCGCATAGGCCGAATTTTCGAAAGCGAAGGTAACGGTTCGATATACCCGATGACCAGCAGAATAAGGGCAACTTCAAGCTTGTTAAGCGGCCTTCGCGCGACATGACGCTACCGTAGGTTCGGGTTAATTCAGTTGAGGCTACAATATGACCCAGGTCACAGTGCCTCGATTACTTTCAGATTGACGTAACTGTGATCAAACGGATATCATCGGCGCACAAACAGAGCGGCATCTCGAAAAGCTTTATTACAAAGGCTCGCGAGAGCCGATTCGCGGATGAACGCAACATAAACCCAGTGAATCCCAGTATTTTGCACGGTCCGCGCCGCTCGACGCTTGCCACGACCCATCCTACCGAGTATTCACTGAATTTTCAGTGCGCCGACTGAAAATTCAGTGACGGTAGTTCAGGCGCGGCCACCCGAGCCGTCGGCTCGCATCAAAGGTTACCGATGTCTGAATATTCTATGTCGACCACCAATGCCATAACACTACGCCAATTCGACTATTTCGTTAACACCGTGCAGCTCGGTTCCCTGTCCGCCGCTGCCAGGAAATTCGGGGTTACTCCGTCAGCGATGTCGCAGCAACTCGATGCCCTGGAGGGGTTATTGGGCAGAAAGCTGTTCGATCCGCAGTCGCGGCGCTCGACGCTCACCAAATTCGGTACCGAGTTCTTCGCGCAGGCCACCGATGTCGTCGCCACCGTCGACCGCGCCCTGACCATAGGGCAAACGTTCAGCGATGGCGTGATGACCATCGGGACGACGCCGACCATCGCCAACAAGTTGCTGCCGCCGCTGATCTACCGCATGCGCGCCGACCGCGGCACCGAGAATATCGAGGTTCGCTCGTACACCAATATCCGCGAGCTCTACTCGTCGCTGGACAACGGCGCCCTCGATATCGCCGTCGGACCACTCGGGCGCTCCGCCGCGCGGTTCGTCTACTCGTTCGGCGAGGAGGAACTTGTTGTCGCCTGCCACCACAGTCAGGAAAATAAATTTGACGGTTCGTGGGAGCGGCTGGCCGAGGCGCCCTGGATCCGCTGCGGTTCGGATTCCGATCTCACCGGCATCATCGCCCGGGAATCCGAACGGGCCGGAGTAAATATCCGCTATGCGGTGACGGCGCCGGATGTCACCGCCGCGCTGAGCATGGTCGAACACGGTGTCGGCGTCGCGCTGGTACCGAAGATGTCACTGCACGGATCGTCCCGGCTGCTGTCGACGGTGCGCCTGCCGCGGACGATCAAACGAGAATTGATCGTGCACGCCCGTGATATGTCGCTGCACGTCGAGAAATTCCTGGAAATCATTACCAACTCGGATGTGGTCCGGAAATTCGGCGCGGCGGGGCTGCTGGAAATCCGGCGTTCGGTCGCATTCCGGGTACCGCGCCGAAGCCCGGTCCCGGCCCGGCCAGTATTACAGGATGCGGAATGAACACCGAAAAAGTCGCGGCAGGTGTCGGCCTGAGTATCGGGACGGTGAATTCGGTGGCGGCCGCGGTCCGCGGCGGGCACCCGTCGGTGTTCACCCGCCGCAGCGGCGTCACGATCGATCGCGCCGGTACAGTACACCCCGGCGGCGGCCGATCCGGCACTGCGGTAACGGATTTCGCCGATCTGTCGGGTGATCCGGAACCGGTGGTCGTCGGCGGACGGATCTGGTCGGCCGCGAATCTCGTTGCGGCCGTAGTGCAAAACCTATCCGAATGCGTGCCGGGCAGACAGACCGTGCTGACCTATCCCGGCGGCTATTCGGATAAGCAGGTAGAGCTGCTGCGGCAGGCACTCGACCTGACCGGCGCGGGTACGGTGCGACTGCTGCCGGAACCGATGGCCGCGATCGCCTGGCTCGAGTACGAAAACGATTCGCTGACACCGGGTTTCGTGCTGGTCTACGATCTCGGCGCGAACAGCCTCGATATCACCGTGGTGCGGATCGGCACGGGCCCGGACGACCATGCGATCGTCGGTAAAACGTTGCGCTCCTACGGTTTCGGCGGCAGGCCGCTCGGTTCGGCCATCGCGCGACGCACCTTCGCCGACGCCTCCGATACTCGGTTACCGTCGACGCTCGTCGACTTCGGCGAGCTGCGGGCCCGCCATATCCGCGACAGCCTCGACCTGGTTCGCGATCAGGTGCGCGCCGCCGGTCTGTCCATGGCCGATATCGATCGAATCCTGTTGGCGGGTGGTGCGGTTCGGCCGCCGGAGGTCGCGGCGGTGCTGGCCGAGCTCGGCCGCCCCGTGGTGCAGGCGGCCGATCCCGGCCAGTGCGTCGCGACGGGGGCCGCCTGGTACGCCACCCGCATCGGCCGATCCGCCACCTCCGCGCCGCGGCAACGACCGTGGCCCGCCCTGGTAGCCGGCGCCGCATCGCTGTCGGTGGCGGCGCTGATGCTCGCCGCGCTGCCCGCCCCGCCCGGCGACTATCCATGGTCCCCGGCCCCAACGGTCGATCGTCTTCCCGATCTGCCCAGCGCATTCGTCGAACATCCCAAGCGCCTCGCATCGACCCCGAATATGCCGCTCCCGCAGGCTTTTACGCCCGCTGAGGCAGCTGATTCACCACCCGTCGCGACGGCGCAATCACCCGACCCCACGCAGTCCGACGGTCCGCCGCCCGACGAAAGCCCGAAACCGTCGCGGCATTCGGTCGCGGTGCCGTACCAGCCCGTGAACCCGGGACAGTTCGTCCCCGGTTATCCGTGGCCGGATGCCGCTGCGGGTCAAGATAACTCGCAGCCGACCGCTACCGCGGTCCCGCCCACCGGCACACCGGAACCATCAGCCAGCGAAACACCAACGGCCACAAACCAATCCGGCCAGCCACAGCCATTCACCCTCCCCGCGACACCGGGTGACGCGGTCGCTTCCGGCTCCCCGGCGCCCGCCCCGTCGAACGGCCCTGCCGCCACCGGAACATCCGGCGGCCCCGCCAGCTCATCGGGTGGTGACACCCCGAGTGGCAGGACAACCCCCGGCGGCGCATCCGCGGATCCCGGACCAGCGAGCGGCCCGGCACATCCGGCGGCACCGAACCATCCGGAAAGCCCGTCGCACCCCGGCAGTCCAGCCCACCCTTCGATCCGCTGAGATCGACGACGCACTACCGGAGGGCTCGCTCGCGGGGCACCAGGAGTGATAGCAGAGCCAACAGCAGCCCGCCGCCGAGCACATAGAGTCCCCATGTTCCGGAGAGCAGATGGCGATAGTCGCTGCGGAGTTGGTGGTCGAACCGCTCGTCCAACCGCCAGGCGAGCACACCCAGTGCCGCCAGTCCGACGAGCACGCCGAGCCAGCCCGCGATGCGTGAGCCGAACAGCGCCGCGATGAGCACGACGGCGGCGACGCCGAGCAGCACGATGATCAGCGAGGTCTGGAAGGATGCCGACTGGCCGCCGATCTGGTCCAGCGAGCCGCCGGAGGCGAACCCGTCGCGCAGGTCGGTCAGCCGGACGTGGCGCGACTCGACGGTGCCGATGAGCGGACCGAAGGCCCCGACCGCGATGGCGATCGCGCAGGCGAACAGCACCAGGTGTACGAAAGTACGCATACCTCCACGGTATTGGGAGATCACCTATTCACGCCGTAACGTCAAGGCCGGTGGACGCGTGTCCCGTATACGGCCCGGCCGGGGCGGCATCCACCACCCCGGCCGAATTCCTTGTGCCGCAACTCAACTCAACACGGTCGAACTCATCCAGTTGACCACCGCGACCTGGTAATCCTTAGTGTCCAGCGCCAGGTTGATCGCATGCCCGCTACCCGGCACCACGAAGGTCTGCAGCCGCGCCTTCGGGCTGAAGTACGGCGCCTCCTCGGCCAGCAGCGACTGCGGCGACGCGCAGACCACATACCCCGCACCGCAGGCCATCCGGTCGCGGCCACCGTTGACGATCATGACCGGCACGTCCATGAGGCTCGACTCGCCGGGCAGCGTCGTCATCAGACCGTCCGGATATTCGCTGATCGAGAACATCTCCTTGTTCGCCTCGTCGATCTTCAGCACCTCGGGATCGACATCGGCGGGGTCGAAGAAATCGTGTACGCGGGTGCCGGGCCTGCTGACCAGATAATTCGGATCGACACCGCTGTTGGCGAATTTCGGATCCTGTACCGCCGGATAGTAGGTGGCGATCACGCTGAACACCCCTGGCAGGTCCAGCGCATGCGAATACCCGGTGAGCAGCACCCCGTCGACATCATGATTGGCGATCTGCTCCATGATCGAGGTGGACGAGGTCAGCGAATGGCCGACCGTGACGACCTTCTCGAACGGTTGGGCGCCGGCGAGCCCGTGGCGCAGGGACTGCACCATATCGTGCAGTGCCGTCGCGGTGGTGTTCGCGGACAGCGACAGCGCGCGCGGATGTGTGCTGTCGCCATTGCCGAGCCGGTCCACGATGAGCGTCGCGAAACCCGCGGCATTCATCGCCCGGCGGAAATTGTATTTCTCTGGTTGATAGGGGAAGTCCCAATATGTTCCGTTGTAATTGGACCCCGACATCAGCACCATGACGGCCTTTGCCGATCGCGAAGGCACACACAGCGTTCCGACCAGCGTGCCCTGCGGCTGCTGGAAGGAAACCGGTTGGCAGCCATCCGATGACGCTTGATCGGCTTGGGCAATACCGGGCACGAAGCACAGTAGTGTTGTCACTGCGGATGCGGCCATGGCCCGTAATGAGGTTCGCACGCGACGCGCTCCCTTGGTGAATACCGCGAAACCATTTATGTGCAGCTATCAGTGAGGGAGGCTATAGCCCGCGCCGGTCGGTACGCAAGGTCACTCGCCGAAAATCGGCATGTGACCTTGTGGTCCTTCAATTCTGTTGCGGCAGCGGGCATAAGAACACCGGCCGGCCGAACCCTACTGTGCGCCAGCTGAACTCGAATCAGGTCTGATCACATTTCAGATTTGCTGGCCCTCAGTCCTTCTCGATCGGAATGAGCTTCGCGAAGTCGACCTCGGGTGCGTCGGGAGCTACCGCGCCTGCCACCACCTCGAATGCCCGCGCGTCCAACGCGGTGCAACCCAGCTTGGCCAGACTCTCGAATCGGTACTCGCTCTTGGCTTCTCGCATCGCGTTGTGCAGATCTTCCTCGGTGTCGTACATCGTGATCGAGAAGACCGTATTGTCCTGGCGATCAACGAAGAAGAAAATCTGGCGAGCGCCCTTGTCGCTCATGGCGTGCGGGATGGTCTCGTGCTGTAGGAACGGCAGCATCTTCGCCATGGATTCGGGATCTATAGGGCAGGATGCCTTCATCATGCGGGCGTAAAGCTTCTTCGTCACCGAGCCTCCTCCACGACAGGAGCGCCTTCAACCGACGAATCACAATACCGCACACAAACTTCCGCGCTTATCGCATAGTTGGTAGGCACGCGAAGTGCACCCGGGCCGAGGACGATGGCGTGTCGGCAGAACGGACACACCCGGACAACCTGGGCAGGTGAGAAGTACGGGAGGGTTCGTTCTACGATGCACGACATGGGCGCGCGAGCTGTGCATTTCGTAGGCAGTTTTCCGGCCGAGAGCACGGACGACGCGATGCGAGCCATGCTGGACGGCGCGGCTACCCGGCTGCGCACGCTGGCGACCGGCGAGACGAATCGCTATGAGTGGTATATCCAGCCGATCGTCGAAGATCTGGCCCGTCAGGGCCTGCTCGAGGTGAAGCGGCAGGGCAGCTGGCGCACCAGCTCGGACCGGACCCTGTACCAGGTACCCCGCGGCGTCGAATTGACCGGCGAAATGATGAATCTCGGCATTCCCGCCGAGGCCGAGGAGGCGCTGCCGGTCTTCCATCGGCTGCGCGAGGCCTACGAACTTCCCGACCTTTCGCTGCAGATCGGCATGCCGAGCGATTTCACGCTGGCCTTCATTTCCATGGGGGTGAACGGCGTGCGGAAACACCGGAAGGCGTTCACCGATGCCCTGGTCCGCGACATCGCCGCCGTGCAGAAACTGGTCGGAAACGATGTCCTCATCCAGATAGAGGCCACCGCGGAATTGGTACTGCTTGCCAAAACGCAGCCTTTTCACCGGTTCGTGGAGGCGAAATTGCGGCTGGGCGAGGGAATCGCCGCGATGGCCGCCGCCGCGCCCGCGGGCACCCGCTTCGGCGTGCACCTGTGCCTCGGCAGCATGCGCAACAAGGCGCGCACCACCATGCGCGACGCCCGACCGCTGGTGACGCTGGCGAATTCCGTTGCGCGGCATTGGGCTGCGGGCCGGCCGCTGGAATACATCCACGGCCCGCTCGCGGCGGGCGACAAGCCGCCGTCGACGAATCCGAAATGGTACGCACCGCTGGCCGACCTGGCCATCGGCGAAAACACCGGTTTCTACGCGGGATTCGTGCACGAAACGCCCACCGAGGCCGAGCAGGTGCGCACCCTGCACCTGGTCGAAGCGGCCCTAGGACGATCGGTGGACGGTGTCGCGAGCGCCTGCGGGCTCGGCCGACGGCCCCGCGAGATAGCCGACCGGATGGTAGTGCGCGCCGCCGCGCTGGCCGCGGCAGATTGATTCAGCATCGCGTAGCGATTCGATGGGGGGTGGTGGTCGGGTGACGGGTGGGCGTCAGGGCTTACGACAGACGCCTGCCAGAATCGCCAGCCGGGTGACCGGCAGGTCGTCGTCGAGCCACTCCTGCACGGATACCAGCCCGGGGGCGACCATTTCGAAACCCTCGCAGAACGCGGCAACCTGCGCGCGGGAACGGAACCTCGGCTGCGATGAACTGCCGTCGAGATCCGTGAGGGACTGGTCGATGAATTCCTTGGCGCTTTCGTCCCAGCCGTGCGTGAAGGCCAGGTAACTGCCGGGCGCCATCGCGTCGCGTAACTTCGAGAAAATCTCGGCCGGGCCTTCGTCATCCATGACGAAATGCAAAACGCCGACGATCAGAATGGCGACCGGTTTGTCCCAGTCGATTCCGGCCTCGGCGCGGCACCGCTCGATGACGAGCTCGGGATGGCGAATATCGGCGAGTATCGGAGTGACGCCCGCCGCGCCGGTCAGCATCGCGTTGGCGTGCACGTATACGACCGAGTCGTAATCGACCGAGGCCACCAGCGCCGATGGCTGGATCTTCTGCGCCACCTCGTGCACATTCGGCGAAATCGGAATGCCGGCACCGATATCAATGAACTGCCGGATCCCGTCCTCGGCGGCTATTTGCACGGCCTTGAGCAGGAACTGACGGCTGAACCAGGCCATTGTCTTGGTATCGGGCGCAATTGCGAGCATGCGATGGGCGGCAATCTGGTCGACCTCGTAGTTGTCCTTGCCGCCAAGCATATAGTTGTACAGCCGAGCCGCGTTCGGCTTGGTTGGATCGACGCCCGCCGGTACCCGTTTGCCGTCCGACACCGTACCTCCCTCGATATCCTCGCCCATCGTAACAAGCCGCGACCCGTCGGCTATGGGAAACCTGCGGCGGAAGGGCATCGTTACCGTGGGCATTCCGCCGCTCGACGAGCGTTGTCCCTCAACCGATTCGGTCGATCACCGACCGAATCAGCATGCCAGACCGCGACCCGCCCAATCGACAACACCGCTCCGCGAATCCGCGCCTGGATCAACCGATTCGGCGATTGCCCGACTTCCGGAATTACAACAAGTTTCAACGATTCGGCGCATCCGCGGCGGCGGGCCTCATGAGCCAATTCCGGCACGCTGGTCGAGGAACGGGGTCACCGCGTCGAGGAACAGGTCGGGACGTTCACAGAACGGCTCGTGCCGGGTCGGCAACAACACCACCTCGGCGTGCGGAAGCGCGGCGGCGATACCGCGCCGGTTCACCACCCACGGATTGATCGGATCGAATTTGCCCCAAACCACCCGCACCGGGATGTCCGGGAGTATCGGCGCCCGGCGCCGCAGGTCGAGCCGCGGTTCGGCGAAGCTGCGCCAGACCGAGCAGTAGACGTCCAGTCGGACGGGGTCGGCGGGGATCATCTCGGCTCGTTCGTAGACCGTGCGGACCCCGCCACGGTCCAGCGCGCCGAGATAGGCGCGGGCAAGGGGAGCCACCGTGCGCAGCGCCACACCGCGATTGCCCATCACCCGGAACATGGTGCGGGTCATCGCATTCAGCGGGGCGAAACCCGCCGACTGCACGAGCACCAGACCGGCGACAGCGCCGGGCCTGCATTCGGCGAGCCGGATCGCCGCATAGCCGCCGACGCTGTTGCCGATTACCGTGACGGTCCGAAAACCCATCGCGGCCAACGCATCCCACACCCGTCCGGTCACGTCGGCGAGCCGGCCCGCGGTGACGGACAGTGGGTCGAGCACCGTCGACTGTCCGTAGCCCGGCCAATCCACCGCCGCGATCGACCACCGCTTCGCCAGTGCGGGAACAATCTGATCGAAGTCCCGGTGATCGCCCGGATTCGCATGCAGCAGAAGCAAATTCGGCGCATCCGAAGGATCTCTGCCGGTCATGTGCACTGCGATTTGGCCCAATTCGGTGGGGACGTAGTGAATCATGGCTGCTACCAACCTTATCCGGCGTTGAGCGCCTCGAGGATCTGTGGGCGAGCTTTGGCCAGTTGTTCCTCCCAGTACTTCCAGCCGTGCGTACCGGTCGCCGGGAAGTCGTACCGTGCGGGGATGTCGAGCTGATTCAGCCGCGCCTGGAACGCACGGGTCGTCACCATGCACAATGCCTCCAGACCCATGGCTGTGGTCGTATTGAAAACCCCCACAGCCGAATCGGGATGATCGAATCGGCCCGGCAGACCGCTGGACGCGGAAATGTACATCGACAGACCGCGCAGTTGCGGTGCGAAGACGAACGGGTCCATGCGCAGCCAGTTCGGACTCCACGGCGGCGCCATCGCGTCCACGTTGTAGCGTCCGGCATCGAGCATGGCGATCCGCACCGCCTCGCGCATGCCCGGCGCGGACAGGTTCAGATTGCCCGAGAAGGATCCGGCGAACTTGAACTGGTCGCGGTGGTACGCGGCGAGCGCGAGGGCGGCGCTGCCACCCATCGATAGCCCGATCACCGCGTTATTGTTCTGGGACACACCGTAATTCGCCAGATAGGCCGGAAGCTCCTCGGTCAGGAAGGTCTCCCAGCGGTAGGTGTACTTCTGGCCGTTCAGATTGCTCGGCGCGTACCAGTCGGTGTAGAAGCTGGACTGGCCGCCGACCGGCATGACCAAGGTGATGTCGTCGTTGTCGAACATTTGCTGGGCGTTGGTCTCGAACGACCAGGCATTGCGGTCGTCCCGGGCACGCATACCGTCGAGCAGGTACAGCGCCGCATTCCCGCCGCGCTTGGCCCACTGCACCTGGACCTTGATCGGCCCCATGGTCGAGGGCACCATCAGTTCCTCGTAGCCGCCGGCCGGAGCACGGTGCGCGGGCCCCGGCGCCGCCGACGCGATGAGTGGATCCGCCGATCCGATGACCATCAGCAGGGTCAGCGTGGTGACCGCGATCAGCCGATTCAATGTGCGGCCGCCTCGAAGGCCGACTGCTTCGCCGCCCGCCGCGCCGAACGCCGGGCGAGGAACTCCCCGACCTCCGTCGCCCAAGTGACCACCCCGGCCAGCTGATAGGTGATCGGGCCGTGCCGCAAGGCCGGATTCTGCTTCTCGAACAGCAGGTGGCCGCCGATATTGAGCGACCACCCCGCCACGAACAGCAGCGAACCGACTCGCGGTCGCGCGAACAGCAGCGGCAACGACGCGACAACCATCGGAAGCCCGACCAGATGGGTGGCCTTGACGCCCGAACTCGTATGGATGGATTGGTAGTAGGCGAGCTTCTCGCTGAACGGAGCCGCCGGGGAGGGGGTCGACATGCCACCAAATTAGCTATGACCGACCGGTCGGTCAAGGCTGGCGAGGGGTCGGCTACCGCCATTCCTCGGGGTCGTTTGCGGAACCAGGCGCACCGCTTGGCATTCCGTCACGCGCCGCTCGAATTACCAACTGCAGCTGCGGATGAATTGCGGACTACCGCCGCCATAACCTGCGCCTGAATGGTGCCCCCAGTCGGACTCGAACCGACACTTTGCGGATTTTAAGTCCGCTGCCTCTGCCAATTGGGCTATGGGGGCGCGTCGGCCAGCGTACCGAATCGTACGGATGTACCGGAATGGGTTCGGGGGTTCGATGTGTCGCGGCCGGGCCCCAGAACGGCTGCCCCAGTAAGTAAGGGCAGCTCAGCGAGTTAACACCGGACGAGCGAACCCGATGAGCCAACTGGAAATCGGTCGGGTTGTGGAGGATGGCGTGGGTCGGCTGAAAAGCATTGCGGTGGGTGTTGTCACGGCCGTCGCGCTATCGCTGGGGTGTGCGGTGACCGCCCATGCCGCGGAGTTGAAGCACTGTGCGGTGAGCGCTGGGCGGGCGCCGGAGACGGCGACGCCGGAGGAGGTCGGGTTGGATCCGGACGCGCTGCGCGAGGCGGTGCGGTTCGCGGCCGATCCGACCCGGATGACGTTGCAGATATTCCGGAACAACTGCCTGATCGCGGTGGGTCCGAACACCGCGAAAGCCGCTGGGGTGCCGTGGAATCTGTGGAGCAGCACCAAGAGCGTGGTGTCGCTGCTCGCGGGCATCGCCATCGATGACGGCCGCCTGCGACTCGACGCGCCGATCGGCACCTATCTGCCGCCCGGCCTCGGCGATGCCGGGCATCGCGCCATCACCGTGCGCAACCTGCTGCAGGAATCGTCCGGTATGCAGGTCGCGGTGGCCTCGGAGGGCATAACCGGTCTGGCACAACTGGATCCGAATGTGGTCGCGCAGGCCCTCGGCATGCCGATCGACGAACCGCAGGGCACCGAATGGCGCTACAGCCAGCGCGGCGTCGACCTGCTCGCCTATGTGATCCAGCAGGCCGTCGGCGAGGATCTTCAGGTCTACGCGCAGCGAAAGCTGTTCGACCCGTTGGGAATCAAGCGCTCCGACTACTTCTGGGGCCGGGACCGCAGCGGTAACACCTACGGCTACGCCCATCTCGTGCTTCCGCCGGACGATTTCGCGAAACTCGGTCTGCTGCTGACCAATCGGGGCGCCTGGGGTGATCGCCAGGTGATTTCGCGGGACTATCTCGCGCTGGCGGGCAAACCGTCGCCGGTGCACGGCTGCTACGGCTTCCTGCTGGTGGTGAACGGCCCCGAATGCGGCAATATGTTCCCCGGCCTGCCGTCGGACGCGCTGCAGATGTCGGGCATGATGCGCCAGGACAATTTCGCGGTCCCCAGTCTGGGTCTGCTGGTGAGCTGGACCGGCGTGACCTTCCCCGGCAGCGCCGTCAGCTTCCCGCACGACGTGTTGCGCGCCGTCGCGGGCGCCTTCCGCACGCCCCGCCTGCCGGATCCGGGACCCTATGTGCAGCAACCGGATACACAGCTGTCCGATCCGATGATCTCCAACCCGGATGCCACGCTGGCCGCGCTCGGCATCGGTCCGATGGCCTATCCGGGCTGTAATCCGCTGTCCTGCTTGGGTAAACCGATGTCGGCGCCGTTCGCCAACTGGCCGCCCGGCTGCTTCATCCTCGGCTGCGTCGGCCCGGATCCCGCGACACCCGGAATACATTGAGGCCCAATGCTTTCAGGTCGATCCCGAACCGGTGCGCACCGCGTCGAACGCCTCGATGACAGTATCGGCGGCGGGCAGACCATAGTCGTCGGCGACATCGCGGACGTCGGCCGGGAGCGAGACGTCGGTGGTCACCGCCAGCAGCGCGAGTTGCAGCGTCTCGCCGAGCTGGATCATGCGGGCGCAGATGGCGGCGGTATCCATCTCCGGTGTCATATCGTTCCAGGCGACCTGGGTGACACCGGCGATGCGGTGGGTGCGCAGCGTCTCCTCGCCGAGCGCCTTCATGAATTCGACCGCGGCGACCAGACAGCGGTGGTTGGCGGTCTTCAGTTCCTGCCACGGCCGCACCTTTTCGATGAGTACGGCGGCGACGGTCGCGGCGGTGAACAGCCCGTCGCAGGCGCGGGCGGGTGCGGCCTCCGGCGGACCGCTCGGCGGGTGGGTCAACCCGGCCACGACGCTATCGATCCAACCGAGCACCAGATCGGTGCCCGTCGTATCGACGGGAGCGGCCGGCGCACTGATGCGGGGAGTGCGCCGACCGATCAAGCGTCGTAACCAGCGACGCATGGCTTGCCCTTCCGGAAGCTAATCCGCGGTGGATGTCCCGAGCAGCGAATGCCGCCGACCGTAGGCAAAGTACACCAGCAGCCCCAGCGCCATCCACACCAGGAAACGCAGCCACGTCTCCACCGAGAGGTTCAGCATCAGCCACAGGCAGGCCAGCACGGCGAGCACCGGGATGAGCGGAACCAGCGGCACCCGGAATCCGCGCGGCAGGTCCGGCCGGGTGCGCCGCAGGATGACAACGCCCACCGAGACCAGCACGAAGGCGAACAGGGTTCCGATATTCACCATCTCTTCCAGCGTGCCGAAATCGATGAAGCCCGCGAGCACCGCACAGACGACGCCGACCAGCGCGGTGATCCGGACCGGTGTGCCGTTCTGGCTGGTACGCGCCAGTTTTCGGGGCAGCAGGCCATCGCGTGACATGGCGAAGAGCACCCGGGTCTGACCGAGGTACATCACCATGACCACGGTGGTGAGCCCGGCCAGCGCGCCGATGGAGATGAGGTTCTTGGCCCAGTTCGCCCCGTGCAGTGCGAAGGCGGTGGCCAGCGTCGCATTGTCACCGGATAGCGCGGTGTAGGGCACCATGCCGGTGAGCACCAGCGAAACCGACACATACAGCACGGTGACGATGATCAGCGAGCCGAGGATGCCGCGCGGCACCGCCCGCTGCGGATCCTTGGTCTCCTCGGCCGCGGTGGCCACCACGTCGAATCCGATGAATGCGAAGAACACCAGCGAGGCCGCAGCCAGCAGACCGTACCAGCCGAAGCTGCTGTGCCCGCCGCCGGTGAAGAAGGAGAACAGCGACTGGCTCATTCCCTCGCTGGTGCCGGACGGCTGCGACGGCGGAATGTAGGGCGAGAGGTTCGACTTGTCGAAGTAGCTGAGGCCGACCACCAGCACCAGCGCGATCACCGCGAGTTTGATCGCCACCGCGACGGCGGACACCCGCGACGACAGTTTGGTTCCGGTGGCGAGCAGCACGCCGAGCACGGCGATCAGCAGCACCGCGCCCCAGTCGAAACTGATCGAACCGATGTGCACGATCGGCGAATGCGAGCCCATCACCTGGCCCAGATACTGCGACCAGCCCTTGGCGACCACCGACACCGCGAGCGCGAATTCCAGCACCAGATCCCAGCCGATGATCCAGGCCACCAGCTCACCGAAGGTGGCATAGGAGAAGGTGTACGCGCTGCCCGCGACCGGAACCGTCGAGGCGAACTCCGCATAACAGAGCGCGGTCAACCCGCAGGCCACGGCGGCGAAGACGAAGGCCAGCGAGACCGAGGGTCCGGCGACATTGCCCGCGGTGCGCGCGGTGAGGGTGAAGATGCCCGCGCCGATCACGACGGCGACGCCGAAGACGGTCAGGTCCCACGCGGTCAGATCCTTGCGGAGCTTCGAATCCGGTTCATCGGTGTCGCGGATCGATTGCTCGATCGACTTGGTGCGGAACAGTCCGCCCCAACCGGTCGAGCCTCGGCTGGTTGAGCCGCGAATGGCCACAGGGATCTCCTAACTTTCTGCCGGGTGCTAGTGCACGCCCGCCATTTGCCTGCTGATCCGCGGCGCGATGACAAGCACGACCAAACCGGCCAATATTGCCACGACGCCGGTGATGCCGAAGTAGGCGAGCTCGTGTTTCGGTGAGTAGTACTGGGCCACCACACCCGAGGTGGAGGTGCCGATGCCGACCGAGAAGAAGTACAGCGCCATCATCTGCGCGCGGAACGCCTCCGGCGCCAGCTGCGTGGTAACCGCCAGACCGGTCGGCGAGAGCATCAGCTCCGCGACCGCGAACGCGGCCATGATGAACACCACCGCGATGGCCGGACTCGATTTGCCCTCGCCGCCGGCCATCGGCACGAAAAGCCAGAAGGCCAAACCCATTCCGATCACGCCGAGCGCAAATTTGCGGGGCGTGCTCGGGGCGCGATTACCGAGCCTGGTCCACATGGCCGCGAACAGCGGTGAGAGCGTGATGATCCACACCGGCTCGATCGAGCCGATCCAGTTCGACGGTGCGGTCCAGCCGAAAATGCTCCAGTTCATCCGCTTGTCGGCGTACACCGCGAGCACGGTGAAGGTCTGCTGGAACAGCGACCAGAAGACGGCGTTGGCGATGAACAGCGGGATGAACGCGCGCACCCGGCTCTTCTCCAACGGGGTCACCTTGGGGCTGCGCAGCATCCGGGCGAAGTAGATCGCCGCGGCGACCGCGATGACGCCGGTGGTCACCTTCGGCAGATTGTGCAGGGTCACCAGGCCGGTGGCCCAGGCCGCCGCGACGAGGACGATGCCGAGCGCGACGAGCCCGACGAGCGGACGCGCCTCCTTGGCGGTGATCGGATTCGGCACCGTGCGGCCCGCATCGCCGAGGTTGCGCCGGAACACCACGTACTGGGTCAGGCCGAGCGCCATGCCGATGGCCGCCGCGCCGAAGCCGTAGTGGAAGCCGATCCGGGTCTGCAGCAGGCCGGTGAGCAGCGGACCGATGAACGCACCGGTGTTGATGCCGAGGTAGAAGAGGGTGAATCCGCCGTCGACCCGGCCGTCTCCCTTCGGATACAGGGTGCCGAGCAGCGAGGAGGCGTTGGCCTTCAACCCGCCGCTGCCGAGCGCGATCAGCGTCAGCCCGACGCCGACGCCGAGCAGGCCCGGCAGCACTGCCAGCGCGAGATGCCCGAACACTACGACGAGGCCGCCGTAGAAGACGGTGCGTTCCATGCCGAGGACCCGGTCCGCGATCCAGCCGCCGAGCACGGTGGCCAGATACACCAGTCCGCCGTAGGCGCCGACGATGCCGACACCGGTGGCCTCCGACAGGCCCAGACCGCCCTCGGTCACGGAGTAGTACAGGTAGTACCCGAGGATGGTGAGCATGCCGTAGAAGGAGAACCGCTCCCACAGCTCGACTCCGAACAGATTGACCAATCCGATCGGATGCCCGAACACCGTCCGGCGCGGAGCCGGTTGTTCTTCTGCTGTTCGGTCCTCGGACACACTGACACCCATTGCACGGACGATAGCAATTGACCGGCATCCACACCGAATGTCAGGACAAACAACGCCGTGGGGTCCATTTTGGCCGATTGGCCATAGCTATCCAGGCATTATTCGGGAAGTCGGGATGAAAACCCGGCCACAGCGATCTTGGGCAAACTTTCCGGCAATCGATCAGACAACGGGGCTTGGCAGCCGCTTCGACAGATCATCTCCGGGACGGCTACAGCCTACGGTCTCGGTGCGTGGGATGAAGGGTTGCCGCAGCGTGATCCTGCTCTCCGGGCGCCGCACGCGGTATCGCCATGATCGAACCGACAACGGTTCGCGGCGGGTGGATCGGCGAGCGCGACGGGCGCGGATGCGCCGCGCACCGCGGCAGCCAGCAACCGGTGCAACGGACAAGGACCGAAACCCGCTGCGGCCCGCCGGAATCCGGCGAACGACAGTGGGGAACCGGGACCGGTCATCCCCGTGCCCCCTCCCCCAGGGGGATAACCGACCGGTTGGTCGCATCATAACGTGGTGGACGGGTGTTCGGAAAATCGCCTACGGCGCACCGGGATCCGGCGACGCCGTCGCGAAATCGACGGCGCTGCCGGATAAAACGATCAATGCGCGGGCGCACCGACGAACGGCAGGACCGTCTCGCAGGTCACCGGCTCCGCATGCGCCGGATCCAGCGCGTTGAGCACCGTACGGACCGTGATCGGATCCGAGGTCAGCTCGTAATGTTCGGTGTAATCGGTGGGGCACAGATCCTGCAGCACGATATTGCGGACATTGGGTGCCGCGTCCAGCAGGCCGGTGGTGTACGGCGTCGCGATCTCGTCGTAGCGGCTGACGACCGTCGTGAAATCGATCGCGGGCGCGATCCGCGGATCCGGATTCAACACCGACAGGAACGGGTCGCCCGGTGAGAGCTGACACGGCCCGCACTGCGCGACGATCCGGTCGCGCACGCCGAGACTGTCGGCGACGGCGAGCAGCGGCTCCTGAGTTCCACTGACCGTCGAGCCGTGGAACGACGCGGCCAGCGCGATGTACTTGCCGATCGACGGCACGCCGCCCAGGTGGTTCAGGTAATAGAAGGGCACCGCGCCGCCCATCGAATGACCAACCAGGTCAACCTTTTCCGCGCCGGTGGCGGCGCGCACCCGATCGATGAACGCCGCGATCTGGCCCGCGCTGTCCGGCACCGGCGCGATCGCGCCGAGCGCGGGGCCGAGCGGACCGGCGCCATAGGTCGTGCTGAAAACGCAGTAGCCCGCCTTCGCCAGGACCGGGGACATGGTCCGCCAGGTGATGGTGTCGTTGCTGAGGCCGTGCAGCAGCACCACCGGATGCGGATGCGCCGCGCTGGGACGGCACGACCAGTCGTTCGCGCCCGGCGGCGGCTGGCCGGGCCCATTCAGCTGAGCCGCGAGCCCGGCCAAATAGCTGTACGGGGTCGGTTCGTCGGCGGCGGCGCGGCCCGCGGACCCGCCGAATACCAGTGCCGCGACGGCCACCAGCGGCGCGACCAAGCGCCAGGAAGAACGCATCATCAGTCTCCTCATCGGTGAGTGACCGGCGGCGGCCGAGGCGTGACCGACCGGTCGGTCATAGGCTAGTCTGTCGTAGAATCCCGTGCGGGACAATACGAAAGGAGGTTCCATGCCACGTCCGGCCGAACCAGGACGCAACGCTCTGCTGACGGCGGGCGTCGAAATCGCGGAGGACAGGGGGCTGCGCGGACTGTCGATCAACGCGGTCGTCGAGCGTGCCGGTATGGCGAAAGGAACCTTCTACCACCATTTTTCGGATCGGCGCAGCTATGTCGTCGCGCTGCACGACCTCTATCACGACGCGCTGACGCGAACCATCGTCGCGGCCGTCGCGGAGCTGCCGCCGGGCGCTGACCGGCTGCACGACGGGATTTCGGCCTACCTCGACGCCTGCCTGGCCACCCGAGGCACCAAAGCCTTTCTGGCCCAATCCCGTACCGACACCGACCTACTGGATCAGGTGCAGGCGCGCAACAAACTGTTCGCCGCCGCCATCGAACCCGACCTCATCGCGCTGGGCTGGACGGATCCGGCCGCGATCGCCCACCTCGTCATCGCCATGGTCGCCGAGACGGCCCTCGCCGAACTCTACGACCGCAAACAGCGGCCCGATCTGCGGAAAGCGTTGCTCGACTTGGTTATTCGCGAAGGCCGGTGAAGGGCCGATCAGGCGATGGAGAGCGCGATGCCGTCCAGGATGTCGTGCTCGCTCACGATCAATTCGGAAATGCCCGCGCGGCGGGCCAATTCGGCGGCCAGCACCTCGGTGATCACCGCGCCGCCGCCGATCACATCCACCCGGCCGGGATGCATCGGGCCGAGTGCGGCGCGTTCGTCGTGGTTCATGGCGATCAACCGATCGCACACCCCGGATAGCTCGTTCAGGCTCAGATGCGTGAGATGCACTCGCTCCGAATCGTATTCGGGTAGGTCGAGCGCGACGGCCGCCAGCGTCGTCATGGTGCCCGCGACACCCACCCAGGTGCGCGCGCCGTCGACCGGCACCTTCGCGAACGCCTCGGCCAGCCGCAGCGCCGCGAAATCCCGTGCGGCCGCGACCTGTTCGGCGGTGGGCGGATTACCGGGCAGGCAGCGCTCGGTGATCCGGACACAGCCGATGTCGGCGGAGAACGCCGCACGCACCCCGGATTCGTCACCGAAAACCAGTTCGGTGGAACCGCCGCCGAGATCGACTACGACGAAAGGCCCGTCGTCGCCGGACAATTCGCCGATCGCACCGGTGAACGACAGCCGCGCCTCCTCGTCACCGGAGATCACCTCGGCCTCCGCGCCCGGCACGACGGCGCCCAGCTCGGCGCGGGCCATGGCGAAGAAGTCATCGCGATTCGACGCATCCCTGGTGGCCGAGGTCGCGACCATGCGCACCCGCCGCACCTCGGCCTTGCGCATCAGATCGACATAGTCGGCGAGCGCGGCCCTGGTGCGCTCGATGGCCTCCGGCGCGAGCGAGCCGGTGGCATCGACACCCTGGCCGAGCCGCACGATGCGCATCTCCCGATGCACGTCGACCAGCCTTCCGTCGGGGCGGACGTCGGCGATGAGCAGACGGATGGAATTGGTGCCGCAATCGACGGCCGCTACCCGGTCACTCATTCGGCCTCTCCTCGTAGGTCGGCGTACTTCGGCCAGTCGGCCGGAATCGCGGTGCCGCGCAATCCATTATCGGCCGCCAGTGCCACCGCCTCGTCGCCGAGCGGATTCACCCCCGGGCCCTTCGCCAGCGCATGCGCGATGAGCACGTGCAGGCATTTGACCCGCTCCGGCATCCCGCCGCCGGTGAAATCCGTTCCGAGCGATTCGATTTCGTTCCGTTCGGCGAGGTAGCTCTCGTGCGCGGCGCGGTAGGCCGCGGCCAATTCCGGGTCCGCCGTGAGGCGTTCGGTCATCTCCCGCATCACCCCCGCCGACTCCTGCCTGCTCGCCTCGGCCGTGAGCCGTGGATCGGTCAGATAGAACAGGGTGGGAAAGGGGGTGCCGTCCGGCAACCTCGGCGCCGTCTTCACCACCGCGGGCACACCGTCGGGCGTGCGGTAGGCCACGGCGAGCACACCGCGCGGAGCCCGGCCCAATTGCTCGGCGATGATCTCGAGGTCGCGGTCGGTGGGTGCGGTCACCTGGGTCCTTCCGGTGCTGGTCCGGGCGGCGACGCGGGCGCGGCCGCAGGGGTTTGCTGGGGTTGGGAGATGGTGCGCCACAGATCCGTGTACCAGGGATCCGGCGCCTTCGGCGGGCCGGTCACCGGCGACGGGCTCGGCGCCTCGATACCGGGCACCTGCACCAGATACGGCGTCTCGCCCGGCATCACCAGCCGCAGCCGGTCCCGCGCCTGCGCCTTCAAATAGGCCGGATCCTGTTGCTGCGCACGGCGATCGCGCAACCGCGCCAGATCGGCCTCCAGCTCGACGCGCTGCTGCTGCAGCTGCTTGGCCTCGGACCGCTGCGCGAAATAGGTACGCATCGGCACCGCGAGGGTGAGCGCGAGTGCACACACCACGATCGCCAGAATGATCGCCTTACCGGTGGACAGCCCGAGGAACTTACGCTCGTGCCGCTCCGAATGACGATGCGCCGCATCGGATTCGAACTTCTGCCGCTCGGCCTTCTTCTCCGCGCGGGTGGTCCGCTTCGCGGCGGGCCGCGCCGCCGTCTCGTGCCCGGCGCGCGGGCGGGGAGTTCGCGACGTGCGCCGGTCCCCACGTCCGGACGGACCGGCGCCACGTCGCTCACTCATCTGAACCGCCTATCGGGTCACACTTTCGGTGGTCAGCCCTCGAATACGAAACGCGGGAACGCGACATCCCCGGCGTAGCGGGCGGAATCGCCCAGCGCGTCCTCGATGCGCAGCAGCTGGTTGTACTTGGCCACCCGCTCGCTGCGCGCCGGGGCGCCGGTCTTGATCTGACCGCTGCCCACCGCGACCGCGAGATCGGCGATGGTGGTGTCCTCGGTCTCGCCGGAGCGGTGGCTCATCATCGTCTTGTAGCCGTTGCGATGCGCGAGCTCGACGGCATCCAGCGTCTCGGTGAGCGTGCCGATCTGGTTGACCTTCACCAGCAGCGCGTTCGCCGCGCCCTTGGCGATGCCCTCCTCCAAGCGCTCCGGGTTCGTGACGAACAGGTCGTCACCGACCAGCTGGATCTTGTCGCCGATCTGATCGGTCAGCGTCACCCAGCCGTCCCAGTCGTCCTCCGACAGCGGATCCTCGATGGAGACCAGCGGGTACGCGGTGAGCAGATCGGCGTAGAACTGGGCCATCTCGGCGGCGCTGCGCACGGTGCCCTCGAACTTGTAACCCGTTCCGGCGGTGTAGAACTCGGTGGCGGCCACGTCGAGCGCCAGCGCGATATCGCTGCCCAGCTGGTAGCCGGCCTTCTGGATCGCGCCCGCGATCAGGTCCAGCGCCTCACGGGTGCCGCCGGCCAGATCGGGAGCGAAGCCACCCTCGTCGCCGAGGCCGGTGGACAGGCCCTTGGCCTTCAGCTCCGCCTTCAGCGCGTGGTACACCTCGGCGCCCCAGCGCAGCGACTCCTTGAAGGTCGGCGCGCCGATCGGGGCGATCATGAATTCCTGCACGTCGACGCTGGTGTCGGCGTGCGCGCCACCGTTGAGGATGTTCATCATCGGCACCGGAAGCACGTGCGCGTTCGGGCCGCCCAGGTAGCGGAACAGCTCGAGGCCCGAGGATTCGGCGGCGGCCCGCGCCACCGCGAGCGAGACGCCGAGCAGCGCGTTCGCGCCGAGCCGGGACTTGTCCGGGGTGCCGTCCAGATCCAGCAGCACCTGGTCCACGGTGCGCTGCTCGACGGCGTCCAAACCGATGACGGCGGGCGCGATCTCGTCGAGGACGCCCTCGACCGCCTTGCGCACACCCTTGCCGCCGTAGCGTTCACCGCCGTCGCGCAATTCGACGGCCTCGTGCTCGCCGGTAGACGCGCCGGACGGGACCGCCGCCCTGGTCAGCGTGCCGTCGTCGAGGGCGATCTCGACCTCGACAGTGGGGTTGCCGCGAGAATCGAGGATCTCGCGCGCTCCGACCTGTTCGATGATGGCCACGAAAACGACACTCCTTCGGCTGCGGGCACGGTAGGTCTCGATGGATGGCCGTGCGGGTGCGAGCCTATCGCAGCGGCATGAGTGTCAGGCCCGGAGGCGGTAGCGACGCGTAACCACGCGGGGCCGGAAACGCCGGATCAGGATCGGCGGCCCACGCTGTAGGCGGCGGCCCGCTTGCGGACGTCCAGCATGTAGGAGTTGGACTGGTTATAGGCCCACAGTGCCTTCTGCCAACCCTCCGCCGAGGTGAGGTCGCCGCCGCTGGCGCATAGGTAGCGGGCCGCGGTGAGGGCAGCGTCATCGATATTGTCCGGGTCGGCGACGCCGTCGCCGTTGGCGTCGACACCCCAGCGCTGCCAGGTTTCCTGGATGAACTGGAACGGTCCCATCGCCCTGGCGTACACCTCGTGCCCCGCCTTCGCGGTGGCCTCGTTGTCGAGAACCTTTGCCACACCCGGTGATCCGTCCAGCAGCGGACCGCGGATGGGCGGATCCACCTTGCCGTCGGGGCCGATCCGGGAACCGCCGTGGCTGCCGTGCTGCGTCTCCACCCTGGCGATGCCGGCCAGCGTCGTCCATGCGATACCGCATCCGGGACGGGACTGGGCCAGCACCGCGGCGGCGTAGCCGTACGCCTCCAGCGCGAGTACCGGAATGCCGAGCGCGCTCGCCTGCGGCTGTGCCCACGCCTCCAACTGAATCGCGGTTCGGCCGGGGCCGTTGACGTCGATCGGCGGTAGCGGGGTGCCGGGGCCGGGCGGAATGGTGTCCGGGATCGGCGGCAAACTCGGCCCGAAGGGGCCGCTGCCGCCACCGCAGGCGGCGATGAGGAGCACCAGCACCAGGGAGGTGATCAGACCGGCTCCGCGCCCCAGTCCCCCACCGATCTTCGTCAATCGCACCTCATCCATCATCCAGATGCGGCTTACCGGGAACTTGTGATCGACCGTGTCCTCGCCCCTAATCCGGTCAAGTGGGCTGACGCACCGGCGGCCGTGAGATATCGATCACTAGCCCAGCAGTTCCAGCGTCGCCCGATGGGTCGCCGCCGCCAGCACCGCGGTGGTGTCGCCCGCCTCGACGATCCGGCCGTCGTCCAACACGACCACCCGCTGACAGTGCCTGGCGACCAACGACATGTCGTGGCTGATCACCACCAGCGCCGTGCCGCGCTCGGCGCGGATCCGGTCCAGCAGCGCCATGATCGCGCCCGCCGTCGCGCCGTCGAGCGCCGAGGTGATCTCGTCGCAGATGAGCACCGCGGGTTCGGCGGCGAGCGCCCGCGCCAGCGAAATCCGCTGCCGCTGCCCGCCGGACAGCTCATAGGGGTATCTGGCGGCGAATTCCGGACCGAGGTCGACCGAACCGAGCAGCTCGGCGATATGTTGCGCCAGTTGCCGTCTCGGCACCTTGCCGATCCGGCGCAGTGGGCGCCCGAGCGTCTGCGCGACCGTCCTGCGCGGGTTCAACGCCGAAAGCGGATTCTGGGTGACCAGCTGAATCCCGTTGCCGCCGTATGGTCTACGTCTGCCTGCGCCGATCGGGACCGATGTGCCGCGCAACTCGAGCGTTCCGGTCGCGGACCGATGCAGTCCCGCGAGTACCCGCGCGAGCGTCGTCTTTCCCGCGCCCGACGCACCGACGACGGCGAGCGCCGAGCTCTCGGACAGGTCGAAGGCGATGTCGGCGAGGACCGGTCGGCCGTCGAATTCTGCACTGATTCCGTTGGCGCGCAGGACGTTTGCCGTGTCGACGCGCTGATTGACGTCATCACATTCGGCGTGCCCCAGGGTGCTTCCTGAATCCACGTGGGGTTCCCGAACCAAGATTGCTGACGAGACCGTGGACGATGAAGCATCTTCCTTGGCAAGATAATTCGCCGTCATCCCAGCGATAGCCCGGTCTGCAACCCCGCCCTGCGACCGCGTGTCGACCGGAGCCGTCGCGTCGTTTCGAGCATCCGATGCCGGACCACCGATGGCGGCCCCCGGCCGGTGGCCCACCGTGGCAGCACCGGCGGGCGAACCCGGTAGCGGCGAAACACCGATCGAATCGGCCCCGACAGCCTCGAAGTTCGATGAAATGCGGGCAACCGGAGTGGCGAGGTGGATGACGTCGGTGGCGATGGCGTCGATGGCCGCGGTGTCGTGGCCGGAGAGCAGGATGGTGGTGGCTCGTTCGGTGGCGATTTCGGTGAACAGGCGGGCGATTTCGGTGCGGAGGGCGCCGTGTAGACCTGCCAGTGGTTCGTCGAGGATTAGGACAGGGGTGTTGCGAATCAGGGCGCGGGCCAAGGCGACTCGGCGCTGTTGGCCGCCGGAGAGTTCGGCGGGGCGGCGGCGCAGGTGTTCGGCGGAGAGGCCGACCAATTCCACTGTCTCGACCAGGCTTTCACGCGACGGATGCGCGGCTACCTCGGCGAGCAGGCGGTGCACTCGCATGAGCGGGTTGAGCGCGGAGCCGGGATCCTGGCCGACATAGGCGATGTTATCGCGGCGAAAGCGTTGCAGTGCAGCGGGATTCAATGCGAAAACATCGTGCCCGAGCACAGTTGCCGAGCCGGTTCGGGTTGCGCCGCCCGGCACCTGTCCGAGGAGTGCACGCATGAGCGTCGTCTTGCCGGAACCCGACGGTCCGGTTAGTGCGGTGACGCTACTGGCTCGCAGTCGGAAGGTCTGCGGCCCGAGCAGTTCCCGCCCGTCCGCACAGCGCACCGCCAGCTCGTCCACCAGCACCGATTCGCGGGTATAGGTTGGGCCACAGGGTATTTCGCCGCGCAAGGCTGGCACGGCATCGATCGCTATTTCACCCATATTCGCTCCCTCGATGCTGGCGACCGTTCTCGGCACGCCGGATTTCGGCAGAGGTGCTGCTTCGCGTCGGCCTACGCGGACAATATCCGGCGATTTCCGCGGTTACGGGCCGATAATCGGGCGATATTGTCCGCTGCGGCCGGGCGTTCACCGCTCCCTCCCGAATGCGGATACCGCCAAGTTCACGCTCACCGCGACGATCGCGATGGCCAGGCTGGGCGCGAGCACCGCCCACGGGTTGAGCAGCATGCCAGAGGCGTTGTCGCGCACCATGACCGCCCAATTCGTCGCGCCGAGCGTTGTCGGCAGTTGCAGGAACGACGCGGTGCTCACCAGGTAGACGGCCTCGACGAAACGCAGGCCGAGCTGCGCGGCGAATACCTCGCGCAGATTGGGAACAACCTCGCGGAAAACCAAGTGCGGCAATCGTTCCCCGCTGGCCTGCGCACTCTCGACGTATCCGCTCGCGGCGACCCCGGCCGCTGCCGCCGCGAAAACCCGTGCGCAGTACGGAATGCCGAATAACAGCGCGACCACGACGAGCCCGTAGACTCCGGCATCCGGCCACGACGTCAGGACCAGCAGAATTCCGAGCACCACCGGAAGCAGAATGACGAAATCGGTCGCCGTCTCGATCCACCCGCCGATCCGCGGGCGCAAGGCCGCGACCGCGCCGAGCACGCAGGACAATCCGGTGACCAGCACCGCGATCACCGCCGCGAGCAGCAGCAGACCCCATCCGCCGTACAGCAATTGGCTGAGCACATCGTGTCCGAGCCGATCGGTGCCGAGCGGCGCGCCACCGCCGGGCGGCCCGAACGGAATCCCGATCGGCGTCTGCGCCGCATGCGGTGCCAGCGTCGGCCCGATCACCGCCAGCACCGTCACCAATACGGCGGGCAGCACGGTCAACCATCGAAACCACTGTGTGCCAGCGGGTTTCAGCGCACCGACGGTGCGCTCGACGGCACCGGCCGGCTCGACAGCGGTGGATTCCGCGGTCCGCCATCCGGATCGGCCATCCCTGTGGTCGTTCATCCGATACTCGCCACCTTCGGTGCCGAACCGCTGATCATTTACCGCGCATCCGGTTTCGTGGATAGTGCTCATCGACTCCCCCGCAGCGACCAGGCCCGGACCGCGTCGGCGAGCGCGAGCATGCACATGATCACCGTGCCGGACAGCGCGACCACCGCCGCGATCACCGAGACGTCCCGGTCGGCGACCGAACCGGCGAGCACGGCGCCGAGTCCGGGATAGTTGAAAATCGTTTCGACGACGAGCGATCCGCCGAGCACCATGCCGACGGTGGTCGCGAAACTCGCGACGATCGTCGGCAGCGCGAACGGCAGCAGATGCCGCAGAAGTACCGTACGCGTCGAAAGTCCGTCCAGCACAGCACTTTCCACGTGCGGAGCGCGAGCGGCGTCGGCGATGGCGGCGCGCACGACCCTGGTGTTCCAACCGATCTGCGGCAGTGCCAGCGCCAGCACCGGCAGCACGACCATATCCGCCCCGGCCGGGAATCCGGAGCGTCCGGTGATGGTCACTGCGGGCAGCCAGCCGAGGCCGAGCGCGAATACCAGGATCAGCAGTGTCGCGACGACGAATTCGGGCACCGCCACCGCCATCGTTGTCGCGGGTTGCAGCACCCGGGTGAGCACGGAACCGCCGCGCATCGCCCACCAGGAGCCGAGCGCCAGCGAGATGACGACGGTAAGCAGGATGGCCAGCCCGCCGAGCAGCAGCGTCGGCGGGAACTTGTCCGCGAGCAACTGATTGATCGGCATACCGCGCGCGGTGCGCCCGAAATCGCCGGTGGCGACGCCGGAGATCCAGTGCCAGAACCGCTGCGGCAGCGGCCGGTCCAAACCCAGCTCGTGCCGCTTCGCCGCCAACTGTTCCGGCGTGGCATCGCGGCCGAGCACCGCGCGGGCGGTATTGCCCGGCAGCAGTTCGACGGCCACGAAAACCGTTGCCAGCAGCGCGATCAGCAGGCCGATGCGCCGAATCAGGAGCCGTGCGACGGTGCCCACTACGCCAACCAGGCCCGTTCCAATTGCACCCTGGCGAAGCCGCCGAGGGTCGGCAGGTCGCGCACTCGGGAGGTCGCGATATCTACGCCGTCGGCCATGCCCCAGACGAGGTAGCCGCCGCGCTCGTACTGGATCCGCTGCACGTCCCGGCAGGCCTGGGTGTAGTCCGAATCGCTGCGCGCCGACAGCGCTTTGGCGGTGGCCGCGTCGAATTCGGCGTCTTTGAAGGCGGTTTCGTTGCGGTTGGACGCACTCGACATGAGGTTGTTCGCGTAGAACAGCGTGGAATCGTTGGTGCCCCAGGACACCGTGTACATCGGCGCCTTCAACCAGGTCTGGTCGTAGAAGACATTGGACTCCTGAGTGACCACCTCTAGCCGAAGTCCGATATCGGCCAGCTGGCTCGCGATCACCTTCGCCGATTCGACCTCGCCGGGCGCCTCGGCCTTGGTGTACAGCTGGTATGTGCGCCCGGTGTCGAAATTCGCCTCGCGCAGCAGGCTTTTCGCGCGATCGGTATCGCGGGTGCGCTGCGCGATGGATTTGTCATACACCGGATCGCCGGTGCCGAGGATATCGTTGGCGATCTGCCCGTAGCCCGAATGCACCTGGGAGACCAGCGCGTTGCGGTCCACACCCAGTCGCACCGCGGTGCGCACCCTGGCATCGGCGAACGGCCCGTCCGCCGCGCGCATGGCCAGTCCGAGCATGGTGTCGTCCGAACGCCGCACCACCCGCAGGTCACCGCGCCCGGCGGCGCTGCGGCCCGCGATCGCGCCGACATTGGACGCCAGGTCGATCTGGCCGGCGAGTACCGCATTGCCCAGCGCGGTAACGCTTTCGAACATGGTGACCTCGATGGCGTCCAGCAGCGGCGCCGGGCCGTGCCAGTGCTCGTTGCGCACCAGCCTGGCGTTGCCGCTCTGATACGACTCGAGCCGGAACGGTCCGGTGCCAACGGCTTTCGTGAAATCGGTGGTGTCCTTCTTGACGGTGAACGTCATCAGCCGGACCAACAGCGGCACTTGGGTGTTCGGCTCGGGCACGGTGAGCACCACGCGGTTGGGACCGTCGGCGACGATATCGTCAACGGCCACCGGCATTTTCGAGGCGCCGCCGACGGTGCGCAGCCTGCGCAGCGACCATACGACATCGTCGGAGGTGACCGGTGCGCCGTCGTGGAAGGTGGCGCCGTCGGCCAGGGTGAAGGTCCAGCGGCGGCGCTCCGGATCCGGCTCCCAGCTGCTGGCCAGCCGTGCGGCGACATTCGGGTTACCGCCGGGGACGGTAAGCGCGTCGTAAACCAGTGAGGTGATGAGGAAGTCGCTGTCGTTGCTGAGGTTGGCGTGCGGATCGCGCTCGATCCGGGCCGCGGCGCCCAGGGCGCCGACCCGCAGTGTCCCGCCGCGCCGCGCCGGACCCGGCGTTTCCGCCCCGTTCGAGCATGCGGCGAGCGGCAGCACCGCCCCCATGCCGAGGCTCGACCGGATCAGCTGCCGCCGACTGAAACCCATTGCGCTGCCTACCTCCTGGACGACCGATCGCCCACACCCGCCTACCTGAATCAGGAAAGGCTAGCCTAATGAGTCAGGTTTTCTCCACGCCTAGTGTTTCGGCAAACATTCAGCACTGAGCCCGATTCGCAATCATGCACTTCGGCTATTTCTGGGCGACTCGCTTAGGCAAGCCTTGCTTAACTCGCCACGACCGGCTAGCTTCGCAGATCGAGTCTTCACCCCCACTTCTCCACCCCCGCTGCGAAGAAGGGACTTTTCGGTGAAAAGCGTTCTCTCCGAACACAAGACGCTTCACCCAGATACCGTCGAACGTCGCGAGCTCTCCGCGGCCGCCGGCGCCGCGGTGCGCGAGCTCGCGCGGGAGATATGTACCACACTCGACGCTCGCGCCCAGGTCACCATGCCCGACACCGCCCGAACGCTGACCGATCCGGCGCTGCTCGAACAGATCGATGCGCGCGTCGGTGAACTTCCGGCGGAAATCCGTGCGACGCTGCGCCCGCCCGCCACCAGTGCGGGCGCCGCCATTGTCGGCCGATTGCCGCTCACCGACGCCGAATTCGGCCCCACCCCGCCGAGCTGGCGCGAGGCCGCGAGTTGGAGCGGCGATCCGGCGCGACGCGCGAGCTCATTCGAATTCGATGTGGTGATGCTGCTGCTCGCCCGGTCGGCGGGTGAGCCGTTCGGCTGGCACGGCCAGCAGGGCGGACGTTTGGTCAACAACATCGTGCCCGCCGCGGGCCACGAGAACGAGCAGTCCGGTGCGAGCAGCAAAACCCTGCTCAGCCCGCATACCGAGGATGCGTTCCACCCGGCGCGGGCGCATCTGCTGATGCTCGCCTGCCTGCGCAATCCGGAACTGGTCGGCACCACGGTGTCCTCGGTGCGCCGCGTCGAACTCTCGGCCGCCGAGCGCGCGCTGCTGCGCGAGCCGACCCTGCCCATCCTGCCCGACGTCTCCTACGGCACCGGACACGAAAACTATTCGCCCACACCGCTGCCCACGCTGTGGCACAACCCCGACGACGCCGAGACGCTGCGCTACGATCCCGCGTATACCCCCCTGGACGAGGCCGATCCGGAATTCCGGGCCGCTTACGCGCGCCTGACCGCGGAATTGGAGCGCGTCTGCGTCACCGCCGCGCTGGCGCCGGGTGAATTGCTGCTGGTGGACAACGACGTGGCCGTGCACGGGCGGGTCCCGTTCACCGCGCGCTACGACGGCACCGACCGGTGGCTCAAACGAGTGAATATCCGCCTGCCGCAACGGCGGCGGCGAAGTGAAGAAGCCGACGAAAATGGATATGGACAAACGATCGTTTCACCGTTCCGGGGAGGGCTACCCGCCGGACGGAGTTCTACAGAACGAGTTGCAGCTCATGATCGAGGACCCGTTGAACACCCGTGACCGCAGCACCCCATTGCGGGTGCTGAGCCGCAGCGACCTGGCCGCCGTGCCCATTACACCCGCCGATGTGGTGCATGCGGTCGAGGGCGCGTATCTCGCGCTGGCGGCAGGGGATTCGGATAACCCACGCAAGCTCAGCGTCGCCCATCCGGAGGGCTGGTCGGTCGCCTACGCCATGCTCGGCCGGGACGGTCGCCGCCGGGTGGTCGCGATGAAGACCTCGTACAAATTCGATCCCGGCCACGACCGCGCGACCAAGCGCTACTACACCACCATCACCCTCTACGACGACACCACCGGTGCACCGATCGCGATGATGGACTGCGCCCGCGTCGGCGCGCTGCGCACCCCGGCGGTTTCGGCGCTGCTGGTGCGCGAGACCGCGCGCCGCGGCGCGGAGAGCGTACTGCTCATCGGCACCGGGACGCAGGGCCGAAATGCGTTGCCGCACTTGCTCGCCGCCAATCCACAGCTGCACAAGCTGATGATGTACGGCACGCATCCGGAGGGGCTGGCCGCGGTGCGTGAACAGCTCGCCGAATACCATCCGCACGCGCTGCTGGAGATGGTCGAGGATCCGTACGCGGCGGCCGCGACCGCCGACGTCGTGCTCGCGACGGCGGGCCCCGGCACCGAGGTCGCGCTCGAATCCAGCCATCTCGCACCGGGTTCGGTCGCCGTGCTGGTCGGCTACGGGCTGGCGCCGTCGACGCTCACCGACGCCGATCGGGTCATCGCGACCAGCGCCGAGCAGATGACGCTCACCGGCACCGATATGGCCGGCCCCGATGGCAAGCTGCGCGCGGTGGACGCCGAACTCCCGCAGATCCTGAGCAGGCGCGCCATCGGCCGCGAATCCGACGAGCAGAAAATCTTCGTCTACAACAGCGGATTGGTGCTCACCGATATCGCCGTCGCGCACGCGCTCGCCGAGCGGGCCATCGCCGAGGGACGCGGCGTGGAGGTACCCCTGTGGGATTAGAGACCGGCGCCGTCGGGCGCAATGGCACGAAAGAGCCCGGCGGCACGTCTCCGATCTGTGCGGCGCCGATGCCCGCGCACCTGGACGAGTGGGAGCGCGGAGTCTTCGACGACCCGAATCTGTTGGGCGACATCGCATTCACGCTCGGCCGCCCTTTCCACCTGCTCTATCCGCAGCGGGTGGCCGCGAATATCCGCGATTTCCAGCGCGTCTTCGAGCGGGCCGGTGTCGAGGGCGCCGTCTACTACGGCAAGAAGGCGAACAAATCCGCGTGCGTCACCCGCGCGTGCGCGGAAAACGGTGCGGGCGTCGACGTTTCCAGCTCCGGCGAGCTGAGCGCCGCACTGGCCAACGGGATCCGGGGCGAGGAGCTGATGGTGACCGGCCCGGCCAAATCCGACGATCTGCTCTGGCTGGCCGCCCGGCACGGCGCGCTGATCGCCATCGACGATCTCGGCGAGTTGACACGGCTTGCCGCGCTGAAGGATTCGTCGCGAATCCTGTTGCGTGTCCTGCCGAAGGCCGCGACGAGCCGATTCGGGCTGACCGATGACGAAATCGGCAGCGCCATGGACTATCTCATCGACCGACGAGAAATTCGCCTGGAGGGATTCAGCTTTCACCTGTCCGGATACGATGCCGTCGCCCGCGCCGAAACGGCGGGCGAGCTGATCGACCGCTGCCTGCACGCGCAGACCCTCGGCCTGCCCGCCACCACGATCTCGATCGGCGGCGGCTTCGGCGTCGACTACGTCGCGGCCGAGGCCTGGGCGAATTTCACCGAGCACGCCGACCGCGACTGGTTCCACTCCGGTAAGAAATTCGATTCCTACTACCCCTACCACTTCCCGGCACCGGGCGCCGAAATGCTCACCGCCGTACTCGAATTCGATAATTTGGCGGATCGCCTGCGGGACAACACCATTCGCCTGGCCATCGAACCGGGACGAGCCCTGCTCGCCAACGCCGGATGCACCGTCTTCCGGGTGCAAGGCAGCAAAACCCGCTACGCACAGGGACATCCGTATCATCTGCTCACCGTCGACGGCACCAGTCTCAGCCTGTCCGAGCAGTGGTTCGAGAGCGAGTATCTGCCCGATCCGCTGCTCTGGCCCGCCCGTCCCGGTACCCCGACCCCCACCAGCATCGGCGCGGCCACCTGCCTCGACTCCGATATGCTCAGCTGGCGGCGCATTCCGCTACCCCGCGCCGCCGTCATCGGCGATCTGCTCATCTATCCCAATACGGCCGGCTACCAAATGGATTCGAACGAGTCGGCCTTTCACGAACTCCCGATCCCGCCGAAGGTCGTGCTGCACGCGACCGGGGACCGGTACCGCTGGACGCTCGAAACCGGATAATTCCGCCCCCGCCCAACGAAATCACACATCACACGAGGAGATCCTCCATGCCGCTCGTCACGCGTGTGACGGACCTGATCGGCCGCACGCCACTCTTCGAGCTGGCGACCACCGCGACCGGCACTCGGCTGCTGCTCAAACTCGAGCAGTTCAATCCCACCGGCGCGGCCAAGATCAGGATGGCGCGCGAGATGGTGCTCGACGCCGAGCGGCGCGGTTTGCTGCGCGATGGCGGGCATATTATCGAGTCCACGTCCGGGAATACCGGACTCGGCCTGGCGGTCGTAGCCGCCGAACGCGGGTATCGCTTCACCGCCGTCGTAGACCACCACGCATGTAAGGACAAACTGCGCGCGATGCGAGCAATGGGTGCGGAACTGGTGTTCGTCGCCGAGGAGGGCGACGAGGACCTGGCCACCTCGGCGCGAGAGGACCTGGCCGCGGCGATGGCCGCCGAACGCGCCGACGCCTACTTCACCGAACAGCACAACAACGACGCGAATGCCGTCGGCTACTACGCCGTGGCCGAGGAATTGCTGGCGGATGTGGAACGGGTCGACATCCTGCTGTCCGCGGTGGGCACCGGCGGTTCGCTGTTCGGCACCGCGACACGGCTGCGCCAGCTCGGCTGCGTGCCGTACGTCATCGGCGTCGAACCCGTCGGCTCGATCGCCTTCGGCGGGCCGGGCGGACCCTACTGGCAGTCCGGCACCGGCACCCCGCCCGGCGCCACCATCGGGACCGCCGTCGACTACTCGCTGCTCGACGAGGGCGTGAAGGTCTCCGATATCGCGGCCTTCGCCACCGCGCGTGCGGTCGCCGCCGAACTGGGACTGATGATCGGCGGCTCGGCGGGTGGTTCGGTGCACGCGGCGCTCACCAGGTTGGACGAATTCCCGCCCGGATCGACCATTGTCACGATCGTCTGTGATGGCGGCGAGAAGTACCTGGACACCGTCTTCGACGACGACTGGATGCGCGAGCGCGAACTCCTCGATCCCGCAGCGGAACTCGAAGTGCGCGAATTGCTCGGCCGCTATGCCCCGGCGGCGCGCAGGCCACTGGTGGACGCGCGATGAGGGCGGTCCCCCGGTGTCCCGCGAGACCGTGCGACACAGCGGTTTTCGAGTTCGACGCCGCGGCAGCGGAGGTCGGCCGGTGATCCTCTCGACGTTCCGCGGCGACGGACGGCGCCTGGCCGGACTCGCCACACCCATCGCGCTCACTCAGCTGGCCCAGATCGCGGTGTCCACCACCAATGTCGCGCTGATGGGCACGCTCGGCATGCGCGAGGTCGCGGCGGGCGGGCTGGCGATGGTGCTGTTCAACCAGATTCGCACCATGTGCGTCGGATTGATCACCGGCACCGGCAATCAGATCGCCAGCGCGACGAGTTCCGCTGGCAAGCGCGGTGTTTCGGCCGACCGGGAGATCCGGGACATCGTGCGATCCAGCTTCGTCATCGCGACGCTCGCCGGAATACTCGGCGGCGCAATCCTTATCGGCCTCGGCTGGTCGCTGCAGTGGCTCGGTCAGGACGCGGGCGTGCTCGCCGATGCCCGCCCGCTGATGGTGGCTCTCGCCCCCGGCCTGCTGCCCTGCCTGTGGTTCCAGGTGCTGCGCCAATACACCGTCGGCATGCAGCGCCCGCAGGCCCTGCTGCTGGTGACGCTCGGCTCGGTGGCGCTGAATCTGCTGCTGGCCCTTGCCTTCATCCGCGGCTGGGCCGGATTGCCCGCGCTCGGGCTCACCGGAATCGGCGTCGCCACCTCACTGGTCTTCCTGATCACCTTCGCCGTATTCCTGGCCATGATCCGCCGGGACGCGAAACTCGGTGCGACACTGCCGATCCGGCCGTGGCCGCGGGATACCGCCACCATCCGCGCCGAATTGAAGCTCGGCACGCCGATCGCGCTCACCTACGGTTCGGAGGCGGGCATGTTCTCGGTGCTCGCGCTGGTGATGGGCAGTATCGGGCCCGCGGCGCTGGCCGCGCACAATGTGGTGTATCAGATCATCTACATCGTCTTCCAGGTCGCGATCGGCCTGTCGCACGGTGCGTCGATCCTGGTCAGCCATGCCGTGGCCAGGGACGAATTCGCGCACGCGCGCGCACTGGCCTGGCTCGCGCTGCGCGCCGCCGCGCTCGTCGCGGTGCTCACCGGGGTGGTCTACGTCGTCGCACCCGATTGGGTGCTGCTGCCGTTCCTGCATTCGACCGACTCCGACACCATTCAGGTCGCGCACACCCTGCTGTTGATCGGCATCGTGCTCCAATTCTTCGATGCCGCACAGAACATCGGCACCGGATTGCTGCGCGGGCTGAAGGCGACCAACGCCGGTTTCCGGCTGTCGCTCATCGGCTACTGGTGCGTCGGCCTGCCCGTCGCCCTGCTGCTCGCCTTCCCCGCCGGGCTCGGCGCGGCGGGCGTTTGGTGGGGGCTCACCGCCGGGCTGGCCGCGACGGCGGCGCTCATGGTGCGGCGGTACTTCACCTTGCTCGGCGAGATGGACCGGGCGCGGGTCGCGGTCACCGCCGACGGCGAGCTGAGTCGGGCCTAGAACCAAGATCTGACACCGAACCCTCACCTTCCCGAAAGCATGTCGTCACCGTGCGTCGGGAATCCCGTCGGTAGCCCTTCGCTATTCTGGCGTTGGAATCGAAGCCAATGGCGGGCAAACCGCCGGGAGGGACGTTCGGGTCCGGTGCACATCTCCAGAGTCGCGGAGCATCCGCGGCCGGATCATGTTCTTTTCCACTTCAGCGACACCCATCTGATAGCCGGTGACGGTGAGCTGTACGACGCGGTCGACGCCGACCGGCGGCTGCGCCAGCTGCTCGCGCAGGCCCGGTCCAGCCGGATCAGCCCGACCGCGATCGTGATCACCGGCGATCTCACCGACCGGGGTGAGCCCGATGCGTACGACAAACTTCGTGCGCTGGTCGAGCCGGTCGCGCGGGAGCTGGGCGCGCCGATCGTGTGGGTCATGGGCAACCACGACGACCGCGCGACGCTGCGCGACCGACTACTCGGCGAGCGATCGTCCACCGCACCGTTCGACCGGGTGCACCTGGTCGACGGGCTGCGCATCATCGCGCTGGACACCACGGTGCCCGGCCACCACTACGGCGAAATCACCGACGCCCAACTCGCCTGGCTGGGCGAGGTGCTGGCCGAACCGGCCCCGTTCGGGACCATCCTCGCCATGCACCACCCGCCCGTCCCCTGCGTGATCGACCTCGCGGTTACCGTCGAGCTACGCGACCAGCGCCGCCTCGCCGACGTGCTCGACGGCAGCGATGTGCGCGCCATCCTGGCCGGGCATCTGCACTTCTCCACCTTCGCCAGCTTCGCGGGCGTTCCGGTCTCGGTCGCCTCCGCCACCTGCTACAGCCAGGATCTCGCGGTGGCGCGGGGCGGCCTGCGCGGCCGCGACGCCGCCCAGGCCTTCAACTACGTGCACATCTACCCGGATACCGTGGTGCACTCCGTTGTCCCGATCGATCAGGGCCGCACGGTCGGCACGCCGGCAACTCCGGAGGAAGCGGCCCGCAAATTGGCCGAGGAGGGCATCGTCATCCCGCCCGCGAGCCGCATCCCACATGTCATGCGGCACCGGGAGCCGACTCCGGAATCGGGTGACGAGGCGATGCGCTGATCCGCTCCCACGGCGCCGGATCCGGGAAGTAGCGGCGCAGGAACTCCGAAACCTCCTGCGTCCGTTCGGCTTCCGACACCTCGGGGAAGCTCCCGTCGTTGAGGCAAAAGAAGTCGACGTCGCGGCGCTTGGCCAATCCGGGCAGCAGCGCGAGCCCACTGCGGCTGGTGGTGTCCACGTACCGCACACGCGCCGACTCCTGTGGTACCGCGCGGCCGGTGAGCAGCGCGTAATAGTGGTACAGCGAGTTGGTGACGGAGATATCCGTCGCGGCGCGGAACCGGCTCGCCCGGGTCCGGGCGAAATCGGCGGCGAACTCCTCCTCCATCTCCAGTAATACGCTGCGCCGCAACGGAGCTGGCGTGTGTTCCAGATGCCTGGTGATGACGTGCCCGAAGCGCGCGGCGAGCAGTTCCCGATTCACCCGCGCGGCATTCTCGAATCCGCTGCGCCGCTCGTTGTTACGGCCCGGCCCGATCCGGGTGCCCGCCTCGATGAAGCGGCTCACCCCGCCGGGGGTGAAGAACATCGACGGACGCACCGGCCTGGCGAAGAACATATCGTCGTTGGAGTACAGGAAATGTTCGCTGAGTCCATCGATATGCTGCAGTTGGGATTCCACCGCATGGGAATTGAACACCGGCAGCCCGGATGTGTCGCTGAAGTGATCGATCGCACGGACGACGGTGACCTGCGGATGATCCGAAAGCCATTCCGGCACAGCCGAATCCGTCGCGATGAAGATGCGCCGCAGCCACGGCGCGTTCTTGTGCACCGAGCGCAGGGCATACTTCAACTCGTCGATCTGCCGGATCCGCGCGTCGGCGTCGTCACCCTCGCCGACCACGACACCTTCGAGCATTCCCGCACGGCGCGCGCGGAATTCGGGATCGGTGCCGTCCACCCAGGAGAACACGATATCGATATCGAAGCCGACATCGGTCGCCTGCGGTGCGAACATATCCACCAGCGTCGGCCAGCGCCGGTCGAACAGCAGCACCTCGGTGAATTCCACATCGGCGAGGTCGAAGACGGTGCGCGTCAACGCGTTCGGGCGCGGGCACGACACCGTGTCGCCGTGGTACTCCCACAGTTCCACATCGACGTGATGCGCCGGATCGGCATCGCGGCCGAGCCGGAATACGTTGTGCTGCACGTCGTTACAGCTGAATCCGGCGAGGACCGCGGACTTCAGCACGCGCCGCACCATGCCCGCCTGCGCCGCGTTCGCGGCCAGCACCAGGCGATGCCCGGTGTCGCGCACCAGCAGGAATGACACCTCGGCCGCCGCCAATTCGGCGCGCAGGTAGCCGAGGTCATCGATCATCGCCGCGGAAACCGCCAGGTTCCGGGCCACCGGGCGGGAAACCATATCCACCATGCCCGAATCCACCGCACCCATATCCACCATGTCCCGTCTTCCCATCTGTCCGAATTGCCGGAAATATCTATCGCGGGGCACCGCGCCAGCGATCCGACGCCCCGGCAACGTGTTTCGCATTGCCGAGGGGCCGCGCCGACGCGGTCGGAGTTAGGGATGGGGGATGGTGCCGCGATGCGAGTACGAACTCATCCGCCGAATAACAGACGATCGGATAACCATTCGTTTCACCTCACTCACGGCAGGACGCCAGTGGCGTCGTTTTCGGGTGTGGCGCAATTCACGCGCGCGACCGTCGGCCGGACGTACAACGAAGTGCGACACACAGGGGGCCGGACACACATCGGCCGGCGAATTTGGAGATGCCCCGAAGAAGGGCGCTCTAGGAATGATGCAACGGAGGTGGCCAGCCGTCAATCGGGACATCACTGCCCCGGTCATGCCCTTGCACTGCCAACACGCGCCGAGCACAGTACTTAGGATACCCTAACTAGCGAAGGAGTTCACGTCTTCCGCGCCACCGATATGGCTCGGACCTGGGACGCGGACCTGCCGATTCCGGATCTGCGCACCGCCTGAGCTCACCGACACCCCAGCGGGCAACGCGCGCACCGTCATAGACTGCAAACAGCGCGGCACTCCCCGTCGCGCGCGACGATCCATGAGGTGACGAAGATGGCAGGCGGAGCGACCCCCGCGCAGCATCAGGAGCAGTCGACCGACCATCCCGAATTGGACGTACTACCGGAATGGCCGCTCGACACCATCGGCGTGCTGGTCACCACCGACCCTGCGCCACATGCGATCCCGGTGTCCTGGCCGGTCCGTGCCGATGACCGGACCATCCTGATCAGCCTCAAATACGATCGCGGGTCGCTGGCCCGGCTGCGCACGCGCCCCGAGGTGGCGCTGCTGATCCTCAGCGGTGGCAATGTGGCGCTGTGCGCCAGAGGTACCGCGAAGGTGATCGTCGAGCAAATGCCGGACGCCGCCGAATACGCCGCGGTGCGGATCGATGTCGCGGTGATCGACGACCATCGGCAGTCGGCCTTCGCGGTGGCACAGGGCATCCAGCGCAATGTGCTGGACGACAGCGAATTGCGCGCGCTACAGGGCCGCGTCAAGACGCTACGCTCCTGGGCCGCCGACCAGAACTGAAGCGGCGCAACCATTCCGGCGCGGCGGATAATAATCGTGGGACAGGCGGCGCGACGGGCGTCGCACGAAAGGGGAAATGCAGCGTGAGCGTCACTCTGAACAAGGGCGGAAATGTATCGCTGTCCAAGCAGGCGCCCAATCTCACCCGGGTCGCGGTGGCACTCGGCTGGGATGTGCGCACCACCACGGGCGCGGACTACGATCTCGATGCCAGCGCGCTGGCTACCGGACCGAATCTGAAAGTGTTGTCGGACAGCCATTTCGTGTTCTACAACAACCTGCGCTCCCCCGAGGGCACCATCGAACACACCGGTGACAATCTCACCGGCGAGGGTGAGGGCGACGACGAAACCATCAACGTCGACCTCGGCGCGACGCCGCCGAATATCACCAATGTCTTCTTCGCGGTCTCCATTCACGAGGCCGACGCCCGCGGCCAGTCGTTCGGTCAGGTGCGCAACGCGTATATCCGCGTCATCGATTCCACCACCGGCCAGGAACTGGCCCGCTACGACCTCAGCGAGGACGCGTCCACCGAAACCGCGATGGTGTTCGGCGAGCTGTACCGGCACGGGGCGGAGTGGAAATTCCGCGCCATCGGTCAGGGTTACGCCTCCGGACTTGCCGGTATCGCCCGGGATTACGGCGTCAACGTCTAGGCTCTGCTGCCTGACGTCCACACCGCCGAGGGCACGGGGTGGTTCTCGGCGGTGATCGGCGTTCCGGTGGCCCGGTGTCCGGCGAGCCGGTACCGTCGGAAAACATGCTGGTCTTCGAGCACGGCGACGGCGGTATCGAAGCTCTGGAGCGGTTCGCGCGGCAGCTGATCATCCCCGGCTTCCTGCCGCTGGACAGCGTGCTGGAATACGTCGCCGAATGGGTCGCGGACGGCGGCCGAATTCCCTTGGCGCAGGCCGAGGCAGCCACCCGGCGTATCTGGCGGGAGCGGCTGGCCGAACAGCGGAACTGGACCGAGCCCGGCGATTACAACCGGTTACTGCTCGCCTATGCCGATCTGGAAAGCCAGGGCATCCTGGCCCGAATGAATTTCACCTGCTGCAAACAGTGCGCGACAACCGAAATAGATTTCGAGCGCACCGCGCACCCGAATCCGCCGGACTGGTATCGCTATCGCGAATGGGCGTATGTCTACTTCCATCAGCAAGACGGTGACCGGCTGGCCGAGGAGAATACCGAACTGCTATTCGGCTACAGCGCGTTCCGGCTGCTTCCCGGCACCCCGGCCGAGGTTTATCGGCGGATCGCCGCGGGCGATCGGCAACTCGAGAACGAGGTGGGCCTGCGCACCGATACCGAGGTCGGGCGGCGCATTGTCGCCGCGTTCACCCGTCAGGGATTGCGGGTGAGCTGGGGTGGGGATCCGGACACCCGGATCGGTGTCCGGATCGACGCGTGGCGCAAACCGCTGCCCGAATTCGACGAGTGAGCGGCGGTTCGCTTACGGCGCGGAATACAGTCCCTGCGCGAGCACCGGCCACGACGTGTGCAGGTCGTCCTGCCAGTAACCCCAGGAATGGGTGCCGGTGTCGCGATAGACGAAGGTGGCCGGGATATCGAGCTGATTCAACCGGTTCTGCAGGTTGTGCGTCGACCAGTTGACGCCCATTTCGATGATCGCGCCCAGCGCAACGACTTTCGGCGTATCGATCGGCGCCTCCATGCGGAACTTGTTGCCCGGCACATCGTACGCACCGGGGATGCCGCTGCCGGTGGAGACGAACAGGTTTGTGCCGCGCAGCTTTTCGGCGTTCAAGATGGGATCGTTCGCGGCCCACAGCGGGCTGTTCGTCGGGCCCCACATATTGGTGGTGTCACCGCCGCCCCAGGTCTCGACGGTGGCCTTCACCATGCGCTGGCCGATCGGGTCGCTGGTCTGCGCGATACCGCTGTACACCGCCGCGCTGCGCCACAATCCGGGCTTGGCGATCGCGAAGTTCAGCACCGAGGTGCCCGACATCGAAAGTCCCGCGATGGCGTTCACGCCATTGGTGCCGAGCGCCGCGTTCACCAGCGGCGGAAGTTCCTCGGCGATATAGGTTTTCCACTTGTTGGGACCGAGTACCGGATCATCCTTCAGCCAGTCGGTATAGAAACTCCACTGGCCGCCGATCACCTGCACGACATTGATGTTCTTGTCCGACAGGAAGGACAGCGCATCGGTGTTCTTCTGCCACGACGCGTCGTCGACGCCGCCGCCCGCACCGTTGAGCAGGTACAGCGTCGGCCGCGGCACCGAGGTGTCGGCCGGACGCAGCACATCGAGGGGTATCGCGGCATCCATTGCGGCGGAATGGATGTAGAGGCGGACGTTGCGGTCGTCCTTCACCTCGACCCGCTCGATATACGAGCCGTCCGGCGATTTCGCCGATGTGGAAACCGGATTCGGATCCGCCGACGCGGAATTACCGCCGACGCCGACCGATACGGCGGCCACCACCGCGGCCAGCACCAAACGCCTGAAGGTCAGACGACGCACGCCCACCCCACACTCCTCTCGTCGCGCCGAATGTTAACGGCACGCGACGGGTTTGGGAAACCCGGACCCTACCCGGCACCGGTGGTCGGGATTCTTTGCGGCGCCGAAGTTTTCACTCACCGCGCGGCATGTTCGGCCAGATACTCCGCCCACGTGCGCTTTCCCTCGGTCTCGAAGGTCAGATTGGCGCCGGCCCGGTACGCCCTGCCCACCTTGCCGGGCAACGGAATCGGCAGCAGCAGACGGCGTTTGCCCGTCGCACGCAGATAGTCCCGCACCATCGCGCCGAATTCGAGCACCTGGGGTCCGGCCAGGTCGGGCACCCGGCCCGCCGGTTCGGCCAGCGCCAATTCCACCAGGCGCGTTGCCACCTCGGCCGTCTCCACCGGCTGCAGCCGGATCGCGCGCGGATCCGGCACGATCGGCGACTTGGCGAGCGCCTGAAGCATTTTGAACACCAAATCGTGGAATTGCGCCGCCCGCAGGATGGTGTATGGAATACCCGATTCCTCGATCGCCCGTTCCGCGCCCAGTTTCGCCTTGAAGTAGCCGAGGTCGATGCGCTCGGCCGCGGTAACTCCGATGAACACCAGGTGCCGCACACCGGCTTTCGCGGCGGCGGCCAGCAAAGTGCGGGTGGTCTGCTCGTCGGTCTTGCCGTCACCCGCCAGGTGCACGATGGTATCGACGCCTTTTACGGCGGCATCGACACCCGCGCCGGTCTGTAGGTCGCCGACCACATATTCGATGCCGTCACCGGTCCGTGCGCCACGGCTCAGCACTCGCACCGGTCGACCCGCCGCGCGCAGCAGCGGCACCACCCGGGTGCCCAGCGTGCCGGTTCCACCGGTTACCAGAATCATCTGCTCAGTCATCGCCGTACTCCGCTCTCGTAGCGTTATCACCCCAATCGCGGGGAGTCACACATACGACGATGGAACCCTGGCGGGACGTGACATGAGGTGAGTCAGGCCACAGCTAGGCCCCCCATGGGATCGCTGCGCGACGCTAGTCCTTCGGAAAACCCACCACGAATCCGAAGGCGATCAACACCGCACTGACCACCCCGAGAATCGGAATCACCCACATGAAATCCATACCTACGCAGCGTAGTAACAAATCTTGCCACCGTCCCCCGATTCGGGGTTACTCGCCCCGTTCCGGTTCGACGGCACCCCATACCCGCAACGGACCGATTGGGGCACAACCGTTCTGAATGGCCGCCGCGAGATCATCCCCCTGCTCGTATCCGACGATCGCGTGGTTCGGCCACCTCCGCGCGACCGCCCGCAGACTTCCGGCCCACAGCTCATCAGCGGGTACGCCGAGACCGAACACATTGGAAATCCCCACCACATCCGCGTCGCAATGCACCACCGCACCGCAAACCAGTTCGTTCCCGACTCGCCCACCGAGCACCGTCACCGCATCGTCGTCGAGTAATTCGGCACGAAAAACGCTCGCGTGCACCGGATCCCAGGCCGCCGCCCATTCCGCCAACTCACTCGCCCCACGAACCGGCCCCCACACCTGCTCGGTCGCCGCCGGCACCCGCTCCCCCACCGCCCGATGAACCCATTCCGCCTCGAACAGAACCCGAAACCCATCCCCCGAAAGATCCAACACAGCAAAACTATCCTTCACCGAAGCCCCCGAACCCCGCTCGATCCGCCCCAAAACCTCTGCCCCACAAACCTTCTCATCAAACGTAACCGCATCCGGATAAAACACCGGCGTCCGCCGCCCACAAGCCCAAACCCCACCCCCAAACTCCCCAACCACCCCATGCACCCGACACACCGCAGCACACCACCGCGCATTCTCCAGCGCCGCAACGCCAACCCATCCCCGCCGCTCATCCAACACAACCTGATCCTTACCGCAACCGACGGAACCGCGCGCACCGTTCCGGGCATCGACTACGCAACACCCCACCCTTGCTCAGCACTGAGCGCCCGCCCATCGCTCCCCATGCCTACTGTAAAACCTTGTATAGAACCCACCTTCGACCGAGCAGCATCGTCCGAAGCGAGACTTCGGCTTCAGAAGGCAGCTTTTGTGACAGGCTACAATTACTTCGCCGATGATGAAGAAGATTACGTCGTACCCGCAGCTGAAACCGCAGGCGAGCAAGCATCCAATGTCCCACAGAAATCGGCGCTGATCGAGGTTCATATCGGCGCGGACAACCTACCCACCCAGGTCGATTTCAGTCGCGCGTGGAAATCTTCGTACGATCCGCGGGAATACGGTGAGTCGATCATGCAGGCCTACCGATACTCGCTCTACGAGCGCACCCTGCGTATTTCCGAATCCGGCACACGCCCGACTCCGAGCATTCCGCCACTACGGGAAATAGCTCCGAGCCTGCTGCAGACCCGAACATATGACGAGTACAACCAATTGTTCGGCAAGTTGATCGGCCAAGAGAAATACACCGCGCACGGCCCCGGCCTCAACGATTACGACGAGTCGACGCTGATCGTCGAAGCGGACCGAACCGGGCTGACCGCCATAACATTGGACGGCGACTGGGCCGCACGGACCGAACCATTCACAATCGCACAAGACATCGTCAACTGCTCCGATGCGATTCGAGCGATGAAACCGAGGCTGCGCACAGACATGTACCTGGACCAAGAGTCCGACACCGAATTGATGGCCCGTATCGTCCGGCACGAGCGCCAGCTACTGGAGAACGAGATCTGATGACAGAAGAATTCAAGGTAGAAGTTCAGCTCCTCGAAAACGTCGCCCGCGCATGGGACAGAACGGTGCAGTATGACCTTTCCGAAGCTGCCGTATCCATCGACACGTTGAAATTCTCACGCATCGAATTCGGCATATTCCAACTGGTTTGGCAACGGTACACCGAGACGGCTCAATACATTCAGGATCGACTGAGGGAGGGCAGCCAGTCCGCTGCTGAAATGGCGACAGCACTCAACAAGGTCGCGGCCGTGTTCGAACAGCAAGACCAGGATCGGGCATCAGGGTTGAAACAAAACGACGCAGAAATGGGTTTCCGGATCTAATGGGCGATTTCAATCAGAAAGACCTCGACACCGCCGTATCCGACTTCAAGACCCGGCAACAAGAATGGAGGAAACAGCCCGACGAGCTCAATGACCACTTCGATAGACTCAAGTATCTGAGCCCCGCCCTCTACTGGTCGATGACCGATGACCGCGACGAGGCCCAGGAAAAGCTGAAGAAACTACTGACTAAGATCGAAGAAGCTGCCGAGGGCATTTCCGCACCGTTCGTTTTCGTCCGATACGCGGCAGATTGGCAAACCGTCGCGGGTAAGGTTCGCAATGCAAACAACGAACAGGGGCGTCCGGAGCTCAACCTAGACGGTCATTGGGCCGGGAAGGCCAAGCTTCGATTCTCCGCATCACGAACAAGTCAGCAAACGGCGATGGCCACTTCGGCGGATCTGTGCGAGAAGGTTCACGAGCAGCTGATCAATCTCGCCAAGGCAGGCGCCGACTTCTATAAATCGCTGGCCGATCGATTCACTCAGTTCTTGGCCGGTCTGGCCAGCGCTTACGTGAAAATTTCCACCCTGGTCGAGGCGCCATTCGGCATCTCCGATGCCATCGATCTGATCGGCAAGGCAATCCAATTCGTAGAACAAACGATTGCCGACACCGCATTGCTATTGCAGAAGCAGCAGATTTCCGCGAACGAGCTGTTGAACTTGACCAACCATCAGAACGGTTTTCCGCAGCAGAACGGGAAGGATCATTGGCCCAACTCGGTGGCGCAGGGGTTCGCGAATTCCAGCGACTGGGAGCTGGCCAAATGACGGAGCGGTGGCCGACGAGCAGCAGGCTCGTAATGTCCCGCAATGTGATCGCCGCTTTGCTGATTGGCGTATCGGTCGTGATTACGGGCTGCTCAGCAAAGGGTCAACAAACCGAAGTACGTCGGTTCACGAAGCTGCCGAGCAGCTGCTCCGAGCTCACGAAACCCGTCACCCGAGAAATCCAGGAATATGCGGGTCGGCTCTATTCGGCGAGTGTCGAATTCAAAGATGCTGGGAGCAAATTAGTTTCGGCACCGCCCGATACACTCGGCGCCCTGTGTAGCGTGATATATCCGGACCAGACCACTACCGTTCAAATACCGGTCGGCGATCCGAGAATCCGGCGGGTCCTCATAACATTCCGACTGGAGACCGGCGACAAGCCTGTCACGGCCCAAAAGAGATACTTCGAAACCAGCGGTCAGGGATACGACGGAAAGACCTCGGCAGGCATCGGTGAAGAGTCCTATTCGGCGACCAGAACAAAGGATGGTTCGGCTGACGCAACGACGGCTTTTCGCATCAGCAACTTCTATGCGCAAGTATCGACGTCCGGGGAGAACGCTCCGCCGCAGCCGGGGCCTGGTATAACCGATTCGCCGCAACTTCGGTCGAACCTGCAGTCCGGCTCGCAACGAATCGCAAAGGCGTTGGCCGACAACGTCGATACGGTCCTAGGGGGCAAATAACGGCGGCTACTTGGCGTGGAGGGCGGTGAGCAGAGCGGTTGTGTGGCGGCGTAGGCCGCGGCGGGCGGCTGGGTCGTAGGCCTGGGGGTTGGCGCGGCTTTCATTTAGACCGTCGAAGTAGTGGCCGGTGCCTACCTCGTCGTTGATCAGATGTAGTACTGCCGCGCCACCCTCTTCGATGGTGCTGTGGGCGGGATAGTCGGCTTGCCGGACCATTGTTGTATTCATAAGTGACGCAGGGTGAATCGCGTTTACGGTTACGCCGGAGGGGGCCAATTCCGCTGCCAGGTCGAAGGTGAACATGATTTCGGCGAGTTTGGCGCGGCGGTAAGCGGAGACGCCGGAGTAGTCGTGTTCGAGCATGAGATTATCGAAATCGAGGGGTTCTTGGCCGATCGATGCGACGTTGACGATCCGGGACGGCGCGGAGCGCACGAGCAGACTTTGGAGCAGGTGGGTCAGCCGGTAGACCGCCAAATAGTTTACGGCGAAACGTAATTCGATTCCGTCGGCGCTGAGTTCCCGAGTGCCGCCCGGTGCGCCGAAGCCGATTCCGGCGTTGTTCACCAGCACATCGAGGCGGTCGGTGCGCGATTCGACCTCGGCGGCAAGCCGGTCCACCGCCGACAGATCGGCGAGGTCGGCGAGGATTATGTCCGGTTCGCGGCCGCCCTCGGCCAGAATCCGCGCGCGCACCTCATCGGCGCGCGCACGGTCGCGGCCGTGCAGCAGCACCCTGGCGCCCGCACGCGCGGTTTCGATCGCCAGATACCGGCCGAGCCCATCGGTTGCCCCGGTGATCAGGATGGTTCGTTCGGACACAGCGCACCGCCCTTTCATCGTCGTGCACACAGCACCGCATCGACGCTACCCGCGCCGAACCTGGAGTATGTTCCAGCCGATCCACCCTTGACCTGGAGTGCACTCCAACTCATAGCATTCGACTATGCGACTCGGAATTCATGTTCCCAACTTCGATATGCCGGGTGGACCGGCCGCGATCGCGCCGGAATTGGCGCGGGTCGGGGCCGCGGCGGAGGCGGCGGGCCTGAGCTGGCTTTCGTTCATGGACCACTATTTTCAGATCCCGCCGCGTGGTGTGGCCGAGCAGCCGATGCTGGAGGGGTACACCACGCTCGGCTATCTGGCCGCGCATACCGAACGAATCCGGTTGAGCCTGTTGGTGTCCGGCGTGACCTACCGGCATCCCGGCCTGCTCGCGAAAATCGTTACCACGCTTGATGTGCTGTCACAGGGCCGGGCCACGCTCGGTATCGGGGCGGCCTGGTTCGATCGGGAGCACGAGGGTCTCGGCGTGCCGTTCCCGCCGATGAAGGAGCGATTCGAGCGGCTGGAGGAGGCGGTCCGGATCTGCCTGCAGATGTGGGATCCGAATAACAACGGCGCGTTCGACGGCAAGTACTACCAGCTCGCCGAGACGCTGTGTTCGCCTGCGCCGCTACAGAATCCGCATCCGCCGATCCTGATCGCGGGCGGCGGCGAGAAGAAGACGCTGCGGCTGGTCGCCAAGTACGGTGACGGCTGCAACCTCTTCTACGACACCCCGGACGGTGTCGCGCACAAGCTGGATGTGCTGCGCGCCCACTGCGCCGACGTCGGCCGCGACTACGACGAGATCCAGAAGACGATCATCTACAACGCAGGCACTCCCGACGACGGTTTCGTCGAGCTCATGGCCCATTACGCGAAACTCGGCGTCGATATGGTGATGGTCGCCCCGCCCGGCGACTACCCGGCCGAGTGGATCGAGAAGGTCCTCACCCCCATCGTCCCGCGCCTGGCCGACCTGCCGACGAAGTGACGACCGTGGTGCGCACCACGACCGGTGCGCACCACGTTCGGAAAACCTATACCGGCCAGTACTTCCGCCAGTCCGCGGCCGTCAGCGGCACCCGTTCCCCTCGGTCCGCCTCCGCCGCGTCCTCCGCGGCCCGGACCGCATCGGCGAACACCAAAGTCGCCTTCCGTAAACGCTCTTCGGCACTTTCCGGCGCACCGAGGTGAACTACTCGAAGCGAGTCCGGAACCAGGTCGTCCGGCAGACCCGCCTTCGCGCTGCGGGCACGCACCTTCTCGGCCAGCGCCAGGGCGGGTTGCGCCATGGCGATGCCGTCGAGGCAGGAGCGTCGCGCCTTCTCGGCGGATTTCCGTTCCTCCCAAGCCTTTTCCTGCAGCGCGATCTTCTCGTCGACCGTCGCGGCCGGATCGATCACCGGCCCGGCGAGCTGCGGGCTGCGGTTCGTCAGCTTGGCCACCAGCGCCGCCGCCACCTCGGCGACGGTGAATTCGCCTGCGGCCTGGGCGATCCGGGAATGGAAAAGCACCTGCAGCAGCAGGTCGCCCAGTTCCTCCTTGATGGTTTCGGCATCCTCGTGCTGGATGGCGTCGAGCAGTTCGTAGGTTTCCTCGAGCAGATACGGCCGCAGCGAGTCGTGCGTCTGGGTGACCTCCCAGCCGCCGAAGCGCCACAGCCGGTCCATCACCTCGACCGCCTCGACGAGATCCGCGGTCAGCCGTGCGGCGTCGGAATCGGTCATCGCGCCCCGGAAACCTCGGTCGCCACCGTGAGATCGACTGCCCCCTGGGCCTTTCCGTCCAACGCCAGCAAAAGGTCGGCGACGAATTGCAGCAGCACCACATCGCGCACCCGCTCGGCGCCGACGCTGTCCTGCACCCGAGGCAGCGGCAGCTGCACCACCCCGCTTGCCGCCTTGTAGCTCGTGCTCGGATAGAGCCGCTTCAAGCGCAGCTGTTTGGAGTCGGGGAGGCTCAACAGTGGTGAAATCTTCAATGTCGTTCCGGTGACCGCGATTTCGGTGACGCCGTATTCGCGGGCCAGCAGCCGCAGTTTGGCGACCGAGACCAGCCTGCCCACCTCCACCGGCAGCGGGCCGTACCGGTCGACCAATTCGTCGACCACCGCGGCCAGCGCCGGATCGTCCTGCGCCGCAGCGAGTTTCCGGTACGCCTCCAGGCGCAGCCGGTCGCTGGCGATGTAGTCGGGCGGGATGTGCGCGTCCACCGGCAGGTCGATGCGCACCTCCTTGGGCTCCTCGACGGTGATCGGCTTGCCGTCGGCGGCGGCCCGATACGCCTCCACCGCCTCGCCCACCAGCCGCACGTACAGATCGAATCCGACACCGGCCACATGGCCGGACTGTTCGGCGCCGAGAACATTTCCGGCGCCGCGGATTTCGAGATCCTTCATGGCCACCGCCATACCCGCGCCGAGGTCGGAATTCTGCGAGATGGTGGCCAACCGGTCGTAGGCGGTCTCGGTGAGCGGCTTCTCCGGCGGGTACAGGAAGTACGCGTAGCCGCGCTCCCGGCTGCGCCCGACCCGGCCGCGCAGCTGGTGCAGCTGCGAAAGTCCAAGCGCGTCCGCGCGTTCCACGATCAACGTATTCGCATTGGAGATGTCGAGGCCGGTCTCGATGATGGTGGTGCACACCAGGACGTCGAATTCGCGCTGCCAGAAACCCTGCACGGTCTGCTCGAGCATGTCCTCGTGCATCTGGCCGTGCGCGACGACCACCCGCGCCTCGGGCACCAGATCGCGAATTCGCTTGGCGGCCTTGTCGATCGAGGACACCCGATTGTGCACGTAGAAGATCTGCCCGTCGCGCAGCAGCTCGCGCCGGATGGCGGCGGTGACCTGCTTGTCGTTGTACGCGCCGACGTAGGTGAGCACCGGATGCCGCTCCTCCGGCGGGGTGAGGATGGTCGACATCTCGCGGATGCCGGCCAGGCTCATCTCCAGGGTGCGCGGAATCGGCGTCGCGGACATGGTGAGCACGTCGACATGCGTGCGCAGCGCCTTGATGTGCTCCTTGTGTTCGACGCCGAAGCGCTGCTCCTCGTCGACGACGACCAGCCCCAGGTCCTTCCACCGCACGCCGGTCTGCAGCAGCCGGTGCGTTCCGACGACGATATCCACCGAGCCGTCTGCCATCCCGGCAAGCACCTCACGCGATTCAGCCGGATCAGTGAACCGAGACAGCCCCTTCACGGTGACCGGGAATCCGCTGACCCGCTCGGTGAACGTCTGCAGATGCTGTTGTGCCAGCAGGGTTGTCGGCACCAGCACCACCACCTGCTTGCCGTCCTGCACCGCCTTGAACGCGGCGCGCACCGCGATCTCGGTCTTGCCGTAGCCGACATCGCCGCACACCACCCGGTCCATCGGGACCGGCTTCTCCATATCGGCTTTCACCTCGGCGATGGCGGTCATCTGGTCGGCGGTTTCGGTGAACGCGAACGCGTCCTCCATCTCCTGCTGCCACGGGGTGTCCGGCCCGAAGGCGTGGCCGGGCGCCGCCTGCCGCGCCGCGTACAGCTGCACCAGCTCACCGGCGATCTCGCGAACGGCCTTGCGCGCCTTGCGTTTCGTATTCGCCCAGTCGGAGCCGCCGAGTTTGGACAGGCTCGGCATCTCACCGCCGACGTAGCGGGAGAGCTGGTCGAGCGATTCCATCGGAACGAACAACCGGTCACCGGGCTGGCCGCGCTTGCTCGGCGCGTATTCGATGACGAGGTATTCGCGCCGGGCGCCGCCGACGGTGCGCTCGATCATCTCGACGAAGCGCCCGATGCCGTGCTGATCGTGCACCACCATGTCGCCCGCGTTCAGCGCCAGCGGATCCACCTGGTTGCGCCGCTTGGCGGGCAGCCGCTTGCCATCGCCCGGCGCGGTGACCCGGTTGCCGGTGAGGTCGGATTCGGCGACGACGACCAGACCGGCGTCGTCGAAGATCAGGCCGTCGTGCAGCGAGCCGCACAACACGCCGACCAGACCCGGCTGCGGTTCGGCGCCCGCCGCCAGCACCGCCGCCGGGACGTCCGCATCGCCGAGCCGTTCCTGAATGCGTTGTGCCGTACCGTGTCCCGCGACGACGACCACCGCGCGGCCGCCGGTCGAGACGTGCGCGCGCAGCGAGGCGAAAATCGTCGCGACGAGTTCGTCGGAGCCGCGCGCGGCCGGGCCCGCCAGCACCGGCAGCACGACCTCGGCGGGATCACCGGAGGTGAGTGGGCTCAGCGTCCACCACGGCAGGCCTTGCCGGTCGGCGCTGGCGTGGATTTCGGGCAGCGGGCGATACGCCGAGGCCGCCAGGTCGAGTCCGTGACCGCCGAGCGGGGCCGCGCCGCCGAAGGAGGCCGCGGTCCACGACGCCTCCAGGAATTCCTCGCCGGTGCGCACGAGATCCGCCGCGCGGGTGCGGATTTTCTCCGGGTCGCACAGCAGCACATGCGTTCCGGTGGGCAGCACCTCGGTGAGCAGTTTGAGCTCACCCGGCTGCAATACCGGCAGCAGCGCCTCCATGCCCTCGACCGGAATGCCTTCGGCCAGCTTCTCCAGCATTTCGACCAGGGCCGCGTCGGCCGCGTTCTCGATGGCCACCTCGGCGGCCCGGTCCCGCACCGCGGGCGTGAGCAGCAGCTCCCGGCAGGGCGGCGCGACGACGAGGTCCACCTCGAGATCGGTGAGCGAGCGCTGATCGGCGACCGCGAACGGCCGCAGCTCGGTGACCTCGTCACCCCAGAACTCGACGCGCACCGGATGATCCGCGGTGGGCGGGAACAGGTCGAGGATGCCGCCGCGCACCGCGAACTCGCCGCGCTTGCCGACCATATCGACCCGCGTATACGCGAATTCGACCAGGCGCGTTAACAATTCATCGAAATCGAACTGTGCGCCGACGCGCAGCACGATCGGCGCGATATCGCCGAGTCCGGCGGCCATCGGCTGCATCAGCGAGCGCACCGTGGTCACCACCACCCGCAGCGGCTCCGGGAACACCTCGTCTTCCGGATGCGCGAGCCTGCGCAGCACCGCGAGCCTGCGGCCGACGGTATCCGCGCCGGGCGAGAGCCGCTCGTGCGGCAGCGTCTCCCACGAGGGGAACTGGGCGACCGCCGCGCCGAGGATTTCGGTGAGTTCGACGGTCAGATCGTCGGCCTCCCGGCCGGTGGCGGTCACCACGACCAGCGGTTTACTCGCGGCGATGGTGTGCGCGACGAACGGCCGCACCGCCGAGGGCGCCACCAATTCGACCGTGGATTTTCCGATCAGCCCGGCGACCGTCTGTAGCGCGGTATCGGCGCTCGCGGCCGCGGCGAGTCCGGCCAGCGGGGGACGATTGGGCATTGAACGACTCCTGAGCACGCACGTTTCGGTCGGCCAACCGAGTCTAGTTGGGCGGACCGACGCGGTTGCCCGCGCCCGGCGGCCGCGACCTACGGCACGTAGCGCCGCAACCGCCGGGCCGCGAATTCCCGGAAGTACGAAAGCTTTTCGGCGGGCACGATGGACGGAAGCAGGAAGTACCAGGCCCGTTCCATCCTGGTTGCCATCTGGTCCATGGTCTCGGTGCCCACCGCGATGATGTGCACGCCCGCGGTGACCTCCTGGAGCAGTACGCCGATCACCTCGGGTTCGAGATCGGCCTCCAGATCGCCCTGGGCGATGGCCCGTTCGGCGAGCACCCGGTAGGTGTCGCCCCAGGTCTTGGCGATGTTGTCACCCTGGGCGCCGCGATAGTCGCCGATCTGATGGGTCAGCTTGAGCATGGCGCCGACCATCGGATCGTTCATCGACAGATCGGCGACCACATAGGTGATGCCGATGCACGCCTCCAGCGCGGGCACCCGTGGATCGAAGAATCCCTGGCAGGAGCTGACCAGTCGCTCGTTGCCCTGATCGACCACCGCGCGGGCCAGTTCTTCCTTCGAACCGAAGTGAAAGTACAAGGCGCCCTTGGTCACATTGGACTGCGCGATGATCTCACTGAGGCTCGCGTTGGCATATCCCAACCGCAAAAAGACATCGGCCGCGCCCGCCAGAACGGAATCGCGGGTGATCTCCGCGCGCGCTTGCCTAGCCATCAGATCCGCCTGTCATCCAAAAACCAGCCATCCTGAAGTAGACCGACATCCCGAAGTTGACCGACATACCGCCCGAACAGCACCCAGAGGATGGGTGAACCGTACCACCAGGTGCCCGTCCAGCAGGCAATTCGAGCATTCGACCAAACCTTCTTCGCAATTCACTGGTTAACACGCGTGGTCAGTCCGCAGAACCGGTCCGCCATTCGGAACTCAGCTGCGGATCGGCCTCCAGGTGCTGTAGTCCGTTCCAGCAAAGGTTCACCAGGTGGGCGGCGACAACCTCTTTCGACGGTTTCCGCTCGTCCAGCCACCAGGTAGCAGCCGTCGAAACCATACCGACCAGTCCCTGTGCGTAGAGGGTGGCGAGACTGGTGTCGAATCCGCGCCTGTCGAAATCGCCCGCCAGGATGTGCGCCACCTGATTCACCGCCTCGTTGAGCAGACTCGAATAGCGGCCGTCGGCGGTCGCGGCCGGTTGGTCGCGCACCAGGATGCGGAAGCCGTCGGTGCGCTCCTCGATATAGGTCAGCAGCGCCAGCGCGACCTGCTCCAATCGCACCCGTGACCGATTCTGGGTGAGGGAGGAGACGATCATGTCCAGCAACATGGACATTTCGCGGTCGACCACCACCGCGTACAGCCCCTCCTTACCGCCGAAGTGTTCGTACACCACGGGTTTGGAGACCTGGGCCCGCTGCGCGATCTCCTCGATCGAGGTGGCGTCGTACCCGCGCTCGGCGAACAGCGCCCGCCCGATCTCGATCAACTGCTGGCGCCGCTGGGTGCCCGTCATCCGCGGCCGGGGCGCGCGTTGCTCACCCGATGACATCGAGCTCCTCCGCCTCTGTCGTGTGGTTACGCCGGTCGCTGGGACAGGGTCGGCTCACCCATGCTCTTACGAAATCAGTCGTTTGCGTTGAGGCTATCAAGCTGGCGCGCAATCGCTTTCCGCACCGGGGCCCGCTCGGCGGGTCGCCCGAATATCCAAGGCGGCAACCGATTTCGGGTCGCGGCGGCGCGGGGGCGGCGGGACGGCCGAGGCATCCGGCGGCGGCCGGGAGAAGTCCAGTTCGCGCGGGCGGGCATGGCGGATTCGGCTATGCGGTTCGACGTGGAGCGGGTACTCGTGCGAGGATCATGCCGTGCCGTGGCGCAGCGACGGATCTTCGATCCGCCGATGCGACGATCCGCCGTAGTGTAATGGCAGCACCTCTGATTTTGGTTCAGATAGTTCAGGTTCGAGTCCTGGCGGCGGAGCACACCGGCACGGTAACTATCGTTGGCCCCGCACATCGCTGAACGCGCAGCGAAACCCCAGTACGTACCGAGCAGCCCGCACGATGACAGGCAGCCGAGGGAGATCCATGCCACAGCAGACCGCCGTCGTCGTTCTCGCAGCCGGTGCCGGGACACGAATGCGGTCGAAGACCCCCAAGGTTCTGCATTCGTTGGCCGGCCGGAGCATGCTCGCGCACGCGCTGCATGCGGCGAACGAGATCGACCCTGCCCACCTCATCACCGTGATCGGCCACGATCGCGAACAGGTCGGCGCCGCGGTCGCCGCCGTCGCCGCCGAACTCGGCCGCGACATCACCTCCGCCATCCAGGAGGAACAGCTCGGCACGGGACACGCCGTACAGTGCGCACTCACCGCCGTACCCGCCGATTTCAGCGGCGACCTGCTGGTCACCTCCGCCGACGTGCCGCTGCTCGACGGGCACACACTGGGCGCGCTGCTCGACGAGCACCGCAGTTATCCGGAGCGCTCCGCGGTCACGGTGCTGACCTTCGTCCCCGAGGACGCGAACGGCTACGGCCGCATCGTGCGCGATGCCGAGGGCCACGTCGTCGAGATCGTCGAACATGCCGACGCCACCCCGGAGCAGGCGGCGCTCACCGAGGTCAACTCGGGTGTGTACGTCTTCGACGCCGCGGTGCTGCGCACCATGGTGCATCGGCTGTCCACCGCCAACGCCCAGCACGAGCTGTACCTGACCGACGTGCTGAAACTCGCCCGCGAGGCCGGGTATCCGGTGCACGGCGCGCGCCTGGTCGACTCGAACAAGGTCACCGGCGTGAACGACCGGGTGCAGATGGCCAACGCCGCAGGCACCCTGAACCGCTACATCCTGGAACGGCATATGCGGGCCGGGGTCACCATCATCGATCCGGCATCCACCTGGGTGGACGCCGGTGTGCAGATCGGCAGGGATGTCACGCTGCGCCCCGGCGTACAACTGCTCGGCAATACGGTGATCGGCGAGGACGCGGAGATCGGGCCGGACTGCACGCTCACCGATGTGGTCGTCGGCGAGGGCGCGCGGGTGGTCCGGACGCACGGCGAGAGCGCGGCCATCGGCCCCGGCGCGAATATCGGACCCTTCAGTTATCTGCGTCCCGGCACGGTCGTCGGCGCGTCCGGCAAGCTCGGCGCCTTCGTGGAAACGAAAAACGCCACCATCGGCGCACATTCGAAGGTGCCGCACCTGACCTATGTCGGCGACGCCACCATCGGCGAGCACAGCAACATTGGCGCGTCCAGCGTTTTCGTCAATTACGACGGAGTAAACAAGCATCACACCACGGTCGGCTCGCATGTGCGTACGGGAAGCGACACAATGTTTATCGCACCGGTAACCGTGGGTGACGGCGCGTATACGGGTGCGGGTACTGTACTGCGCAGAAACGTTCCGCCGGGGGCACTCGCGGTATCCGGCGGACCGCAGAAGAACATTGAGGGCTGGGTGCAGCGTTTCCGTCCCGGAACGGACGCGGCGCGCGCGGCGGCGGCAGCCAACGCGGCCAATGAGAAGTCGGATCCCCCAGACGAGCAAAAGGATGGCAAACAGTAGTGACCGCGTCATGGATCGACAACCAGAAGAACCTGATGCTCTTCTCGGGACGCGCTCATCCTGAGCTGGCCGAACAGGTCGCCAAGGAACTCGACGTCCACGTCACCCCGCAAACCGCCCGCGATTTCGCCAACGGCGAGATCTTCGTCCGGTTCGAGGAATCCGTGCGCGGCTCGGACGCCTTCGTACTGCAGAGTTTTCCCGCACCGCTGAACCAGTGGCTGATGGAGCAGCTCATCATGATCGACGCGCTCAAGCGCGGTTCGGCCAAGCGGATCACCGCGGTGCTGCCCTTCTACCCGTACGCCCGCCAGGACAAGAAGCACCGCGGCCGCGAGCCCATCTCCGCCCGCCTCGTCGCCGACCTGCTGAAAACCGCTGGTGCGGACCGGATCATCACCGTCGACCTGCACACCGATCAGATCCAGGGCTTCTTCGACGGCCCGGTCGATCACATGCACGCGCTGATCCAGCTGTCGGAGTACATCCGCACCAACTACAGCCTCGAACACATCACGGTCGTCTCCCCCGACGCCGGCCGGGTGAAGGTCGCCGAGAAGTGGGCCGACTCGCTGGGCGGCTCGCCGCTGGCGTTCATCCACAAGACCCGCGACCCGCTGGTGCCCAACCAGATCGTGGCCAACCGCGTCGTCGGTGATGTCGACGGCCGCACCTGCATCCTGATCGACGACATGATCGACACCGGCGGCACCATCGCGGGCGCGGTCAAGGTGCTGAAGGAGGCGGGCGCGGGCGACGTCGTCATCGCGGCCACCCACGGCGTGCTGTCCCACCCGGCCGCCGAGCGCCTGGCCGCCTGCGGCGCCAAGGAGGTCGTGGTGACCAATACGCTGCCGATCAGCGAGGAGAAGAAGTTCCCGCAGCTGACCGTGCTGTCCATCGCGCCGCTGCTGGCCCGCACCATCCGCGAGGTCTTCGAAAACGGTTCGGTGACCGGCCTCTTCAACGGCAACGCATAGATTCACTGCCGAACGGCGGTCCGGGTCTCGGCTCGGGCCGCCGTTTTGTTTCCGGATAGAACCGCCCGAACGGGACATACTGTGTCCATGGATACGGACCCGCTCGATATGGATATGGGTGACGACGAGCAGGCGGATGAGATCCGCGAATACGAGCGTTACGTCGAGGATCCGCCCGCCGATCTGGAAATCGGCTACCGGGAGAACGAGGACGACGGCAGGCTGGGCATCGGCGACGAACTCGCCCAGGAGTGGACCGCGCGCAATCAGCGCGCCGAGGATGCCGCGAACGACGACCGGCCCGCGGAGGAAGCCGCCATCGAGATCATCGACGACGACCGGCTCTGATCCGAACGCCCGCACCGCAGGAGGTGCCGGGGTCATCGCGTCGTGGTACCCATGACCTGAACCGGACGACCCGAGGAGGGCGCAATGACCACGCCACACGAGCAGCCGTCCGGCGACGATCGGCGCACCGATGACGAGGACATCTACCCGCCCCCGGACACCTTCCTGCAACGACTCGGCAACCAGGGTTTGTCGCTGTTCGGATTCCTCTGTGCCGCACTGGCTCTGCTGTTCTGTCCGGTCCTGTTCGGTCCGGCGGGCATTGTCATCGGCCTGCTGGCACACGGCAAAGGTGAATGGCTCGGAAAGTGGGCGGCGCTCGCCGCGGCGCTGGCCACCGTACTCGGCACCGTGCTCGGGCTCCTGTACTGGAACAGCGGTCTGCGCACCGGATCGACGGGGTAGGTTTTTCGGCTATGACGGAATTCGGCGGCTTTCCCCTCACCGGTCTGGATTTCTATGAGGATTTGGAGGCCGACAATTCGAAGGCCTTCTGGACCGCGCACAAGCACATCTACGACACCGCGGTGCTCGCCCCGATGAAGGCGCTGGTCGCCGAGCTGGAGGCGGATTTCGGCGCCGCCAAGATATTCCGGCCGTACCGGGATGTGCGGTTCGCCAAGGACAAATCGCCGTACAAGACGGCGCAGGGCGCGGTGGTCGGCACCGCACCCGGATGCGGCTGGTACGTACAGATAGGCGCGGCGGGGCTGTACGTCGGCGGCGGCTTCTATCAGGGTTCGCCCGCGCAGATCGCGCAGTACCGGGCGACCGTCGACGATGACGTGCGCGGCCCGGAGTTGGAAGCGATACTGGCCCGGCTGCGCAAGGCGAAATTCGCGATCGGCGGCGAACAGCTGAAGACCAAACCCAAGGGGTTCGATGCCGATCATCCGCGAATCGACCTGCTGCGGCACAAATCGCTTACGGCGGGTAGGGAATTCGGCGCGCCGGACTGGTTGACGACGCCGCGGGCCGGTAAGGAGATCCGCAAGGCCTGGGAGACGATGCGGCCATTCATCGAATGGCTTTCGGCAGTCGTAGGGGGCACTCGATAGGGGTTGGGCCAGCGGCGCGGACGCGACGCCGCTGAACCGTTCGGCGAACTCTACAGCCCCGGCAGCACGGCGGTGTGCTCGGCCGTGACGGCATCCAATTTGTTCGGATCCAGGTCGAGCCTGCGCAGGATGGTCGGGGCGATCTGGGTGAGCGAAACCTCCGCGTCCACCGAACTCTTCCCGATTCCGTTGCCCGCCACCACGATCGGCACATGCCGGTCATCCGGTGTCATACCGCCGTGTTCGGCGATCTTCGATTTGCCGCCGGTGTACACGGTGCCGGGGACCGCGCCCGCGTAGATATCGGGTACGCGCGGGTCGTCGGCGTTCACCCCGAAGAACTTTGCGGCATCCGCGCCCGCGTACACCTTGTCCCTGTCGATGCCGGATGCGGTGTACGGCTTCGGATCACCCTTGATGTCGGTGCCGGTCCCGTTGGTCTCCAACAGCTTTCGCTTGACGAAGGCGGCCGCGTCGGCCGAGCGGTCGGTCAGCCACATGATGATCGCCGAATCATCGATCGCATGCGCGACCAGCTTCGGGGCGCCGGGATGGGTTGCCGCCCATTCGGTATTGATCGCGTCGACGATCTTCTTGTCGTCGACACGGGTCAGCGTCGCCGGGTCGATCGGCGATTGACCGTGTTTGGCGGTCAGGATGATCGAGGTCTTATCGGTGAGCCCGGCCTTGTCCAGCGCCGTGACCAGACGGCCGACCTGCTGGTCGACGAAATCCAGTGCGCCGCTCAGCAGTTCGCCCGGCTTCCCGTCCGGCAGATAACCCTTGGACGCGGGCAGCTTCTGCGCCGTGGACACCGACTGGAAGTTCATGCCGAATATCGCGGGCACGCCGACCTGCTCGGTGCCGGAATGGTCCTTGCCCGCGATCTCGTTGACCACCGCGTCGGCCTTGTAGAGGTCGTAGCGGCGAGTGAGGTAATTATCCTTGGTCCAGTCGGCGTCCGAACCGGGTGCGGCGCTGTTGATCTCGGGGGTGAACAGGTCGTCGATCGAGCGACCACCCTTGCCATTGGCGATCACATAGGCCGGATGCTTGTCCGACCAGGCGGTGCGCTTTCCGGCCGCGTGCAGCACCGAGAAGACCGTGTTCACCTTCAGATACTCGTTGGGTGCCAACGGTTTACAGCTCGCCGGATCCACCGGCAGTTTGGCCTGATCGAGCAGGGCGCTCGGGTCGCCGGTCAGTTTGCCGGCGCCGTCGGGCAGGCCGGTCAACCCCTGGCCCGCGTCGATGCGGTGCTGATCCCTGTCGAGGTCCTCGGTGAGGGATACCTCGGTGCCCTTCTTCGCGTCCGCGCAATTCGTGGTGCCCGCGGGCAGCAGATCACGGGCCCAGGTGTCGTCGTAGTACACGCCGGTGGTCTTCGGATTGCCGCCGGAGATCGCGGCGATCAGGCCGGGGAAGGAGTCCGACGGAATCGGCGTCTGCGCGTTGGTGAACGACGCGCCGCGCCCGACCAGCTTCGCCAGCGCCGAATCCGGGTGGGACCGCACATATCCGGCCAGATCGGACTGATGCATACCATCGATGGACAACAGCAGGACATGCTCATCATGCTTGGTTTCGGTGTCCGCGGAACAACCGCTCGCGATCATTCCCATGGCACACGCGCAGGCCACCGCGATCCCGGATTTGAACTTATTCACCTGGTACTTCCATTCCTCGACATCCGGCAGCGACCGGAATCGGGGAAACGTAACCGGGTTCGGGTAACGCGGAGCTGACCGGGCGGTGATGGTTCAGCAAACAATTGACCGGGCCTGGGCGGACAATATCTCACGTTTTCGGGGCGATATTGTCCGCCCAGGCCGGAATTCAGCGGCGGCCCGCCAAAACCAGCGCGAAGCGATCGTCGGGATCGGTCCAGACCTGCTCGGTGTCGAAACCGGCTGCGGCCAGCTCACTTTCCAGTCCGTCGATGCGGAATTTCGCGGAGATCTCGGTACGCAGCTGCTCCCCTCGTTGGAAACGCACCGTCAAATCGAGCTCTCGGATTTCGACCGTCATATCTTCCGTTGCGGCCAAACGCATTTCGATCCACTCCTGCTCGGCGTCCCAGAGCGCGACGTGCTCGAACTTATCGGGCACGAAATCCGCCCCGAGGCGGGAGTTCAGTACGTGCAGCACATTTCGGTTGAATTCGGCGGTGACGCCCGCGGCGTCGTCGTAGGCGGGCACCAGGACGGCCGGATCGATCACCAGACCCGCACCGAGCAGCAGTTGCTCGCCCGGCTCCAGCACATCCCTGATGCTCGCCAGGAATTCGGCGCGCTCGGCGGGCACCAGATTGCCGATGGTGCCGCCGAGGAAGGCGATCATCCGGCGGCCGCCGCCGGGCAGATTGTGCAGAGTGTCGGTGAAATCGCTGACCACGCCGTGTACCGCGAGGCCCGGAAACTCCGCGGCGATCTGGTCCGCCGCATCCTGCAGCGCCGTCGCCGAGACATCCTGCGGCACATACGTTTTCAACGGACCATCGGCGGTGAGCGCGGTGAGCAGCAGCCTGGTCTTGGCGGCCGAACCGGCGCCGAGTTCCACCAGCACCTCGGCCTGGGCGGTGCGGGCGATCTCGCCGACCACCCGCTCCAGCAGTGCCCGCTCGGTGCGGGTCGGGTAGTACTCCGGCAGTTCGGTGATCTTTTCGAACAGCTCGCTGCCGCGCGCGTCGTAGAACCACTTGGGCGGCAACCACTTCGGGTCGGCGGTCAGGCCGAGCCTGGCGTCCGTCCGCAATGCGGAGGTCAGGTCCGCCTCGGATAGGTAGATGTCCAGGGTGGGTGCGGTCATTGCGCTAGGCCTTTCGTGTGCCTGAATCGAGGCGGTCGTCAACGGTTTTCGTGCTTTCCGGGGCGGTGAGCGGTTCGGCCGAGAGGTGGCCCGGCCGCGCGATCACCAGTCGCCGGTCGGCGATCGAACGCCAAGCCGGGTCGTCGTCGTACGGTTCGGAGGACAGGATTGCGCAGGAGTCGGTGACCAGCGCGTACAGCGAGTGGTGCACCGTTGTGGCCCAGAGGGTTTCGCCGTCGCCGAGCAGGAAGTTCAGCCGCGAGGTCGGTGCGTGCGCGAGGATCGCCTCGGTGATCAACCGCAGCGCCGTAGCGGGCGAATCGACGAAGCCGCCGGGCGCGATGGCGTCGAGCAGGCGGGCGAGCAGCACCCAGACCGTCGCCGAATCGGTCGGCGATTCGGCGGTGAGCAGCAGTTCGTCCTCGAAAAGCCGGCTGGCGCCGGCACTCAATGCGGCGGCATCCAGATCCGCGCAGACGGCCGTCAGCGTTCGCCGCCAATCCCGCACCGCCCCGTTGTGACTGAATGCCCAATGGCCGTGGACGAACGGCGCACACGCCGCCCGCTCCACCGGCATTCCGGAGGTCGCGGACCTGATCGCGCCGAGCACCGCCCGCGACGTCAATTGCGGCAGCACCTCGTCCACCGCCGGATCGGTCCAGATGGGCGCGGCATTGCGATACCGGCTCACCGACGGCTGTTCCGAAACAGCCTGGCGGGCAGTGGATTCCACCGCGTCGCCGGGCCGCTCGAATTCGGGGTCGGTCGGCGCACCGCTATTCGCCGCGGCGGGGTCACCGGCGTCCGCGCGATGGGCGAGCAGTTGTGCCGTATCGGTGGCCGCCGACTTCATGGCGACACTCGCACGCCACCAGGCGACGCCGAAGCCGTCGGCGTTCACCTTCGCGCTGCCGCGCATCTCGTTGGGCGCCCACGATTGGACGCGCAGGGAATGTGGTCCGCGGGTGAGGATTTCGCCTACGGGAACCGCATCGCCCAGGTAACCGATATGCCTACACATGGCTCAGTGCTCACCTCGTCCCAGGTCGCGGGCCAATCGGAAGCCGGAGAAGATCTGGCGACGGATGGGGTGGTCCCAGTTGCGGAAGGTGCCGCGGCAGGCCACCGGATCGGTGCCGAAGGAGCCGCCGCGCAGCACCCGGTAGTCGCCGCCGAAGAAGACCTCCGAGTACTCCCGGTACGGGAAGGCGCGGAAGCCCGGGTACGGCTCGAAACCCGATGCGGTCCATTCCCATACGTCGCCGATGAGCTGATGTACGCCGAGCAGCGACGCGCCGTCCGGATACGCGCCGACCTCGGCCGGTTCCAGGTGGCGCTGGCCGAGATTCGCGGTGCGGGCATCGGGTTCGGCGTCGCCCCAAGGGAATCGGCGCGACGCACCGGTCGCCGGATCGAGCCGGGCCGCCTTCTCCCACTCGGCCTCGGTGGGCAGCCGCTTGCCCGCCCAGTTGGCGTACGCCTCGGCCTCGAACCAGCACACGTGCAGTACGGGCTGTTTCGGCCGCAGCGGGGACATCACCCCGAACACCCGGCGCCACCACTGCCCGGCCGGATCGCGCTCCCAGAACTGCGGAGCGACCAGCCCGGCCTCCTGCCGGTGCGACCAGCCGCGCTCGGACCACAGCTCGGGCCGGTCGTAACCGCCGTCGTCGATGAAGGCCAGGTACTGCTCGTTGGTGACCGGCGCGGCATCGATCGCGAAGGCGGGCAGGTGAACTCGATGCGCCGGACGCTCATTGTCGAGCGCCCACGGATCGGTCGAGGTGCCCATGGTGAATTCCCCTGCGGGAACGATGATTTCACCGTCGATCGGGGCGGCGGCCCGTGGCGCGGGCGGTGCGGCGAGCACCGCGGCGCCGGTGCGCAGCTGATGGGTGGCCAGCATGGTCTCGTCGTGCTGCTGTTCGTGCTGGGCGATCATGCCGAAGGCGAATCCGCCGTCGACCAGCGGATCGCCGCGTAACGCATTGGCGTCCAATACATCCCATACCTTTTCGCGTACGGTGCCGACGTAGCCGCGGGCCTGCGCCGGATCGAGCAGCGGCAGCGCGGGACGGTTGACGCGGGCGTGTTTGAACGCGTCGTAGAGTTCATCGATATCGGCGCGGACCGGCTCGCGGCCGCCGACATCGCGGACCAGCCAGAGTTCCTCCTGATTGCCGATGTGCGCGAGATCCCAGACCAGTGGGCTCATCAGGCGTGAATGCTGGGCGACGAGTTCGGCCTCGTCGAGACAGTCGGTGAGGGTATGGGTGCGGGTGCGGGCTCTGCCGAGCACGTCGGCGATATCGGCTCGCAGTCGTTCGGTGGCGGAATTATCGGTGGGGTGCTGAATGGTCATGACGAAGTTCTTTCGAGCGAGATGCGAAGGACCGCAACGCAATGCGGCCATGGTCGGCGCGGATAGCGCGCTCACGAACCGGGCCTGGCACACGGATGATCCGATCGGCTCGCGCGAGCGCGCCGCCGTCACCGGCTATATCGGCCGCTGACGGATGGGGCGGGCTCATGCGACACCTGATCGCGTGTCGATGAGACGCCGCCGGATGGCGCTCGGGCGTCGCTATTCACCGGACGCTCGCCGGATACGACTCGGCCGCTGACGGACGGGGCAGACCCATGCGACGCCCGATCCTGGGTCGTTGGGAGGCCGTCACTGGATGGGGCGCGCGCGTCGATACTCGCCGGACGCTCGCCAGAGACCACTTGGCCGCTGACGGATGGGGCGGGCCTATGCGACGCCTGATCGTGGGTCGATGGAGCGCCGTCACCGGATGGGGCTGGGGCGTCGGTACTCGCCGAACGCTCGCCGGATCGAACTCGACCGCCCCCGGATGAGGTTGTGCGCGTGGCTGATTCCTCGACCGGGGTGCGGCCGCTACTACATCGGCGGATCGCGGCACCGATCTCGGTGACCGACGCCGAATCGCGCGCATGATCGGCGGCGAGCGTCAGCAGCTCTACCGCCACGGCACGAATCTGACTGTCGGCCAGACCATTACGCGCGGCATCCAACCAACGACCGGCGACCGGTGCTGCCACCGCCGTCGCCTCGGCCACCACGGCCGGACTCGACAACAGCGCGTCGAAGACGTGGATCGGCACCGTCCAGTCGTCGCCGGGCTGCGCGTCGAGGTAGCGGATCTCCAGGTGACCCGAGGCGCGCACGGGCGGGAAAAGCGTGGTGAGGTGGTAGTCGAGATCGCCGGCGTCGGGGCGGCGGCCGATCTCGTCGTCCAGCGCGCCGGACAGCCAGTCGGCGAAGGTCGCGCCGGGCGGCGCGGCCCAGTCACCGGGTGGGCCGTCGGGTCTTCGGACACATAGCAGCGGCACGTCCAGCGCCCAACGACCATAGGACGCAACGGGATCCAGCCATTCGTGCACCGGAGGGCGGGTGCGCGCCGGATCGAGCCGCAGCCAGGCTCGCATCCGCTGCGAAACCCATTCGCCCGCCGGGGCGCCGTGCAGCGCGGGCGAGCAGGCGAAGGCCGCGAGCAGTGCGGGCCCCATCGCGTACAGGGCGACCCAGCGGGCCGCGATATCGCCGCGATCGGCCCCGGCGTCCACGCTGACCTGCGTGGCCGCGGTATTGCACATCATGAGTTTGCCGAACGGCCCGATGCCGGCGAAGGACTGTTCCATGGCGCGGTAGCGCGGCAATCGCAGCAGGCGTCTGGCCCGGCGATCGGCGTCGGCGGCACCGGAAACGGTGCGGATGGAACGGGATTCGAGCAGGGCCCGCAACATTCGGGCATCGGCGCGCAGCTCGTCGCACAACCGCGCTGCGGTGGCGTACGGGGCGCTCGAGAGTTCGATCTGACCGCCGGGTTCGATGGTGACCCGGCTGCCCCCCGGCAATGGAAGCGCCGGTGAATCGGGGGCGATGGACCGTGGTGCATACGGTCCGAGGGCATCCGCCAGGACGGTCAACTGGGGACGCGGGGCGGCCGATGGGCCTGCGGCCGAACGCTCACCCTGCACGGTGAGCCACTCGAGTTCGGCGCCGATGAGCGCCGGTGGCCCCTGTTTGAAACAGATCTTGCCGATATAGGCCTCCGCCGCGGCGCGGGAGGATAATTCCCCCAGCTCAACGGCATTTTCGACCGATTCCGGATGCTCCAGCGCGACGGCCATGCCAACCTCCATCGTGGTGTGAGTCGCTGTCCGCTTGCCAATTCCGTTATCGCCGGGGGGTCGCGGCGTATTCCGCGATACCGACCAAACCAGGGTAGCGATGCCCACCGACAAGAAAACGTCAGAGATTTGTGACAGGTCTGTGACGGGTACGTCCGCGCTGCTAGATCACTCTTTCCCCGCCAATAGGGGATTCCGAGTCCCTGCCATCCGGAAGTTCGACCGGCTACGGTCGTCGGCATGTTGGATGAGGATCGGGTACGCGCCGACACCCCGGGCGTCGGCGCGGGGTTGGTATTCCTGGATAGTGCGGGCTCCTCGCTGCCGCCGCGGATCGTGACCGATACGGTCATCGCGCATTTGCGACGCGAATCCGAGATCGGTGGCTACCGCGCGGCGAACGAGCGGCTCGCCGATCTCGACGCGGTGAAAACGGCGATCGGCGAGCTGATCAACGCGGCCCCGGCCGCAATCGCGCTCAGCGACAGCGCCACCCGGTCCTGGGCGGATTTCTTCTATTCGGTGCCGCTGCGGCCCGGCGACCGAATCCTGATCTCGGGCACCGATTACGCGAGCAATGCCATCGCGGCGCTACAGCGCGCCAAGGCCACCGGAGCCGTCGTCGAGCAGATCCCGAACGACAGCAGCGGCCAGATCGATCTGGACGCGCTGTCCGCGATGGTCGACGAACGGGTGCAGCTGGTGTCGCTGCTGCACGTGCCGACCAACGGCGGACTGGTCAACCCGGCGGCGGAGGCCACCCGCATCGCGCATTCGGTCGGCGCGCTGGTGCTGCTCGACGCCTGCCAATCGATGGGCCAGCTCGCGATCGATGTCGCCGAACTCGGCGTCGACGCGCTCTCGGCCACCGGACGCAAATGGCTGCGCGGACCGCGCGGCACCGGATTCCTTTATGTGCGACCGGAATTGGCCGAATCGATGGAACCGGAGCGGCTGGACCTGCACTCCGCGCAGTGGACCGCGCCGGACGAGTACCGCCTCGCGCCCGATGCCCGCCGCTTCGAATTCTGGGAATTCGATGTCGCGGCCCGGCTCGGGCTCGGCGCCGCAGTGCGCTACCTGCTCGATCTCGGTCCGGAGAACGTGTACGCGGCCGTCGCCGCCCGCGCCGCGCACCTGCGCAAGGCGCTGCCGGAGATTCCCGGCGTGACGGTGCGGGATCTGGGGCTGCGGCAGAGCGGCACCGTATCGTTCACCGTGGACGGCATGGCCGCCGTCGAGGTGCGAGATCGGTTGGCGGAGCAGGACATCACGGTCACGGTCAGCTTCGCGAGCTCCACCCTGCTCGATATGACCGGCCGCGGTATCGACTCGCTGGTGCGCGCCTCCCCGCACGCCTTCGTCAGCTTCGCCGAGTTGGACCGATTCGTCGCGGCGGTCGCCGGGCTGCGACACGAATAACGCTGTCCCCGTGTAGGTTTCGACTTCCCGCGCGTGTGATGGCCAGCGCGGGAAGACCCGTCACGATAAATGCAGGTCGAGCACCTCGGTGACCAGCACCCGGGCGACGAGGGCGCCGTTGACGGCGGCGGGGGCCACCAGGGCGAGGCTGCGGTTGGCTTGGAGGGCGGCGATGCCGTGCAGGTTGGTCCACAGCAGCAGCGCGCGTTCCCGGGCCGCGGCACCCGTTGCCCCGGTGACGTCGCCGACCAGCCCGGCGAATCGGTCGTACAGCGGAAGCGTTGTGGCGCGCAGGTTTTCGCCGGAACCCTCCAGCAGGTCGTGGCGGAACATCAGGGTGAACATCTCCGGGCGCCGCCGGGCGAAGTCGACGTATTCGACGGCCATGTGCCGCAGGCGATCTCGTGGCGGCGCCGCCTCCGGTACCGCGGCGAAGCGCGCCGCGAGGTCGGCGAAGCCGCGGGCGGCGATGGCCGCCAGTAGCGCGTTGTGCGTGCGAAAGTGCCTGCGGGGCGCGCCGTGTGAGACACCGGCCGCCCGGGTGATCGCGCGCAGCCCGAGCTGCGCCGCGCCGACCTCCTCCAGGAGGTCGACGCCCACATCAACCAGTCGTTCGCGCAGCGGTTCGGCCATGTAGACATTGTCTGCTATCGCGAGTCGAGGCTCGTCGCCGGACCGTTGTGTCAATACCGCTACGCAGGATTCGTAGACATTGTCTACGCGATCGGGTAGACAATGTCTACGCGTTCGTTATCGGGAGGAACCCCTGTGTGGTACTGGCTGTTCAAATACGTCCTGCTCGGCCCCGTGCTGCGGCTGCTCGGCAGGCCGAAAATCGAGGGCCTGCACCATGTTCCGCGCACCGGACCGGTCATCATCGCGGCCAATCACCTGGCCGTGATCGATTCGCTATACCTCGCGCTGGTACTGCCGCGCCGGGTCACCTTCCTGGCGAAACAGGAGTACTTCACCGGCACCGGCCTGCGCGGACGCTTCAACCGCTGGTTCTACTCCGTCTCCGGACAGGTGCCGGTCGACCGCACCGGCGGCACCGCCGCCGCCGACGCCCTGGCCGCGGCCACCAAAATCCTTGAAGCGGGCGGTGTTTGGGCCATCCACCCGGAGGGCACCCGCTCACCCGACGGCCGGGTCTACCGCGGCCGCACCGGAACTCTCCGGGTCGCCATGACCACCGGCGCACCGGTCATCCCCGTCGTGCTCTCCGGCACCGACAAGGTGAACCCGCGTGGCCGCCGCACCTGGCGATTCGCCAAGGTGCACATAGCTTTCGGCGCCCCACACCACTACCCGCGCCTCGAGCCCACCGCCGTCCGCACCGCCACCGACGACCTCATGCGCGAACTGGCCACCCGGGCGGGACGCCCCTACGTCGACGAATACGCCGCGACCTTCTCCCGGTAGCGCCCCGCACCGTGAACCCACTCGCGCCCCGCCCCGTGTACCAACCGACCGGCGTTCACCAGGACATCCGTTTGCGGGGTTAACGCCGGTCCGTCAAGACGGGATAGTTGGGAGAGGCCGAGTGGCGGTCGAGTGGTGATGAGGGAGTCCGGATTTGAGCAGGTTCACCGACGAGATGTACGCGACGGCGCAGACGTCGGCAAGGGGGTTGGTGACAGGCGAGCCGAACGCGCCCCGGCGGCAGACCTGGGGTGAGATACACGCGGTGGCCCGGCGAATGGCGGGCGGGCTGGCCGCGGCAGGCATCGGGCACGGCGACGCGGTCGGCGTGCTGGCCGGCCTCCCGGTCGATATCGCACCCGCCTGCCAGGCGATCTGGATGCGCGGCGCATCGATCACCATGCTGCATCAGCCGACGCCGCGCACCGATCTGGTGGTGTGGGCCCGTGACACCGAGACGGTGCTGCGGATGATCGAGGCGCGGGCGGTGGTGCTCGGCGCCCCGTTCGAGGCGGCGGAGCAGATCCTGCGCGAGCGCGGCATCACCGTGGTGCGCATCGACCAGCTGCACGACGGTCCGGACACCGATCCGGTGCCCACCGGGGAATCCGATATCGCGTTGCAGCAGTTGACCTCCGGCTCCACCGGCTCGCCGAAGGCGGTGCGGATCACGCACGGCAACTTCTTCGTCAACGCGTACGCCATGTTCGACCGGGTGAAGTTCCAGCTCGACGACGACGTCATGGTCAGCTGGCTGCCGCTGTTCCACGATATGGGTATGGTCGGGTTCCTCAGCGTGCCAATGCAATTCGGTGCCGAGGTAATCTGCGTGACCCCGCTGGACTTCCTCACCAAACCGCTGCTGTGGGCCGAGCTGATCGATAAGTATCGCGGAACCGTCACCGCGGCACCGAATTTCGCCTATTCGCTGTTGGCCCGCAGGCTGGAGCAGGCCGATGACGACGCCCTCGACCTGAGCTCGGTGCGCTATATGTGGAACGGCGCCGAACCCGTCGACCCGGACACCATGGAGCGGCTGGCCGCGGCCGGAAAGCGCTTCGGGCTCAACCCGATGGCACTCACGCCGGTGTACGGCATGGCGGAAACCACACTGGCCGTATCGATTCCGGACCCCGGGCGCGGTCAGGTGCTCGACATCATCGATGCCGACCTGCTGGAGGCGCTCGGCAAAGCCGTTCCGGTACAGGACGAACACGGCCATCCGGGTACCGTGCGCCGTCTGCCGACGCTCGGTTATCTGGTCGATCAGCTGGAGGGCCGGATCGTCGACGCGGAACGCCAGCCGCTGCCCACCCGCTCGGTCGGCGTCATCGAATTGCGCGGTCCCGCGGTAACTTCCGGCTATGTGACGGTGGACGGCTTTCGCCCGGCACAGGATTCGCACGGCTGGCTGGACACCGGCGATATCGGGTACTTCACCGAGGAGGGCCTGATCGTGGTGTGCGGACGGATCAAGGACGTCATCATCATGGGCGGCCGCAATATCTACCCCACCGATATCGAACGCGCCGCCACCCGGGTCAAGGGCGTGCGCCCCGGCAACGCGGTGGCGGTGCGCCTGGACGCGGGCCAGAAGCGGGAGAGTTTCGCCGTGGTGGTGGAGAGCAACGACCACCAGGACCCCGACGCGGTCAAGCGCATCGAACGCGAAATCGTGCACGCGGTGTTCTCCGAGGTCGGTGCGCGGCCGCGCACCGTGACGGTGCTCGGGCCCGGCGCGCTGCCGAAGACGTCGTCCGGGAAGCTGCGGCGCGCGGCCACCGCCGTGCACCTGCGCTGACCCGCGCTGGCGTCCTCCCGTCGAACGTCGGGACCCGCAGGCCGCTCTCCCCTCATGCTCGGCCGCGGTCCCGGCGTTCGCCGGGAGGATGCCGCAATCCGCACCGCACGACACCGATGAATTCCGAACGGGTTCGGCGTCAACACAGGTAGTGCGCCCGAATACCCGAAGGAGTTCGACGATGCCCGTCGCGGAATTGAATCGAGAATTCAGCAGCCCCGGCTCGACACCGACGCCGTGGTCCGACGTCGAGGCCGTGCTCGACACCGCGGAAATGTTCTGGCTGTCCACCGTGCGCGGCGACGGCCGCCCGCATGTCGCCCCGCTGCCCGCGGTGTGGTCGCGGGATCGGCTGCACATCTGCACCGGCCCCCTCGAACAGAAGGCGAAAAACCTTGCGGCCGAACCTCGTTGCATCCTCACCACCGGAACAAATCAAATGAACAGCGGCTTGGACGTGGTCGTCGAGGGCACGGCGGTCCGAGTGACCGATCCGTCCGAATTGAAAACCCTTGCACAACTGTGGAAGTCGAAGCTCGACTGGGATTTTACGGTGCGCGACAATGGTTTCGGCGACAACGAAGGTAACCTCATCCACGTCTACGGGATCGTACCGAGCAAGATTCTCGCCTTCGGCAAGGGCGACTCGTTCACCCAGACCCGTTTCCGCTTTCGACCACAATGAGCCCGCTCGGAAATATCAAAGCCCCAACAGATTTCGCGAGCACATGGGTAACTCGTCGGGTACGGGCAAACTCAGCCACTCGAGCTACCGACGGCCGCCAGCGCAAGTCTTGCGGCATACGAGTCCGGCCTGAAACCGCGGAGAGGCGGGGGAGGTCAGTGCAATTGATTCTGTGCGGTTTCCAGGCCGACGCGCAGCAGCATCTCGACGGCATCGGCGGCCTGCTCAATGATCACCGGGACCTCCTTGCGCTCCGGCGTCGAGAACGGCTTCAGCACGAAATCGGCGGGATCCTGGCGGCCCGGCGGGCGGCCGATGCCGATCCGGGTGCGGATGTATTCCTTGGTGGTCAACGCACTGGAAACGGAGCGCAGGCCGTTGTGCCCGCCCTCGCCGCCGCCGCGCTTGAGTTTGATCGTGCCGAACGGCAGGTCGAGTTCGTCGTGTACGACGATCACCTCGGTCGGCGGCACGGAGAAGAATTTGGCCAGCGCGGCGACCGGCCGCCCGGATAGGTTCATATACGACCGCGGCTTCGCGATGAGCACCTGGCGGCCGTCCAGCCGGGCCTGCAACAGATCGGCCCCGGACTTCTTGTGCACGGCGAACCGGCCGCCGACGCGCTCTGCGAGCACATCGGCGACCAGGAAGCCGACATTGTGCCGGGTGCGCTCGTATTCGGAACCCGGATTGCCGAGTCCGACCACGAGCGCTGGTCCGGCGGAAGTTTCGGTCATCGCAACCGAGACCTACTCGGCGCTCTCGCCCTCGGCCTCGCCCTCGGCGGGCGCCTCGACCTCGGCGGCCGGGGCGACAATGACGTTGACGACCAGGGTCTCCGCGTCGGCGGCCAGGGTGACACCCTTCGGCAGTTCGAGCTGGCCCGCGGTGATCTGGGTGCCGGCCTCGGCGCCCTCGATCGAAACCTCGATGGACTCGGGCAGCTTCAGCGCGTCGGCCTCGATGGAGATGGTGTTGGCCTCCTGGGTGACCAGGGTGCCGGGGGCGGCGTCGCCGACCACGGTGACGTGCACGTCGGCGACGACCTTCTCGCCGCGCTTGATGATCAGCAGATCGGCGTGCTCGATGTAGCGGCGGATCGGGTGCACCACAACGGACTTGGTCAGTGCGAGCTGCTTCTTGCCGTCGATCACCAGGTTCAGCACCGCGTTGGTGCCGTGCTCGCGCAGGATGGCGGCGAAGGCGTGCGCGTTCACCGACAGGTGCTGCGGGTCGGCCTGGTGGCCGTACAGCACGGCGGGAACGTTGCCGGAGCGGCGGGTACGGCGGGCCGCGCCCTTACCGAACTCGGTGCGTACGGTGGCTTCGAGAAGGTTGGCGTCGGACATGACTGGATCTACTCCTACGGCTCTTCCGGGCTGTCAACTGGTGGCGATCACAGGGCGGGTGGAGGCCCTGGATCGAACTGGTCTGCTCGTCGGGCGAAGACCGCACGGGGACGGCCGGAAGCCGAGCCGCGTCGATCACGGTGTCGCAAGGTCTGCAAACACCCTCGCCGAGACAACCCGAACACTGTACCGCAAGGGCGGAACATGCTATGAATCGGCACCCCAAACCCGGTTTCCGAACGGCGGGAATGGTCGGAGTACGGCGCGCTACCCGGCTCACGTACCCTGGACAGGTTGCCGATTCGGTCGTCCAAGAAGGGTGTTGAAGTTGACCGCCTCCAGTGAAGGCGTCGCCGCAGAGGTCGCGCGCAGGCGCACGTTCGCGGTGATTTCGCACCCCGACGCGGGCAAGTCGACGCTCACCGAGGCGCTCGCACTCCATGCGCGGATGATCTCCGAAGCGGGCGCCATCCACGGCAAGGCGGGACGCAAGTCGACCGTCTCGGACTGGATGGAGATGGAGAAGGCGCGCGGCATCTCGGTGAGTTCGACCGCACTGCAGTTCAATTACCGCGCCGAGGGCTCGGATTCCGACAGCGTCATCAACCTGGTCGACACCCCCGGCCACTCCGATTTCTCCGAGGACACCTACCGCGTGCTCACCGCCGTCGACGCCGCGGTGATGCTCATCGACGCGGCGAAGGGTCTGGAACCGCAGACGCTCAAGCTGTTCCAGGTGTGCCGCCACCGCGGCATCCCGGTGATCACCGTCATCAACAAATGGGACCGCCCCGGCCAGGCGCCGCTGGAACTGCTCGACGAGATCAGCGAGCGCATCGGCCTCACCCCTACTCCCCTTTTCCTACCGGTCGGCATCGCGGGCGATTTCCGCGGTCTGCTGCGCCGCGGCCCCGACGGCGCCCCGCTCGAATACATCCACTTCACCAGGACCGCGGGCGGCGCGACCATCGCACCGGAGGAATCGCTGACGCCCGAACAGGCCGAGGCGCGCGAGGGCGATGTCTGGACCACCGCCGCCGAGGAGAGCGAACTGCTCTCGGCCACCGGACAGGACCACGATCAGGAACTGTTCCTGGCCGGGCAGACCTCGCCGGTCATCTACGCCTCCGCGATGCTGAATTTCGGTGTGCGCCAACTGCTGGAGACGCTGGTGGCGCTGGCGCCCGCGCCGGGTCCGCGCGCCGATGTCAACGGCGGGGCGCGCACCACCACCGATCCGTTCAGCGCGGTGGTGTTCAAGGTGCAGGCCGGTATGGATGCCGCGCACCGGGACCGGTTGGCGTTCATGCGGATCGTGTCCGGCGAATTCGAGCGCGGCATGGTGGTGACGCATGCGCAGACCGGCCGCCCGTTCGCGACGAAATACGCACTGACCGTATTCGGCCGGGAGCGCTCCACCGTCGACACCGCCTACCCGGGTGATGTGGTCGGCCTGGTCAACGCGACCGCGCTGGCGCCGGGGCACACGCTGTACGTGGATAAGAAGGTGGAGTTCCCGCCGATCCCGTCCTTCGCGCCGGAACATTTCGCGGTGCTGCGCGCGCAGAGCGCGGGCAAGTACAAACAGTTCCGCAAGGCGATCGATCAGCTCGACTCCGAGGGCGTCGTGCAGGTGCTGCGCAACGATATTCGCGGTGATGCCGCACCGGTGCTCGCCGCGGTCGGCCCGATGCAGTTCGAGGTGGTCACCGCGCGGATGATGGCCGAATTCAATGTGGAGACCCGGATGGAACATCTGGGGTACACCCTGGCCCGGCGCACCGACGCGGCCTCGGCCGACGAACTCGGTCGCCAGCGCGGCGTCGAGGTGTTCACCCGCAGCGACGGCGTGCTGCTCGCGCTGTTCAGCGACAAGTGGCGGTTGCAGTACATCGAGAAGGAACTGCCGAAGCTCACCCTCGAACCGCTCGTCGCCACCGCGGACTGAGCGCTCAGCCCGCTTCCGACGCCCGGGGCGGTTCCTGTCCGGGTTCCCGCTGGACGGATGCGATGCCGTCCTCCCTGGCGATCAAACCCCACCGGCTCGACGTCAAACGCAGGCTCGGCAGGTCGCTGAGCGAGAGCACCACCTCGTAGGTCCGCTCGTATCCGGTGTGCGCGATGCGCCACTGCCCGTCATCGCAGCGGACATAGCGATCGCTGTAGAAGGCCGCGCCGCGCAGCAGCATATTGTGGCCGGGGATCAGCACCGTATCGGCGAGATACCAAGTGCCGGTTGCGGTGTCGCCATCGATATCGATCTCGGGATGGTCGCAGCGGTGCTCGGTGATGACGTGCGGGCCGAGGGTATTGCGCATGAACGCGAGGAAGGCGTCCCGCGATTCGAACTGCAGGTATTCGCTGTAGGTCGCGGTCGCCTCGGGAATCATGGTGTCGGCGAACTCTTCCCACGCCTTGGTGTCCAACGCGCGTAGGTATCTGAATTTCAGGCGGTTGATCGCGAAGAAATCCGCCCAGTCCGGATCGCCACGCCCACGCGCGGAATCGACTCCCGGATCGACGTCGTCGGCACCGGTTCCCTGATCCATAACTCCACAATCCCATCCGTCGCCTACCGCACTTCACGGATTGCTCGATTTGTATCAGATTGCTATGACGCTTGGTCGGAAAACCGCCAGGAAGATCAACTTACATTCCGCGATTCGGCTCAGATCGTGAAGCAGGTCTTGCAGAAGTCCGCACCGAACTCGGTGAGCCGCAAGCTCTTGCGCACGATCTTCGGCGCGCGACCCGCCTTCTTCAGCGCCGCCTCCACCACCGGCTGCACCTCCAGCACCATGTAGCGACTGAGCACCACCGGATCGTCCGAGGTCAGCGTCAGGCCGAGGCGGTTGAGGTTGATCAGATACATGCGCGCCCGGTCCGGGTAGCGCACGCCCGCCTGCTCCGGCACCGAGGTGAGATCGCCCTGCACCAGCTCCGAACCGATGCCGAGCGGCCGATTGGTCCGCACATCGACCGAGGGCTGCGGACCGTTCTGCGACATGAACCGCAGAATGCGCGCCTCGTCGGGCGCCAGCTCGTCGAGGATCCGGTCATAGGCCGGATGCACGTCCTCGCTGAAGTAGACGTCGGCCGAGCGGGCGAGCAGCGAATCGCCGCGGCGGCGCAGCTCTTCGGTGGTCGCCGAGTGGAAGTGGGCGGCGGTCAGCGCGCCCTGCGGCACGCCACCGTTGGAAGTCGGTACGTAGCTGACGATTTCGCGCACCGAACCCTCGGTGACGCCGAGCGCGCTTCGGGCGATCGAGCGCAGCGCGTTACCGGTGCGCTCGGCCAGATCCGCGGACGATTCACCGTCCAATGCGGCCTGCGTTATCTCCTTGGTGACCTCGAAGGTGGTCTCGACCGCCCAACGGCTGCCGCGCACCGCGGTGCCCGCCGCCATCCCCGCCGCGCGGAAGACGCCGCGAATCAGCCGCGCCTCGTTGCTGATCTGGCGCCGTTCGACATCCGAGCTGCGCTCGACGGCGCGGGACCCGGCCCGGGCCACGTCCTGTCCGGTCCTGTCGTCTGCCACGTCTACTCCGATTTGCCCGGTGAACGGAATCCGCCCACAGATTATTGCCCCTCGGCCGGTGAAGTGTGTCTGTGACCGATATCTCCGAATTATGACCTGTGGCGCGGCCCACAAGCTGTCTGGGTCGATTTGTCGGTCACAGGGCGTTCCGTTTGTGCGGGTAGTGCTACCTTGAGGTGCCGGTGAGGCGGCGGTCACCGGATATCGGCAGGAGGGTGTCGTGTTAGAGAGCGTGTTCGGAATCCACCCAACCGTCCTGTTGGAGTTGGTGACGATCCCGCTGTTCACCGGAATCATCGGCTACATAACGAACTGGACAGGCGTGCTCATGCTGTTCAAGCCGATTCGGTTCCACGGCATCTCGGTGCCCGGGCTGCGCGCCTTATTCCCGTTCCTGCCCAAGCGAATTCAGGTGCTGCCGCTGCTGAGCTACGACGGCAGGCTCGGCTGGCAGGGCATCGTTCCGTCGCGCGCCGACAAGATGGCCAGCATCGCCGTCGACAAGGGACTCGCCAAACTCGGCAACATCGCCGACTTCTACCGGGAAATCGAACCCGACCGGCTCGCAGAACATTTCATCAATGTCGGTGACGAACGCATCCACGGCATCATCGAGGAAATTCTGCGTCGCGAGCATCCGCAGCTCTGGTACAACTTGCCGACCCAAGTGCGAGATATGGTGCACGCCAGGGTCAAGCAGCAACTGCCCCACATTCTGCGCGAGCTCACCGAGGAAATCGGCAACAACATCGATCAACTGATCGATGTGAAGCAGATGGTGATCCGCTACTTCCAGGCCCGCCCGCAACTGCTCAACCAGTTGTTCCAGGTGCTCGGCGCGAAAGAGCTGCGGTTCATGCAGAATTTCGGCTTCTACTTCGGTGCGCCGATGGGTGTCGTGCTGGTGGCGCTGCTGCACGTCACGCACTGGTCCTCGCTCGTGGTACTGCCGATCGGCGGCGTGATCATCGGCTGGACGGTCAACTGGGTGGGCATCAACCTGATCTTCGCGCCCGCGTACCCGAAGTGGTACTGCCCGTGGCGGCAGGGCCTGCTGATCAAGCGGCAGGACGAAATCACCCAGGGCTACGCGGATTTGGTGTCCTCACAGGTGATGACCGTCGCCAACATCGGCGACGAACTGCTGCACGGACCACGCTCGGATCGCACCATTCAGATGCTGGAGGACACCCTGCGCCCGGCCGCGGACCGAGCGCTCGGACCCGCCCGGCCCGCGGTGAAATTCGTGCTCGGCAGTCGCGAATACGATTCGCTGTCCGCGACATTGACCACCGAGGCGATGTCCATCGCGCCGATCGCGTTCGCCGACCCGGATTTCAATGTCCAGCAGGGTAAACAGGTCAACGAGTACATCGCACGACAAATGTCGCAGCTGAGCCCGCCGGACTTCGTGGATATGCTCCGCTCCGCCATCAAACAGGACGAATGGCTGCTTTTCGTGCATGGCGGCGTGTTGGGACTGTTTGCCGGATACGCTCACATCCTGGTCTTCGGAACGGGAGTGGCGACATCATGGTGGTAGGCGAATCTGCCGGAGGCAGCGACGAGTTCGATGCGGCCGACCCGGCGCCCACTCGCGAGATCGCCCGGCGGCCCGGCGCGGAGCTAGCCGAAATCCGCACGCGCAGTACGCCTTTCCAGGCCGTGCGGGGAGCGTCCGGGGTCGCGCGGGTGGCCTGGAACGCCGCGTACGGGGTGGCGGGCTGGGGTATCGATACCGCGCTCGGCGTCGCGGGCACCGTGCTGAAGGGCAGTATGGCGGGTACGCCGCCGCGCGAGGTGCTGGCCGACGCGCAGGCCGAGGTGCGCGACGCGGTGCGGCGGGCGCTCGGAATTCCGCCGCCCGCAACATCTTCCGAGCACACCCCGGTGCCGACGCTGCGCGAGCAGGGCGCCGCGCTGCTGCGCATGTCGGCGAGTCCGCACGCCGAACAGTCCGACGGTCATCCGGCATTCGCGGGCATGCTGTCCGAGCTCACCCCGGACGAGGCGCGGATATTGCGGTTCCTGCACCTCGACGGCGCGCAGCCGTCCATCGATATTCGGATCGGGCGGCCACGCGCGCTCGGTGCGGAGCGAATCGTGGCCGGGCTCAACCTGATCGGCGAACACGCCGGGCTGCGCTTCCCGAACCGCATCCAGCAGTACCTGACCAACCTGCGGCGGCTCGGACTCATCGATTTCACCAAGGACCCGCTGGACAACCCACACCGCTATCAGGTGTTGGAGGCGCAGTCACCGGTGCGAGAGGTGTTGAAGCGCTCCGGATTCGGCACCAAGGTGTACTACCGCAGCGTCACGCTGACCGCATTCGGCACCGATTTCGTGCAGACCTGTCTGCCGGTGGTGGTGCCGGACGGACGGGCCTTCGGCACCGACTGAGCACACCCCTAACGGGCGGCCGCGATGATCGGGCCGAGGCCGCCGTCGGTCATGATCGCGTTCGACGTGATCTGGTTACCGTTGACGAAAACCGACGGGGTGCCCTTGATGCCGCCGCCCAACACCTGCTTGGTGTTGTCACGGACGAACTGTTCCCACTTGTTGCTCGTAATGCACTGTGCCACAGCGGGATCGGTGTAACCGGCGGATTTGGCGATCTCGACGAGCCTACTGTCGGGCAGACCGTCGGTACCCTCTTTGGGCTGCTGCTCGAACATGGCGGTGAGCCAGGTCTGATAGTTCGCGGTGCCCGAGTCGGCGACGCAGTAGGCCGCATTGGCCGCGCGCGAGGAGTACTTGGTGGTGGATGCCCGGTCCAGGAACGAGATGATGTTGTATTCGATTACCGCCGAACCGTTCCCGGAGGCCTCCGCCAGCACCTTGCCGTTGGCCTTCTCGAACGCCTGACATGCCGGGCACTGCAGATCCTCGACCAGCCGGACCACGACCTTCGCCTTCGGATCGCCGACGCGCACCGCACCGGCCCCGGTGACATTCGACGGCCCGCCGGTGATACCCGCCGCCGGTGTCGCCGCGCCCGCGACGACCGAGCCGCCGTGCAGCACCAGCCCGACGACGACCGCGATCACGGCCACCAGCACGGCGAGCACCGCGACCACGACCGGCAGCGCGCCGCCACCCGCGCGCGGCGGCGCCGCATTTGCCGATACGTCGGGGTAGGTCACGCCGATCACCACGCTCTCGTTCGCCGGGGTAGTTCGCTCCGGAAACGATAGCGCTTCTGTTCCGGCCCGACGTCCACGGCGCGGGAACACCTCCGCAGTCGCTCGGCCATGCGTCCGTTCCGGCCATGCGCGAGCTGACGACGGCTCCGCCGACAACGCTCATCAGGCGTACCTCCGCATTCGCTCCGGCCGTGCGTAGAACTCCTCGTCGACAGCGACCATTCGGCGCTTGCATGAAGTCGGCCTCGCACGAGATCGACTCGCGCGAGGCCGCGGCTCAGTGCGTCGGGGTCGGCGCGGGCGTCTGTGACGGCTGGGTCGACGGTTGCGGCGCGCCGCTCGGCGGCGGCCCCGGCGGGCGTTGCCGGTCGAAGCGGTGCATCCGCTCCCCCGGCCCCCACCGGTGCGCGGTCATGTGGTGGCCGCCGTGATGGTGGTGGCCACCGTGGTCGCCGACCGCCAGCCCCGCACCGAATCCGGCCAGTCCGATGACGACGGCCGCGACCACCGCGGTCACGATTCGCAGCGGCCGCGACCCGCGCCAGCGCGCCGCGAGCGCATTGGACCTCGGCGGGGGCGCCGCCTGAGGTGCTGGATTCTCGTTCTCCGCCGGACCACTCCGCCCGGCGCCTTCCGCTTCTGTCATGGGTATGCCTTATGTCCGAATTACCCGACCTGATATCCGACGGTATGGCCGAACCTTGGGACCCTTCTGCACGACAGTTGTGGATGATCTGTGCGTTTCCGGCCGCCGTGACCAGCGCAAACTCCGATCACACCGCCGAGGTCACGGTTGTCCGAACCAACGGGTCAATGCGTCCCGCAGGGTGGTCCGCGCCGAATCGGCCGACGCGCCGGGATCAACCGCCCAGGCGATCCGCGCGTCCGGGCGGATCAACAGCGCGGCGGCCACCGGGTCGTCGGCATCCGCCGTCCGGACATCCACTCGATCGGCCCAATCGCCGGCGGTTTCGCGAATATCGGCTCGGTCCGCGAGGTCGAGCAGCACCGGGCGACCGGAGCGCATGAGTCCGGCGACGCTCGTGCGGCCGTCGGCGGTGGACAGTGCGAGATCCGGAGCGAAGGCGCCGACCAGCGGATGGGTATCGGCGGCGGGATACCTGATCTCGGCTCCGCTGAGCATGTCGCAGACGCGACGCACCGGCTGCTCGTCGCGCAGCAGTTCCTGGAAGATCTCCCGCAGCGCGATCGCGTCCTCGTCACCGCCGCTCGCCAGCGCGGCCTGCGCACGGCTGTGCCGCAGCGCGCGGGCACCCGCCGGATGCCGTTCGCCGTGATAGGTATCGAGCAAATCCGTTGGCGCCCAACCATTTACCGCAGCAGCAAGCTTCCAGCCGAGGTCGACCGCATCCAGCAGACCGACATTCAGCGCGATACCGCCCGTCGGGAACAGGTGGGCGGCGTCGCCGGCCAGGAACACCCGGCCGTCCCGGTAGCGCTGCGCCTGACGCGCCTGCGCGCGGAATCGGCTCAGCCAAATCGGTTCGCCCAACGGCAGATCCGCGCCCAATACGCGAGTGAGGCTGGCTCGCAGCTCCGGCAGCGTCACGGGTTGGTCGTCGCCGGGCGCGGCCGGATCGTCCTCGGTCGCCGAGACCAACAGCACCTCGGGCGTGAACGACGCGATGGCCACCATGCCCCGTTCGGTTCTGGTGAATCCCGACCGGACGACGCCGATGCCGGGGACATCCAGGTCGCCGTTGTCGAGCAAGGTCACCGAATCCGGCATGGCGAGGTGACCGAGCCGCGTCACCTCCGGATAAGTGGTGCCGGGGAACGGGATCTGCGCCAGCGCGCGAACGGTGCTGCCACCGCCGTCGCAGCCGATCAGATAGCGCGCCCGCAGCCGGTAATCCCCTTCCGGGCCTTGGATTTCCGCCGTCACGGAGGTGGCGTCCTGCTGCAGCGCCACGAGCGCGTGCCCGCGCCGCACCTGCGCGCCGAGCTCATCGGCCCGCTCGCCGAGTAGTCGTTCCAGCCGCGGTTGCGGGAGCAGAAGTAGCTGCATCCGATCGCCTTTCAACGGCGTGAAGTCGACATTCACTCCGCCGAACGGGAATCCGGGCGCCGTACCGTGAAAAGTGCCTGCTGGCAGCCGTTCCAGCAATCCACGATATTCGAGCATGCGCACGATGAGCCCGCCCAGACCGTTGGCCTTCGGCAGCTCGCGTGGGTGCGGTTGCCGTTCCAGCACAATCGGTTTCACGCCACACAGCGCCAGTTCGGCGGCCAACAGCAAGCCGGTCGGACCGGCGCCGACCACGATGACATCGGTGTCCATGACACGTCCCCCTCGTCTGAATCATCCGCTGCCAGTTTTGCCCGACGATCGGACCGTGTCAATCGAAATTGACGGCGGCGCGCTCGGCATCGAAGCGCGATCTCGATAGCGCAGATGGCGGTAGAATACGATCGACCGTATATATGCCGTGGAGGTGTTTCATGGAGACGTCGGATCAGCGGTTGCTGCGGGGGATGCGGTCGCGGCAGGTGGTTACGGCGCGGGCGGTGGATATCGCCTCGATCGACGGGCTGGAGAATCTCAGCTTCGGGCGACTGGCCGACGACCTCGGATTGAGTAAGGCCGGAATTCAGACGCTGTTCCGGACCAAGGAGAAGCTGCAGTTGGCCACCATCGAGGCGGCGGAGCGGGCGTTCGTGGACGCGGTGGTGCTGCCCGCGCGGCGGCGGCCGCGCGGGCTCGCCCAATTGCGCGCGCTGATCGAGCAGTGGCTCGATTACGTCGGCGAGCCGCTATTCGCCGGTGGCTGTTTCTGGGGCGCCAACCTGCCGGAATTCGACAGCAAACCGGGTCCGGTGCGCGATGCGCTCGTCGCACAGCGGCGGCAGTGGCTCGGCATAATCGCCGCCGAGTTGAGACAGGCCGTCGCCAACCGCGAGATCGCACCAATAGATATCGACCTCACGGCATTTCAGATAAACGCCGTACTCACCGCGGCCAATATCGAACTGCGACTGGGCGATACCGCCGCCGTATCGATGGTGCACCGAGCGATCGACGCCATACTCGCTCGACGCACCGAATCACACGTCCACGCATAGGTTTCGGCTTCCCACGCATGCGGTAGTGCGCGGGAAGCCGATTGCCGTGCATGAACCGGTCAGACGTTGTCGGCCAACTCCAGCCAGCGTTCCTCGGCCGAATCCTTTTCGGCCTGAACCTGTTTGAGCTCGGCGCCCAGCGGGGCGAGCCGGTCCGGATCGCTGGCGGCCTCGGCCAGCGCCGCGATCAGCTTCTGCTCGCGTTCGGCGAGTTTGTCGATGGTGCGCTCCAGGCGGCTGAGTTCCTTGCGGGCGGCGCGGTAGGTGGCGGAGTCGGTGGTCTCGGCCTGTTTGGGCTCGGCGCCTCGGGTCGGCGCGGCCGCCGCGGCGGCGCGCTTCTTCAGATACTCCTCGATGCCGCCGGGCAGGTTGGTGAGTTTGCCGTCGCCGAACAGCGCCCAGGTGGAGTCGCAGATGCGCTCGATGAGGTAGCGGTCGTGGCTGATCACCACGAGGGTGCCCGCCCAGTTGTCGAGCAGATCCTCCAACTGCTGCAGGGTGTCGATATCGAGATCGTTGGTCGGCTCGTCGAGCAACAGCACATTCGGCTCGGCCATCAGAATGCGCGTCAACTGCAGGCGACGGCGCTCGCCACCGGACAGATCGCCGACGGGGGTGCGCTGGCGGGCCGGGCTGAAGCCGAGCCGCTCGGCCAGCTGTCCGGCGGAGATCTCCTTGTCGCCGAGCATGATTCGCTGCGCGACCTGCTGAACGGCTTCCAACACACGCAGGTTGGTCGGCAGGTCGTCGAGTTCCTGGCGCAGCCAACCGATTTGCACGGTCTGGCCCTGAATCCGCTTGCCCGTCACCAGATCACCGTCACCCGCCAGGGCGCGCAGCAGCGTGGTCTTGCCGGAGCCGTTCACCCCGACCAGGCCGACCCGCTCGCCCGGCGCGAGCCGCCAGGTGAGATCGCGCACCAGCTCACGGCCGTCCGGCGTGCCGAGCGTGGCGTCCTCGAGCTCGATCACCACCCGCCCCAAGCGCTTTCGCGCGAACGCGGCCAGCGATACCGAATCGCGCGGTGGCGGCACGTCGGCGATCAGCGCCTCGGCCGCCTCCACCCGGTACCGCGGTTTGGAGGTGCGGGCCTGCGGGCCGCGCCGCAACCAGGCCAGCTCCTTGCGCGCCAGATTCCGCCGCCGCGCCTCGCTGGCGTCGGCCTGCCGTGCCCGCTCGGCCCGCGCGAAAATCCAGTCGCCGTAACCGCCCTCGTAACTTTCCACCTTGCCGCCCACCACCTCCCAGGTGCGGGTGGCGACGGTGTCGAGGAACCAGCGGTCGTGTGTGACGACGACGAGCGCACTGCGCCGCGACAGCAGATGCGCGGCCAGCCACTGCACACCCTCGACGTCGAGGTGGTTCGTCGGCTCGTCGAGTACGAGCAGATCCAGCTCACGCACCAGCGCGGCGGCCAGCGCGACCCGGCGGCGCTCACCGCCGGACAGGTTGTCCACCACGGCATCCAGCCCGAGATCCGCGATGCCGATCCCCTCCAGCACCGAGCGGATCCGCGGGTTGGCCGCCCACTCGTGTTCGGCGACACCATGATCGGATTGCACGTCCTCGGCCAGCCCGGCCAGCACCACCGAGCCGACGGTCGCGCCCTCGGGCAGCACGCCGCGCTGGGTGACCACGGCCATCCGCAGCCCGCCGAGCCTGCTCACCCGGCCGCTGTCCGGTTCCTCGAGCCCGGTCAGCACCTCGAGCAGTGTCGTCTTACCACCGCCGTTGAGCCCGACCACCCCGATCCGCTCGCCCGCGTGCACGCCGAGCGACACATTGTCCAGCAGCGGGGTGATACCGAAACTCTTGTTGACCTGTTCGAGGTTGATCAGGTTGGCCATGGATCCTTCCGGTGACTAGCGAGGGCGAAATACCCCGAACCAGCGTACCGAGCAGTCCCGACCGCCCCGACGCAAGCATCGTTTGCGCGACGGGCGAACCTCTGGTTACAGTTGGCTCACTCTGAAACGGAACTCTCCAGAAGTACTGCCGCAGAATGAGAGCCCTACCTCCACTCGGATGGTCATAGAGGGGGCGGCGCTGATTTGCCCACCCCTTTTTCGGAGGTTTCACCCATGCATGTCGGTATCGGCCTGCCCATTTCCGACCCATCCAGCCTGCTCGACTGGGCCAACCGCGCCGAAGACGGCCCGTTCCGCACCCTCGGCCTGCTGGATCGGCTCGTCTACGACAATCCCGAACCGCTGATCGCACTCGCCATGGTGGCAGGCGCCACCGAACGGATCCGTGTGCAGACCGAGGTGCTGATCGCACCGCTGCGCGACACCGCACTGCTCGCGAAGCAGGCCGCGACGCTGGACCGGATGTCCGGCGGACGGTTCGTCCTCGGCCTCGGGGTCGGCGGACGCGCCGATGACCACATCGCATCCGGCACCGATATCCGCACCCGCGGCCGCCGATTCGACGAGCAGATCGGCCTGATGCGCAGGCTGTGGTCCGGCGAACCGTACGGCCCGGACTGCGGCCCGATCGGTCCCGCCCCGGTGCGCCCCGACGGCCCGGAAATTCTGCTCGGCGGCTTCCAGCCCGTCGCGCTCGATCGGGTAGGCCGTTGGGGCACCGGCTTTCTCGCGGCGGCCGCGCCGTCGTGGGCCGGTGGGCTCTTCGATCAGGTTCGCCGCTCCTGGCGCGAATACGATCGCCCTGGCGAGCCACGGATCGTCGCACAGGTCAATGTCGCACTCGGCGCGCCGGACGTCGTCGACGACGCCCGCGCCGCGATGGGCGCGTACTACGAATTCAGCGGCCGCGCGGACTACATGCTCGCGGGCATGCTCACCACTCCTGACGAAATCCGCAGCACCATAAAGCAATTCGAAGATCTCGGCGCGGACGAGGTCATGCTCTACTGCTACGGACGCGATGCCGGACAGGTCGATCGGCTGGCCGATATCGTCGACTGAACCGCTCAGCGTTTGCCGGGCGTCTCCAGCACTCGGGCGCCCGGTACCGGTCCGCTGGCCGTGCGCACGCTGCGGCAGACGCCCGCGCCCGCGAGTTCCGCGGCCACCGCCACCGCCGCCGCCTCGCTGTCGCAGAGAAATGCGCAGGTGGGGCCCGAACCGGAGACCAACCCGGCGAGGGCACCCGCGCCGACGCCCGCCCGCAGGGTGCGGCGCAATTCCGGCTTCAGCGAGAGTGCGGCGGCCTGCAGGTCGTTGCCGAGCAGCGGCGCGAGCAGTTTCGGATCACCGGCGGCCAGCGCCTGCATGAGCTGCTGCGGTTCGCCGAGCCGCGGCGGATTCCCGTTCTCCCGCAACCGATCCAGCTCGGCGTATACCGCCGGGGTGGACAGGCCGCCCTTCGCCAACGCGATAACCCAGTGAAAAGTGTTGCGGGACAACACCGGAAGCAATCGTTCCCCCCGCCCGGTGCCGAGCGCGGTACCGCCCTGCAGCGCGAACGGCACATCGCTGCCGAGTTCCGCCGCGATACCGGACAATTCGTCCCGGCTGAGCCCGAGATCCCACAGTTCGTTGAGCCCGACCAGGGTGGCGGCCGCATCCGCGCTGCCACCCGCCATGCCGCCCGCCACCGGAATCCCCTTGGCGATCGCGATCTCCACCAGCGGTGCGCGCCCGGCCAGATGGGCGAGCCGGACGGCCGCCTTCCACACCAGGTTGGTCCGATCGGTCGGCACCTCCGCCGCGCCCTCGCCGCTTACCCGCACGGTCAGCGAGGCCGCGGGTGCGATCTCGAGGTCGTCGCTCAGTGACAATGCCTGGAAGACCGTGGTCAGATCGTGGTAGCCGTCCGCGCGCAGGTCGCCGACGCCGAGGTGAAGGTTCACCTTCGACGGCGCACGCACGGTGACTGGGCTGGGCACTACTGACAACACGAGACCCAAGCATAAGGGGCACGGCACGGCGAAGTCCGACCGAAAACCGGTACGCCGCCGATCTCGGCCCCGCGCCATCGGACAGACCGGGCGGAACGGATGGTGACCGACACCACTCACCATCGGCACTGCGCCGGTATATAACGGCAAGGGCACGCGGTCTGGGGGACGGCGAAACACTTGCGTAGCAGGCGAACCCGCGTGCGACCATTAGGGGTGATCGATCGGTCCCGGGACAGGGACAAAACCGAACCGTCCGTGCGGATATCGAGGACGAGCACCGAACGCCTCTGGTCCATTGTCGGGATATACGTCGCGGCAACACTTCTCGGATCCGCCGCGCTACTCGTGGTGCAGCGGTGGTCCGGAATAGATTCCGACGCATTGTCGCTGGTGCAGTTCGGCCCGGCGGTCGGGGCGCTGTTCTGCTGGATCCTCTTCGACACGACGCTGCGCGGGCTGGCCCCTACGCCGCTACCGACCGCGCGGGTGCGCACCGATCTCGGTTACCTCGTCGCGGCGTGTGTGATCTTCGGCGTCCTGCTCGCGGGTATGGCGGCGACGGCCGGGTACCACCCGCCCGGTCCGAAATCGTTCGGCGGCGTACCGTTCGGGCTACTGCTCGTACTCCAATTGATCGGCGCCTGCGGTGAGGAGATCGGTTGGCGCGGCCTGCTGCAGCCGGTGCTCGAAACGCACTATCGGCGCTGGCTCGCGATCTTGGTCACGGGCGTGATCTGGGCGCTGTGGCACGTACAGGTGATCGCCGCCGGACCGGTGATCGCGCTGTCCTTCCTCGTCTCGACCGTCACCTTCGCGATACTGCTCGGAACGCTCGGCAATGGCGGTGTGCGGCAACGTATAGCGGTGGCGACGGTCGGCCACTGGTTGATCAACATGATGACCTATCTGGCCGTCGGCGCGGATGCGCACACCAGCCCGCAGGTGATGCTGCTCGCGGTCGCCGCCGCGATCGTCACCGCGGCGCTCGGCCTGCGCACGCTACGCCGGGATTGACCCCTTGCCATCGAGTACCCATGGGGGGTATGTTTTCCCGTGCCGGGCGGATACCCCGGCACGGTATGATGAATACGAGCGAAGGAGTCGGACATGTCCACCAGCACCTACACCGTCACCGGAATGACCTGCGGGCACTGCGTGAACTCGGTGAAGTCGGAGATCGGCAAGATCGACGGCGTCACCTCGGTGGATGTCGACCTCGCCTCCGGCGCCGTCCGGGTGGAGAGCACCGCGCCGCTCTCCGACGCCGATATCGTCGCCGCGGTGGACGAGGCCGGTTACGAAGTCGCCGTCTGATGCGGGAAAGGCTGAAGCTCGCCGCGTTCGGCGGCGGGCTGATCCTGCTGTTCGGCGCGGCGCTCGGCGTCGGCGCGCTGGTCGGCGAGTCATCGCCGGCGGCGGATGACGAAAGCCCACCCGGCACCGGGCTCGCCGACTCCCACGACGGATATACGTTCGCCGATCTGACCGCGCCCACCGAGCCGAATCAGGTTGGGCCGCTCCGCTTCCGGATCACCGGACCGGATGGATCCACGGTCACGAAATTCACCGCGCAGCACGGTAAGCAGCTGCATCTGATCGTCGCCAGATCGGATGCCACCGGCTATCGCCACGTACATCCGGTCATGGATGCCGCGGGCACCTGGTCGATCGACTGGAAATGGGCCGAGCCCGGCTCCTACCGCATCTTCGCCGACTTCACGCCGGACGCAGCGGGCGACCTGGTGCTCAGCCGCACCATTACCGTCGCGGGAAATGCTGCCCCGCAACCACTTCCGCCGCCCGCGCGGACCGTCGCGGTGGACGGTTACCGGGTGACGCTCACCGGGGACCTGAACACCGCGGGCAGCGAGCTACGCTTCGCCATCAGCCGGGACGGCGCGCCGGTCATCGATCTGGAACCGTATCTCGGCGCATATGCCCACCTGGTCGCCCTGCGCGGCAACGATCTGGCCTATCTCCACGTACATCCCGAAGGCGAAATCGGCCGCACCCCAGCCGGTCCCGAGGTCGCTTTCCACGCACAGGCGCCCAGCGCGGGCGACTATCGGCTGTATCTCGACTTCGTGCATCATGGCGCGGTGCACACCGCCGAGTTCACCGTCGAATCCGCCACCGCGGCGGCCGATTCCGTCGCGCACACGCACGGCGGCGGCCACTGATGACCGAAGCGCACGCCCCGGCGCCACCGCGGCCGAACGCGGCGCCCCGCTCGCTCGAATTGGCGATCGGCGGGATGACCTGCGCATCCTGTGCGGCGCGAATCGAGAAGAAGCTCAACCGGATCGAGGGCGTGCACGCCACCGTCAACTATGCGACGGAGAAGGCGAAGGTCAGTCATCCGCCGACGGTCTCGCCGGAACGACTGATCGAACTGGTGGTCGGCGCGGGATACACGGCGCATGTGCCCGCGCCCACCGAACACGATGTGGTGCCGTCCGGCGATCTGCTCGGATTGCGCAGGCGACTGCTGGTGAGCATCGCGCTCGCGGTGCCGGTGATCGCGCTCGCCATGCTGCCCTTCCTGCAATTCACCGGCTGGCAATGGGTTTCGCTGGTGCTGACCGTCCCGGTGGTGTTCTGGGGCGGCGCCCGTTTCCACCACGCGGCGATCACGAACGCCCGGCACGGCGCGACCACCATGGATACGCTGATCTCCGTCGGCACGCTGGCGGCATTCGGATGGTCGGTGTTCGCGCTGCTCGCGGGGCCGGGCGGCGGATCCGGGTCGACCGGTATGGCGGGGATGAGTCTCACTGTGCCGCGCGGTGATTCGACCGCGCACGTCTATTTCGAGGTGGCGGCCGGGATCATCGTCTTCCTACTGACGGGGCGATATTTCGAGACCCGGGCCAAACAGCGGGCCGGCTCGGCGCTGCGCGCGCTGCTGGAACTCGGCGCCAAGGATGTGTCGGTCCTCCGCGACGACACCGAAATCCGGATCCCCATCGGCGAATTGGGCGTCGGCGACCACTTCCTGGTGCGGCCCGGTGAGAAGGTCGCCACCGACGGCGTTGTCGTCGCGGGTAATTCGGCCGTCGACCTGAGCATGCTGACCGGTGAATCGCTGCCCGTCGACGTCGGCCCCGGCGACGATGTCGCGGGCGCGACGGTGAATTCCGGTGGCCTGCTCACCGTGCGCGCCACCAAGGTCGGCGCCGACACGCAGCTGGCCCGGATGGCCGCGCTGGTCGAGGAGGCGCAGAACGGTAAGGCGCCGGTGCAGCGGCTGGCCGACGAGGTGGCCGGGATATTCGTACCCGTCGTGCTCGCGCTTTCCCTACTGACGCTGAACTTTTGGGTTGCGAACGGGGTCGGCGCGGCGACGGCGGTCGGCGCGGCCGTCGCGGTGCTGATCATCGCCTGCCCGTGCGCGCTCGGCCTCGCGACGCCGACCGCGCTGCTGGTCGGGACCGGACGCGGGGCGCAGCTGGGCATTTTGATCACCGGCCCGCAGGTGCTCGAATCGACCCGGCGCGTCGATACGGTGTTGCTGGACAAGACCGGAACCGTGACCACCGGCCGGATGGCGCTCGACTCGATCGTCACCGGCGCCGGGATCGACGAGCGGGAACTGCTCGCCATCGCGGCGACCGTCGAACACGGATCGGAGCATCCGGTGGCGCGGGCCGTCGTCGCGGCCGCCGAGGAGCGGGATATCGCGCGAATGTCGTTGTCGCGGTTCACCGATCACGGCGGTAAAGGTGTGCTGGGATCGGTCGGCGGGCGGGCCGTGGTGATCGGCAGGGGCGCGCTGCTCGACGAGCTGTCGATCGAAATACCCGAAGAACTCACCGCCGCAAAGGAAGTCGCGGAGGCGACGGGCCGCACCGCCGTACTCGTCGCCTGGGACGGGCTCGCGCGCGGCCTGCTGATCCTCGCCGACACGGTCAAACCCACCAGCGAACAGGCGGTTACCGAATTGCGCGCGCTCGGGCTGGAGCCGATCCTGCTCACCGGCGACAATGTGGCCGCCGCGCACGCCGTCGCGGACCAGGTCGGCATCCGCACCGTCATCGCCGACGTATTGCCGGGCGACAAGCTGGATGTGGTGCGGGACCTGCAATTTCGCGGCAAGATCGTCGCGATGGTCGGCGACGGCGTAAACGATGCGGCCGCGCTGGCCCAGGCGGATCTCGGCATCGCCATGGGCACCGGCACCGATGTCGCCATCGAGGCCAGCGACATCACCCTGGTGCGCGGCGATCTGCGCACCGTCGGCGCGGCGATCCGCCTGTCCCGCAAGACATTGCGCACCATCAAGGGCAACCTGTTCTGGGCCTTCGGCTACAACGTCGCGGCCATCCCGCTGGCCGCGGCCGGACTGCTGAATCCGATGCTCGCGGGTGCCGCAATGGCGCTTTCCAGCATCTTCGTCGTGACGAACAGCCTGCGGCTGCGCAACTTCCGCGGATAACCGGTTCAGTGTCATCCGGTGTCAGGTCGATGTCCGGCCCGTGTCAAGCGGGTCGGCGACGGTATCGGCGTGAACAGCACAGCACTTGCCTTCGGACTTCTGCGCGGGGATCGCGCCCTCGCCCAACTGATCCGTTTCGCGCTGGTCGGCGGTGTCAGCAACATTGCCTATGTCCTGTTGTTCACGGTCATGCACGGAACCGGGCCGCTGATCGCCAACACGGCGGGCTCGATTCTCAGCACCGTCATCGCGAACGAACTGCACCGGCGGCTCACCTTTCAGGCGGCCGGGCGGGTCGGGTGGTTCGCCGCGCAGTGCGAAGGCGGCGGGCTGGCGTTGATCGGCCTGCTGGTCAGCTCCGCTGTGCTGGCCGCCCTGCGGTTCTCGGCGCCCGATCTCGGCGATAGAGCGCAGGCGGGCGCGGTGCTCGCCGTCATGGCGGCGGTCGGCGGTCTGCGCTTCATCGCATTGCGCGGCTTCGTCTTCGGAGCGGGACAGCCGCGTCAGCACGGTGACGGTCCGGTGTCAGGACGGCGGGCGATCGTTGCCGCCATGATCAATTCGTCGAAGAAAATGCCACGGATCTGCCAGCGCACGACTGTGCTGGCAATGGCGGCCGCGCTGCTGACCGGGGCGGCGGGAGTGGCCGCCGCGGACGGCCCGGATACCGGGCAGGACCGCCCCGAGCTGCGCAAGGCTGTACAGGAGGTCGCCGAGTACTCCGGCATCACCGGGGTGCAGGTGCGGGTGCACGATCAGCGCGGCGAGTGGGTCGGCAGCGCCGGGGTACGCGAGTTGGGCAAGGCCGAGAAACCACCGACGGACGGGAAGTTCCGAATCGGCAGCACCACCAAGGCCTTCTACTCGACCGTGGTGTTGCAACTCGTGGGCGAGGGCAAGATCGGGCTGGACAGTCCGGCCGCCGATTACCTTCCCGATTTCGGGCTGGACCGGCGGATCACGGTGCGAATGCTGTTGCAGCACACCAGCGGTGTATTCGACTACACCGGCGAGTACTTCCCCGACGGGCGGTACGAACCGGGAATCCCATGGCAGGGCAAGGATTGGGTGGACAACCGGTTCCACACCTACCCGCCGGAGGAGCTGGCGCGCCTGGGGTTGGCCAAACCGCTGAAGTTCGCGCCGGGCACGAACTGGAGCTACTCGAACACCAACTACGTGCTGGCCAAGCTGATGATCGAGAAGGTCACCGGCAACTCCGACCGCGACGAGATACAGCGGCGAATCCTGCAGCCGCTCGGACTGCGGGACACTGTGGTGCCGGGCGATTCGCCGGATATCGCCGAACCGCACGCGCACGGCTACTACAAGTACGAAGACGCCGGGCAATGGAAGACGATCGACGTCACCCGGCAGAACCCCTCCTGGATCTCGGCCGCCGGCGACATGATCTCGACCACCGCGGATCTCCACACATTCTTCGCCGCGTTGGTCGGCGGGAAACTGCTCCCGCCCGCGCTGCTGACCGAGATGACCAAGATGCACCCGACGCCCCTCCCGACGATGAGCTACGGCCTCGGGCTGGAGATGTGGGACGTGGGCTGCGGGTCCGTCCTCGCCTCCGACGGCGGTGTCCAGGGCTACGGAACGATGGTGTACAGCACGCCCGACGGCAGTAAGACCCTCGAGGCCTCGGTGACCTACGTGGACGCCGACCAAAAGCACGCACCGGTGGAAGCGCAGCAGAAGGCGATGCGGCGCCTCACCGGCGCGGTGTTCTGCGACGGACAAGCCGCAAGCTGATCCCTTGTCATGCAAGCATTCACAGATACTCGACCGAACGGAACAGTCGAGCGGTTGCTGAGCGACCGCCACCCGCTGCCGCTGTCCATCGCGTTGCATCTCGTCCCCGGCGCACTGATCGTCGCCGCCTACCTCCTCATCGGCCAACCATTCGCCGAGGCCATCGGCTACCCGGCCCTCCTGGGTTGGGCGATCGCGCTGTGCCTGATTCTGCTCCCGATCCTGGCTGGGCTGCTGTGGCTGGGCCGCAAACGCAACGGCCACTTCTCATTTCGCGGTGTACTGCACTACACCGGCAGACCGCTCTCGCGCGGGAAGCTCGTGGCGATGGTCATCCCCCTCATCGGATGGATGCTGGTGGTGGGGTTCGCGCTGGCGCCGGTGAACAACTTCTGCAAAGGCTTCTTCACCTGGCTCCCGTACGCCGACACCGGCGACAGCCCGACCGCATACCTCGACGGGTACTCGCATTCGGTCATGCTCACCACGATGGCGATAAGCCTGCCGCTGACCGGAATCTCCTTGCCGCTCATCGAAGAGCTGTACTTCCGCGGCTTCCTGCTGCCCCGCATCGCACACCTCGGCAACCGGGCGCCGGTGGCCAGCACACTCCTGTTCTCGCTCTACCACTTCTGGTCCCCGTGGATGTTCTTGTCGCGCACGATCTTCACCTTCCCAGGCATATGGTTTGCCTGGCGAGACAAGGACATTCGACTATCCATCGGAATGCACGTCGGCGTCGACGCCCTACTGGCCGCATCCGGCCTCACCGCCATCGCCCTGAACCTCATCTAGGAATCCGCCGCCCGGACGCCTGGCATCGAGTCCCCAGCGGGTGCACCGAGGCGCGCCAGAAGTGCTCAATGCGGTATGTCCTGGGTATTGGTGAGCGGGTCGGTGAGCAGCCGCGTCGCGCTGAGCCAGACCGCGGACGGGTTCAGCCGATCCGGGAAACTGGCCACCATTGCGTCGAAAAAGGTTTGTGCGGAAGGTTTTTCCGATAGCAACCGCAGTGCGGTGCGCAGATAGTCGGCCGTTTCGTCGAGGACGCGTGGATCGTCGGCACGCTCGCGGGCCTTGTGACCGGCGACGACCGCGCGAGGCCGCAGCCGCCGAATGTGTTCGACGGCCCGCAGCCACGCTTCGAGGCCGCCGCCCGCACCCTCGGCGAGGTACTGGTGCACTCCGTTGTAGGCGACGTCCCCGGCGACCACCAGTCCGATCGACGGCACGTGCAACACCGTGGAATTGTCACCGTCGCTGTGCCCTACTTCGACGGCGTGTAATCGGTGGCCCTCGAGGGTGAATCCGGCTGCCGGGACAGGCTGTGCGGTCACGGGCGTTTCGCCGATCTGCCCAGGAAAGACGGTGTCCCAGAAGAGTTTTCGTTGTGTCGTGGACTCATGCATCAGCGCGATGGTCCCCGCGGTGGCGTAGACGGTCGCGCCGGGGAAGCGTTCGACCAGACGGGCCGCCCCGAACCAGTGATCACCGTGGCCGTGGGTGATGTAGATGTGCGTGAGGCGTTTGCCGGATCGTTGCACCCAGTCGCCTACTCGTTCGGTCTGTTCCCGAGTGAACGGGGGATCGACGAGTACGGCGTCGGAGGCGCCGAAGATCAGGGTCGACGCTATCGGCGACCACATCATCGTCTCGCCGGTCGGCAGCCGGTCCGCAAGCGGAATCGGGTCGTTCACGAATACCTCGTAGTCGGGCACGATGCGCTCAGGCATATCCCGCTCCTTTCCAGAGAGGTAGTACTATCAATACGATAGATACTTTCATTGAGAAAGTTGCTGGAGAGTGACTCATGACACAGTCCGAGGCTGATGCGATACGGCCGTACTGCCCGTACTACGCCGCGGCCACCGAGATGCTCGGCCGACGCTGGGCGGCCACCGTGCTGCGTGCCCTGGTCACCGGCCCGGCGCGGTTCAGCGATATCGCCGCGGTCATTCCCGGCATGACCGACAAATTGCTCTCGCAACGGCTCAAGGACCTCGAGGCCGACGGGCTCGTCGACCGGCTGGTACATACGGGCCCGCCGGTGCGGGTCGAATACCGGCTCACCGAGAAAGGCGCCGCCCTCAGCGAGGTTCTGCTGGCGCTCAACCAGTGGGCGCTGCAATGGATCGAACTGCCCCCCGACCACTGAACCGATCGCGGCTCGATCGGTGATCCCACGATCGACTGACACCGGCACACATCCGGCCGCCGCGCGGCGAGTTACCCCTGCGCCGCCAACCGGACGAAGGCGGCGGTGTCCAAGGTTTCGCCGCGGGCGGTGGGATCGATGCCCGCGGCGACCAGACGGCGTTCGGCCTCGGCCGCGGAACCGGCCCAGCCCGACAGGGCGGAGCGAAGGGTCTTGCGGCGTTGAGCGAAGGCGGCGTCGACGACCTCGAAGACGCGGGTGCGGTGGGCGGCGTCCATGGGCCAGGGTGGTTGTGCGTGGCGTTCGATGCGGACCAGGCCGGAGTCGACGCGCGGCACCGGCCAGAAGACCTGGGTGCCGATGGCGCCCGCGCGGCGAACGCTGCCGAAGAATCCGGCTTTGACGCTGGGGACACCGTAGGTTCTGCTGCCGGGTTCGGCGGCGAGCCGGTCCGCGACCTCGGCCTGCACCATGACCAATGTTGTTGCGATGCTCGGCAATTCGGCGAGCAGGTGGAGCAGGACCGGTACCGCGACATTGTAGGGCAGGTTGGCGACGAGTGCGGTTGGCGCGGTGGGTAATTCGGTTGCGGTCACCCGCAGCGCATCGGCGAGCACGACCGTCAGCCGATCCGCCAGCTCGGGGGCTCGGTCCGCGACGGTCTCCGGAAGATGTTGCGCCAGAACGGGATCGATCTCGACGGCGATCACCGAATCCACCACATCGAGCAGGGCGAGGGTCAGCGAACCCAGCCCCGGACCCACCTCGAGCACGGTATCGGCCCGGCCGACTCCGGCGGCGCTGACGATGCGCCGCACGGTGTTCGCGTCGTGCACGAAGTTCTGCCCGAGCTGTTTGGTCGGCCGCACGCCGAAGCGCTCGGCGAGCACCCGCACCTCGGCGGGTCCGAGCAGCGCGGCGCTCCCACGAGCGGAAACATCAGGTTCGGGCACTCGAAGAACCTATCAACCCGAGATCGCGCACTACTTCACCCGCGCCAGGAACGCGTCCATCGCCGCGTACATCTGGTCGTTCAGCTGGGTGTGCCGCCCGGTACCGGTCACGGTCTGGAAGTCGACCCCGTTTGCGGCGAACTGCGCGACGAGCGCGGCATGCAGCGGCGAGGGTACGACGGTGTCGGTCACGTTGAGCAGCAACAGGATCGGGCGGTCGTAGCCGCTGGTCGGCACGGTCAGATAGTCGGTGTAGGCGGCCCGGACGCGGTCATCGGACAGCGGCCGCGCCAGGATATCGCCGACCCCGAGCCCGGCCACCCGGTCGATGATGCCGTCGAGGCATTTCGTCCCGATATCGTCGAGCACGGATTTGCCCACCGGCGTCAGATAGTGGTCGACGTCCACATCCGGCCGCGCGGCCCGCAACCCGGCCAGGATGCTGACGAAGAAGCTCATCGCGCCATCACTGTTCGACACCGGCGGGATCCCGGGCCCGGCCAGCGGGAACACCTTCTCCACATCGGATTCCGGATCGATCGCGATGGTCCCGCGGAAGTCGAGGTCGGGCGCGTAGGTGCGCTGCAGATGCCCGGCGCCGAGCGCGGCCTGCCCGCCCTGCGATGCGCCGAAAACGCCCCAGGTGCGCGACAATTCGGGATGTGCCGCGCGGGCGGCGCGCACCATGTCGATGGTCGCGGTGGCCTCGGTGCGCAGTTCGAGATAGGGATGCGGCCCGGTGCCGAAGCGGCCGAGCCCGAGGTAATCGGTGGCCACCACCGCGAAGCCCTGCGACACCATGTGCCGGATCAGCTGATCCTCTTTAGCGCGGATCTCCTGATACGGATGCCCCGCCGGATCGGCCTGCCCGCCGCAACCCGCGCCCAACCCGCTGGTGCCGTGGTCGTAGGCCATCACCGGCCAGCCACCGGCAGGCGCCGGACCGGGCGGCAGATACAGCGCACCGCTGGCGGGCAGCGCGGCACCCGCGGAGTTACTGGTCCAGTACTCGATGACCGAACCATCGGACGCACCGTGCCAGCCGTCCGGCTGCGGCGTCGCCGAGATCAGCGTGCCAGGAGCCTGGGCCGGTGCCGGAATTGGTTGGGCCTGAACCGGATTCGCCTGAACAAGGAGACCGACACCGATGGCCGCCGCCACCATCCCACGCAGAACACGCACCGAACAAACCTCACAGACCCCGACACCGCAACGAACCCGGACGAGTGTACTGATTCCGATCGCCCGGCAACCCCGCCGCAATACTCCTGGGCTATTACTCCGCGCCCGCTCCGATGCCGAGCCTGCTGGTGCACGTCGGCCAGGCGCCCCAACCCTGCCGCGCCCTGGTCACCTCGGCGATGGCGATCTGCTCCTCGCGCGTCGCCATATCGGCGCGCGGCGCGTACCTGGTGCCGCCCTGCCGCTCCCAGGTGCCCTGATCGAACTGGATGCCGCCGTAATAACCGTTACCGGTGTTGATCGCCCAGTTGCCGCCGGATTCGCATTTGGCCAGCGCGTCCCAGATCGGGCCGTCCTTCACCGGCGGCACCTCGGTGCCCGGCTTGGCGCCCTTGCGGATGGTCTTCGGCTGCGCGGTGACCTTGACCGTCGACGAGAGCTGTTTGCGGCTCACCTCTCGGCCGTTGACCATGGTGACCGCGTAGGTCACGTCCTGCACGCCGGGCGCGCCTGGCGTCTCCACCACCGACCGGCTCATATTCATGGTCGGATCCTCGATGACGTTCTCCGGCGGGTCGAGCGGAACATCGGTCTCGGTCTTGTTCTCGACGCGCTTGCGGGTCACCACCACGCGCATGTTGTCGACCAGCGGGGTGTCCGGCGCCGGTTCGACGGTGTCCTCCTGGATCAGCGGGATGCCCGCGACCTTGAGGAATTCGCCGACGGTCGGCGCGGCCAGGCGCACGTCCACCGGGTTGCCGACGCCGTCGATCAGCGAGATCGAGCGGGGGCTCGCGATGCGCAGTGTCGCGCCCTCCAGCGGCAGCTTTTCGTCGCGATCCGCGACGTACATGTCCTTGGCGATATCGAGCTGGGCGGCGGCCTCGGCCGGGGTGAGCCCGGTGGTCCACACCTTCTCCGGCGCCTTGCCGTCGATGGACAGCTCCACCTGACGGGCCCGGTTCAGCGTGATGACCGAACCGTCGCCGACCGCGGATGCGAGCGCGGGCACCACCTTGTCCCGGACGGTGACGTCGACACCCGCGGCGCGGAGCACGCCGCGAACGTTGCGGGACATGGTGGTCATCAGCGACTTCTGACCGTCCACCACAACGGTCACCGTCTTGCGGTTCACGATCGCCAGGCCCGCGCCGGCGATCAGCGTCAGCAGCAGCGCCGCGATCGCCGCATAGAGCAGCGGCGATCGGGACTGGTTGATCCGCGTTAATGGGGACATGGTCACAGCACGATAACGAAGGGGTCAGGGGTGGACAACCGCTGCAACGTCAGCTGCGCATTTCAATATCACGATCAGATATCCCTGGCGCAGGTAAATCACGAAATGGGTCAATCGTAGTGATGTACACCACACTTGACGATCCAGGGTCCTTACCAATGAGCCCCGCGAGCAAACCCGGAGACGACGCCGACCGCACCGCCTCGAAATGCCCGAATTTCAGATTCCGTATATCCGCCGGGCGTTCGCCGTACTGATCTCGGCCAACTCCACCGGGTCCTGACTACGCAATTCGGCCAAAGCACGCATGGTGTACGGCAGGCAATACGGTTCGTTGGGCGCACCACGGAACGGATGCGGCGTCAGATATGGCGCATCGGTCTCCACCAGCAGTTGATCGTCCGGCACCACCTTGGCCGCCTCGCGCAATTCGCGCGCGTTCTTGAAACTCACCGTGCCCGAGAAACTCAGAATGTACCCCTCGGCGACACAGGCCAGCGCCATATTCGTATCCGACGAAAAGCAATGGAAGATAACGGTTTCCGGCGCGCCCTCATCGAGCAGCACGGTGAGCAGGTCGTGGTCGGCCTCGCGATTGTGGATCATCAGCGGTTTACCCACCCGCTTGGCCAGTTCGATATGCCAGCGGAAACCCTCGATCTGCGTTTCGATATCGGCGCAGCCGTCGAGTTTGCCCGGCCAGTAGTAATCGAGTCCGGTTTCACCGACCGCGACGACCCGCGGATCGGCCGCCAGCCTCGTCAATTCCGCCTTCGCCTGCTCGTCGAGCGCGTTCGCGCGGGTCGGATGCAGCGCGACCGCGGCGTACACACGGTCGTCCCAGTGTGCGGCCTCGACCGCCCACTGGGCGGCCTTCAAATCGTCGGCGACGGTGACCACCCGGCCGACGCCGACCGAGGCGGCGCGATCCATCATCACCTCGACCGAACCGGCGTCCGTCGCGCCGCACGCATCGAGGTGGGTATGCGCATCGACCAGCGGCGCAAGGGGTTCCGGCAGTTCCGGGGCCGGGCGCTTACTGGACATCGACGCCGACCCGGATATTCACGCGAGCGAAGAATGGCACGCGCATTACAGTAGACACACCATGAGCGAGTCTGAGCGCCCCGCCTTTTATCTGACAACGGCCATCGCCTACCCGAACGGTGCGCCGCACATCGGGCATGCCTACGAGTACATCTCGTCGGATGCCCTCACCCGCTTCAAGCGGCTCGACGGATACGACGTCTTCTTCATGACGGGTACCGACGAGCACGGTCAGAAAATGCAACAGACCGCGGCCGCCGAGGGCGTCGCGGTCGAGGAACTCGCGGCACGCAACTCGGATGTGTTCCAGGCGATGGACAAGAAACTGGACATCTCCTACGACCGGTTCATCCGCACCACCGACGCCGACCACCGGGCGGCCTGCGCCGCGATCTGGGAGCGGATGCTCGCCAACGGCGATATCTACCTGGACAACTACTCCGGCTGGTACTCGGTGCGCGACGAGGCCTTCTACACCGAGGAGGAGACGACGCTGCTCGACGACGGCACGCGCATCTCCACCGAGACCAAGACGCCGGTCACCTGGACCGAGGAGTCCAACTACTTCTTCCGGCTCTCGGCGTATCAGGACCGGCTGCTCGCGCACTACGACGCGCATCCCGAATTCATCGCGCCCGCAACGCGTCGCAACGAGATCGTCAGCTATGTGAAGGCCGGGCTGAAGGATCTGTCCATCTCACGCACCACCTTCGACTGGGGCGTCCCGGTGCCGGGTCATCCCGATCACGTGATGTACGTGTGGGTGGACGCGCTCACCAACTACATCACCGGCGTCGGCTTCCCGGATACGGAATCGGTTGCCTTCAAGAAGTTCTGGCCCGCCGACGTGCACATCATCGGCAAGGACATCACCCGCTTCCACACCGTGTACTGGCCGGCGTTCCTGATGTCGGCCGGGGTGGAACTGCCGAAACGCGTTTTCGTGCACGGGTTCCTGTACAACAAGGGCGAGAAGATGTCGAAGTCGGTCGGCAACGTGGTCGATCCGCTGGCCCTCGTCGACGAGTACGGCCTGGACGCCGTGCGCTTCTTCCTGCTGCGCGAGATCTCCTACGGCCAGGACGGCAGCTACAGCCACGAGGCCATCGTCGGGCGCATCAACGCCGACCTGGCCAACGAATTCGGCAACCTGGTGCAGCGCAGCCTGAAGATGGTGGCGCGCGATTGCGGTGCCGCGATACCGACCCCCGGCGAATTCACCGAGGACGACCGCGCGCTGCTGGCCCGGGCCAACGATCTGCTGGACCGCTGCCGCACCGAATTCGACGCCCAGCAAATGCATCTGGCGCTGGAGGCGATCTGGCTGACGCTCGGCGAGGCGAACCGGTACTTCTCCGCGCAGGCGCCGTGGACGCTGGCCAAATCAGGCACCCCGGAGGATCTGGCCCGCGAGGCGACGGTCCTGTACGTGACGCTCGAGGTGGTCCGGATCGTGGCGATCCTGGTGCAGCCGGTGATGCCGAGTTCGGCGGGCAAGATCCTGGATCTGCTGGCACAGCAGAACCGGACCTTCGCCGATATCGCGACGCCGCTGGTCCCCGGCGTGCCGCTGCCGGAGCCGGAGGCCGTCTTCCCGCGTTATGTGGAGCCGAAGACCAAGTAGCGCAAGGGAATTCGGTGGCGCGGCGGATCACCGCGCCACCGAATCTACGTCCAGCGGGCGAGCAGGCGCTCGGTCTCGGCGGTCAGCGCGCGCTGCAGGTACGGGCCGAAGCTGATCCGGCCGACACCGGCCTCGGCGAGGCGCGCCTTCTCCGACTTGTCCGGCAGCGCGACCACGCTGATCGGACGCGGCAGCTCACCGGTCAGGCGGCGCAGTTCGGTCTCGGGCTGGCCGGCGGGGAACAGCGAGTCGGCGCCCGCCTCGGCCGCCAGCCGCAGCCTGGCGATAACCCGGTCGGTGCGGTCGGCCTCGTCGCCGTCCTGGCGCAGGTACATATCGGTGCGCGCGTTGATCACCACGTGCACGCCCGCCGCGTCGGCGAACTGGCGCAGGCCGTGCACGAAATCGGCATGCTCCTGGGCCGCGCGCAGGCGACCGCCCTCGCTGTGCACGGAATCCTCGATATTGAGGCCGATCCCGCCCGCCTCCAGCAGACCCTCGATGAGCTGCGCGGGCTCCAGCCCGTAACCCGATTCCATATCCACCGAAACCGGCACCTCGACCGCCTCGGTGATCTGCCGGACCCGGGTGAGCAGTTCGGCGAACTTCATCCCCTCTTTGTCGGAGCGGCCGATCGAGTCGGCGACCGGATGGCTGCCCAGTGTCAACGCCGAAAAGCCCTGGGCCACGGCCACCCTGGCCGACCAGGCATCCCACACCGTCGGGAAAACCCCCGGATCGCCGGGCCGGTGCAGTTCCAGAAACGCTTTCGCCTTGCTTTCCAGTGACGTCATAGGACGATCATCCTCCGTATCGCCCGGCGGCACACGGTGAGATATCTCCGCGGGCGGATGTGTTGCGGCGCAGGCCGGGCGGACCTCAGTCCGCGCCGTCGCGGCGGGCCGCGAGCACCGCGTCGTACAGCTCGCGCCGGGAGACACCGGTTTCCGCGGCGACCTGCGCGCAGGCGTCCTTCAGCCGGACACCCTCCTCGGTGAGCGCCTCGACCTCGGTGACCAGGGTGACCGGATCGGCCGGTTTCGGTTGGGCCCCTTCGAGCACCACGGTGATCTCACCGCGTGCGCCGTCGACGGCCCAAGCGGCGAGTTCGGCGAGGGTGCCGCGGACCACCTCCTCATAGGTCTTGGTGAGCTCGCGGCAGACCGCGGCGCGGCGGTCCGGGCCGAGCACGTCGACCGCGTCGGCCAGGCAGTCGGCGAGCCGGTGCGGCGCCTCGAAGAAGACGCAGGCACGCGGTTCGAATACCAAGGCGCGCAACCATTCTCGGCGCTGACCCGATTTACGCGGCGGAAACCCGTCGAAGCAGAACCGCTCCACCGGCAGCGCGGAAAGCGCCAAAGCGGTTGTGACGGCGGAAGGTCCGGGCAGACAGGTCACCGGCAGGTCGCGTTCCACGCAGGCGGCGACCATTCGGTAGCCGGGATCGCTCACCGACGGCATCCCGGCATCGGTGACGAGCAGCACCGTCCGCCCGTCCGCGATCTCGTTGAGCAGGGCCGGGATTCGCGCGGTTTCCACGTGATCGTAGAAGCTGACCACCCGGCCGGTGATTTCGACGTCGAGCGCCTTCGCCAGCGAACGGGTGCGCCGGGTGTCCTCGGCGGCGACGATATCGGCGGTGCCGAGGGCATCGCACAGCCGCCGCGACGCGTCCCCGATCTCGCCCATCGGGGTCGCCGCGAGCACCAGCCTGCCCACCGTCTCGTCCGCCACCGCGCTCCCGTCTCGCCACCACCAAGCTTTGTCAGTAGCCTACGGAGTCGGCGAGTAGTGCCGGCAACGGCGTAGCACGTCCCGATGACATGCGTCGTTCTCACCGGTGCACGACCTGCCACCGAGTAACGCATACGATCGGGACGTGACCCAGGTGACCGACCAGCGCGCGACCGCACCGTTCGGGGCCGTGCCCTCCTGGTCGAGCCCCGCGCCACTGCGACCGACCCCGGACTTCGGCCCGACCGACACCCTGCGCGGCTGGCTGGTGACCGCATTCCTGACGGCCATCGCCGCCGTCACGCGGTTCACCCTGCTCGACTACCCCACCGATGCGAAAACCCCGGTCTTCGACGAGAAGCACTACGCCCCGCAGGCGTGGCAGATGCTCACCGGCGGTTGGATCGAGGACAACCCGGGCTACGGACTGGTGGTGCATCCCCCGGTCGCCAAGCAATTGATCGCGATCGGCGAATATTTCTTCGGCTACACCGGCACCGGCTGGCGTTTCTCCGCCGCCATGGCCGGAACCATCCTGGTGCTGCTGGTGATCCGGATCACCCGACGGATGGCGCGTTCGACGCTGATCGGCGCGATCGCCGGAATCCTGCTCATCGCCGACGGTTTGACCTTCGTGTCCTCCCGCATCGGCATGCTGGATATTTTTCTGGCCCTGTTCGTCACCTCCGCATTCGGCTGCCTGATCGTGGACCGCGACCAGACGCGGGCCAGGATGGCGCGCGTCGACGCCGAGGGGCGGATCGGGCAGAGCCGATGGGGTCCGCGGTTGGGCGTGCGCTGGTGGAGATTCGGCGCGGGCGTACTGCTCGGATTGGCCTGCGGCGTGAAGTGGTCCGGCGTGTATTACGCGATCGCGTTCCTGGTGCTGACGCTCGCCTTCGACTGGTCGGCCCGCCGCACCTACGGTGTGTCGCGTCCGCTGTTCGGCACCGCGATCCGGGACGGCGTCGCCGGACTGTACGCGCTGATCCTGATTCCGCTCGGCGTATACCTCGGCACCTACGCGTTCTGGTATTCCAGCGAGGACGGGATCGATCGCTACGCCGTCGGAAATCAGGTGGGCCGCGGCGGTTTCTTCTCCTTCATTCCCGACGCGCTGCGCTCGCTCTGGTACTACCACGGCGAGGTGCTGAAATTCCATGAGGGACTGACCAATTCGGCGGGCAACCATCACCCGTGGGAGTCCAAGCCGTGGACCTGGCCGATGGGTCTGCGCCCGATGCTCTACTACTACGCCGATAACGGCGTCACCGGCTGCGGCCAGAGCAACTGTGTGAAGGCCGTGATGCTGATCGGCACACCGGCGATCTGGTGGGTGGCCTTCCCGGTGCTCGGCTGGCTGCTGTGGCGCGGCATCACCCGCCGCGACTGGCGCTACGCCGCGGTGCTGGTCGGCTACGGCGCCGGACTGCTGCCCTGGTTCCTGACCCTGGACCGGCAGATGTACTACTTCTACGCGGTCCCGCTCGCACCGTTCCTGGTGATGGGGGTCGCCCTGGTGCTCGGCGATGTCCTCGGCCCGGCCAGGCAGGCAGGGGTGCCGCGCAGTCCGACCGGCACCTTCCTACCCGCCGCGCCGAACGAGCGTTACGCGCTCGGCCTTTTGGCGGTGTGCCTGTACCTGGGCCTGGTGATCGCCAACTTCATCTGGCTGTGGCCGATTCTCACCGCGCTGCCGATAACGCCGGGCAACTGGCACGACCATCTCTGGCTGCCGAGTTGGCGCTGAATTGCGATGCGCGGCATTAGCTCAGCCGGATTCCAGCGCGGATTTGACGTAGCGCAGGGCACTTTCGTCATCGAGACCGAGGCGGCGGGCCACCGCGACGTATTCGGTGGCCGCCCGGCCCGCCAGATCGCGGGTCGGGTCGCCGGATGAGGCGATGAAAGATCCCTGCCTGCCCCGGGTTTCGACCACACCGTCCGCTTCCAGCTCGCGATAGGCGCGGGCCACCGTATTCGGTGCGAGACCGAGTTCGGCGGCCAGCGCCCGGACGGTGGGAATCTTTGTGCCAGCAGTCAATTCGCCCGAACGAACCTGAGCGATGATGCCGAGCCGCAGCTGTTCGTACGGCGGCACCGCCGACTCGTGCGACACGGTGATGGTGAACATTGCTACCCCCTAATTTTCGCTCCCGACCGCCACCTCGTCCCTGGCCAGCGGGCACGACAGACACCGCGGACCCCCTCGCCCGGAACCGATTTCGGAACCCGGGATGCGCAGTACCTCGATACCGGCGTCTTCCAGGCGGGCATTGGTCATCTCGTTGCGTTCATAGGCGACAACGACTCCCGGCGCGAGGGCGAGGGTGTTGTTCCCATCGTCCCATTGTTCGCGTTCGGCGGTGACGCCGTCGAGTCCCGTATCGATTACCCGCAGCTTGCCGATCCCCATCGCCTCCGCCGCGGCGGGCAGGAACGGATCGGGTCCGCGCATGCTGACACCGCCGTCCCCGCTGCGCCCGCCGTAATCGTCTTCCCGATGAATCGTGAAGGCGCACAGCGAATCCCGCACCGCCGGATACATCACGACGGCATCGGTGTCGACCATGGTGCACACCGTGTCCAGATGCATCGTCGCCCGGTTCTGCGCAATGGGCACCACCAGCACGGTATGTGCCAGATTGTCGTCGAAAAGGCTGCGCGCCAACGCTTCCGCGCCCGCGGGCGAGGTACGCTCGCCGACGCCGACCGCGACGACACCGTTCGCCAGCAGCAGCACATCGCCGCCCTCGATCGGGGCGGTATGCGATTCGTATGCCCGCCGCACGCCGAGGAAGCGCGGATGGAAGGCGTATATGAGGTCGGTGAGCGAGGTTTCGCGGATCCGGGCGGGCAGCGCGAGCGAGGTGATGGCGACCCTGGGCCCGACCCAGAACGACGAATCCCTGGTGAACAGCAGATTCGGCAGCGGGTCGATGACGAAATCGTTGCCGTGGTGCATCCGCCGCACCAGCGAGGTGGTGGTGGGACCGAACGGCAGCTCGTCGAAGGTCATACCGGCCATCAAAATATCGGCCAGCTCCCCGGCCGGGACGCCGCGCAGGTAGGCGGCGAGTTCGTCGGCCAGCGCATGTCCGAGCCTGCGCGCGTCGACGGATGCCGAAATGCCCTGGATGCGGGCCGCGCCGCTGACCGAGAGGGTCTCGGCGAGCAGGTCGGCCAGCAGCAGCACCTCGACGCCGCGATCGCGCAGCACGCCGGAGAAGATGTCGTGCTCCTGTTGAGCGCGCTCCACCCAGGGGATTCCGTCGAAGAGCAGTTGATCGTTGTTGCGCGGGGTGAGCCTGCGCAACTCGTCGCCGGGGCGGTGCAGCAGCACGGTGCGCAGTCTGCCGACCTCGGAGGTCACCGCTAGCGGAACGTCAGGATCGTCTCCCATGCTCCGACCGTAGTTCCCCGAGGCCCCCGGAGCATGTAATTCCCACGGTTCGGACCTGAAGTCCGATTCTCGCCCGAGCGCAACCGAACCTGAAGTATTGTTGAGATGAATGGAGGAGCGTGCATGTCGACAGCCGATTGGCGAGCGAAAGAGTTGACCCCCGGTCAGCTGTCCGAGCGTAGTGGAGTCGCGGTGTCCGCGTTGCACTTCTACGAACGCGAGGGTCTCATATCGAGTCGTCGCACGAGTGGTAATCAGCGCAGATACGCCCGAGAAACGTTGCGGCGCGTGGCATTCATCCGCATCTCACAGCGGGTCGGCATCCCGCTCAGCGAAATCCGCGCCGCACTCGATCAACTGCCGGAGGGGCGCACCCCGACCCGCCGGGACTGGGAGCAGCTGTCCACCACCTGGCGAGCCGACCTCGACGACCGGATCAATCAGCTGATTCGCCTGCGCGACAGCCTCACCGGCTGCATCGGCTGCGGCTGCCTGTCGCTGGGCACCTGCCGTCTGGTCAACGAGCACGACCGGCTCGGCTCGGAGGGGCCGGGCGCCCGGGTGCTCGACGTGCACATCAACTGCCCACAGAAGCCTGCAGCCTGCTGAACCGGTCGCTGGCCCGGCGCATCACGTAGTTGTACGGGAACGCGAATTTCCTTGCCCACCAATAGGCGAAGCGAATATCGAACGAGGTGTAGACCAGGTAGCGGTTGCGCTCGACACCGCGCAGGATCGAGTGCGCCACCCGTTCCGGCGGCACCGCGTGGCCGGCGAATGCCGCCTCGAGCCGCCGCACCCGCGGATCGTTCCGGTCGACCCCGACCAGTTCGAAGGTGTGCACCAGCGGCGTATTCACCGCGCCCGGCACCACCAGGTGCACCGAAATCCCATGGCGCGCAAGGTCGAAACGCAACACCTCCGAGACACCGCGCAGGCCGTATTTGGCCGCACTGTACGCGGCGTGCCATGGGAAGGCCAGAATCCCGGCCGCCGACGAGACATTCACCAGCGCGCCGCCGCGCCCCGCGCGCATCATCGGCGGCACGAAATTCTCGATGACGTGGATCGGCCCCATCAGGTTGACCTCCACCATCTTTCGCCAATGCCGGTGCTCCAGATGCTCGACCGTGCCCCATGCGGAGGTGCCCGCCACATTCATCACGATGTCCAGGCTGTCGTGCGCTTCGTGCACCTCGTTCGCGAATGCGGTGACCGCGTCGTAGTCGGTGATGTCGAGTGCTCGCGCCGCGAGAACCGTGCCGCCCCCGGCCCGGATTTCGGCCACCGTTTCGTCGAGCCCCTCGGCATTGATATCGGTCAACACCAGCTCGGCCCCCGCCGCCGCGGCCGCCAGCGCCGTCGCCCGGCCGATCCCGCTAGCCGCCCCCGTGACCAGGGTCTTCGCCCCCCGAAACGTCCTGCGACCCATCCCGGCCTCTCATCTCGTCCGCCCGAACTCACCGCAGAGTACTGCGCGCTGCCGCGCCCCGTCTTCGAACCGCACACCCCCTGCTTCGAATGCTCGGTTCGAGGACGGGGTGTGACAGCCTCGGCCCGAGTCGCGAACCGCCGCCTGTGCGAAACCGCCAGCGCCGCATGCCGGCGCACCCCGCGCCCAGCTCGGGCGATTACGTCGTCGTAGCGAGACAACCACGCACCGACGCACCGATCACTCCCCGAACGACTACCGCCCCAGCACCGCCAGCATCCCCTGTACCGCGCGGGGCCAGGTGAATTCCTCCGCTCGGCTGCGCGCGGCCTGCCGACGGCCCGCGGGCGGCAGCGCCAGCACATTCGTCACCGCCTCGGCGAATGCCGATGGACGGTCGGCCGCGATCGCGCCGCAGTCGGCGGTGACGATATCGGCCAGCGCCGACGATCTGCTCGCGACGACCGGGGTGCCCGCCGCCAGGGCCTCCAGCGCCGCGAGCCCGAAGGTCTCGTGCGGGCCGGGGGCCAGCGAAACATCCGCGGTGGCAAGCAGCTTCGCCACCATCGCCCGGTCGGTGATGAATCCGGTGAAACGCACGGCGGGCTGGCCGCAGGCGAGGGGTTTCATGGCCCGCGCCCGCCGTTCCAGCGCCTCGCGCCGCGGACCGTCACCGGCCACCACCAGCCGCGCCTCGGTTCCCGCCTTGCGCAGTTCGGCGATCGCCTCGATGCTGCGATCCACCCGTTTCTCCATCGAAAGCCTGCCGCAGTGCACCAGCAGCGGGCGCCCGGGCACACCGAGATCCGCGCGCAGCCGGTGGTCGCGCCTGCGCGGGCTGAACAGCTCCAGATCGACGCCGAGCGGCACGAGTTCGACATTGCGCGCGCCGATGCGCTGGAACTCCGCACGCGCGAATTCGGTTGTGCAGACCACGATGTCGTAATCGTCGGCGGTGCGCCGATTCGCGAGGTCGGCGCAGCGGCGGGCCATCGCGCCCGGCAGCACCTGCCCGAGTAGTCGATCCAACCGTTCGTGCGAGATCATCACCCCGGCCACATCGCGGCGGCGGGCCCAGCGGCCGAATCCGCGCAACGTCAACCGATCCGATACCTCGAGCACATCGGGACGCAGCCCCGTCAACACATCGGCGACCCGGCGCGGATCGGCCGCCCGATATCCGCCGGTCCAGGGAATCGCCAAGGCGGGCAAGGTAATTCGGACCGCACCGGTGGGCAGCAGCTCCTCCGCGCGGCGGCGGCCCGGCACGATGAGCACCACCTCGTGTCCGGCCGCGACATAGCCGGCGCCGAGATGGTGCAGTGCGGTGCGCAGCCCGCCCGACCTCGGCCCGTAGAAGTTCGCCAGCTGAACGATGCGCACAACCGGATCGTGCAGCGAAACAGGTTATCCCAGGAACCGGTGCGCTCAACACCGCGTGAACAGCAGTGAAAGAACCCACGAACGAGGATTTATTCGGCGGGCCGCACCCGGATGAGGCCGTGCCCCGGCACTCCCGGCTGCCCGGCGAAGGTATGCCGGAGCTCGGCATGCGCGCGCAGCCAGTCGGTATCGGCGAACCGGATCCGCAGCACCAGCTCGTGCACATCGTCGGCGGCGAGTTCCGGATCGGCCTTCAACATCTCGTCGCAGATGCGCCGGTACCGCGCGGCATCGTCGGGGTGGATTTCGGGGCGTTCGGTCGCCCACCGGTCCAGCGGCGGCGGTGGCGGGCTCGGCCACTCGTAGATCAGGCCGAAGCCGAGTTCGACGAAGCCGACGCCCACCGATGAGCGCCGGGAAACCGCCCGCATCATCGACATATCCGCATCGGGGCGCGGCCTGCGCACATCGGTGACGTCGTGGATCAGGCCCTGGGTGCGGCGCACCGCCGGATTGGCCCGCGCGATCATCTGGAAGCGACGCACCCGGCCGTCGTCGCCGCGCATATCGACCTCGCCCTGCCAGCGACCGTCCACCCGCATCTCGCGGACCATGGCCATGTAGTCGAGCCTGCCGTCGAAGCGCACCATGGTGCTGAACACCTCGGGCGGCGTTCGGGTCACCCGGACGTCCTCGGGTGCGCGCGCCCAGGCCAGTTCCTCCAAACCCGGCCCGTGCTTTGCCAATTCGCTGTCGGCGTCCCAATCCCAGGCTCCGACACCACGTCTCGGCGGCGGCTGATCCCCCGGCCCGCCGACCCACACCTGCACCGCGTGCGCCGCACCGAAGGCGCACGGCACCGGAATCCCGAGCACGATCAGCGCGTCGTCGGAATATGTTGCGGGCAGGACGGATTCGACGCAGCGCCGCACCACGTCGGCGATCCGGTACACCGCAACGCTCGGCTCCCGCTGCACCCGGACCAGGCTCACCCAGTCCTTGATCCGGTCGCCGTCGGCCACCAGCGTGGGCTGGCGCTCATGCCCGAGCGTTTCTATCAACAGCCAATCCTGTTGAGTCATCGGCTTATTCGCCTCACCGAGCGGTCTGCCCGCGCCCGACCCTCGGCAGATCGAGATCCAGCGGGATCCGGCCGAGCGCCAGATGCGCCTCCACCTCGTCGGCGGGCATCGGCCGGGCGATCAGGAAACCCTGCGCGCGATAGCAGCCGAGCCCGACCAGAGTACGCGCCGCCACCGGTGTCTCGACGCCCTCGCCGACCACCCCGAGCCCGAACGAACCGGCAAGGCCGATAATGGATTTCACGATGGCAAGATCATCGGTACTGGCGCCGAGGCGCTGCACGAACCCGCGATCGATCTTCACTGCGTCGACGGGGAGCGCCTTCAAATGCGACAGCGAACTGTATCCGGTGCCGAAATCGTCGATGGCGATCTGCACGCCCATCCGCTTGAGTCCACGCAAGGTGACCTGGGTGCGGGCCAGATCCTGCACCACGACGTGTTCGGTGATCTCCAAGCACACCGAACTGCCATCGATGCCGAACAGCCGCAGGATGTCCTCGATCCGCTCGACGAAATCGAGGCTCACCAACTGCACCGGCGAGACGTTGATCCGCATCACCACATTGCCCGCCAGCCCTCGTCTGCGCCACTCCGCGAATTGGGCACAGGCCGAGCGGATCACCCAACGGCCAAGTTCCCCAGCGAGATTCGTCGCCTCGGCGACCGTGACGAACGCGGCGGGCGGCAATAGGCCCCTGGTCGGGTGCATCCAGCGGACCAGCGCCTCCAGCGCGACGATGCGGCCGGTGCGCAGATCGACCTCGGGCTGGTAGTGCAGCAGCATCGAGCCGTCGGCGACCGCACCGCGCAGGTTCAGCTCCACATCGTCCTGTAGCTCGAACTGCGCGCGCATCGCATCGGTGAAGACCGCGACCCCGTTGCCGCCACCGGATTTCGCGGACAGCAGTGCGTGGTCGGCGCCGCGCAGCAGGTCGGCGACCGTTGTCTCGCCCGGCATCCCGACCGCGACACCGACGCTGGCCCGCCTGCTCACCGATTCGCCGCCGACCACCACCCGGCGGCCGATCAGCTGCTGGATCCGCACGGCCTCCAGCTCCGCCGCGACCGCGTCCATCGGTTTGGCGGGCACGATGACGAATTCGTCGCCGCCGAGCCGGGCGATCATGTCGTTAGGGTCCAGATGCTCGCGCAACCGCGCGGAGAGGGTGCGGATGAAGTTATCGCCCGCGGTGTGGCCAAGGAAGTCGTTGAGCGCCTTGAGCCGATCCAGGTCGAGGAAGAACGTGGCCACCGGACCGGGACTGCCGGGGCGTAATCGGTCTTCCATATGTTCGAGCAGTGCCCGCCGATTCGCCAGACCGGTCAGGTCGTCGTGTAGTGCGATGTAGCGCAACTGCTCCTCGGCCACCACCCGGGCCTGTAGCTGCGCGAACAGTGCGGCAATCGCCTTGAGCACGTTGATCTCCCTGGTGCTCCATTCCCGGTCGCCCGCCTTCACGAAGCCGAGCAGTCCGGTCGCTTCGCCGCGCGAGACCAGCGGTACCGCGGCGGAGGTGAGGTGCGAGATACCCGGATCCCAGCCGATGGCCTCGCGGATCTGATCACACATGGGCATCGGCCCGGTGACGATCGGTTCGGTGGCGTGTTCCAGCCCGTGGAAGATGGATTTCGGGCGGTCGAAGTACACGATCTGCAGCGGGTCGGGATCCGGAACCCGGGTGCGCCGCGGCCATTCGGCGACCAGCACGGTTGCCCGTAGTTCGCGGTCGGTATGGCGCAGATATGCGTAATCGACATCGAAATGCTCGATCAGCCTGGCCAGCACATCCTCGGTTGCCGCCACCATCGTGGTGGCGTCGACACCCATCAGCTCAGCGGCGACCTGGGTCACCAGCGAGTCGAGCGTCCGCCGAGGCACCTTATCTCCCATCGCGCTAACTACGAGTGTCCGCACCCGGCGTCAGACGCCGCCGATCACGGGCAGTGGCAGCTACCGCATAGCTCGAGCGCGCTACCCACGTCATGGTCTCATGCCGGGGCACCGCCGGTAAGTCCAGGAAGCGACTCCGAACCGCCACCGGGACGCCCGTACCACCATCCGTGCCCGAATATCGCGGCGTCGGGACCGTAGCAGCGCGGGAACCCATCGGACCATGATGCCGCCGAAATCCGCCGGGGCGACGGTGACCGCTGGCGAAAGTCATGTCTTCCTACTCCATTACTGCGCGCCTGGCGCGGTCCGCGAGCCGTGCGACCCACTCAGCCTGCGACGCGCGCACGGTGAGGTGCCTAGGGCAGTATCGTTCATCCGGCAGGAATTGAACAGACATCCGGCAAATATTCCGAAACCCGATTGCGCGCCCCGATATTTCCCCAGGTCATATCGTCGCTGGCTAGTAACGGGCAAACCGTGACAACCGGTCGGTTCACATATAGCTAACAGCCAGCAAGCTAAACCAGGATCGAAATGAACAATTCGACCGATTCCGGACCACGCCAGACCTCGACCTCTTCGCGGTAGGCCCTGGTGATCTCGGCCGACGCCGTCGCGTCGTCCACCTGCGCCCACACATCCTCCACCGGATCGTGGTAGTCGCCGTTCGGTTCGAACCGGGCATACACCCCTTTCGGCACCTTGACCAGGACATCGCCCACCGGCACCGCGGCCGGATCCGGATAGTCGAAACACACCAACGCGTTGTAGTTACCCGCTGGATCCGGGACGTACACCGTGTACATCGGATGATCGGCCCGCGCCCGGTCCCGCAACCGATCCTTCAGGAATTCGATGAGATCGCTGTTGCTCACCTTGAAACTCGGACGCACCCGCGGCACCACCAGGCCGCCGTAGATCGCCTCACCACGCACGACAATCGCATAGGTCATCGCGTTTCGACCGCCAGATACAGGTCGATCTTGTACGCGTGCGGGTAGCACTCGAAATCTCCGGTGTAGGTCCGCTTGATCTGGTTGTGCTCCTCGGCGTACCCGATCTGGGTCCACAGGTCGGTCATCACCTGCGGGAAGTTACCCACCGAAGAGAATCTCGCATAGGTGCCGCGCGGCAGCCGGGCCACCACATGGCCGCGGGTCACCTCGTCGAACGAGGCGCACTGGTAGCCGACGATCTGCGTGTTGTAGGTGCCCAGCTCGCCGGTGTAGTCGGTATACGCGCTGGCCAGCGGGCCGCCGAGCTCCTGATGTAGGACCGCGGCCCATGCCGCCTCCAGATCGTGATCACGCAGTTCTCCGAGCGCACGCTTTGGGCTGCGCACCGGCAGCCCGGCAACCCACGTCTCGTCCCGCTCGACGATTTCAAACTGCATTGGAAGGAGCTCTCTCGAAGTGAATCCCGGGCCCGCGAGGGGGTCGCGGTGGCTCCGGTACGGTCGGAAAGGCCATGCTACCAACCCTTCCTGGGTGTCAGAGATCACATATTCGGCTCGTTATCCGTTGCGCCACGCCGCATGGCAGCCTGGATCGGGTGTGCCGCAGCATCGCCGAACTGGACAGCGCCGTCACCGAGTGCCGCGCCTGCCCCCGCCTGGTCGCCTGGCGCGAGCTGGTGGCGCAGGAAAAGCGTGCCGCATTCCGCGACGAAACCTACTGGGGACGTCCCGTCCCCGGCTTCGGACCGCCGGACGCGCGGCTGCTGATCGTCGGCCTCGCCCCCGCCGCGCACGGCGCGAACCGCACCGGCCGCATGTTCACCGGCGACCGCAGCGGCGATGTGCTCTACGCCGCACTGCATGCCGTCGGCCTCGCCAACCAACCGACCGCCACCCGGATCGACGACGGCCTGCGCCTGCTCGGTGTGCGCATCACCGCCCCGGTGCGCTGCGCACCGCCGGACAACAAACCGACCCCCGAGGAACGCGACCGCTGCCGCCACTGGCTCGACACCGAATTGTCGCTGCTCGCACCGAATCTGCGCGGCATCGTGGTGCTCGGCGCCTTCGGCTGGCAGGCGCTGCTGCCGGTACTGGCCGACGCCGGATGGCAAATCCCCCGCCCCAGACCGAAATTCGGCCACGGCGCACGAGTCACCCTGGCGCCCGCGAACGGCACGCGAAACCCATTGGAGCTCTTCGGGTGCTATCACGTGAGCCAGCAGAATACGTTCACCGGCAGGCTGACCCCGGCAATGCTGGAGGCGGTACTGGCCGAGGCCGGTGCGACGGCCGGGCTGCTCGGTCAGAACAGTGCCGAATAGTGGATCGCGGCGTCGGCGACCAGTGCGACGCCGAAGCCCGCAAAAGTGGCGGACCGCTTGTGTCAGCAATGTTCGCGGAAGATCAGATACTCACGCAGGTTCTCGGCGAGATCATTGGGGACGCCGGCAAAAACGACCAGATCCTCGACGCAGGCGAGCCTGCAGACTCTCGATGCCGCAGCAATCTGTGTGGCCAATTCGGTAGTGACACCTGGCAATTGGGCAAGGATGGATTCGGGAACGTTGTTGACATCGACGAGTCCGCCATCGTCGAACTCCCGTCGCAGATCCGGACGCCCGATCGCCAGCTCGGTAGCCAGATTCGGGTCGGTGGACAGCAATTGGCGTGCCTGCGCGCGACGGGCGCGGCGCTGCAGCGCCGCCTGTACTACGGGTTCGGTCACTATTGCCGCCTCCGGTGCCGGTGGATGGAGTGCGGCAACCTGCTCTCGATGTGGGGCTTGCTGGGTCATCGCCCCGACCACGCGATCGCGGACCCACAGAGCGTGGCCTGTGGCTCCGAACATCAGGATCACCAAGACTGTCGTGAAGATCGGGTCGCTATGATTCACTGCCGCGAATTCGATCACGGTTGCCACTGCGTAACCGGCTGCGCTCAACGCCAGCGACCGTGACCGTGCCGCAGCGGCCGCGACAGCGAACAGCACGGCGGTCAGCAGTCCCAAACTGAACAGCGGTACGAATGCCGCGATCCAGCTAGCCACTACCAACGGTCGTGACGGGCGGTGGCCCGAGATCTGCGCGGACGACATAGCGAGTTCCTTCTGTGCCCCTCCGCCCGACCCGAGGTGACAGAGACGGTATCGGGAATGGGTGCCGATATGTTTCATCCCGGTAGCCGGGACGGTGCAGTGCGGGCGATTCACCACGGTGTTAATTGAACTCGAAGCCGTGCTGACCGATGCCGAGGCGGCCGCCGGTCCGATCACGTCCGACCTTGCGGGGTGCTCGTGGTCAGCGCCAACCGCTCTCACATCTGACGAAATCGCAACACGCGGGGTATAGTGATTCCTATACTCGCTCCGGTGACCGATCAGGACTGGGAGATCTACGTAGTCGATGAGGTTCGAGAATGGATCGAGCAATTGGAGGGATCCGACTTCAACCGGGTGGTTCAAGCCATCGATGTATTGGCCGAACTCGGTCCCGGTCTTGGACGGCCGCTCGTAGATACCATCACCGGTTCGAACCTTTCAAACCTGAAGGAGCTGCGTCCCGGCACCGTCCGCATCCTGTTCGTCTTCGATCCGTGGCGATCGACCGTTCTCCTGGTTGCAGGCGATAAATACAAAAGGTGGGATTCCTGGTATCGCACAGCGATTCCGCTAGCCGAAGAACGTTACGCAACATACTTGAAAGAACGACGACAGGAACTGGAGGGGCCACGATGAGCGGATACTCGCGTTGGCGGGACATCCGCGGCGATTTCGTCGAGCGCGCGGGCGGCGAGGATGCGGTCGCGGTCGGCAGGGAGGAGCTACTGGCCGAGATAATCGGCCAAAGGCTGGCCGAGATCCGCCTGTCCCGCGGGCTGACCCAGCAGCAGATCGCCGACCGCATGGGCGTCACCAAAGGGCGGATCTCACAAATCGAGCGCGGAAATATCGCAGGCTACGAATTGCTGGCCCGCTACGCGACCGCGCTCGGCGGCCGATTGCGACAGTCGATTCACTTCGACGACGGGGAGACCGCAGCCATCGCCTGATCCTGGACGCCCAGGCGGTACTGGCCGAGGCCGGTGCGACGGCCGGGCTGCTCGGTCAGAACAGTGCCGAATAGTGGATCGCGGCGTCGGCGACGAGTGCGATGCCGAAGCCGGCGAACAGGATTCGGACGGCGGGTGGGCCGTAGGTGGTGAGTGCGCGGACCAGGCCGCGATAGAAGCGGCGGGCGCGCAGCGTTTTTCGGGTCGAGAGGGCGAGGATGAGAGTTGGGGCCAGCAGGGTGATGGCGCAGTAGGCCAGGACGATGGCGGGCCACAGCGGCGGCAGTGGATTCTGCGCGGAAAGCATGGCCAGGCCCGCGAGATAGGGCACCGCCGTGGGCGCCTGCCCGAGCCCGATGCCCGCGCCGACCAGTATCAGCAGCCATGGCCGGGTGCGGAAAGCCATTGCCCACGGCGGTGGTTCGCCGCGTGCGTGCAGCGGCAGGAAGGCGAGCGGAATCAGCACCGTGCCGAGAATCAGCTCGCCCCAATACCGAATCGTCGGGGTGAGTTCGAAATCGACCAGGCCCGTGAGGAAGTTGAGCCCGAGCACGGTACACAGACCGAATGCGGTGGTGACCAGATAGACGCCGAGCAGAAAGTTCGCCCCGCCCGGTACGGGCGAGCGGCGCTGCAATCGGCTGTCGGCGACGATGGCGGTGGTGAGCCCGATGACCAGGATATTCGGCGAGTCGAGTAGGGCGAATCCGATGAGCGCCAGCAGCAGTGTCAGCATCCCAACCGAACATACGGGACGTCTGGTCGGTTGCCGATCGAGCGGTCAGCGCTTGCGACCCACCCCGCCGACGATGCACTGCCGCACCGTGGACAGCGGCGAAAGCCGTGGACCGTCCGGCCACCAGTCGTCACACAACACGAGCCCCGGGTCCACCATCTCCAGATCGCCGAACATGGCCTGGATTTCGTCGCGGGTCCGGAACCGGCCGCTGCGCATCGGGCTGTGGATGAACTTTTCCTCCATCTGCTGGGCCAGTTCGGTCAGCTCGGGCGTCTGCGGATCGTAGAAGTGCGCGATCGCGACGTATGAGCCGGACGGCAGCGCATCTATATAGGTCCCCATGAGCTCGGCGGCATCGTCGCCGAGGTAGTGGTGCAGCGTGCCGATCTGGAACAGTGCGATCGGCCGCTTGAAATCCAGGTGTTCGCGCACCGCGGGCAGCTTCAGCACCTCGAACGGCTGGAAAATGTCCGCGGCGGCGATGATCGTGCGGCGGTTGTTGGCCAGCAGGGCCCTGGCGTGCGCCAGCACCATCGGATCGTTGTCGACGTAGACCACCGTCGATTCCGGGTCCACCCGCTGCACGACCTGGTGGGTGTTCTCCGCGGTCGGCAAGCCGGAGCCGAGATCGAGATACTGGTCTAGCTTGGCCTCCTTGGCCAGGAAGCGGCACGCCCGGATCAGGAAATCGCGGTTGGCCCAGGCCAGATCGGCGACCTGCGGGGCCACCGTCCGCACCTGCGCCAGCACCTCGCGATCGATCTCGAAATTGTCCTTGCCGTTCAGCGCGGCATCGTAGACGCGCGCGATGCTGGCGCGCGAGGTGTCGACTCCGACCGGGACCGCACTCGGATAGGCGGCGAATGACTGCGACATCGCTAACTTCCCCTTGCGTCGTTCGGTTTCGGCACCCCGAGTCTCTCGCATCGGCCGCCCGTCCGTGGCGATACCGCGCCGATGGATCGGCCCCTATCCGAAAGTTCCGGACCGCACCCGTCGGCCCGGTCCGGAGGGGATCACTTCACCGCGGCGACGATGCGGCGGCGGCCGTACTGCCAGATCGTGCCGACGGCACGGAAACCGGCCTCCCGCAACAGTTTTACGTGCTGCTCATAGCCCACACCGTTACTCTCCGGGTGCTCCCAGCGCCGCCGCTCCCGCTCGGCGACCGCGTGCGCGAGCTCGGGTTCGGCCTCGATCGCGGTCCACCATTCATTCCACGCCTCGCGGTCCGCGACGCCTTCGCGTTCGGCCTGACCCGCCGCCAACTCGTGTTCCAGTTGCTCGATATCCGTTGCGCTCGTTGGCATATCGTCGCCGTTGAGCAGGATCCCGCCGGGCCGGAGCAACTGCGCCGCCCGCGCGTAGAAGGCCGCGAGGTGGTCCGGTTCGAGCCAGTGCAGCGCGGTGGTGCTCACCACCGCGTCGACCTGGTCGACGGGCAGGGCCGCGAACCAGTCCGGATCGCCGAGATTCCGGTCGACGACTTCGAAACCGTAAGTGGCGCGGTTCAATTCGAGCAGAACCGGATCGGCGTCGACGCCGATGACGCGAGCCCGCGGCAGCCGGTCGCGAATGCGCGCGCCGAGCGATCCCGGACCGCAGGCGATATCGAGCACCACCGGATCGGGGCGGCCGGTCCGCGCGGCGACGGCATCGGCGAATACGGCGAACATGGTTTCGCGATCGGGCAGGTATCGCTCCTGCTGGCGATCCCAGCGCTCGATCCAGGAGTGGGCGGTGGCGGTGGTGAGCTGCATGACTGACGCTCCGTTACTGTCATACTTGATTACGACGGTAACGACTGTAGCGAAGGCGAGGTAACTGATCAAGTGCGATTAGACAGTCACATGGTGACCCGAGTGACGCGGGCCGCCGAGCTGGTGAACGCCGTTGTCCCGGGCGAGAGCCGGGGGCGCGCCTTCCCGCCCGCCGGCGACGACCGGGAATTGCGTGAGCGGGTGAACGGCATGATCACCGCCGCCTACCGGATTACGCTCGACGTCGCGGACGCGGCGGCGCTGGCCGCGGCCGCCGGACAACTGCGGGAGGTGTTCGGCGCGGTCGACGCCGGCGATATCGATTCGGCCGCGATCCGGATCAACGCGATGGTCACCGAATACGGCGCCCGCCCGACGCTGATCCGCCGCGGCGACGAACCGTGGCACCTGCACTTCCACGATCCGGACGCGCCCGTCGTCATGGGTATCATGGCCTCCTTCGCCGGCGGCTTCGCATATCTGCTCGGCACCGAATACGCCGAACGGGTCGGCGTCTGCTCGGCCGAACACTGCGACCGCGTGTACATGGACGTATCCCGCAACGGCACAAAGCGTTTCTGCAGCACCGCATGCCAGAACCGGACCAAGACGGCCGCATTCCGCGCGAGACGAGCCGAAGGCTGAGCCTTTCCGCCCGGACGACGCTTGGGCATACTGCGGAGATGGCGGATAACTACCTGGCGCAACGGGTCGCACTGGTCACCGGCGGCGGACGGGGTATCGGGCGGGCCGTCGCGCGGGCCTTGGCCGGGCGCGGCGCGACCGTCGCGGTGAACTGGTCGCGCGACGAGCAGGCGGCGAAAGATACTGTCGCGCAGATCGAATCGGATGGCGGCCGGGCGATCGCGGTACACGCGCCGGTACAGGATTTCGACGCGGTCGCCGCAATGGTCGAGCAGGTGACCGGCGAATTCGGTCCGATCGGGATTCTGGTGCACAACGCGGGCGTGGCCAGTCGCGGAAATACCGTGGCGGACACGCCGATCGCCGAGGTGCAGAAGCTGCTCGCGGTGCACGCGATCGGGCCGCACAACCTGACGCGGCTGGTGCTGCCATCGATGCGGCAGTGCCCGCGCGGCGATATCGTCATGGTGAGTTCTACTGCGGCACATATGCTTTCGGCGAACGGCGCACCGTACAACATGGGTAAGGCGGCATTGGAGGCGCTGGCCCATACCCTCGCGAAAGAGGAAGCGGCGCACGGTATTCACGTCAATATCGTGGCGCCGGGGTTGGTCGCCACCGATATGGGCGATCGGCTCACCGCCGCGCTCACCGGCGGCGCGGCGAAGCAGGCCGCCGATCTCGACGCGAGTTCACCGTTCGGCCACGTATGCCGCCCGGAGGAGGTGGCCGATGTGGTCGCCTTCCTGGTGTCACCCGCCGCGGGTTATCTCACCGGGCAGCGGATCGTCGTCGACGGCGGCGCGCAACCGCATCGCCCGTGAATTGCCCTGATATTCAACGCCGTCCGGACTTCTTGGGCGGCCGCGGCGTCAACGCGCTCGGCAGCCCGAGCGCCTGCGAGGCCTCGCGGGCGGCGGCGGTGAGCAGCGGGACGCAGGCGCGCACCTTCGCCCGGTCGAGGTCGAATGCCAAGGCGGAGACGCTGATTCCGCCGATCGGCTGGCCGTGGTGGTCGAGCACCGCCGCACCGAGGCAGCGGGTGTGCTCCTCGTTCTCCTCGTCGTCGACGGCATAACCGCGCTCGGCCACCGATTCCAGGTGCGCGAGCAACAGCTCGGGATCGGTGATGGTGCGTGCGGTCATGGCGGTCAACGGATTTCGGGCCAGCACCGCGCGCAACTCCGGCCGCGGCAACCCGGCCAGGATGGCCTTGCCGATCGCGGTGCAGTGCAAGGGAATCGACAGCCCGACCCGGGAGCGCATCACATACGCGCGGTCGCCCTCCAGCTTGTCGACGTACACCGCCTCGTCGCCCGAGCGCAGCGCGAAATGCACGGTGTGGCCGGTGGCCGCGCACAGCCGCCCCAGGATGGGGTGCACGATCTCGGTGATGCTCGCCGACTGCCCGGCCAGCGAGAGCAGGCGAACGCCGGGCAGGTACCGGTGTTCCGAATCGACGCGTACCCAGCCGAGTCCGGCCAGCTCCGACAGGATCCGGTGCACCGTCGAGGTCGGTAGGCCGGTGCCGCGGCTGATCTCGCTGACCCCATGGCAGTTCGGCAATGCCTCCAGCACCAGCACCACCTTGGCCACCGCGCTCGGGTGGCCACTCACCGAGCCAGCCACCCCCCGTCCACCACCAAAACGTGCCCGTGCACATAGGATGCGGCGGGCGAACAGAGGAAGACGATGGCACCGGCGATATCCTCCGGCGTGCCCCAGCGGCCCACCGGAATTCGCTCGGTGATGGCCCGGTTGCGTTCGGTATCGGCTTGCAGCGCAGCGGTATTCGCGGTGGTCACATATCCGGGAGCGACCGCGTTCACCCCGACGTCCCGCCCCGCCCATTCGGTGGCGAGCGCCTTGGTGAGTCCGGCGATCGCGTGTTTGCTCGCGGTGTAGGAGGCCACGTTGATACCGCCCTGAAAGGACAGCAGCGAGGCGATATTCACGATGCGGCCCGCGCCGCGGTCGAGCATGGCGGCGCCCATGGTCCGGGCCAGCAGGAAGGCCGCGTCCAGATTCACATCGAGCACCTTGCGCCAGTCGGCGAGCGAAACACCCACCGCCGCACCGCGACCGATGATTCCGGCATTGTTCACCAGCAGGTCGATCCGGTGCGCGGCGGCCAACGCGACAGCCGCGGATTCGACCGCGGCGAGGTCGGTCAGGTCGACGCCGACGGTGTCGCATGCCCGGCCCAGCGCCCGGATTTCGGCGGCCACCGGCGCGAGCCCGGCCGAATCACGGCCCCACAGCACGAGATCCGCGCCCGCGGCGGCCATGGCGAGCGCCGCGGCCCGGCCGATGCCGGTGCGCGCGCCGGTGACGAGTGCCCTGCTGCCGTCCAACCGGAACGGATCCGTCACGAGAGTTGCTCCGTCGCAACCAGATCCATGTCTTTGTAGGCCAGGTTCTCACCCGCCGTCGACCAGACGAACCGATAGGGGGCGGTACCGGCCCCGGTATGCACGGACCAGGGCGGACTGATCACCGCCTGCCGGTCGGCGACGATGATGCTGCGGGTGCGGCTCGGCTCACCGCACAGGTGCACCACCCGCTCGGCCGGATCCAGCCCGAAGTACAGGTAGATCTCGGTGCGCCGGTCGTGGGTGTGGCAGGGCATGGTGTTCCACACGCTGCCGGGCGCGAGTGTGGTGATGCCGAGCGCGAGTTCGCAGGACCGGGCGCCCTCTTCGTGCACGTACTTGCGCAGCGTGCGCTCGCTGGCCCGCTCCGCCGAACCGACCTGGACGGCCTGCGCGGCGGATCGCGGAATCAGGGTGGTCGGATGCGCGAAATGCGCTGGGGCCGAGACGATGTAGAAGACGGCATCACCCGCGACGGCCACCTCCTCGGTGCCGTGCCCGACGTAGACGATGTCCTCCGCGCCCACCTCGTGTTTCACTCCGTCGGTGGTCACCGAGCCGCCGCCGGACAGGCAGACTATGCCGAGTTCCCTACGGTCACAGAGCTTTTCGGCCCGGATTTCGGCGGGCGGCTGCAACGTGAGCTCGCCGCCGGCAGGTACCGCACCGGCGATGAGGAGGCGGTCGTGGTGCGACAGCGTGTAACGCACCTCGCCCTCGGCGAACAGATCGGTGATCAGGAAGCGCTCGCGCAGTTCCTCTGGTGTGAGCGTGACGAATTCGGTCGGGCTGGTGGCGTAGCGGACGTCCGTGCCGCGCGTTGCTGCATTCATCGGTCTCCTCCGGCAGCGCGTTTCCCGTCTGACGGGAAGTGCTTTCCCTCACATAGGACGCGGGTGAAGTATGCGGTATCGAGCAGAACGCGACAAGGCGTGAATGTCGCACAGCAAGGAGCGGTTCGCATGCGAATCAAGTCACGGTCGGTCGGCGCGTTGGTCGCGGGGGTGCTGGCGCTGGCCACGGCCACCGCATGCGCACCGGGCACGCAGGAGACGAACAACACCTCGAATGGCCCTGTCACGGTGGACTTTTCCAGTTTCAAGGGCAAACACATGACCTACCTGTACTTCACCGACGGGCCCGACCTGGACGCCACCAAGGCCGCGGTCGCCCGCTTCGAGCAGGAGACCGGCGCCACCGTCGACCTACAGGTCATCCCGTTCGCCCAGCTGAACACCGCGCTCACCGCGCGCATCACCTCGGGCACCGCGCCGGAGGTGGCCCGGGTACAGGACTGGCATCTCTGGGGCAGCGAATTACTGGATTTCACCAACTATTTCGGCAAGGCGTATCCGAACGAATTCACTGACGGCGCCGTAGCCACCGCCGTCGACAAGGACGGGCACATGTTCGCGGTGCCGAGCGATCAGACGATCAACGGCCCGTTCGTCAATGTCGACGCATTCCAGAAGGCCGGTGTCCCGGTGCCGGACGCCAACACCAAGTGGACCTGGCAGCAATTCGTCGACACGGCCACCAAGGTGGCCCAGGAAAATCAAATGTCCTCGGCCATCACGATGGACGTCTCCGGTAACCGGTTGAGCACCGTGCTCAGCCAGTTCGGCACCACGCTGATCGGCGCGGACGGTCAGGTCGCAGTCGACCAGGCCAAGACCGAACAGGCGTTGAGCGCGGTCAACGATCTGCTGCAATCGGGCAAGATGTCCAAGGAATTCTGGCTGGGTGCGGGCACCAATTATCGCGGCGGCAACGACCCCTTCATGGCGCAGCAGGCCCCGGTATATCTGTCCGGGCCGTGGCAGGTCGGCGCGTTCGCGAAATCCGCGCCGTTCAAATGGGCCGCGGTGCCGAATCCGTGCGCGGCCGAATGCGGCGGCTTCCCCGGTATGAAACAGATGGTGGCGTTCCGGCGCAGCAAGGAGCCGACGCTCGGCGCCGCCTTCGCGCAGTGGATGAACCGCACGGAGAACCAACGCGAGATAGATAAGGTCGCGTTCTGGCTGCCCACCAGGAAGGATCTGGTCTCCAGCCACGTCGAATACCCCTCGCGCGCAGCCGATATGAATATGTTCATCGGGCAGATCGCGAGTACGCCATCGGTCGATTTCAAGACCGCGGCGAGTCCGGCGTTCACCGGCGCGGCGAACGCACTGGTGAAGGAATTCGACAAGTACGTCGCGGGCCAGGAGAGCGTCGCCGATTGCGTACACAACCTACGCGATCAAGTGGACAAGATCGTGAAAGCGACCAAATGACGGCCGGTTTCCGGATCAACCGGCGCAAGGTCGCGCCGTACCTGTTCATCCTGCCGAATATGGTGCTGTTCGGGCTGTTCACCATCTACCCGGCGATCAACGGCTTCAACCTCAGCTTCTACGACAGCAATAACGGTCTGACCTTCCATGCGGTCGGCACCGACAACTACCGCCAGATTCTGGACAGCTCCGAATTCTGGGATGTCGCACGGCAGACCGCCCTGTTCGTCATCGGATTCGTCGCGCTCAGCACCGTGCTGGCGACCGCGCTCGCACTGCTGCTGCACGGCCAGCGGCGCGGGCGCGGCGCGCTGAGCGCCGCCTATTTCCTGCCCATGGTCGTCTCGCCGGTGGTGGTCGGCCTGATCTGGAATGCGGCGCTGAATCGGCAGACCGGGCTGGTGAATTCGGCGCTCGCCGCGCTCGGCCTCGGCCACCCCGCGTGGCTGGTGGATCCGCAGTTGGCGCTGGTATCGGTGATACTCGTCGGCACCTGGATCCACCTGGGCTTCTACGCCATGATCATGCTGGCGGGCCTGCAGGCCATCGACGAATCGGTGTACGAGGCGGCCACCATCGACGGCGCGGGCACCTGGCAGCGCATCCGGCTGATCACCCTGCCGCTGGTGCGGCCGACGACGCTGGTGGTGATCATGCTGGCCACCATTGCCGGATTCCAGGCCTTCGACTTCATCTACACGCTCACCGGCGGCGGCCCGGTCGGCGCGACAACCCTTCTCGTGCAATACGTTTACGTCAACGCCTTCCACGCGCCGGTCAGCTACGGCTTGGCGAGCGCAGCGGCGGTGATCCTGTTCCTCGTCGTATTCGCGGTGACCTTTCTCAACTACCTCGTCGGGCGGCGCAGGGAGGCACTGTGATCCAGACCGTCGAACCCGAGCGCACGCGTCCGGCCGCCACCTGGACCTCCACCACCGGGCGCACACTGCGGACCGGCTCGGTGCTGCGCGCGACGGTGCTCATCGCGGGCGCGATCATCGTTGTCGCGCCGCTCATCTGGGCCGGGCTCTCGTCGTTCAAGAGTCAGGCCGAGCTGGCCGCGCAGCCGCCGACGCTCTATCCGCAGCACGCCACCCTCGACAACTACCGAACCGGGTTGGCGGCCTTCGATTTTCCGCATTACCTGATCAACAGCGTCATCGTGACGGTGGCCGCGACGCTGCTGACCCTGCTGATCAATTCGATGGCCGCATTCGCTCTGGCCAAATACAACTTTCGCGGCCGTGACCTGCTGTTCCTGATCACGCTGTCCACCATCATGATTCCGCTGCAGGTGATCCTGCTGCCGGTCTATCAGGTGGTTTCCGCCTTCGGGATGACCAATTCGCTGCTGGGGCTGATCATTCCGCCCGCGGCGACGCCGACCGGCGTCTTTCTGCTGCGCCAATACATGCTCACGCTGCCCGATGAGACCATCGAGGCGGCCCGGATCGACGGCGCGGGTGAATTCGCCATCTTCCGGCGCATCGTGCTGCCGCTGTGCCGGCCCGCGATCGCGGTGCTCGCGATCTTCTCGATCATCTGGCGCTGGAACGACTTCCTGTGGCCGCTGATCGTCGCGCAGGACGAGAGCAAGCAGACGCTGCCGGTGGCGATCGCGAGATTCAGTAGCCAACAGGCTATTCCGTTCAATCAGATCCTCGCGGTCTCGGTCGTCTCGATCGTGCCGACCGTGGTGATCTTCCTGATCCTGCAGCGCCAGATCATCGCGGGACTGGTCCGAGGAGCGATTCGATGAGCAGATACCTTCCGGCGCACGCCGCACGGGAGCGGACCGTGCACGCACTCGATCGCAATGGTTACGTCCGGGACTGGTTGATCGCACCCATCTGGTCGGCGCCGTGCCGCGATCTGGACGAGGCACTGGCCGCCGACGGCAGCCCGTGGGGCGCGGACGGCCGCTGGGTGCTGACCAATGGACCCGATGTCGCACCGTTGAAAGAGCTGCTGTACGACCGGCTTCCGATCGATATCGCGGCGGATCCACCGACGGTGTCCGAGGGCGCGGCATTCAGCTGGCGCCCGACGGAACACGACATCCACGAAACAGCCTGGGAGCGCGCGCATACCGGCGCGGACGGCTTTCTCGACTGGAGCGAGTTCTGTTTCACGCCCGAATATCGCGCGGCCATCGCCGCCACCGTCCTCGAGGTGGATCAGGCGGAGGAGCGGACGCTCGAGGTGGCATGCACCGGGCCGGTCGCGGTCTACCTCGACGGCGAATTACGGCTGTTCACCAGGAATTTCACCTATATGGAACCGCGTCGCGAGCAACTGCGGGTGCGGCTGCGCTCCGGACGCACCGCCGTGCACCTGCTCACCTGGCAGCTGGCCTTCCGCGAATGCAGGCATATCGCGAGCCTACGGGTGATCGGGCTGCCGGTCCGGGTGGTCATACCGGCCCAGGGTGCCGATGAATTCCGATCGGCAGCAGCGGAATCCATACTCGACGCACTCGGCTGCGCGCCGTGGGCCAGTGTCGACGGCACCGTGACGCTCACCGGTCCGGCCGGTGCGCGCTATCTCGTCGAGTCGGACGGAAATCCGCCGACGGCGGTGACGCTCGTCGACGGCACCGCAAGCCTGACGTTACCCGGTGCGGCGGTGGATGATTCGACCGCTTCGATGCTCGCCACCGGCGAGACCACGCTGACGGTGCGGGTCGACGATCCCGCCGCCCCGGTGCTGCGGCGGTTGCGCGCGGCGCGCGTACCGGGCGTCCATCGCGCGGGTTCCGCCGACGGTCCGGCAATTTGGCGGTCCGAACTGCTGCGGCACGTCGCGGATGGCGTGCCCGGCGTTGCGCGGGCGCTGGCCCGGCATGCGCTGGAGTCCGGCGCGAAGCTGCGCGACGAAGATCTGGACCCCGCTCTGGCCATGATCGAATCGCGGTCCGACTGCGCCGATTTCGAAGCCGTCGGGCTCGTACATCTGTGGCGGCGGCTCGATGACGCGGTATGGTCGCCCACCCAGCGCGATCGGGTGCGGCGGGCGCTGCTCGGCTTCAAATACTGGATCGACCAGCCCGGCCTGGATGCCATGTGCTACTTCACCGAGAACCACCAGTTCGTCTGGCACACCGCGGAAACCCTTGTCGGCGAACTATTTCCGGACGAGGTGTTCGGAAATACGGGCTGGCCTGGCCGACGGCACGCCGCGCACGGACGCGAACTCGCCGCGGAGTGGATGCGACGCAAGCTGTCCGGCGGATTCAGCGAATTCGACTCCAACGCCTATCTCGCGATCGACGCCCTGGCGTTGGTGTCCTGGATCGAATTCGCCGCGGAGCTTCCGTTACGCCATTTGGCGGAGGCGTTGTTGGACAAGGCATTGCTGACGTTGGCCGGCAACTCGTGGCGCGGGGTACACGGTGCGGCGCACGGCAGATCCTATGTGCCGACCCTGCGATCGTCCCGCTTCGAGGAGACCGCGCCGATCATGTGGACGCTGTGGGGCGCGGGTTCCCTCAACACCGCGGTACTGCCCGCGACCGCGCTTACCACCGCAAGGTGTTACCGCACACCGGATCTCGTGCGCGCGGTGGCCACCCAACTGCCCGGCGAATGGGACGGGCGACAGGTATATCGCGGCGACTATCGCCAGCACCACGATCTCCTCGAACGACCGTACGGCTCCGATCTGCGGGTGTGGCGCACCCCCGACGCCATGCTTTCCAGCGTGCAGGACTACCGGTCCGGCCTGCCCGGATTGCAGGAGCATATCTGGGGCGCCACCCTCGGACCCGAAATCCAGGTCTTCGCAACGCATCCCGCGACGGCGAGCACATCATCGTCGGCTCGGCCCAATGCCTGGGCCGGGCAGCGGGTGCTTCCGCGCGCCCACCAAAACCGCGACACCGTGCTGGTGCTGCATCGCATTCCGGAACCGGACCTCTTCGGCATCACCCACCTCTGGTTCCCCACACCCCATTTCGATGAATGGATCCAGCACGGCCCTTGGCTGTCCGGGCGAGCTGGCAACGGATACGTCGCGGTGGCCACCGAGGGCGGTTTCCGACCGGTCAGCCGTGGTGACGAGGCGCGGCAGGCCTGGCTGCCGCGCGGCAGCGGGCTCGGCTACGTGGCGACCGTCGGCAGGGCCGCCACCGACGGCTCGTTCTCGGATTTCGTATCCGCACTCACCACACCGGATTTCGCGTCCGATTCGATAGCGGTGCGCACCCGCGACGGCCGCGCGCTCGCCCTCTCCTGGCCGGGTGCGTTCACGGTGGACGGCGCGGCGGATTCCGCCGAACCACCGCATCTCGACAATCCGGCGCTGCACCTTCCGTTCGGGGCCGACCGACTGGAGGCCGAGTGGGGCGGGCACCGGCTGGTGCTCGATCTGCGCGCGGGTCGTCGGGTGGAACCCGCCAGCGGCGTGCCGGGAGTGCGAAATGCGGACTGAGTGTCGACTATTCGAAAAGCCGTGCAGCACGCCAGAGTCCGGCGCTCGACTCCGTAGCGCCCAACGGCGAGGAAGTGCGGGCCATGCCGAGTGATCATGTTCGAAGCGCGATGCGCGACAGCACACCGGATTCCGGCGCGGATCTCACGTCCGCGCGGCAGGCTCCGCCGCCGTTGCCGCCGCTGGCCGACCTCTCGGCGGCGCGACTCGCCGAAATCGGGGATCGGCTCGTCGCCCGCACTTGGCGGCTGGGAATGCCGTCCTGGTTCTGGGGCGAGGGCGTATGCCTGCTCGGCATGCTGCGGCTGGCGCGGGCCCGGCGTCTCCCCGTCCCCGTCGAGGTGGTGGACTGGCTGCGGCACCAGCATGAGCGGGGCATCGACGTCGGCCACGTCAACAATCTCGCGCCGGGCACCGCCGCGGTGCTGGCCGCCGCCGAATATCCGGAGTTCGCGGATCCGGCCCTCCGACTCGGCGAGTGGTTCAACGAAACATGCTCCAGCACAAGAGCTTTCAATGGCGCACTGGAGCATTGGCCCGGCGGCGTCTGGGCGGACACCACGTTCATGGCGGGCGTCTTCCTCGGCCATCTCGGCGCGTACCGGCGCGACCCGGAGCTGCTGGCCGCCTTCGGCGATCAGCTGCTCGCCCACGCCGAGATACTGCAACACCCCGAGCTCGGGCTGTTCGCGCACGGATCGCACCGGGGTGAGACGCTGTGGAATTTCTGGGGCCGCGGCAATGCCTGGTGTGCGCTCAGCTTGGTCGAATTCCTGGAGCTCGCCGCGACGGCCATCGTCGACGACGCTCAGGTCCACCGGATCACCGCCGCACTGACCCGCCAGCTGATCGCGCTGGCGCAACGGCAACCGGCACACGGTGTGTGGAGCGTGCTGGTTGACGATCAACCGGAAAACGCCGGGATACTGGAGACCTCGGCCGCCGCGGGCATCGGCGCCGCCATGCTGCGCGCCGCCCCCCTGATCCCCGAGCACACAGAGACTTTCACGACGGCGGGCTGGCGGGCAATACGCGGCGCACTGGCCTACGTCGATGCCGAAGGCGGACTCACCCGAGTGAGCGCGGGGACCGTCCCGCAGCTGATCCCATTCGGCTACAGCGTAATTCGCGACGACCGCCCGCAACTCTGGGGCCAGGGCCTCGCCATGCACGCGGTGGCCGCGGCCCTGGAGAACTTGGCTCAGGCCCGCACCTGAACCTCGGGATCGACCGGTTCGGCCTCGGCCAGACCGAACCGGGCATGCAGTGCCGCAAGGGGTTTCGGTGACCACCAGTTCCGGGTGCTGAACAGGCGCATCAGCGCGGGAACCAGCAGCAGGCGGATGACGGTCGCGTCGGCGATCACGGCGAGCGCGAGCCCGATGCCGAAAAGTTTCATGATCGCCACCTCGGAGGTGGCGACGGCCAGCAGCACCACCGCCATCAGGCCGGCGGCGGCGGTGAAGATCGGGCCGGTCCGTGCGGTGCCCATGGCCACCGCGTGCGTATTCGCCTGTGGCGCACCGTCGGAGTCGAGCCATTCCTCCCGGATCCTGGACAACAGGAATACCTCGTAATCCATCGACATGCCGAATGCCAAGCAGAACATGAGGATCGGCATATAGAGATTGGTGGTGCCGGTCGGGGTGAAGCCGAGCAGCCCGGACAGATGCCCGTCCTGGAAGACCCACACCATCGCGCCGAAGGTTGCGGTGAGCGATAACGTGTTGAGCAGCAACGCCTTCAGCGGCAGCAACACGCTTCCGGTGAACAGGAACAGCACCGCGAGCATGACGACGGCGATCAGCGCGATGGCCAGCGGCAGCCGCGCCGCGATACTCGCGATGGAGTCGGCGTTGATGGCCGCCGCACCGCTGAACTCCACCGCGCCCGGCGGGTGCACCGCACGCAGCGCGGCCAGTTGTGTCTCGCCCTCCGGCGCCGACGGTTCCGCCCGCGTCACGATGGACAGATACGTGCCTGCGGCACTTGCCATTTCGGGAACTCCGGCGGCCACGCGCAGCCCACCGGCATAGACGCCCGCACTGGACAGCACCCCGCGCACGCCGTCGATCCGCGATAATTCCGCCGCGTACGAACCGATTTCGGCCGAGGGGCCATCGAATCCCGGCAGTGCCGCCACCAACCCGGCCGCCATATCCGCGTCGAAATCCCGGCGCAGCGCGTCGCTGACGATCCGGCTCGACGCCGACGTCGGCAGCACCCGATCGTCCGGCGCGGCGAATTGGGCCGACAGGAAAGGAGTTCCGAGCAAGAGCAGCACCGCGACTCCGGCGACCGCGACGCGCAGCGGCCGCTGCATCACCGCGACCACGAGCCGGTACCACCAGCTGCGCTCCGGTGGCACCGCGACCGCAGTCCCGCGACGTAACCACCGCCGCAACGGTTTTCGCAGATCCAGCGCATTCACCCGGTCGCCGAGCAACAGCAGCGCGGCGGGCAGGATCAGCACCGAGGCGCCGACCGCGGCGGCCACGACGGGTACCCCCGCGTAGGCGAACGACCGGAAGAACACCTGCGGAAATACCAGCAATGCCACCATGGCCAGCGCGACGGCGAGCCCCGAATAGACCACCGTCCGCCCCGCGGTCTGCACCGCGCGGATCACCGCGGCCCTGGTATCGCGGCCCGCCGCCAACTCCTCGCGATAGCGGCTGACGATGAACAGGCTGTAATCGATGGCGAGGGCGAGCCCGAGCGCGGTCGTCATATTCAGCGCGAAAACCGAAACGTCGGTCACCGCGGTGAGCGCGCGCAGCATGCCGAGCGTCGCCGCCGTCGCGAACAAACCGATCGCCACCGGCAGCAGCGCGGCGATCACACTGCCGAACACCAGCGTCAACAGGATCGCCGACACCGGAAGCGCGATGGCCTCCGCGACGATCAGATCCCGCTGGACGTGCGCGTTCACATCGGTGACCACCCCGGCCAGCCCACCGCCCCGCACCGCGACACCGTCCCGGTCCCGCTCGATATCCGCGGCCAGCGCCGCCGTGCGCCGCTGCACCTGGCTGTCGTCGCCCGCGATCTTGGCGACGATCAGCGCACCGCGGCCGTCCCGGCTGCGCAGGCCGAGCGCCAGATCCGGCCGGGTCGACCAAAATGATTGCACGCCGGTGACATTCGGATCGCTGCGCATCCGCTGCGCCACCTGCTCGGCAACCGCTCGCGCGGCCGGGCTCTCGACGCCGTCGGCGGCGGTGATCAGCACGACGTAGTTCGGGTTGCCGCCCGGGAAATTGTCCTGGATGAAGCGGTTGGCCCGCACCGATTCCAGATCGGCGGCCAGATAACCGCCGCTGGACAGGTGCCCGGGCACGGTGGCCCCGAAACCACCGCCGATCAGTGCCAGCAGCAGCGCCACCAGCAGCACGATTCGTGGTCGCGCGGTGGCGAATTCGGCGAATCGGGTCGGCATCGGTGCGCACCTCTCGGAACGGCTGCGACGAACGAGTCGATCGTATGGGCCGCAGGCTCCGCCGGCCGCAGAGGCCTTCGTCATAACACAATCCGAGGTACCATTTTCGCGGTCCAGACGAATCCAGGTGTACCGCTGCGGGATCGGAGACAGATGGGTCTCAACGTCAGGCGTTTTCTCGATATCGTCGGTAGTAGGCGGATGGCCGTCGCGGTGCTCGCCACCATCACCGGCTTCTACTACCTGTTCGTCGCCTTCACCAATTGTGTTGATACCGATACCAATCGGCGCGGCGTGGCCGCGGTGCTCGCCATGCGCTCGACCATCCACAATTCCGGCACCGACTGGCGGGCCATCACCAGCGGCAATGTCGCGCTCATCGCCTACATCCTCATCGTGATCTGGGAATTCCTCATCGCCTTCGTGCTGCTCGCGGCGGCGGTCGCGTGGCTGCGCGCGCTATCGGGGCGTCCGGCCCGGCTGCGCGCCGATCAGGATATTGCCGAGAAGCTGTCGAGCCTCGGGTGGACGATGGTGATCCTGCTGTTCGCCGGCGGCTTCCTCACCATCGCGGGCGAGTGGTTCCGCATGTGGGCCAACAAGGAGGTGAACGCCTCCTCGGCCGCGCTGCAGAATTTCCTCATCGCCGCTGTCGGCCTCATCCTGCTGCACCTGCCCGATCGCCCAGTACCGAATCGCCCAGTACCGAAGGGGCGTTGAACGTTTCGCCATCGCCGCGCGATAACCACGTGGGACTCTCCCCTCCGACACCCCATCGGCGTCGAACTACGAAGAACGGCAACGTGACTCGAGGGATACGTGGTTATCGACAAGAAGCCCAGGGCATTCCACCCGACACACGGCTCGCTGCTCGGCGGCCTGCTCGGGTGCGCGATCCTGCTGGCCGGAGCCATCTGGGCGGCTAATACTCTTCCGGCGCACAGCTATTCGTCCAATTCCGCACCGCTGATGATGGCCGGGTCCGGTGGGCTGATCCTCGCCGTCAGCGTATACGGGTACCACACCGGTAGGCGCAGGCTGGAATTGCGCGCCTGGCTGGGCAAGCACGGCCGCTCGGTCTGGGTGCCGTCGGAGCACACCCGGGTCCGGATCACCTTCCACGATCCCGAGACCAACCGGCCCAGCATCTTCGTCGTCGACGCGCTGTGGACCGATCCGGCCACCGGCCGCACCCACACCGCGACCAGCGCGCACCTGCGCGACGATCCGACCACCCACCTCAGGTCGTACCGCCGCGTCCTGGTCCGCTACGACCCGGCCGACCCGGCCCGCTGCCTGGTCGACCTCGCCGAACCGTAAGTTCCTTGACCTCGAGTGCGGTTGGGGATGAATCCTGGAGTCATGACTCGTCCTGCCGAAATGTGGAACACCGTCTATGACAACGACACCGCGCCGTGGGTGATCGGCGCACCACAACCCGCGATCGTCGCGCTGGAGAAGACGGGGCTGATCAGCGGCCGCGTACTCGATCCGGGATGCGGCGCCGGTGAGCACACCATCCTGCTGACCGAGCTCGGCTATGACGTGCTCGGCGTCGATCTGGCCCCTAGCGCGGTCGAATACGCGCGCCGCAACGCGGCGGACCACGGGGTCGCCGCGCGATTCGAGGTGGCCGACGCGCTGCGCTTCGGCGAACGGACGGACTGGGCGGGCGTTCCGGCCGGCTCCGCACCGGCCTTCGACACCATTGTGGACAGCGCGCTGTTCCACGTCTTCGGCACCGAACCCGAGGCCCGCGCCGAATATGTGAACAGCCTGCATTCGATCCTCAAACCCGGCGGCCTGCTGCACATCCTCGCGCTCTCCGACGCCGAACCCGGCATCGGCCCGCGGATCAGCGATACGCTGATCCGCGAATCCTTCGGTACCGGTTGGGAATTGGAGGATCTCCAGCCGTCCCGCTATCTAGGCAGGCCGATCGAGTCCGCACAGGAGGGCCGGTTCGACGGCATCGAGTTGGGCGAGGGCACGATCGATGTCGCGGCCTGGCTGACGCGGCTGCGCCGGATCTAGCGCATCCGCGCCAGGAAGTCGTCGATCGCCGCCCACATCGCCGGGTTCAGCTGGGTGTGCCTTCCGGTGCCGGTGACCGTCCGGAAATCGACGCCGTTGGCGGCGAACTGGGCCGCGAGCGCGGCATGCAGCGGGGACGGGACCATGGTGTCGGTGACGTTGAGCAGCAACAGGATCGGCGCGTTGTAGCCGCGTGTCGGCACCGTCAGGTACTCGGTGTACGTGTCGCGAATCCGCTTGTCCGACAACGGTTTCGAGAGTAAGTCGCCGATGCCGAGACCATTCACCCGCGCGTCGATGGCGGGCTGGCACATGGTGGCGATCTCGTCGAGCACGGTCCGGCCGAGCGGGCTCAGGTAGTCGTCGACGCGGGCGTCCGGCCGGGCGGTGCGCAGCCCGGCCAGGATGTCGGCGATGAAGCCGGTGGTGCCGTCCAGGCCCGGCAGCGCCGGAAGGCCCGGTCCCGCGGCGGGAAGCCCCTTTTCCACATCGGATTCCGGGTCGATCGCGATGGTGCCGCGGAAATCGAGGTCGGGCGCGTAGGTCTGCTGGAGATGTCCGGTGCCGAGCGCGGCCTGACCACCCTGCGACGGCCCCATCACTGCCCAGGTGCGCGAGAGGTCCGGGCGGGCCGAGCGCGCGGCGCGCACCAGATCGATGGTCGCCGTCGCCTCGGTCTGCCGCTCCAGGTACGGGTGCGGGCCGGTGTCGAACAGTCCGAGCCCGAGGTAGTCGGGCGCCACCACCGCGAAGCCGCGGTCGACGAGGTGGCGCATCATCGCGTCCTCCTCGCCGATGAAGACGGTCTGCGGCCCGGTGCTCGGATCCGATTTACCGCCGCAGCCCGCGCCGAGCCCGGTGGTGCCGTGGGTGAAGGCGACGATCGGCCAGCCGCCCGGCGGCGGTGTACCGCGCGGCACGAACATCGCGCCGCTGGCCGGGCGCGGGCTGCCGTCGGAACCGGCCATCCAGTAGCTGATCACCGAACCGCCGGGGATGTCGTGGAAGCTGTCGGGCTGCGGAACAACAGAGGTCAGCATCCCTGGAGTTTCCGCCGCGGCCGGACCGGCCTGCACCGTGAGCGCGGCACACGCCGATATCGCTCCCATCGCGACAAGACTCCGCCAACCACGGGAAACCCGCATCTGCCCATCCTCCGATTCGAACGACATCGTTCCTGTCAGGCAGCAGCCTATGCCGTGTCATGCATGCACAGCACCTCGACAATCGGGTGACAGCGAACACAAGGCAACCGCATCGGCTATGCGGTCGGCAGGGCTTCGAGCAGCGGATATCGGCCGTCAGCGCGCGGGACCAGCAGTCGCGGGCCGGGCGCGAAAACCGTCAACTGTTTCCAGACTCACATGGCCCTCGGCTTCGGTCATGGAATGGCTCGGCACGCGCCGCACGACAGTCACCTACCTGACCGGCCGGGATGCGATGTCTCCGATTCTGTTCTTCGCCAATCGAATTCGTGATCAGCCCGGAAATCCGACGCGGATCGTATGCGTAAAGGCTTGCCGCCCTGCGACACCGGGTACGCATCAGGTAGCACCCCTTCGAATGACTCGCCGTACCCGCTCCGGCTTCCGAAACGATGCGGCTTCTCATCGAAACAACCGGCCCACCAATCCGATTGACACGCGGCCGAAATTCGACCGCGCGCTCGCGCGGAAGGAGCGAGCATGACCGACTGGATCAGCACTCCCATCGAATCCACAATCCTGCGTGGGGTTCTCGAATTGGAGCGCACCGCACGCGGGGTATTGCCGCGCCGGTTGCCCGCGCGGGCGCGCCGCCAATTCCCGAACAGTTCCCTTTCCATGGTCGAGACGCAGCCGACGGGTGTCCGGTTGGCCTTCCGCACCCGCGCCACCGCGATCGAACTGGACGTGCTCACGACGCGGGTCACCTGGCTCGGCGCCCCGGCCCCGCTCAACAGCGGCTACGACCTGCGGCTGAACGGCAGCCCCGCCGGCCAGGACGAATCCGGCGCGGGAAATCTGCTGATCATCGACACCCGCACCGGGGCGGGGACCACCGAACCCGGACCGATGGGCACTGTCCGGTTCGCCGGGCTGCCCGCCGTGGCGAAGGATGTCGAAATCTGGTTGCCGCATACCGAAACCGTCGAGTTGATCGCGCTGCGCACGGACGCACCGATCGAACCGATCGATATCGGAGATCGCAAAGTGTGGCTGCACCACGGCAGTTCGATCAGCCACGGCGCCAACGCCGACTATCCGACCGGCACCTGGCCCGCCCTGGCCGCCACGCTCGGCCAGGTGGAACTGGTCAATCTGAGCCTGCGCGGCAACGCACTGCTCGACCCCTTCGTCGCGCGGAGCATCCGGGATACGCCCGCCGACCTGATCAGCGTCAAGATCGGCATCAACCTGGCCAATACCGATCTGATGCGGTTGCGCGGCTTCGGACCCGCGGTGCACGGGTTCCTCGACACCATCCGCGATGGCCATCCCGGCACGCCGCTGCTGGTGGTCTCGCCGATCCTGTGCCCGATCCAAGAGGACGCTCCCGGCCCGATCACACCGGACCTCAGCGGCGGGCGGCTGCGCTTCCGCGCCCCCGACCCACCGGCCGAGCCCGACCCGGAGCGCTTGACGCTCAACATCATTCGCGAGGAACTGGCCGCCATCATCGCACTCCGGGCGATCGACGATCCGGACCTGCACTACCTCGACGGCCGCGAACTCTACGGCGCGGCCGATTTCGCCGAACTGCCGCTGCCCGACGCACTGCATCCCGATACCGCAGGCCACCGCCGAATCGCCGAAAACTTCGCCAGGACAGCCTTTTCCGCCGATGGACCTTTCGGAGTTCATACCTGCCGACAGGTTGCCACCACGGCCTGATGTGGTCTACCGACCCGCTGCTATCCTGATGCCGTGATCTCTTTCCGTCAGATGTGGTGGCGGCCGTCCCGACGGCCCGCGTAGAACCATGTCCACGGGCTGTACGCAGCCCGTGAAGCCCGTTGCGCGGAAAGAGCTTTCGTACAGCCCTCCAATTTTCAGGAGCTGTACCATGAATTCCTTCACCGCTACCATGGCCCGCAGCGACCAGTTGGCCGCCGATGTCGCCGCCCATCCGGACCGCTACCGCATCCTCACCGGTGATCGCCCAACCGGCCCACTGCATCTCGGCCACTACTTCGGCACCATCGCCGAACGGGTCCGGTTGCACGAGCGCGGCGTCGACACCTTCATCATCCTGGCCGACTACCAGGTCATCACCCGACCGCGACGGCATCGGGCAGGTCCGCGACAATGTCTACGGCGCGGTCATGGACTACCTTGCCGCGGGCATAGATCCGGAAACCGCGACGATCTTCACCCACTCCGCCGTCCCCGCGCTGAACCAGCTGATACTGCCGTTCCTCAGCCTGGTCACCGAGGCCGAACTGCATCGCAACCCCACCGTCAAGGCCGAACACGGCGCATCGGGGCGGGCATTGAGCGCGCTGCTGCTGACCTATCCGGTGCATCAGGCCGCCGACATCCTTTTCTGCAAAGGGAATCTGGTGCCGGTCGGCAAGGACAACCTGCCGCATGTCGAGCTGACCAGAGTGCTGGCCCGCCGTTTCAACGACCGCTACGGCAAGGTGTTTCCGGAGCCCGATGCGCTGCTCACCAGCGCACCGGAGGTGCCGGGCCTGGACGGCAGGAAGATGTCCAAGAGCTACGGGAATGCGATCACGCTCGGCATGACCGCCGACGAGACCGCGGCCGTCATCCGGCGCGCCCCGACCGATTCGGAACGTCGTATCACCTTCGATCCCCAAGGGCGCCCGGGCATTTCGGCACTGCTGAGCACCGCGGCGCTATGCGCGGGCATCGATGAGCACACGCTCGCCGACCAGATCGGCGATCGCGGCGCGGGCGCGCTCAAACAGCGAACAACCGAATTGGTGAACGACTACTTCGCCGCCCATCGCCGCCGCCGCGCGGACTTGGCGCGGCAGCCGGATCTGGTCCGCGAGGTCCTGCGCGCCGGGAACCGGCGGGCCGCTGCGATCGCCGAGCGGACCCTCGACGAGGTGCGCGCGGCCATGGGCACCAGCTACTGATCCGCCGCGCCGAGCCGGAATTTCCAGCATGATCGTCCAATGGCACAAAATGCTGATTCGACAACCACCGCGACACCGGCGTTGACCTACGGCTCGTATCTTGCGCTGGACGAGCTCCTGAACGCCCAGCACCCGCGCTCGGACGAGCACGACGAGCTGCTGTTCATCGTCATCCACCAGGTGTACGAGTTGTGGTTCAAACAGCTGCTGCACGAACTGGGCCTGCTGCAGCAGAAGCTGGCGGCGGGCGACACCCCGCACGCGCTGCACACGCTGAAGCGGATCCTGACCATCCTCAAGGTGGTCGTCGCGCAGATCGACGTGCTGGAGACGATGACACCCCGGCAGTTCGCCGGTTTCCGCGCCCGGCTCGCCGCGTCGAGCGGATTCCAGTCCGCGCAGTTCCGTGAGCTGGAGGCGGTGCTCGGCCGCCGGGATACCGCGGCGTTCGCACACTATCCGGCGGACAGCACGGGCCGGGCGCGGATCGAGGCGGCGATGGCGCGGCCGTCGCTGTACGACTCGTTCCTGCGCTATCTGGCCGAGCAGGGCTATCCGGTCCCGGCCGGGTGGCTCGATCGCGATGTGCGCGAATCCGTAACGCCCGCACCGGAATTACAGGAGATCCTGCTGCGGGTCTACGCCGACGACGGCGGTCCGGCTCAGGTGGCCGAGCGGCTCGTCGACGTGGACGAGGGGCTGCAGGAGTGGCGCTACCGGCACGTGATGATGGTGCGGCGCACCATCGGCGACAAGCCGGGCACCGGCGGCTCCTCCGGCGCGGATTACCTGCGCGACACGCTTTTCCGGCCGGTATTCGCCGACCTCTGGGCGGTTCGGAGCCGCCTGTGATCACGCTCGAAGACCTACGCGGCACCCCGAACGCGTTGGCACCGCACTATTCTCGCTTCCGAGTGGACGAACGGGCGCTGCTCACCGGGCATTCCCATCAGGCGTGGCCCGATGTGGCGCTGCGCGGGCAGATCGAGGCGTTCACCGATGCCGCCGATGCGGTGGATGCCAAGTGGGACCGTGCGTTTCGCAAGGCCGAGGCCGTAAAGGACGGATTCCGGCGGATATTCGGCGATCCCGCAGCCGAACTCGCACTGAGCGCGAATACCCACGAGCTCGTCGTGCGATTCCTGTCCAGCCTCGATTTGCGCGCGCGGCCGCGCCTGGTCACCACCGCAGGTGAATTCCACAGCATTCGACGGCAATTGGCACGGCTCGCCGAGGCGGGCATCGAAATCGTCCGGCTGCCAACCGATCCGGTCGAGACGCTGGCCGAGCGGTTGGCCACCGCGATCGACGACCGAACGGCGGCCGTACTCGTCTCTGCGGTGCTGTTCGAAACCTCGCGCATAGTCCCGCGACTCGGCGAGCTGGCCGAGCGCTGCGCACACCTCGGCGTCGAACCACTGGTCGACGCGTATCACGCGCTGGGCGTCGTACCCTTCTCCGTGCCCGACCTGGGTTTGACCGAGGCGTGGCTGGTGGGCGGCGGCTACAAGTACCTACAGCTCGGCGAGGGCAACTGCTTCCTGCGCGTACCACCGCACGCACAGGAATACCGGCCGGTGATCACCGGCTGGTACGCGGAATACGGCGAACTGTCCGCCGGGCGCGACGACGATCTGGTGAGCTACGCGCCGGGCGGTAACCGCTTCGCCGGCGCGACCTACGATCCGACCAGCCACTACCGAGCCACCCACGTGTTCGACTTCTTCGCCGAACACGGACTCGACCCCGCCCTGCTGCGCCGAATCTCGTTGCACCAGACCGAATTACTGGCACAGCGCTTCGACGGACTCGATGCGCCGCCGGACCTGATCGACCGGGATCGCCGCGCACCGCGCACCGCGTTCGGTGGCTTTCTCGCGCTGCGCACGCCTCGCGCCGCCGAGCTGCGCAATGCGCTCGCCAAACGCGGCGTATCCACCGACAGCCGCGGTGATTACCTGAGATTCGGTCCCGCACCGTATCTTTCGGACCTCCAGCTGGAATCTGCGATGGCCGCGCTCGGCGACGCACTGCGCACGCTCCGGCCGTGAGCGCCGGCCCGGTCGCCACCCGGCGGCCGGGCCCGGGCCCTATCGAAGTCCGGACTGTGGAGGCACTGGGTGGGACTCCGAGGACGTGCCCTGGCCCTCGTCGGCGGGCCACAACCTTTCGGTGCGATATCACCCGCGTCTCGCCGGACCGACCGCGCCGGGAACAGCACGGTTAGCCAGAGCGTTGCAGAGAGTCGGAGCATTCACGAAAGCGAGGGACGACCGTGCGGGTCGAGATCTGGACCGATATCAACTGCCCGTTCTGCTACCTGGGCAAACGGCGATTCGAGGAGGCGCTCGCCGACTTCCCGGACCGCGCGGCCGTCGAGGTGGTGCACCGCTCATTCGAGCTGGATCCCGGATTGCCCGCGGACGAGACCGGGCCGGTGATCACGAAGATCGCCCGCAAATACGGGATCAGCGAGGCGCAGGCCGCGGCCAATGAGCGCGGCATCGGCGCGCAGGCCGCACAGCTCGGCCTGCCGTATCTGACCGATGGCCGCGACTACGGCAACTCCTTCGATATGCACCGCCTGCTGCATTTCGCGCGGGAACAGGGCAGGCAGGAAGCGCTGCTCGACGCCCTGTATCGCGCGAATTTCGCTGAAACGGAACACCTTTTCGGTGATACGGAGCGTTTGGTCGGCGTCGCGGTGGCCGCGGGCTTCGACGAGACCGAGATCCGCGCGGTGCTCGCCGATCCGGCCGCGTACGCCGACGCGGTGCGCGCCGACGAGCGCGAGGCGGCCGAGCTCGGCGCCACCGGTGTCCCGTTCTTCGTCTTCGACAACAAATACGGCGTCTCCGGCGCCCAGCCGTCGGCCGTCTTCACCCAGGCACTCGAACAGGCCTGGTCCGAACGCGAACCCGCGGTCCAACTGCTCGCCGAGGGCGACGCCTGCGGACCCGACGGGTGCGCGCTGAACTGATCAGCGCCCGCCGAGGCTGCCGCCGCCGTCGACGTCCAGCACCTGGCCGGTGATGTATCCGGCCTCGTCCGAGAGCAGGAACGCGGTGGCGGCGGCGACGTCGTCGGGTGTGCCGATGCGGCCCATCGGGATGGACGCGAGCGCGGCCGCCTCGCCGGCACTGCCCCGCGGGCGCGCCCGATAGAACAGTTCGGTGCCGATCGGCCCCGGCGCGACCGCATTCGAGGTGATGCCGTCCGTGGCCAGTTCGAGCGCCCAGGTTCGGGTGCAGCCGACCAGTGCGCTCTTCGCCGCGGAATACGAGGTGCGCTCTCGCGCGCCGTAAACCGCGCGCGAGACGATATTCACGATCCGACCGAAATGCCTTGTGCGCATGCCGGGTACGAGCGCCTGCACGATCTGCGCCGACGCGCGCACGGTGACCTCCCACACCAGTCGCATGGTCGCCAGGTCCAGTTCATCGATCGGCTGCGGCTCGGCGATACCCGCGTTGTTCACCACTCGGCCCACCGAATACTGCTCGGCGATCGTCCGCAGCGCCCGCGCGGTATCGTCGGCATCCGCGAGGTCGCAGCGCACGAATTCACCCGGGAACTCCGGCCCCGGCGCACTCCGCCCGACACCGATCACCCGGTAACCGGCCGTGGCGAGCCGATGCGTGATGGCCAGGCCGATCCCACCCGTCGCACCGGTTACCAATACATCCGATGAATTGTCGCCCATGGGCCGATTCTGGCACAGCGCAAGGCCTCTCGACCGCGATGGTGACGCGGGTAACCCGTCAGCTCGCTTTGGTCTCCACCGTGCAGTCGCCGTTGGTGTAGTTCTGGCCCGAACCGTGGTTGGCGATGGCGAGCACCAGTGGAATTCGGCCCGGCTCGGTCTCCAAGCTGGGGATCGTCAGCACGTTGTCGGATCCCCGCACCTGCGCCGAGACCTCGGACTGACCGTTGCGGCCGGTGTCGAGATTCGACCAGGTGACATGGAATTTCTGGTCGTACGGGGTATTCGATTTGGCGTCGGTGTGCGCGGTCAATTCGATCGCGCCGTTGCCGAGCTGCCGGACGAACACCTCACTCGACGCCTGCACCGAGAAGTCGTCCGGCGTCGGATAGGTTATGGTGCAGAGCTTTTCGGGCGCTCCATCCGGCGCCGCGAGCGCCGTGGCCGCGCCGCCGGTGAGCATCGCGATCACCGATAAACCTACGAATGTCTGCCTCGAGACCATCTCACCAATCCTCTGAATGTACTGAAAGACCTGGTATCCCTAGTCGAGCCCCGCCAGCATACGAACCCGTCCGCGCCGGCCGCAGGACCCAAGAATTCAGGCCACCCCTTGTCCGGTAAGGCAGTTCGGCCTGTAGGCAGCCAAATTCGCTATTTATCAGTCCAATTCAGGAACTAGCGATGGAACCCCTTTCGGCTCAACAGGTACCAAGCGCGGCACGCACGGCGTCCAGATGCCCCTGCACGATCGGCGCCGCCTGCTCGGCCAGCATTCGCACATCCGGCGACTGTCCGGTGGCGACCTCCTGGTTACCGGCGCTCAGCGCGGCCAGATGGCCGGACTCCTGAGCCTGCAACCAATTGATGTCGAAATCGCGGCCCATCTTCGGCACCGTGACCATCAGCGTCCGCATCTGATCGGAATCGGGCATCATCGGCAGCATGACGCCGTATCGCGCGGCCACCGTCGTGACCATGCCGTCCAGCCGAGTGTGATCGCGGACCAACATGGGCGCCAGATCCCGGATCGCCTGGCAGGACGACATGGCGGCAGCCCGCGCGCTCAGCGCGATTTCGGCCATATTCGTCTGATGCGCGGCACCCAGAAAGTTCTGATCCTGTTGCGACACAGTCGGACCGGCGGCCGGACCGGCATTCGCCGCACCGGCGGCGCCGACACCGACCGCTGCGGCACACAGTCCTACGGCCATCGCCCGTGACAGAGTTCCCATACTGACCTCCTGGTGGATAACGGCTCCCCGCGGCGCGATTACCCCGCATCCCCCGCCGTACACGGCCCGCCGAAACCCCTGGCAGACCGCGAACCATCCGCGCGTCCGCTACGGTTGTTCCCGAGTCGCACCTGCCGAACAGGAGAGGCCGATGCCGAACGACCGGACCGACGGTGTACCGACAGAGAAAACCATCGCCTCCTGGATCGAACAGCTCGTCGAGCTCGGTATCCGCAGACCCGGCTACCCCGCCGACGACGCGGCGGCCGCGGCGATCGCCGACCATCTCCGCGCCTTCGGACTGGAAGACGTGCGCCTCGAACCGATTTCGGTTCCGCACTGGGAGCCGGTCGCCTGGTCGCTGCGGGCGACTCCGGCCGGCGGCGAACCGCGCGATCTCCCCTGCTTCCCGCTGCCCTTCTCCGCACCGACACCCGGCATCGATGCCGAGCTCGCCGCCTTCGACGCCGGGGAACCGCATTCCGCCGCAGGCAAAGTCGCGCTCTGTGAGATCGAAATGCTGTCCGCGCCCGCGGATCTGCTGGTGACCGCCGGCAGCGCACCCGCCGATCCGGCGGGCCGGGTATACGACCCGGACGACACGCTCGCCGGTACCACCCAGCTCCTTCCGTTCAGCCCGGCATGGCACGACGTCATGGAGCCGGCGGCGGCCGCGGGCGCCGTCGCCTTCATCGGCGGCCTCACCGGCTATATCGGCGACTCGTACGAGTACTACGTGCCCTACGACGCCAAAGCTCGCCCGATTCCCGGGGTTTGGGTGCGCGCGTCCGACGCGGCATGGCTGCGTGCGCAACTCGGAGTCGGGTCGGTCCACATCCGGCTCGAGATCGAATCCAACACGGGGACAAGGCAATCGAGCAACGTCGTCGGCGAACTGCCCGGCGCCGACGCCGAGCGGGTGATCATCGGCTCGCATCACGATGGTCCGTGGGAGTCGGCGGTCGAGGACGCGAGCGGTGTCGCGCTGGTACTCGCTCAGGCGGCCTACTGGGCGCACCGCCCGGCCGAAAAGCGGCCGCACCGGCTGATTTTCGTACTGCACGGCGGCCACATGGCCGGTCTCGCGGGTCCGCGCGCCTACGTCGCAGCACATCGCGCCGAACTCGATGCCACCGTACTCGAGCTGCATCTCGAACATGCCGCACTGGAATACCGGCAGACCGCCGACGGCGACTACCTGCCAACCGGCCTGCCGGAACCGCGCTGGTTCTGCACCAGCCGGATCCCGGTGCTGGAACAGGCGGTATCGGATGCCATCGTCGCGAACGATCTGCGCCGCTCGATGATTCTGGCGCCCGACGCCGTCGGCGCGCATCCGCCCACCGACGCCGGGCACTACCACGACGCGGGTGTGCCGGTGGTCAACTTCATCACCACCCCGGCCTATCTCTTCGATCGGATGGATCGCCTCGACAAGGTCGATTTCGCGGGCCTGGTGCCGCTCACCAGGGCCGCCATTCGAATCGTCGAATCGACGGCGGGTATCGGCGCGGCGGAAATGCGCGAGCGGATGATTCGCTGATCAGTCTTCCGAATACCGGTAGAACCCCTCGCCGGTGGCTATGCCCAACTTGCCCTTATCGATGTAGTTCTCCTTCAACCACGCCGCGAAGCGCCGCCCCTGTTCATCGCCGTGCACCATGATGTTGTACGGCGTGGTGAGCCCGATGACATCGAGCATCTGGAAGGGTCCGACGGGGGCGCCGGTCGCGATCCGCCAGGTCTGGTCCACCGTCGCCGGTTCGGCGTAGCCGTCCGCGCCGAGTTCCAGCGCGGCGCGCAGCAGCGGGACCAGCAGCGAATTCAGTACGTAGCCCGCCTTTTCCTTGTGCAGCTCGATCGGCACCATTCCGATCGCCGCAGCGAATTCGGACACCGTACGGAACACCTCCGGATCGGTGTCGGGCGAGCCCATGATCTCGGCGGTATTGCGTTTCCACACCTGATTCGCGAAATGCAGCGCGAGGAACCGGTCCGGTCGCCCGGTGGCGTCCTTGATCGCGCTCGGCAGCAGCGTCGACGAATTCGTCGCGAAAATGGTTCGCTCCGGCGCCAGTTCGCTCAGCTTCGCATATGTTTCCTGTTTTATCTCCAGCACCTCGGGCACCGCCTCGATCACGAGATCGGCATCGCGCACCGCCGCGCCGAGATCGGCGACCAGCACGATGCCCGCCGCGGTCTGCTCGGCCTTCCCGTCGCCGCCGCCGGGAACCTCCGCGCGATATACCGCCGCGAGCGCGTCGAACCGGTTCCGCCCGGCCGCGAGCGCGGCGTCATCGATGTCGTATGCGGTCACCTCGAAGCCGTGAAACGCCGTCTGGTACGCGATCTGTGAGCCGAGTACCCCGGTCCCCAGCACCGTCACCCGGCGGATCTCCATCGCCACCGATCACTCCTTTCGAATACCGAAACAACGCTGTCGCCTCATCTTCGTCCATCGGTCGCCGCTGGGCGATCCACCGCCGACGGTGTCGGATGTGCCGCACCCGACAGCCGGGGCGTACCGTCAGCTATCGAGGCACGAATCACATTCGGCCACAACATATTCGAACGGGCACCCCGAGCACTGGGGACACTTTTCCCGGTGCCACGGCATCTTCCGGCTCCCTCGTGGACCGGGCCCGCCCATAGCCTTTCGCGGACCCCGTCGCGGTGGCGGGCCCGTGCGAGGAGTTTTGACGAAAATGCTGCTATCCGTTGTCATTCCGGTGCTGAACGAGGAGGACTGCATCGCCGCGACCCTGGACCGGCTCACCGCGCAGGACACCATCGACGAGATCGTCGTCGTCGACAACGGCAGCACCGACGCGACACCGCGAATCGTGCGCGAGTACGCGCTGACCCACCCGCGGGTGGTGCTGGTGGATGAGCCGAGGCGCGGTGTCGCGCGGGCTCGCAACACCGGATTCGACCGCGCGAGCGGCGATTTCATCGGCCGGACCGATGCCGACACCCACGTCGCGCCCGACTGGGGCGAGGTCATCGTGCGACATCTGACCGCGCACCCGGACACCGCCGCGCTGACCGGCATCACCACCTATTACGACTCGCCGATCGGCTTTCTGTTGAAATTCGGTCTCTGGCTTCAGAATCGGCGCGGCAAGCTGGGTGGTCCCGTCGGCAATATGCACGGACCCAATATGGCCATCCGCCGTACCGCCTGGCTGGAGATCCGCGAGCAGACCGTCGATCGCCCGGATGTCATCGATGATCTGGACCTGGCGCTGTGCCTGTCGAAGCGCGGGCTGCGCATAGAACAGTTGACGGATATGCGCGCCGAGACCTCCGCGCGCCGCCGCCGGACCAGTCCCCGCCGCTGGTGGCAGTTCCAGCTGTCGGGTCTGCGCACCATCGCCGGCCAGGGTTACCGGGTGATCCCGTATCACCGAGTGTTCGTCGTGGCCGCCTGGCTCGGCCACACCGCGCAGTGGCCGATCTATCGATTCTGGGATTTCGACAGCCGTCGCTTCACCCTCCTCCCGGCGAAGGAACGGCTGTTCCCGCTCAGCGCCGCGAATTGACTTCGGGCCGCGCGGCTTTCGCCCCTGCGGTACGGTGCAGCCAGCCTCCTACGCGCCGATGCACGGCCGGTGTGACCAGGTAGGTCATGATCGGCACGACGACCAGCACCACCAGCAGGGTCCGCGCGGGAACTATCCAATCCGGCACGATCATGCCGACGAGCATCGAGACGAGGGTGACCACCGGATACAGCCCGGCGAAGCCGACCAGAGCCAGCTTCCATTTCACCGGAGCAGTCGAAACAGGCTGCGTCACAACATCTTCCATTTCACGAACAACTCCTTGCACCAGATCGAATCTAGTGGCCGCGCCGGATGCCGAGAAAGATCGAAATCCACGGATTGAGTAAGCTGGCGTTATGAATCTGGAGCTGCGTCACCTGCGCTACGTGGTCACCGTGGCCGACGCGCTCAATTTCACCCGCGCCGCACAGCAGCTGCACATGTCCCAGCCCGCGCTCTCGGCCCGCATCAAATCGATCGAGCGCCATCTAGGCGTCGCGCTCTTCCGCCGCACCACCCGCTCGGTCGAGCCGACCGAGGCGGGCGCCGAATTCGCCGACCGGGCCAGGGAAATCCTGCGGCTGCTCGACGAGGCCGAACGCGAATGCCGGAATTCGGTGAACGGCACCGTACTTCGCGTCGGCTACTACGGTGCGGCGGCCCGCGAATCGACCACCGCCGTCATCGAGCGCTTCCGGGCCGAACATCCCCGAGTCGAGGTCGAACTCGTCCGGTACGGCTGGGAGGATCCCACCGCCGGGCTGCGCGCCAACGAGGTGCAATTGGCCTTCGTACGGCCGCCTTTCGATACGAAGGGCCTGCGCCTGCTGACCCTCGGTGTCGAACCGCGCATCGCCGGACTGCCGGCAAACCATCCGCTGGCTACCAGAACAACCGTCGACGTCACCGAATTACTAAGCGACCCAATCGTTTACCGCATCACACCGGATCGGGTCTGGGCCGACTTCTGGTATGGCGCCGAGGCACGCGTGCACGCCCCGCCGCCGCGGCGCATCGAGGTCCGCAATCTCGACGACGAGCTGCAGGCGGTGGCCGCGGGTCGCGCCATCACGCTGACCACCGCGACCGCCGCGACCTACTTTCCGCGCCCCGGCGTCACCTATGTCGCGCTCACCGGCCTGCCGCCCAGCAGTATGGCGCTGGCCTGGCGCGCCGATGAGACGGATCCGCTCTGCCACGCATTCATCGACGCCGCACGCGCATACGTGGCCGCCGGATAACGTCATCGATTATTCGGAAATCGGGGATCGGAAAAGCACACAGGGGAATCCCCAGTTGAACTCGCGCCATTCACGGGCCTATGTTGGCCGAAATTATCCGGTCCGGCCGACTTCGCGAGGATTACCATGATATCGATACCCGGAATTTACCGAATGTTTTCCGCCGTCGCCGGAGCCGCGGCGCTGACCGCCGCCGCGGTGGCCTTGCCCGCACCGGCCGCCGCCGCGACCATCCCCAAGTTCGATCACATTGTGCTGGTGATGTTCGAGAACACCGGCTACGACAACATCATCGGCAGTCCGGACGCACCGTACTTCAACCAGCTCGCCGATAACGGTGCGCTGTTCACCGACGCACACGCGCTCACCCATCCCAGCCAGCCGAACTACATCGCGCTGTTCTCCGGGGACACCCAGGGCGTCACCGATGACGGCTGCCCATACGACTTCACCGGCGTCGACAATCTGGGCAACCAGCTGAACGGTCACGGATACCGATTCGTCGGCTATTCCGAGGATATGCCGAGCGCCGGATACACCGGATGCAGCGCAAGCGACGGACAGTACCGCCGCAAGCACAACGGCTGGGTCGATTTCGACAATGTACCCAAGGAATCCAATCAGCCCTACTCGGCCTTTCCCACCGATTTCACCCAATTACCGACGGTGTCATTCGTGACACCGAATATGTGCAACGATATTCACGACTGCCCGGTATCCACCGGCGATTCCTGGTTGAAGGACAAGTTGTCCGGCTACGCCGACTGGGCCAAGGCCAACAACAGCCTGCTGATCATCACCTTCGACGAGGACGAGGGCACCGACGTCAATCGCATCCCGACGATTTTCTACGGCGCCACCGTGAACACCGGCCAATACGGCGAGCATATCGATCACTACTCCGTCCTGCGCACCATCGAAGATGCCTACGGCCTGACACCGGTCGGCAATGCGGCGGGCGCCACCCCGATCACCGACGTGTGGAATACCTCCGCCCGGTGAATGCGATCCCGCGCCCCTCAGTCGGGGATGTAGTCCCGCAGGGGCGCGGGGCGCAACCCGGCCGCATCGACGGCCGCCAGCGCCCTGGTCAGATCGGCGAGCACGGTGTCGTTGAAATGCAGCAGCACGATGTCGCCCGGCCGCAGCACCGGTGTCGGCGGGGTCGCGCCGCCCCAGGTGGTGAAGTCATAGGTCCAGGTCGCGAGGGCCTTGGCGCCGCAGGCCGCGGCAACCGTCCGAGTGGTGTCGTTATACGCGCCGAACGGCGGCCGGACCAGCCGCGGCTCCTGCCCGAATTCCGCCAATGTCCTTTCCCGCGCCCCGCACAGCTGTGTCCGCTGGCCCGCCGCGTCCAGCGCCGTCAGATCCGGATGGTCGATGGTGTGGTTCTCCACCCGCGACGGCCCGCCATCGACCAGCGCGTGAAAGTATCCGGCATCGTAGGAATAGGCGCCGGGCAACAGGAATAACGATGCGGGAATATGCCTGTCCAACAACAACTTTTGCGCGGCCGCATCGTGATTCCAGCCGTCGTCGAGCGTGATGAATACGACCGGATCCGCCGTCGCGACATGTGCGACGACGGGTACCGGGGTGGGCCAATCAGCGGACCACGCGGGTGGGCCGAATCCGATGAGCAGCAACACGATAGCGGAGAACAGTAGCGAAGCTTTCGGCATTCCCGCATGATCGACTTGCATAGGGGTTGAAATCAACTGGCGGGCAATACGTTTCAACTGGGGATCGGCGCGCCGCAATATATCCGTCGAATCGGCGGCGTCGAATTGACAGATAGTCGGCCGACCGCGATAGGGTCGCACCGTCCCGATCCGCCCGGCGAATTTCGGAGGTGCGATATATCCGGCAAGGTCGGCTCACCCGGATGGTGGCAGCAGCGGCTGGCGGCCGACGCCGCACCGCGGCTGACCCGGCAGCAGATCGTCGCCACGGCCGTCGAGGTGTTGGACGCCGAGGGCCTGGCCGGATTCAGCATGCGGCGGGTCGCGACCGCGCTGACCGGCCGCCCGGCCATCTCGTCGCTGTACCGGCACGTCGGCTCGCAGCAGGAATTGCTGCTCGAGGTCTTCGATTCGGTGCTCGGCGAACTCTTCGACGGGCATCCGGAAACGGCGCCACCGAGTTTCCGGCGTGGTAGCTGGCAGCAGCGGGCGCGCGCAATGGCGACGGCGCTGCGCGATGTCCTGCTGCGCCATCCCGCCGTGGTACCGCTGGCGGTTCCCGGACAGCCGCTCGGGCCGAACGCGATGCGCGCGCGAGATATCGGGCTCACCATATTCACCGATGCCGGGCTCGCCCCGGAGTCCGCGGCGCTGGCCTATATGAGCTTGTCCCACTTCATAATCGGTGCCACCTCGGTATATCTCGCCGCCGATGCCGACGACCGGTCGCGCGCCGAACTGGCCGAGCTCTACCGCTCGCTGCCCGCGACGAAATATCCGGCCGTGGTCCGCCACGCCGACGCGCTCGCCGGGGCGACCAGCGAGGCCGAGTTCGAATTCGGATTGCGCACCTTGCTCGCGGGTATCGCCGCACAGCTCTGACCGACGTTCCGGATTTCGATTGCCAGCGGCTTGCCCTTATGCGATCATCGATCACATGACGCGATCACTGATCGCACCTCGTGAGGAGTGGATCGATGCCGGAAACACTGCCTGATGACGACCTGCTGCCGCACTTCACCCGGCGCATCGTGACAACTGGCGATGTGGCGATCAACCTGGCCACCGCCGGTACCGGACCGGCCGTCCTGATGCTGCACGGATATCCGCAAACCCACGTGATGTGGCATCGGATCGCCCCGCGGCTGGCCGAGAAATATACGGTGGTGCTCACCGATATGCGCGGGCAGGGCGACAGCGCGAAACCACCTGGCGGCCCGACCCATCGCGAATACGCCAAACGGACCCTCGCCCGCGACAACTACCTGGTCATGACCGAACTCGGCTTCGAAAGGTTCGCCGTCGTCGGCCACGATCGCGGCGCTCGGGTCGCACATCGCATGGCCTTGGACTACGCGGACAGCGTCGCGGCCTTGGCGGTGCTCGATGTGCTACCCAACCGGTATACGTTGCGGCACATCGACTATCTGGTCGCGCAGAAGTACTTCCACTGGTTCTTCCTCGGCGTCGAGGATCCGCTGCCCGAGCGGCTGATCGCCGCCATGCCCGAGCAATGGGTCCGCAGCGCAATGACTTTCGCGGCAGGACCGGACTCGCGGGGCCTCGAGGAGGCGGCGATTCGCGAATACGTCCGCTGCTTCGCCGATCCGGCCGCGATCCATGCCGGTTGCGAGGACTTCCGGGCCGGCAGCCGCGCCGACCTCATGGACGACGACGCCGATCACGCACTCGGCAAACGCGTGACCTGTCCGGTGCTCGCGCTCTGGGGCCGGGACGGCTACGGCGGTTTCTACGGTGACGCGGTACTCGACGCCTGGCGCGAGTACGCGACCGACGTGCGCGGCCGCGTACTGCCCTGCGGTCATTGGGTTCCTGAACAGGCCGCACCCGAGGTCATTGCCGAGTTGACCGATTTTCTCGACGAACCGATGTCCGCACACACCTAGGAGATCGAGATGACGGACAAGAAATCCCGTATGCGCAAACAGTTCCGGCAATTGCTCGCCGAACAGAACGGCCCCATCCTGGTCCCCGGCGCCTACGATCCGGTGAGCGCGCTGCTGATCGCCGAAACCGGCTTTCCCGCAGTATATTTCGGCAGCTACGCGGCATCGGCCACGCTGCTCGGCCAGCCCGATGTCGGCGTCGTCACCATGCCGGAGATCGTCGGGATGACCAAGGCCATCGCCGATGTCGTCGATATTCCGGTGCTCGCCGACGCCGAGGACGGCTGGTCCAACGCCGCCAACATCTGGCGCGTGGTGCGCGCCTTCGAGGATGCGGGCGCGGTGGCGATCCACATCGAAGATCACATACTCGGCAAGCACACCGGAACACTCGGCCGGGACGAACATGCCCGCGTCACACCGCAAATCGCGTCGCGCGAAACGCTCGTCGGCAAGATCCGGGCGGCGGTCGCCGCCCGCACCGACCCCGGCTTCGTCATCATCGGCCGAACCGACCTCGGCTGGGCGGGCGGCACCGCCGACGAAATCCTCGACCGGCTCAACGCGTGCTTCGCCGCGGGCGCCGACCTCGTTTTCCCCGCGGGTATCGATCTGGAGATGCTGCGCGAGATCCGATCGAAACTTCAAGGGCCGGTGATGATTACCGAACACCGCGGCCAAACCCGCTCGGACGAGCAAGCATTGGGAGTCGACATCTCCATCCACACCTCGCTCACCCTGACCACCGCCTTCACCGCAGTCAAGACGGCACTCATCGAACTGCGCGACGGACCCGGCGGCCTGCCCTGGCCCGAATACCTGTCCCGCTATATGGGATTCGAGCAGTTCCTACCGTATGCGGCGTACGAACAGCGAGTGGCCCGATACGTCCGCTGATCAGCCCCCGATCATGCTCCGCCGCCACCGCGACTCCCTCCAACTCTCGACCTCGATCAACTCGGCAAACCGCACCATCAGCTTGAAATGTCATGCGTCCTCACCCAAATCAAGATCAGGTGCATCGCCGGGACTGCACCGCCCTTCGCGCCCGTCCGAATTTTTTTCCGACCCGGATTCGGCGTCTACGGGTCGCGGCGAGTGTTCAACGCATAGTCAACAGGACTCGAAGTCATAACCACGATATCGTCGCCGAATACCTTGTACCGCAATGATTCCTGCGGCCGATGACGTCGAGCGAACACTCCTAACGGAAGACAGCGGTTACCTGTTGACTTGATCGGCCTTCGGCTCGACACCCGACCGCCGACAGAATCGACAAGGGCTGCCTGCTCGTCGCACTGCCGTATTCGCTATCTGGGCAACGATATTCGCTGCGGCTGCATCGTCATCATGATGCAGGCCGGTCTGCCTGTTTGGAAGTCGCGAACCCAACGATCGCCGTAGCGGTCTGGCGGACCGGGCGCGAAGGGGAGGCGCCCGGCCGCACTGTCCTGACGGGTAACCCGTCAGGTTTTCAAATAGTACGCTTTCACAACGGTTTTCGGGTTTCGATGATCCCGCGCAGCGCCGTGAGCCAAGGCGACCAGCGCGGGTCGGGGCCGACACTGTCGTCCCCGGTCATATTGGTGCAGCTATAGGCGACCGCGACGCCCGATTCCGGGTGGGCGAAAGCGAGCCGCCCCCCGGTGCCCAGGTGTCCGAACGATCCGTCGCCGAGCATCGGGCTGACGGGCCGGGTCAGCTCATAGCCGCAGGCGAAGCGATGGGTCACCGGCAGTACGTTCAGGGGTGCGGGATGGCTCAGCCCGTCGGTCTGCGGTTGCCGCGCCCGGTCCACGGTGTCGGGCGACAGCAGTCGGACCCCGTCGACCTCGCCGATCGTCGCCGCGTACATCCGGGCAAGGGAGCGCGCATTGCCAATTGCGTTGCCGGCCGGTACTTCTGCCGCGTGGCCCGCACGGGTGTTCAGCAGTTCGATCCCGGCGTCCCTGGTGGCAACGGTGCCCAGCGTCGCGCGAACCAGACGCGCCGTGACATCGATCCCCATCCCGGCCAGCGCCGCCTCCACTTCCGCCGCCCCGGGCCACCGGTCGCGGTGGAACTGCGGGACCACCCGATCCTCCTCGGACTCCGGCAGACCGATCCATAAGCTCAGCCCGAGCGGTTCGGCGATTTCGGCGGCCAGGAAGTCGCCGACGCCCTTGCCGCTGACCCGCCGGATCAGCTCGCCGGCCAGGTAACCCCAGGTGATGGAGTGGTAGTAGATCGCGGTTCCCGGCTGCCACAGCGGAACCATCGGCTCCAACGCGGCCACGCACGCCGACCAATCCGTCAACTCTTGAACGCCGATACCCGCCTCTGGATCGAAACTCGACAGGCCCGCCCGATGCGACAGCAGCTGGGCAACGGTGATGTCGGACTTACCCCCGGCCGCGAATTCCGGCCAATACTCCCGCACAGGGGCGCCGATATCGAGTTGCCCCCGTTCGACCAGCATGTGCACGCAGGTCGCGGTAACGCCTTTCGACACCGACATCTGCACCGCCAGCGAATCCCCATCCCATATCTTCCCGGATATCGGATCTTGTCCGGTCCATAGATCGACAACAACCTCGCCGCCGCTGTACACGCAAAGTTGCGCGGCCCCCTCATCGCCGTTCTGTGCGAGCGCGAACGCATCACGCACCGACTCGAAGCCGTCTTCGACAAATCCTTCCACCGCCGCCTCCTGGACGAGATCCGCACGAAACCTGTTCGCCGCCAACAGTATTCGATCTACGAGGTCACCGCGACAGCGCCACTCGGTGTCGATGGTCGGCCAATTCGATCTGGAGCCGGTACGCGGCCTGCGCCGAGCGCGCGGCGTTCCAGCACGCCCGCCGGGTCGGCCGGAATTCGTACGTCTGGTCGAGTACGACTTCCGGGCTGGACTTCCGCGCCTCCATCCAGGTACGGCCATGACGCCGCAACAACACATAGCGACGCAGCCGATCCCGCAGGGTGTACCACGCGTAGGTCGCGGCCGAGAACCCCGCGGCCGCCAGCGACGCGAGTCCCAGCGAATTCTCGATGGGTTCGGAATGCCGGAAGAAGAAAGAATCCGTATTCGTATATTTCAACGCCAGATTCGCCACGTTGAAGACGCAGTAGGCGAATCCGAGGAAGTACGCCGTCGCGACACCCGCGAGCGCCCGCGCGAACGGACCTCGGCGCACCCACGACAGTTCGCGGGCGGTATACGCGAAGCCGACGAGCGTGCTGATGGTGAGCGGAGCGATGAACGCGATCCAGAACGCCAGCACCTTGCCCGTCACCTCGAAATGGTTCTGCAGAAATGGCACCGCCTTATGAGCCATCGGCGAGCGAAGGTAGGTCGCGATCATCGCGGACATGATCACGACGGCCGCCGAAACCTGAACCTTCGCGGACAGATTCCGGCCGGTTATATACGAACTAAACGCAAGAACCGGTATGGCCGAAAGAGCCCCGAATGTCATCCCGGCCAATGTCATCAGGTTCGTGACGCCGGTCAATCTTTGCAGCGCCGGACTGAGCACATCATCGGTGATGTACGGGACTCGGCATAGTTTCGCCAAACCCAGGGTGAGCAAGATCTGAGTGAACGGGTTCCGGATCCCCGTCGACCGACCCGGCCCCGCTCGGCCGCCGGACCGGATGCGTTCGGCAGCCAGTACGAGCAGAAAGATGGGTATGAGTGCCGAAATCGCAACTTTCACATCGCCCATCCGAAGGTAGCGGCGGCCCGTTCCAGCATCAGACGTCGCCGAGGCGTGAGGTTCTTGTCGGGAAACAAAGGGCGACTGAGGGATTCGGCGGCTTCCATCAGCAAGGTGGCGAACCATTCCGCCTGGCGTTCCAACGGTAGGTCGAAATTGGAACGCAGACACGCCTGCTGCGCCAAGAGCCGGGCCACCACCGCCGTCGGGATCGCCGGTGCGGTGCGGGTGAAATATTCGAGCCGTTCCTCGGCCGAAACCTCGTGCCCGAGCACGATATGCCCGAGCTCATGTGCGATGATGCCGTCCCGTTCGACCGTGGTCACCCCGGCCCGATGCCGGATGATGTCCTTCTCGGGCAACGGGATCCAGATACCGGAGAAGTCGATGCTCTCGTATTCGCCGAGCCCTTCGACGATTTCGACGGGCCGGTCACGCTGAAGGCTCAGTTCCTCCACGAAGCGTTGAATCGACCACGGACGGCGCAAGGTGAAGCTCGCGATAGCCCGCTCCGCGACAAGGCGATCCTGATCTACATCATCACTGGCCGAGGGACTCAAGGTAGTTCGTCAACTCCTGTAATGCGTCGTCACCCAGATGGTCCGCGCTCGGCCGCAAGGCGACGAAGGGAATTCGCTTGTCCCGCTGCGCGATCAGCAGGCTCAGCTGACGGTATGGACTGTGGTACTCGTCGGGGTCGTCGGAAAGGAAGTTCCCCGGCATATCGAAGTAGCGAGCCAACGCCGCGAGCAGGTGCTCGTCCGGCCGGTGCGCACCCGGCCGCCGCAGCGCGTCGATATCCGCTTCCGATACCGAAAGTGCTTGCGCCACAGTCGCCGTGGCAACCTCGACGCCATTGCTGTCGATGACCGTCGCGAACAGCATGTTCACCCGATCTTCCAATGGCACAACGCGGTTGCTCCGGCTCACCGGCCTTCTCCCTCGGTCAGGCTGATCCGGTCCAGCTTAGACCGCCACCGCCTGGTGAAGGTCGCTTCCAGAGCAGGATCCAGATCCGTTGCGGCGCCGGCGAGCCACCGTCGATACTGCTGGTTCTCCCGCTCGATTCCGGTCGCGGTCGGCGGCGTCGCCAACAGCGCACCGATGAGGCGTTCGATGCTCTTGGGAAGTTCGTGGCCCGGCCCGCCTGCTCGTTCGAGCACCTCGGTCGCCTGCGCGGCGGCAAGCCTGCCAACGGCCATACCGAGCTCCTCCTTCACCGCCCGCGCCGACTCCTGAACCGCTGCAGGAAGATCCGATCGCTCGAAGAGTTGGAAACAGCGATCGGCCGCGGCGATTAGGGTGTCCACCAAATCGATGTCGACCTCCACCACACGGAAGCTCAGCGGGTCCTTCCCGCGGCCCACGAAGGGACGGCCATTCGACAGTTCGATAGAGTCGCCACCCCAAAGCACCCTCGCCGCACTGCCTTTCACCCACCCGAACGCAATATCGAGCTGCTTCAACGTGTTCGGACTCGGCGGCGCGGTACCAGGCACCGGATTCTCGACCCGAGCCATCGTCGAAACGGAAGGCCCCCCGGCGGCACGCACCTGCGACCGCGTCAGCCCGAGTTCCTCGCGCCGATCGGCCACGATCCGGCCGAAACGCTCCTGCAGATCCCGCGTCACCACGAGGCGAACCCTATGCAACCCATGCCCGCCGATCTCCCTCTCCGTCGTAGGCCCACCCAGATCCATCGGGTACTCACCCAATTATCATCACATGCCACAAAACATTCACGACCACAAAACCGAATGTCATGATACTTTCATGCATGCGTTATCCGGCGCATTGAGTAGCACAACGACGTTTTGCTCGTACCTCGGACAGCGGCGAAAGTGAACAGCTCACCGGCCACCCGCGAGAATGCCGACTGGAGGGGAGACGACAATCAGCCCGGCCGGTGAGCGTTCCCCGAGCGGGTCGGAGTTCGGTCGGCCTTGGCAGCGTCTCAGCGTGTCCACCACTCGTAGGTGTCCGGAGCGGGTTCGACGAATTGCAACAGGCACCAATCGAAATGGGCCCGATAGACGCGGTTGTGCCCGGAGTCGGGGTCGATCGCTCTGAAGACCGCGATGTCTCCGGGCCCGCCCCAGCCATCGATCATGTGGGTCGGTCCCAGAGTCCCATCATGGATTTCGTTCCCCGTACACGACCACGGCGTCAGGTCAGCAATCGATTCCATCTTCGGCCGCGGACAATCGGGGTGCCGCAAAAGTTGCCTGAATAACGTCGGGTGATGCGACAGCTCCATCCACTCGATCCGCAGGCCGGGCCAGAACGGCAGATCCCGTCCCGCATACCGAATCTCGCGGTCGCCGTGCCGTTCAACCCGATCCGAATCCGGTGCACCCCAAGCCGTGACGTACTCACCGATGGAGCTGAATTTGTTGGTGGCGTCGGAGCCCCACCACCGTATCTCGGCCATCCTGGTCTCAGTACGAGTTGCACCGATCCGCTCGAGCAGATCCGCACCCGGGGAAGGGACCCGCGTAGACATCGCGTGAAGCATCGACAACTGGAAGTCATACAGCGTTGTCACAGATTCGCCGGTCATCGTCCCTCCCCGTCAGCACAATCGGAATCGAAGCTACCAGCGTGGCCGAAACACGGACTGCGCCCAGACGGGAGATCGTCCCACCTCCCGCATCCCCAACCCGGCCCCTCGACGAGATCTATGTCGCGATCTTCATCGACGCCATCGTGGTCAAGGCCAGGGGTCTGGCGCAGACTTCGTGATGGTCAGTTCTGTTGTAGCAGTGTGCGTTTGCGGAGTAGGTCGAGGTTGGCTCGACCGAACATTTGGCGTTTCAAAATTTTAATAGTTACATGGAATCTGACTGGTAACCACGCCATCCCTTGCGTCTATAACCACTGCCACTACCGCCGATGCGGCCCAAGGCATTACGGTCCACACCTGCCACGCCGTCGGCATCGACGCCCTCACCCGAGCTCAGCTCTACGTCATGCTCAGCCGCGGCAGCCTCGCCAACTACCTGTATCAAGCCACCGCACTGCGCGGGGATGAGCAGTCCGTCGTCACCGACCGCGCGATTCATCCCGACACCATCGTCGACCACTGGCATCACATTCTCTCCAACGAGGGAGACGACAAGTCCGCCACCACTTTTCGCCGAGACCTCGCAGACCCGGTAAACCGGATCGGCGCCGCCGCCGATGCCTACCACGATGCAATCGGCCGCGCCGCCGAACACCTTGCAGGCCCAAAAGTTCTCGCTGCCATCGACGCCGGCGCCGACCAGATCTGCATCGAACTCACTCGAGCTCCGGCGTGGCCCACCCTCCGACGACACCTGGCAATCCTGTACATAGACGGCATCGACCCTTTGGCCGCGCTGCAGGCGGCCACCAACCAGCGTGAACTCGACACCGCCAAAGACCCTGCCGCCGTGCTGGATTGGCGCCTGGATCCAACCGGACACCACCATGCCCACGGAGATCGACCTCTCCCCTGGCTGCCCGCATTACCCGACCCGCTCGCCGAGCATCCCAGATGGGGCCGATACCTCACCTGCCTGCACCATCTCATCGCCGACCTGGCCAGCCAGATCCGCACCAGCATCGCCAGCACCCCACCTACCGCGCATTGGACGAACTCCATTGCCGCCGACCGCGACCTCCTGACCGACCTCGCCGTCTGGCGTTCCGCTCGACGAATACCCGATACCGACGAACGTGTCACGGGCCCAAAAGAATTCGCCGTTGCACCGCGCCGTTACCAGCAGGAACTCCGCAACCGGGTGACCACGGTGTTGGGCAAGCTCACCGAACCGGTCAACCAATGGGCACCGCTGGCTCGCCGGATCGAGCCGCGCCTCCTCGACGATCCCTACTGGCCGATCCTCGCCAATCACCTACGCGATGCCGAAGTGCTCGGCACCGCGGTGGAGGAATTACTCCTCGCTACCGCAGCCGAGAAGCCATTGCCGTCACAGGAACCTGCGGCGGCCCTGTGGTGGCGGATCGCACCTGAATTCCCCGAAACCGGAGACCCTTCAAGCGAATTCACTCCACCGCCACTCGGTCCGCAGGACCCATCGGGACCAGTCGACCCACCCGAATCCGTCGGAGCTCCAGCGCCACCTCGCTCTCACGCTGACACCCAGTCAGCCACACGGCCAACCAGCACTGCCACACCGACGTCCCGGGCGCGGGCCACCCCGACGCACCGGTACTCCGAAAGAGGACAGGAAGGATCCGCTATGAGCACGAAAGGTTCATGGGACAAGATCACCGAAGCCCTAAACCACATCTCCGGACCAGGCAAGACCAGCGGCGACTGGGTTCGATACCTGTGCCCAGTCCATGAAGCCGACGGCCGACACCACAACCCGTCGCTCGGCATCACTTACAACCAAAACAAACAGAAGACCGTCATCCGCTGCTTCGCCGGCTGCTCCGACGAGGCCGTACTGGAACGACTCAACCTCCACGTCCGAGATCTATTCGACCGCCCACCTGACCACGAAAACCACAACCGGACAAGGACTTCGTACGGTCCAGCTCTGCAAACATCATTGATCGGCAGGGCTCTCCTTTCGGCAGGGCTGCCGCTCACCAAGCACAAAACGAACCTCGGCCGTGCGACGGGCCCCTCCCTACCCGTAGCGACCTACGTCTACGAGTGGCCGGATGGACGCCCAGAAGGCAAGGTCACACGTGTCCACACCCCACACAAACATGGTCGCGACAAGAGTTTCTGGCAAGAGCACTGGACCGAAACAGGCTGGCAGAAGGGCGGTTTCGCACACATACCATTTCGGCTACCCGAAGTCACCCAAGCTCTGCGCGACGGCGAGGACATTTATATCTGCGAAGGTGAGAAAGATGTTCTGATCGCCAAGCGCGCCGGCCTCATCGCCACCACCAATGCTGGAGGCGCACTCAACTGGCGACCCGACCATGCTGAATGGCTCTGCGGCGCTCACCGCGTCTGGATTGTCGCAGACCGAGACGCACCCGGCTACCGCCACGCTGCCGAAGTCGCTGAGACTCTGCGAGGATTTGTGGATGAGATCCGCATCGTCCAGGCCCGCGACGGAAAGGACCTGACCGACCACTTCAATGTGGGTCATTATGTTGACGAACTCGAACCGGTGCCGCTTCTCGATGAGCACTACGGCGGCAAGGCCGCGCCCAACGACGCCGATGGTTCCGGGAGACGCGATCCTGAAAGAAGCGCACCAATGCCTCGGCTTCCACTCCCGTCGCCTGCGGCTCTAATTCACGCTACTGAACGGTGGGAGGGTTTAGTGTGCTCCGCTCATGATCCTCAGACCCCAACTGACACCACCGATCACTTCAATGCTCTGGGCCTGTCGGCTGAAGCGGGCCATGAGCTCTGATTTCGATAGGCAGGTTCTCCATCCTGCGAGGTAGTTCAGCTGATGAATATCGAGATCATCAGCCCGGCCTTGAGGGTTTGCCCTGTACCGTTCTGATGCATCAAGACATCGAGTAGGTCGCCGGGTTGCAGGATCGGTTGCACACCAACAGGAATCGGCACGGCCATTTCGGACGAGAGAGTTGTGCCGACGCCGAGGACGAGCGTTCCGAGGGTGGAGACGACCACGCCTTTTTGCAGTTGTCGGACGCTGATGGTGACGTTGTTGGTTGCCGAGCCAGTGACCGTCGGATAGCCCGCGGGCGCGACGATTTGGAGGTCGGTGACGGTGTCGCCGCTGTAGAAGGCCTGCGAGTACACACCCGCCACAACCACCGCGTCCGGATCCGCCGCAGCCTGGGCAGGCAGCGTGACTGTGTAGATCATGGAGTCCTCGATTGGGAATTAGGTGATTTGCAGTGCGCTGGAGCTGCCGCCGGTGATGGTCGCCGGCCACGTTGCGGCGTTGCCCGAGGTGTCTTGAACCTCAACGGTGAACGTGTCACCTGCCGAGACCCGTACTACCGCACTGGCCTGCACCGGGCTGTTCGCAGAACTGGCGCTGGTGGCGATCGGCGTTCCGTTTTGCTTGATCCGCACAGCCAGGCTGTTCGAAGCAAAAGCGGCTCCTGGGTACCACGCGATGCTGACTCCGACCGTGGCGTTGGTCTTGGTGCCCTGTGCCACAAGCGCATCCGACGACACAGTCGAGCCGGGGAAGTGCGCGGTATCGGCAGTCCAACCCTTGATCTGTGTCCAGCTGTTGGTAGTCGGTCCGGTACGGTCGCCATTTTTGATCATTCCCGACGGCGCGAACAAATTGCCCACCAGAGTGCCGGTGCCGCCGAATGCGGCGTAAACGCCGGTCGTGGCTGACAACGTGCCCAAGCCACAGGCCGCTGCATTGGCGGTGGGCCATGGTCCGGTCTGGGGAGCCAGCAAGCCCGTGCCACCGAAGGTTGCCGGCAGGGAAGATCTCACGGCATTCACCGCCACAGCGAGCGTGGTAGTGCAGATGTAGGCCGCGTCGGCGACGGCCGCGGTCGCGGTGGCGGTGAACTGCGCGGGGACGGCGCGAATAGCACCGGCACCGAATACGAGCGCATAGCCGATCGTGCCCGTGCCGCCGAATGCGGCCGATGTCGGCTGTTGAACTGTTGTGGCGGCGGCCAACGCACCGGTTGCGTTGCCTTGCACGGACACAGAGCTGGTACTCGTGTACGCGGCGGCCAATGCGCCGATGCCACCGAAGTTCGCGCGGATGAATGGGGGAATGACGGGCACCGTGGTTCCGTCGATGACGACAAGGGGAGCCGTGGGTGCGGGCTGGGTGATCGTCGGCGCGCTCGGTGCCGCGACGATGTTGGTGGGCGGCACGGGCAGTATTGCCACGATCGCCGCAGATGCAGAGCTCAACTGTGTCTCCGAGTGTGATTCATGCAAATCCGGTCCGGCCGGATCCGGCGAAGCCGGAAGCCGCACGGCACCAGCCGCCTCGTCGAACACGGGATATGACCGGTGCCGCGGCTCCGTCCTGGTGCCTGCGTCGATCAGCTGATGGTGATGCTCGGGGTGACCAAAAGCGTGCTCGTCGTTGAGACCTGGGTGGTGGCGATCTGCACGCGGTCGATCATGTTGCCGCCGGTGGCGGCTGTCCACAGACCGGCGTAGGTCCAGGTGCCGGCAGGCACCGACATGGTCACCTGCTGGCCTGTTGCCGTACCGTTGGCCGCCGGATTCCATTTGACCGGTTGACGGGAGTAGCCGCCACCGGTGGCCTCAGTGGTCGGTGTGCCGGTCGGACCCGGGTCGGCACTGTGAATCGAGAGGAACAGCCCTGCACTACCGTTGTACTGGGTGTACTGGTTGGCCAGATAGTTCTGGGTGCCGGGGACGATGATGGACATGGATCGCTCCTTTTGTGGATATGAGTGAACTGATTTCGACGGTCTGCTAGGTCCGGATGACGCTGCCCTCGTACCACGCGTAACTGGTCGGTTGCGGGGTCTGATAGGTGACCAGCATCGTGTAACGCGAGTTCACCGGGATCGCATCGCATGTGGTGTTGGGGACGTTCCAGCTGGCCTGGGTCGAGGTCACCGTCGCGGGCCACGACCCGAGAGGTGTTCCGCTCGGCGAGGTGAGATTGATGGAAACTGTTGTGCCCGAAGGGAATGTCGCCCCGCCGGACGGCTGGATGGTCTGTACGAAGCTGGCGCCGGTGGTCAGCTTCAGCGGTTCGATGGTCGGCTGATACCCGAGGAATCCCGGGTCCATGGGTGCTGTCATGTGGTTCCTTCGGTCATTTCACCTGCTCGATAAGGCCAGCAGCACGGTGAGTCGCTGCCGTCCCAGTGATATCGACGCCCAGGTAGGTCTGGCCGCCGACGGTTATGAACGCCGCGGACACCCGGAGTGCCCTGCTAGAACCAGGGCCGACGGGCCGGTGGTGGTTAGCCGGCGTTGTGTTGTACTTCGTCCATCAATTCGCGTGACATGTGCAGATCCGGAATGCGGCCCGCGCGCGCAGCCTCGATCACGCCCCGCAGCACTCCCAACGCTTCCCGGAACAGCCCGGTGACGCGGTCCAATTCGCGGATCGACGCCTCCTGCGCCGCCTCCACCGCATCGAGACGGATGGTGACGTCGTGCAACTCGGACGACACCCGCGACAGCGTTGTCAGTGCCATCTCGTTGATGTCCTTCGCCGCCGCCACCTCATAGCGCATGTTCTCAGCGGGCTGGATCTTGCGTGCCCGCATCCAAGCGAACATCGCCGAAATACCGGTGCCACCGAGGAACAGCGCCGCAGTGAGCGCCGTGTGGATATCGATGAATTCCATCAGGCCACCTCTGAGCCCGACACACCTGCGAGCTCAACGGCTTTCGCTTCGAGTGCGGGCTCGTTTCGGATGATCCACACGTTGACGGTGCGTAGCGTTTCCATGACCGTCAACAATGCCGCGCCCACGGCAGCGACATCGGGCGGAGCCAACTGTAATAACGCTACCGACACCGCGAGGATGTTGATCACGCCCCCAAGTAACGACACCACAGCTTTCGCATTGCGAGCCACAAACGCGCTCGCAGCATTCTGCCTTTGGATGCCGGCGCTCCCCTGCACATCAGTCGGCGCCATGAAAATCTCCTCGAAGATAACGTCATACGGCGGGCACAGCGCCATGACTGGGTGAAAGGACGGCTGGTATGAAGGAGTGGTTGCGGCCGGAATACGTTCAGCGGCAACCTATTTCTCGAATACGTCAATCGTAACAACATGCACGCGACATCCCGGTTGAAACGACCAACAGTCGGAAATGCGCTGCGGAAAGAAGAAAGAATTCGAAACCTGCGATCCCTTTACGGATACAACATAGGTCGACAGCCTGCGGCAATACCGGCCGTCATCATCTGGATGCGAGCAGAGTTGATGCGATGGGTTGCTACGCCGCCGGTTTCGACCGATCGGCTGCCGCGTCATGTGACACGGCGGTATCCGTCCGCGCTGCGACAGCGGCGACTTCGTCTCGCAGGCTGGCCACGGCATCGACGAGGGTCACGTTCTGGCCCTGGGCGTTCTTACCCAGCTGTGGCCAGCCCTGTCCGTCGGGGCCGCGCAGCTGCTCCCAGATCTCCTGAACCTTCTGAAGCAGGTCCACCTGCTGCGCATCGGTCAGCGCCATGAGAACTCCCTGAGTAGTGGATAATGTCAGGCCCAGCAAGGCCCTCAGCTGGTCGAATGTGCCCGTGAAGGCATTCGCGTCGACAAGATGACCTGCGACACGCGCCTGATCGGTGAACTGCAGAATGTCTACTGCCTTGCCGCCGAAACCATTCCAGAAACTGGTGCCATCGCCTGGATACAACGTCGACGCAGCTCCCGAGCCTGCGACGTAGCTGGACTGAATCAACCCCGGCACCCGTGACAGGTCCGGGCACCCGATTCGCTGCCAGTACCAGCGTGGAATGTAGGACAGGTTGATCGTTCGTCCGTGCGCGTTCACCGCGTCAACGAACGCCCAAAAGGTGTCGATACCACCAGAATTGGCTTCGAAATCAACCATCGTCGCCGCGTCGCCTACATGCGAGACGAAAAGCTCCGCCTGAGCATTGACATCACAATCTGCACGAAGGTAGTGATATCCCGCGACGAGCAGCCCGTTGGCGTGCGCCTCGTCACGATAACCAGGCCAGGTATAGTCGACGAACCCGTCACCCTCGGACACCTTACAGAAGACGAATCCGAAGCCCTCGCGGGCAACCTCGGCCAGATCGATGTCTGGGCCGTTATTGTTGGAGATGTCGATACCGAAGATCGTCACGCTGTACTCCGAATGGATTGCGCTTACGTGGAATTCACTGCAAATTTCGCGTCAGCGATATCAGAGGTAAGACGCTCGGTTCGAGAAAGCCTTTGCGGCACGATAATTCGCTGGCGCTGTCAAGCGTAGCAACGCACATATGTCAGCCCCGGCGAAGTAACCAACAGGGTCGATGTCAGCCGAGCTGCTCGCGCATCCACGCCGGGATCTCGTCGGCGGCGCGGGGGTAGTCGGCGAGCTCCTGACGAATGTCCTGTGCGGTCGGCGTGGGAACCCATTCCGGTACGGAGTCCCAGGAGAAGTTCACCTTGAATCGATCCGGGTCTGTGATGGCGATCTGCCCGCTCAACCACGCACCCGACACCTTGTCGTAGGTGACCCGCTTGTACTCGGTCAGCAACCCTCGCAACGTATCCGACAGCTGCACGTTGGCCACGGAATCATCGGAGCGCGCGACCTGCACACCACCACCGCCTTCATGGCCGACCAACGACACCCAGAGCAGCGCGGACTTCCACCCCGGCTCCAGGAGCGCAACCGCCTCGTCGACCATCGCCCTCTCGTACACCTCGGGTCCGATCGCCTTTGACGCCAACGACTCCCACCGAGCGGTAATGCCCTCGCCACCGAGGTTCGAGTTGACCATCGTCATCATCTCGAACACCATTGGGGTCGGTTCCGTATCGCTGAACAACACGATCTCAACACCCTTGGCCGCTGTCACACCGACGTTCTTCGCCATACGGTTCACCTCGCCCGAACGCACGGCACCGATGTAGGCGTTCAATTTCCGCCGAAAATCCTCATTCAGCACCGCATCCGCTCCCTGGCCGTACCTGCGGTCCTCAGTCATCGCCAACAGCAACCGGCCATCCGGACCCACTGCAAGCTGGTCGATCCGGTCGTGTTCACGCACGGTCATTTATCGAGCCTATCCAATCGTTTGCATGTGTCATGGGCGCCCGACGAGGGCGGAGGAACATTCCGGGTTGCGCCTAGCCACCGATACTCGCGCGAGCCTGGGCGTAGGCGGGAAAACGTTGTGCAACTGCGGCATCGAAAGCCGAAGCCGCTTCCAGAGAGTCGTCTCGATGAAACTCCGAACGACCCAGATACCAAGCCATCAAATCAACGGCATCAGCCACACGCCCCTCCAGCACGCACAACACCACAGTCGCCCGCACCACGACCGGGTCAGGATTGTCATCCCACTCGACCGTCGCCGGCTGCCGCGCCGTCACCAGCAACACATCCAACGACCCCCGCCGCGCGAACCACTCGGCCACACCACCACAAACATGACCCATGAAATACGCCAGAAACTCATCAATAAAGTCGCGATGAGTAACCTCGAAATCCGCCAACGGAGCCGGCGGATCATCAAACGCCCCAAAGCTTATGGTGTCGATCGTCTTGCTACGAGTCGGAGCAAGACCGATCAGGCCTCGCACGATCTCATCGATCTCGGCTGACACGAGCGACGCAGACCCACTCACCATCACACCGCCATCACGATGTCGCTCGACATGAACTTCAACTGCCGCAGCCGTTCTCGGCACACCACTGTCAGCGGCGTTGAACCAGAGCCTTGTCCACCACGGATCGGGTGTGTCCGGCTCGGTGGACGGATAGCCGTCGAGAGGCTCGGACAGCGCGTACCCCTCCGAGATCATGGCCTCGGTCACCCGAGCCAGAATCAATTGCGTCAACTGCGCTTGGAGCTTTGCTGTCAACTCTGTCCGCCCCTTCCAGAAGAAACGCCACAACCCTACCGTTCGTCGGCATCACCGTGCTGTCAACGGCGTTCACCTGTCCAGCCGCGGCCCGGCCGCAGCGCGGGCTTTAGCCGATGAGCGGAGTTTGCGAGCTGTTTGTGGACCGATCGCACTATCTGTCACCCGGCATCGACGACAGCACCGTGGCGACCCTGCCTCATATACGTGAGAAGAACTCAGGATGTGTCGGATTCGTGAAAATCTGCGTCAGGTTCGGTGAGAACGAACAGTCACGCATGGGCGGAGGGCGCCGAAGATTCACCGTGCTGCCGCAGGTGCGGGTGTCGTGTCAGCGGAACTGGCATACCCGACGGCCACGCGATCGGCCCTCATTCCTGATAGTCGATGCCGTAAAACCCGTCCGGCCTGACCAGACGCATATGAATCGCCTGCCAGGTCATGTGCAGCTCTATCGTCATGTTCGGTCGATCCCATGAAATCGTCGCTTTGCGGCCGGGCTCATATCGGCTGGGCTCTCCGAGGATGTTCGTGAGGGCAGCGCGCAATTGGTCGAATGCGCCGGTCAGCCAGTCACTTAGGCCCGGCATGTCGGGGTCGGCCACATCCGCGACGTAGGTCGAGATCAGGTTGGTCTTGCGTGGGTTGCCGTACACGCTCGATTTAGGTCGGCCGACTCTCAGATTGGTTCGGAGGGACCCGCCCCCCGAGCTGTACTGGTTGGTGATCTCCCAGCCTGCGGCGGTACAGAACTGCTGGAGCCCGTCGGTGCTCCAGTCCCACTCGGGTCCCGTTGCGATGCGCGCGATTTCGACCGCGCCTTCGATATCGACCTGCATGGATGAATGCTACTTTCGTCGTGAGTCGGCGGGGACAACAGCCGACACTGCCGCCGTCACCGTGCGATAGCGTGGGTGCGGATGACGTGTCAGCGGAACCTGGCCACATACCCGGCGGCCACACGATTTTCCCGCTCGGCCGCGCTGAGACCCCGCTGACGCGGAACCGCGATACGCATGACCAATTGCTGATTCACCTCGGGCTCGGGCGTCGGAGTGCGGGGTGTCGTCGGTGTCGGGAAAGGGTGCGTCCACACGGGTATGGCGGCAACACTGTTCAGGGTGCCTCGGATGAGGTCGATCAGTGACGGATGGGCTGGTTCCGGGGTGCCGATGCCGCCGACAGGGAGATCGGCGGCAATGGGTCCGGCCGCCGGGTGGGCCTGCGGGCCGCCCGATTCGGGCGGCTTAAGCGAGAACGAGTCGTCGGGTCCGGGGTCGAAGCGTGAGACGGTGATCTTGCCGCCCGGGTCGGTTCGCACCAACCGGTAGTCGATCGCGGCGCGGCCCTCCAGCAGGTCTTGCAGCACATGCGTGCCGTGTTCCTGGTCGTACTTCTCCAACTTCGCACGCGCGGCCGAGCCTTCTTTGAATTCGTCGCGAAGATACTCCGGCGTACCCTGCTGAACCTTGATCTGTTTGCCATCGATCGTGACCGTGCGCGCGCTCATCCCATCGCCGCCCTTGAGCTCGAGATCGACAACCTGCCTGCTGCCGTCCGACAGGGTTTTCACGCCGATCCGGTCCGCAGTCCCCGGTCCCGAACCCTCGTGGATGATGTCGATGTTCTCGTGCTTGGCGATAAAATCACCACCGATCTCCCCACGAAGCTCCGACAGCTTGCTGACGATACCTTTCGAGGCACTGAGCTGCTGTGCAAGACTCTCAAGTAGTTTCTGATCGTCATCGGAGAATCCCGCTCGGTCAAGCTCTTCTAGTGTTCCTGGGAGCTTCGTTCGTGAGAGATCGTCGATCGTAACCGATCTCAGCGTTCCATCTTCGTTCCGGATCTTCATCGGTTTATTCGCGTCACCGATGAGGTTCTTCAACTCCGACTGGGCCTTGTCGCGAATCTTCTTGTTCGCGTCTTGAGCCGCGTCCACTGAATGCAGTTTGCGAGCGGTCTCATCGGGTAGCACCCCTTCGAATGGCTGGGGGTCAACCGGGTTTCCGAACTTGGAGATGTCGGACGGCACCTTGGCCCAAGCCGGCATATCTCCATAACCATTGGGGCCATGCCACTGAATATTTCCCTTCGGCATGATGACGGGCTTGGTCCCATTCGGCAGATCGTGCCAGTTGCCGTCCGGATCCATAACGGACCAATTCCCGTTCTCGTCGACACGGTACCCGTTGGGGACACCATCGCCATCCCCCTCGCCCAATCCACCGCCGCGGGTTCGGGGTGGCGGTGGATCGGTGGGGCCGCGGCCGCCGGGACCGCGACCTCGACCGCCGTTGGGTGAGGCGCCGAGGTCACCACCGCGCGAGGCGCCTCCGGAGACCCTTGCATCGCCGCCAAGTCCCAAGCTGTCCTGCACGTTTCGAATTCCATCGCGGATGCTGTTGACGACGCCGGTCAAGGCCGGCACCCGGCCCTGGATTCCCTCGAGTTCGGCGTCAAGTTGCGCCATGTGGTCCGCGACGAAGCCGTCGACGGCTGCTTGCCCATCGATGCCAAGATCGTCTTTCAGCGCTTGTAGTAACGGGGACAGCGGGGTGGGATTGAGCCCCAACGTATTCGGTTGTGCACCTGGGCTGTTCGGTGCGAGTTGCGAATCGTACGTGTGCGGATCCGTTGTCCCGCTGGGCAAATCGCCGACGCCAAACCTGCCTGTATTTGCGCTCACACCCGGATGTGGCCCTCTATATCCCTGCGGCAGTAATCCTTGGCCTTGCTGCTCTGCGGCGTTGAGGCCGTTGCGTAGGGCTTGTTGCCGGGCAAGCGCTTCGTTTATTGCTCGCTGGCGCAGGGCTTCGGCTGTTTCCGTGCTTTCACCGGCTGCGCGGGCCTGACTGTAAACGGCATCACCGGCCTGGTGGGAGATGATGTAGTCCTGGACCGCCGTCTGACGGGCGGCGGCTGCTTCTTCGGCGGTGGCGCCCGTGGCGATGGCGTCGCGGTATGCCGTTCGGCCTGCCATGGTCACACCGACGCGCTCGAGCAGGGCTGCTGTATCCAATCCCAGCATTTCCGGCCCCGCGAACAACGAGGCGATGTCGAGAGCGGTCCATGCGAGATCCGAGGGGGTGGGCCAGGGCCGAAGTTCACTTTCCGGCGGGACAAAGGGGATCTGCCAGTCCGTGGGCGATGTTGTCGTGTCGTTCGGGTCCCTTCCGAAGGGATGCGGGACCAGGTTGTGCTCGATCGGCGCCCAGACGAGGTTGTTGAAGAGATCACCAAGGACTTTGCCGTCGTGTTTGATTCCGTCTTTGAGTCCGTCGAACAGAGGGTCGTACACCGACGGCGTCGGTGGGGGCACGACATAGCTGTTGGTGACGACTCCGCTGGAGTCGGTGGTGATGACGATCGGTTCGCCGTTGGCGTTCTTGGTGGTGGTGACCGTATCGAGGGGGCGGTTCCCGACATAGGTCGTGGTGGAAGTGGTTCCGTCCCAGTTGATGTGGGTTTTCTGGACGAGGTTGCCGACCTTGTCGGTAATAGTGCTGTCGGTGACACCGCCAGCGATGCGGGTACGAGTGATGTTGCCCTTGCCGTCGGTTACGACAACGTCCTGCCAGGGTTTCTCGGCCCCATCGAGACCGCCGTGCTGGGTGGTGACCCGGTGGACGCCGTCGCCGAGGGTCTCGGTGAGGGTCCGAGTACCGAATCCGTCATCGGTCCACGTTTTGCCGCCGCTCTCAACGGTGGTGGTCAACCCGTGGGTGGTGCGGTCGACCGCCTGAGTGACCGTCCACGGTTTGTCGATGCCCTCGCTGCCGCCGCCAGAGGTTTGTAGCTCAGTACCACTGCGGGTGAGCACGCTCTTGGTGGTGGTTCCGTTGTCGTTTGTCCATTGCCCGGTCGTGATCGGTTTGTTGGTGTAGTCGACTACCGGAGGTGGAGCGGCCCGGCCAGTGCCTGCGGGCGGAATGACCTCGGTCTTGGTGTAGGGCCTTTCCTTACCGTCGCTGCCGCCGCCCATGGTGACCACGAGCGTCGAACCGTCGGGTTGCGGTGTGGAAATGACCTTCTCCCCCGCGACATTCCAGCTGATCTTGGAATTCGGGTTGAGCGGATCGGTCGGCTGCGGAGACATAGAATTACTCGCTGTCTTGAACTGAGGTAATCAGGAACCCGCCGCACACCGGCGGGAAGCGACGGAATCGCAACAAACAACTTGGATGTTTTTATAGAAAAACCGAAGGCACCCGTATTTCACTGGGTGCCTTCGGATTTGGATACGGCGTCTACGTCAGTAGCTGATGAACGCGCCGTCGAAGTAGGTGTTGGGGCCTGTGATGGTGCTGTTCGCGGTAGTCGAATATCCCGGGCACACAACCGATCCCGCAGCGAGATAGACCGTGAAGGTCTCCGCGGCTGCGGAGTTGGACATGCCGGAGGCCTGGTTGTAGCCCGAGCGCGTCGTCCAGGGGCCTGCTGTGCTCGGGGCCCACCACAAATCGCAGCCGATGCCGCTGGTGATCGGGCTCGCCAGGTAGTACGCGATCGAGATGGCGTACCAGCCGGCCTTGTTCACCTGTACTTGGCCGCGCCCCTGGTCGATGATCGTCACATTGCTCGGCGGAAGCCGAAGGGTGTCGAATGTGCCTGCCGGAAACCGGATTTCACCGCTGGGTGCGTTGACTGAGGAGAGCAAGCACTGCAGGCTCCAGCCGGTGCCGGACACGGTCGGGGCGGCCAGGTCGGCGGCGGTCAGTCCAGCGATGTTGAACGAGAACGACCAGAACAGCCCGGACCAGTAGTACTGGCTGCCGAACCCGAAATAGCGATTCGCCGGCCCGACCGGGCTCACCTTGCAAGAGTCGACCGCCGAGGCCACGGCCGCGCCGTTCACCACCACCTGATAGGTGTTGCCCACGCAATCGAGGGTCACCGTGTCACCGGTGTGCACCGATGCCGATTGGCTTGCCCACGTGGTGTAGGTGAAGTTGTTGCCCGTGCGGGTGCCGCAGCCGAGGTTCACTCCGGTGCGGCCGATTAGTGCCCACACGAAAGTTGACAGGTCCGAAGCCGCTCGCGCGATGAGGACTGCTCCGATGACATCGGAGCCTCGGTCGGTGCCCATGACCGCCGATACCGCTTGATCGTCGGTTCGTGTTGCGTGAGCGGTGTTCACAGCCAGGACGTAGCCGCTGTTCTGGTCGCCGTCCTGGGCGAGACCCACCTCGCCGTTGGCGACCACAAGATCGGCCACCGGGCCCACCTTGAACGTGGCGTAGTCGGGACCGAGTGTGGACCGGGTGAAGTTGTCGATAAATACGCTGCCGCCGCCGTCTTGCGCCTTCTGACCCGCTAGCAGGCCGCTGATCACCGTGGAGTTGGCGGCCGTCGAACCTTGCGCAGCGTTCGCCGTCGAATTGGCGGTTCCTGCATTTGACCGCGCACTGATTGCCGCGTTCAAGGCGTTCTGCGTGGCCAGGTTCATATTGCTGCCCGAGCCCGCGGCGACGGAGAAAGCGTTGGCGACCCCTGCTAGAACGGACGCCCGCGCGGATTCGAAGGTCACGGCTTGAAGTGCCGAGATGTTGCCGCCCACGGTGCCGGTGTAGGCACCCGCCGGGACGGATTTGTCGGGCGATGTCATGGGTCCTCCGTGCTAGAGCCAATTCAGCAGTGCGCCGTCGAAACAGGTGAAAGGGCCACTTAACGAGTTGGATGTATTGGTGGACAGGCCCGGCGCAACGACGGCGCCCTGCGGGAGGTACACAACGAACGAACCACTGGTGGCGTAGCTTCCGCCGCCGTTGTTGGAGTCGTAGGAATTACCGATCGCACCTGCCCGCAACATGTTCCAATTACCGCCGGGCGTCGGTGTGCTCCACAGTTCGGTTCGCATCGAGTTGTCGAGACCGGAGAAGTTGAACGCGGCGGTGATCAGATACCACCCTGCGCGGTTCACCTGGACCTGTCCGGCGCCCAGGCTGATGATCGTCACATTGTTGGCCTGTCGGACGGTGTCGAACACCCCGGTCACCCGCGTCCCCGCACCCGAGGGCTGGGTGTAACCGACGGTGCTGCCCCGCACAAGGCTCCATCCGGTGCCGGTGGCGATGGCCGGCTGCTGGTCGGCCGCGGTCATGGCGGCAACGGCGAACGAGAAGTAGCCCGAGTTGTTGATTACGTTGTACGAGCACCCGAAACCCACGGAACGGTAGCCGGGGCCGGTCGGGACGGTCCCGGCGGTGTCCGAGAAGCCAACAACGGGAACGTTGTTCACGAGCACCTGGTAGTTGCTGCCGACCGCAGTGAAGGTCACCGTGTCGCCGGTGTTGACGGTCGTCGAGCTCGAGGTCCAGTCGTTGTAGGTATTGACGCCATTGCTGCGCGTACCGGAGCCGATGTAGATCTTGTCTGCGTAGATCCAGGCGTAAGCGAACGTGAGGAGTCGAGGGTCCGCGCGCAGCATGATCCCGGTGGCGGAGTTGGGGGAATTGTTGGCCGCGCCCATCACTAACGACAGCGATTGGTTATCGGTCTGCAAAGTGGTGGTGTTCAGGGCGACGACAGAGCCGGTGCTCTGGTTGCTTCCGTTGGGATCCAACTCGACTTGGTTGTTGACGATGATCAGGTCCGCGACCTGGCTGGATTTGATCGGGTTGTAGTTCGGCCCTAGCGTCGCCCTGGCGAAGTTGTCACTGAGGGTGATGCCGGGCGTGCTCGGTGGAGGTGGGGGCGGTGTGAGCAATGCGATGGATGCGGCGTTGGCTGCGGCGGTGTTCTGTGCGGCCGATGCCGTCGACTGCGCGGTGCCTGCACCCGATGCCGCAGCCTGGGCCGCGGCCGCCGAGTTGGCATTGGCGCCGTTCATGTTCTGGCTGGCGGTGTTCACACCCTGGTACGAGGCCAGCAGGTTGGCGACCGTCGCCTGTTCGATACCGGCCCAGTTCACGGCTTGCAGGTTGGCGACGTTGTTCGGTGCCGACGAACCTACGTACGCGCCGGAGGGAACCTTCCTGTCAGGGGAGGTCATCGAATGTCCTTACAGTTCAGTAGCTGAGCAGAGCCCCGTCGAAATAGGTCCCAGGCCCGAGGATCTTGGCACCGTTAGGGATGTAGTAACCAGGCGCCACCACGTAACCCGCCGGGAGATAGAGCACAAAGGCCGCGCCCGCGCTATAACTCTGCGCCTGGGCCGTAAGTGCTCCCGTGCGTGCGATCTGTGGGGCCATGCCAGGGCCGGAGGCCATGCATACGTCGGCTCGGATTGTGGCGAGGCCGCTATCCAGCGTGTATTTCACGGTGATGCTGTACCAACCGGATTTCTGGATCTGGATTCGGCCTGTGCCCTGATCGAGCACGGTGACGTTGTTGGACGTCACCGGCCCGCTGAAAGTGCCGGTAGGAAACAAGTTCACGCCCGCCTGCGCCGTGACGCTCCCCTGGGCGGTCATCCGCAACGACCACCCTGTGCCGACCATCGGCGGCGGCTTCATGTCCACTGCTGTCAACCCGGCGGCATTGAACGAGGAATTCCCGCCGAACCGGCCCGTGGCGTAGGAGACTCCGAACCCGAACGACCGATTGGCCACACCGATCGGCGTCATCTGCGCACCATCAGGCCATTCCAGGATCTCCAGGCCGTTCACATAGAGCGTGTAGGTGGAACCGATTGCCTCCAGCAGCACCGTGTCGCCCGTATTCACCCGCGCCGAGGTCCATCTCGTCTCCGAGAAGGTGGTAATCGCGTCCTTGCGTATGCCATACCCCAGCGCGATGCGGCCCGAAGACACCTTCGCGCACGCGAAGGTGGCGAGATCCGACGCCGCGCGCGCGATGATGAACGTCTCGGGGCTGCCCCAACCGCCGCCGCTGCCCATCACCACCGACACCGCCTGGTCATCTGTCTGTGTGGTGGTTGTCGACAGCGCGGTCACGTTGCCCGAGCCCTGGTTGCCCACGCTCGGCAACCCGCACTGCTGGTTGGTGATAACCAGGTTCGCGACCTGGCCGGTCGTGAATGTGTTGTAGCCGGGTTGCAGTGACTGGCGGTTGAAAATGTCCGTGAAGACAGTGCCGCCATAGTTCAAGCCCTGCTGTGAGGCAGTCATACCGGCAACGACGGACGCGTTGGACGCTGTCGTGGTCTGCACGTTCACGGCTGTCTGCTGCGCGTTGCCGGCGCTCTGCGCGGCGATGTTCGCCGCGGACAGTGCGGCATGCGCGTTGTCCATCAGGTTCGTACTCGACGTGCCGACGTTGGAAAACGCGCCCATGACATTTGCGATGACCGCGTCCCGCGCTCCCACCCAGGTGACGGTCTGCAGGTTGGCGATGTTGTTGCCCGACGACGCCGAACCCCCGTACGCACCTGATGGTATGTGCCTATCGGGGGAGGTCATGACACCTCGCCCTCGGTATCGACGGGGTGGGCGTCGGCGTCGTCTTCCGAGGCCGTGCCTCTGGACAGCTCAGCCGGGTTCACCAGGTGCGCGAGGTCTCCGTTGGCGCGCAGCTGCTCGATGATCCGCGCGCGTTCATGCGCCGTCAGGTCCGCCATGTTCGGCGCGGTCGAGTGCGCGGCCTTCGGGGTGCCCTTCGGCAACCACTGCCCAGGGCCGTTGAGCCACTGGCCGACCCCGCCCGCGGGAGGGTGATATTCCTTGGTCTGCAACTCCGGATAATGCCGAAATCCGAGCTCCCACAAGTGCTTCGACCACTTCCGTAGCACGTCTGGGTGCACCGTCAGTGGTGCCCGCTGCTGGCCCGGTAGGCATACCAACGCCCAGAGGAACGCCTCGTCGGGCTTGTTCGGGTTGCAGTTCTCGTGCAGAGGAATAGTCATGAAACACTCCGGTCTTTGAAGAGAGAAGAAGATAGGTCAAGCCACGGCGGGCCGGTCGCTGCGCGCGGCGGCGTGATGCTCGACATCCAGGCGCGCGGACAGGCGGGACACCAGCACGGGATTCGTCGACACCACAACCGTATTCGCCTGCGCCTTGAACCCGCAGGCCGCACGGCCCTTCAGCGCGATGCCGATTCCTTCGCCGCTCGCGGACCAGTTTGTGCTGCCCTCGAACGCGATTCCCTGCCCGGCTAGGACGCCGCCTTTGGTGTGCAGGATCTGATGCGTCGGAGAGTCGGTCACCACAACGGAATTCGCGAAACCGACCGGGTCCAGCCTGCGGTCTGCGTCGAGGAGCTTCCGTTCGTGCACACCTTTGGCCTGCGACCGGTCCAGGCTGACCTGGACGTGGACCCGGCCGTCGTGGAGTTTGGCCAGCACGATGTCGTTGAGCTCATCGTCGTCGTACCCGAACATCGACAGCTTGATCTGCAGACTCTCCTGGCCGAGCAATGTCTTCAGCACACCGTGCACATCATCGCGGCCGACGAGGAACAGATACGCGTCGCCGTAGCCCGCCGTCAACTCACCTTCGGGCGTAAACCGGCCGAGCGGCGCCAGCCGTGGATCGTCGATCACGACAGCGTCTCCGGCTCATCCGCGTCAACCACCGCCATGTGTGCGGGAAGCTCGCGCCGGTCCACCAGATGCGCCAAATCGCCGTGATCGCGCAGCTGCCGCACCACATGCGCCCGCTCTTCTTCCGTTAGCTGGGTTACGTCCGGCAGATCCGGCACGCTCACCCGTGGTGTTCCCTGCGGCAGCCAGTGGCCGGAACCGTTGAGCCAGTGGTGATGTCCCCGCGCCGGCGGATGATATTCCTTGGCCTGATCTTCCGCATAGTGGCGAAAGCCCAAGTCCCACAGATGTTTCGACCACTCGCCGAGCGTGTAGGGGTGCACCATCAGCGGCGAGTTGCGCGGACCCGGAAGCCCGACCAATGCCCAGACGAACGCCTCCTCCGGCTTGGTCTGGTCACAGTGCTCTTGCAACGGAATAGACATGGAGTTCTCCAAGTGAAGTGGGCAGCCGCGAAAACCGAGGCATTACTACGGGATTCGCGCGATCGAATTCGCGCCGACGTCCGACGTCGGCTGCGTGGCCGGATAGGTCGAAGGCGCCCGGTTTCGCTGCGAGCGCCTGCGGCCTGGAATGGTGCAGAGTTACATCTGCACGGCGAGGGACATGATTTCGTCTACGACGTCGGCCAGGACGCGCATCGACTGCGCGAATGGCATGTCGTGGTCCTTGTCGGTGCCGAGGGTGATCTGCCACTGCGGGCTGGCATTTCGCGACCAGGCCAGTTCGAGCTCTGTGACCTGATCGATGTAGATATTGCCCGCGGGCATACCTTTGACAGTGGAGCCGACGCGGTCGCCGAGGAAGAAGTGTCCCTGGCCGGCGTCACCGATCAGATACGGTTGCCCATTGGCGACGGTGAGTTTGTGGGTGTGGTGAGTGCGGGTTTTCCACATGCCCTCGCCCAGCGTTAGCAGCGCACCCAGGGTGTAGGCGCGATCGGCGCTGGTTTCGAAATGCTCGAAGTAGTGCGACCATCCCGAAGCCTGCACCCGGTCGACGGCCCAGTGACGCTGCCAGGCGAACAGGGTGTCGGTGAACAATGCCATCGCGATCGTGTTCGCCACCTGGAAGGCGCCTTCGGTCAGTGCGGCCAGGATCGGTCCGGCGACGGGAACCACACCGAGCAAACCGCCCATGAGGAAGCCGACGAACTGGATCGCCGACGAAATCGCCTCGTTCACACCCGGAGCCGAGTGCCCACCGACCACGACCTGCACTGCGCTGGATGGCTGCACGATGAACTGCGATGTCTGGATGCCGCAATGGTCGTTCTGCCGGTATATCACCCACGGATTGGATGGCAACGTGCCCATGTATCCCGGTGTTTGGTAGGCAGCGGGCACGGGCACATTCGGGTCCTTCGACCGATGCTCGATCTCGTCGTAGAAGACGCCGTCGGCATCCTTCTCATACGTGTCCCAAATGTATTCCAGGCCGCCCCACACGCTACCGCGACGAGAGGTGCCGCTGAACCCGGACTTATCCAATATGTCGACCACCAAACACCCGTGACGAATATTCGCGCCCGGCCACGGCAGCGGATCACCCTGCAGCCAACGGCGCGTCTGCACCATCAGCTCAGCGGTCTGCAACGTGCCCGCCGCACAATCGTGCCAATTCTTGAACCGCGAACCGAAAATCGTCCACACCGAAGTGTCGCTGTCATACTGAGTCGGCTTCACCGCGATCAGCCAATTGGACATGTCCAGATTCCCCCACTGGCCCGAGTCCATCGGATCCGACGGCACAGCCCACGAACTGCCGTGCAGCCGTAGCAGATTCAGCATCAGCGCGGTCTTGAGCACCCAGATGCTCGGACCCGCGAGCATGAACTCGCGTGGGAACTGCACAACTTCGGGCAGGAACGGGTTGGACCAGCAGATGATGTGCTTGAGCTCCTCATACGAGTGCAGGAAGCTCAATTCGACTGTGGTGACGCCCTGTTCATCGGTCTTGAGGACGGCCTTCTCCAGCCGCCCGTCCCAGCGTGCGCCATCCTTGTCGACGGTGATGTGGACGTTCAGCGTAGTGCGCCCGGAACGGGGATCGTCGTTGTAGATATCCATGGCCCACCGGGCCAGATAATAGTCGTACGGCAGCACCAGAACTCCGACGCCGGTGTTGTTCAGTGTCCAGCGAAAGTCCGCGCTGATCTCCGCGCCACACACACCGCGCAGCACCCAGTTTCCGTCCCACAGCCGGACCAACGGCCGGGCGAACCGCCGCGCCCTGCGCTGCGCCTTGACGGCCTGTGCGGCGGTGTAGATTCCAGGCAGGTCGGTCACGTAGGTCATCACTGCAGCCCCCACGGACGCGACCAGTTACGCGGCTGCACCACCATCACCGACGCACCCGCGGGCGCGCCCGTCACCGAAACCGGCAGAGCGGTCGCCGGGGTGTACGGCGGCACCGGATACATGAAGCTGACACCGTTCATCTGCGCCCAGATCGGCGTGTTGTTGCGCGAGACGATCATCTCCTCCATCGGATCGGTGTCGATGGTCAGATCCTGACCCGAGCTGGTTTGCGGCAGAGGGATCTTGCGTGCGGCATAGGCGTCGTTGGCCCAGGAGTAATCGGGCAGTGTCCACTGCCCCGGCGCCGAGCACACCCAGCGCAGCCACATCGGCTGGTCCGTTGGATTCGACACGGTCACCGTGCCGGACTGGGATCCGTTGCTGCCGGTGGTATCGGCGGGCGACACCCAAGTCGCCGTCACGTCACTCTCGACCCACCACGGGTTGCCGGCAGTGCAGGTCATCACGACCTTCGCCCATTGCTTGAGATGCGGATCCTTCACGGGTTTGAAGTCCGGCTGCTCCGACATCCGCAGCGACAGCGAACGCGCGCCGAAGTCGGTGGTGACAGTAAGCACACAATCGCGGTCGTAGGCCCACGCCTTCCGCCAGGCGCTGTCCACGGCCTCCCAGGTGCGACCCGCCGTCTGAAAGATGTTCACGCCGAAGACCAAGTCGCGCTTATTGGTTCGGTAACCGCTGAACGACGAGCCGGTCTGAAACGCCGACTGGTTCCAGATCGTCGTCACCGGTGCGTCGTACAAACCGCTTGGCGCCGTGGCGAGTTCGACTCCCTCCCGGCTTCGTCCCGGGCCGGCGAGAGTCCACGTCGAGCCGTCGACCCCCGTCAACGTAATCATGGCAGCATTGGGCGCCACAAGTTCACCTCTGTTTCTGTAGGAAATTCGACTGAAGCGGGACCAGCCGATCGATGCCCGAAATTAGACGGAGTCAGAATTTGCCTCTTCTGGCCGAAATCGCCACGGCGGCAACATGAATCGCTGGCGCTGCAAGTGTAGCGCGCGGATCGTGACAGGCCCCCGATATGCCCAACAGCTCGCAGCTGGTCGGCAGTTCGCCGGATCAGGCGCCGGTCAGAGCGTGACGCTGTCCCCAGAGCTTGGCCTTCGCAAAGGCTTCGTGCACGTCGTGAGCCGAAATGTGCACAGTCATCGATCGATCCACATGCTCGCCAACGGAATTCGAATTTGCCCGAACCCTCGTCAGCGCCGCGGCAACCGAACGCTCTATCTGCTGGAGATACTTCGTCATATAGTTCGGATCGTCGTTGATGGCTTTCAACAACGGGCGATTCGCGTTAGCCGATGCAGCATTGACGATGAACTCACCGTTCGAGAGAAAAGCCGGAATCCGGTCACCGATCGATGATCCGGGGCCCTTCACATCACCGCCGTCTGCGCGCCGCAGCAGTGCGCCCTTCGGCAACAGCGCTGCATCGATCATTGGCTTTGCGAACATCGTTGCCGCCCCGCTGATCTCCGAGATCAACTGCGCGCCGACGCCGGAAACCAGGTCTGAGGGAGATGCCGGCACAAGCGGGGTGACGGCAGCGATCGTGCCTACACCGGAAGTTGCCGCGCCCGGCACCGATGGGTAGGGCATCCACGTGCGCGGATCGTATACTTGCGGCCGGTTGTGCTCGAACGAAGGAGGCGGCGGCAATGGGCCACCGGTACCAGGTATATAGCCCATACCCGCCATACCCGCGTCATCGAACATGCCATCCCATACGAATATCCTTCGCATCACCTTATCGGCACGCATGAAGTCGGCCATGGTCATTTCAGCATAGGCGAGCGCCTTGGTTCCGAGGTCACCCTTCGCTATGTATCCATCCGAGCCCCCGAAATAGATTTCCGCATTGTATCCGGCAGCAAGGATTTGGTTGAGGCTATACCTGGCCTTCATTCCCGCCGGGATTTGCGCCTCCCATTTGCCCTTTACCATTTTCAGATCATATGCAGCCGCCTTTACTGCAAGTTCTTGATCTTTCGCGAGATCCGACCAATTTTTATCGGCAAACCGCTCAGGAAATGCCTTCTTGACCTCGTTGAAGGTGTCCTCCTTCATGTTGGTCAAGCCAAGAGAGTTTGATTTACCGTCGTACATCTTCCGAAACGTGGACGTAGATTTCCTAATCGAGTCCTTTAATTCGCCTTGCGCCCCACCCCAAGTGAGGTTGGCGTCGGCCCCCTCATTGAAAACGATTGCCATGACAAGCCTGGGGTCTATTCCGGCTTCGTTACCGTACATGGCCGAGTAATGGGCCCATCTCGCAACGGTCGGGTCGACACCAGGTGGAGTTATGTGAGCGCTTAGATTCCAGTCGAATTGCAGCGCAGGATTGCTCCAGGTGGATGTCAGATCGGTCATGGTAAGTCCTTACGAAATATTACTGCTCGCGGTCTGCTGGTCAACCATCTCCACATATCACTTGAACCAGGAGCGCCTCGGCGGAACCGTCCCTCATGCCGAGAATCTGCCCCTTCGTCAATTCGGCTTCGTAGTATGGATTCTCGATAACCTTGCTGACTGAAATACTACAATTGTTCGGCCATCTCCCCGAGGCAAGGCCGACGTCGATGTCGAACCGCTCTCCCGGCAACGGATCCGGCGGTTTATCGTGTCCGATCGGTAAACGATCGGCCGTCAGCACCACGCCCTGAACCGCAATGACTCGGAGAACATCACTAGCCGGCGGACCTATGTAAAATGCCTCCGCCCAGGAGTCGTTGCCCAAGGTGCCGGATTTACCGGCAACCCGACTGAAGCCGACAACAGAAACCCCATTCAGTTTCCGTTGAGCTTCTGGCATTAGCCATACCCTCGCCGCCAATAAAGTTGCCCCCAATATTACAACTGTGGCAGAAAGGCCAATCGCCCACCGCCAACGTTTTGTAGGCCAACCCAGTCTCATGCGAATCCTAAGTAGTGCGCGATGTCATGTGTCCACGCCCGTGGGTGCCGCGCGCGATTGCATCTGCTCAGCAAGGCTCGACGTCTCACCGTCGAATGAGCGACGAATTCGCCAGAGCTGCACGAGAATCCGCCCGAGATCCATACGGAGCACCGCCCGGTTGACTGATCACCACATTGATGCGGCGATCCTGCGTCGCCGGCCAATTTCCGCCGAAGAGGCTTCGAGAATCCCGTAACAGCCCGCCCGGCACCTGCCTACGCTGGCGTCTCGTCGCCGAAAACGAACCCGCAATATCGGCTCCCATCCCAACCACACCTCCGGAGCCGAAACCGAGAACATTCCTAGCGTTATCGTAGAATTGCTTACGTACATCCCAGCCGTTGGGCGGCGTTTGGCCCGCTAGATGACCCATATTCACCAACTGTGACACTGCCAGGAAATTCTCTTTATCGGCCCAGTCACTGAGGTTGTTCCGATTCCAGTACCATTCCGCCGTACGAAAAGCCACATCTGGTCGCGCGGCCAGTTCGGGGTGATTCTCAAGGTCCAGATTCAGCGCTTCGCCAGCCGCGCGATAATTCCCACGTCCGGTCAGCTGAATAAAGCCGCGACCATGATAGCGAGGACCATCCCCCGGCTGGGTATTACCATACCCAGCATTGGGTTGACCCGGATCATATTGATGGAAGTAGGCGTCGTCCCCGTATTCCTCCAGCGTTCTGAATCGATCACTCTCCTCCGCCAGGGTAGCGAGAAAGGCAGCTTCACGCGCGGGCGTATTTATTCCGCCCTCTACCATGGCAGCATTGAGCCCGGGCAGATACGCCTTAGCCTTTTCCAGGGCGGCTTTGTCCTTCGCTAGATCAGGCACGATTGCCGTGAGTTCTTCGAGGGTCAGCGATCCCGGGGGTAGCACTTCATATTTATAGGCGTCGGGATGTTGCGGATCCTGTTGACCGAGATGTGTCCGCTTGTACTTCCAGCCATCCGAATTGAGGTCGATCTCCACCGGGCGGCCGTCGGCATCGGTCGTATTCCACTGATGGATCCGGTGGGCGGTCACACCGGGCTGGCCGGGATCACGGGTTGGGCTGGGATCGTCGATCAGCTGCGCCCGGGGAAGCCCCTGCTTTACAGGATTGATGAGTACATAATCGATAATCGAGTGGAAATCAAACGGCCGTCTCGGTTCGATCGCCTCGCGCAGAAATCGATTCGCATCACCTGCGATTCGATCGAATCCGGCCCAGACCAAACGAAGCAGATCCGGGGCGCTGTTGGAGAGCGGGAGCGGAGTGAATTCTGGCATATTGTACGAATCCTAGTTTAGGTAAGTGATCAGGCACACCAGTTCCGAAACTGCCGAAGCGAGAGGTCAGCTCGATAGGATCGCGAGTTCATTCGGGTCGAACAGTTCGCTGATACGCGCCCAAGGAATCAGCACCGGATGAAAGTCCCCGACCGCGTGAGAAACCTGGAAATAAACGGTCAGACCTTCTGGCGAGGGTATCCAGTCAGCGAATGAATCACTGCTGGGGGTAGGCGAGTCGAGTTCGGGCTCCCCTGCGGGGACCAGACTCGAGGCAAGAGCGGCCAGGGTGACCCAAGCGTGCGCCGGATCGCGCAACGCCGACGACAACTGAATGGGCCGCCTGGTGTCGGTGTCGATAACGACCGTGCCGACCTGATTGACCGGATGCGGGCCATCGAAGCTGTGCGTGGTGATCAATACCCCCGCCACGACGTGCGCCCCGATGCGGGTGACGCGACTGGATTCCGAACAGTTGTAGGGGAGTTGGCCGTCGACGACTCTGCCATCCATATTGGCCACCGCGTCGGACAGCACTGCACGTATGGCCGAGTCGAATCGCTCGCGAACCTCAGCGTCACCGTCGGTGAGCTGTGGCAGCGTTACGTCATATGTCAGTGTCGCGGTTTGCTCTCGAACCCGGATGGCGGCGGCGGTGTACGGTCCAGCCTTCTCCGGGGCGAGTTGACGGCATGGCGGCGTTCTGGTGGATAATCCGGTAGCCTGCCGAGTGGTCGGCCCCGCCGTCGGCTGCTCCGTGGGGTTCGAACCCCCGTTGTCGCTCGGACCACAGGCCGGCAGCAGCAAGACACCGATCAGAAGACCAGCCCAAATAGACTTACGCACAATACGGTTCCTCCATACATAGGCCGGAGTCGGCGCCGGAGTGGGACGCGCGTAGCGAAATCGCCGATGCCACGGGTGTATCGGACCGAGAATCGAAGGCGGCTGCCCTACCATCGCCCGAATGCCAGCATCCGGATGCCCACGGACCCAGTGTCGGCAGGCACGCGGTTCTCATTCGGCTTATTGGTTCGAACCTAGATTCGCTGATCGATGGCCCCCCGGGCACCGAGCCATGAGCCGGAATCGATTTGGACCTTGGCCATCGGTCCGGGCTGGCCGAAACTGGCTGAAACCCTGTTAGCGGCAACGACTTCTTGCCTGGTGGTCGGTCATGAAGCACCACTACGAAAATGACCCCAAGCACCAGGCCGATGACCCCGGCTGCCAGCCCAGCCACTTTGCCCAGTGGCCAACCCGTTCCCCCGCGCACGGGGCCAGGCTACCGCGAATCTGGTTGTCCCGTCGGCCGTTTGGGTTTCATACGAATGCCGATCTTCAGGCTTCGGTCAGCGCACGTCGTTGTTCCCACAGCTTGGCCTTCGCGAAGGCTTCGTGAACGTCATAGGCAGAGAGGTGCACGGTCATCGACTGGTCCACATGCTCTCCGCCGTTGTTCGGAGTGGCGCGGACCTTCGTCAATGCCGCAGCGACGGTCTGCTCTATCTGCCGAACGTACTTCGTCATGTACAACGGATCGTCATTGATCGCCTTCAGCAACGGGCGATTCGCGCTCGCCGACGCGGCATTCACTACGAATTCCCCGTCGGATAGATAGGCGGGAATCTTGTCACCGATCGACGAACCGGCCCCTTTGACATCGCCGACCGAAATGGCGCCGCCGCCCGCATGCTTCTGCGGTTGGATGTATGGGTTTTTCGGGTCGCCGAACGCAAGCGGCGGGCGAGCGGCGGTAAACATGCCGAACGTGCTCTCGAATGCACCCTGGTCCATCGTGATCTCGCGAATCTTCTGACCCGATTCAGGGGCTTCGATATACGTCGGGTTGTGATGTTCGTCGTACCCGGAAAAGATCACGACGTGCGCTGGGGCACCGACGGACTTGCCGGCCGAGCCGATCACACTACCCATTTGCGTGCTGGGCTCGGACCACAGGATGTCACCCGGCTTCAGATTTTTCAGATCAGGATGCTGCCAGCCCAGCTCATTCACCTTGTTGTATTGGGAAACAGTGTATGCCCCGATATCGATCTTGTGACCCGAGCCTTGATAAATCGCATACTCGACCAGGTGCGCACAGTCGAATCCGACAACTGAATCGTCGTTGTACTGCCGTGCGCCGCCGGCACTATCGGTATTCTCCGTGCCGGGAGGCGGCTTACTTGGACCGTCTATCCCGCCGCCACCCCAAGAATATTGCGTGCCCGGTGTGCCGTTAGCTGGAACCCAGGTTGGCCGCCCAGTGCGCGGTAGGTCGCTCACGCTCGGGCCGTTCCATGTTCTACCGTCCAAGCTATGCGTCATCCAATATTCCGCAGCATTGACGATATGTTGTCCCATAATATTACGAGCAGCTCCGGCGAACACCGTGGCCGCCGGTGCATTCGGCGTCGCCGGACTGACAAATACGTCAATGCCTTTGAAATAGGGATCCTGCGATTTTTCGACATGTCCGTACGGACTGTTAAAGTCTGGATCAGGAGAATTCTGAGCAGGTTCCTGATTCCTGGGTTCATCGACAAACTTCAGCATCGGCTGCAGAGCACCCGTCAATGGCGCGAGCATACCAGAAATCGGACTGATGAATCCAATGAAATCATCTAATATGGAGCGTTTCTGAATCAATTGATCATCCTGGTGTCATGCTGGGCCACCGAGTAAAGATGGCGCGCAGGCTTCAACGTGCCCGTCGATAGCTTGCAATCAGTTTCGCCGCATCGGAATTCACAGAGTCGCAACCGCGCATGAATCCCGTGATTCTGGCGATTTCGTAAATCAGGCTTGTCGTATTGTTGACGGCTGGCATGGCGTGCGGTTCGTCATACCCGAGATAGACCACCGCCTCGCAGTTTCTTCCGAGGACGGGATCCATATGTGTGACAACGGGAATTCCATCGATACTGACGCCGACCGAGTCCAGCCGAGTTGCAGTGCCGATGTATTGAAGTTTTATTTCCTCGGCGTCGGACCGGCACGAGCTCGCGAGTCCCGAGACGCCGAGGTCGAGACCGGATCCCGATACGTGCGCCACTGTTTCGCAGGGGTCGAGCTTGCCGAGCTTCGAGTCCGCGCGGGTGGGCGGGTTGTGCAGCATCGGGGCCGAGAACGAGACCAGTCGCTGCAGCGCCGGACACTCAGTCGGGGCCGCGTAGGTAACGATCATGGATTCCGTGGGAATCGTTACCTTGCACCCGTATTCGGCACTGATGTAGCCAGTGAGGTCTCCAAGTTGGACCCGGTTCCCGACCGGCGGATTCGTATGAAGAGGAACGGTCAGCTGAACACTCATCACTAGAAACCCGGTAGCGGCGTCGATACCGACATCGCACTGGTTTACGTCCCCATCGGGCCAAGGGCCGCCACCGACATAGTTCACCGTGCCCAGCTGGGCGGCGGCAGCACGGTCGACAAGTCCACAGGGATCCAACGTGCGGATCCGGTCCGCCTTCGCCAACCGGTCCTGTACATCCTTGGGCAGGGAAGTGCGATACGTCGAGCCGACAGCCGGGACCCGCTGATCGGATGACGTTGCCGCCGTGGGCATTTGCGAATCACTACCGCATGATGTCAGCGTGAGAACAGCAGTTGCGGCTGCCATGAGCGCCGCGGCCCGTCCACTCCCCATCGGTGTTACCGCTTACCCGCTGGCCGGACCGCAGTCGCGCTGAGCGGGCTCAGCACTGCACACACCGCAAATTTCATGCGGCACATGCTATCTCAGCATAGCGCAGCCGTCGTTCGATGTCGGCTCAGACATAACCGCAGCCATTATCTTTGTCGCAGAACCAAGTTGCGTCGTGATGATCAGATCCTCTCATCGACGGATGTTTTGGAGCAACGAATCCGAACCGTTATGGCCGATTACCCATCGGTTTTCCTCTTACCCATCTCGTAACCGGATGCTGACGCACACCACAGAATACGTTGGTGCACAACGGAGCCAGCCCGCTTGCTGCGGTATCCGCGTTGAGCGCGGATGGTTAGGCTGCCGGCGTGAGCCGATTGATATTCGTCGTTCCGATGGTGTGCTGGCTACTCGCGGCCCGGTCGCCTCGGCATCGCCTACGGATGGGGCTCGTGCTGGGGGCGATCGCCGTGGTCGAGCTGGTCGTGTCTTTTCTCGGATGGTGGCTGCGCCATTGCCAATACAGCGTCAAGGTATTGTTCGCTCTTGCCGGTGTCGGCGTTTTGGTAGTCGGGCTGATGGCGGACCGGCGAACAAGCGACGCGTCATCGAAGCGCGGCGCTATCGGTGCCGGACTGGCGGTTTTCTACTGTGCCACAAGCCTGCTCGGCGTACTGTACGTCGTACTGCCGTGCTCGGGAGAGCTGGATGGTCCCGGCGGCAACGGCGGGAAACTGGTCGTGGCTCCAGAGGCCGACCAACTGCTACCACTACCCAACGGACTCGTAGTCCTTGCGGATTCGACTCGGTGCTCGAGTACAAACCCCCGGCCCTCTGTATGGCGATTCAAATCCGGGTTGGCCAGAGAACGCACCGGAGGGTGCGATCACGGTCTGACTATCGAACTGGACCACCAAGGATGCCCACAGACACGGTAAGCACGACCGTTGGCCGCTTTCACATCGGCGTTGACAGCTCCGAAACATGCTGACGCCCAACGGAATCGTCCTCCCGCGCCTTCGGAAGTCTCCACTCTGGCTCCGACGACCAGCCCGGTATTGTTCGACCACGGGCCGTTCCCGTTGACATCACCCTTCGAGTAGAAGGTGCGGTCGTACCGGTCGACCCCGGACCCTTTTCGGTGATCTCGCCACGCATCTTGCGCTGAGTCCCCAGGAATCGCCGTCGCCCATAGTTCAATCGCTGCTTCTCATTCGATCGGAGGTTGGTTTCCGCTGCGGGCAGTGCGGCAGGCGATGATTCTTCGTGCACCTGTGCCGCTGATCTAAAGTGTTGCCGTGAGTAACCAATTCCCTTCGCGAACAGATGTTTTGGAGCGACGACTCCGAACCATCCTGACCGGCCACCCGTTCACGGTGCAACCGGTCCGCGATGGACTTCACATCGTGCGGCCGTACCAGGAGGAGCAGGCTCGGACGCCCTACCGCTACCGACTGGTCCTCGACCAGAGACGGAGTCGCGTCAGCACATACCGAGACTGGTTCCCAGGTGATCCCGGCGCCTATCCTCCCGACCGCGATCGGGAGGACCCGATTGACAACCTGATCGCAACGGAATTGGCCGGGTTGGGTTGGAAAGAAGGCCGCAGCGCAATCATGTGGCTGTTCGTCGTGCTCGCTGCGGCGGGTGCGATCGCGGGAATTACGGCCATTGTCCTAATCGCCATCGCGTTTCTGACATAGTCACAGCCGCACCGCATTTCGGCACCCCAGCGACGGGCCAGTGTCTCGACTACCACGATGAGTCGTCCTCGACGCCATCGCCGTGTTCGATATCGCCGACCAACTCCTCCGGTGTATCCGGCACCGGTGGAGGAGTGAACAGGTCGATCAGTGCCTGCATCGATGATGCTCGACGCTGCTCGCGGATGATCTCGGTCGCGGACATCGGCCGTGGCAGGGGGCGAACACTGGGTGGATCAGCCCCTGCGGCGGCGATGATGGTCGCCTGGACGCCATGGAGGGCATCGATGATCGCCATGAGCATGTAGGTATCGAGGGTGTAGCCCTCCGGCCGCGGACCGGCCGGTGTCTCCTCGACATCGTCCGTGCTGAGCGCTTCCTCCGCGTCGAGATGTTCTTCGGCGAGTTCACGATCCATCATTACCGCGCCGCGGTAATGGCTCCCGGTCGGCAGGCGGTCCTTGAACGCCATGATCGTGCGCCAGTCCCTGGTGCGAATATCGTTGGGCCCGAAGCAGTCCCGGACATCGATGCCGCGCTCGAGCAGGTCATAGTCGAGCGCGGCACCGAAGCGTTCCCAGAACTCTACGAGCCCTCGGATCCCCCCGGCAGCTCCGCGGCGCCCTGACCGAACAGGTGGGCGTAGAGGTCGCGCTGAAAGGCATACCATTCGTCGACAGACCGGTCGGCGAACAGATCTTCCACGGCGGCGGCGTGCTCGCCGAGCACGATCGCCATCTGCTCGTCATCGTCGCGGGTCGAGCGCAGGGCCTTCAGTTGGCCCCGGGTGACCGGTGGGATAGCGATATCCGCAGTGAGCCGATATGGGGCCCTGCGGCGGGAGGACAGCTCCTGTTGGAGCTCGTAGAACCGCCCCACACCGTCGATTTTGTTTTCGGGGGAAGGCTTTTCAGGGATTGCCACTTGAATTTCTCCGGTTGTATTGGAACTGCTCGGATTTCAGGCGCGCTTGCGCGGCTTCACCTCAGCGGCAGCCGCTTCGGCCTTTTCGGCGACCCGGTGACCGCGCGAGAAGACGGCGTTGATGTAGGCGGTGGCGTTCGGCACGAGGTATTCGCGCTCGCCATCGGTCATGGTGACGGGGAAATGGGCAGGGATGGCGGACATGAAGACCGGCTCCTTCTTCTCCGGATGAAGTACAAGGGAAAGGTGGATGCGTGCCGCGACCGGAGACACACGGCACGCAGCCACGTCTGAGAACCGTTGCTACTGAACGGTAATAGTGTTGGTGATGGCGGCGGAGGCTGTCGCCGGGGGCCATGCCGGGGTGGTCACTGGCGGGTTGAAGGCGATGCTGATGGTGCCGGAGCCCCCGGTTGCGGTCGGCGTCACGACTCCGGTCGAGCTGATGTTCACCGCACCGGACAGTCCGGTGCCCGCGGTGTAGGTCAGCATGCTCGACGGCACGACTCCCTTGAACTGATCGACAACGACCAGCTGGAACGACTGGTTGCTGCCCTTGGTCAGGGTCTGCGGGCCGGTGGGGGACGTGATGTTCAGCGCGGTCACGACGTACGGCATGCCGCTCGCGGCGACCACTTTCGCCCATCCCGGGCCTGCGTAGGAGTGCGCGACGGCGAAGCCAGCGACGTCATCCTTGAAGGCGACCATGGTCAGCTTCTGCGACATGACACCAGTCGGAACCCACTGCTCGCCACCGAATTTCGACACCGCGACCTTCGGCATGACCTTGATGACGTAGGTCGGCAGGGAATCGTTGCCGTCCTTGCCGATCACGATGGCCGAGTAGTAGGTGATGTTCTCGGCCGACGGCTGGGCGAACCACACCTCACCATTGGTCGAATTCGGCGTCATCGCATTCAGCGTGGCGCTGGTGGTCAGCTGCAGGTTCAGCGCGGTGGCGTTCTGCTGCGCCTCGAATTCGATGGCGGTGATGTCGCTGGTGATGTCGTTGCGCACCGCTTGCAGCTCACCGTAGGACTCGATTGGGGCGGCGGTGATGCCACGCGAGAACGCGATACCGGTCTTCTTGTCGATCAGACCGACCGACTGGAAGCCGGCGGGCAGGGTCTGCAGATTGCCGCCGGCGTCGGTGAAACCGCCCAGCGGGGCCTGTGTGCCGTAGGGCGCCAGGAACACGGCGGCGTCGAGCGGCTTGAGCAGCAGCGCACGCTGGGCAGCCTTCAACGCCGTCAGGGTAGTGGCAGTCAAAGTGTCTCCATTTCGAAGGCCCGGCGAGCCGGGCGGGATTGCGAAGAAGGCACCCACGGTGGGTGCCGTGAAGGCCCCGGCAGAGCTGCGGGGACGACCGGTGCCTGCCTGGGCAGGATCGGCGAGTTTGCGGTAACCCGTTGTGTGGTACCGAAATTCAGTAGCGGCCGAAAGCGAGCACGGCATCGTTGCGCCGGTCCCGGGAGAAAAGCGGATCGTTGACAGGCAAGTCCATTGTGATTGTGAATGCTCGATTCACCCGCGCATTCGCACCGAATGCCGTAGTCGGTACGGTGATCTTCGGAGTGGTGAAGCTGGTGATGTCACGTCCCGCATTCCGCAAGGCCGACCTCATCAGCGGGCCGATGTCCGGGCCGCCAGTGTCCTTCGGTACGGCACCATTCGACAGTTGCCGACCGTTCGAAGAGCCGTCACTGCCGGAGTAGTCATTGGCTTTGTCGGACAAGGCATTCTGCACCTGCTCGGCCACCCCAGCAAAGACCTTGCCGCCGACATAACTCTTCAGTGGGTCCAGGAAGTGGAACAGGGTGCCCGTTCGTGCGGTCGACAGCGGGCCTTCATCACCGTAGACATGTGGATCGAGGTTCGGGATGTGCCCGTGGATACGCAGCAGTTTGCCTGCGGTGGAACCGATGCTTTGCAATGGTTGGATAACTTGTTTGAAGGCCTCCCACGCGGCGCCCAACTCAGGTAAGGCGGCCTCGAGAGCCTTCTCCAATCCTTCATATGCGGTCTGACCGATAGCACTGGCCATGCCATTCAAAAATGGCGAGCCGGACACACCGTCCAGCGCAAACATGCCGTTGTACAACGACTGGCCAACGGGCACATCGGCTTGATCCGAATCAACGTCGCCGCCCTCTGAGTAACCCGGGGTAATGAGGCTGGAGTTGTTTGTCACGTCGTGTGACCTTTCGTATGAGCCGCCCGCCGGATAACGCCCGGTCGACCTCATACGCCAGGTTTATCCTTCGACCAGATCTGGAAGTTGAGCGAACGGCGAGAAATCAGCGGAAGATATAACGAAGAAGATCCGCAACAACGGCAACCGTCAATGTGAATGCGGACGGGTGGTGTAGATCCATCAGTTACTGACGCCGGGCTTCGATGCTGAAGGCGAGTTCGACCATCTGGTTGAGGGGGTCGAGGTCGGGGACCTCCATAAGCCCGCGGCTGCGGCGCAGTATGGGAGCGTGGAACTTCGGCTCGTTGGAAGTGATTTCCTCGACGAAGTCGATCAGCACGCTGTCGGACGTGGTTGCGGCGGGCGTGGCCAGCACGGCGTCACGCACCTGGATGGCCAAGTTCTGCGCCTGCTGGCGGTAGTTGCCGAACACGATGGTCTGCACCTGGGCCTTGTAGGTGATGGCGTTGACGTCAAGGGTGCCGCCGGTCTTGCGCACCCAGATCAGCGGCAGAGTGATCTGGCTGGCGGTCGATGGGAGCACGGTCGTGGTAGTGGCGACCGGAGCGAGCAGATCGCACAGGAACTGTTCGAAGTCCGGGAATTCGCCGCGCAGCGGAGTTGTCACTTCTCCTCCTCGTGTACGGACAAAACGCGGACCTCACAGGTCAGTCTGCCTGTGGGCGTGGAATTTACGGGTTCGGACGACGCGGTGGGCTCATGGGCCGAGCTGACGCGATCGTCGTGGTGCGTCATGAATGTCTCCGGTATGCGTAATCGAAATCGAATGACAGCGATGAAGTCGCGCCGACAGGGTGGACGGTGCCACCCTGTCGGCGTTGACGAGTGATCGTGCACAGTGGACTACAGGCCCAGCAGCAGCGGCAGGACGAGCGGAATGAGGTCGCCGATCAGCTTGATGATGTCTTCAACAACGGTGAGCACCTGAATCACCCCCTTCCCCTCGCAACCTGGTGAACGGCAGCCTTCACCGACAGACACGGCGGGGAAGGTCTGCAGACAGAATCAGCGTTATATGCCGATTAATATTGCGGCACAATCATTTTCGCTGCGTTCAGCATAGCGTCGGCATTGTGACGGCCCTCGGTAAGTGACCAACATTTTCCGCGACCGACCGAAGATCAACGACCGGCTTCGTGCAGACGCAAGACATCACCGATGCGATACACGATTTCCCCGCCCACACTGTGGCCGATCAACTTGCCCCTGGCCGCCCATTGACGAATAGCGTTGGCAGTCAATGGTTTACCCGAGAACCACGGTAGTATCCGAGAGAGTTCCGTTGCGGTGCCGACCATGTCGCGCGCCTGGGACAGCAATGCCACGCGGCGTTCCGCGACGGAATACTCGTGACCACAGCCCGAGCATCGCAACGTGGATTGCCCATCCATGGCGTAGAGCCGGATGCCACAGTCACACAGGCCAACGCACAGCCGCTCGGCAGGCCGGTCGATGATCGCCCGCGCCGCGTCGACGGCTGCAGGCAGGGCGGGATGGATTCCGTCGAGCACCGGTGCGTCGTCGGGGATGCGCGGGAGTTGCTTGCGCAAGAAGATTGCGTGGCCCTGAGATGTGGGCGGGACCGGTTCACCGGCCAGAAAAGCGACTCGCAGAGCGTAGTAGCGCAGGGTTCGAGCGAGCGCGGCGTGGGCATCGGATGCGCCCTTGTGGTAGGGCAGCGAGCGTCGGCGTACCCCGGCACCCGCCGTGCCGGTGAGTTTGGACGCACCGACGGCGTCGCCACGCGACAAGGTGGTATCCAATTCGACCAGTAGCCCGGGTATCGCGGCGAGCGCACGCATGACGTCGTCTCGTTGAGACAGATCTAGGGGTTCGCCGATCATGTCGTGGTCCAGCAGGCGAACACGACTGCGCCCGAATCTATTTCAACGTTCGGGCCGACGGAGGTAATGAGGAGCATGGCGGCAACTTAACACTCACTACAGTATGTTGCAAACAACATTGCCTAATTGTTCCCAAAGCGCCAGAGTTATTCAAGCATTTCATGTATGCAATTTTCAGAGTTGGTTGTACTCTTTGGGGCATGTCGACGCCATCGGCCATGTCAATGCCATCAACTGTGCCCCCTTGCCTCGGTCTACCAGGCTTCGTAGAACCTGCTTACGTACTCGATTGGGATCGGCTGCCCACCACGGCCGCAGCCCAGCGAGTGTGCGTCGACCAATGCCCCCGCGAGCGGTTCCGCGCCTGCGCCCAGGCAGCTCTCAGCGCGGGAACGCTCCTCGACGACGAAACCCCTTCGGTCGCAGATGGTGTGGTGATGGCCGGAGTCGTCTGCAGAGGAGACTCGATTACCGTCCGCCGCCTCCAACGAGCTCTCGGTCAGGTCAACGTGCAGGTTCGCCCCGGCCGCTGCCTGTCGTGCCAGCGGCCGATGACCACACGGCGACGGAAACGCCCCGGCTATGTGGTGCACGAATCCAATGGACGCTGCGGCGGCTGCAGGCGCGCCGAACAGCGTGCTGCCTGACGGCGCATACCCTGCGAGCAGGTGCCGGCACGTGTGGCGAGCGCATTGCTCATACCCGATTACGTTGCGTCACTTCAGAATCGCGTGCATGAGGTACACGTTGTAGCTGTTCCACGCCGACATGGTGAAGTACAGATCTCGGCCGGTAGACCACGGGTGGATGAACCCGCCGTACGCAGTCGGATAGTCCTCGGTGCTGACCAGCGGGACCGGTTCGGTCCACGCGCCCTGTGGTTCGGCTGCGGTGCGCAGCACGATCTGCTGGCGTACCACATCGAGATACACCATCTGCCATTGCGCGGAGCTCTGGTCGAAACGCACGGACAGTTCGCTTGCGGTGCCGGAAACCAAAGGCGTGGCAAGCAATTCGTTGGCTCCGTCTGCCGGAACCCAGGTACCGTTCACCCAGTACTGGTATGCAGATTTGTTGAGCACCTGGTCCCTGGGTACTCGGGCGAGGCCGATGACTCCGAGGCGCCCGTTCGGTGTGCCGAACATATAAACGTAGTCGCCGTGCGGAACCATCGCCGCGACCTGGAAGCGGCCGACTCCGAACAAGTTGTCCCAGCGGGCCCATTGCGACTTGGTCCAGGTGCGACCGTTGTCGTCTGACCAGGCGATGCCGCCGAGATTGGTCCACCACATGCCTGGGATGCGGCTCCAGTGGTTGACCGACATGTAGGTCAAGTATTGCCGGTCACCGATGGCGAACCCTGAGGTGGGGATGGTCGTGTGCTCTAAGTTCTTGATTTTGCGACTGTCCAGGATCTCGGCGGCATGGCAACGCCGGTTTTGGACGAAATCATCGAGGACGAGCCCGTTCGAGAGATCGCGGTCGGTGCTGTACGCGATGACATTGCTGCGCCAATCCTGTTGGTCGGTGCCTGCCCCGGTGGGCTGCCAGCCCTTGCCGAAAGTGTCGCCGAAGACGACGGCGATCTGGCCGGGCCGGGTCTCCCACATCAGGCCGAGGTCGGTGCCGTCTACCGACCAGCGCATGTCAGTGCGATTGGGCGAGCCATGCCCAGTCACCTGATTCACCAGTCGAACTGAATCCACCTGCGGCGGCGCCACCGGCGCGGCGACGGGTCCGGGTGCGGATGATTGCGGATCCGGGTTTGGTGCGGGCTGAGGCTCAGGGCCATCGCCGCCGGGCACCGGAATGGGAATGGGTTCGGGTTCGGGCTGCATCTCGACACGTGGCAGCGACAGCCCGCTGCCGGTGCCGCCAGGCATGGTGCTCGGCGTCGGGGTGAGATCGGTCGGGATGTCCGGGCACGGATTGACGCACGGATCGGACGGCAGCGCAGCGGGGTCGATCCGGGTGTTGTCGGGTTTGGGCCCGGGTATCGGGACCGGCACCAACTGCGGTATAGGGACCGGAATCTTGATGATCGAATTTGGTTGCGGCTGTGTGGGATCAGGATTTGGCTGCCGAGCAAGCGGATCGAATCCCGTTTCGCCACAACTGTTCATGGGCGGAGCGGCCCATGGATGGGCAGGAGCGGCCTGTGCAGGAGTGGCGGGAACCAAGACGGCTCCGAGAGTAAGGACACCGGAAAGGGCTAGTGCGGCAGAGCTTTCGGAGTGTAGTAGCGGGCGGCGATGCCGAAATCCCATCGGAGCGTGTCCCCTCGTCCAAGCTTGAACCGCACCACTGTAACGACCCGATGCCGAATTTGCATGCCGCCGAATAGGTCACGAGCGAGTCGACCTGATCGGCACTCGTCGCACAGTTGAGGGAGGGAAGAAAAGGCCCCGCCCTCGGACGGTTAGGAGCCCGAGGGCGGGGCGCGCCCCTGCTACCGCGCCGCCTACAACCGCGAGGGGTGGCGTGAGAGGGCGGGAGATGGAGCGGGAGGGGCGGGTTCTTGTGGGAGGCTCGGCTCACGCTGAGCTACCAAAAGGATTCGGGGGCTGCGTTGCGCACCAGGATCACGAATGTCGTTGCGGCTGAGACCTTTAACCTCTTACCGATGACTCGAGCCTATCGCCTACTAGGCGTCGATCCCGAAAAGATGACCAACACCGCGGGTCGGAAACTGCGCTCCGCGCAATTCGCGATCCGTCCTGCGTTGTCGTCGGATCAGCCATGAGCGTTGAGGATGACGGCAAGTCGATCGCAGTAGCCATCGCGCTGATATGCCAGGACGTGCTGGCCGCCATGTAAGTATCCGTCCATCAGTGCCGCAGCCTGCGCCCACAGCCGCCATGTGCGTATCGGGTGCACCCACCAGTCAGGCCGAGTCGGTTGCCAACAATTGGCACGGATGCGGTCGGACAGCGCCTGAGTCCAGCCGCCGAGCTGCGCGAAACTGAATGCGGAAACCGTGTCGGCGAGGGTGCGCAGCGGTGAGTCTGGCGAGCAGGAGGTGATTGCGTCTGCGGGATTGGCGACTTCCCAGGTCGGGATGTCCTCGGGCCATGGTCCGTGTTGACCGTTGATACCGAATCCCACCGGACGTGGATCGATCGAATCTCCCTCGCGGCGTAGGGGATTGGCGATGTTGGCGGCCCACGCGATGTCGCAGTCGGCGTATTGGCCGCGGGCCTTGGCTTCGAGGAACCTCGTGACAACTTCGGCGCCGAGGCTGTAGCCGAGCAGTCCGACGCGGTTCGGCGCGGCGCGGATCGCTGCCGCCAACGCTTGTACACCGTCGTTGATGGATTGCTCCTCCGAACACCCATCGAAGTCGGCTTGCGGATTGGCCGGGCCGATGCTCGCCGGATAATCGACGTCGAGTCCGATGAAGTACTTGGCACGGTCGAGTTTGCCGGTGACGGCACCGAGCAGGTTGTCCGGTGAACCCTGAGGCTCACCGGTGCCCCGACATGTCAGGACGGTAATCATGTGCGGCCCTTCCGCTCGAATCGATTGATACGGTCAGCCCCGAACGGACGCTCCGTGTGGCCATCCGGTTCTGGAACAGCTGCGTAGTGAGGTCCGGTAGGACCATCAACACCCATTCCGCCGGCGAGATTCGTCGTGTCGGCGTGATGTCTTGCAACGCCATTAATTTCGAATTGCTCGAGCCGAATAGACTTGAGTCGTACGCCGGGTCCCACCCCAGTGCATGCACGGAGGCGGGACCCGGAGCCCACCGGATCCGCAGCCTGCTACTGCATGCAGGCGAGAGACCACGAATCGGTGAGCAGCAATGCGGCAGGCTCGTCCCCGCGAGTCCTATTAGTTAGCCGGGGGCGTGCCGCAATTGGGTATTATCAGCGCAGAACCATCGCTGGGCATTGTACGAATTCGGTTGCGGCACAAGCCTATCACCGAGTTCATGACAATCCTTCAGAACACCCAACATGCCTCAACGGTCCACAAAGCACGCATTGGCGGCTTGCGTTGAGAGCGAATTCAACAGCGCGCGCCTGGCGGTATCCACCCAAATCCATTGCAGCCGCGCAATGGTAGCGATACCACACAATCGTGGGTCGATGGCGCGCACCGCAATCAATATCCTCGGTTCCGCCGACAATGAAAGTATGGATACTGGTGCGGACCAATCTTTCTCGCTCTGATCGACGTAGTCACACCAGTCCTGGATGCAGTCGCGGGCGATGCGCGCACGCGGGGGCCGAGGCGACGGAGCACCACATCGCCGAGCGCTACTGCACCGCCGATTTCACGGTGGATCATGCGGCACTCCAGGTGGCGGCGGTGGTTCCGGACTCCTGACAAGACGGCGCCGTGCTCGGCCGGAGCGGAGTCGTTCGGCGAGGTAGGTGCGGACTCGGTGACGGTGTTCGGCGCTGGAGCCGGGACCGCGTGTTGCGAGGATCTCGGCGGCCGGCAGCGGCCCACGTCCGCCCGGACGGGTGGCACGAATCAGGTAGGTGAGGTGACCGGGCATGATGCGCGGCAACGTTTCGTCGGAACGAAGCGGCCGGCTGTAGTACTGCCGTACCGCGGCGCACGCGGCGTCGAACCCCCAATGGGCGTCTCTCGCGGCGAAACCCCATGCGGCTCGGGTGCAGAGGTCATTCGACAATCGGTTGTCGTAGCCGACGATCAGCGAAATCAGTGCTATGACTTCCGACTCCGTCAGCATCATGTTCTTCATTCCGTCGGAAGCGACTCGAACGGATCGCCCAACAGAGTCAATGGCATTCGCTCGGAGTCGAGCACGACAACACTCGGCGTTGTTGCACCGTCGCGGGCTTGCTCGCGAGCACGCGCCGCGTGGAAGTCGGCGGCAGCCTGGCGGTGTTGGCGCTCCCGGGCGGTCATCCACCCCCCGGCCGGGTGCGTCCGTGACTCGCCGGAGCGGCGAATCCAGTTGCGCCAGGTCGCAGGCCAGTCCACCATCGCGCGACCAGTGGCACGGTAGTAGTCGGCGAATTTGCGGTGCTCGATTTGCAGATCGACGCCCGGGCATTCGGCCCGCATGGTTTCCACCAGCGTCGCATCGGGTCTCCACCCATCCGGAAGCACGGTAGCGCGGCGACGGGAGGGCATCGCCGCACCGGGCTCGAGGTTCTCATTGAAAATCGCTGCGGTCACATCCGATTCGTCGAATGGGCTCGGCAATGTGGACGGGTCGGCCGCCGGCCTGCGCAACAGTGCCAGGACCCGGTGTGCGCGCGGTTCAGCAGTCGACCAGCACGCCAGGTCTGGCAATCGGTCCCGCAGCTTCCGCAGTTCGTGCACCACCACGGCCTGCAGTGTCGGCGAACTGATGTCAGCGTAGTCATTGACTACTCCGATCGCCCCGTTGACCGACCGCATGATCCCATCGTGCTTGATGTGGGTACGGACCAGGATCTCCTCGGTGTCGACATCCACCACGACGAACTGTTTCTCTACCAATTCCGCTGCGGCCGTGAGGATGTGCATCGCCGCAGAGCCCCGCGTCTTCGAGGCCAGTCGGGCGGGATGCCAGTCAGTCACGCCACACTTCGACAGCCGGGGATGAGCCAGCAATCGCAGGTAGAGATGCTGAGCGGACTCGCTCAACTCGCTCCAGTCCTCATCGGCCCAGATGTCGATGCGGAGCTTGGCGTACTCACGCGGCATGGCCGCATCCCCGCGCGGCATCGGGATTGAACCGCACCAGCACAACCCCGCCACGGACCTCGGCCTCGAACCCGGACCCGAACGCCGCCGCACGGCCGTGCCGAATCCGATGCTTGGTCGAATGCGGATAGCGCGTGGGCCACGGGTACCGCGCCCAGCGACCCGGGTTCGCGCGTAACGCATTGGCAAACTCCCGGTTCGCCCGTTCACGGGCACGGGTTACCGGAGCGGGCACCTCGTCGACAAACACAATCATGGGGATGACTTTCTTTGGAGCAGGTCGATAAACGCAGAAAAATGGCCGCCCTGGAGGCGGCCCCGGTGAGCTAGGCGCTCCCGAGAACGTTCCAGACGTTACATATGGTTGCAACTAGTTGCAACCATAGACTGCAGAAATCAGTGCGCATACGTGCCTAAACGAGACCTAATAGAGGAATCTTGCATACATCTACGCCCATCCGGAGCCTCGCTAGAGGCTCCGGTTTCGTTGTCAGGCTTCCGTATACGAGAGGAGGTGGCGAAGGGTCGACACGAGTCCACACGTAAAGCACCCACGAAGGGGTCTGGGTAGGATGCAGCGAGGCACCTCCCTACAGCGGAACCTTTGCAATGTTGCAGGCAAGCACTGCCCTGGATCGATCTCACTGCAAGGATTGCAACCATCGCGCCACCATCCCTAACGGCGCCCCCAACCCCTGCAGCTGAACAAATCCACTTACTACCAGCGAGTAATCTAGCCGCTAACGGTCGGCTGCTCATGAGAGCAAACGTGTTATAGTGTGTGCAGCAGGGGGTTAAGTTACAACCAACTACCTAGCATCGGATCAATACCCATGAGCAGACGACGGAGCGCGCCGGTTCCGCTGGAGGTGAGCGAGGCGCTGCGGGAAGCCCGCGAACGACGGGTCCTGTCGCGCGAGAAGGCAGCCCAACTTGCCAACATCAGTACGAGCCTGTGGACTCAGATCGAGAATGGGGTTCAGTACAAGAAAGATCGCAAGGTCCAGACCACTACGACGGCCGACACTTTGCAATCAATGGCAGAGGCGGTCGGGCTCGACCCACAGGTCGTGTTGGTCAAAGCCGGTTTGGAATCCCCCAAGGAAACCGCACAGACCCCGCCATCAAGGGGCGGCATAATCGATCTTTCCGGGCTGTCCGAGTACGACCTGCATCTCGTGGCAGGCTACGTAGCCGGGCTCAAGGCCCGCTACACTCGCTGACCGACCCTGGCACAGAGTCAGCCGACCGTCGGAGGCTCATCCTCGCCTCAAGAGTGAGAGGCGTTGGGGCCTAGCTCCTCTCATCTTCGTACGGTGACAGCACCGCCGCCTTCTTAGCGACGGAATGCGGGCCACGGAAAAGGTGATGCAGGTGGCGCTTCAACCCACACGCAGGTGATGCCGCTCGGAAGCGTCTCTGTGCCCGCCCAAGACAAGCGATCCAGGCGACTAGGCGGAATGAGCCGGCGCTCCGATAGCTTGAGATTGAGCAAACGGTGCGTCAGTATCGAAACACTGACCCCCAGCCTGGCCGCGCAGAGTTCAATTGAATCGAACCGGGCCACAGCCTCTTGAAGGTTCTCGACAGGAATCAAACGGCGGACGACGAGATCGTGAACAGCAAGCTCCACTCTGATCCGTGGAAGCCGCCCCATCCGGGCACGCCGAACCATCCAGCTGCGTTCGAGGATGGCATGAGCGACTCCATGGGCAACTGCCTCATTGTGCTCGGCCGGGGGTAGCTCGGCCTGTACGATCACCGACCGTATATCGGGAACCCACACCACAATTGGCTCTACCGACGGCACCGTGCGCACATGAATACCGAGGTCGACAGCGTGTTCGCAAGCGTCGTAACCTAACGGCTCAGACATCCTTGCATTCCAACCTGTTCGCTCACTGCACTCATGTCATTACGTTATCGGTCCACGCCCCTTCTCACCCCACCTGTCAAGTACCGCACCGAGGCCTTGGCCTCTACTCCTCACCCCGAACCCGAGCGAGGCAATCGTCAATAATACGAAGATCGGTTTCAGGTAGATCCGACAAGTCCGTGACCCGTCCCAGCTCGGTCGACACCACCTCGACTGCCATTGGATAGCGCGGCCGACCGACCATCCGCGCGCATCAGCGATTCGTCGAACTCATCGGGCGTGTGCGCACCCGGCCGCCTGGTCATAGCAGAAATCGTACAGCCGACCAACAACGTGTGTTCCGCCGGGCTCTCGTCACCATCACCAACCAACTTGAACCGCACCAGGTTTGGCGCACACAGCGGGCACGAAACCCGGTGCGGTTCAATGGCCGCAGGCATTGCAGCACGTTCCGTGTGACGATGTATTGGGAAGTAACCGATGCCGTGCAGCATGGAATCCACAGGGAAGCAACGCATTTCGCCTGTCCCCTGTAGCTCTACAGGTCACTCACACAAGATTTCGCACACGCCCGGCTCCATCGAACGACAGCACCATAGTTCGTCAGTGTCCTACGCGGGCCATTGCTTGTTCGGGATAGCGGTCGCCTCGCACCGCGGCGGGGGGCACAGCTCGGGTGAGGCGGTGCAGTTGGTCGGTTGTGAGCGTCAGATCGGCCGCAGCCGTGTTCTGTTCGAGGTAGTGAGCTCGCTTGGTACCGGGGATGGGCACGATGTCCTCACCTTGTGCCAGCAACCAGGCGAGGGCCGCTTGGGCGGGGGTGCAGTTGATCTCGGCGGCGACCTGGGTGACGTTGCGGGCCAAGGCAAGATTGGCGGCGATGTTCTCCGCGGCGAATCGGGGCCAGTTCCGCCGGTCGTCCTGGCCGGTGAGCTGGTCACGGGAGTGTAGGGCGCCGCCCAGCATGCCCCGCCCGAGAGGGGAGTAGACCACGACGGTGACGCCGAGGTCGCGGCAGGTGTCGAGCATCTGGCCCTCCACCACGTCCCGGGTGAACAACGAGTACTCGAGTTGGATTGCCGCGACGGGATGGGTCGCGTGAGCACGGCGCAGGGTCTGGGGGTTGACCTCGGACAGGCCGATGTAGCGGACTTTGCCGCTGGCGACGAGGTCTGCCATGGCTCCGACTGTGTCCTCGATGGGAACGTGAGGGTCACGACGGTGGAGGTAATACAGGTCGATGTGGTCTGTGCCCAGACGTCGCAGTGATGCGTCGCAGGCCGATGTCACGTAATCCGGTGAGCCGTCCACAGCGGCGACCAACCCGGTGACTGGATCGTGGCGCAGACCAAACTTCGTCGCCAGGACGACCTGGTCGCGGCGGCTCCGGCGGAGCCATCGACCGAGCAACTCTTCATTGGCGCCGCGGCCGTACGCGTCGGAAGTGTCAAGGAAGGCAGCCCCCAACTCGGCGGCACGGTCCAGAGTGCGCATCGACTCGTGCTCGTCAGCGACGCCGTAAGCGATGGACATGCCCATACACCCCAACCCGACGGCCGGCACCTGAAACCCGGTTGCCCCGAGCGTCCGGTATCTCATGAATCATCCTCTCCTGCTTGGTTCTGTCTTATGTATTGAATGCGCGGGCCAGGTCCACCAGCCAGCGGACCTCATCGTCGTAGTCATCACCACAAGGCGCGGTGAGTTCATCTCCCTCCCCCAGTCGGGGCCGTTCAGAGCAGGCCTTAGCGGTGATCGCCGCCTTCAGCCGGGACGCCTCCACGGCCGCCAGCCAACGCTCTGCGGACAGGCCGTGGCCCTCCGCCTGTACTGGCGGATGAAGGGGCAAATAAGCGCGTAACGCGTGGCGTCCGTCTTGGATCTCGATAACCCTGCGGTACAGCCGGTAGCTGACATCCCGGAGTGTCAGCCAGTCGGCCAACCGGGTGCGGGGCATCGAATGCGTGAGCGCGATCTCCGGAGCGGCCTGGAGCAGCGCCCGCCACAAGGGGTAGAGCTGGGCGCAGGCCAAATACTCTTTTACCAAGGCATGCAGCGCCGATAGCCGCGGCCCCCACGATGGCATGGTCAGGCCGGCAGCGAACAGGATGACGCCGATCCCGGTGCTCAGTGAGGTGACAAATTCCCAGTCCAGTGGCCTGAGCCCCAGATGCACAGCCAAGATTGCGATCGCGCGGTGCAGGCAGAAAACAAGGTAGGCGGCTGCGCCAGCTGCGGCGACCCGCAGCCCCCGTCGCAGCCAGACCTGGCTGGACTGCCGCGCGTAACGCACGCTCAGCCGCACGACCTCGATCATTTCCGCGCCGAACGCGGTCACATAAACCAGCAGGTAGGCCGCACCCAGCGGCCGGTCGGCGTGCTGGACCAGGTAATGCGTAGCGCGGGCGTGGCCTGGCGTGAAGTCGGCGATCCACAACACGATCAACGCCAGAGCGAACACGCTGGCGGCAGCCATATATATGCCAGCGCGCGGCCGTGCCTGCTGGGTGGGGTGGACCCAAAACACCGCCGCCACCAACATCGCGGTGCTCGCAACCACACCTCCTAGCAGATGGTTAATAAGGATGGCGATGTCGGGCACGCCGATTTGCTCGTCCACCCACGCGGACACCGCTGGTGTTCCGAGGGCGAAGGAGATGCCTTTGCAAAAGAAGGTGACCAATAGAGCGATCAGCGATGGGTCACGTCGGCCCAGCCTCAGATCCCACAACTTGTACAGCAGCGCAAGCACGCACACGGCCGCACCTATGGGGAACACCACTTGCTTGGGATCAGCCATCCTCACTCCAGACAAGCTTGCACCGCGGTGGATAACTGCAATAGATCCACCTTTCGTCGCCCCATGATCCGCCGCGGCAGTGCATTCACCTCTATTCGAGAGAGGAGGCAAGCGGTTCACCGTTCACTTCCCCACCGGGGGGCCAGGGATTGGCTGAGTCGCTGAACCGGGCCGGGGTCGGCACTGGTGTCATCTGGTTGCCGAGTGATCCAGTGACGGGCTCGCTCCGCTAAGACTGAAGCCATCACTTCGGCCTCGGCCTCTTGGCGGTCGTCATACGCCGATCGTGGCAATACCGACCGCAGAAGCTCCAAATCCAGGTCCGGGAACAGCATTCGGGTCAATTCTCCGTCGACCAATCCCTCACCACTGTGCCCACAGATCATGTGGCCGAGCTCGTGCAGGATAATGTGCTCTTGACGCAGTCGGGTCGTACTGGCCTCGTAGAACACGAGATCTTCAGTATCCGTGGAAATCCACAGCCCACACGGCTGAGACACAGGCAGTGAGACCGCCACCGCGCGAATTGGCCGACCCCGTATGGCAGCGACGGCGGCCGTCAGTTCGTCGAGGTCGCAGGAAGCGGGCAACCCGAGTTCACGGATCCTTCGCTCAACGACGTCCTCCCCTGCACCGAGTGCCCGCGCAGTATCCTCGAGATCCCGCAGGTGCTCGAGTAGTCCCGGTGCTTCCAAACGGGCGAATTCGCGAGCGGTGTCGTAGATCGCGGCGAGCGCCTGCATCCGTTCGCGATGTGTCCGAACCGAACTCAGTTGCGCCCAGTCGGTCGCCACGAGATCGGATTCGATTTCGAATGTTCGCTTGCGCTGTTCGTCGGTCGCCGCGCCGAACCTACCGGTATCCACCGCTTCCCGGATCTGCTGGCGCACATCATCCAAGCGGATGAGGAGATAGAGCCGCAATCCGGCCAGCCGATCGTCGGACAGTCGGACCGCGGTGGACTCGTAATCCGCGAATAGCGCTGTGAGGCTCTGATTCTCACCGCCCATTCGAACGTCCAGAGCTTCGTTCAACAGATCCAGTCGCCGGGCTACCTCCTGCCCATTTCCCTTGATATCCGACAGCGGCAGGTCGACGTTGCCGATTGGATTGGCACGGTTCACCTCTGCGCGTACGGTCGCGGTTGACGTCTCGTCGATGTTGTCGCGCAACCACTTACGGGCATCACGATCGCAGAGGAATGCTTCAACACGTTCACCGGCTACGTCGCCTCGCTCATCGAGTTCAGTGATGCGGGCCCGATACGGTAGGGCGCTCCCGTGGTCCGGGGTGGCCGCGGCATCGCGGGCCGCACGGCTCAATGTGTCGAGCTCGTCCTGAAGGGCTTGAAGCCGTCCACGTGCGTAAGCGGGAACCTCGATCGGCTCCATATGCTCGCCGCTGCGGCCGAATTCAGCACTGTATGGCGCTCCTATCTCCAGGTCGCTGAGCAGTTCAGCGGCACGAGCTGCATGGCCTTCGGCTACCGAGCCGACTCGACGCTCACCACCAGGGACGGTGGCGTCGCGCCGATACTCGTAAACCGCCCATTCACCGTGGTGCAACACGACTTCGAGTGCACGATCGCTATCCGCTGGATCGGTGAACCGCACAAGTTCACCGGCATTCCGCGCGGCTTCGGATCGTGCTTGTGCCACTTCGGCCGGATCAGCCGATGTCTGACCGGTTTCCGCACGGCGGCCGTTTGATGGCAGGACATCTGGAGCCAGAGCTGTCAGTCGGACAATGCGGTCGTCGAAGTAGTTGAGGTGATCGCGGATTCGGTTCGGCACCGGAACCGGGGGCCAGCGACGTATCCCGTTCGCCTCCGTAGAGAGGACACCTCGCGACAGATCGCCCATCAGGTCACCAGCACGTCCGTAGCGTTCCGTTATCGTTCCGACGATCTGATAGCCCTCATCGCTACGAATGCCGTCGAAGGCAGCCCATCCGCCAGCAGACCATCCGATCGTGACGATTCGCTCGGGCTGACGGGTATCGGCAAATTCCATCTCCCAGGGCCGATTGCACAGCAGAGCCAGTTCTGCTGCGGCACGTTCCGCATCGAGAACAACTGAATCAGGCACAGGTTCGGCGAATCCCCGGCGCTTGACGGCTTCGATATGGCGGGGCCGAAGACCAGCAGCGAGGGCCGCCTGTTCGGCCTGCCAGTAACGCTGTTGGATCCTCCTCGGTGCGTCGGCGAGGGTGAGTCGCGTCGCTGTACTTGCCGCGGCATGGCACGCGGCTTCTACTTCAACCAACGCTTCGGCTTGCTCTGCCGTTAAGTCGATTTCGCCGATGACCTTGGCTAGCTCATCGAAATGTGTTTGCGCCCAATTCGATTCGTTTGCCAGTCGGTCGACCCGGATCCCGATCTCATTACGGGCACCGGAGGCTTCCCCGAGGACACGAGCTAGTTCGGTGCGCAATGCCAGCAAAGTGTCTTCCGTCTCGGCGAGAGCAGGATCTCCTACGCGCAGACCCGGGCCTTCCGCGCGGCCGATGGCGCTCTCGACCACCCCGACGTAGTCGGCGACGGCTGGAGCCAAAACCGCTGTATTCAAGGACATTACGCTCGGGAGGAACTTCAGCGCCCCACGATTCTCGGCGGGCTGGTTCAGATAGCGGATGTAGTGGTCCGGCGTGCGTCCATCAATGATTTCTTGCAGGTCGCCGTCGCCCAACCGGGAAACGGTACGCAGGCGAGCTTCGTAGGGACCGTTGTGCTGCTCGGCCAAGGTCGTCAACCACGCACGCGCACTCTGCTTATCGGAGAACCGCGCCGTGAGCGGAACCTGTAGCAGCTCCGGCAGGTCGGGAGCCACCGCCTGAGCGAACGCCACCGCATGACCGGGCGGTGCGAAATCCGGTTCCTCGGAATTGATTTCGAGCGTTGCCGTCCAGTATGCGCACCGCGTGATGGATTCGATCGCTGCTGCATCGAGACCTTCTGCGGCCGCTTCGGCGCGCAGCGTCCGGTAGCGACCTGCCAGCGCGTCGATGTCGGCGCTTTCGTCTGGGTAGTCGTGAGCATGCAGCCCCTGACGGGATGCGTGGATAGTCAGTTCGACCGCCGCCAGCGCCAGTTGCTCGCCGACGTCATCGACCGGCGGCACTTCGGCGCCGAGCTCGGTCAGCATCCGATCCCAATGTGCGCGCGCAAGGTCACCGCGGGGCACCACCTTTGCTATCTGCTGCGCGACCCATGCGTCCTCACCGACCAGATGAGGTGCCGTCAACATAGAAAGGATCTGCTCGCGTGTGGCATTGAGCTCGGCGTCGAATTCCTCGATGACTTCGAACGATCCGGTTTCGGCAAGTTCGATGAGGCGCCAAGCGTACTTGGTGGTCAGTCCATGCAGTACTGCCGCATCGAGTGGCTGGTGACCAGTGAGTCCAGCATGGGAATGCCGTATACCCAGCCGAAACGGGCCGTCCTCGGAGAACGCCGGAGTCGCGTGCGCGATATCGATGGGGCCGATGCCTAAGTCGAGTGCCGCTGTAAACCTTTCCGCCACCTGCTCGACGAGATGCTCTGCGATCGGATCGAGCGCAGGGCCGCGTGGCCCATAACTACGGAGCTCGGCGGCAGCCTGGTCGAGCGCTTCGATGGCCTCACGCTGATCGGCATCCAATGCGAGCGGCTGCTCCGCGCTGTCGCTGATCCACTTCTGGCGGGTAGCCGACACCCGAACCAAAGCTCGGGTGAGATCAACAGAGCCCTCGTAGTCGGACAGCGTGCCGATGGCGTCGCTGGGCAGTTGGATCGGCGGGTAGGTATCCACCTCGACGCCCAGCTTGGTCAATGCAGGGCCTGATTCGAGAGCATCGGTCAGACTGGAGAGCCTCTCCGCGGCAGCGAGATCACCGAGATAGATCCGCTCACCCGTCACCGGGTCGCGGGCGAGTGCGGCTGCGCGCCAACCGTTCTGGCCACCTGAAACTTCCACCAGCTGGCCATCACGCGTGGGCACTATTACCGATACGCCGGTGTCCAGCAACTCGCTGAGCTGTCTGCGGTAGCGGAACACCAAGTCGATGTCCTCGTGCCCGCGAACTCGACCAGCCGACTGTCCTTCACCGGATGTCGCCGAATCATCAGCCTCTGCAAGGGAATTCAATAACGCGAAGTAGCCCTCGGACTCCAGCACGTTCAGTACGCGCTCAGCCGCGGCGGCAGTGTCACGTGGATCGTCACTGCTAGAACCATCGCGCATCCGGCCGATCCGATCGTCAATGGTGATCAGATGGTCCAGAACATCGATGTGCCGGCTGATCGCAGGTTGGGTGCCGACCTGGACGATGGCGACGCGGAGTTGGTCGGTGCGCACCCACGCCTCGAAAGCGAAACCACAGCTCGGGTCTACCGCGAACGCGCGAGCCCAGGCGTAGTCCAGGCAAAGCCGCTTCACGGCAGCGGCATCAGCCGCCACACTGCCGGTGAATCGGGGCTCGGTATCGACCGCCACGGCGAGTAGGTGTAGGTCATTGCGGACGATCGACGGTGCGGCGTCCGTCTCGCGAAACAGCACCCGCATTCTGCCGGAATGGGGGTCGAACGCGCTCAGCGTAGCGTCGATCTGCCCGGATCCATTGCGTACCTTATCCATTAGCCACAGCCGGGCGCTGCGCTCGCAGTCGAACCACTCTCGGGTGGGGTACTGCTCATCGTGTTCGCGGTAGGCAGCGTGGTAGGGCGTCGGTAGCGGCTCCGCGGAGAAGTTTCTCGTGTCCATGACTACTGCCCACCGTCGTCGCGAAGGATGTGGCGGCCGAGCACCCGGTATTCGGTGGTGCTCTTGTATGTGGCGTTCATAATGGCCTCACTTTCTGAAAGGGCTTGTAGCTGTTGACTTCTCGTAGCTCAGGTGATGCGCCTCGCGCGCGCACCAGCCGAAACAGGACCTTCTTTGACGTACTCGCCAGGCTGCGGCGCTTCGATCTCCTGTCCGCTTCCGCTCGCGATGGCAACGTGTCCTGGGCCCGCGGGCCCGAAGTTGCTGAACAGCAAATCGCCCGGACGGGCGTGATCGAGGGGGACCTCGGCACCGACTTCCCACTGCTGCTCCGATGTTCGGGGCAGGGTATGACCGGTTGCCGCGAATACGGCCGCAGAGGTGAGTCCAGAGCAATCGAAGCCGCCGTTGCTCGGCCCGCCCGGTCCGCCGCCGCCCCAGACGTATGGCGTGCCGATCCATTGACGCGCTGCTGCGACGATCTGCAGACCGATATCAGTGCGGTCATTAGGCGCGAATTCGCCTGAGCCGCCCGGCATTCGGAAACTCGGCTCGGTGGCGAGTATGTGGCTGACGTAAGCCTGTGTCTCGGCGTAGGGCGGGACGCCACCGTACGCGAGCACTTTGTCGGAGCCGGCGTTGTAGGCGGCGAGCGCGAGCGCCGGGACGTCGCCGTGAACACGACCGGACACATTCCACTGCTCGGCTTGCGAGGCGAGATAGCACATGTACCGCGCCTGCCCAACGATTGCGTCGCCGTCGTCCCATACCGACGCGGCCCCGTTGCCGTCAGCGTCGATCACGAACGGTTGCCCGTCGAGCGGATCGATGGCTTTCGCGGTGTCGGGCAGGAATTGCGCGAGCCCTCGAGCTCCGGCGGGAGACGTCAGGCCGCGGACGAAGCCGCTCTCTTGTTGGTCTTGTGCAGCGAGCAGCGACGCGCTGATCTGTGGGCAGAGCGATCCGCCACGGCGGAACCACTGCTCGAGTTCCGGAGGCACCTTTCCTGGGGCCAGGTTGGCACCGGGTGCACCAAACCCATTCGTGCACAGTTGGTCTCGCGAAATACCAGGGGTGGCAGCCCCCGCCAGCCACGGTATCGGGTCGACGGGAGTACCACCCTCCAATCGGCCGCCAGGAACGACTTCGAAATGCAGATGCGGTCCGGTCGATTCACCAGCCGAGCCCACGTCCGCAATGTGCTGACCAGCTGTAACCTGATCACCGACCCGGACATGCATCCGGTCGTCGAACATGTGCCCGTACACCGTGGAGAACCGCTGGCCTTGTTCATCGACGGAGTCGACGACGATCCAATTCCCGAATCCGGACGCAGGTCCTGCGGCGACTACTCGGCCCGCCGCCGCAGCGAGGATGGGCGTACCCGCCGGAGCTGCGAAATCGACACCTTTGTGCGTGCCACCGCGGGCGCCGAACACGTCGGAGACGGTGAACGAGCCGCCCACCGGATGCGTCCGATTCGCCGACGGCGTCGGCAGCGATACGGCGGCTTCGGCATGCCCAACCATTTCGGCTCCAGACGCACAACCTGAGTCGCTGCTGGGTGCGATCACCAGCGCGACGAGCAGCACCATCCCGGCCGTCGAGCCGAGACCAGCGGTTGTCACCACGCTGGCGCTCATGCGACGCCGGTCCCGAATTGACTGAAGCGACTGTTCGTCTCATGAATTCCGGCCTCGATCTCGGTGCGGCACAGGTGCATCTGGAATGGGATGCCGGGACGCCGGTCCTCGCCGATCTTGAGCAAGAATTTGCCAGTGCCAGGTGGGCACGGCCGTGGCTGGCCGGGCTGAAGCGCTTCTCCGGTAAGCGCTTGCGGCGCCGACCAACTGGTGACCATTTCTCGCTCGCTGCTGGTGAACGGAGCGATGGAATCCAGGCGCGCCAGCTCTTCGGCGGGCAGCGCGCCGAACATCTTGGCGCGGGCGCGTTCGAGGAATCCGAGCGCCTTCGCGACGGCAGCCGGATTATGCAGCGACTGTAGGTCTTTGATGGTGTGGCTGATCATGATCAGCGCCGTGCCGATGCCGCGTTGCAACCTGGTGAGTTCGTCGACTCGATCGACCATGAAGTCCCCGAGACCCAAGACCTGCCACAGCTCGTCCATGACGACCTGGAAGTAACGCTGAGGTCCGTGACCGGTGTCGGCGAGGACGTGGGCGGCTTCCACCGAGGCGAAGCCGTCGGCCCAGCAGGCGAGCATCACGGCGGCCTTGAGCTTCTTGTCTCCGGATGGAATATGGGAGACGTCGACGCAGACAGCGGTGGCGTCGGTATCGATATCGGTGGTTGTGTGGCCGTTGAATACCGCGCCGAATGGTCCCTGTGTGAGCGCGCGTAGGGAACGGCGCAAACCCTTGATGGCGGAACGGTATTCGAGCACATCATCGGCACCGGCGTCGAGCATCAGCTCCTCTCCCCCACCGATGACGACTTCCAGCAAGTCCGACAGCAGCGGCGGCCGGTCAGGTGTGAATCCGCCTGGGCCGTAGAGGATTCGGAGGGCAGTGGCGATTAGCGTCTCTTCGAAATCAGCGACTCGTGCGCCGCGGATGAGTTCGATAAGTCCGGCTACCACGGTGACCTGTCGAGCCCGGAGTTCGGTGGCGACTTGTTGCGCCACTTCGAGATTGCCGCTGAGGATATCCGCGACCCGACCGAGGACTCCAGCGGCCAGCGGGTTGAGGTGTCCATGCCCGTAGCCGAGGTCGATGACTTGACCACCGACCGCCTCGACCAGCCGACGGTAGTCGGGCTTCACATCGGCAAGGATCAGTGGCGTTATTCTTTGGGCAACGCCGCCCAAAACAATTCGCCGAACGAGCGAGGATTTGCCAAAACCGTTGAGGCCCAATACGAACAGGCTGGGTGCGGTGATGAAGCTGCCGCGCATGAACCAGTTCATCGGGTCGAAGCACACCGGTGCGCCGGTGTGGAGGTGCGAACCCAATGGGGTGCCGATCAAAGGTGCTCCGGCACCGACCGACCACGGCCATAGTCCCGCGACCTGAGCGGTCGACGCTCGATATTCGACCGGCCGCGCCACTATCGCGCACCGACCGCCGCCGTATCCGAGATAACCTCGATCGCTCGGTCGAGCGACCAGGCGGTCGAACCTTTCCAGCTGTGTTGCAGCCGAACGGGTTTCAACAGCCCGGCGACGATTGTCGTCGGCTCGAAGGCGCTGTCCCGCCCACCAAGCCCGCAGCCCAGTACGAGCACGTCGAGTTCGCTCGAGCTGCGTACGTGTGGCGCCGTCGAGCAACTTCATGATGCTGCCCTCCGACTCGCCTCCCGCTTGAAGTCCTCCGCAGCGGCCCTCGGGCACTGTGCGGATGCCAACTGCGCAATAAGCGCACGGCGTGCCGCTGCGCCACGACCTCGCCCTGCCGTCAGACGAAGACATTTCCGCAACGCTCGACGTTCGGCGGCGGTGAATCCGCCCCAGACTCCGTGATCTTCGCCGCTGACCAGGGCGTGCGCCAAGCACTCTCGCCAAACCGGACAGGTCGCGCACCACTCTTTCGCGTCCGCACTCAGGTCATCGTCGAAGAACGGGTCGTATACGCCGCGGCAGGCCGCCTTGACCATCCAATCGCGGTTCATGACGACACCGCTTCCGATGGGCGGCGGGCCTTGTCCGCCGCGTCGAGAATCCGCCCTACGGTCGAGTGGTGCGTATCGACATCTCGACCGATCCGCCGATGCGACCAGCCCGCTTCGTATTTCAGGTGCAGAATTCGTGCGACAACCTGCGGGTCTCGCTGGCCGGTCGGGTCGGCCGCACAGACCTGTTCGGCGACCTCCCACCAGCGTTCCTCCGAAACTCCTTGCGATACAGTCTGTTCGGATTCAGCTGAGTCGGCCCAGTGATGAGTCGATAAATACTCGTTCCGACGCTGCGGGGCAACAGAATTCGAGAATCGCTGGTCGATCGACCCGTAATCGTGAGCCTCGGAGTGGGCACTGGTCCGAGCAAGGATGGCCAGTCCATGGGTCGCGGCGAGGAGGCTGACCGGCGCGACGGCAGCGATCGCAGCCGCGACGAGCGCTGGCAGCGGCCCCGCGTTGATCCATGCGTGAAAACCGTTGCCGGAGATACTAATAGAAGCGGCTCCGGTCAGTACCGCCCAGAAGAACCTCCGGTGCCGTCCGATATCCGGATAAGGCGCCAATGCCACGATCGCCACGGTGGACTGCACAATCGTCCCGTCGATGATGACGGGCCACAGCCACGCCAGCCGAGGCGGTTGTCCAGCCTTGATCGCGAGATCCCACAAGGCCGCGAACGACAACACGAAACCCGCGACACCGATCCCGATCGTGGTGACGATGGCAACGACGCGGGCCAGCAGGATGACCGACGGAACATTCGTTTCCGCTTGGTAGACAACAGATTTAGTCATCGCGATCACCCCAATGCCTTCGGTACGGTGGCATGTTCAGGAAGAATCACTCCGCACCCGAGCGAGGCCGCGAACGCGGCGGCTTGGTAGCGGTAGCAGCGCCGAATCTTCAACCGGGCCTGCGTCGACAGATCCCGAACAATTGCTTCGATGCCAGGCAGATCGCCGTCGAGGGGCTCGGTGACCGTGATCAGCACGCCGAAGCGGGCCAGACCATGTCCTCGTGCCTGCTCCTCGCGGGTGTGCTGGGTGGCCTCCACCCGCAACACCGCCGCCGCGGAGACGACGCCGCGTTCGGATTGCTGTGCGACGAGCGCGTTTTTGTAGTCGTCGTCGACGATCTCGGCAGCGTCCGCGGCGGTGTGCGGACGGAACACGAGCGCGACGCGCTTACGCGGAGTCTGCGGGTTCGGCGCCAAAAGGCGTTGCAGCACATGCTCATCGACGGCGCCCTCGGGAGCGGCGTCCATCTCCCAGGTCACCGACCGGCCACCGTCGTGGGTGTAGTGGTCCCAGCTCTCTTCGTGCGAAACCGGGCCGGTGTCGGACCAGTTCAGGCCGTGGCCCTCCGGGTCGGTTGCCGCTATTTCCAGATCCGCTTGCGCGGCTGGGTCGTAGCTGCGCCGGACGACCGCGATCACTTCTCCGGCGTTCATTGGTCGCGCCCGGACTCCGGCATCGGCCAGCGCGGCGCAGATGCCGGGCAGTCGGCGCGCGATCTCGACGGCCTGTTCCGCGGGGTTCTTGCGCCGTTCCGCCGTGGCGGCGGTGAAGGTGATCGCGCATCGGCCGGATAGCTGGACTCCGTCTGTCGGGAGTTCCTCCGCGAGCTCAGCCATCACCGCCTTCGCGATCGCTGGAGCACCGGAGCGGGTGATGGCGTCGATTTCGGCGAGCAGCCGGTTCCCGGTTTCCGGAACCGTATCGATGAGCGTGGTGACTGCCGCGATATCGCTGGTCTGGCCCAGCGAGGCGAGGAACGTGCCCCACGCGGCGACCCACTGATCGATTAGCGGTTGATCGACGGCTTCGTGGCCTTGTGGCCAAACCCGAAGCACGACAGTGTATTGGGCGAACTTCGGCAGATGGATCATCGCGAAGCGGTATCCGCCGGAATCGATCCCCTCATAGCAACGAGCTCCGGCGAGCAACCCGGGTAGCTGGGTGGTGCCACCCGGGATGCGGGAGAACCGCCCACCGCGGTAGATGTGCTCGCCGTGCCGCCGGGCCAGCATCCATCGGAGTCGAATCCAGCCGGTCTCGTATCCGGATCGGCCACCGTGGCGCCAGACGAGGGGCACCAACGCGATCACTCCCGCGCCGGCTACAACAAGGCCCACGCGGACACCCACCGCTACGCATGTCAACAGTGCGGTGATTACGACGAAGAATCCGAGAACCGTTTCCCCCCACCGCAATCCGAACAATCCCGCTGAGCGAGGGCGCTGCCACAATCCGTAAGAGCGACGCTCATACGTCGAGGCGGTGTCGTACACCTGCGTAGTCATCGGCGGATCACCCCCGACGGCCGAGCCTGGCTCGGACTATCGCCGGTCAGTCGGCCAGCGGCACGATCCGCACTTCGCGCCAGGGCGCCGGTTGTAGCAACCGCCGTGGACGATCGCCGTGAGGCAGTGCGTCCACCTGCACCTGCCGGTACGGCTCCGCCATTAGCTGTGCCTCCGTTTTGGGGCGGGCGAGGTGGCGGCGGCGAGTTGGGCGGCGGAACACTACCGCCGCCCGCCGAGCCCGACGGGCGAGGACCGCCACCGCCCGATACGAATCCGGCGGCACCGGCCGCGGCCGCGCCTTTGGCCCCCAATGCTTTCCCGCCCGTCGCCGCTGCGGCAACGGCCAACGCGGCAGCTCCAGCAGCACCGAGTCCGGAACCGCCGGCGCCGATAGTGGAAATAGCCGGTACGACCAGCCGCATCAACGCCGGAAGGACGAACGAGACACTGCACAACAGCACAACTCCGACCAGGATGCGTTGTGCCTGTTCCGAATTCGGCGTACCTGACGCGGGCTCGGCGCCGATCGATCCAGCGGTTGTGAACGCGATCATGTAGACGACAGCGGCGACCGGCTTCCACAGCAGGAAGGCGATCACCCAGCCGATCAGCTTCTGATACGACTGCATCCCGATCTTCAGCCCCGACGCTGCCGCCGCCACTGGCACGAATCCAACGGCAACGATCAATAAGCCCTGCCGAATCACTGCGAGCACACACTGCGCCAGGGCGCCGAGCAGCCCAACGACGGCTATGATCAATATCAGCCCTGGCGAAAAGGCTTGCAATTCATTGGTTTTCACCATCAGCTCGGCAATGCCTTTGGCATTGCCGCCGGTTGCGTCGTCTATCAACCAGGTCGATAACCGGTCACCTCCGCGGGTGCCGACGACGATGATCGCGCCGAACATCCACGACGACAACACAACTCGCGCATATAGCCGGAACCCTTCGGCCGCTTGGTCGAGCGTCGCACCACGGCGGGCCTCCGCCAGCCTGATACCGGTCACGATCGTGGAGGCGATCAGGAGTATCAGCTGGATGTCATATGTGTAGTCCGAGACCTTTGTGAACAATCCGCTGTCGGCGAGTTGCTCGTTGGGCAGCTTCGTCCACCAGACCAGTGACAATGTCAGCGCCTGGCCGAGTCCCTCCAGCAGAGAATCGACGACTTTACCGAAGGCCGAATCCCATGCCTTGTCCGCGATAGCGCCCGGCACGTCCTGTGGGTGGCTCGCGGCGTTGCCGCCCTTGCACAGCGCGGCGGCCGAATCACCGAGTGCCGATCCGATTCCGAGGGGAATCTTGGACAGCATGTCGTGCAACTGATCACACGTTGCGTCGAACCCATATGTGTTGCCGCCTGAATCCGGCTGCGCAAGCGCAGTATTCGGTACAGCCAGTGTCAGTGCGAAACAAGCTGCCAGTGCGACGATTACGCGTTTCACCATGGCGTCCACCCCTCGAGCGAGGTCAGCGTCTGGGCTACCGATCCAGCCGCCGGTACCGTCAACCGCCAGTCCGAGTCGACCCACGTCACCGCCAGCCGGATCACCCGCCAAGTCCGAGCACCGACGATGTTGGCAGGCGTGGCGAGCTCCACGACCGCGAAATCGGTGCTGTAACTGGGGATCCGGAACGCATCCGAGGCAACGAGGTACCGGGTAACAGCTTCGGGCCACAGCTGCGGCAGATGAGAACCGTCCCTGTCGATTTCGGCCTTCTGGGACTCGGTCAACACCATCTGACGGTCGTATAGCGCGCGATCGCTGGGATGCGCGACCGACCGGTAGTAGATCTGAGCAGCGGCAAGCGCGGCGCCCTGCGGCGTGTGGGCGTAGCCGACGACGAGGCCGTCCTCAACGCGCGCCGGACCGTCGGAGGTCGAAAACGGTACGGATGCTCCAAACACGCGCTGCCAACCGCCCGGATCACGGACACCGTGGGGTGCTCCAGTTAGCCAATCCGGCGCAGCCGGTGTGCGCTGAAGTGACGGATACTGCGGAAGTGGCTGCCCCACAGTATTGTTCGGCACATCAACACGGCGGCCGAGCATGTCGAGCTGCGGTGGCCCGAATCCCGTCGTAGGTGCTATCAACGACGGAGTGGGTGCGACAGTGACGGAGCCCGTCGCGCCACGAGATCCATGCCGAGCAACGACCGCGAATAATCCGCCGAGCAGAATCAGCATTACGAAGATCGCCGCCGCGATGGTAGATGGCGACGTCCATCGGTTCCGGCGATCGGAACCTCCGTCGGCCGCGCTCATCGCGGTGCCGCCAATGCGACAGTACCCGAGGGCAACTCGGCGATTTCAGTAACTGGATCCGTGGTTGCCGACGGCGAAGGAAGCCGCAAGCGCCAGTCGTTGCCGTTCCACACGACGACCGCGGCATTCGCAGTGCGCGAAGTGTCCGGATATTCGGTGAAGACCGTAACCGCGGCCTCTCCAGGTTGATAATTGGCAATGCGATAGCCAATGAGCCGCGGAGCCGACCTCGGTGACGCGGTTCCACTGATCGAGAGCAGTACCCGGTTGACCGCCCATGCATCAACAGCCGGGCCAGGCTCGATTTCGCCACCGATGACATGCGGCCACTGGCCGTCCGGCGCAACCGACAACCGCACCGTATGCGTGATCGCCGCAAGCGCCGCCCCTTGCGGCGAATGCGCGAATCCTGTTGCTGCACCGCCTTCTTCGTGGAGCGGTCCTTGATCGGCATGCGGCAACGCGATGCCTTGATACAGCATCCACCGCATGTTCGTCGGCGGCGCGAGCAAATCGGCCTGCGAACTGGATGCCTGATGTCCGCAGCCATTGACCAGGAGGGAGGTCAGCACCAGCGCCGCCACGGCGACTTCGCGACCTGCCAGACTCCAGCGACATGGCATGATTGAATTGCGCTGTCTACCTTTGGTATTCATCCGGAAACCTCCGTCCCCGTACATGATTACGACAGGATCGCGAGGGCAATCGCGGTAGAACTGGTGGCTACGATCGCGCCGAGCAGACTCATCACCACCCCGTGCGGCCCCTCGGACGAGGTGGCCTGGCCTTCATGGCGCATGATCCACATCCGCCCGGCCGCCACCAGTAGCCATCCGAGGCAAGCGACAAGTGCCACCCACAGCAACCAACTCAGAAGCGTGGTGAATGGTTCGACGACGTCGGACGGGAGTCGTTTATATGCGCTAATTGATTGAGCAGCAGCGATATTCATGAGACAGTCACCACCGCGTTCATGATCGCCGCCGCCGACGTGGCAATGACACCGCCAACCAAGGCGCCGATTACGATCTTCGGGGACTCCAGTGCGCCGCCGTTCCAGCGCTCCCACGCGAAACGCCCGCCGCCATAGATGATTCCGGCGATGCCTGCGAGCAGCACCACCCACATCAGCCACCGCATCAACTTCAACAGACCGTTGGATCCCGGCGGAGCCTCAGGTGAAATCTGGGTGATCTGCGTGTGCCAGTAGCCGACCATGTCGACCAAGATCGGCCCGGCGTTCACGATGTCACCCGCCAACAAGGCCGACGACGTGGCGATCCGAATGTGGCTGGGTTGGGGAAGCGCTGTCCTCGTTGGCTTTCCGAGGTATCGGTGCCGACCATTGGCGCGCGCCGAGGACCTTTAGGCGCGATAGGAACGTTGTTCATCTCTGAACCTCCCTGGTTCAAGCCCGCGTCGGTCGGACACTTGCCCTACCGCCGGGACGGTCGGATTTCGCATAACTCGTGCTTCAGGAGGCAATGTCGAGCCCTCCCTCCCGATCAACGCGGACGTCGGATGCAGTGGCCGCATCGCGGACGGCCGAATCAAGCTCGGCTCCCAGCCGAACGAGATCACCGGGGACGAATGCCTCTGAATGGGAGCGCCGCTGGCGCATTGGCGAACCCGGATTCCACTCCGGGAGATCCTTGATCGGCGTGACGAGCCATTCGTTGTGCCAGTTCACCCGCCACGAATGCTCGACCAACCCGGCCACGACACTGCGATAGCGGCGAATGTCGGACTGCAGCCGGCCCGGCCGAGCAGCGACCGTCACCAATCCGAGGACAGCGGACGGTCCAGCAAGACCGCAGGCGTGTTGCCGGAGTAGATCGTGCGCTGCGGTTATGCCCGCGATCGTCTCCCGCGCCACGACCACGACGAACCGCGATTCCGTACCGATCACCGCAGGCCAGCGTCCGCCGCAGTCAACCGTGTGAGGTAGGCACCGCTCAAGACAGCTCACTCCGGCGCCCCCGTGCGCACCCAGCAACCACGCCAGTGGCTGACGCTCCCCTACTGGAACCGGGCACGCCCAGATCGGCGCTCTCCGATGAGCCGGAGGTGCGACAACTCCCGCAATCGCCGGTGTCCGGTGACGGTTATCAAGCCAGGTCAGCATTGGTCCAGCTCCAGTCGCACTGCGGCAGAACGGCAATCGATGTAGTTACGGCGAACTACGTTGCTTCCCTTCGGTTCCGAATCCCGATCGATAGAAATCCGGATATCGAACCCGGTCATGCCGACTCGAAACGACGTGTTCATTTCCCTACCGCCTGTCCAGCACCGGCGATGTCCTTCGCCGCGGCGGCGAACCAGTCGGCTACGTACTGAACCGCGGTTTCACCGTTCGCCGCGACCGGCGTCGAACCGTATGCGGTATGGCGCTGAATCGTGTCCCAGTAGCGAACCCACGTTGCGGTATTCAGCAGATCCGAGTTGTCGGTAACGTTGTCCGTGACTACTTGAAATGCCTGCTGCACCAACCGATTCGATGTCGCAGGCGGGACCAACTGCACGACGGCTCCGGCCAGTTTCTGACCGAACAAGGCGAGGGCTGCAGCGGGATCGCTAAGCCCCACGGCTGTCAGCTCGGCGATATTCGACGGCGTCAGCATCGTGCGAGCGACGGTCACCACCGCGTTGAGCCCGATCGTCCCGACCTTCATCAATGCCCGAACAGCGGCGTTCACATCGACCGGTGTGCGTGGATCGGAAGCTTCGGCAATCCTGCGGGACAGCGACTTCTTCGGGGTAATCGATAGCTCCGAGAGCGACTGCCCTTGAATGTCTTCGTTCACAACCGCAGTCGCGGTCTTGATCGCGGTGAACGCCAGCGCCTGCGCGATCGAGGACAGCGACGCCACCGGATCTCCTCCGGAAAGTTCCGACTGGCCAGCGACATTCGCTACGGCCCGTAGAATCGGCGCGTTGTCCGGCGCATCGCATGCTAGGTCCGCCGGAACGCAGAACGTCGCCACTCGGCCGGTCAGCGGACCGAAGTTGGCGGCGAGATCACGCTGCGGTCCGATTCCACCGCCCGCGACGGGCGACTGGGTCACTACCGGAATCGCCGCCACCGCACCGCCGGAAGTACCGGGCGCCGGGTCAGGTCGCTGCTTATCCGGTGCACCTGGAAACACCGATGCCCCAGGATTTCTCGTTGGATCGGCAAACAACGCCACTGCGGCGACCCGGTCCGCCGGAACACCGCCACCACCGGAGCCGATGTCCTGGGCGAACATCGAGACGACGTTCGCGCCTTGGGAGTAGCCCACCAGCGCGAGTTGCGTCGACGAACACCGCTGGGTGATCTCACGAGCCTTGTCCCGCAGCCGATCCAGCCCACCGGCTACCGACTGCGCGTAGGGCGCCGAACCACCCGGCGTCGCGCCGCCGAAGCTCGCCTCGTACGGAATGTATTCGCGCGCAACAATATCCCCGGCATTCGCGAGCAACGGACGGAACACCGTCGACAACATTCCCGTGTCGGTTGTCGGTGCCGCATCCGGCGAGGACTCCCCTGTGCCCTGCACCCCGAGGGCGTACAAGGCCGGACACTCAGCTCCCGCCGAAGCCACTGTTCCGGGAACGGCTGCGACAGCACCGACGGTTAGAACCGCAACGCATCCAGCGACAACAAACCGTCCGCTGGTCGCATCACGCCGTCGACCACGGGTTGCTCGATCGGTGTCCATGAGCCCTCCTTGCCGAAACCTTTGTGTCAATTAGTTCTGAGATTAGCTCTTAAATTAGATCTGTCAAGAAAGTGGCCGACAATCACCAATTCGCAATCTCGCCTCAGCTGCGAAACAGGCGCTAACCTTGACTCACATCGCCGACGGAGAGGGTCCTAGTGAGCAAGGACTGGCCAGCTGTCGCCGCCGCCGTTCGAAACCGAATGGCCGAGCTGGACATGACCCAGGCGGAGTTCATCCACAAATCCCGCCTGGCGCCGATGACAATCCGGAACCTCCTCGGGGACGAACCGCCCCGCAAGGCGACTCGGCCGACACTGGCGACCGCATCGGAAGCCCTCGGCTGGCCTCGCGACCGACTCGAACGGATCCTGAACGGCGAAGCACCCCCCGACCCGGACGCCGACGACAAAACCATCGGCGAACTCGGCCGCATGCGACGCAAACTCGCCAAAACCCAGGACATCGGCCAGCTCGCCGAGGCCATAGCCGCGATCAACCGCCGCCTCGATCGAATCGAGAAGCAGCTCGTTCGTCGGCAAGCTGACGACGACGAACGGCCATGACCAGGCGTATTCGAGTCTCGAGCTCACTCAACTGCTTCCGAACAAGGTCGTCACCCACCCGACCGCGGCTGGAACCTCGGCAACGCCGAACCGGCGTACGCCCCGTCGAGCGTTTGGCGTTGTCGCCCATGGCACCACCTCCTTGCCGAGCACCACTCCTCACGTTTGCTGTGGTATAGCTCACAGTAGATCCGTACCCACCGGTCTGCAATAAACAAACAACAGAAAAACAACAAAAATGGTCTCTTTCTGAGCAAAATCTTGGATTTGGCCACAGGAGAGATACAATCTTGCTCATGGAGGGTGCCGCTGAACGGTTCGGCAGGATCGTCAGATCTCGTCGGCTAGCCCTCGGCATGACGCAACGTGACGTCAAGGCCGCGGGCGGTCCCAGCGTGATGACCCAGAACCACATCGAGAACGGCACCTCGCCACACACGCCGACGCCAACCACACTCGGCAAGTACGACCACGTTCTGCGCTGGAAAGTTGGAAGCGCCTCCGCCACCTTCTACGGCGGCGAACCGACTCCGTTGGATGCGCCCGCGCCAACCCCACCAGGACGCGAGGAATTCGCCCGCCTGCTAGAAGCGAACCCGACGATTCGGCTAGCGGCGCGCCGCCTGTCCGAGCTGTCGGACGAGGACGTCCGAACTTTCATGGATCTGCTGGCAATTGTCGAGAAGCACCGGGGGACAAACCAAACGGGAGGCTGACCCTGTATGCGCCGCTGATCGTGCCACCCCCGGCCGGATTCCCGGCCAGGTACTTCTGGCTGCGCCATAAGGTCGCCCGCCTGCTCCGCAATCTCGGCGTCGACGCCGCTGACGGCCACGAGGCAATCATCGACGCGTTATCTCGGCGCCTCGGTGCACCAATCCACATCAGGTTGTACTCGTTCCCCGTACCAGGCTTCTTCAGCTTCGTCATCGTGGATCCCGACCACGGGGAGTTCCACATCTTCGTCCAGGCGGCCACCAGCTACGAGCATCAACTGCATCTGCTGATGCACGAGGTCGCCCACATCATGCTCGGCACACTCGATCTCGGAGATTCCATCGTCGCTGGTACTCACCGCACCGGTGACTACTCGAATCCGGACGAACGAGATGCGGAGTTCGTTGCCCGGCTGATCAGTACCTGGATCGATTTACATGCCGGGGCCCGGTTGCCCATCCAGCCTGATCCGGCGGCCGAACGCCTCTCCCAAACTCTCCAAGACCGACTCGCGTGGTGAAAGGGGGCCGCCCACAATGAATTACGACTCTCCGACTAATCTGCCACTGCGGATAGGCGTCGTTGCGATCATTGCGCTGTGGCGTTGCTGGCAGATGACGCGCCGACGCCCCACCACCGCGTCCTTGACTATTACGGTGGCCATTCTGGGCTCCTGCGGCAGCTTGATCTTCGAGGCCATCGCACACGCTCAATCCAATGCGGGCACTGGGCGCGTGTACATCATGCTGTCGCTCCAAACGATCTGCTTGGCGATCATGCTAGTGGCGTTATGCGCCTACTACGCTGCTGCCGCTAATGCCCGGCAAGCACGTAATCTCGTTGTCCTCGTCGCCGGTATCGGCTTTGTCACGTGCGGAATTGCCCTCGGACTCGCCTTCCAGGTCCCCCCTGGTCGCGAGCTGTGGGATTTCCAGCATTCCGACACTCTGCGCTGGTACTTCGCCAGCACGCTGTTCTTCCCAGTAGCGACAGCTATTGGTGGCTTGCTCGCGGCGCGGGCCGCCCGCCGCACTTTCGGCGCGCTGCGTGTCGCGCTCGGTATGGCGGCCGTCGGCCTGTGGCTGCTTGCCGGGGTCGGCATCGTCACCCCCAGCAGCTATTGGAACGGCCGCAACAGCCCTGACTCGCTAGCCACGGTGGGCCCGCCGGGCACCGTAGGCGAACCGCTGAAAACGTTCATGTACGTCGGCTTCAACGCAGGCTGCGTGCTGGTGGTAATCAGTTGGGCCGCCGTAGCCGTCGCCCATCGCGCCCGACAACTGCGTGAGATGCGCGATGCCTGGCGAGACACCCGAGCCATGCGCAAGCTTCGCGATGATCTCAGCACTGTCGCGCCTGAGTTGTCGTTTCCCCGGACGGGCTGGACTCCCTTGCTGCTCAAACCACACGCAGCGCGCATGACCGCGCTCATCGAGTGCCGCGACCGGCTGATCACGCTCAGCCCGCGACTGGCCGCCGAATTGAAATCCGACGAATACGAAAACCCCCGCTCCGTGGCCGCAGCGCTGCTACAACTACGTGACATCGGCGCTCTCTATCAACCCCGCAATCAGGTTGAGGCTGTACCGATCCTCACCAACTCCGGCACGTACGGCCGAGACCAACTAATCGCGTTGGCCCGCAACTACTCTCGACAAGGCAAGGAGATTTCCGCATGGTGACCATCGTCGGCGGCGGAATCGCAGGCTCGGTACTCGCCGGAGCCCTCGCACGGCGCGGCGAGCAGGTCGCCCTCTACGAGCAACAGTCCGCTGGCCCCGGCGCCGGCGCGTTCCTGTTCATCGACGGCCGCGGCCACAACGCACTCACAACCCTCGGCGTATCCGAAGCCGAGCTGTACGAAGCGTCGTACCCACTGGTGGGGCTCCAGTACCGCAACAGCGCCGGATTCAGCGGTGGACGACCCAGCGCTGGACATCGCTTCTGGATGCGCCGAGCGCTGATGAAAATCCTGACCGACTTCGTCGACACGTCCGGCGCCGAACTGCACTATGGCAATCCGATCACCGATATATCTCTCAACGGATCCGGCTGCACACTCCATCGGGGCGATCAGACAACCATCGTCGACGACCTGATCATCGGTGCCGACGGAATCGACTCCGTTGTGCGAACCTGTCTGGAGCCCAACCGAATACCCGTCTACGCCGGTGACGTCGTGCTCTACGGAATGACCACCACACCCCTGGACCTCTCCACCGACCCCGCCGTCCTGCACTTCTTCGCCGAAATCGCCCCCGACAACAGCTCATTCAGCACCCTCGGACACATCTGGCGCCCCGGCGACGCCAACGCACTCTGGTTCCTCCGCATCGCCCGCGAACCCTTGACCGACGGCGACGACCTCGGCCTGCGACCAGTCGACGAATGGGCCGACGCCGTGCTCGAAGCGACACCGTCGAATCAGGAACTGGCCCAAACGTTTATCGAACACACCGAAGTCGTGCACGTCAGCAACGCACGCAACGTGCCCCTCGACAACGCCACCGAATCAACCGAACCCGCACTCCTCATCGGAGACGCCGACCACGCAATCACTCCCGCCGCCGGAGTCGGCGCCCGCGACGCACTCGAAGACGTACTTGCCGTCTATCAGGCTCTGGCATCAAATGAATCCCCTTCAGCTGCAATGGCACAACGGCGCAAGCAGATCACCGCAGAACGAGAACAGGTCCAGCGCGCCATGCGCCGTAACTGACGCATTCTGCCCTCACTGTGACGAGAGTCCTCCGCCCCGTCGTTCCGCGACTCGGACGTTTCGGAACGGCCATCGGAGAGTTCCGAAGTTCAAGGGCTCGAGGTAGAGATCAACTCGGCCCGTCAAACACCCTGACATGCCGATCACACAGCGTTATTGCTGCTCCGCTCTGCCCGGCGCGGACGCGATAAGCGCCGGTGGCGGCCTCGCGCTAGAGCCGTTCCAAGGCGATATCGCGCCCGTTCTGGATGAACGTGAGAGTGCTGCCATCCAGGCGCAGCGTCGTGTCGGTCGTGACCGAGGCGAATGTCGGAGCCTGGTCGCCGTTTGTTCCCATGAACGTGAACGTCATCGGCGGCTGTCCGGCGAAGGTGACCTGTAGGTCGTAGCCGACTGTTGTGATCGCCAGCTCGAATCCTGCACGCAGCCGGTAGCGACCCGCGAACTTCGCGAGTGTCGACTCGGCGGGTAGCTCGGGATCGTCTACCTTGATCGGGCAGTCCGGCCAGTCGTGTGCCTTCGCGATCGCGGCGAACATGCGTTGCACCGCATAGGTTCCGAGGTCGCTGTTGGTCATCACCGCGGCGCCGACGTCGAGGTCTCGGTAGGCCAGCAGGTGGCATCGGAAGCCTTCGTTCCCGCCACTGTGCCCGAACCTCGCGGGCCCGCTGGTGGACAGGAACGGCCCCAGGCCCACCGCGTCCAGCCCGCCGGTCCGATCCGGCGCGGTCGTAAGTATCTGCGGGGTCAGCATCTCGCGCGCGAGCCGCTGCGAGATCAGCCCGCCCGGCGCGCCCGCATACGCGGCCCGCACTGCGAGCGCGTACCGGCACAAGTCGCTCGGCGTCGTCCACAGCCCGGCGGTCGCCATCTCGGGGTAGACATACCAGCCGCCGGTGATGACATCACCGGTGACGTCATGTCCCGATGCCAGCACGCCGTGCAGCTGCGGCGACGGCGGCTGGGTGTAATCGCTGTCGGCCATGCCAATCGGGTCGAGCACGAGCTCACGCATCAGCGCCGGGAACGGCGTACCGGTCACGTCCTCGAGCAGCAGCTGCATCGCGAGCGTTCCGCCGCCCGAGTAGCGGAACTGCGTGCCAGGGATAGTGTCCACACGTACGCCAAACGTATTCGCCGGATACATCCCACGCAGGATCTGCACCGTGCTCGGCAGCTCGTCGGTGCGCCGATAGCCAGGGAACCCCGACGTCGTCAGGCCCGCCGAGTGGCTCGCCAACTGGCGCAACGTCACAACCGGCTGCCAGTCGTTGTTGCGTGGCAGCCGCCACGAGCGAAGCCTGGTGTTGATGTCGGCGTCCAGGTCCAGCACGCCCCGATCGACCAGTCGCAGCATCGCCAGCGCGGCGACCGGCTTGCTGATCGAGCACGCCTGAAATCTCGTCGTGCCTGTCACCGGCCGCGCCTCGCCGGCCGCCTGCACACCGCACACCCCCGCCTGCGCGATCTGGCCACCAACGATCACCGCCCAGCTGGCCCCGGGCACGCCGAACTGCGCGCACGCCTCTTCGAGAGCAGCATCGTAGGCGGGCACACTCATCCCGGTCCCCTTCAGCAGACGGCATCGCCGACATCATGCGGCCAGCTGGGATGTCGGATCAAGGACATTTCGGCCCGGCCCGAACCATCGTCCGGTACGTCGCCGATCCGACCGACTCGCCGCGCACCCGATATCCAACTGGATTGCGCGAGTTGACTACAACCGGCGCATGGGTGCACGGAAATCACCGTAAAGCGTTCTACATCGGGTGATTCGGCCCCGCCCCTGAAGCCTGGCTTCAGTCAACACTAGTTTCCTATAATGCCGCGTGGCGCACGGAATCAATCCCTCCACCGCGCGGCTGGCGGACATGTCTCCCGGAAGGTGAACCGGCTACGGTGCCGCGCGGCGGAGGTGGTTCAGCGACCCTGCGCCGCAATGGGAAGACTGCGCCGAGCACCCACCTTTCGGTAGTCGCGGGAATGATCAAACGGTAAGAACCAGACATACGCTCAGCAGGAGAACCGCCCCGATTTGAACCATGGCCGCCACACGCAGCATCTTGTACTTCAAGTTGGTACCTACTCGAAGGTCCTCCAAAGTGTGAAGATTGCAGTAGACCACCACTTTTCGTGCATAGGACTCCGCATCCTCCCAGCGCACGTCCTTTATCTGGTGCAGGGTGTCTATCGTCGTCACCTTGTAGGACTTCGCGATCCCAGCCGTCAGGGACATGATCGCCGTGATCAGCATCGCGATCAGAGCACACAAGAGCAACCATCGGGCGACACCACCAATGCTGAAGTCTCTACCCCGTGTGGCTGTCACCACGGTGATGACTGTGACGAGTCCCGTGGACGCCGAGAGCATGGTGGTGGCTCGACTGTTAGCCGCGTCGCGCCGGTCCAGCTCGGCCCTCAACTCCCCCGCGATGAAGGCCGAATACTCCATACCGTACTCATCCATAGTCGCGGCTGGCGGGCTGATCCGGGTGTGACTGGTCACGCGTCACCCGATCGAATTTCACCCAATCTTCCGGCGGGGGCGGATCCGACGCGGGCGCCGGAGAACTTCCACTACCCGATCCCTTGTCCGCAGCGTGGCTCTTATCCTGGCCAGTGTTCGATGCCATACCGGCACCACCTCTATCGAAGCAGGTTGATCAACATCTTGTACTGAATGACATCGCCCAAAGATCAGCTTTCGTGACGTGAAGGATCCACCGCCACGGTTGCGGCCGAGCTGGCCGCGGCTTACGAGTAGCAACATGCTGTATAGCCGCGACCCGCGCTGACCGAACCGGCCAGCGCAGGCGGGTCGGAAGATCAATGGGGTGGCCATCCGGGCCGACGAAAGGTTAAGTCCTGTCTACTCCGCCGACATTCGTCAGCACAGATCCTGTCCGGTTTCAGCGGTCAATTGATGTTCGTCGGAAACCCTGCCGAGATCGCCCGTGTAGCCAACATGTGGTGCAGAATTGAGGACATATGGACAATGTTGCACAGGCTGATGCGGACGCCGCTGTCGAGATAATCCGCGCCGCTACCACATTCGATTGGACCTGGGGACGTCGGGACATCGAACACTTCAGTGCATTGGTCGACTGGAAACCGGACGATTTCGGTAATGCGACAACAGTCTTCATGACGACAAGTGCTGCAATAAATCACCCTGTCGCCTGGTTCGAGCTAAACGATGGTTTGATACAAGAGTTTTCATTTCACGTTACCGATCGCGTCGACACCACAGAGCAAATATTCCTCATCGATGCCTTTGCTACCGTGAGCTCGCGAATCAACGATTTACTCGGTGCGCCCACTCGCCGATTGCCGGGCAGGCGACCAGGATTACAATGGGATCAGTCGAAATTGATAGTCGAACTACTTCAGCTGAATAAGAGCATTACGATAACGCTAATCAACCCAAAATACCGCAAACCTTCGAACAGCAGGACAGCTCTTCCTAACTAAGAGCATCTCCAGACTACCTTTCGGCCAACCATGCATTCGTGACAAGGCAAAGCCGTACCATGACCGATAAATCGGTCAAAAGCAACGCCGTCTCCTCACCCGCCCACCAGACCTCCGGAATCACGTCGACCACCTGGCCGGACGGCTGTCCGCATTCCCGAATCAAAGCTGCGGCCATGCGCTCGAATGCCGCACGAACGTCGGATCGGCCGGACTCGTCGTCGGCGGCTAGCGCTGTTACGGCGATCTCAATTCGCTCGGCGTCGCCGTTGCAGCCGTACAGATCGCAGCTACCGGATCCGAAACCGGCGTCGAACCATACATGATCAGCCGACTCGGCAGCCGGATGGCGCCACCCGAATACCGCTAGAAGCCTAATCAGATCATCCATTCGCCACGACCACACCAGTGATCGGAGCCGACGAGCCAGGTCGACCACCTCATCATCGGTCAGCGCACGCCATTCGGGTATTGGTTCTCCGTCCGGAACAACAGGGCTGGTCATTGCGGTCGACTCTCCTGCCGTATACCGAGCTGTGGGAGCTCCAGCGTGCGGTTGCCAGCGTTCTCGTTCCATGCGTCGTAGCTCAACCGGTCCGGGGTCGAGATCTGATACGCATCCCGAAGCCCAGTCACGACCATCGAGGCCAGGCGATGGTAATCGACGCTGGTCGCAGGCCATACCTGCTCGAACCACCAATTGCCGCCATGGTCATCATCGCGATCGCGCCACCCCGCCTCGGCGATCCAGCGGTGCATGTCTCGCGCGACCCTCAGCTCCGGATCGAACGAATCGTCACCACACAATTCGATCCAGGTTCTGTCTGCTAATTGCCGGAATTGTACGAACCGACGTTGTTCGGAGGGCACTCCAGCTTCGCCAATGATCACGACCGCTCCCGCGGGCAACCCAGCCAGTCGATTGGCCAGTCCCTCGCTGAATTCGGTCCAGTCCGTCATGCCCAGTCCTGTTCGTTCAGGGCGGCGGATTCGTCATCGAGAGCTATGCGAGCGTTGGTCACCAGGGACAGGTGCACTGCACTCGACAGGCAGGTCAACCGCAGAGTCGCGTCGTCGCCGACCCATCGAACTTCAGGTTGTTCACCCGGTATCAGCGTGGTGGGCTCGCCCAACGCTCCACGGAGTGCTGCTGTCATCTCCGCAAACGTATCCCGCAGCAGAACACCACTGCGCGCCTCACCGTCCGTGTTGTCGGTGACGGCCAATTCGATCGTGTCGGCTCGGCCATCACGTCCGAGGATGCTTCCGCTGGCCATGCCGAATCCAACATCGAGCATCACCCAGTCCGCCTTGGCGCGCAGGACCGTCCAGCCGAAGTGGGCTGCCAGATCCGATACGTCATCCATCTGCCACGACCAGGCCAAGGACTCGAGTCGTGTTGCCAAGTCGACGATCTCAGGGCCGGTCAACGACCGCCATTCGCTCATTCCACCACCCTAAACGTTCGAAAGACGGGCATTGTCAACGCTGAAGCTCCAGCAATACAGCAAATCACACCAACTGCACCGATTATAATTCTTCGACCGACAGATCGTACGCTCGACCCTGAAAATATCGAAACCTCCGTTGGGTCCAATTCTACAGAAAAGCGAAATAATTCGGCAAACGGTAACCAGACAAGCTGCGCGCAGTTGTTAACGTTCACGTTCACGATTCCGCTCTCTCTCGAGCGCCTGGTCGCGCGCGCGGCGCCTCAAAGTGTCCGCGTCGGGTGCGGCACGTACTGCTTCAATTGGGTTCACACCTTGGCCCAGCTGAACAAGTGTTGCTATGCCCACCTGTTGAGTGGGCACGCCCTTCTCGATAGCCTTGACGGCGTCCGCCAGATTCCGTGCCGTGGATCCGTATGGCACGAGCTCCGGCGCGCGACCAGGTAGCTGGTATACGAATGCATTCTTCTCCCGATCGAAACCTATCGGCTCATGCTCCAAACAAAGGGCGTATATTCGGGCATCAAATGTACGGGCATTCAATTCAGGGATTCGCAGCGCAGGATTTTGCTCAACAATGAGATTGTGCTGTTGAACCAGCTCCTGGGCCAGCGAGTCTCTGACCTGCGCTATCGTTTGTTCGCGGTTCTCGGCCAGCGCATCCATGACTTCATGCGCATGCTCGGGAACCAACCCCAAGTCCTGGACTGCTCGCATGTCGCGGGCGACTTCTCGCTGCTGTTGCTCGACGCCAACGGCCTGCTCGAGCGCATAATTGATCTCTAGCGCTTGCGCTAGATCCGGACGACCACCTTGCTCTCGTGCCGCTGCCAATTCCCTGATATTGCCATCGGCTTGGGTCAGGGCTTGTTCACGTGCCAACGACTCGGGCCCCTTGTCGCCGAGCACCCTTCGTGTGGCCTCAGCGACCAGGTCCTTATGCGCTACAGCCAACTCGGCTGCCGTAGCCCGTTGCCTGTCAACCAGTTCGGCCGCCAACAGTCGCTCGGCAATCTGTGATGCGTGTGGATCTAATCCCAGGCCGCGCAACGCGGCCACACTCTGCTCGTACTTCACGTCACGAACGAGATCCAGATTCTTTTGGGCAGCTTCTATGTGATTACTTGCACGCTGCAGGTCCGTCTCGAGCGCCTCTCTTGCCTTTGCGAGTGAATCTGCGAGCTGCTTCTCAGCATGCTCGGCGGCCTTGTTCGGCGCCGCAGATTCGATCGCCTGGGCGATACCACGGAGGACTATTTCCTGCTGACGCGGATCCAGTTGCTGCAAAAGCCTGGCACGTTGTTCCTCTATTGCTCTGGCTATGCTTTCTTCCAGCTCTCGCGCATCAATTGCACGAATCAGCTCGCGAGCCATTGCCCGGTCAACCCGTCCGATGACCTCTATAGTCGGCGGCTCCCCGTCGCGGTCGAGCCGGAATCGCGAGACGGTGATTGTGCCATCTCGGGAGACGCGGACTTTGTTGTACTCGAATTTCAGGGTTCCATCGGCATGTGCGCGGAGCAGCGCTTCACGCGCCTCCAGCAGTTTCCGTCCTTCCGGACCGTTCGGGTCGACACCGCGAGCGCGCATCTGCTCAGGAGTCTCCAACAGAATCCGCTCAAGGTTCTTGTCGATTGCGACGGTTCGTTCGAAATATTCAGGAGATCCTTGCTGTGCACGCCCCTTCGCGGTGTCGGCGGCCTCCAACGGCGACCCACCGCCCTTGCTTTCATTGGCCACCAGCGTGGGGTTCTCCCCCTGCACGAATGAGGTAACATCCAGAAGGTCACGGCCATCCCGGGCATCTTTGAACGGAGTCAGCAGAACGGAACTATCCCGCTCGGTGGCGTGCGCGATTCCTCCCACTTCGCCCATTTCCTTTGATACGGCGTTCATTTGAGGACCGAGATCGTTATAGCGCCGCGCAATGTCCTGCATATCGTACAGGCGATCGAGTTTCGCGAGCCTATCAGCTTCCGTCAATGACTTATCGCGAAGTATTTCCTGCTGCTTGCTATTAATGACTTCTCGGAGCTTATTGGCGCTCAATTCATCGATCTTCTGAACGCCGAATTCCTTCATATGCGGCTTGATCGCCGCAGCCTCCGCCGCCCGTGCAGCATCCTGGCGCGCCGCTTCGGCGGCCAGGGCGTCGAGTCGGTCGCTGAGTTCCTTCGAGACCACCTGATACCGATCGGCCGGACCCGACTCCGCGAAGTGCACAACGTCGGTCTCGGTTAGGTGATCTCGCACCCACGAGCTGCCCTTCCGCAGCTGAAAATTGACGTCCCGATACGTCCCTGGAGCGTCGTCCCTGTGGTGCCATCGGCCGTCCGGATCCCTATAGGAGTCCAGCCGGTCCCCCGGCTTTCGCAGCTGTCCGTCGTCGCCGCGGTACATGCCCGGCGGAACCGGACGATCATCGCCGGGGCCTGAGCGCTCTCGATCGACAGACTCACGGGTCTGGCTGTCACGTTCGTCTACCGGCCGACTGTCTCTCTCGATGTGGGGCGTGTCCGGGCGATAACCCCGTGGCGGATTCCACTGCTTATTGACCTCGTCAAATCTCTGCGGCGCGTTCGGGTCCGTATTCCGCTCCACATGCGGCGTATCCGGACGGTAACCCTGCGGCGGATTCCACTGCTTATTGACCTCGTCAAATCTCTGCGGCGCGTTCGGATTCGTATTCCGCTCCACATGCGGCGTATCCGGACGGTAACCCTGCGGCGGATTCCACTGTCTGTTGATCTCGTCGAACCGCCGCGGCACATTGGGGTCTGTATTCCGCTCGACATGCGGCGTTTCCGGGCGGTAGTCAGGTGGAGGATTCCACTGCTTATTGACCTCATCGAATCTCTGCGGGGCGCTCGGGTCCGTATTCCGCTCCACATGCGGCCTATCCGGATCTCGGTTGCTCGGTGTCGTACCGTCGGACTCATTTCGGTCAGGATCGCCACTGCTTCGGCCGTGGTCGTCAGCATGTCCGCCGAGGGGAACATCCAGTGGTTTGGCTGGCGTCGGTTCTTCGCTGTCGGCGTGGAGGGTGGTGTCCCGTCGGTCGTCTAGAACTCGAAGGTCCCGTGGCTCGGCCAGGTCCCTTCCAGTCGGTTCTGCATGTCGGCCCAGGCCACCGCGCGCGTCGTGGTCCTGTCGATCGGGTCGTACTCCATGGTCTGCTTGCTGATGGTCACCAACCGGTTGCCGGGACTCGGTTCCGGTGGTTCGGTCAGGGAGGTCGTTTCGACCTGGTAAGTGATCTGGTGCGGGTCTTCCTGTGTCCGTTCGATGTTCATGCGCCACTTGGGTGGGTAGATCTGGTTTTGCCGGACCGGTTGGCCGGTCCGGATCGCCTCGTCGTACATCTCGCCCACTGTCAGTGGGTGCAGGCTCGGGGCCGCGGTCACTACTCCCGTCCGTGCGTCGATCACGTAACTGCTCAGGCCCATCCCCGCCCCGGCCGCCATCTCTTCCGGCGTCAGCGCCTTCTGGCAGACCCAGGCGTACTCGCTCTGGTAGATGTGGAACTCCGGGATCGACGGGAAGATGCGGGCCAGATACCGCTGGGCTTCCTCCCGCGTTCGAATCTGTTCTGGCACCGTGTGGTCCTCCGTTCGCGTCGTTGACGATGAACTGCAAATACGCCGAGCGGTCGGTCAGATAGGCCGGTGGGTGATCCGAGTAATGGCTTGACTGGGGATCCCACCATACGGGCCCGTCCGCGTCGTGCGGGTACACCAGCACGGTCGCGTGTGCACCCTGCACCACCGGCAGGCCATTGTCGTAGACGAACGTACCGGTCCTCGGATCCCAAGCGTGCCAATAGTTTCCGACCAACGCCGAAGAGCCCGGCCCCATCTGTGCGACATAGTCGTGCAGCTGTTGGAACTGCTCTCTGATCGACAGGCCACGATTGCCGAAGCTCGCCCAGTCACGGCCGAGGTAGCTTGCCGCGCGGTCGGCTCCGCCCAATTCGCCGTTCGTGTCGAGCTTTCCGTCGGGCAGCAGATCCAGCCACCGTGGCACGCCGACCTGAGGGTCACCATGGTGCGCTGACAACGCGGCCAGGCACAGATCGAGACAGTTGTTGTTGCGGCCCGGCTGATCCATACCGTGGTCGTTGATCAGGGCACCGTACGGATTCGTCCTCGGATCGGCCGCAACCAGGAACCGGTTGCCGTCGCGCAGTGCGTCTTCCACCGCAGCTTGGAATGCCGGGTCTTCCAACGGTTGCAGCAGGTGTTGGCCGAAGACACGGTCGTCGGGCAGGCCGCGGAACTTGGCGGGGGTGTTGGCTCGGGCGATGTCGTTGCTGATCTGGCGGATATCGACCGGGTCGAGAGTGTGGGGGCCGGTGTCGGGCAATCCGAGTTGCTCGCGTATTCGATCGACCAGTGTTTCGGGTCTGTCGCCCGGATGCCAGGTGCCGGGACCTTGTGTGTGGTCGACGGTGGCGAACAGGTGGGCCGTGGACGGGTCGTTGGTGAACTCGACATCGACCATCAGCCAGTCGCCGCTGAGCAGTTTGTGGCCGGTGTTGAAGGCGCGGTCGGCCGCCCAGTGGGTGTTTTCCATCAGGTCGTGCAGTTGGCGCGGCGAGATGTGTTCACCCGTGGCGAGATGGATCCGCACGCGCACTACCGCGATATGCTCCGGGCCTTCGGCGTAGCGCCGCATTTCATAGGCGGGCGTGTCATGGGTGCCGCGGCGGGGGACGTCGACGACGCGGTTGTCTTCGGGCCTCCGCGTGCGATAGCTCTCTCGCGCATTGCGCGCACCCTCTGCCACGGGATCGGCCGGCCGCCGTTCCGGAGCCGCTGGGCGCCGCGGGGGCTCCGGGCTCGGCTCCCGCCAGACGCCCTCGTGGTCCCGGTTCGGCACACCAGCACGGTGGTCTGGTGCATGCCTTGGCCGGGGAACCGGTTGGTCCACCTCATGCGGCCCCGGAGTACGCGAATGCGGTTGGTGCGGAACAGGTTTCGTGTGGCTATCGGGTGGGCGCGGGGATTCTGGGTTCGGCCGGTGCGGGGCCGGTGACCGCGGTCGGTCCGAGGTCGGCGGAAGTGATTCCGGAGCCCGCGTCGTGTGCGGTGGTGTTGCTGGCGGTGAGTCCGGCGCCGGTGTCGACCGGTCCGCACGCGGCCACCAATCAGGCAGACGATCGGTATTCACGGCACGGTTCGGGTCCTGATGAGCCCACAGCGGCGGAGCCGACTCCGGTGCACGCTGTGGTGGCATCGGACGCGGCGGCTCTACCGGGTGATCCGTTGGATGTGGTTGAGGCGTAACCGATTCCGGGCGTTCTGTCCGGGTCGGAGCCGGGCGGTCGGGCTCTTCCGGACGGCGAATATCCGGACGTGCGCGTTCGGTCGGGTGCTCGGTGGGTTCCGGATGAGACCGGTTGGGCTGCTCGGCCTCACGCAGCGGGTGCGGGCGATCCTGTTGGTGCGCAGGCCTTCCGTCATGGTCAGGCGCCGCATCGGTGTGTGGCCGCTGCTCCGGCGTCCGCACATGCTCAGGTGCTGGCGAATTCTGTTGTTGGGCAGGGTCTTCAGGGGCTATTCGCTCGTCTGGCCGCGTTCCCGCTCGATCCGCTTCAGCTCCGACTCGCCCCACGACTGCCAGATCTTCGTCTGATCCTCGGTCGCGGTGGGGCGGCCCTTCTGTTCCAGTTTCTCTGTGTGCTGGCGCAGCCGATTCGACCATTCCTGGTCCTCGGGTGTCAGCGGCGGATCGTTCGCCAGTGCTGCTTTGACTATCTTGTCGAATTCCTCCGGTGTCATCGTGTCCTCTTCCTAGATCGAGTAGTTCTATGTAGAGCTTGTCGCCTACCTGGCGACGGTTCTTCACCAGGAATTGATTCCCTGGCGGGAACACAACTTCCTGCTGCTGGCCGGTTGCCCACGAGATGTCCTTGCCGTGCCGGGATTCGATGATGAGCTCGATGTTCCCGCCCAGCATGGAGGATTCTTTGTCCGAAGACGCGAAGCCGAGATCCTTGGGTGCGTGTTCTGTGCTGTACTCCTGGAGAAACTTCGCCAACTCGACCGGATCGTCGATCCGCAGCGATCTGTAGACGATTCCATCGTGATCGGGCAGCTTGTTCAATGCACTGACCAAGGCCCGGATCTCGGTGTCATACCGGTCGAGTAGTGCCCGGTCACCGTTGCGGGTTCCGCCGTTGAGTAACTCGTTGAACTGCATCTGCTGATTGCGGCGGATCAATTCGATCTCCGCGTCCGACAGCCGGGCAAGCTCAGGGTACTCAGCGATCCTCCTAGCGCGAATGTCCGCGGCTTCGGGACCGATGGTGCGGTTGCGGGCGTAGTCGCGTTCGGCAGCCGGGTCGTGGTAGTCGGGGTTGGCGTAGTACTGCTTGTCCTCTACGGGCAGTTTCGGACGGTCGATCACGCCGGGTTCGGATTCCGGTGGCGCCTCGTGCGGTCCCCGCTCGTGCGGACCGGGACGGGATTCGTCCGGCCGATGGCTCTCGTTGACGGGTCTGGGCTCGTGCGGGCTGCTGCTGGGGTGCGGCGGCGATACCGCGACCGGAATCGGTTGAGGCGACTGTTCGGCCCGGTCCCCGGTCCGGCCGTCACGGGTTGTCTGGTCAGGTGGAGGGCGGTTCGGCTCCTGTGATCGTTCCACGACTTCCAGCCGCCGAGGGGTGGGATCGGGGTACCGGCTGGGCGTGTGAGGTTCGCTGCCGCGCTCGACCGAGGGGGCCCGGGGTGTGTCGACAGTGCGCCGTGGCTGGTTTTGGTCCGAATGTGTTTGCGAGGGTTCGTATTTCGGTGGTTCGGCCCGGTTCGTATCTGGTGGTGGTGATGTGGTGTCGGTGCGCGTGGGCGGGCGGTTCGGTTCGCCGACGTCCGGGCGCGACGGTGGCGTCGAGTCGAGCCGTGCCCAGTGCGGAACTTCCTGCCGCGGCGTTTGCGGGATGTCGGGCCGCACCGACGGCGTGGCTTCGGGCCTGGGCCCCGGCGCCGGTTCATGCGCAAGCCGCTGCGTGGGTTCGGGTTTCGCTGGTTGCGTCGTCTCGGGCCGGCTGGGCGGCACCGATTCCGGTCGAGCGTGCGGGACGGATTCCGGTCTGGTCGACGGCGTCTCGGGCCGCGCGGGCGGGGCTGTATCGGGCCGGACAGGCTGTGGCGGCTCGGGTTTGACCGTCGGAGTTTCGGATCGTGGGAGCTGCGCGATGTCGGAGCGGACGGGTTGAAGCTGATCGGGCGAGCCCTGCCGCGCCGCGTCCGGCCGCGCAGACGGCGACGTGTCCGGACGGGATGGTTGGGCTGAGTCGGCCTTCGTCGATTGCGGCGCCTCGTGCCGTGCGGGCTGGGCAGCGTCCGTCCGAGCGGACTGAACGGAGTGCGGTTGAATCGGCTGGGCTGGTTGTGCCGTCTGCTGCCGGGGCGGCTGGGCAGCATCTGCTCGGGTCGGCTGAGTGGAGTCCGCGCGGGGTGGTTGAGCTGAATCGACCTTCGCCGGTTGCGCTGTCTCGTGTCGGGCTGGCTGGGCGGTGTCGGCCCAGGTGGGCTGGGCGGGGTTCGGTTTGGCCTGCTGAGGTATGTCCTGCCGTGCGGGCTGGGCAGGATCCGGACGCGCTGAGGTGCCGTTGTCGACGCGCGGCGTGGCTCCGGATCCTGTTGGTGTGGAAGGTGTTTCGGTCCTCGCCGGAGGAGTCTGGGGCGCTGTGGCGCTGGTGTCCCCGCGCGCCGGTGTGCCGGGATGTGCTGGCGTGCTGGTTGTTTCGGGTCGCGGCGATGGAGTTTGACCGACGTTTTGGGGCGATGATGTCGGGTGCGCCGAGTCGATCGGCGTGGCCGGCGCACTCGGGCGCTGCGCGACATCACTGCTCGGCGACGCTGCAGTGCCGGGTCCGCTCGAGGTTGGGGTGGCCGCCGGATTGCTTGTCTGCGTCGCGGATTCGGTGGTCGGGGCGTGCGGGGTGGCCGGGATATCCGCATGCGGCGACACTGCGGTCGGTGGGGCACTGCGCGGGGTTTCGACAGTGGCGGTGGGCGTGTCATGCGCTGCAGGCGAGGTGGTGCTGGCGGGATGCGAATCGGTGATGGTCGGTGCGGAGTCGACCATGTGCGGCGTGTCGCCAGGGCGGGTGACCGGCGGCAGATCTAGCGACCCATATCCACTCGATGATGCGGGAGAACCGGCGAACTCCGTGCCCGGGCCGGAAACCCGGGTCGGCGAGATCGTCGGGCTCGGCGACGAATCCTGTTGCGGTGCAGCCGGTCTTGCGTCCTGCCGTTGGGTCTCGGGTTGAGCCGGAGTCGACGACGGCTCAGGCTTACCGGATTGCCCGGTCTCCTGTGATGGCGGTGGCGCAGCCGGGTCGTGGCTGCCACTGACCAGTTTGTCGGAGTGGCTGTCGGGCCCCGGCTGGGTGCTGGTGTCGACGTTGGTCGATGTCGGTGCGGTATTCGTTTCGCGGGGGCCCGGACTGGCGGGCGCGTCCGGCGCGGCGCGCTCACCATTCGAATCGTGTGGTGCGGCCGCGGTGTCGGTGCCCGTGGGTGGTTGGTCGTGTGGGGCTTCGGTGGAAGGTTTTGCGCCGGTGAGGCTTTCGGTGTTCGGCTGGGAAATAGTTGGGTGATCACCATCAACGGTGGCGGGGCCTGGATGACCGGCCGTGGTCGCGGCCGACATCACGCTCCCTGCCGCCGACGCGGTGACCATGGAAGGGCTGAAGTCGAATTTGCCGCCGAAAGGCACCGTCGCCGCCGTGCTCGCGGTGAACGCGGCAGTATTAGCGGCGGTATCGAGTCCCGCGGTGAGCGCCGCCTGGCTCAACTTGGACGAAGCCGCCTCGGTCGCATCCTTACCGAGCCCGCCCGCACCCAAACCACCACCCAGTCCCCCAGCGATGCCACCGGTCAACGCACTCAAACCGAGCTGCTGCCAGTCCTTCGAATTCAACCCACCACGATGGCCCTCGAACCACTGCCACCCGCGGAAACCCGCATCCAAGCCGACGTTCTGCAGAATCCCCCAACCCGCGCCTTTCAGCGCGGCGCGCGCCGCAGCCTTGGCGGCAGCCCGGGACAGCATGCGTTTGATGAGCTGACGGATCGCCATACGGATTGTGATCTGGGTGGCCACCCGCGCGGCGACCTCCTCGGCCGCCGCAGCCGGCGCGAGGATCCCGGTCGCCGCCTGCGCCAATGCCGCGGCAGCTTGAATGGCGAAGATGACCAAGGCCCCGATGATCACCAGCTTGGTGTGCTCGATATCGGTCGCACCCTCATCGAGGCTGTTGCTGAGCGATCGGCTCCTCTTGATCAGATTTTTCAGCTCGCCCTTGTCCCCGCCGATCTTCTGCCAGAACTCCAGCAGCCCATCGTGGGCCTTACCCTCGGTAAGCGCGGCGAACACATCGCGCATCAGCCGTTCGGAATCGGTGTCGCTGCCGTCGAGCGCGGTAGCCATTTCCTCCCACGCCACCGCGACCCGACGCATTGCCGTCTCGTCGCCCTGGGGCCAGTCTCCTGCTCCGACAACCCATTTCGCGACCCATTGCAGGGTCCCGGGGATCTCGATGCCCATGTCAGGACTTGAGTTTGCTGGTCTTGTCGGCGTTCACCTTGTCCTGGGACTGGAGACCGTCGGCGATTTTCACCACGGCCGCACCGAGATTGGTGAACACACCAGCAAGACCGTCGATGTTCTTCAGTTCATCCTCGGCCGACTTCTCATAATCCTTCGCGAACGCCTGCCCGGTCTCATCGTTGCCCCAGCACTTACCCTCGGCATTGATCACCTGCCGCAGCTTGGACACCGCCGTCTTCACCGTGTTCGACTCATCATCGAAACGAGATCTGGTACCGCGCAACGCTTCCGGATCGACGTGCAGGTTCGTCATCGTCTGTCCTTCAAGTACGAGCTATTTCGGTAGTACTCGTCCTCTTCTTCCTCATCGAGGACCGGCTCAGGTGATTCCTGACGATCGGGTTGCGGAAACATCGACTGGAAGAGATCCTTGATCCCTGGCGCCCCCGGCACCAGATCCGACAAATCCGGTGCCGCATCGGCCATTTCCGCGATCGGAGCGAATGCCTGTCGGGCTCGTTCCGCAGCCGACGCGGCAGCCGCCTGCGCCGCCTCGGCCATCGAACGGCCGAGCTTCTCCGGCGTCGAACGTCTGAACGCCTCGGCCGCCAGGTGCACCTCCTTCGGCACTCCAGCCGCGTTGCACACCACCCGCACCAGCTTGTCCGACGACCATGCTTCGGCCGTCATCTGGGACATCTCCGCCTGCGCCGCAGCGATATCGCGCTGCTGCTGTTCGAACTGGGTCAACATCGACTGGACCTCTGCGTCCAGTGCCTCGCTCCGCGCCTCCAAAGCGGCCTTCTCGCTGGCGTCCATACACGCTCCCCGTTCCGAGATTTCGGTCCGTCAATCTATACCGACGCAACAGATCCGCGCCCGGTTCCCCTGGGAATCAGGCTGATTCACAACATTTTCCGGTCATGTGGATCCATTGATCGGCAGTTACCCTGCTGCAACAGCTATCCCGTCATCACGCCGTCCGGCAGTCCGCAAGTGCATCATGCTGCGGACTGTCTGAGGCCAGTCTCGACCACTCAGCTCCTTTGTTCGATTCCATTGCACATCAATCATTTTCATACAGGACATACTGTGCCAGCAGGTGTGCGAGATCCACCGAGCGCACAGTTCACCATCTGGCGTTCTCGTCATCTCTGAGCCGTTGCAGGGCGCGGTCGATCCACCCGGTGAACAGCGCAATCAGATCCTCGGGCGTCGCCGGGCGGACCGAAACATGCCGGTCGACGAGTTCGACGTACCGGCCGTCGTCGATGATGTCGTACCACTGCACCGTGTTCACCGGCTCCGGGCGCGAGTGCAACGGGCCGATGAGTAGCCCGGCCGCCCCGCCGCCGTTGGCGGGGCGCTGCAACAGCCGCTCGTACTGCTCGCGCGGTGACCTGCGACTGTGCTGCAGGTAACCGTCGCGACGAGGGCGTAGATCGTCCGGATGAAAGGTTGCCGATTTCTGCTTGCCCGGTTCGCAGGCGGGGACGGCCTTCACTACGGCCGTCGGCAGGGATTCCGGCCGAAACATGCGCACCCTGATCGGCCCGTTCCGCTCACCGAGGACAGCCTGTGACAGGACCACCGCACGGTATGGGTTGCGCGCTCCCACAATCCGGTACTCTTTGGCCTCACCGATACTGCCCTTGTATTTATGTGTGCCGCCGAGGATTTCGATGCGCAAGTCCGAAGTCGATAGCGTGTGCAGGGCGAGCTCGATCTCCTCCAACTCGTCTCGCGGGTAGCGGCTGCGCACTGCGGTGCGATGCGCGACAACGTCGTTTTCGTGAGTGAGGCTACTGAGGTAGTTCAGTGGGCGAGGGAACCTGTCATTTGCAGCGCTGTACCACAGAGCAGCGAAATCGTCTGTCTCCAATGTCCATTCAGGCATCAAAATCCGTTCGAATCGAGTCCTGGTTCCCCGACACGGTATACGTGCGTCCCGTACGCGGACGCAACGAAACCTTATGCGTGCCAAACCATTAGCTGTGCATGTGGCCTACGCTTCGCTCCTCGAGTTTCCACCGACTTCGTCGTCTGACACAGTCGGCGGATTCTCGCCGAGGACGCCGTCCGGCACGGTTGGTGGGATCTCACCCAGCAACTCGTCAGTGTTCTGCTGGTTGATGAGGTAGTCCGGGATCTTGTGAGTCGTTTCCTCGTCCGATCGGCCACGGCCAGCTCCTGGGGCACCGAACCCAGGCACACCGGCAGCACCCCGATTCGATGCGGTCATCGAGGAGGGGCTACCAGCCGCTCTAGCGACCGGCGAGGCCGGACTGCCCGGGATAGCAACACCCGGTTGGCCGGAGCGGATCCTCGGACTGTCAGGAACACCTGGAACGCCTGGTGTCGGCGTCCCCGTTCTGATTGGTGCAGTGCCGGTGGGGATCACACTGGTCGGAGTCGTACTGGTCGGAGCAGTCGGCGAGTCCTTGCTGAGCTTGGTCGGGTCAATCCGAGCAGGGTCCGGGCTCATAGGATCGGTCCCAGGAGACGTGGAAGTTGGGTTGGTCGCAGACGGTTTCGTCTGGTCGACTGCAGCCTGGTCGCCGGGCTTATCCGGAGTGTGAGGCTGGTTCGGATCGCCCGGGTTGGTACCGGGAGTGCCCGGAACGGTACCCGGCGTTACTGGATGCTGCGGACCATAGCTGATTTCGGTCGGTTGTGCCGGCGGCCCAGCAATATCCAAGGGATGGCTTGGGTTTATCGGCTTGGGAAGGACCGGGATGGCTGTCCAGGCTAACGAAAGGCTTGACGTAGTAGTCACGCATCGCGTCCTGCGCGGTCTCCGACCTGTCCTTTATCACGCTGTCACGTGCAATACCCACCCACGGCCAGGAGTCCTTGTGCCACCACGGTTTTTCGTTCGGCACCTCGGGGATCGCGCTTTTCGTTGACAGGATGCCTTCGGCCGCGTCATACACCCGTGAACCCAACTGCGTCAGTGGGTCGGTCAAATCATTAGCCGCACTTACGTAACGGGAGATCGAATCACGTGCCGCAGTCGCGGCGCTCCCCTCCCATGCACCCGCGATCGACTTCTGGATGCTGGATGCGAAAACGTCAAGACCAGCCTCCCAGTTTGCAGAGATATCGCTATATCGCGCGGCGACACTGAACGATTCGGTCGGGTTCAATGGGCTGAACGCATCTTTGATATCCCGATGCTTGAACGACCTCGTGTGCTCGCCACCATCACTGATTCGGGCTGGCTCGCTTCCGCTCATGACTGCGCCCCCGGCAGCGGAGCAACCGCTTCAGGCTGCCCTTTCCCAGACACATACTTCGCAGGATCGATCGGCGTCGGCTGCTGGGGCAATCTCGACAACAAATCCTTTACACGTGCCGCGAAAGCGCTATCGGCAGCCATGTACCGGTCCCGGATCTCCCGGTGCAGCGTCTGCAGATCCTGAACAACCTGGTAGTGCTGCTCGAGAATCGCGTGCACGCTGTTGTCCGAACCCTTTGCTTTCTCGCGGAACCGACCGACCAATGTCTGTGCCGAAGTCAACCGTGAGTTGCTCTCCCCCAAGCCCCACTTGCCGGTCTCGATTTCCGAGATAGCTCTCGCGTCTCGCTGCATCGCCTGGATCAGGTCCATGAATCGCTGGCAGTCGCGGTCGATATAGACGAAATCTTCCGGCTCGATCCGGAGCCCCAACCGGCCCTCTTTGGCCTCCGTGACAAGGTTTGCCAACGGCCCCCGTGACGTTGCGTCGTCACTCATTACGCCATCCCTCCCTCATCGGTCCATTATGGCGGGTGTCAGACACCCGCTGGCAGTGTGGCAACAACTTTCTCCGCCAACGTCATCCCCAACTGACAAGTGTCGGTAGCCCCTGTCTCCCGACGCGACGGCGGATTGTCGAGCCCGAACTCCAGACTGCCGCCCTTTATCTCGACGTTGATACTGCACACTTCGCTCGGGCTGGAATCTTCACGTCGAGTAGAAATCGCCTTACGACCACCGATCGTCAAGTCCCGAGTGTCCGCGAAGCCACGACCGCGAATGTATGGAATCGTCAGGTTCGTCACCCGAATATCTACGGCGTAGCCGTTCGAGCGGACCCAGCCACAGCCGCGCCATTTGACTCCGCCGGGACCGTCCAGATCCGAGCGGTTGTTCGTCACTGCCTTATGCAGCTTCTCCGAATCCAACACGCTCTGAGGCACATCCGTGCAGGGGTTGTATCCCGTCGGAGCATCTGCGGCAAGTCCGGACCCACTCGCCGTACTCGTGGTGGCAGGGGTCGAAGATTGCGGGGTTCCATCTGTCGAGGACCCGCACCCCGCCAGAAACGGCCCAGCCCCAAGCACTACCAGCAGGAACACTCTCGTTACCGCTCGCATCCTCACCCTCGCTCTGTGGGCACTGCATCGGCCTGATCCGACCCGACTATATCCGACAGCACCGACGGTCTCGGACCATCTGAAACTGGTTACCTATCTGCGAATATCGCTGTGTCAGATCGAATTAAGCCTTCGCGGGACCTCATGCCTCAACAGATCGGAAGCACCGGATAGCAGTCCGGTTCCGACGATGTTGAAATTTCGCCATTCCGCGATCGGTGCACCGCAACAACGATGATCGGCGCCTATCGTGACTGACGGACACGCCCACCGATCTCAACCCATCCATCCGGACGTGGCCGCGTCATGATCTGCGAGCCGTGGCCCTGCCGGATCGTCAGCGGGCGATTCAGGGCGGCGGTCAACAGTATCGCGGCGGCGCCGGTTGCCTCGTCCTCATCGATACCGTCCCCGCGGCCGGGGAAGCCGCGGGCCCGGATCTGACCGGCGTGCTCGTTCTGCCAGGCCCACGCATAGATCCACTCACCCTGAGGCGGAACTTCGAGCGCATCCACCTCGGCGGCCGATCCGAACTGCCTCAGGGCGCGCGGCGGCACCCAGTCGGATTGCGCTGCGATCCACGTGAATTCACCGTCGCGGCGAACATCCACGCGACCGGCGCGAGTGGTCAGTTTCGCCGCATCGAGCAACCACGCCGCGCCGACGCATGGATATCCAGCGAACGGCAGCCGCGACGAGGGCGTCCAGATGTCGATGGCACAGTCGATCTCGTCATCGACGAACACCGTCTCGCTGAACCCCAACGTGCGCGCGAATTCCAGCCGCTCCGCATCGGTCGCGACGGCCGCGCCATTGCGGACCACACCGAGCTCATTGCCGAAGTTCCCGTCAGGCCCACAGAACACGCGCACAACCTCATGGTCGATCACCGCGCTAGTAAACCGCATCGTCCTGAATGGCAAGGCTTCTCAACGCCCCCTCATATCGAGAAGGTCGGTGGCGATAACCGTTGCGATTTGGCGCGGTTGCAGGGCGGTGGTGTCGATGACGTGGGCTTCCCGGCCGTGCCAGAAGCGGGCGGCGTCGTAGTCGTCGAGGTGTTCCAAGCGCCATGACGAGTTCGGTTTGGCGGGATCGGTCGCGATCCGGCGCAGGAGTTCGTCGCGTTCAGCATGAAGAACGAAGTGATGCACTGGGACACAGGCGTTTTCGAGTCCGATGCGGATCTCTTGCCAGTATTGGTGGATCAGAACCGACTGCGGAACAATAAGGACGCCGCCGACATAGTCGAGGATCTGCGTGGCCGCAGCGACCACCAGCCCGCGCCAGGGCTGCCAGTCCTGGAAGTCTCTGACGGTTTCGGTGGCGAGGACGTGGCGAAGCATGAGCCCGACTTCCTCGGTATCGAAGACCCGCGACCCGGGCAGCAGTGCGGTCAATTCCCTTGCGGTGGTGGTCTTTCCGGATCCGAATGTCCCGTTCAGCCAGATGATCACGTTTCGAGCGTAGAACGTTCCTACCCTGACCGTCAGGTGAGTCTGCGGCGGTCGACGACGTGGTTGTCGCGCGGTTCCGAGCTGTCCCAGGCGTTCGTCCCCTACGAGGAGGGCTCGCTGTCGTCGGAGGTGACGACCGGAGGCTCCGGCCTGTCGGGGCGCAGGTCCAGTGGCTGAACCGACTGCAGCAAACCCCATTCGAACCACGCCGTGTAGCTGCGGTTGCGCCCGGACTCAGCATCGAGGGCTTCAAAGCCCATGATGACCCGATGATCGCCGAATCCGTCGAAATGGCGGAATGGGCCCAAGTCGCAGTCCTCGAACTCTTCTTGCGTACACGACCAGGGCGTCAAGTCCGCGACCGAATCCGGTCGCGGCGGCGGAACCCCGGGCTTGCGGAGCAGTCGACGGAAAATCACACCAGGGTTGCGGGGCACCTCCATGAGCTCGATCTGCAGACCCGGCCAGAACGACAGATCCCAACGGGCGTATCGCGCGATGTGCGCCCCGTGCGGGTGCGGCCCCTCCGAAACCGGTGCGCCCCACGCTGTTACGTACTCGGCGAGCGATTCGAAATGGTTCGTCGCCTCCGCCCACCACCACCGTTCCTCGGCGGCCGCAGTATCGGCGTAAGTGGCGCCGATCCGGTTGAGCAGGTCCGCGGACTGAACCGGGGCCGTCTGGCACATCACGTGCAGCATCCCCAACTGGTAGTCGTGCAGCGTCGTTACACGTTCGCCGATCATCGTCCCTCCCCCACGGCAGAATCCCCAATCGAAGCTACCAGCCTGGCCGAAACGACCTACGCTGCCGCTGCGCAGGCGGTCTGCGCGACGAGATCGACTGCGGGACAGGACGTCCGCACCGATTGGCGGATGTTTTCGTATGGGCCGGTCCAACCTACGATTGTGGAGATGCAGGCTTCTGATGCTCAGAGTATCGCTGCGGCGAAGGAACGCGGATGGCGGGAGATGGCAGTCATCGACGCTGCTTACGCCGAAGGCAGGATCGATAGGGAGTCATGGCATGAGGCCGTGCTGGAGCTGATCGAACCGGCGTATCTGGCGACGGATGATCCGCGGGCACAGTCCGGGTACAGCGGGGACGCGGCTCAATGGGAGACGGCTCGCCGTCCGCTGGTGCGGGCGCTGCCGTCCAAGGGTGACCGAGCGCTGAGTTTCCTGGACGTCGGCTGCGCCAACGGGCATCTGATGGAGACACTCACCCAGTGGGCGGCACAGGACGGCATCCGGATCGAGCCGCACGGGGTGGACATCTCCCACGCCCTGGCCGACTTGGCGCGCGAGCGCTACCCACAGTGGGCCGACCGAATCTGGGTAGGGAACGCTCGAGACTGGTGTCCGCCGCAGCGTTTCGACGTGGTGCGCACCGGCCTGGAATACGTGCCCGAGCGCGAGCGCCCGCAGTTCCTAGCCCACCTGTTCGAGTTCGTGGTCGCGCCTTCGGGGCGGCTGGTGATCGGCATGTTCAATGAGGAGGCCGACGAGGATATCTTGCAGCGGCAGGTGATCGAGCTCGGCTACATTGTGAGCGGTTCGCTGGCCGAACCGCACCGTCACCCGGCCGTGCGGCGCAAGGCGTTCTGGATCAACGCGCGATAGCACCAACCTACAAATCAGCACACCATAATGCCGCTGATGGGTCGGTTCAGGATGTGTGCGGCGCTTGATCGCGAACGCGCTGATCTGTCGATTTCAACGCAGGTGTCTTTGAGCGGCCGCGCACCATCCTCCTACGCCTCGCTAATATTCATGACGTTTGTGCCATGTCGGATTGGCTGGGCCACGCGGATCGGGGGCGGATGAGACAGATCCTGTTTGCGGTAGCGATTGCCTTGACGGTGTCGATCACCTTGACGCCGTTGCTGATTCGCTTGTTCAACCGGGCGAAGATGGGCCAGGAGATCCGCGCGGAAGGTCCCGCAAACCACCAGGCGAAACGTGGCACGCCCACCATGGGCGGCATCGCCATCGTTGCCGGTATGTGGGCCGGTTATCTGGGGTCGCATCTGATCGGGCTGCGTTACGACGCGCCGGGTGTGACGGCCTCGGGGTTGCTGGTGCTCGGATTGGCCACGGCGATGGGTCTGGTCGGCTTCCTCGACGACTTCATCAAGCTGTACAGACGCCGCAATCTCGGTCTCACCGCAAAGGGTAAATATGTCGGCCAGTTCGGTGCCGCAATCGTTTTCGGCATCCTCGCCCTGCGGTTCCCCGATAGCACCGGGCTGACCCCAGCCAGTCGGCACATCTCGATCATGCGTGACCTGAGCTGGCTGTCGCTCGTGCCTGTGCTGTTCGTGCTGTGGGCGTGTTTCCTGGTGGCCGCTTGGTCGAACGCCGTGAACATCACCGACGGACTCGACGGGCTGGCCGCGGGATCCATGGCCTTGACCCTGGGCGCCTACGTGTTGATCACGTTCTGGCAGTACCTCAACGCTTGCACCACTCGTCCCGGCGCAGGCTGCTACACCGTGCGCGACCCGCTGGACCTGGCGCTCATCTGCGCCGCGACAGCAGCGGCATGCGTGGGTTTCCTCTGGTGGAACGCGGCACCGGCGAAGATCTTCATGGGCGACACCGGATCTCTCGCCTTGGGTGGACTGCTCGCCGGGCTGTCGATCACGACCCGTACCGAACTGCTGATGGTGGTCGTCGGTGCCTTGTTCTGCGCCGAGATCCTCTCGGTTTTGTTGCAGATCGTGGTGTTCCGCAGAACCGGTCGACGGCTGTTCCGAATCGCGCCGATGCACCACCACTTCGAGCTCAGCAGCTGGCCCGAAACCACTGTCTCCATCCGCTTCTGGCTCCTCGCCGGACTGTCCGCGGCCGCCGGGCTGATGCTGTTCTACGGCGAGCAGCTCTCCGTCACCGGCTGACCCTGAAACGCACTCATCTGCCGTTTGGACCGGCCCACCGCGGCCGAACCCGAACACACCAACATGCCCGCACCGATTACGTGGCATCGGCCGTGAGCATTGAGGGCTGGGTCGATGTCTGTGGTGCAACGGGGCTCAGGAGCGTCGACAGGGCGTTTGCCAGTGGCTCCAGCATTGTCGGTGTATGCGGCGGAGTCAGGTAAACGATCGCGAGTTCCGTGCCCGCCGCACCGAACGCCGCAACATTTGCGGCCGTATCCGCCGGGTCACCGGTGTACGGCACCTGGCTGGACAACAGGATCTCCGCCGGGTCGCCGTCGGGTGCGGCGTCGGCGTGACACCGCGCCGTTGCATCGGCCTTGCCACCGGATTCCGGTGGCAAGGCCTGGCTTTCGGCTATTTCGTGATCTTGCGCAATACCCATTCCGCGAGGGTCGGTGTCACCACCGAATGTTCGGAATTATTGATGTTGCAACAGAATTCGGTGAGGTCGGTGTCGCGTGCCGACAGGTTGCGGAGGTCCTTGTGCAGGTCGACCGGCCAGGTGAGTGGGTCGAATTTCAGCGCGACCGAGCTGACCGAGGGTACGAAACAACTCCAGCGTTTGTCCTCGGGCAGTTCGATCCCGAGCGCGGTGGCGACCTGGCCGAACGAATCCAGCGTGCCACCGGGTGCGCCGTCCAGTGCGGGCACCGCCGTCGTCGTCGAGCGACGCATGGTCAGGCCGAGGTGCATACCGCCGATCCGCTGCTGATCTCCCATGTCGGGCTGGTAGCGCGCGGTCGCGCTACCAACGAGGCCGCCGAGGAATTTCTTGTCGAAGACGACCTCGCCGGGCGGCAGTGCGGGCCCCTGCCCGTCGGCGCGGCCGTTGGCGACACCCAGTTTGGTGGGTTGCTGCGGGAAGCCGCCGAGCTGTTCCAGCTCCTGCAGGAACTGACCACGTAACGGTGACGCGGTGGCCACCGGGCCCGAATATTTCGAGTTTTCCACCCAGGCCCACAACAGCTGTTGGGCTGCCGGGCTGCGCAGCAGCGCCGCCTTACTCGGCTTGGTCGGGTCGGCCGCTTCGAAAGATTCGAAGAAGTGCGCCATCTGCTGCAGGATCAGCGGCACCCATGCCCCGTTGTGCGGTGAATCCCAGGACAGATAGGTCTCGGTCTGGTGATCCGCGTCGGGGTCTGCCTCCATCGCGGCCAAGGCGTACCGGGTGATCAGGCCGCCCATACTCACCCCGCCGGTGATGAGTTTGGCCTGGCCTGAGCGTTCGGATTTGACCTTCTCGATGCACGCCCGCGCCACACCGGCGTTGACCTGGATGTAATCGTGCCGAGTGTCGAAGCCGAGCAGCACGATATCGATGCCCGCGGCCAGCAGCTGGTCGAACAACCGCTCGCCCGCGTCGGAGTAGGGCTCGTTGAACCACTGCCACAGCCCGTCGAGATCGCTGCGGCCGTAGTTGAATCCGTCGGCGAAGATCATCGGGCGGATCAGCCGCTCATGACCGTTGCCCAGGTAGACCGCAGCCGTGCCTTTACCATATTTCCCCAGGTAGGGATGCTCGGAGACGAGTGGCCATTCGAAATCCGGTGGCCGGACCGGCTCATTCGATCTGGCGGTCGGCATACCGAACCACGGCCCGGCCTCGGCCATCCTGGCCAATTCGTACAGTCCTGGGGCCGCCAAATCTCCCGCCGCCTTCTGCGGCGCCATCGCGACATCAATCCTGGCTTCTTGCGCCATCGTCGTTCCCCTTTGTGATTGCACAGAACAAACCCGAAATAGACGGGTTGAACACAACTGATGGGTTCGTGCGAAACAGGCTCCGGCAACGCCGTCGGAACATCCTGTGAGGGCGAATTGCATGTGAGTTCTACTGTAGGGCAACGAAATTCGGTACGGACGCATTTCGGCTCAGAAGAGTACGAGCGCACGATTCAGTACCGACTGGCCCGTCACGGTGAGCTTCGCGCGCGCTGCCTCCGCGGCCCCCGGAACGGGTCGGGTGTCAGGTCGCTCGGCCGGTGTACCGGCACGCCGCACGCTCGCATCGCCGCCGCAATCGCCTCGGCGGGAGATGTTCACCGACGAGGACCGGCGCTGGCAGCTTGCGCGGCGCCTGCTCACCGACGATAGCGTCGCCACCGCCGACCGGGCTCATGCCGCGACTCGCGGGTTTATGGGCCGCCGGTATGGACGCGAAGGCGGCACTCCTCGCACCGGGTGCTGCCTCGGCTCGACAAACTAGTGATGGCTGGTTTGTTGCTGTTACACATATCTGGCCGCGAGTGGGGAGCTTCTTGACCGCACTAACTGGCCGTCCTCGGGGGATTCCAACTGGCCGCTGACACGATAGGGAGCTGCCGGCACCCGGGCGGCAATCCAACAGTCGATCTCGCGCACCAAAGCTGCACACCGCGAGTCGATTTCATCCACTGTCTCGCGGCCTGTCAGCGTGGCTCGTTCCGTGGCCGGCCATCTCCTATGCGGGTCAGCCAGCTCCGCTGCTCAACCCAGGACCGGGGTGGTCATCAGCGGCCGACCCCTACATGCTTGTAGGAGTTGGTTTTTCGGTAGGACCGCGGCGCTCGTCATCACCTCGGCGCCGAACTGCTTACGCGGCGGGCGATGCCGCTGAGGATCGCGAGGCGGGTGATGGGCAGGTCGGGGTCGAGCCAGTCCTGAACGGGCGCTATACCCGGGTGGAGGAGTTCGAAGCCATCGACGAGCTGCGTCACCTCGGTAGTGGTGCGGTATCGGATTTGGGCGCTGCTACCGGCGGTGTCGGTCGTGGTTTGGTCGATGAGGGACTGGGCGCTTTCGCTCCAGGCGTGGGTGAACACGAGATAGCTGCCAGGGGCCATTGCGCTGCGGAATCGGGCGATGATCGCGGCGGGATGCTCGTCGTCCATCACGTAGTGCAGGACACCGACGAGCAGCATCGCAACCGGTTCCGACCAGTCGATTGCGGCCGTGCTCCGGCAGCGTTCGATGACATCGTCGGGATGGCGTACGTCAGCGAGTAACGCCGTGACGCCGGATCGCCCTGAGGTCGCCGCGGTGCAGTGTGCGTAGACGACGGGGTCGTAGTCGAGGCAGGCAACGACCGCGGAGGGCTGGATCTTTTGCGCGGTCTCGTGGACGTTGGGCTGGATCGGGATGCCGGTGCCGATGTCGACGAACTGCCGAATACCGTTCTCGGCGGCCAATTGCACTGCCTTCAACAGGAATTGGCGGCTGAACCAGGCCATCGTCCTGGTGTCGGGCGCGTTGGCGAGCATGCGGTGGGCGACGAGCTGGTCGATCTCGTAGTTGTCTTTGCCGCCGAGTAGATAGTTGTAGATCCGGGCCGCGTTCGGTTTGGACGAATCCACACCGATCGGAACCCGCCCACGGGCGTTCCCCGCGGTAGCGTTCATGGGGCCGCCACCTCGAACCGCCGGAAAATGAACCGGGCTAAATCGACCGCGGCGGCAACCACCAGTTCGTGCCCAGCCGGACGACGGTGGAAGCACCGCAAAACGAGCATGTCCGGCAACGCGGGCGCGGCCGCAAGACGTCTGACCAATTCGGGTTCCTACCATGTCATTTCGGGTATTCGGATCAGAATTTCAGCGCGCCGATTGAATTCGATTGCGCAGTAATGCATTTCGTTCGATCGGCGTCATTCTCAATGTCAGGGCGAGACGAGCAGTTCCGGGTGGAGTCATCGATCTGACCCATCCGAATCAACAGGAACCACCCCCGAAAACAACCGGCCATGGTCACGGCGAACCCGCGGTCCTGTCATTCGGTAAGCGGGCGCATTTGCGCACATATTCCATAACAATGGCGCCGGAAGGGCGGAACGTATCGAGCGGCGGCACCACCCATCTGCGGCGTCCACTGAGGTCGTCAGCCGGAGATGGTAAGACTATTTCTCCACCGACCGGAGCAACGGATACGTTGATGCGAAACGTCTCTGCGAATAGTCTTATGTCTTCGGTCGACAGGTCAGGGCGAACCAGGAATGTCCAGCGGCCAGATTTCGAATGCGAGACAATCGGCCCCAGCGTGCGGCGATTGTGCCGCATGGCGTCCTGTACGCGCGTGCCCAATTCGGCTGGCATGGCGATTGCGCCGACGACACCCGCCCGGACAATGATTCGATCGAATTCAGCATCTATACCAGCAGGAATGCCGCATATATTTCGATAATATGCACACCGGGATCGGGTTGTGTCGGACAACTGCGAGTCATCCATGAGCGCCACACTCTCTCCGGTATTGCCTACTCGCATGAACGAGCTCTGCCGCAAGTTTGAAACGGGTGGGCTCATTCATTACATCTACCGTTCGGCGGTCATTGACAAGGCTTTCATGCCCTGCACAGATGTCTCGCTTACTTGTTTCACGATCCACAAACATGACTCAGCTCCAATCGGTTTCCGGAAGGTATGTCGGCAAATCGCAGGTGCCCGCTTCCAAACCGCGTACGAGGTCGTTGTACGCCTGGACCAGCTCAGCCAGCCGACGCCACATCGGATGGATCTCTGAAACCGGTAGCTGCTCAGAGCATTTCGCTGCCCGGGCGATCCACGCCACCAGCTCCCCCATCGAGACCGGCGCCATCGTCGCCCCGCCTACGGCGCGCGGCATGGTGCGCGCGATCCAGTCGTTCACCTCGTCGATGATCTTGCTCGCACGCTGCCGAATATCAGCTGGGAGAGGGCCGTCGCCGAGCCGCGCGTAGAGCACACCGAGCCGGTACGCCCACCGCGCTAAATCAGGATCGGTTTCAACCTCCCACGACCGATGGAGTGCAGCGAGCAGCACATTTGCCCGCGGCAGCAAACCGATCGACGACGTCTTCGAATCGGATGGGCATGGGGCCGTTACCGGCGAACCCGTGAGGAGGGAATACGCATCCGGCAACATGCCGATCACCCCAGTGGAACCCAGCAACCGGGCGTGCGAGCCGGACCCGGAATATCGCAGTCCACTTCCAGCTGGCTGGCCAGTTGCCGAGGTGTAAGGCCAAGCAGTTCAGCCCCGTTCCTCACTTCCGACCAATCGGAGTCGGCAAGGTTCGGTGCACTGCACAGAATCATCGCGGCCTGTACGGCTGCCGACGCGACCTCCGTCGAGACCGTTCTTCCGGGCAACCACGGCAACGTGAAGTAATTTCCCCCGACCCACCACGCCGAGAGCATCCTGTCGGCGCCTGGCACTAGCTGCATCGCTATCACCCCTGCTGGCCTCGGTTATCCGAGGAGTCGGCCGTTTGGACCACCGCGGTTCCGGCACCGCGGCGTTGTCGCCCAGCGCCGACGACCAGGTGCGAATAAAGATCGTTGGCGTCGCGTCGACAATGACAACCGCAGAGCCACACAACAATCCGCCTACACCTCAGCGCACTGCGTATGACCTGCAAGCATGTATCGAGTCAAGCGCCGATACAGGAGGGATCTCAACGGCACGAATTTACGTCGGATACTGCATGGACCCGATCGGCGAATACGGCATGTGCGGCAAGGAAATACAACACGCCAGCCGTAAAGCCCTGGGCTGCTACTGATACCGCTGCCACAGTGCCGCCGTGCGCCCCGATCGGAGTGTCGCCAGCCGGTGAGCATGCTGAGCAGCCACGTCCGGGCGTTCGCCCAAATCGGGCAGGACGCTGGTCACCATGATCAGTTCGCGGATACGAGCGAGCACCGGCCAGTACGGCTCATCGCGAACATCGAAGCCGTAGGCGCCGACGAACTGGCGATAGAAGCTGGCGCGGTTGAATCGCGTGGCCCCAACTGCCTGCGGAACCAAATCCCATGCGAGCGGGCCGATTCCAGTCTCATCGAGATCACACAGCACGACCCGGCCATCCTCGTCCAACAGCAGATTTCCGATGTGCGGGTCGCCGTGAATGACACCCATCGGCATCGCACCCTTTGATGCCATGTAATCCTGCTCGGTCGCGAGCCATTGGTCACGAAGCCACGCGAGGTCACCGGACGAAATGGATGAATCGGCGCCGGCCACTCGACGCCGAGCCGTTTCGAACGGATTCCATGCAGGTACCGACTCATCGGGAACAAGGTGATGGAGCGCTCGTAGCGGGCTGGCCAGATCCTGTGCGGTCCAATCTTCCTTCACCGGCAGCTCGTGCCAGAACGTCACCGTGTATCGCTCACCGATATGAACCGGCTGATCACCTTCGACCAGCTGCGCTATCGGTGCGTTGCGGTCCACCAGCCATCGCGCGACTTCAACCAACCGCTGCCCGCGGGCATGTCCGACATCTCCGGACCCAACTCGTACGATGACGGGCGCCGCCAGTCGATAGACGGCGTTGACGGTGTACTTGATCAGTTCTGCCCCGTCCGCGGCCAAATTCATCTGCGCACAGGCATCCACCACCGCCGCATGCAATTCCGCAGCACGGCGCGGCGAGAGTTCGGTCGCCACTTCGCCATCCTAGTTCGCCCGCGAGCCGCGCCACCGCCCTTAACTCATCAATACTCTTGGGGCGGGCAATGCGAGCTGGTCGACCTGGTAGCAGATTTCCCGGACATCGGTGTGTTTCCGAAAAGCTTGTGCACCAACGCTCATCGTGCGCAGTCGATCCACGACGCGAGCACTGAGCACCTCGCCGGTAAGGGCGAGCGCCATATCGGCAGAGGCGACGGCAGAACCGATGTCGCCGAGCCGGAACAGGCAAGCCGCCGCGGTGGTGTGGTCAAATGCCAGACTGCGGATCGGTCGGTCATCGGCCGACGACCCGAGCGAATCCGTAGCTCGCTGCAAGGCGTGAATCGTGTACTGCTGCGCGATTTTCGGATCGTCAGACGCCAGCGCCAACTCGTTGAAGATGACCGACGTGAGGCCAGCCTGTTCACCCGCAGTGAAGAAGACTTCGTTCCAGGGATCCATATCCGTCGCACCGACTTGGCTGATCTCGTGCTCAGCCCTGGCCAACGAATCGTGCATCTGCCGCCGATTCCCCATCATCGCGTGCGCCCACGCGACATTGGTGTGCAGCCGCGCAGATTCGCCCGCATTCGACGCGTCCTGCGCGGATATCTGACCGAGCTGGAACATCCGCAACGCCTCACGTGGCCTACGCTCGGCCAGACTCATCCGTCCCAGTACGTACAAGATCGATGCGGTCAGGCTGTCCGCACCCACGCTTCGCGCATACGACAGCGCAAGGGTGAGATAGCTCCGAGCGAAACCGTGCTCGCCGATATCGTGATAAGCCCAGCCAATCAAGCGTGCAAGATCCGCCAACGCAATCGACATCGGTACGGCTGTCGTCTCATCCTCACAACGACCCAGCAGACCTCGGCTCCAATTCAGCAAGCCCGATGCGGAATCGACAACAGACAGACCACCGTGTCGCTGATCGAGGCCACGGAGGCTCGCGGTGACTCGTTGAACGAATTCGACGTCCGCCATCCCGACTTTGCCTGGAACCGGTACGTGCCCAGAGCCTTTGGGAAACCAGGGCACCAATTCGGCTGTCAGACCTACTGTCGCCGCAGCAGCGATTGCTGCGAGGAACCTTCGACGATCTGCCTCCACCACAGCCAGCACATCGGGCATCAAATGGTTCGGTATGCAGTCGCCGTCGAATTCGTCATCCTGCTCCGCGGCCATAGCTTCCGGGGTAGGCGCACCGAGCTCACGAAGCGTGACCGCGTAGTCGGGACCGGGCTGCTGGACCGCCCCGCATTCCCAGCGGGACACATGCTGCTGCTCGCAGGAAAGTTTGAGGCCCAACTCGGCGCCCTTGCTGTTCAGCGCGGCGGCGAACTCCTGCTGATTCAGCTTCAGAACGTCTTTCCGATAGGCACGCAGCCGACCGCCCCAAGCAGACACCCGATGAGCCGGGCCTGTCCTCGTCATCAGTCCGCCCCCAGCAGAGCACAACGGGATTCACTGCACCAATCGTTCGCCTGAGAACCGCAGTGCCGCAGCCGATGGGAAGACGCGCCTGACAACTGCATGGGAAGCCGTAATCCCTGATACCGCAGGAGTTCTCGCGACACCGATCTGGTTATGGGCCCGCCGTTCTCGACTATCAAGGATCCATCTCCCAAGCCAATCCGAATTGCTGAGCCATTGGAGATCCAGTTCGAGCTCATGTGCCACACGCTTCCGTCGATCCGTCACCGGCCGCGCACCAAGCAGCTTGCGCTTCCGGCGAACGACCATGCCTCCGTCCGCCGGAAGCAACCCGACGAGGCACCGTCCATGGAGTGGCGCCGCATAGGCTATTTCATGACCACTGTGATGAGTACCATACCGACTATATTTTAGAACTCAATCCCCTCAGCGCGGCGGTGAACGCAGATGCACGATCAAGCTCCGAGCGACAGTCAGGAGATTCCGATGCCGACTTCACCCATCGTTGCCCGGTGGGAGCTGGCCCTACGTCTTCGTCAACGACGCGAGGAGCTCGGCCTCAGCCCTGCCTCGATCACCAAGAAGCTCGGCCTGTCGCCGGCATATCTCTCGCACATCGAGAACGAGCGCAACTTGATGTCCGAGGACAAGCTCCGGCCTCTTCTCGACGTGCTGGACATCGACATGTCGGAGCAAGAGGAACTCCTCGCGCTGCACGCCATCGCCAAGGGCCGTGGTTGGTGGAACCGATACACAGCAACCTTCGGCACTGAGCTCATCCGCCTGTTCGGCCTCGAATACGGCGCCCACACCATTCGCGTCTTCGAAAGCGTGGCGATACCCGGGTTGCTCCAGTGCCCCGAATACGTTCGGGCGCTTATGAACTCGCCGTTCGGAGTTCGTTCACCGGTTCAGGCTGATCAACAAGCCGAGGCCCGGCTGCGCAGACAGGAACGACTGACAAGCAGCGAGCCGCTCCACTTCACCGCGATCCTCAACCAGGCCGCCCTACTTCAGCAGCCTTGGGGGCCGGACATCCGGCGAGCGCAGCTGCGTCACCTGATCGCGCTCAGCAAGGAGCATCCCGACACAATCGACATCCGCGTGCTGCCGTTCGACTCGCCTGCATGCCTATCACTCGGCGGCAGCAGCATCTACCTGATCGACTTCACCAGTCCCCGGCTGCCGACCCTGGCATGGTCCGAGAACGGGGCCCGCGGCCAGATCATCGAAGATGCGATGCAGGTACGCGAACTGAACCACCTCTACACCAGCGTGTTCGCCGTAGCGCCGAGTCGAGCGGAGTCCCTCGCACTGATTGAAAGAGTAGAAGGTCAGATAGGATCGAATACGTGAGCGATAGGCAGATCTCCATTCGCAGTTCGTGGTTCAAGTCGTCTTTCTCCAAGGACGCCGCCACCTGCGTCGAGATCCGCTTCAACGGCGAGACCGTGCTCATCCGCGATAGCAAGTACGACCCGACTTGCGAGTCGACACCACAACCGATCATCTCGGTGCCAGCCAGCGTGTGGCCACAGTTCACGGCGTACGCCCTCGGTCATCGGTCACCGAAGTTGGACGCTCTACCGTCGATCACGGTGCACCCGGATGGCGGCGCGACCATCAGCTCAGTTGACGGAATCTCGCTTACCTACACGTCTTTCGAGTGGGCCGCCTTTATCGCTGCCGTCGAGGCGGGAGAATTCGCGCTGATCGCCGCCTGATCGCCCGATCGCCTGTAGTGTCTCAAAACTCGTAGCGGAATCTCAGAATGTTTGGCGGTGGGTGGCGGATCCGCCACGGTTTTGAGACTCCGGTCCTGTGCGGACGGTTGGCGAATGATCTGCGCCAGTTGCGGTCCAGGCGAAAGAATTCCAGGACGCGGTTCAGCTGGATGTGGCCGGTCCGCTACACGGATGTGGCGAGCCGATCGGCGATCATCTGCTGCCGTCTGCCGTGTCAACATCATGGTATGTCGCAAATCCCTGGAGGCAGGACACCTTTCGACGACATCTACGACCGGCCCGACCCGCGTGAGTTCTTCAGCGTGCTCGGCCGGTTCGACTACCAGACCCCGCATCACGCCCAACCGGTGTTCCGCCGTTTGGTCATCGAGCGTCACCGATCGCGACCGGTGACGGTGGTGGATCTGTGCTGCTCATACGGCATCAACGCCGCACTACTCAACCACCACCTGACCCTTGCAGACCTCTACGCCCACTACACCTCCCCAGCGGTATCCGAGCTGGACACAGCCGAGTTGATCGCGCACGACAAGGACTTCTACGCCGCCCGTCGCCGTGACGATGCCGTGCCGGTGGTCGGTCTGGACATCGCCGCTTCCGCGATCGACTACGCGCTGGCCGTGGGCCTGCTCGACGCCGGTTTCACCGAGAACCTGGAGACCAGCACCGCATCCACGACCCTGCTGCGCACGGTCGGCGAAGCCGGATTGATCACCGTGACTGGTGGCGCGAGCTTCCTGACCGGCCGCACATTCCACCAATTACTGCGCGCCGCAAACGAACCGATGTGGGTCGCCGCGTTCGTGCTGCGCACCGGCTCCTATCGGCCCATCGCCGACGCTCTGGCCGAATACGGATTGATCACCGAGGCCGACCCGGGGCATACCGTCGCTCAGCGTCGATTCACCGACCTCGACGAACAGCGCTACGCCCTCGCCGCTGTTACCGCGACCGGTGCCGACCCCTCCGGAAAGGAAACCGACGGCTACTACCACACCACGTTGCATCTGTCCCGACCCTAGGACCCGGCTATGCCCACACCAGGTACTGAAGGCTCGAAGAACCGCCACGGATCTGAGACTGAAGGCCGTGGCGGTTCTGCGACAAGACGAGTAAAGCCCCAGGTCGGGAGAACTGCACTCCGCCACAACTTTCCGGACCCTACATCGGCCCCAAGTGCACACGGCAGACTTCACCAGGTTCACGTGTCCTGTGACAGTCAATCGTGCTCTGTGCGAATGAATCTTGCTCATGCTGATGGTTCTGCCACCGCAGTTTGCGCGTTGTCTTGATCGTATCGAGCGGGACACTGGCCGCTGCTGCGCAGTGCGGCGGCCGGTCATCCGGTGGAGGCGAAGAATTCCGCCGAGGATCTGTTGTCCTGGTGAGCCGGTGGTGGCGGCCAGCTCCGGGACTGACCATTGCGACGGGCGGCAACTGCAGGAAGAATCCGGACGAGACTGCGGCAAAAGCTGTTTCGGGAGGGACCGGATGATCAACGTAGATCCGTTCGACGGCTTGGCCGCCGAGTACCAACAGGTGGACCAGGTGCTGGCTGCGTTGAAGCCGCACGAGTGGAGCGCACGGTCGGCGGCGGCCGGATGGACGGTCGCGGACACGGTGCTGCATCTGGCTCAGACTGAGGAGTTCGCCTTGGCATCGGTCCGCGGGACCGACGCGGATATCCCGCGGCGCAATGGGCTCTCGGTCGACGAAGCAATGGACCGCCTGGTCGTGGCCGAGCGCGGGGCCTCGGGAACCGAACTGCTACAGCGCTGGCGGCAGGCATCGGCCGCGACGCTGGCCGGGCTGCGTGCCTGTCCGGAGGGTGCCCGACTGCACTGGGTCACCGTTCCGTTGTCATCGCGCACGCTGGCTGCGACCCGCGTCGCCGAGCACTGGGCTCACCTGCTGGACATCACAGAACCGCTCGGCATGAAATATCCGGACAGTGACCGGCTTTGGCTCATCGCCCGCCTCGCCCACCGCACTCTGCCGTATGCCCTTGCCTCGTCCGGCACGGAGGGTGGTCCGGTGCGCTGCGAACTCGTCGGTCCCGACGGCGACTTGTGGCTCTTCGGCGACGAAACCGCCGATTCGGTGATTCGCGGCTCCGCGGGCGAGTTCTGCCGCGTCGGCGCGCAACGCCTTAAACCCGAGGATACCGGCCTCATCACGCAGGGCCCGCATGCTGCGAAGGCTCTGCAATTGGTCCGTAACTACGCGCTCTGAACAACAGACCCCGACGCCATCGACCTTCGTTCAGCGAACGGCAACGCCCACGACAACGAGCAAGATCCAATGGCGAACCCACCCGATCCCAGGGCTTTCCGGCACCGTAGACCACCGCCCGGCGGGCCATCCAAAATTCCTCACCGCAGGTCAAGGCACCCATCTCAAGGACGATTCACTGTCACAGAACACAGAATGTCTGGCCATAGCTTGACCAGTTGGCCACAGTTTTGAGATTTCGCTTCCTGCTCCGGCGCAGGAACGGAGACTCTCGGACTCCTCGGTCGAACAGGTGTCGGGCGTGGTCGTCGCCGAACACGCGCTCCATGGCGTCTCCAGAAAGATGGCAGTTGTTTCGCCAGTACCTAGTGCTACCGATCTTCGCACCTTCCCCAGGTTTTGGGTCGTATCGACCTGACTGACCCTAGCCGATCAGGCTGATGAGCACTGACGGTGCGCACCGATACGTCCACACGGGTCAACATCTGCAATCAGCGCATCAGCGCCCTCGAGCTGCTGATATTGCATTGATTAGCGGCGGAGTGGACAGAAATTGGACCAGCATGCGCACACACTCCGGTCGCATACTGATAACCCCCTTATTGCGACCGTGTCGATCGAGGTCTACGGTCGGCTACGCCGCGCGTAGGTCGCTCGGCTTTCCGGGGAAGCGAGGAAGCATGATCGACGAGTTCATCTCGCGGGCAAGGCTCGCCAAGCTGGCGGGTGTACAGCGGCCCACCGTCACGACCTGGGCCAAGCGTCACTCGGACTTCCCCAAAGCAACGACCGGGTCGAACGACCTGAGACTAAACGATGCGATCGCCTGGCTCGACAAGCGCCCGATACCAGCGAAGGAGCTTGCGGCAGATGAGCCCGATGGGTGTACCTACGGCGAACGTGTGCGGCGACGCCAGCGGGCTGAAGCTGAGCAAGCGCGGCCAAAGATTCCGGAGTGGAAAGACGGGCCAGAAAGCGGACAGGCGCTTGGCGCCCTGCTCGGAGATCTGGCATCTGCGATCCGCGGTGAAGTTGGCTCGCAAGCCGACTATCTGACCTTCATATTGAGCCTCATCTTCTTACTCCGCTGCGGAGATGTGCAGGAGTCCGACCTGTTTTCTGACCGGTACGACTACAGAGCCGAAGATCAGATGCAGCGACTTGCCGGGTTGATAGATCAGACATTACGTCGGTACGCCATCGCGCCGGGCATGGGCGGCGCATTCGAAAGACTGCGCCCACGCGACACCCACTATGTCAATGTGGTGATCACGCTATGCGGTCAAATAGGCAGTGGGGCTTTCCGCTATCTAATGGACCGTTACATGGCCGAGGCCGGAAGTACCAGTGGGGAGTTCTATACCCCACGGGACGCGGCGCGCTTGCTCGCCGATCTGCTTATCGGAGGTAATGAGACAAATAAGGCGGCCGGACGAGTTCATGACCCATATCTTCGCGGAGGGGAGTTATTACTCGAGGCAAGCGCACGCCTACAACCGAACACCGATCAACCACTCTCAGGCGAGACGCCGAACCCAGATGCCTGGCGGCTTGCTGGAATGAATCTCGCTTTGCACGGGCAAATCGCCGAAATCAGGCTGAGTAGCCCTACACCATGGGAGGCTGAACCCGATTCTGATACATCCTTCGACTTTGTCTTAATGAATCCTCCTTTTAACCAACGCCAGCAGCAGGGCTGGTACTACAACCTTCGCCGGTGGCCGTTCGCTGAGCCGCCACGGCACAACGACAATTACGCCTGGCTACAGCTCGCCGTAGACCGGCTTTCGCAAGAGGGAAGAGCAGGAGTCGTCATGCCCAGCAGCGCTGGCGCGACTGCGGACAAAGCTGAGCATTATATTCGACAGCAGATGATTGAACAAGGCGCCGTCGAAGCTATCATCGCACTTCCACCGCAATTATTCCCGTCAACCGATATTGCAGTATCTATCTGGATTTTGCGAAAATCTACAGGACAGCCAGGAACCGTGTTGCTTATCGACGCGACCTCCATGGGCAGAAGACTCAGGACGGGGCAGGGCGGCCCCGCGCAACGACTGACCGAAGCCGCACTCGATATAATCCCGAAGGTTTTTCATCAGCGCCATCTGTTCACTCATGGTGACATACAGCCATTGAGCGATGGCGGTCGCGCAATGGCTGTAGAGATCGACACGTTGCGTCGTAAGGATTATTCTTTGAATCCGTCCGACTACCTTGATGTACCCAAAGCTCGCTCCGTCCGCCGTGCGCCCAGCGCCGCTCAGAAACAGCTTGCTCGATTGCATCAACTGCGCTCCCAACTCTCTCTCCTGGATTCGCAGCTGATGGACCTCACGTCAGTTGTGCAGCCAACCCCCGAAGGCACCCGAGCACAAGATTGGACATCGCGTAGTCTCTCCGAACTTTGCGAGATCCAAGCAGGTCCGTCCTACACACGGCTCGGGATCAAAGAGCGTGACGATCGAGGGACCGTGCCGATTGTGATGCCTCGGCACCTGCGAGATCGTCGAGTGGACGCTTCTGACGCCGAGAAAACAACGGACGACCGCGCACACCACCTCGACAAATTTCGTCTGCGCGAAAATGACCTTCTCTGCGTGCGATCCGGAGCAATGAGTGAACCGGCAATCGTCGACGACACACAGGCAGGCTGGCTGTTCGGTGCGAATCTGTTCAGGCTGCGCGTAGCTGACCCGAACATTATCGACCCTCGGTACTTGTTGGGTTTCCTCACCCTTTCCACCACTAAGCAGTGGATCCGTAGGCGGGCCGAAACCAACGTCGTCCCGACCATCAGCACACGGATGCTCGGTGAGCTCATCGTGACCGTACCCCCTATCAAAGTGCAGCGTCGGATCAGTGCCGCGCTGCTGATCCTCGACCAGCAGATCACGGTCCATCGCGAGTACATCGAAGCTGCGACCAGCGCGCGCACGGCATTCGCCGACGAGCTGATGACAGGTACATCGACGCTGCAATGACTTCCGAAGATCTTGAAGTACGCGACAACCAGAAACCGATCGTGGGAACGACCACCGGCTGGTTGGCCCCGCGGACCCTGTCCGGCACTCTCGGGATCGGCGGGCCAGTCGCGCTCGCCTCCTCCGGAGCACCCTGGTGGGTTGTTCTGCTTGTTACCACTCTTGCGCTGGTAGTCACTCTAGTGTTGGGCGCACTGACGCTGATCGTGCCAGTCATTGAGTCCAGCCTGCCGCAGAACTCAGACCATCGCCTTACCTGGTGGCAAAACTGGCGCTCCTCCACGCTCGCGCCGATCAATGAGACAGACGGCAACTCGAAATCGTCCACCCCCTCATCGTCGGTTCTTAGGTCGACGACTCGCCGTCCACCAGCCTTGCCCGTCAAGCGACGGAAACCCGGTCGCGAATGTGGCCGAGTACCCGAACCGACCGCCAAATGCCCCGAGGCTCGGCCTGATAACCACTCGCGCCATAACAAACAGTCACCTCGGCGATCTGATCGAAGACCATCTGGGGTCACCAACGGCGGTGCGCCCAGCGGTCGATCGCCAGCAGAACCACCCAAATCGAGCGAAGAGTAGACCCTGAGCCCGGAGGCAGTCGGTTCGCACTAAGGGCTAATATTAGTTCTATAATAGGCACCTTGGGCCGCAGCGGATCGGACCCACTACCCCTCGTGCCATAGGGCGGCCTTAACGCGTCCTCGCGGGCGTAGACACGGTTCCATGTACTATATAAGCTCTAATATTAGAGTCCAAGCGAAGTAACGAAATGGAGGTGGTACCGGAGGCTCACCCACACCGGAGCCGGTACCAGTTCGATTGGAGGCTCACATGACCACCGAGTCCAACCCCGAGCCGGATCGACAGTGGGCGCGCACGGAGGATGCTGCGGCCCACATCTGCTTCGATCCCGAAGTTCTTCGGCGGTGGAACCGGGAACGGCACAAGCATCCGTGGCTCCCGAAACCCCGACGAGTTGGCAACTCCCTTCGCTGGGATCTACGCGAACTCGACGAAGCAATCGACTCGCTGATCGACGATGACCTTGCGGCCGATACGGACAACCCCCACGAAAGCGCGTAGTGGAGCGCGGTCGTCCTCCCCGCAAGATCGGCGTCCCAGGGAAGGTGCACCTGACCGAGCTTGTGCCAGGCCGACATTGGGAGGCACTGGTTCGAGTGCGAGATGCGACCGGGAAACGTCGTCCGATCAAACGCGTTTCACCCCCGAAGTACGACTCCCGCGGGCGATACATCCCCGATCGCGACGGAACACGCGCTACGGAGGCGGTACTCGCTGCTGCGGCCGAAGTCCGACCACGGACGGGTAGCGAACTCAGTCCGACGATGACCGTTCGCCAGCTATGGACGGTCTACCGGGAATATTTGGTCAAACAGAAGCGCGCGAAGAACACTCTCGACCGCTATGACGTTGCAGCCGAGCTCTTCAGCGAAGAATTCGGCAGCCGCCGACTGTGTGAGGTGACGACTTCGACGGTCGAGGACTACCTGGAGTTGGTCGCGCATCGGAAGGGGCCGTCGTCCGGAATTACGGCACGCACCGTGCTCTCCGGAATGTTTCGGTTCGCGGTACGCAAGGATGCGCTGGCGGTGAACCCGGCCCGAGAAGCCGAGATGGCCAAAAACGTTGCGCCCAAAGGCCGAACCGGCGGCGCCCGTCAGATCACCGTCGACGAGCTTCGGTTCATTCTCACCGCCGTCCGAACCTCGCAGCTTCCATGTCCTCGTTTGCTTTCGAAGAAGGAGCGGGAACGAGCCAATCCGCTCAAGCGGTACCAGCCGCCTACTGTCGCCGCGTTCTGCGAGACCGCCGATCTGGCCGATTGGGTTGCTCTGCTCGCGGCCACCGGTTTACGGCGGAGCCAGTTACTCGGATTGCTTTGGACCGATATCGATCTCGACGCCGGGACACTCGAAACGACTGGCAAAGTCATCCGCGTCACCGGCGAGGGTTTGGTCCGTGTCGAGGAGGACAACGATCCCAAGAACCGCAAAGGTCGAATCGCGTTGCCCGACTTCGCGATCGAGGTCCTCAAATTGCGCAAGGAGGCCCTGGCCGAGCGAAGGAAGACCAAACCACCCGATCCGAAGGTCGAAGTCCCTGATCTGGTATTCCCTTCGCAGAACTGGACCCTACGCGACCCGAACAATGTGCAGCACGAATGGCAACGCGTTCGTGAGGCGCTGGGGATCCCCGACGACATCACGGCACACAGTTTCCGCAAAGCCATCGCGACAATCCTTGACGACGCCGGCCTGTCGGCACGCATCACCGCCGACCAACTCGGCCACGCCGACATATCAATGGCACACCGGCACTACATGGCCCGAGGCCGAGCTCACACCGAGGCAGCCGAAGCCATCAATCACGCGGTTACCGGCAGCCGCACTTGAAACGTCCCCTCGGTGCTTGACCTTCGTCCGCATCGTCTGTGTCAGACGCCAACCACGACGTCGAAGGGCCGGGCTCCGCATCGGTGAAATTGATCATCGCAACAGACGTTGGAACCGTACTGACTGTCCAGCCAAGTTGGACCAAGCTGCCCAACGCAGTCTCGGCTCGGTCGACACGCCCGACGGATTAGTCAACCTTTAGTGAACCCTCGGAACCCCGTGGTACAAATCAGGCCCGGCAGATACCGGGCCTGAGCAGCAACTTTGTGGAGCTAAGGGGAATCGAACCCCTGACCTTCTCGATGCGAACGAGACGCGCTACCAACTGCGCTATAGCCCCGTGCGGCTCCGGGGAACCGCGCTGTGCAACTGTAGCAAACACCGACCGCGGATTCCGAATCGGCCTGTTTACCTGCGGTTTCAGCCGGGGTTAGGCGCCGGCGGCGCGGCGCATTTCGCCGCCGGCGGCGCGGGTGCGGACGGCGCGGGCGGTGGCGGGGTCGAAGGGGTCGAGGTGTTCGAACATGGGGTCTTCGTCGTCGGGTTCGAGGAGGACGGAGCGGCGGCGTAGGGCTCGGGCGGTATCTCGGTCCATGAGGTCGGGTGGGCGGTGTTCGGCGCGGCGGGGGGCGGGTGCTTCGCCCAGTTGTTGGGCGCGGCTGAGGCGGGCGGCGCGGCGGCGGCGGATGTCCTCTTCCATGCGTACCTGTTTGCGCAGGTAGGCCAGGTAGGTGACGAGGATCAGGGTGGCGGCGCCGCAGCCCCACCACAGCAGTGGGGTGACGGCGATGGCGACGCCGCCGCAGCTGAGGGCGGCGAGGATGAGGGCGAGGACGGCGCGCTGGCGGAAGGTGTAGCGGGCGGCGCGGGCGATGGCGTCGGCTTCCGGGTCGAAGCCGCCGCGGCCGCGCCGGCTGGGCACGAATTCGTCTTCGTCGAATTCGTCGTCGCCGGAATAGTTTTCGGGCTCGTCGCGGACGCGGGCGGGGGCGGCCGACCGCGCCGGTGGTATCCGGGCCCGCGCGGGTTCGGGTTCGTCGACGAACGAATCCACCTCGTCATCATCGACCGATTCGTCGGCGTCCGTGGGGTGTTCGGCTTTCCCGGCCGGTTCGGCCACCTCGTGTTCGTGGGAATCGGTTGTGTCCGATCCGGTTTCGGCGCCTGCGGTTTCGTCGTCAGCCTCGGTGACGGGCTCTTCGGCCGGTGTCGTCATCCGATCCTCCGCATCATCGCTATGGGTAAACCTTCTCTGCGCTCGGGTCGGCCGATAGTCCGGGTCGCTTTCGTGCCCGGCGGCAGGCCCTTTCTTGGCACGCCGTTTGGAGCCGCCGCGGTGCAGTACCCGGGTGGCCAGTGCGGCGTCGGTGGTTTGCCGGATCCTCGGATGCCGGTCGGCGAGGATGGGGAACAGGACGAAGACCCAGAGCACGACCAGGCCGATCCACAGGATCGAATTAGGCATCGTGTCCGCACCTCCGTCCCCGCCTGGATTGTCCGTACGGCCTGTTCGTTTATCGCGTTCCGCCCCCGTTGCGTCTCACAGGCTCGCCATCGATGGCGCAGGACGCACCACCGACGTCCGTAGGTTAATTCGGCGTGGCGGCAGTTTCCGGCAGGCGCGCCGTGCACATGCGCCACACCCGTCACATTTCCACCATAACCGCGGCGCGCCTTGGCAATCGGGCGCGTCACGGCCGGGTGGCGCGACCCTCGCGAACGAGCCGGTCCAGCACGGTGCCGGTGACCTCCTCGACGGTCATGCCGACCAGCAGGTGATCGCGCCACGCACCGTCCACGTCGAGGTAGCGGCGCAGCAGCCCCTCCTCCCGGAAACCGACATTGCGCAATACCGCTTGGCTGGCCAGGTTTTCCGGCCGCACGGTGGCCTCCACCCGATGCAATCCGACGGGACCGAAGCAGTGGTCGAGCCCCAGCGCGAGCGCGGCCGTCGCGACCCCCTGACCGCCGACTTCCTTTGCCACCCAATACCCGATCCACGCCGAACGCAGTGCGCCGCGCACGATGTTCCCGATCGTCAGCTGCCCGCTGAACACCCCGTCCACCTCGATCACCAGCGGAATCATCGCGCCGCGCCGGGCCTCGGCCTTCAGACTCGACCACAGCGACGGCCAGTTGGACGCGTGGTTGCGCGCCTCCCACGTGCCGCGGCCGGTGGGTTCCCACGGCTCCAGATGTTCCCTGTCGCGCAAGCGAATCCGGCTCCAGGTCGCGGCGTCGCGCAGCCGCACGGGACGCAAGGTCACCTGGCCGGCGGCGACATGGGCCGGGCCGAGCCGCGCGGGCCAGCCGGGATGCTGGGTGACCCGGAAGACGTTCATCGCGTCCACGCCTCAGCCGCGCTGTGCGAGGAAGGCGACCCGCACCTCGTCACCGGTGCGGATCTCGGTTTCGTCCGGGTCGATGACGATCAGGCTGTTCGCCTCGGCCAGTGTGGCGAGCAGATGGGAGGAGCCCGTGCCGCCGCCGAGCGGCTGCACCAGGTATTCGCCGGTGGCCTCGTCGCGCATCAACTGCGCACGCAGATAGCCCTTGCGGCCCGCCATGGAGGTGATGGGGGTGATGGTCCTGGCGTGGATGATTCGACGCATCGGATGTCTGCGCCCCAACGCGATCCGGATCAGTGGCCGCACCATGACCTCGAAAACTACCAGCGCGCCAACGGGATTCGACGGCAACAGGAATGTCGGCACCTCATCGCGGCCGAGCCGCCCGAATCCCTGCACCGAACCGGGATGCATGGCGACCCTGGCGATTTCGAGTTCGCCGAGCCCGTCCAGCGCCTCACGCACCTGGTCGGAGGCCCAACCGCCGACCGCGCCCGCGATGACGACGACCTCCGAGCGCACCAACTGCCCCTCGATCACATCGCGCAGCCTGCGCGGATCGGCGCTGACGATGCCGACCCGGTTCACATCCGCGCCGGCATCGCGGGCCGCGGCCGCCAGCGCATAGGAATTCACGTCGTAGACCTGACCCGGCCCCGGCGTGCGATCGATATCGATCAGCTCACCGCCCACCGAGATCACCGACAGCCGCGGCCGCGGATGCACGAGCACCTTGTCCTGCCCGACGGCGGCGAGCAGACCCACCTGGGCCGCGCCGATGATGGTGCCCGCGCGCACCGCGACATCGCCGGGCTGCACGTCATCGCCGATGCGGCGCACGTAATCGCCGGAGCGCACCGCCTCGTACACCTTGATCCTGGCCCGGCCGCCGTCGGTGAAGTCAAGGGGCAGAACGGCATCCGCGAGCGTGGGCAGCGGGGCGCCGGTATCGACCCGAACGGTCTGGCGCGGCTGCAACCGGATCGGCTGCCGGGAACCCGCGCTCACCTCGCCGACCACGGGCAGTGTCAGGTCGACGAGTTCACCGTCCTCGTTGCGGATTTCGGTACCCGCCGCGGATACGTCGACGCTGCGCACCGCGTAACCGTCGATCGCGGCCTGATCGAATCCGGGCAGCGGGCGCTCGGTGACCACGTCCTCGGCGCACAGCAGACCCTGCGCTTCGGAGATCGCGACCCGGACCGGCCGGGGCGCGACCGCCGCCGCGGTCACCTTGATCTGCTGATCCTCAACCGAGCGCATCGAACCCTTCCCTGACTCCTGTCCGCACGCCCTGCGGGTGCCTGACGGTGAACCTTCATTCGTACCCGACGGTCCACCGTCGGCGAAAGCCGATGCGTGGCGTCAGTCGGTCGCCGTCAGCTGCGGATCCCAGTCCGGACCGAGCCGATGCTGCAGCCACTCCCGCAGAGCGGGGCCGTATTCCTCTCGTTCCAGAGCGAAATCGACCGCAGCACGAAGATAACCGCCCGGGTTGCCCAAATCATGGCGCGACCCACGGTGCACCACCACATGCACCGGATGCCCCTCCGCGATGAGCAGCGCGATGGCGTCGGTGAGCTGCAGTTCGCCACCCGCGCCCGGCTCGATGCGGCGCAGCGCGTCGAAGATGGCGCGGTCCAACAGGTATCGGCCGGCGGCGGCGAAGGTGGACGGCGCCTCGGCCAGCGCGGGCTTCTCCACCATTCCGTTGACCCGCAACACATTCGGGTTCACCGCATCCGGCACCGGCGCGACGTCGAAGACGCCGTACGCGCTGACCTGATCCTTGGGCACGTCGATCGCGCACAGCACCGATCCGCCGCGCTTGCGCCGCACCCGGCTCATCACGTCCAGTACGCCGCACGGCAGCACCAGGTCGTCGGGTAGCAGCACCGCGATGGCGTCCTCGTCGGGATCGAGCACCGGCTCGACCTGCGCGACCGCGTGTCCGAGCCCGAGCGGCTCCTCCTGCACCACCGACGCGACGTCGAGCAGCGCGGGCGCCTTGCGCACCTTTTCCAGCAGCTGGAATTTGCCGCGCTCGGCGAGCGTGCCCTCCAGCACCAGATCCTCGACGAAGTGCGCGACGACGCCGTCCTTACCGGGTGAGGTGACGATCACCAGCCGCTGCGCGCCGGAATCGGCGGCCTCGGAGGCGACCAGTTCGATACCGGGTGTGTCGACCACCGGTAGCAGTTCCTTGGGCACCGTCTTGGTGGCGGGCAGGAACCGGGTCCCGAGCCCGGCCGCGGGTACGACGGCCGTGCGGAAGCACGACCCACCGGCGGGTTTCGCGGTTTGCTCGACGTTCACGTCATCGGCCCCTGCTGTCATGTGCGTACCCTATCCATCCATTTCACCGTTGGGTTCAGCGTCGCCGACGCGGTTTCCCGGTGAGCTTAAGGTGATCTCCGTGGAGATGCCCGGTGACGCCGACAAACATGCATGGCGGATCGAAATCAAGGCTCGACGGCTGGCGATTACGCCGGAGGAACACGCCGCCGAGGCCATGGGCCTGGTTGCCGCCATGCGCGCGCTGCACCCGCGCGGTTGGGTGTGCGCCTATGTTCCGGTGGGCGACGAACCCGGTTCGACGGCGATGCTCGACGCGCTGCGCGCCGCGCACGCGCGGGTGTTGCTACCGATCACCGGCGCGCCCGGTCCCCTGCTCTGGTCGGAGTACGAGGGCCGTAACAGCCTGCGCCGGGCCAAGTTCGGGCTGTTGGAGCCGACCGGCGCGACGCTGCCCGCCAGCGCGGTCGGCTGGGCCGAACTCATCCTGGTGCCCGCGCTCGCCGTCGACCGGCGCGGGGTGCGGCTCGGCCGTGGCGCCGGTTACTACGACCGGACGCTCGCCGCGGCCCGTCCGGACGCGCGCCTGGTCGCGGTGGTGCGTGATGACGAGGTCGTCGACGAGTTGCCGGAGGAACCGCACGACCTGCGGATGGGCTGGGCGCTCACCCCGCGCGGCGGTCTGCTGCGGCTCGGCGATGGTGATCAAGGGGACACGACGGCCGCGGAATGAAAATCCGATTGGCGGTGTTGGCACTGTCGGCTGTAGAGTGCTAGATCGACGACCCAGCGGAGGAACCGAAGTGCCTACTTACTCGTACGCGTGCACCCAGTGTGACAACCGCTTCGACATCGTTCAGTCGTTCTCCGATGAGGCGCTGAGCGTCTGCTCGGAGTGCTCCGGGAAGCTGCGCAAGCTGTTCAACTCGGTCGGCATCGTCTTCAAGGGCAGCGGGTTCTACCGCACCGACAGCCGGGGTGGTACCTCCACGGCCAGCGAACCGGCCAAATCCGAGTCGAACGGCGCCGCCAAGCCCGACTCCGGAAAATCCGATTCCAGCGCCTCCTCGGCCGCTTCCGCACCCGCGCCCGCGGCCGTGGCCAGCTGATTTCCGGGTTATCCACAGCCTTTTCGTTATCCACAGGTCCCGGTTCTCCCGGGCGATCCGATGGGTGGCCGGTCATACGATTCGGCCATGACTCGATCGTTCGCCGATCTCGGCCGCGGCCTGCCGCTGTGGCATCGGCCACCATGGGCGGATGCCCTGCTCGCCCGGCGCATCGCGGCCGCCGTGCTCGCACTGCTGGCGCTGCTGCTGTTCGTCCGCGGCGATCCGTCCGCCGAACGCACCGAGGCGGTTGTCGCCGCCCGCGATCTGGCGCCCGGCCGACTCATCGAACCCGGTGATCTCCGCATCTCGGCCTATCCGGCGAAATCACTGCCGGGCGGCGCGGTCCGCGACCGGCAACCGCTGATCGGTGCGACGCTCACCGGCGCGATGCGCACCGGTGAGATATTCACCGATCTGCGCACCGTCGGCCCGCGTCTAGCCGCCGCCGCGAGCGGTGCACGCGATGCCCGGATCGTACCGATTCGCTTGGCGGACAACGCCGTTGCCGAAATCCTGCGGGCGGGTGACCGGGTCGATGTCGTCGGCGCCGATGAGCAGTCCGGTTCGGGTGCCCGCCCGGCGCGCACCCTGGCCACCGATGCCGCGGTGGTACTCGTCGCGGCGGGCGATGCCCGCGGTCGCGGCTCGCCCGAACGGGTGGTGCTGGTCGCGTTGGACGCACCGCGCGCGACGGCGGTCGCGGCCGCCTCGCTGCACACCGCGTTGACGGTCGTCTTCCACTGATCTCGAGATAACAACAGCTAGCGACCGGCTAGCGTTCACCATCTATTTGCCCTGGTGGTCGTCTAGCATCACACCGAAATACGGCAAGCGGGACCGCCAGCTCCATCGACAGAGGAGATATCGGCAATGCTCAAGGGTTTCAAGGATTTCCTGTTTCGCGGCAACGTCGTCGACCTGGCGGTCGCGGTGGTCATCGGCACCGCGTTCGTCGCCATCGTCACCGCGTTCACCAACGGCATCATCAACCCGATACTGGCGGTCTTCGGCGGCACCGATTCGCTAGGGCTCGGCTTCCGGCTCGTCGCCGACAAACCGGCGACCTTCGTGCAGGTCGGCCCGATCATCACCGCGCTGATCAACTTCGTAATCATCGCGGCCGTACTGTATTTCGTGCTGGTGGCGCCCGCGATGCATGCGCGCAACCGCTTCGGTTCGAAAGAGGATGCGGCACTTACCGATTCGGAGGTGCTGATCCAGATCCGCGATCTGCTGGCCGAGGGGCCGGACAGCGCGGGCGGGCGGCACGAATCGTGAGCCGGGTGAAAAAGCAAACGGGCCCGGTGCTTTCGCACCGGACCCGCTTCACCTGTCCGATCGGTTAGTCCCCTCCGAGCGGATCAGCCGAGGCTGAAGGGCTGGCCCCACAGCGTGACCCAAGTGATGACGTTGTCGGTCTCGATCTCGGTGCTGACGAACGCACGCGCCTGCGCGTAACCGCCGCAACCGGTCAGGCCGATGGTCTCATCGCCCCACGTCACCGAGCCGTGGCCACCGGTGAACTTCGCCTTCTTCGAGTGCGATTCCTGGCCGTAGTCGTCCGGAACTTCGCGGTCGATGATGTAGAACGACTTCGCCTGGCCCGGGCCGAGGTTCAGCGTGCCGCCCGTGCCCACGCCGGCGTCGAGGCTCTTGCCGTCGTAGGTGCCCGACGCGTTCGCCGAACCGTTCATGTTGCCGCCACCGATGTTCACCTGGCAGCCAACGGTGTAGCCCGGGAAGATCTTGCCGCCCTTGGCGGTGGTGTCACCGGAGATGTCGACCGACGCGGTGCCCGAAACCCACGCGTTGCGGTGCACCGGGGTGGCGCCCAGCGACGGGTTGATGTTCGCGGATTCGCCGGTCAGACGGACGGTGACCACGGTGCCGTCCGACAGCGTCTTGACGATTTCGCCGCCCGGCAGCGGCACGAAGGTGTCGGCGTTGGCCGCACCGGTGGACAGGAGGCCGATGGCCACGGTGGCAGCGGCGCCGAAACCGGCTACCTTCGCCACAGTCTTACGGTTGATCATTTGGTATATCCCTCTGGGGTTTTCGAGTTCGATTCGGCGAGAAGGGTTTTCGATGGGTTGAACACGTCAGCCGATGCTGAACGGCATCCCGTAGAGGGTGGTCTTCGAGTAGTCGTTGCCGATGATTTCGACAACGGTGTACGAGCGCGCCTGGGCGTAGCCACCGCAACCCTGCACATCGACCTGGAAGTCCTGGTACTCGACCGAGTAGGACCGGCCTTCTGGATGTCCTTCGAGTCGATCTGAACGAAGGCGACCTGACCCGGGCCGAGGTTCAGACCGATACCGCCGCTGACACCGGCCTTGGTCAGGCTGGCGGTGGCGCCGATGTTCGCGGAGATCGCGTTCTCACCGATGGAGACCTGGCAGCCGATGATGTAGCCCGTGTTGAGCTGCGAGGTGCCGTGGGTCGACGAGTTGTTGGTGCCGGGGTTGTTCTTCGGACCGTTGTTCGGGCCGACCTTGCCCTCGGGGGTAGCGGTGACTTCGGCGACGGCGTTGCCGGAGAGCCAGGCCACGCGGCCCGCGCCATTGGCCGCCAGCGACGGCGAGATGATGGCGTGCTCGTTGTTGTGCGTGATGGTCACATTGGGGCCGAGCTTCTGTCCGTCCGGCAACGGCACAAAAGTATCGGCGTTCGCGGCACCGGTCGAAAAGAGGCCCATTGCGACGGTAGCGGCGGCGCCGACCCCCGCGATCTGGACACCGCGGCGCAGACCGGCGGTGCGGTTGTTGCTCATACTTCCCCTCATCAGGTTCTAGCGGTCGGCCGCGGTGGGTTCGCCGCGGCCGAGGTATTTCCCTTTCAGGCCGACCGACCTGTGCTGGAATCTACTGCCCAGCAAGGGATCTTGCCGACCGTCTCGCCGCACAACGATTGCACAACGATCTTGGGTCGCGCCCATCCTAAGCTCTTCTGAGGAAAATCTCAGGATTTCCGATCAACTTACACCGAAACCTCGGCAACACCGCTACCATCCCGTGCGATGGCGAGGTTCGGCCACTCACATGGCGAAACGGGTCCGTCGCCGATGCAACGGACCTGTTCCTTTGGTCTCCTATCGAGCCCATCCCGCCTGACCTGCGGCGATGCCGCCATGAATCCGGCAGGGACAGGGCCGGACTCAGCCGAGGCTGAACGGCTGACCCCAGAGCGTCACCCAGGTGACGACGGTGTCGGTCTCGATCTCGACGCTGACGAACGACCGCGCCTGCGCGTAACCGCCGCATCCGGTCAGACCGATGGTCTCATCGGCCCACGTCACCGAGCCGTGGCCACCGGTGAACTTCGCCTTCTTGGAATGGTGCTCCTGGCCGTAGTCGTCCGGGACTTCCCGGTCGATGATGTAGAACGATTTCGCCTGGCCAGGACCCAGGTTCAGCGTGCCACCCGTGCCGACACCGGCGTCGAGGCTCTTGCCGTCATAGGTGCCCGACGCATTCGCCGAACCGTTCATATTGCCGCCGCCGATATTCACCTGGCAGCCGACGGTGTAACCCGGGTAAATGCCGCCGCCGGGGGCGCTGGAGCCGCCGGAAATTTCGACCGACGCGGTACCCGAAACCCATGCATTGCGGTGCACCGGGGTGGCGCCCATCGACGGGTTGATATTCGCGGACTCGCCGGTCAGACGGACGGTGACCACCGTGCCATCCGACAGCGTCTTGACGATTTCGCCGCCCGGCAGCGGAACAAAAGTGTCGGCATTCGCCGCACCGGCGGAAAGCAGGCCGATGGTGATGGTGGCAGCCGCACCGAAACCGGCCGCCTTCGCCATATTCTTACGGTTGAACATTATTCGTTTACCCTTCGAGGGGTTGAAAATCGCCGCAGCGAGAAAATTTTCGATCCGGCTCAGCCGATGCTGAACGGCATGCCGTAGAGGCTGGTCTTCGAGTAGTCGTTACCGATGATTTCGACAACGGTGACGGCGCGTGCCTGCGCGTATCCGGCGCAACCCTGGATGTCGAGCTCGACGTCCTGGTACTCCACCGAATAGGTTCCGACCTTGGTGATGTCCTTGTTGTCGATGGCGACCCATTTCACCTCGCCGGGGCCGATATCCAGCCCGATTCCGCCGCTGACGCCCGCCTCGGTGAGGCTCGCGGTGGCGCCGAGGTTGGCCGAGATCGCGCTGTCGGAAATGGAAACCTGGCAGCCGATGATGTAGCCGGTGGTGAGTTCCGAGGTGCCGTGTGTCGACGAATTGTTGGTGCCCGGGGCATTCGTGGCACCGTTATTCGGACCCGCCGTGCCCTCGGGGGTATCGGTGACTTCGGCGACGGCGTTACCGGAAACCCAGACAACGCGTCCGGCGCCGTTCGCGGCCATCGACGGGGAAATAATGGCGTGTTCGCCATTTCGCGTAATAGTTACACCGGGACCCATCTTCTGGCCGTCCGGCAACGGCACGAAGGTGTCCGCATTCGCTGCACCGGTTGAAAGCAGCCCGATGGCCACGGCCGCGGCGCCGCCGACGCCCGCGACGCGCACACCGAGACGCAAACCGTTGGTGCGGTTCTCGCTCATACTTCCCCTCATCAGGTTTCTAACAGTCAGCCTCGACCATCGAGGCTGGACAATGGTCCGCTCAGGCCCAGCCCAGTTTGTCGCCCTGGTGTTGCCGGTTTGTAACCGGCCGTTATTTCGGCGCAACAAAGTCGGGAGGCGCACGGAACCGAGCCGGGTTCCGTTGAGTTGGCAACTACGTGCGCAACTCGGGCCTGCGGGGTCCAATAGTCGGTTAGCTCGTGACGGACATTAAACCGCCGGTAATTCGGCCGCAACGTAGTGTTCTGCGAACCTGTGTATGTGATTCACGTCACAGTAACCTGTATGCATCTATCGCGTGACGTGCATAAATAGGTAATCAGAACAGACCCATCGGTCTGATAAGGGGAACAAAACGACCTAAAAGGGCAGTTGCGGCATACGCGCCAGCTTCGTAAAAGTATCGCTAAATAAACGACGAAACCGTAAGGATAACGGGCATATCACAACGCTATAGGTCGTGAATTACGTAGCAGGACCGTAGAAAAATACAGCTCAACCGTGATGCGGCGGCACTTGGGAGCGCAACCAGTCATCGGACGAACCGGCGGTATCCGGTTCGGGACCGCGCTCATCGCTCGTCGTATCCGGGAGGGTGTCGCCGAAGATCCGCGCCAGACGCGCGGCATCCCTCGCCCGGCGCTGCGCCGGACGAGGGTCGTCGGAATTCGGTGCCGGGGAGATTATTCGGCCAATCCGGACAGCTCGCCGATCACTCGGCTGGCCAGCGGCCCGAGGGTTGCCATGCCGTCGCGAACCGCGGAACGGGTGCCGGGCAGGTTTACCACGAGTGTGCTGCCGGATACGCCCGCCAGACCGCGGGACAGGCCGGCGTCGAGCGAACCCGCCAACCGGCCGGAGGAACGCAGCGCCTCGCTGATCCCGGGCAGTTCCCGGTCCAGCACCTGCGCGGTCGCCTCCGGGGGGACATCGCGGGGCGACATGCCGGTGCCGCCGACCGAGATCACCAGGTCGACGCCGCCGATCACCGCGGTGTTCAGCGCATTGCGGATCTCCACCTCGTCGGCCTGAACGGACACCGACGCGTCCACCAGGAAGCCCGCCTCCGTGAGCAGCTCGGTCACCAGCGGACCTAGCGAATCCTCTCCCCCATGCGCCGTTCGATCATCGACGACCACCACCAGTGCACGCCCCGCCACAGGAGCATCGATTTCCATGGTGCTCACCGTAGCGCCTAGGCCGGCGAGGTCGATCGCCGCGCCGAGATGCGCGGCGGAGTCCGTGGTCAGGGTTCCCTTACCGCCAGGTAGCAGCCGCATCATCGGCCACCGTCCGCGGGTGCACCGGCGAGGGTCACCTCGACGGTCTTCGGATTGTTGCCTTGATCGTCGGTGTAGGTGATCTTCACCTTGTCTCCCGGTGCGTGCGAACGGATCGCGGCGACGAGTGCGTCGCCGGAGTCGATGTTGCGGTTGTCCACCTTGGTCACCACGACGCCCGCCGGAATTCCGGCCTTGGCGGCCGGGCCGTCCGGCGTCGCCTCCAGCACCCGCGCGCCGTTGACGGGGTCCTGCGCCTGGATCTTGATGCCGATCTGGGCGTAGGTGGCGTGACCGGTCTTGCTCAACTCGTCGGCGACCCGGCGAGCCTGATCGACCGGAATGGCGAAGCCGAGGCCGATGGAACCGCTCTGCTGCTGCCCCAGACCGGGCATCTCACTCGCGCCGAGGGTCGCGATGGCGGTGTTGATGCCGACGAGTTTGCCGCTGCCGTCGACGAGCGCACCGCCCGAGTTGCCCGGGTTGATCGCGGCGTCGGTCTGGATGGCGTCGATTACCGGGTTCACCGCCGCCTGGCTCTGCGGCGCGCCCTCGCCCTGGGTGGAAACCGGGCGGTTCAGCGCCGAGACGATTCCGGTGGTGACGGTGCCGGACAGGCCGAGCGGCGCGCCGATCGCCACGACCGGCTGGCCGACCTGCAGATTCGCCGAGGTGCCCAGTTCGATCGGGGTCAGGCCGTTCTTACCGGAAACCCGGATCACCGCGAGATCCGAAACCGGATCGGCGCCGACCAGGGTGGCCGGTGCGGTGCTGTTGTCCGAGAACACGACCTGCATCTTGGCGTTCGGACCGGCGCCGCCCGCCACGTGATTATTGGTCAGGATCAGGCCGTCCGAGGAGAGCACGACACCGGAGCCCTCGCCCTCGGCCCGGGAACCGGCGACCTTGATGGTCACCACGCTCGGCAGCACTTTCTGGGCCACCGCCTGCACCGATCCCGGCGGGGCCGATGACGCGTTGCTGATATTGGGCTTCGGTGCGTCGAGGGCATTCGTGACGGTGGAGGTGCCGTTGTTGTGTGCGACGAGCGCGCCGACGGCGCCACCGGCACCGCCGCTGAGCACCGCGAGCACCACGGCGCCCGCGATCAGCGAGCCGCGCAGGGTGCGGCGGGGCTGCGGCGGCTGCGCGCCGAAGGCCGCGCCGGGCACCTGGCCGGGCGGCGGGGCAGGTTGTTCGAAGGACATCGCGGCATACTCCGGGCCGGGGAACGGCTGGGTCGGATTGGGCCCAGGCGGATAGTTCGCGAATACCCCGCTCTGGGTCGAGTATTCGGGCTGCGGACCGTACTGGCCCGTCCCACCGAATTGTGGCTCGCCGGAACCGAATTGGGGTTGTCCACCCGGCTGCGCCGGATCCGGCCGCCGCCACGCGGAATCGGGCTGCTGCGCCGAACTCGGCCGAACCTGCGACTCGGCCGGACCGTATGGCGGCGCCGCCGGACCGGACTGCGACGCCTGATCGAACCGCGGCTCCGCCGAACTGTTCGCGGCGGGCAGCTGCTCGGTCGGCTGATGATCCGGCGCGGTGTTCGCCGCCGACTCGTCCTGCCGGTCCTTCGACTCCTCGGTCATGGGCTCCTCGTTTCTCCTCACGTCTGCACCAAGCATGGTGACGACGACTGAGAGCGGACTGAGACCGCGCTTTCATTTCTCCGAGATGTACCTGCGGACACCCCGCTCACCAGGAAATACGATACGTAAGCCGGACATATGCGCCGCGCCGCTCACCCCACCGCCGGTGTGTCCGGGTTTCCCGGCTCGCCGGGCAGGACGATGCGGACCAGGGTGCCACCGCGACCGGAGGTGTCGATCGCGATGGTGCCGCCGTGTCTGGTGATGACCTGTTTGACGATCGCGAGGCCGAGACCGGAACCGGGCATCGAGCGAGACGCGGTGGTTCGGTAGAAGCGCTCGAAGACGAGTTCGCGCTCGGCGGGCGGGATGCCGGGGCCGCCGTCGTCGACGGTGAATTCGAGCAGGCCCGGGGCGCACTCCCGCATCGCGACCACGACCGAGGCGCCCGCCGGACTCCATTTCGCCGCGTTGTCCAGGACGTTGAGCGCCGCGCGTTCCAGCCCGGCCTCCTGCCCGAAGACGAACCACGGGCGCAGGTCTGCGACGAATTCGATGCCGGTGCGCCGCCGCCTGGCCCGCTCGAGCGCGCGTTCGACGACCTCGCCGAAATCGACTCGCTCGTAGATGGCCTCGGGTGCGTCCTCCCGCGCAAGATCGACCAAATCGCCGACCAGCGTGGACAATTCCTCGATCTGGGCCATGACGTCGGTGCGCAGGCCCGCCATATCCTCCTCCGGAATCGGCGGCGCGCCCGGCCTACTCGACGCGATGAGCAGTTCCATATTGGTGCGCAACGAGGTGAGCGGCGTACGCAATTCGTGACCGGCGTCGGCGACGAGTCTGCGCTGCCGCTCCCGGGATTCGGCGAGCGTGCGCAGCATGGTGTTGAAACTCTCTGTAAGCCTTGCCAATTCGTCGTCGCCGGAGACCGGGATCGGTGTCAGGTCGTCGGTGCGGGCGATGCGTTCGGTGGCGGCGGTGAGGCGCGCGACGGGCCGCAATCCGGTGCGGCCCACCGCGGTTCCGGCCGCGGCGGCCAGCACAACGCCGCAACCGCCGACCACGAACAGCAGCCAGGCGAGCCGGTCCAGTACTTCCCGCGTCGGTTCGAGTCGCTGCGAAATCACAAGGGTGGAACCGGAATTCGTGCGCCGGGCGAGCACTCGTTGATTGCTCACGGTGCGCAGTGACAGGCCCAGTTCCCCGCGCGCCACCGCGATCTCCGGCGCACCGACCGGCGGATTGGTCGGCTGCGGCGGAACGTAGGACCGCAGGTCGGGGAAGATCAGCGCGACACCGATATCGTTCGAATACAGGCTGGCCACCAGGATCGACTGGAAGCCGAGCCGTTCGATGTCGTGGTCGATCATCGTCGCCGCCCGCGCCTTCAACTGCGAATCCACATCGCTGTACAGCGAGCTGCGCACCATGGTGTACGCGGTGATCGAGGTGACCGCCACCGCGATGGCGACGACCGACGCGGCCAGCAGCGTCACCCGCCAGCGCAGCGAAACCGATTGGGTCAGCGGTGTCGGCGGACGCATTTCCGGCGGGTCCGGGGGTCGCGGCTGACCGAGGCCGGCGACAACGGCCCGCCGTGGGATGGTTCTCGACATGCCGCGCGGCCTACGGCGGGGTTTCGCGAAGTACATATCCGACGCCGCGCACCGTGTGGATGAGCCGCGATTCGCCCTCGGCCTCGGTTTTGCGGCGCAGATATCCGATATAGACCTCCAGCGCGTTACCGGATGTCGGGAAGTCGTACCCCCACACCTCTTCCAGGATGCGGCTGCGGGTGAGTACCCGGCGCGGATTGGCCATCAGCATTTCCAGTAGCGAGAACTCGGTACGGGTCAAACTGATCGAGCGTTCGCCCCGCGACACCTCACGCGTCACCGGATCCAGCGACAGATCCGCGAACTTCATCGCCTCCGAGGCATCTCCGGCATCACCCGCCGTGCGCCGCAGCAGTGCCCGCAAACGCGCGAGCAATTCCTCCAACGCGAATGGCTTCGGTAAATAATCGTCGGCGCCCGCATCCAGTCCGGCGACGCGTTCGGAGACCGAATCCCGCGCCGTCAAAACCAGAATCGGCAAGTCGTCACCGGTACTGCGCAGCCGCCTGCACACCTCCAGCCCATCGAGCCGGGGCATCATCACATCGAGTACGAGCGCGTCCGGTCGCTGCGCCGTCGCCTTCTCCAGGGCGTCGACCCCGTCCACCGCTAGATCGACGGAGTAGCCGTTGAAGGTCAGCGACCGGCGCAGCGATTCTCGGACGGCGCGATCGTCGTCGACTACCAGAATGCGCATGCGACCAGTCTGACCGCCGCGACTGAGAGGCGACTGAGAGGTCCGCTACGACACGCCGGGCGCGAATCGCCCATACCACACCAAGAACCTAGTCGTGTGACCAGGAGATATTGTCCGGCCGTCGCGGACGACGGATCGGCCGTTTGTGATCACCCCGGCAATTGAACGCGAAACTTGTTCTGCCCAGCCATATTCGAGCAATTGCGATGGCGCGCGCCCAGATTGCCGACGAACACTCTGCGCGGTATGTTCCGTCCGGTAAAAAGAAGACCTCTAGTCGGTTCTGCGCGTTGAATCCAAACATGAACAGCGGCACGCGGACTGGGGGGTCACCGGCGAAGCGGAGGCGACTGAAGCGGATGGAAGCTGCACCGCGGCCCTGGCAACTGAGCCTGTACAACTGGTCGGTCACCCGCAAGGTTGGCATCGTCCTGGTCCTGCCCGTGCTGCTGGCCACGGTCTTCGCGGTGCTGCGGATCAACACCGAACTGCGCACCATGAGCCAACTCGACGCGGCCACCGAGCAATCGAGCATCATCCGTCCGATCGTCAAGTTCAATACCGCGGCCGAACAACTCGCGGTCGTCACCACCGCCTCGTGGGGCAACGCGGCCGATCCGCAAACCGATACGGCCCTCGGCAAATTCGATCAGTCGGTAGCCGACCTGCAAACGGCGATGCACAATACCCGGCTGCTGTCGAAGACGACCGAGGAATTGTCGGCGGCCATCGCGACCGCGACCGCGATGCGCAACAACCTGCGCACCGGTTCGGTGGCGGCGCTCGGCCAGCAGGCCGACGAAATCGCCGGGCACACCGGCAACGCCATCGCGTACGCGCCGAATATCGACGACATCAACGTGCAGCGCTACTTCCTGCAGTTGGGCGCGATCCAGACGGCGCGGCGCAGCATGACCCAGGTGCGGTTGCTGATCACCGCACCGGGGGCGGGCAACAACCCGAGCGTGCGGCCGCGGGTACTCACCACCACCGGCGCGGAGATGACCATCATCGGCACCTACGCGATGATCAAGCCGGAGAACGCGGTCTTCGCGCAGCCGCTGATGGAGGCCGTGCAGGCCCGGCTCGGCATCTTCAGCCAGAACGTCGGCGACCCGACCAGCAATCCGACCGTACTCGAATCGCTGCAGACCAGCTCCGACACCTACGACAAGACCTCGGCCCAGCTGGCGGACCAGATCGATAAATCGCTGGCCAACGCCACCTCGACCTCACAGAACGACGCGCTGCGCGAGGCCGCGCTCGTCATCGGCATGCTGCTGGCCGGTCTGGCGCTCGCCCTCGCGGTGGCGCGCACCCTGGTGGTGCCGGTGCGCAGGCTGCGCCGCGACGCGCTGGAGGTCGCGCACACCAAACTGCCCGAGGAGCTGTCCGTGGTGCGCGCGGGCGGCACCACGCCGAAGATCGAGCCGGTCGCCGTGCGCGGCACGGACGAGATCGGCCAGCTGGCCCGCGCCGTCGACGAAATGCACGAGCAGGCCCTCAATCTCGCCGCCGAGCAGGCCCGGCTGCGGCTGCAGATCGGGAATATGTTCGAAACCCTCTCGCGCCGCAGCCAATCGCTGGTCGAACAGCAGCTGGCGCTGATCGAGGACCTGGAACACGACGAGGACGACACCGAACGGCTGCAGAGCCTGTTCCGCCTCGACCACCTGGCCACCCGGATGCGCCGCAACGGTGACAACCTGCTGGTGCTCGCCGGTACCGCGCTGCGCCGCGGCCAACTGCACCCGGTGCCGCTCTCGGATATGTTGTGGAGCGCGGTATCCCAGGTCGAGGACTATCAGCGGGTCGAGATCGGCGCGGTGCCCGACGGCGTCGTCGCGGGAGAACCCGCGGTCGATATCGAACATCTGCTCGCCGAGCTGATCGATAACGCGCTGCGCTATTCGCCGCCGACCACCCCCGTCGCGGTGACGGTCGCGCGCGCGGTGGACGGCGGCTACCTCATCGAGGTCACCGATCGCGGCCTCGGCATGGCGGAGGACGATCTGCGCACCACCAACGACCGGCTCGCCTCCGGTGGTGAGGTCACCATCGAAACCGCCCGCCGCATGGGCCTTTTCGTGGTCGGCAGGCTCGCGAAGCGGCACAACATAACGGTCGGCCTGCGCCGCACCTCGACGATGAGCCAGCAGCCGGGCATCACCGCGAGCGTGCACCTGCCCGGCACGCTGGTGGCGCCGCCGCTCGACGACACCGATCCGACCGGAATCGTGCCGCCGCTGTCCGTCGAATCCGCAAGGCCCGCACCGCCGCAACTGTCCGCCGCCGCGGCGCAGCAGCCGCGCACCCTGGTTCCGGTGCCGAACCTGCCGCAGTCGGGTCAGCGCGACAGCGGCGCGCAGCAGCGCGAAGCCGGCCTCTTCGGGCTGACGAGTTCCGGTCTGCCACAACGCAAACCGGCCATCCGGGTAGCGGAAACGCCGGATCAGCCCGCGATTTCGACGCCGGCCGGTTCCGGTCAGTTCCCGACCGGACCGTTCGGCCCGCCGACGCAGTTCACCGAGCCGGGCAGCGGTTCGCAGCCGATACCCCTTGTTCCCCAATCGCTCAGCGGCCCGCAGAGCCTGTTCGACGATGCCGATCCGGCGCCGACCGATATGTGGGCCGAGATCAAGGACGACGACGAGGTGCCGACCGGCCGCGTCTACCGCGAGCCGCCGACCGCGTACCGGCCCGAACGCTCCGGGCCGATCGAATTGCCGACCATCTCGGAAAACCGGGCGCCCGACCCGGATTCGCCGCGGCGCGGCCCGGATCCGCAGCGGCGCAGGCTCGATCCGGCCGAGGACACGGCAGCGCCCGCGCAGGAACCCTCGGCGACATCCACCCGGCTGCAGCCGGTGGCCGGATCCTCGCCGACCCCGATCTACCAGCGCATGGTCTCGGAGTGGCTGGTCGAACCCGCGGCGACGCAGGCGCCCGCGGACGGGTGGACCTCGCCCGCCGACGCCGGATGGTTGGCCGCCGAGGACGCCAGCCACCCGACCGCCACCGGCAGAACGGCCGGCGGCCTGCCGATCCGGAAGCCGGGCGCGCAACTGGTCCCTGGCGGCGTCACGCAGGTGGATGAGCAGGGCATCCGCGATCCGGAGGAGATCCGGAGCAACCTGACGAGACATCTCAGTGGGGTCCGCAGCGGGCGGGCCAATGCGCAGTACAACGACGGAGGGCTTGCATGACCAACGCGAACAGCACGGATGAGAACCTGAACTGGCTGGTCGCCCGCTTCACCCGCGACGTACCGGGGGTTTCCCACGCCGTTCTGGTTTCGGCGGACGGCCTGCTGCAGGCCACCAGCCCGCACCTGCCGAGCGATCGGGCCGAACAACTTTCGGCGGTGACCGCCGGTCTGGCGAGTCTCGCGGCGGGCGCGGCCTCGCTGTTCGACGGCGGCAAGGTGATGCAGTCCATCGTCGAAATGCAGCGCGGCTATCTGCTCGTCATGAGCGTCGGCAATGGTTCGCACCTGGCCGTGCTGGCCAACAAGTCGCACGATATCGGCCGCATCGGTTACGAGATGGCGCTGCTTGTCGATCGAGTGGGCTCCGTGGTCACCGCCACGGCCCGCACCGCCGTCTGAGCGTGAGATGGTCAGCCAACACGGTTCCGGACCACATCGACCAACAACTCGCGTCCGGCCGTACGCCCTCACCTCGGGGCGTACCGAACCTGCGGTCGACCTACCGCTGGAAGCGGTCATCGAAACCGTCAATTACAGCGCTTACATGGAGTGGCCGATCGGCGATATCCGTACCGAGATCCTGCGATTGGGCGTCCACCGGCTGTCCGTCGCCGAAATCGCGGCACACCTGGATCGTCCGCTCGGCATGGTTCGGGTGATGATCGGTGATCTCGTGGTCGACGGCGCGCTACGCGTGCATTCGACCTTGACCGACCAAGCGAGCTTTGACGAGCGTCGTTCTTTGATGGAGAGGACATTGCGTGGACTCCGTGCCTTATAGGAAGATCGGGCCCACCGGGACAGCCGGGCAAGAAGACGCGGAGCAGCGGGTCGCGTCGACCAAGATCGTCGTCGCCGGCGGTTTCGGCGTCGGGAAAACGACCTTCGTCGGCGCGGTTTCGGAGATCGTGCCGCTGCGCACCGAGGCGATGGTCACCAGGTATTCGGACGGGGTCGACGATCTGGCGGATACGCCGGAGAAGGAAACCACCACGGTCGCCATGGATTTCGGCCGGATCATCCTGCCGGGAAATCTGACGCTGTACCTGTTCGGCACGCCGGGTCAGCGCCGGTTCTGGTTCATGTGGGACGACCTGATTCGCGGCGCCATCGGCGCGGTGGTCTTGGTGGACACCAGGCGGCTGGAGGACAGTTTCGCGGCCGTCGACTTCTTCGAGGCGCGCAAGCTGCCGTTCCTGATCGCGGTCAACCGCTTTCCGGACGCGCCGCGTTTCCCGCTCGCCGAACTGCGCGAGGCGCTTTCGATCCGTGAGGGGGTGCCGATCGTCGATATCGATGCGCGCAACGCGATGGAGGTGCGCCAGTCGCTCGCCGCGGTAACCGAATACGCGATAGCGCAGCTGAAGGCGCTCGAGCTGGAAGGGATCGCCAGGCATGCCTGACGGTTCGATCCGAATGCTCGCCGAAAGCGCGTCGTTCGAACGGTTTTCGATGGGTTACTGGCTGGCCGCGCTGTCGTTCATCGTCTCGGTGGTCGGCACCGTTGTCGGCCTGGCCTGCGTGCTGAACGGGGCGCGCTCGGCCCGGTTCCGGATCGTCTGGGTGGTCTCGGCCGCGGTATCCCTTGGCGGCGTCGGTGTTTGGCTGACGATGGCGGTGGCGCTGCTCGGATTGAAGGTGCCCAACGGTGCGATCCGTTACGACGCCGGAAAATTGATCACCGCGATGGTGGTCGCGGTGGTGGCGGTGCTGGTGGGCCTGGCGTTGATCGGGCGCACTCGCAGAACACCGTGGCTGATCGCGGGCGGTTTGGTGATGGGTCTCGGCACCGGAGCGACCATCTACCTCGGGGTGAGTTCGGTGCGGGTGCAGGGTTCGGTGAATATCGCGCTGTGGCTGATCGGGATCTCGGTGGCTGTCGCGGTGATCACCGCGCTCGCCACGCTGTGGTCGTTCCAGACCTATCGCAATCACTTCGCGCGCGGCGCAACGACTTTGCTGTTCGGCATCGGGGTGGCCGCCAGCTACTACGTCGCGATCGCGGCGATGGATCTACACGTCGATCGGACCGTGCCCGCGCCGACCGGGATGGCGCTGTTCGATTTCGTCTTCCCGATGTTCGTTGTCGGTTCGCTGGGGCTGGCGGTGCCGATCTCGGCGGTGCTGATCGCGCCCGGCCGCGATTCGGGCTGGGGCGCGACCGCGACCGCCAACTGATTCGCCGGATCCGGCGAACGTCCGCGGACGTTCGCCGGATGATGGTGCGTCAGTTCGGATTCGGCAGTTCGCCCACCCGTTTGCTCGGGTCGATGATGCCGAACACCTCACCCTGCGGCGCGGCGATCAGCGCGGTGCGACCGACCGGCGAGTCGGCGGCCGCCTGCAGCACCGAACCACCAAGTCCCAGCGCCTTTTTCGCGCCGGCATCCACATCGTCGTACTGGAACCAGGTGAGCCAGTAGGACGATGCGGCCTTGGCCACCGCCGAATCGTCGCTGATGCCGCCGACCACCTCGGTGCGTCCGGGCGGGGTGAACGCGACGTATGCGGTGTCGCCGAAGTCGTATTCGGTATACCGGTAACCGAATACGTCGTGGTAGAAGACCTTGGACCGGTCGTACTCGCGGGTATGCAGCTCGTTCCAGGCGTAGCCGCCGTGCTCGTTGTGCAGTGCGGCGCCGTTGTGCGCCCTGGCCTGCCACACCGCGAAGATCGCGCCGCCGGGATCCTCACCGACGAACATCCTGCCGAACTCCATCACGTCGAAGGTTTCCAGCACCAGTTTGCCGCCCGCCCGCCGTACCGCCGCGGCGCTGGCGTCGGCGTCGTCCACCGCGATATAGGTGGTCCACCCCGACGGCATCCCGGCCAGTGCGGACGGCTTCGGCCCGATTCCGGCCGCCGCCGCACCATCTTTCGACGCCATTAGGTAACCGCCCGCGTCAGGACCGCCGTCCTGCAGCACCCAATCGAACAGTTCGCCGTAGAACCGGCCGGCCTTGACCGGGTCGTTCACCTGGCAATCGATCCAGCACGGCGTCCCCTGCGGCCAGGCCGCATTGTGTACGGGCATAGGTCATCTCCGTTTCGAATTGAGTATTTCGTCACGCGAGCCACCCACTAGTGAACCAGTCCGGCCGGTGAGATTTGCGCGGTTCGGCGATGCCGATGTGCCGGGGTGATGGCCCACTTACAGTGGGCGACATGCGTTTCGGTATTTCGAGGAGGGACCGGACTTGACTCCGGAGCAGGACGCCGTTTTGCGCGATATCCAGGCCCAGCTGGCCTCGGCACGGCACGGCATCGATCAATTGGCGGCCGAATCCACCGCGCTACGCGGACAGATCGACGAATTACGCAAGGAAATAGGCGATTTGGAGACCACGGCGGCCGAACTCGCCGATCGGCTGCGGCAGCTGCGCGGCGGGCGGCTACCGTGGCCGCTCTCGCTGCTGGAGGAACCGGCCGCGCTGGTGGCGTCCAGATTGACGGCGCTACTGTCCGACTTGCCCGGTTTGCCGGGGCCGCAACGGCTTGCGACGGTCGAGAACGAGTCGATACCGCACGACAAAGCGGATGCGTAGCGCGCCAGGCGAATTGGGGTGGCCGAGGGGCCGGACTTTTGGCGATGAGCGGGTTCTCGCCGGGAACCGGGAGAACCCGCCCTCGACGACGAGAGTACCGGCGTCCTGTTGCGTTCGCATCACTTCAAGGGGACTTTTACACCTGTCAAAAACCAACTCTCAGTAGGTATTTCACATTTTAGCAATCAGTCCGCAATCATGCGACGAGCAAGGAACCACGTAGTAGCTGGCGTACCGGTAACTTACCGGTTGCCAGAAACAGTGATCGTCATCAACCCGAATTCATCCGATCATCAGATCGTCACGTTCGGCCCAGCATCGCGCGCGTTCAGCGCCCATGACGAGCCGAATCGACTCAGAGCCGCGCCGGATCGATCAAACCGCGCCTGATCGCGGCGACGAGCCTGCGCGGCACCCGATGCACGACGCCGCCGACGGTGATCGGCACCAGATCCACCGGCGCCGCCTTCCACTGCGCGCGCCTGCTGCGCGTATTCGACCGCGACATCCTGCGCTTCGGTACCGCCATGTCAGCCCTCCTGCCCGCGGCGGATTCGCCTGCCGTACTTGCGTTCGAACTTCTCCACCCGGCCCTGCGTGTCGAGCACGCGGTGCGCGCCGGTCCAGAACGGATGCGAGTCGGCCGTCACATCGACCACCAGCAGCGGATACGTATTGCCGTCCGGCCACTGCACGGTCCGCGCACTGGTGGCGGTGGAACGGGTCAGAAACTGCTTTCCGGTACTGGAATCCTCGAAGACCACCGGGTGGTAGTCGGGATGGATACCTGCTTTCATTTCGCCTCTCCTCTCGGGCTTTGCTGTGCGGCAACGTCTTCCGCGGTCGATTCGCAGGGATCGGTGTGCCATGCGCCGAAGGGGTCATCCCATCGCGCCACCAGTTCGGGCGCGCGGCGCACCAGGTCCAGTTCGTCGTCCTCGACCAGCGCCCAGTGCAACGCCTGCCGGATATCGGCCGGATCGGCGTCGTGCACCAGGATCACCAGCGAGCTGTCTCGGTCGCCGAAGTCGTCGTCCCAGCGCAGGGCCGCGAGCGCGCGCCGTTCCGGATCCTCTTGCGCCAGTTCGTCTTCCGACATCGCGGCCAGCCAGCGTCCGGCCCCGCCGACCCGCAGCCCGCCGCCCGCGGACTCCAACCACACCACCTCGTCGGGTTGGGTGGCCAGCCAGATGCGGCCGCGCGCGGAAACCACACCGTCGAACAGCACGTCCAGCGCCTCGTGCAGCCGCGCCGGATGGAACGGGCGGCGTGCCGCGAATTCCATGAGCTGCACCCCGAAATCGCCGGTGAGCGGCGGCTGCCCGCGCAGCAGCGGCGCGTGCGCGTCGAAGATCCTGCCACGCCGGGCGTGTGCGGGAATGCGGGCGAGCAAAGCCGCCACCTGTCCCGCGGTGAGCCGGTCGGGCTCGTCCACCCAGGCCACCGGCGCGTCGGGCGCGAGCCGGGTGAGCACCGCGGCCAGCCTGCCGCGATCCACCGGATCGCCCGCCGGTCCGAAAGCGATTACGGCATCGGCGAATTCGACCTGACCGACGGCGAGCTGGGCGACCGTGCGTTCGTCGTCGGCATGCGCGAGCCCGCGTTCGGCGAGGGTGTCCTCGCCGGTGGCGTCGGCCAGCCAGTTGTCGGCGTCCAGGCAGGTGAGCACGGCCTCGACGCGGACGTCGCGCGCGGCTGGCCCGTCCACCCTGCCGACGACGCCGCTCACGACGACGTGCTCGATGGCGTGACAGATCGCCTCCGCCTCGAAGGCCGGATCCAGTTCCAGCACAATGCGATTCACCGAGTCGCGGGCGGCGAGCCGACATAGCAGCGGCAACAGGTCCAGTCGCAGCGTGCAGGAGACGCAGCCGTGCGCCAGCTCCAGCACGGTCGCGGTCTCCCGCGCGGCATCGCGGACGGTGCGGTGCACGATGCCCTCGCGCAGGCGGCTCAGGTCGTGCCGGACGACGACGGTGCCGGGCGGATGGTCCGCGGCGGGCGGCCGGGCGCCGCACAGCGCCGAAGCCGTGCGTTCCGCACCGATCGCCGCGCGCCCGGCGAAGCCCGCGACCAGCACCAGCGGAGTTCTGCGGTCGGCCACGGGCGAGATGGGATCAGGCGCAACCACCGATACCCCTTTCGACAATGGTTTTCATTTGCTCGCCGATCACGGTACAGTGCCGAGCGACCATTGTCGAAAATGATTATCATCTGCCGGAAGGAGGCTGCCGTCATGTCGACCCACTGCCAGGTCACCGGGCGCAAGCCGGGCTTCGGCAAGTCCGTTTCGCATTCGCACAAGCGGACCAGCCGCCGCTGGAACCCGAATATCCAGCGCAAGACCTACTACCTGCCGAGCGAGGACCGCCGCATCACGCTGCACGTCTCCGCGAAAGGCATCAAGACCATCGACCGGGACGGGATCGAGGCCGTGGTGGCCCGCCTGCGCGCCCGCGGCGAAAAGATCTGAGAGAGGACGCTTTTCATGGCATCCAAAGCGACCGAACTGCGTCCGATCATCAAGCTGAAATCGACCGCGGGCACCGGATACACCTACGTCACCCGCAAGAACCGGCGCAACGATCCCGACCGGATGGTGCTGCGCAAATACGATCCGGTGGTGCGCAAGCACGTCGATTTCCGCGAGGAGCGCTGAATGGCCAAGAAATCCAAGATCATTCAGAATCAGCGGCGCCGGGAGATCGTCGCCCGCTACGCTGCGCGCCGGGCCGAGCTGAAGGAACTGATCCGCCGGCCGAGCACCCCGGAGGACCAGCGTGCGGCGGCCGAGCGGGAACTGCGCAGGCAGCCGCGCGATGCCAGTCCGGTACGATTGCGCAATCGGGACGCCGCGGACGGACGACCGCGCGGTCATCTGCGGAAGTTCGGACTCTCCCGTGTACGTGTGCGCGAGATGGCCCACCGGGGAGAATTGCCCGGCGTGCACAAATCGAGCTGGTAGACAACCAACGATCTCGTGAGAAGGAACCCGTCATATGGCAGTCAAGCGAGCACCGTCGAAGAAGGTTCGCGCTGAACAGGCCCGCCGCCCGAAGAAGAATCCGCTCATCGCCGCGGGCGTGGAGACGGTCGACTACAAGGACGTGAACCTGCTTCGCACGTTCATCTCCGATCGCGGCAAGATCCGCAGCCGCCGGGTCACCGGACTCACCCCGCAGCAGCAGCGGCAGGTCGCCGTCGCGGTGAAGAACGCCCGCGAGATGGCGCTGCTGCCGTTCACCAGCCGCTGAGCCGGACGAAAAAGGCCCCCGATGTGCGAGACATCGGGGGCCTTGCTCGTTGGGTGCCGAAACGGATTACGGGATGGTGAGCACCTGGCCGACATTGATCGCGTCCGGGTTGGCGATACCGCTGGCGTTCGCGATGTCCTGGTAGCGGTTGCCGTCACCGTAGAAGCGTTCGGCGATGGCCCAGAGGGTGTCGCCCGGCTCGACGGTGTAGGTCTGCGCGGCGGGCGGGGGCGGCGGCACCTCCTCGGCGGCGGGTGCGGCGGCCTGCTCCGGTTCCGGGGCGGGCAGCGGGTTGTCGGTGTTGGTGCCGGAGGCCCACAGCGCGCTGCCGTCCTTGCCGTAGAGCACCACGTTCCGGTCGGCCTGCACCTGCAGCCGGTCCACATCCTTGCCATTGGTCTCGGTGGACCAGGCGGCGCCATCGCCCTTGTAGAGCACGAAGTTGCCGTCCTCCTGCAGCACCGCCCGCTCCACGCCCTGATCGTGAGTTTGGGTGGCCCACACCACATTTCCGCTCGGTTCGGTCAGCACCAGATTGCCGTCCGGCTGCAGCGTCAGAGTGTACGCACCGCCGGTCAAGGACTGACCCGATTTCAGTTCTTCTCCTACGCGCAGCGTGTCGCCCACGTTCGTCCTTTCGAAGAGTTACTGTGCAGAACATCCGAGAGAGATCGATGCCGCCGGAGGAACCGTGGCGGGCATCAATTCCTAAGTTAACGCTCTCGCCGCCATTGCGGAGGGATTACGCGCAGGGTTCGCGGAAAGTTCACTGTGTGAGCCGCGTCGCCGTGTTGGCTTGGCGCACAAACCGGCCGGTGCCCGTGTGGGTTAGCTGGGAAGGCCGCGGCGGGCGACCAGTTCCGGTCCGCACCCACTCAACTAGGGTGAGCCCATGAATCGGAAGTCTTGCGTACGGGCCTCGGTGCTGCTCGCCGCCGCACTGCTCGGCCTCGCCACCGCGGCCTGTGGCGGTTCGGATAACGGTGCGGCACAGGCGAATACGAGCGCCAAACGCACTTCCGCGGCGAACACCCCGGTGCCGGAGACCAAGAGCTCGATCGGCCGCGAATTCACCGCCGACCCGACAATCGTTGGGGCACACCCGATCTCGTTCGAGTCGTGGCGCAAGGTGGCCGAGGACAAGATCGCGGTCAACTTCCAGGTCGGTGCGCCGGAATGCTACGGCGTCGACGCATCGGTGACCGAGACCGATAAGGCGGTCACCGTCGAATTGCGCTCGGGGACCCGCGCCGACGCGACCGGACGGATGTGCACCATGATCGCCGTCTTCGGGACGCTGGAGCTGCCGCTGAAGTCACCGCTGGGCAATCGGCAGGTGCTGAGCGCGGTGTAATCGCAACGGCACGGATTCGCCGACCGCATCGGCACGAGCCCGGTAGCTGCGGGGATGCGCGAGATCTTGACCGGTCCAACCGGATTCCAGGTCCGCTGTGCCATCACCCGAAGCCGCCCGGCGATGGCACCCGCGAGCCGATCAGGGGTCTGAACGGTCGGATTGTCGGCCCAGACGAACAGACCGGAACCGCGTTTGCGGTACTGCGGCTATCGGAAAATTCCGTACGGTCGGCACGAATTACCGTGCATCCCAAACTCTTCCGCGCACCTACCGCGTGCCGCCGGGACAACCCTGCGATACTCGCCCCACCCGATCCGCTCTGCCACTGGAAAGGTCATGCTCATGTCAGTGCTCGACAAGCTCAAGGGCCTGCTCAAGGGTCGCGAAGACACCGCCTCTGACACCGACGAGGCCGCCGAGACCCTCGAGGGCAATACCAAAAAAGCCGAAACCACCGCGGAACCCGAAACGCCGACGGCGCAGGACAACTGACCCAAGCGAATCGAGCCCGGCCGGAACTGCTTCCGGACCGGGCTCGACCTGTGATTACCTCAGTGCGCGAAGTGACGGGACCCGGTGAGATACAGCGTCACATTGGCCTCGCGGCAGAGATCGATCGTGTCCTTGTCCCGGATCGAGCCGCCCGGATGCACGATCGCGCGAACACCGGCGGAGATCAGGATCGCCGGGCCGTCGGAGAAGGGGAAGAAGGCGTCGGAGGCGGCCACCGCACCCTTGGCCCGGTCACCGGCGCGCTCGACCGCGAGCTTGCAGGAGTCGACCCGGTTCACCTGACCCATGCCGACGCCGACGGCGGCCCCGTCGGCGGCCAGCAGGATCGCGTTCGACTTCACAGCACGGCATGCGCGCCAAGCGAATTCGAGATCACGCAGGGTCGCCTCGTCGGCGGGTTCACCGACCGCCAGCGTCCAATCGGCCGCGCTGTCGCCATCGGCGTCCAGGATGTCCCGGTCCTGCAGCAGTACACCGCCGCTCACCGGGCGCAGCTCCGCGCCCTTGCGCTGTGCCGGTTCGGCGACGAGCACCCGCACGTTCTTCTTGCGCTGCAACACCTCCACCGCACCGTTCGCGTAGGACGGCGCGACGATCACCTCGGTGAAGATGTCGGCGACCTGTTCGGCCATCTCCACCGACACCTCGCGGTTGGCCGCGATCACACCGCCGTACGCGGACACCGGATCGGTGGCGTGCGCCTTGCGGTGCGCCTCGGCGATATCCGCGCCGATCGCGATCCCACACGGATTCGCATGCTTGATGACGGCGACGGCGGGCTCGTCGAAGTCGAATGCGGCCCGCCATGCCGCGTCGGCGTCGGTGTAGTTGTTGTACGACATTTCCTTGCCGTGCAACTGCTTTGCCTGTGCCAGACCGGCCGGCCCGGCCTCATTGGTGTAGAGCGCCGCGGCCTGGTGCGGGTTCTCGCCGTAGCGCAGCACCGAGCCGCGGTTCCAGGTGGCCCCGATCCAGGCCGGGAAACGCTGCGCCCCTTCGGGTTCCACCGCGGGCACCGCGACATTGGTCATCCAGCTGGCGACGGCCACATCGTAGGTGGCGGTGTGCTGGAAAGCCTTGGCGGCCAATGCCGTTCGTTCGGCCAGCGTGAAACCGCCCTGCTGCGCGGCCGCGAGCACCCGATCGTAGTCGCCGGTATCGACCACGACGGCCACCGAAGGATGGTTCTTGGCCGCGGCACGCACCATGGACGGACCGCCGATATCGATCTGCTCGACGCACTCATCGATCGACGCCCCGCTCGCCACGGTCTGGGTGAACGGGTAGAGGTTCACCACCACCAGTTGGAACGCCTCGACGCCCAGTTCGACGAGCTGATCGACGTGCTCCGCCTTCCTGGTGTCGGCGAGAATGCCCGCATGCACCCTCGGGTGCAACGTCTTGACCCGACCGTCGAGCGTCTCCGGGAAACCGGTCAGATCCTCGACCTTGGTGACCGGAATGCCCGCGTCGGCGATCCGGCTCGCGGTCGAACCGGTCGAGACGAGCTCGACACCCGCGGCATGCAGGCCGGTCGCCAGCTCGATCAGTCCGGTCTTGTCGTAGACACTGACCAGCGCCCGGCTGATGGGCTTGCGTTCAACTGTGCTCACGGGGAATAACTGCCTTTCGTCCGTCGGAGACAATGCCTCGCGTCGCGACGGCGGCGACAACCTCCGCCAGCAACCGTCGCTCGACAATCTTGATGCGCTCGTGCAGGGTCGCCTCGTCGTCATCGGGCAGCACCGGCACCGCCTCCTGCGCAAGGATGGGCCCGGTGTCGACACCCGCGTCCACCAGGTGCACCGTCGACCCGGTGACCCGCACGCCATAGGCGAGTGCGTCACGCACCCCGTGCGCGCCGGGGAAGGACGGCAGCAGCGCGGGATGGGTGTTGATGATCCGCCCGCCGAACTGATCCAGGAAGGACGGGCCGAGGATTTTCATGAACCCGGCCGAGACCACCAGATCGGGCGCGTGGTCCGCGACCGCCTTGGTCAGTGCCGCATCCCAGGCGGCACGATCGGGAAAGTCGTTGAGCGCCACCGTGAAATGCGGAATGCCCGCGGCCTCGGCGTGCGCGACGGCCTGGCAGGCCCGATCGACGCCGACCGCGACGATCCGCGCCGGATAGTCCGGCGCCGCGGCCGCGTCGAGCAACGCGCGCAGCAGCGACCCGGTGCCCGAGGCGAGCACGACGACGGTGGCCGGGGCCGCTGCGGGCACCCACTGGGCATGCGGGGTCAGCGCTCTACTCCTGCGTTGTAGGTCCGGAAGACGGCTGGACGAACCGCCGCGGTAGAGCCTAGTCGGCGCGATTGGACGGGCGTTCGGCGGTAGCCGGGGCTAGGCCTTGTGGTCGCCGCTCGGCAGATCGCCCTCGACCACCTCGGCGTCGACGATGTCGTGTGCGTCATCGGCGGATTTGGTTGCGCCGATGGCCATTTGCTCCTCGACGAGTTCGCCGTCCACCTCTACGTGCAGGTCGGGGCCGTCGTAGTCGGTGTAGCGCTCATCGTCGAAGTAGGGGTCGTCTTCGGGGTAGTCGCGATCGTCGTCGTAGTCGTCGCGTTCGTAGTCGTCGCGTTCGTAGTCGTCGTCTTCGTAGTCGTCGTCCGCGTATTCGTACGAGTCTGCAACGTACGGCGATTCGACCGGCACCACGAACCAGCGGGCGAACAGCAATCCGAGATAGCCGGGCACGGCGAGCAGCGCGAAGGTGAGCATCACGAAAAGCGGCAGTTCGACACCGATATGACCGAAGTTGCCGAGTTCGCCGCCCGCGATCGCGGCGAGCACGGTCAGCAGCAGCGTGGCCAATGCCGCGGAGGTCAGCGTCGCCCAAGGCGCGGTGGCCCGATCCTGCGAGGTGCGCCCGCAATCCAGACCGCCGAGCACGCCGACCGCGACCGGCGCCACCAGCAGCACCACCCACCAGCCCGCCGCCGGACCCTCCGGTACCGCGGCCAGCACCGGCACCGCCGGAATCGGCCCGCCGACAACGTCGAACAGCCCCACCGACGCCGCACCGAACTGCGCACCGGCACCGACCAACACTCCCGTGGCCAGCAGCACCACATTCGGCAGATAGGCGAGCGAGAGCACGCTCAACCCGATGAACCCGGCGGCATTGCCCGCGCCGCGGTAGGTCTCGCCGATGCGCGACCAGTGCGCGAGAAAGGAGAGCACGGTGATCGCGGTGGCGCAGGCCAGCAGCCGCGCCGCGGTGCGGCCCGCGGCGAATATCGCGGCGATCACCCACTCCGGCGGGCGCACCAGCGCGATCAACTCCGGCTTGCTGCGCCCGGCGATACCGGCGGCCGCCGCGACGAGATGCAGTCCGGCGACCCAGCCGAACGCCACGAGGGTGTGCGGCGGTTGCAGCGCGATGACCCCCGACGCGTCCTCGGCGACGGCCAGACAGACCGCGGTGATCAGCAGCGGCCCGCCGAGCGCCGCCCCGACGATCCAGCCCAGATCCGCCCGGGACGCCCCCGGCTCGACCGCCGCCGCGCATTCCCTGGCCACCAGCCAGAGCAGCAGCGCCGTCGCGAGCAACGGCAGCAGGCCCAGCGTCGTCTTCCCGATGACAAGCGGAACCTGATGTGCGGCAAGCCAACTCGCGGCGATCGCACCGGAGACGCCCGCCATGCCGCCACCCGAGGTGAGCAGCGTGACGAGCACCAGCACCGTGATGACGATCAACGCGTAGGCCGCGGGCCGCGCCGCGACCAGCAGCAGCACCTTGGCCCGCTCCGGGGTCAGCGACAGAAACCCGGCCTCGTCGGCCTCGGCGCCACGACCGCCACGCCCCGGATCAGGATCCCGGTGCGGCTCGGCGGCGCGGCGCACGAGCGAATTTCTGGGGGAGCTCATGACAATTCAGCGTGGCAGCTCCCCCGGCAGGCAGCGGGAGGCGCGCCGTTCTATTACTTGTTCTCGTCGGACGGCCGGAAGGTGTGCGTGGGGTCCGAGGACGGATCCGACGTCTTCTCCGAGCCGAACGGCTGGTTCGGCTGACTCGTCTGGCCGGCGGGCTGCGCCGAACTCTGTTGGCCCTGACCGAAATTCAGCGAACCGTATGGCTGCTGCTGCCCCGGCTGGGCGGCGCCGAAGTGCTGGGTGGCCGCCGCCTCCTGCTGACCGGTCTGCGATCCGCCGTACGGCGAAGGCTGTTGCGGCGCACCGTAACCCGCGGGCTGCTGGCCGTAGCCGGCGGGCTGGCCCTGGTACTGCTGGGTGGGCGGGGCGGCGTAACCCGCCTGCTGGCCCTGTCCGTACTGGGAGCCGTATCCGGATTGGCCGTACGACTGCTGCCCGTAGGGCGACTGACCCTGCTGGTAGGACTGCTGACCGAAGGCCTGCTGACCGTACTGCTGTCCGTAACCGCCCTGGCCGTATCCGGCGGGCTTGGGCGCCGGCGCGGCCAGCACCCCGGATTCGAACAGCACGACGGCCACCGCCAGCGCGGCCTGCACGAACAGCAGGAACAGCACGACGTAGGCGCCCCACTCCAGCTTGACGTTGTCGCCCAGCTTGAAGGACTGGAACAGCAGGCCGACGAACGCGGCGACGGACAGCGCCGCAGCCGCACCCGCCCACTGCTGCTTGGGCAGCATCGAGAGCCCGGCCAGCACGCCGGCCGCGAGCGCGACCGTCAGCAGCGGGGAACCGAATCCGATACCGCCGTCGAACAGGCTGACCGTCTTACTCGTGCGGACGACGGAGCTGGTCGCGTAGGGCAGGAAACCGAGCAGGAAGTTGATCACACCGAGCGCAAGGACGCCGATCGTCAGGAAGAAAGGCAAACCCTTACCGGCCGCGCTCGAACCGGCACTGGTACCACCCTGCTGAGCGAAGCTGGGCGGTGTTGCGGGCGTCGGCGCGGGTGCGTTGTACCCGGAGCCCCCGGTCGGGTATGACATGTCGTCGTCTCCTAGGTCGAAGTTCGTACATGGTCTTCACGGCGTGGATCTCTTCCTGACGCTACTGCACTCGTCGACTCAGGTCACCCTCGACCGACCGGCCGTTCCGCCACGGAAACGGCCGATGACCCGGCCGCAACCGCTGAGCGGACGAAGTTATCCACAAGTCGGCGATCTTCCCGCGGGCGATATCCACAGGGCGGGCGCTTCACCCTTCCGGGGTCAACCGATCCACGTAGCGGCGCCAGCCGAATCCCGTCGTCGCGCACTCGGTCCGCAATTGCGCGGCCAGCTCATCCGCCGCCTCGACCGCACCACGGGCACGCAGCAGCGTGACACGCACCGTGCGCGCCGCGAGTAGCGGAATCCCCTTGGCCTCTGCGACGAATTCGGTGAGCAGCCGCTGCGCCTCGTCCAGTTCGCCCTTCGCGATCAGCACGCCGGCGAGTTCCGCCCGCGCCATCCCGGACGCGTCTCCCTCGTGCGCATACGCGGCGCGACAATACGATTCGGCCGCGTCGAGCTGCCCTTCCGCGGCTGCGACACCCGCCCTGATCAGATCGTTCAGCGGCAGGATCTGCCGGTCGTCGAGTCGGCGCGCGTAGTAGTCGGACCGTTCGACGACGGACAGCGCCGTCGCGAAATCGCCCAGTTCGAGCAGCGCCCGCGCCTCATTGCTGAACCCGCGGGACAGCCCGTGCTCGTTGTCGTATGCCTTGTCAACCTCGATAGACCGCCGGTAGGCCGCGAGCGCGGCCGCGGCGTCGCCGGAGTAGAGCAGCGCGCTGCCCAGCGCGTCGGCGAACGATGAGGCCTGAGTTTCCCGGTCTGCCAAGCGTTCACCGAGCCGGAGATGGTCGATTCCGGAGCGCAGGCTGGCCCGTTCGATATCGATGATGCCCTGGTAGTAGCGCACGGTCTGGGCCAATTCCAGATCATCCAGCGGTTCGGCGAGTACGGCCGCGCGCGCCAGTTGTTCGGCCGCCGCGTCCAGATCACCTGCCATCAGGAGGTGAAAACCGTAGTGGCACAGGCCCTGTGACAGTTCCGCGGGCGCCAGATCAGGCACCTCGACCAGTACGGCGAAATGCCTGCACGCCTCGGCGAACCGGGCGCGGGCCAGCCACGGCACATGCATGGCGATCGCCAGCCGCAGACCTTCGGCCGCCCGCGGCGTACCCGGCGCATTCTCCAGCGCGGCAAGGATATTCGGCCATTCGGCGAATACCGCGGCCACCGCGTCGGCGGAGGTGGCGCCCGCGGTCGTTTCGGCCGTCTCCACCAGGTTCCGGCACCATTCGAGTTGGAACGCCCGCAGCCGTTCGGTCTCACCGGCCTCGGCGAGCCGGGCGAGCGAATAGTCGCGGACGGTTTCCAGCAGCGCGAAACGCTTTGCACCGCCGTCGGATTGGACCGTTATGAGACTGCGATTGACCAGATCCGCCAGTGCGGGCGCGATATCGCCGACGTCCAGATCCGCGCCGGGCAGCACCGCCTCGGCCGCCTCCAGGGTGCAGCCGCCCGCGAAGATGCCGAATCGGCGCAGGACCGTGCGCTCGCGCTCGGCGAGCAGTTCATAACTCCAGTCCAGCGCCACCCGCAGGCTGGTGTGCCGCCCGCCGCCCGCGTCCCGTGCGCCGCCGACCAGCAGCCGCACCCGATCATCGATGCGCTTGGCCACCTGGGAAATCGTCATGGCTCTGGTGAGACCGGCGGCGAGTTCGATGCCGAGCGGCAGCCAGTCGACGGCCGCGCAGATGTGCACCACATCATCGCGTTCGGCCGCGGTGAGCAAACCGCGCACCCCGGCGCGCTCGGCGAACAGCTCGACCGCGACCCCGCGCTCCAGCGGCCCGAGTGGATACACCGTCTCACCCGGGATCGGCAAGGACGACTGCGAGGTCACCAGGATGCTCGAACCCGTTGCGGCGCCGACTATTCCGGTCGCGGCATCGATGACGTGCTCGACATTGTCCAGCACCAGCAGCGGCGGCGTATGCGCGGCGGTGACATTCGGCGATCCGGCTCCGAGCGCCGCCGCGATCGCGGCCAACGGGTCGCCCGGATCCGCGGAATCGTCGAGCAGACCGGCGGATTCGAGCGCGGCGAGCACGGCGGGCGCGACATCCTGCGGCTTGGCCAGCGGCGCCAACTCGACGAACACCACCGGCCGCCCGGAAGCCGCCGCGGCACGGGCCAATTCGACGGCCAGCCGGGATTTGCCGCTGCCCGCCACCCCGGTCACCGTCGTCGGCCCCACCTTCGCGAGACGTGTTGTCAGCGTGGCGATTTCCCGGCTCCGCCCGAGGAACACGGTATCGGGAGCACCCACCACCGGCTCCGATACCAGCCCGGATTGCGTTGCGGCCGAGTTGTTTTCACCGCCCGAAATGATGGTTCGCGGTGGGTGCAGCGCCGGATCGTGGTCCAGGATGCGCGCCTCCAGCGCGGCGGTATCCGGCGACGGATCGACGCCGAGCTCGTCCGCGAGCGCGCGGCGCAACCTGGCCAGCCGATCCAGCGCATCCCCTTGCCGCCCAGCGCGATACAGCGCCAGCGCCAGCAGCCCGGACAGCTGTTCGTGCAGCGGATGTCTGGTCACCAACCCGCTCAACTCGGCGAGCACCTCACCGGCCGCGCCGAGCTCCAGATCGGCCGTCAAACCGGCGACCGTCAGCTGCAGCCGCCAATCGTCAAGGCGCTCACCCTCGGCCATCGCGAAGGGAATCGCCCGCAGATCGGCCAGCGCGTCACCGCGCCAGTTGGCCACGGATTCGCGCGCGGCCGCACGCACCGCGGCCAGATCCCCACTGCGGCGGGCGGCGTGCATTCGCTGCGCCGCCGACTCCGCCGCCCGCAGATCCGCGACCACCGCCGCCGTTCGATAACCCGCGGGCGTGCGCACGACGACATCCGCGTACGGGCCGAGCGTCGAGCGCAGGCGGGAAACCACCACGCGCAGCCGCTGCACCGGCCGCTCGATCTCGGCGCCCCACAGATCCTCGGCCAAACGCGCGTCCGGCACCGGAACCCCGTCGGCCAGCGCCAGCCGCACCAGCACAGCCCGCTCCAGCGGTCGATCGATCGCGACGGCCCGACCCTCGGCCCACACCTGCACCGGACCAAGTCCCAGCACGTCCACGATCACAGCATCGCACGCGGAAACGGCGCGCGCGGTTGCCTCGACCCGCCGCGCACGCGGCACGCGCGCATGCGAGGCTTTGTCACGATGCTGACCTACTTCCAAGCCGTCGTGATCGGCGCACTGCAAGGCGTAACCGAACTCTTTCCCATCTCCAGCCTTGGGCATTCGGTGCTGGTGCCCGCCTGGATCGGCGGGTCGTGGAGCGATCTGGTGACCCAGGGCGACTCCGACAAGGGCACCCCGTACCTGGCGTTCGTGGTCGGCCTACACGTGGCCACCGCGCTCGCGCTGCTCGGCTTCTACTGGCGCGACTGGGTCGACATCATCGTCGGCTTCGTCACCACGCTCCGCACCCGCCGCATCGAAACATCCAGTCAGCGCCTGGCCTGGCTGGTGATCCTGGCGACGGTCCCGGTCGGCGTGCTCGGACTCGCGCTGGAACATCCGCTGCGCACCCTGTTCGCGAAACCCCTTGCGGCGAGCATCTTTCTGACGCTCAACGGTTTCGTGCTCATCGCGGGTGAGGTGCTGCGCAGGCGCAGCCAGCCGACGCTGGCCGAATACGGCCGCGCCTTCGCCGAGGCCGAGGCGCGGGCCCAGTCCGCCCGGGGTCTGCCCGTGGGTCCCGAGCAGGAAAGCGAGGCCAGGCTGGCAAGGCTCACGGTGAAGGACGCGCTCGGCATCGGTTTCGCCCAGACGGGTGCGCTGTTCGCGGGTATCAGCCGTTCCGGCATGACCATGGTCGGCGGTCTGCTACGCGGACTCGACCACGAGGATTCCGCCAAATTCGCCTTCCTGCTGGCCACCCCGGTCATCCTGGCGGCGGGCGTGCTCAAGCTGCCGACGCTGGCCGGCCCGCAGGGTGACGGCATCCTCGGCCAGGTGCTGGTCGGGTCGATCGTCGCCGGCGTGGCCGCCTGGCTCGCGGTGAAGTTCCTCGAGCGCTACTTCAAATCCAACTCGCTGCTGCCCTTCGCGGCGTACTGCCTCATCGCCGGGCTCGCCTCGGTCGTCCGGTTCACCATCTTCAACTGAACCGGGTCGGCCGCCGTTTCGTGTCCTCTTACGGAGACGAATGGACGCGAATGGCTTGTCAGGACGCTCGGTTTCCGCCCCGGCTGAGATCCCCCTGCCTCGGCCGGGGCCATGCTGCCCGAACCGAGCGGCCGCAATAACGAAGGCCGCCTCCCTAGCGAACCAGGAAGGCGGCCTTCGTCTTTCGCGCGAACAGATCAGGCCCGCCTCGTCCCCGCCGCCACCCTCAACGGAGACGCTGCGCGTCGCTGATCAGACCTCTATGGAGGCCTTCTCCAGGATCTCGCGGGCCAGCGCGGCGGTCTCGGACGGCGTCTTGCCGACCTTCACGCCCGCGGCCTCCAGCGCATCCTTCTTCGCCTGGGCGGTACCCGCCGAGCCGGACACGATGGCGCCCGCATGGCCCATGGTCTTGCCCTCGGGGGCGGTGAAACCCGCGACGTAGCCGACGACCGGCTTGGTGACGTTGGCCTTGATGTAGGCCGCGGCCCGCTCCTCTGCGTCGCCGCCGATCTCGCCGATCATCACGATCAGCTTGGTCTCCGGATCCTTCTCGAACGCCTCGATGGCGTCGATGTGGGTGGTGCCGATGACCGGGTCACCGCCGATGCCGATGGCGGTGGAGAAGCCGAAATCACGCAGCTCGTACATCATCTGGTAGGTCAGGGTGCCGGACTTCGACACCAGGCCGACCGGACCCTTGCCGGTGATGTTGGCCGGGGTGATGCCGACCAGCGACTCGCCGGGGGTGATGATGCCGGGGCAGTTCGGGCCGATGATGCGGGTCTTGTTGCCCTTCTCCACGTTGTAGGCCCACGCGTAGGCGGTGTCCTGCACCGGGATGCCCTCGGTGATGACCACGAGCAGCGGGATCTCCGCGTCGATGGCCTCGATGATGGCGTCCTTGGCGAACTTCGGCGGCACGAAGGCGATGGAGACGTCGGCGCCGGTCTCTTTGATGGCCTCGGCGACGCTACCGAATACGGGCAGCTCGACCGCGGCGCCATCCTTGTCGGTGTGCGACACGGTGGTGCCCGCCTTGCGCGCGTTGACACCGCCGACCACCTGGGTGCCCGCCTTCAACATCAGCGCGGTGTGCTTGGTGCCCTCGCCACCGGTGATGCCCTGGACGATGACCTTAGAGTCCTTGTTGAGGAAGATAGACATTTCCGGATTCCTTACTTGGCCGCTGCCAGTTCGGCGGCCTTGTCGGCGCCTTCGTCCATTGTCTTCGCCAGGGTGACCAGCGGGTGCGCGGCGTCGGCGAGGATCTTGCGGCCCTCGTCGACCCGGTTGCCGTCGAGACGGACGACCAGCGGCTTGGTCGCGGAGTCACCGAGGATCTCCAGCGCCTTCACGATGCCGTTGGCGACCGCGTCACAGGCGGTGATACCACCGAACACATTGACGAACACGCTCTTGACCTGCGCGTCGCCCAGGATGACGTCCAGACCAGCGGCCATCACCTCGGCCGAGGCGCCGCCGCCGATGTCGAGGAAGTTGGCCGGCTTGACGCCGCCGTGGTTCTCACCGGCGTAGGCGACCACGTCCAGGGTGGACATGACCAGGCCCGCGCCGTTGCCGATGATGCCGACCTGACCGTCCAGCTTGACGTAGTTGAGGTCGTTCTCCTTGGCCTTGAGCTCTAGCGGATCGGTGGCGTCGATATCCGCGAAGGCCTCGTGCTCGGGGTGCCGGAAGGCGGCGTTCTCGTCCAGGGTGACCTTGCCGTCCAGCGCGAGGATCTCGTTGTCCGGGGTGCGGACCAGCGGGTTCACCTCGACCAGGGTGGCGTCTTCGGCGATGAACACCTCCCACAGCTTCTGGATGGTCACGGCGGCCGCGTCGAGCACGTCGGCGGGCAGATGGCCCTGCTCGGCGATCGAGCGGGCGAAGGCCAGATCGACACCCTTGACGGCGTCGACCGGAACCTTGGCCAGCCGCTCCGGCTTGGTGGCGGCGACCTCTTCGATCTCCATACCGCCCTCGACCGAGCACATGGCCAGGTAGGTCCGGTTCGAGCGGTCGAGCAGGAAGGAGATGTAGTACTCCTCCGCGATGTCCTTCGCCTCGGCAACCAGGATCTTCTTGGTGATGTGACCCTTGATGTCCAGACCGATGATGTTCTGCGCGTGCGTGAACGCGTCCTCCGGGGTGGCCGCGTACTTGACGCCACCCGCCTTGCCGCGGCCACCGGCCTTCACCTGGGCCTTGATCATCACCGGCTTGCCGATTTCCGCCGCGATGGCGCGGGCGTCGTCGGCCGTATCCGTGACGCGGCCCTCGGACGAAGGCACTCCGTGCTTAACGAAGAGCTCCTTCGCCTGATATTCGAAGAGATCCATGTACTCACCGTCTCGTCTGCGTTGTGATGACAACGTCTTTGTTGGCGGCCCGACGTCGGAAGCGGGTCGGGTCGGACTCTAACCAGTCACATGGATGGCCCAACGGCCACATACATCCTAAGTGGCGCAGGTCACGGGCAGATATGCGCGTCCGGAAAAGCGCTGGCCAACGCTACTGACGAGTAGGTTGCCCACGGCACGGCAGGTAGAGCCGCTCCGGCCGAGCACGCGCCCGCCTACTACATTCTGTCGTCGAAAAGGTGCGAGCGAGTGCCCGACGAAACGTGGAGTATTCCGATCCGTTACGGTGATCAATCTCACATGTTTGGACAGAAGGCGCGGACCGCTTGCAGACCCTGCAATCGTTTCGTTACCGTTGTTGCGGTCGATGTCACAGCCAGGTCACGACTAGGAGGACGGCAAGCTTGATGCAGCATCCCGCTCCGCAGGCCAAGAGCCGTGCCCGTGGTGACCGCATGACATTCGTTACCCCCCTTATCGCCGAGCCGATCACGTGGCGACTCCGATGAACCATCGCGCGGCCGGTTCACAGACTTCATTACGCCCCACCCCCTCGTGGTCCGCGAACGAGCCGTGGGAGTCGGGCGACGAGCGCTGGCATCACACGGCGGATACCTGGGCCGACACCGGCGAGTGGGCCGACACCGGTGCCTGGTCGGTACCCGATTCCTGGGCCGCCGAGGAGGCGTTGCCCGCCGAGGAGACCGAACGGCCCCGCAAGTCCGCGCCCGTCGTCATCCCGGGCCGTCGTCCGGCACGCCGCGGTGGTGCGCACCGGATGCCCGCCCCACCCGCCGCCCTGAAGGGCCGCGCGGCAGTGGCCGCCGTCGCCGCGGGCGCCTTCGTCGCCGCGGGCCAGGCCGCGATGGCCACCACCGGAGAACCGGCCGCCGCCGCGGCCGACTACCAGGCCGAGGGCCAGGTACACGAGATCGCCAACCAGTCGATGAGCGTCGACGATCCGTCCGCGAGCGCGATATCGCCGCAGGTACTCACCGTCGCATCGCCGACGAACCTGAACCAGTTCAACGACATCCTGCAGAAGGGCCAGAAATACGCCCAGGACCTCGCCGCCAAGGAGGCGGCGAAGCTCAGGCCGCTCTTCACCCGGTTCGCGGAGGGCACCTTCACCTCGGGCTTCGGCGCCCGCTGGGGTGTACAGCATCTCGGCGTCGACGTCGCGGCGCCCATCGGCACGCCGATCCACGCCGTCGCCGACGGCACGGTGATCGAAGCGGGCCCCGCCGCGGGTTTCGGCATGTGGGTGCGGCTGCTGCACGACGACGGCACCGTCACCGTCTACGGGCATGTCGACACCACAACGGTGTCGCAGGGGCAGCGCGTGCTGGCGGGCGATCAGATCGCCACCGTCGGCAACCGCGGCTTCTCCACCGGCCCGCACTGTCATTTCGAGGTCTGGCTGCACGGCAGGGACAAGGTCGACCCGCTGCCGTGGCTGGCGACCAGGGGCATCAGCTTAGGACCTGAACGAGCTTGATACGCAAGGGATTTCCAGTAGATTACCGGCGGAGGACAACGTGGTCCGATGCCTCGAAAAACCACTAGCCACACGGGTGCCCGGACCGGAGGACGAACAGTTCCATGCACGTTGAGAAGCCCGAAGGCGCCCGGTTACGTCCATGAGCAGAGCACGCGCGCGTCGTTCCGAAGGCAAAGCCATCCCGGTTCAAGATCTCATCAACAACCTTCAGCAGTCGTCCGGATACGACGGTGGATACGACCGCTTCGATGCGGACGATTTCGGTTGGTCGGCGAATGACTCCTGGTCACAAGCGGATTCATACGACACCGAGTACGTCGAGCAGGACTATGGCGCCCCATTCGAGCCGAATTCGCCTGCTGCCCATCATGATTCGCACAACCAGGATTTCGGCTGGGAATCCGATCAATGGTGGGCCCCGCAGGGTGATTACCCGCCGCGCCCGGTCGAACCGGCCGCCGAACCCGTGGTCGCCACGCCGATCGTCCCGGCACGCAAGACTCAGCAGCGCAAGCCGCGCCGCGGTGGTGCGCACCGGCTTCCCGCACCGCCCGCCGCGCTGAAGGGCCGCGCCGCGGTGGTCGCCGTCGCCGCGGGCGCGGTCGTCGCGGCCGGGCAGAACGCCTTCGCCAGCATCGACAAACCGGCGGCCAATACCGTCGAATTCCAGGCCGTCGGCCAGGCGCAGGCGCTGCCCGGCGCACCCGATCCGGCGGCCACGCCGGGGCAGAATCCGGAAGCGCCCCAACTGCTTTCCGACTCGGGGCCCGCCAACGTCGGCCAGTTCAACGATATGCTCGACAACGGCGCCGCCTTCGCCCAAGAACTCGCGGCGAAGGCCGAGGCCCAGTGGCGTCCGCTATTCGTGAAGTTCACCTCCGGCACCTTCACCTCCGGCTACGGTGCCCGGTGGGGCGTCCTACATCCGGGTGTCGATGTCGCGGCCCCCATCGGCACCCCGATCGTCGCCGTCGAGGACGGCACCGTGATCGATGCGGGGCCGGCCGAAGGATTCGGCATGTGGGTGCGCGTACTCGGTGACGACGGCACCATCACCGTCTACGGCCACGTCAACACGGCCACCGTATCGGTCGGCCAACATGTGACGGCGGGCGATCAGATCGCCACCGTCGGCAACCGCGGCGAATCCACCGGCCCGCACTGCCATTTCGAGGTCTGGCTCAACGGCACCAACCGCATCGACCCGCTCCCCTGGCTTGCCACCCGCGGCATCAGCCTCGGCCCAGAACGCGACTGAACCCACTCAGGTGTGGTGATCAAGGGCACGCTTCCCGGGTTCGGGACGGGGGGATAGCTTTTGGGTATGGCAAGTACAACGTCGTACACCCAATTCATCGCGTTGCCGCCGGAAGCTGTTTGGGGGGTGCTCGGGGATCTGCGGCGATGGCCCGAATGGAATCCCGGCGTCGACTCGGTGCGGTTGCGCGGGCCGATGGAGCCGGGCACCAAGGGTGACTATCTGCCTAGGGGGCGGATTATCGGAACGATGCACGGACGGACCGCGCCGCCGTTCGTGCTCACCGCGATGCGTCCCGGATGCGAGCTGACCATCGAACAGCCGGAACCCGTTGGGCGCATGCGGCTTTCGTGGACGCTGACACCGCGCGACGGCGGCACCGAACTCACCCAGCGGCTCACCTTCAGCGGACCGTCCGCGCCCGCCATGCGCGGCATCGTCGCCGGGCTGCTGGAACACGACGCCCGAGTCTGCTTCGCCCGACTGGCTCTGCTGGCCGGAATCGAACCCGCCGCGGACGGGTTGACCGTCGTAATCGCCGGTGGCACTGGAGCATTGGGCAAACACGTGGCAGCGGATCTGACCTGTCGCGGGCCGCGGGTGAAAATCCTCACTCGACGTCCCGATCCGGCCCTGCCGTTCGAACAGATCCGGTGGGATGGCAGGAAGGTCGGCGATTGGGTTGACGCCCTGCGCAATTCAGGGCCCACCGCACTGCTCAATCTGGCGGGCAAACTGGTCGACTGCCGACCCACCGAACGCAATATCGCCGAATTGCGCAGCAGCCGAGTGGATTCCACCCGCGCCCTGGTCGAGGCCGCGGCGACGCTCGACCGGCCGATCGAATACTGGGTGCAGGCCAGCACCACCGCGATATGGTCGGATGCGGGCGAAATCCGGTGCACCGAAACAACTCCGCTGCCTGTCGGGCTGCCGCAGATGACCGGCGTCGCGGAACCGTGGGAGCGAGCGTTCGACGATGCCGAGGCCGCGCATCGAACCGTGTTGCGCACCTCGATCGTGCTCGACGCCCAGGCGCCCGCGCTGAAACGCCTGTGCCAGTTGACGAAAGCGGGTCTCGGCGGCCGGGTCGGCAGCGGTACGCAGTGGTTCAGCTGGATCCACGTCGAGGACTGGCTCGCCATCGTGCGCGCCGCACTCGGCCTCGACCCCCGAGTGTCGCTGCCGGACGGAATCGTCGTCGCCGCAACCGATTTCCCGGTCCGCAACCACGAACTGATGACCGTGCTGCGCAGGCGCCTGCACCGACCACCCGCCCCGCCGACACCGGAATCAGTGCTGAAGATCGGCGCGGTCCTCCTGCGCACCGACCCGGCACTCGGCTTGACCGGACGGCACGCGACCTCCGAAGTCCTGCGGAAAGCCGGTTTCGTCTTCCAGTACCCGACGCTGGACGAAGCACTGAGCGACCTCCTACCACGCTGAACGCAGCACAATCGTCCGGTGCGCGTCGCCGCCTGCGCACCAAATAGCTTCCCGCGCAGGCTATTAGCTGAAAGTTACGCGGGAACAGCGCTAGCGCCCGTCCTCGAAGTCCGGCCGGATGCATCCGCGTCGCCTGGCAAGGTGGAGGAGCCGATACCGGGGTTGTATCGGCGACAACGCGGCCAGACCGCGGAGGCGCCGGATGAGACTTTGCGGATAGGCGCTAGGGAGCGGCGACGATGGCGAGGCCGATCAGGGCGACGACCTTGGCCAGTTCCAGGGCGATGTACCAGTAGTGCGCGTGCGAGCGCGGCAGTTCCTCCCCGGCGAGGACCCGATCGGAACGGCGGGTGAGCGGCGGTCGGACGAACAGGATTTGGGCGGCCAGGATCGCGGCGGCGATGACGAGCCAAATCCACACGGCCGCACCGGATCCGGCCACGGCGGCGGCCGCGAGCAGCAGCACGGCGAGCACCACCTCGACCGTGTTCAGCGCACGGAACACCAAGCGCCCGATGCCGAGCCCGAGTGCCAGCGTGACGCCCGGCGCACGGAATTTCAGCGGCGCTTCCAGGAAAGAGATGGCCAGCACCATGCCGAGCCAGAGCATCGGCAGGAACCAGAGGAGGTGTAACGCCAACGTCTTCACCTCCGCGACCATACCGACGCATCGGGTGTCTCGTCAGAGGGCCAATGGCCTCCGCACGGCCCCTACAACTTCACCAACGTCCGGCTGTACTGCGGGATCAACCGGATCTTCCCGGCCGTACCGAAATCGATGGTCACCGTCGCCAGCGGACCGAATCCCTCGGCGGCGATCACCCGGCCGAGACCGTATTTGTCGTCGCTGACCCGATCGCCCACGGCGAGCACCAGATTCGTGTTGTTGCGGGTGACGCCGCCGGGCGCCGGGCGGCGCGGGCCGCGATCGCGCAGGCCGGGGCGCTGCTCGGACCAGCCGTCGCCGCGGGTCCAATCGCGGTCCAGGTCGTCGCCCTCGGAGCGCTTGCGGATGCCGCGGCCCGAGGGTGAGCCGGCCGGTTCGAGGCGTCGCCAGTCCATCAGGTGCCCCGGAATCTCCTGCAGGAAGCGGGATTCCGGATTCGAGACGGGTTGCCCCCAGCCGGAGCGAATCACCGCGCGGGTCAGGTAGAGCCGCTGACGGGCGCGGGTGATGCCGACGTAGGCGAGGCGGCGTTCCTCCGCCAGCTCGGTGGGGTCGCCGAGCGCCCGCATATGCGGGAACTGGCCGTCCTCCCAGCCGGTGACGAAGACGACCGGGAATTCCAGGCCCTTCGCGGTGTGCAGGGTCATCATCGTGACGACGCCCGCGTCGTCATCGGGCAGCTGGTCGGAATCGGCGACCAGCGAAACCCGCTCCAGGAAGGCGGCGAGTGAGCCGGGATCCGGTTCGCCATCGGCGGCCTCCGGCAGTAGCCCCTCGGCCCGCGCGGCCTCCGCGTTGTTATGCGCTTCGGAGCTGAATTCCCTTGCGACGCTGACCAATTCGTTCAGGTTGTCGAGCCGGGCGCCGTCCTGCGGATCGTCGGAGCTCTCCAGTTCGGCGCGGTAGCCGGTGCGCTCGAGCACCGCCTCCACCACATTGCCGAGATCCGGATAGGCCGAATCCTCCTGCGCCCCGGCGGCTCTGATCTCGTCGAGCAGGTCGAGGAATCCCGCGATGGCGCGCTGCGCCCTGGTGTTCAGCAGTGCGACCTTGCCGTCGGTCGCATCGCGCAGGGCCGCCGCGAAGCCGATGCCGCGCTGTTCGGCGTGCACCGCGACACATGCCTCGGCGCGGTCGCCGATGCCGCGGCGCGGGGTGTTCAGGATGCGCCGCAGGCTCACCTGATCCTCCGGGTTATCGAGAACCCGCAGGTAGGCGACGATATCGCGCACCTCTTTGCGCTCGTAGAACCGCACGCCGCCGACGACCTTGTACGGCAGGCCCATCCGGATGAAGATCTCCTCCAGCGCGCGGGAGTTGTTGTTGGTGCGGTAGAACACCGCGACATCGCCGTAGTTGGCGTCGCCCTGGTCTACCAGGCGGTCGATTTCCCGCGCCACGAACGAGGCCTCGTCGTGTTCGTTGTCGGCGACGTAGCCGACGATCAACTCACCCTCGCCGGAATCGGTCCAGAGCTTCTTGTCCCTGCGGTTCTCGTTGCGCGCGATGACCGCGTTCGCGGCCGAGAGGATGTGTTGGGTGGAGCGGTAATTCTGTTCCAGCAGAATGGTTTCCGCATCCGGGAAGTCGCGTTCGAACTCCTCGATATTGCGGATGGTCGCGCCGCGGAAGGCGTAGATGGACTGGTCGGCGTCGCCGACGACGCACAGTTCGCTCGGCTCCACCTCACTTCCTTCGGTGTGATGGCCGACCAATTCCCGCACCAGGACGTACTGGGCATGGTTGGTGTCCTGGTACTCGTCCACCAGCACGTGCCGGAAGCGGCGGCGGTAGTACTCGGCCACCTGGGGATGGTTCTGCAGCAGCGCGACCGTCTCGCCGATGAGATCGTCGAAATCGAGGGCGTTGGCCGCGCGTAGCCGCCGCTGGTATTCGGTGTAGACGCGGGCCACCAGCGCGGGCAGTTCGGTGTCGTCGGATTCCGCGTCGGCGCTCGCCTGTTCCGGACCAATCAGTTCGTTCTTCAGATTGGAAATCGCGGTCGACAGCAATCGCGCGGAATATTTCTTGACATCGATGTCGAAATCGCGGCTGATCATGGTGAGCAACCGGCGGGAATCATCGGCGTCGTAGATGGAGAAATTGGAATTCAGCCCCGGCAACAACGCGGCTTGCATGCGCAGGATGCGCACACAGCTGGAGTGGAAGGTGGACACCCACATGTTGTTGGCGCGCGGGCCGACCAGCCCGATGACCCGCTCGCGCATCTCGGCGGCGGCCTTGTTGGTAAAGGTGATCGCCAGCACCTGGCCGGGCGTCACCCCGCGCGCGGCGAGCAGATAGGCGATGCGCCGGGTGAGCACCGCCGTCTTACCCGAACCCGCGCCCGCCACGATGAGCAGGGGCGCACCGGTGTGCACCACGGCCGCACGCTGCTGCGGATTGAGACCGTCGAGCAACCGCGCGGCCTCTTCGGCGCGGCGCTGTTCCCGCTCGGCGCGACGCTGCGCGATCTCCGCGGCGTATGCGTCGTCGGCCTGGGGTTGCGTCTTGGGAGCCACCGTGATGTCCATCGCCCATCCACGCTACCGGCGGGCACCGACAGAGATGAAGTCCCATCCGGCGGATTGCGGCGCGGCGAACGGAACGTGAACTGCCCCCGGTGGACCCGGCCTGGCACAATGCCGTTCTCAGCAGATTTCTAAATAGAAGTGTTTTGCTTGGCTACCGGCCCGTGGCAGACTGGCGACATGACCAGCGCTCCACATCGGCCTCCGAGGCGGCTATCCGCCGGATATCGAGTTTGCCAACCTTGTTCGTGAGCGCTAAACCTTTCTGGGGGAACCCCACGACCCGCCAGGTCTTGTTTCACGGTGAAAGAACCGGTCGGTAACGCGTTCGGCTCGCCTGCCGATCCCTGTTCCGACACGAGGAGATGAATTGATGAGCACCCCTGCCACGACGACCGGGTCCGACTCGGCTCTGCCGCAGACCGAGGCCGAGATCGACAAGCTCCGCAAGGAGATCGATCGGCTCGACGCCGAGATCCTCGCCGCCATCAAGCGCCGCACCGAGGTCTCCCGGATCATCGGCCGTACCCGCATGGCCTCCGGCGGCCCGCGCCTGGTGCACAGCCGTGAGATGAAGGTGCTGGAGCGCTTCAGCGAGCTGGGCCAGGAGGGCCACACCCTCGCCATGCTGCTGCTCCGCCTCGGCCGCGGGCGTCTCGGCCACTGAACCAACGCGGCGTTCGCAAGGACATCCGCTGCCCCAAGGCCGCCCCGGGTGTATGCACCCCGGGGCGGTCGTTTCATGTCTCGGGTCAGGTGAGCGCGATGTACTTGGTCGAGAGGTACTCCTCGATGCCCTCGGTACCGCCCTCGCGACCGAAGCCGGAGGCCTTGACGCCGCCGAACGGCGCGGCCGGATCGGAGATGACACCCCGGTTCACGCCCACCATGCCGGATTCCATCCCCTCGGCCACGCGCAGGGCGCGATCCAGGTCGCGGGTGTAAACGTAAGAGACCAAACCGAATTCGGTGTCGTTCGCGGCGGCCAGACCCTCCTCCTCGGTCGCGAAGCCCACGATCGGCGCCACCGGCCCGAACACCTCCTCGCGCAGAATGCGCGCCTGCGGCGGCACCTCGCTGAGCACGGTGGCCGGGTAGAACCAGCCGGGACCGCCGGGCGCCTTGCCGCCGAGCCGCAGCCGCGCACCCGCGGCCACCGCATCGTCGACCAGGTCGGTGACGGTATCGAGCTGCTGCTCGTTGATCAGCGGGCCGAGGGTGGTGTTCGGATCGATGCCCGGCCCGAGCGTCACCTGGCTCGACATGGCATCGACCAGTTTGGTGGTGAACTCCTCCAGCACACCGTGCTGGACGTGGAAGCGGTTCGCGGCGGTGCACGCCTCACCGCCGTTGCGCAATTTGGCCAGCAGCGCGCCCTGCACCGCCGCGTCGACATCGGCGTCGTCGAACACCACGAACGGCGCGTTGCCGCCGAGTTCCATGGACATCCGCAGCAGTCCGTCGGCGGCCTGCGCCACCAGTTTCTTGCCGACCTCGGTCGATCCGGTGAAGGTGAGTTTGCGCAGCCGCGAATCGTTGAGCAGCGGCTGGGTGACCGCGCCGGACCGGCTGGTGGTGATCACCGAGAGCACGCCGTCCGGCAGCCCGGCCTCGTGGCACAGTTTGGCGAGCAGCAGCATGGTGAGCGGGGTTTCGCTCGCCGGTTTGACGATCATGGTGCAGCCCGCCGCCAGCGCCGGACCGATTTTGCGAGTGCCCATGGCCAGCGGGAAGTTCCACGGCGTTATGGCGAGACACGGACCGACCGGCTGCTTGTGCACCATGATCCGCCCGGTGCCGGACGGGGCGTGCAGGTAGCGGCCGTGGATGCGGGCCGCCTCCTCGCTGAACCAGCGGAAGAATTCGGCGCCGTAGCGCACCTCGTTGCGGCTCTCCGGCAGCGCCTTACCCATTTCCAGGGTCATCAGCAGCGCGAATTCCTCTGCGCGCGCGGTGATCTGCTCGAATACCGTGCGCAGGATCTCGGCCCGCTGCCTGGCCGGGGTCGCCGCCCATTCGGCCTGCACGGCGACCGCGGCGTCGAGCGCGCGCACCGCGTCCTCCGGGGTCGCGTCGGCGATTTCGGCCAGCACCTCCCCATTGGCCGGATTGCGCACCGCGAAGGTGCCTCCCCCGCTCGCGGCGACCGGACCGCCGATCCACAGCTGCGTCGGGACGGATTCGAGTACTTCACGTTCGGACACCATGTGGTTCAGGGTAGGCGAGTGCCTCGCGCAGGAGCTCGGCCCGGCGCGGGCTGAGGACGGCTTCGCCGACAGCGCCCATTCGGCCGCGGCCGCGGATGCTACCCCGGTTCGCATACCCGCGGCACATCGGAAATCTCACCGCGCGCATCCGCCGACGTCGGCGGCGCACCGAACCCGGTTCTCGTGCGCGCGCCCTGGGTGGTGAGTAATCTCGGCGGACGTGAGCAGCGACATCACCGCGACGGCGGCCTGGCGGAAACTGCACGACCATCACGCCGCCATCGCCGGTCGGCACCTGCGCGAATTCTTCGCCGAAGATCCGGAGCGCGGCCGGGAATTGACCGTCCAGGTCGGCGATCTGCACATCGACTATTCCAAACACCGCGTCACCAGGGAGACGCTCGGGCTGCTCGTCGCCCTGGCGGAGGAGGCGGGCGTCGAGCGGCGCCGGGACGCGATGTATCGGGGTGAGCACATCAACACCTCGGAGGATCGCGCGGTCGAGCACATCGCGCTGCGCCTGCCCGAGGGTGAATCGCTCGCGGTGGACGGGGCCGATGCGGGCGCGCAGGTGCACGAGGTGCTGCGCCGGATGGGCGAATTCACCGATGCGCTGCGCTCCGGCGCCTGGCGCGGTGCCACCGGGCAGCGCATCGCGACGGTGGTGAATATCGGGATCGGCGGTTCGGATCTGGGGCCGGTGATGGTGCATCAGGCGTTGCGGCACTACGCCGACGCCGGCATCGACGCGCGGTTCGTCTCGAATGTCGACCCGGCCGATCTGGTGGCGAAGCTGTCCGGTCTGGATCCGGCGACAACGCTGTTCATCGTTGCCTCCAAAACCTTTTCGACGCTGGAGACGCTGACCAATGCCACCGCGGCCCGGCGCTGGCTGGTGGCCGCGCTCGGCGAGGACGCGGTGGCAAAGCATTTCGTCGCCGTATCGACGAATGCCGAGCGGGTGGCCGCATTCGGCATCGACACCGCCAATATGTTCGGTTTCTGGGATTGGGTCGGCGGGCGCTATTCGGTGGATTCCGCGATCGGCCTTTCGGTGATGGCGACCATCGGCAAGGAGCGCTTCGGCGAATTCCTGGCCGGAATGCACACCGTCGACCGGCATTTCGCGACAGCGCCGCTGGAGGCGAACGCGCCGGTGCTGCTCGGACTGCTCGGCGTCTGGTATTCGAACTTCTTCGGCGCGGAATCCCGTGTGGTGCTGCCGTATTCGAACGATCTGGCTCGCTTCCCGGCCTACCTGCAGCAGCTGACGATGGAGTCGAACGGCAAATCGGTGCGCGCCGACGGCAGCCCCGTGACCACCTCCACCGGCGAAATCTTCTGGGGCGAACCCGGAACCAACGGCCAGCACGCGTTCTACCAACTGCTGCACCAGGGTACGCGGCTGATCCCGGCCGACTTCATCGGATTCGCCCGTCCCACAGACGATCTGCCGACCCGCGACGGCACCGGCAGCATGCACGACATCCTGATGAGCAACCTGTTCGCGCAGACCAAGGTGCTCGCATTCGGCAAGACGGCCGAGGAGATCGCGGCGGAGGGCACCGATCCGAAGGTGGTGCCGCACAAGGTGATGCCGGGCAATCGGCCGAGCACCACCGTACTGGCGCCGGTGCTCACACCATCGGTGGTCGGGCAGTTGATCGCGCTCTACGAGCACCAGGTGTTCGTCGAGGGGACGATCTGGGGTATCGATAGCTTCGACCAGTGGGGCGTCGAGCTGGGCAAGCAGCAGGCGCTCGCGCTGGCTCCGCTGCTGACCTCGACGGAAGAGCCTGCGCCCCAGGATGATTCGTCCACCGACGCGCTCATCCGCTGGTACCGCGGCAACCGTCAGAATTGATCGGCCGCGATGGTGTAGTAGCGGCCGTCGCGCTCGCGCAGCACCAGGTCGGCGCGCACGCTGGTGGCCGCGACCAGGTCGGCGTTGCGCAGATCGCTCTCGTCGACCTTGGCCGCCGCGTCATCGGGGGTGCGTCCGCCGCGGATATGCCGGTCCAACAGGCGTTTCGCGAGTTGGTCGCGCGGAACGTCCAGGTACCAGCACTCGTCGAGCCGTTCGCGGACGGCCGACCATTCGGCATGGGACGGGTCGCCGGTGAGGGTCGCGTCGACAAGCAGGTAATTGCCCTCGGTGATGACGATGGTCTGCTTCTCGAACACCACACCGCCCGGCACCGTTTCCTCGATGGACCGGTCGAAGGTCGGCCACGGCACCGGCTCGCCGAGCGCGGTGTCGCGCAGCTTGCGCAGGCTCGCGACGTAGCCCACCGGATCGAAGGTGTCCGGTTCCCCTTTGCGCGCAAGGCTTCCCGACGCGCGCAGCACCGAATTCGGCAGGTGGAAGCCGTCCATCGGGGCGATTTCCGCGATGGGGCCGCCCGCATCGGCATTGAGCTCGTCGCGCAGCGCCAGCGACAGGGTGGACTTGCCCGCTCCTGGCGGTCCGGCGATACCGAGCAGATAGCGTCCGGCGTGCGCGCCTGCCCGCGCTCGCACGCGCTTGGCTAGAACGCTCAACGGTACTTCGACGTGTGCCTCGGCCACTGGTGCGACTCTACCTGTGCGGGATCGGAATTCGTTCGATGCGCGGTCCGTTCACCGATTACATCGCGCTGCGGCCGCGGTGCGAAACAGGGTGTACCGATTGTCCGGAAATGTCCGAGAATCGTCGACTGGGGAATCAGCGGCCGGACCGGCTCTGGAACTAATGCGATTCGGTCAGCGCAGGCGCTGGCGGACCAGTGCGGACAGGTGCGCCGCGGCGTCGCGCAGTGCCTCGGTGAGGTCGCAGCGAACCCGGTCGTCGCGCAGTGCGGCGCGGTAGACGACCGCGGTGCGCCGGATGGCGTCGGGGTGATCGATGCGGACGAGCGCGACCGTCGGCGGCAGCACCGGGACGGCGATACCGGGTACGACGGTGCTGCCCATACCCGCGGCGACCAGGCCGAGTTTGGCGAACCAGTCCCGGGCGACGAAGGCGATATCGGGCGGCTGGGCCGGGTCGTACCAGGCGCCGAGCATGGTGCTGCCCGGGTCGGCGCTGCCCGCGATCCAGCGTTGGTCGCGCAGCCGGTCCGGGGTTACGCCGAGTTGACCGGCCAGCGGATGATCCAGTGCGACCGCGACGAGCAGTGGATCGTCGAGTAGATGTTCTACGACGACCGCGTCCGGTATTTCGGCGGGCGTCGGCACCACCGCCAGGTCGAGGCGGCCCCTCGCGACAGCGGTCAGCAGGCGCGGGCTCAGCCCCTCGCGCAGCGGCACCCGCGCCGCCGGATGGCGCGCGACCAACGCCGCGATGGCCCTCGGCAGCAGCGCGGACATGGCGGTCGAGAAGCCGCCGACCCGGATCCGAACGGGCGCAAGGGATTCCAAGTCACGCAGGTCTTGGCGGGCGGTGTCGAGTTCGCCGAGTACGGCGTCGGCGTGCCGGACCAGGATTCGTCCCGCCTCGGTCGGCCGGACACCGCGCGCCTGCCGTTCGAACAGCGGCCTGCCCGCGGCCCGCTCCATCAGCGCGATCTGCCGCGAGACCGCCGACTGGGTGTAGCCGAGATGCTCCGCGGCGGTGGAGAACGATCCGGTGGCCGCCGCCTCACGGACCACCCGCAATCCGGCGATAGTGAACTCACCCATGCGAAATACGGATACCAGATATGCGAGACCATCGCTTGTCGCATACCTGACGCCTACATAGCGTCGAGCACATGAGCATCGAAGCGAATAAGCGACTGTTGACCGATATCTTCGAGCGCACGGCCGAGGGCGATATGCGCGCGATCAGCGAGGCGATGGCCGACGAATTCCATTGGACCTTCCCGGGAAACTGGTCCTGGTCGGGTACCTGGGGACCGAAGTCGGTGGCGCTCAACGGATTACTGCGTCCGCTGATGGCCCAGTTCCGCGACTACCGGATGACCGCCGATTTCATCGCCGCCGAGGGCGATCGGGTGATCGTGCAGGCCCGCGGCCACGGCGTGACGCGGCGCGGCGACGCGTACGAGCAGACCTACTGCCTGATCTTCCGGGTAGCCGACGGGCGGTTGACCGAGGTGATCGAGCACTGCGATACCGCACTGGTCGAACGGGTACTCGAACGGCCCGTCGGCTGAAATCGAATGCCGCGGTTCAGGATACGAACGCTCGCTCGATGATCGCACCGGTGTCGACGCCGGTGGGCAGGGTGCCGAAGGCGATGCCCCAGTCGTCGCCGAGGCGGGTGGCGCAGAAGGCGTCGGCGACCGCGGCGTGACCGTGCCGGATCAGCTGCGCGCCCTGCAATACCAGCGCCATCAACTCGATCACCCGCCGCGCCCGGTACTGGATATCGTTCAGATCCGAAAGTTCCTTGCCGACACGGGCGATCGCGTCGTCGAGCCGGGGATTCTCCCCCTTGGCCAGCGTGACCTCGTTGAAGTACGCCTCCACCGTCTCCGGCTGCCTGCCCATGGCGCGCAGCGCGTCCAGCGCCGCGACATTGCCGGAGCCCTCCCAGATGGACATCAGCGGGGCCTCCCGGTACAGCCGCGGCATACCCGACTCCTCGGCATATCCGTTGCCGCCCAAGCATTCCAGCGCCTCGGCCGCATGCGACGGCGCGCGCTTGCACACCCAGTACTTGGTGACGGCGAGCGCGATCCGGCGCAGCGCGGCCTCGGCGGGATCGGTGGCGGCGCGGTCGGTGGCGCCGGCCAGCCGCATCATCACCGTCGTCGCGGCATCGGATTCGATCACCAGATCCGCCAGCACATTTCGCATGGCGGGTTGATCGATCAGCTTGGCGCCGAAGGCCTCCCGATGCCGCGCGTGGTGCACCGCGAATACCGCGCCGACGCGCATACCGGTCGACGAGCCGATCACACAGTCCAGCCGGGTCATATTGACCATCTCGATAATGGTTTTCACGCCTGCGCCCTCCGCGCCGACCAGCCAGCCGGTGGCGTTCTCGTACTCGATTTCGGAGGAGGCGTTCGACTTGTTGCCCAGCTTGTCCTTGAGCCGCTGGATCCGGATCGGATTACGGGTGCCGTCGGGCAGAACGCGCGGCAACAGGAAACAGGACAGTCCGCCGGGGGCCTGCGCCAGCGTGAGGAACATATCGGACATCGGCGCCGAGGTGAACCACTTGTGGCCGACGATGCGGTAGGAACCGTCGGATTGCGGTGTCGCCGTTGTGGTGTTGGCGCGCACATCGGAGCCGCCCTGCTTCTCCGTCATCGACATGCCTGCAATCAGACCCGCCTTCGTCGACGGCTCACGCAGGCCGAAATCGTAGGTGCGAGAACCCAATAGAGGTTCGTACCGGGCCGATAGCTCGCGATTGTGGCGCAGCGCGGGAACCACCGCGTACGTCATCGAGATCGGGCACATATGCCCGGCGTCGGCGACACCCCAGGTGTAGAACTTGGCGGCGCGCGCGACGTGTGCGCCCGGCCGCTCATCCAACCACGGCGAACCGTGCAGACCATGTGCGACAGCGACATTCATCAGGTTGTGCCAGCGCGGATGGAATTCCACCTCGTCGACCCGGTGGCCCCAGCGGTCGTGCGTGTGCAGCACCGGCGGGTATTCGTTGGCCAGCCTGCCCCACTCCTGCGCCTCGGAACCGCCTGCCAGCGCGCCGAGTTCGCGCACCTCCGGCTCGGCCCAGCCCGCACCCTCGCGGTGTAGACCCTCCAGCAGCGCCGGATTGCGCGATACGTCGAACGGCACGATATCGGGCACCTGGTTGAAGACTTCATGCGTCGGCATCGGATACTCCTGATTCTCGCCGAGATTCCTCGCGCACGCCCAATGCGCGTAGCGCGAAGGTAACTAGTTGTGGCACAACGGATTCGCTATGCGGCGCGGCGGCAAGCGGACCGACGAGCACCTCGCCGATCGCGCCGACCAGTGCGGCGGCGCTGGTCCGCGCGTCCTGCGCGGGCAACTCGCCGCGCGAAACCCCTTCCCGGATGGCGGATTCGAATGACTCGGCGAAGGCGCGGCGGAAGTGCAGCCGCTCGACGTCGACCTCGGTGTCCACCGGTTCGGCCAGCAGTACATAGGCCAGCTTGGGATTCTTGAGCGCGCGACCCGCGAAGGTCTCCACCGCGGCGGTCACCCGGGTGACGGCGTCACCGGTGGCAGCCGCCGCCGTCACCGCGGCGACCTCGCCCGCGACCACCTTGCGGAATACCGCGGTGACCAGTTCGGCCTTGCCGCCGAAGTGTTTGTATACGGTGCCCGTCGCAATACCCGCCTCGGCCGCGACGGTGGCCATCGAAAGTCCCGCGTAACCGGCCCTCGACAGGATTTTGGTCGCGACCTGCACGATCAGCCCGGTTTGCGCGTCCAGTCTGGCCTGGACGGCGGGCGTTCTGCGGTACGCCATGAAAGAAGTGAATCATGAATTCACTCCTTCACACAAGGGTCGGTTGGCCGTATCGTCGGGCGGTACGGAGCGCAGCGCCGATGCTGAGCCCGACGAGGAGGAGGCGACGTGACGGATCCCCAACCGCCCGCCGTGCGGGTGGAGCACGCCGGACCCGTGACAACGGTGATCCTGGATCGCCCCCATGCGCGCAACGCCGTCGACGGGCCGACCGCGCAGGCGCTGGCCGACGCATTCCGCGCCTTCGACCGCGACCCGGATGCCGCGGTGGCGGTGCTGTGGGGTGCGGGCGGCACCTTCTGCGCGGGCGCCGACCTGAAGGCGCTCGGCACCGAAAAGTCCAATCACGCAAGCGAAAACGGCGACGGGCCGATGGGGCCGACCAGGATGCGGCTGTCCAAGCCGGTGATCGCGGCGGTATCCGGCTACGCGGTGGCGGGCGGCCTGGAGCTGGCACTGTGGTGCGATCTGCGAATCGCCGAGCAGGACAGCACATTCGGCGTCTTCTGCCGCCGCTGGGGCGTACCGCTCATCGACGGCGGCACGGTGCGGCTGCCGCGCGTCATCGGGATGGGCCGGGCAATGGAGCTGGTGCTCACCGGCCGCCCGGTCAGCGCGCCGGAGGCGTTGCAGATGGGCCTGGTGAACCGGGTGGTGCCGACGGGTGACGCGCGCCGCGTCGCCGAGGAACTAGGCGCCCAACTGGCCGCATTGCCACAGACCTGCCTGCGCACCGACCGGATGTCGATGCTCGAGCAGGAGGGCCTGGATGAGGAGGCGGCGCTGCGCAATGAATTCCGGCACGGCGTAACGGCTTTGGCCAACGGCGCGCTGGACGGCGCTCAGCGGTTCGCCGCGGGCGCCGGTAGGCACGGGGTGTTCTGACCGAGGTGAGCGCCTACGGGGACGCGGCAGACCGGTTGAGTGTCGTCGACGAGATCTTCCTGCGCACCCACCGTGGCATGGGCACACCGATAGCGTTGCAAGGACTTTGGCGCACCGCCGACCGAATCGATCCGGAACTGCTGCGCAGGCTGCACGCCGAGCTCAGCGTTGGACCGTTGGGGCGCAGGGTGATTCGCCCTCGGGTGCCCGGCGCCCGCCGCGGTTGGCGGCCGAACATTCGCTCGCACGCGCTCGGGTTGTCCGATGAACCGATTCCTGTCGCGAGGCTGCTCGATTGGGCCGATGGACAGGGCAACGACCTCGATCCCGAATCCGGGCCCGGTTGGCGGCTCGCGGCCACCGCGCTCGACGACGGCGGAACCCTTGTCGCGCTGACCTGTTCACATGTCCTCGCCGACGGCAGGGCGCTCGCGCTCGCGGTGGATATGGCGCTGCGCGCGCTCGATACGCCGCATTCGGCGGATTCCCGGCCGCCCACACCCCCTGTTTCGGATTGGGCCGACGCGCGGCGACAATGGTGGATTGTCCTGCGCGGCACGGCCCGTGCACTGCGCAACGGCATACCGCGGCGACCGGCCGCGGCGGCACCGGATGAGCGCGCGGGCACCGGCCTCGTACCGACGGTAGGCGCGGTCTTGCAATGCCCGGCCGCCGATTGGGACCGGGTGGCCGCGACAGCTGGCGGAACTGCCAACAGCCTTTTCATCTACCTGGTCGCGAAAGTGCTGTGGGACAGCGGATTTCCCGGCGAGGCAATCGAGGCGAGCCTTCCGGTCGACACCCGCGCCGAACCTCGCGTCGATAACGACCTCGCGATGACGTCCATCACCGTCGATCGCAGCGACGACCCCGCGACGATCCGCGAAAAGGCCAGGGCCGCCTACGAATCAAGAATGTCCAGCCCCGGCGGCATGCCGGAGGAGTTGTTGCAGTTGATCCCGGATCGCCTGGCGTACGCGCTGTCGCGGGGCGCGGGCGAACGAGACATCCTGTGCTCCAATATCGGAACGCTGCCCGATTCCCTGCGCGCACTCGGCCCGCATCGGTGCGTCGGGGTCGCCGCGCGGGCCATCCACCCGGGCCTCGACGCGAATCATCGCCCACGGACCCGACTTTCGGGCTACCTGACCCGCATCGACGCGGATTACACGCTGGCGCTGGTCGGCCTGGACCCGGCGCGCATCCGAACGACGACCGAACTGCACGACCTGATCCGCAAGCCCGCGGCCGAGCTGGGCCTACCGCTCACCTTCTGGTGATTTCAGCCGATCGACTCCGATAGCTCGACGAGGCAGAACGGGTGCCCCTCCGGGTCGAGCAGCACGGTCCACTGATTCGGGGAGATACGGTCGGGTGCGTGGCCCGGCTGGAAATCCGGTACCGTCGCGCCCAATTCGACGGCGCGTGCGGTGGCCTGCGCCCGATCGGCCACCTTCAGATCGATGCGTCAGGATCCCCATTCTGCCCGTGCGCCGGACCCAATGCCATGGTGGCCCACTCAGCGGACCGGCCGCTCGCGGCCCCGACGTACCGGCTGCTTCCGCGCGAACGGAGACCGATGACCCGCGCCGGAATTCACCGGCGCACAGGCAATCTTCCCGGTTCCGGCCGCTCCGAAACATCCTGCGGCACCGGGATTCCTGGTTCGACATCGGCGGAAGTGATTGGTGCGTCCCATATCTGACGCAGTGGCAGCACACCGGCCCATACCCCTCCGGTCGCGATATCCGCCGCGTAGTCTCCTGGGTCGCCGGACCGCACCTTGACCGACGCCTCGGTGAGATCGAGGGCGAGCACGATCGTGGCGGCCAATTCCTTCTTGTCCGGCCTGCGCACCCGGTCCCACGCGCCCGGCGCACTGTGTTCGATGATCACCCGCAGCGCGTCCAGCCGGCGCGCCGGATCGGTCACCTCGACCGGACGGCCGTGGACGACGGCGGAGCGGTAGTTCATCGAGAAATTCATCGCCGAGCGCGCGTAGACCACCCCGTCCACCAGCGTCACCGCGACCGAGACCGGCCCGCGCAACGCGGCCCGCAGATTGCCCGCTCCGGTGGAACCGTGCAGGTAGAGGGTGTCGCCGTCGCGGCCGTACACGGTGGGCAGCACCACGGGAGCACCGTCGAACAGCACGCCGAGATGGCAGACCAGCCCGGCATCGAGCACCGCGTCCAGTTCGGCGCGATCCGAACGCGCTCGTTCCTTCAATCTGTTCGGCGTGCTGCGCGGCGTCGGCGAGAGCGGAATTCTCGGGGCACTCATGCGTTAAGCCTCCCGGACAGAATGGCATCCTTGAATAGCCAATTCGCCTATGAATCCAAAGACCACTTCGGGGGCCGATGCCGAACAACTTCCACGAACTGCCGCTGAAACTGGACCGCAAAGGCCTTGCGCCATTATCGGTCCAGGTCGCCGACGGTCTGCGGGCCGCGGCGGCGAGCGGTGTGCTGCAGCGCGGCGATCGGCTGCCCTCCTCCCGCGCGCTGGCCGACCAGCTCGCGGTGAGCCGCACCGTCGTCGCCGCCGCCTACGACCAACTGCACGCCGAGGGGTGGATCAGCGGTAGGCAGGGCTCGGGCACCTATCTGCTCGCGGCGCCGGAGATCACCGAGCCGCGCACGATCATGCCGGTCCCCGAGGATGATTCCGCCGACCTGCTCGACCTCGGACCCGGTGCGCCGTGCACCGACACGATCGATCCGGCCGCGTGGCGCCGGGCCTGGCGGGCCGCGGCGGATCAGGCGCCGCGGATCAGGAAAGACCGTGCGGGCGAACCGGATTACCGCGCGGCGGTGGCCGAACACCTGCTGCGCCACCGGGGTTTGACCGCGTGCGGCGGCACCGTCGTCCTGGCTACCGGCGGAACCAGTTCCGCGGTAAGCGAATTCGCGGCGGCGGTGCTGCGGCCCGGCGACCGGATCGCGATGGAGAATCCGGGCTATCAGCGCGCGGTCGGCGCGTTCCGGGCGGCCGGGGTCCAGGTGCTCCCGGTGCCGGTGGACGCCGAGGGATTGCGGGTCGACCGGCTGCCGCAGGACATCAGGGCGGTGTATTGCACTCCGGCGCACCAATTTCCGCTCGGCGGCCGGATGCCCGCCGCGCGCCGGGTGCAACTCGTCGAATTCGCGCGCAAGCACGGCATATTGATCATCGAGGACGATTACGACGGCGAATTGCGTTATGACACCGCCCCTTTGCCGCTACTGGCCGCGCTGGCCCCGGATGTCGTCGTACATCTCGGCACGACGAGCAAGATCCTCACCCCGACGCTCGGCGCGGGTTGGCTCGTTGCGCCACCCGGTATCGCCGATGCGGTGCTCGCGCACCGCGACCGCACCGGAACCGGCCCGGCGCCCGCGGGACAACTGGTGCTGGCCGAACTTGCGGGCAACGGCGATCTGGCCCGGCACCTGCGCAGGTTGCGCCGCGAGATGCCGCCCCGGCGCGCGCTGGTGGTCGACGAACTGCACCGGCGCGGGCTCACGGTGCTCGGCGACGACGCCGGATCGCATGTGGTGATACCGCTGGAGTCGGCCGAGGAGGAGCTGCGGATCACCGCCGCCGCCCGCCGCCGCGGCGTATACCTGGACGGGCTCGGCCGCCACCACATCGGCCCCGCGCACACCTTCGGCATCAGCCTCGGCTATGCCGCGCTGCCGGAGTCGGCGCTCGGGACGGCGGTGCGCATCGCCGGTTACTGTTTGACGCGGCCGTAGCATTGACCGCATGACCGAACAGGACGTCCTGGCCCGCATCAAACAACTGGTGGACCGCGAGCACCAGCTGCGCGCCCAGGCCACCAGCGGCGACCTCGATCCGAAGACCGAGCGCCAGCAGCTGGCCGAACTGGAAGTGATGCTCGATCAGTGCTGGGATCTGCTGCGCCAGCGGCGCGCCCGGATCGACCGCGGCGAGTCGCCCGACACAGCGGAGGCCAATTCCGCGACCCAGGTCGAGGGTTACCTCCAGTAATCCGATGAGCGCAGCGAATTCCACCGAATACGACGTCATCGTGCTCGGTGGCGGACCGGCCGGGGAGAATGCCGCGGCCTATGCCATCGCGGGCAGCACGCGCACCGCGGCCATCGTGGAGCGCGAGCTCGTCGGCGGGGAATGTTCGTACTGGGCCTGCATTCCGAGCAAGGCGCTGCTGCGACCAGGCCATGTGCTGGCGGGTGCGCGGGCGATGAGCGGATTGGCGGCGACCGGACTCGATATCGCGGCCGTGCTGCGGCGGCGCGACGAATTCGTGCACAACCACGACGACGCCTCGCAGGTCGAATGGGCCACCGGCAACCGGATCGATATCGTGCGCGGCAGCGGACGGCTGGCCGGTCCGCGGCTCGTCGAGGTCGGCGGCCGGACGCTGCGGGCCAGGCATGCGGTGGTGCTGGCCACTGGCACCACCGCCAACGTTCCCGATATTCCGGGGCTGCGCGCCGCACTGCCGTGGATCTCCCGGGACGCGACCAATCTGCACGAGGTTCCCGGTCGGATCGTCATCGTCGGCGGCGGTGTCGTCGCCTGCGAAGCCGCGACCTGGCTGGCCGCGCTCGGTGCCGAGGTCACCCTGCTGGTGCGCGGAAAGTCGCTGCTCGGCGCGGTGGAACCGTTCGCGGGCGAGCGGGTCGCCGCCGGATTGGCCGAGGCCGGTGTGCGGGTGCGGTTCGGCGCGACGCCCGTCTCGGTGGACCGGCCCGCCGCGAAGGACACCGGCGAGGGCTGGATACATGGCGGCCAGGTGACCGTCCGCGTGCGCGACGCGCAGGGCGAGTCCGAGCTGATCGCCGACGAGATCCTGGTGGCCGCCGGGCGGACCCCGGCCTCCGCGGGTCTCGGGCTGGAGACCGTCGGACTGCCGGGAGGGTATGTATCCGTTGACGATCACCTCACCGTCACCGACGTCGACGGCGAATGGCTTTATGCCGTAGGCGATTTGAATCACCGCGCGCTGCTCACGCATATGGGCAAGTACCAGGCGCGGGTGTGCGGGGATGTCATCGCCGCGCGGGCCGAGGGAAGGCCGCTGGACGGTCCGCGGTATTCCGCGAGCGCCGACAACGGGCAGGTACCGCAGGTGGTGTTCACCGAGCCGGAGGTCGCCGCGGTCGGGTTGACCGAGGCGGCGGCCCGGGACGCCGGGCATGCGGTGGAGGTGGTCGAGCTCGATATCGCGGTGGCCGGAACCGCGTTGGCGCGCAACGACTTCGCCGGACATGCCAAACTCGTCATCGATACGGCGACCGATACGCTGCTCGGCGCGACCTTTGTCGGACCCGATATGGGTGAGCAGTTGCATGCGGCCACGGTCGCGGTGGTCGGCCGGGTGCCGCTGGAGACGCTTTGGCACGCGGTGCCCGCCTTCCCGGCGGCGAGCGAATTCTGGTTACGTCTGTTGGAGGCGCGGCGGGCTGGCTACCATCGGTGAATGATGGTGGCTCAGACAGAAATCCCGACCGCGGCCGGCGTGGTGCGTGGCAGTCGCGGTGCCAGGGTGCTGCGCTGGCGCGCCATCCCCTATGCCGCGCCGCCGGTGGGAGAGCTGCGTTTTCGCGCACCGCAGCCGGTCGAGCCGTGGTCCGGGGTGCGCGCGGCGACCGAATTCGGCTTCGCCGCGATGCAGCACCGCACCGGGGCGCGCACCGGGCTGCGCACCTTCCAGCCGACGGGCGAGGATGCCCTGACACTCAATGTCACGGTGCCGGTGAGCGCGTCCGAGACACCGCGCCCCGTCCTGGTCTTCATCCACGGCGGCGGCTATCTGTTCGGCACCTCGGCAACCTATCCCAGCGGGCGGCTGGCCACCCGGGGCGATGTCGTCGTGGTGACGCTGAACTATCGGCTCGGCGCGTTCGGATATGCCGACTTCAGCGAGTTCTCCACGGGCACAAGGATTTTCGAAACCAATCTGGGGTTGCGCGATCAGGTCGCCGCGCTGGCGTGGGTGCGCGACAATATCGCGGTCTTCGGCGGGGACCCCGGCAACGTGACCGTCTTCGGCGAATCGGCGGGCGCGCACGCGGTGCTCAGCCTCTTCGCGACACCGGCGGCCGCCGGTCTGTTCCGGCGCGGCATCGCACAGAGCCCTCCCGCCGACTGGGCGGTAAGCACAACGGACGCAAAGGCTTTCGCGCGCCGCTGCCTCAGCGAACTCGGCATTCGCCCAGACGAGGCGGCCGAGGCGCTGCTTGCGGCGGCCCCGAACGATATCCGCCGCGCGGCCGATAGGCTCGCCGCCCGGGTGCGTCGGGAACGGCCGGGCGTCTATCTCATCGCGCCGGAGGTCGACGGCGATTTCCTGCCGAAGGCGCCGATCGACGCGCTGGTCGACGGAACGGCGCACCGGCTGCCGCTGATCATCGGCACCAATCGGGACGAGGGCACGCTGTTCGCCCGCAATCCCGGCGAACTGCCGACCCGGCCGGAAGAGCTGCGCGCCGCCATCGGCGCCGAAAGCGAATCCCGGGTCGCCGCAGCATATTCCGGCTATCCCGGACGGCGGGGCGCGATACGGGCCGGCGGCGATTTCACCTTCTGGCGGCCCTCGGTGACGATCATGGCCGGCCACAGCCGCTACGCGCCGACCTACGCGTACCGGTACGACTTCACACCGCGCGCGCTGCGGCTCACCGGATTCGGCGCCACCCACGCCAGCGAGCTCATACCCGTATTCGGGCTCACCGATACCGCCATCGGCCGCGCGGTCACCGCGGCGGGCGGCGGGCGCGGCCTGCGCGAGGTGACCCGTCAGATCCAGGACAACTGGCTGGAATTCGCGCGCACCGGGGCGCCGCTGCCCGCTTGGCCCGCCTACACCGAGGACCGGCGGACCACGCTGATCATCGACGCACCGACCCGGCTGGTCGACGATCCGGATCGCGCCAAACGCCTTGCCTGGGAAGGGGTTTGCGCGCCGACGCTGGCCGCGACCCGGTCGTGAATTATTTCAGCAGCCGCGACATCCTGCGGTCGGCGAGGATCTTGCCGCCGGTCTGGCAGGTCGGACAGTACTGGAACGAGCGTTCGGCGTAGGAGACCTCGCGGACGGTGTCGCCGCACACTGGGCACGCCTCTCCGGTTCGCGCGTGCACCCGCATGCCGGAACGTTTTTCGCCCTTCAGCCGGGCCGCGTCCTGACCCACCGATCGGGTGACGGCGTCGGTGAGTACCGCGCACATGGCCGCGTAGAGTTCCGAAACCTTCTCCGCGGAAAGGGTTTTGGTATTAGCGAAGGGTGAAAGCTTTGCGGTGTGCAGTATTTCGTCGGAATACGCGTTGCCGATACCGGCGATCAGCGACTGGTCCACGATGGCGGTCTTGAGTCGCTGCGCGGCGCCGCGCAGGATCGCCGCGAATTCGTCCTCGCTCACCGCGAGCGCGTCCGGGCCGAGTTTGGCGATACCGGGCACCGTCTTCGGATCCTCGACGATATAGACGGCCAGCCGCTTCTTGGTGCCCGCCTCGGTCAGGTCGAATGCGGGCGTCGCGCCCTCCGGCGTGAAGAAATGCACCCGCAGCGCGAGCGGACCCTTACCCGGCTTCGGCGGTGTCGCACTCGGCTCATCGATCCAGCGCAACCAGCCGCCGCGGGACAGGTGAGTGATCAACCACAGCCCACCGCAATCCATTCCGAGAAATTTCCCCCACCGGCCCGCCCCGGTGACATCCCGCCCGGACAACGCCGTCACCGGCGGCTCGAACGTCTTCACCGCACTCAACGCGGCCACATCGACGCGCCCGACCACCGCGCCGACCGCATGCTCCCGCAGGAACTGCGCCAACGCCTCCACCTCCGGCAGTTCAGGCACGCGCCCAGGCTACCCGGAGGCACCGACAAATGCCGTCCGGCGACCGATGACAGCCGCTTACCGCATGGTCGGCGACCGCGACGTTCACCCCCGCCGGAGCAGGTAGATGTCCATGATCCAGCCCTTTTCCGCGCGCAGCCGGGTGCGTAGGTCGACGATTTCGTCCTCGACCTTGCGCAGTGGGCCCTCGATCAGGGTTTCGTCGGGGAGGCCGAGGTAGGCGGCCCACCAGATGTGGATGTCGTCGCCGCAGACGTCGGTGAATGCGCAGTCGCCGTCGAGCATGACGAGGGTGGAGCCGGGGCCGAGGCCGTCTTCGCGGAGTTTGCGGCCGGTGGTGATGTGGAGGGGTTCGCCGACTCGGTGCAGCACGATGCGGTGCCGGGCGGCGAGGGCCTGGGCGCTGGTGATGCCGGGTATCACCGCGTACTCGAAGGTCTGGTTGCCGCGGGCGATGACGCGGTCGAGCATGCGCAGGGTGCTGTCGTACAGCGACGGATCGCCCCATACCAGGATGCCGCCGACGCCGTCGACCGCGGCGAACGCCTTCGCCAATAGTTCGGAGCGGCGCTCGTGCCACTCGTCGACGACGGCGCGGTAATCACCGGGGGTCCGGTCACGGGGCGGGTCCTGGATTTCGACGATCCGGTACGGCGAGTTGAGGTGTTCGGCGAGGATCGCGGTGCGCACGTCGACGAGTTCGCGTTTATCGGCCCCCTTGCCGATGACGAAGAACACGTCCACCTCGCGCATGGCCTTGATGGCCTGCACGGTCACCTGGTCGGGATCGCCGGCGCCGATGCCGATCACGTAGAGCTTGCGCATGCGCCAGAGCTTGCCACGCGCCCGGCACTAAGGTGGTGAGGCGTGGCGACCACCGATACGCAGTACGAAGATCTGCTCCGACTGGTGTTGGAGTCCGGAACGCCGAAGGCGGACCGCACCGGTACCGGCACCCGCAGCATCTTCGGGCATCAACTGCGCTACGACCTGTCGAAGGGCTTCCCGCTGATCACCACCAAGCGGGTGCACCTGAAGTCGATCGTGTACGAGTTGCTGTGGTTCCTGCGCGGCGATTCGAATGTGGCGTGGCTGCAGGAGCACGGGGTCTCCATCTGGGATGAATGGGCCGACGAGAACGGCGAACTCGGACCGGTGTACGGCGTGCAGTGGCGGTCCTGGCCGACGCCCGACGGCACCCATATCGATCAGATCGCGCAGGTGTTGCAGACGCTGCGAACCAATCCGGATTCCCGGCGGATCATCGTGTCCGCCTGGAATGTCGCCGAGCTGGACCGGATGGCGCTGGCCCCGTGCCACGCCTTCTTCCAGTTCTATGTCGCCGGCGGCAGACTGTCCTGCCAGCTGTATCAGCGCAGCGCCGACCTGTTTCTCGGGGTGCCGTTCAATATCGCCAGCTACGCGCTGCTCACCCACATGGTCGCGCAGCAGACCGAACTGCTGCCCGGTGATTTCATCTGGACCGGCGGCGATGTGCACATCTACGACAATCATGTCGAGCAGGTCACCGAGCAGTTGACCCGCGCACCGTACCCCTTCCCGACGCTGCGCCTGCATCCGGCGCCGTCACTGTTCGACTACCGCTACGAGGATGTGGAAGTCGTTGGCTACGAACATCATCCGGCTATCAAGGCACCGGTGGCGGTGTGAACGTCAGGCCCGAAGGAGGCAGCCTGCGTAACCACGCAGGGCCCGTGAGCACCGCAATCGAGCACAGCGGTGTGAGTGAGCAGACCGTCGCGCTGATCTGGGCACAGACCGAGGACGGCGTCATCGGCTCCGGCAATACCATTCCGTGGCGGATTCCGGAGGATATGGCCGGATTCAAGGAGGCCACCATGGGCCATCCGGTGGTGATGGGCCGACGGACCTGGGATTCGCTGCCGCCGCGGTTCCGCCCGCTGGCCGGGCGCCGCAATATCGTGGTCACCAGGCAGCCCCAGTGGTCGGCCGAGGGTGCGGAGCGGGCCGGATCGATAACCGAGGCACTCGAGCTGGCGGGCGGCGATACCGTCTGGATCGCCGGTGGCGGTGAAATCTACCGCGCGGCAATGCCTTTCGCCACCATGCTGCGGGTCACCGAAGTGGATGCGAAAATCCCCGGCGATGCGTACGCACCGGTCATCGGGCCGGAGTGGGTCGCCGATGCCCCGGAGCCGTGGCGCGAATCCACGGGCGGCCTGCGCTTCCGGATACGCAACTACACGCGAGCCTGATTCACTCCGCTACCCGGCGGCAATATCAGCAAACTCTCCGCATCGGCATCTTCGGCTGCACAACGGTATTCGCCACGAGAACACGCCGGATCGAACACGGCCGTGGCAATCCCGACCCGCGAACTGGACCCGTCCGGCATACTCCTGGGTATCAGCCCGTTCGCCCAGCCGGATACCGGCTGAGATGCCCTGCGAAAGGCGGTCCATGGATAAGAAATCGCTGACCGCGGTAGCGCGCCAACAGCTGAAGCTGGCCGCCACCGCCACGAGCGGACGCAGTTCGCAAACGATATACGGCGGCCACGCGCACGCACTGCGGCAGACCGTCGTCGGTCTCACCGCCGGGCAGAGCCTGGCCGAGCACGACAATGCGGGCGACGCCACGCTGCTGGTGCTGTCCGGCACCCTCACCTTGATCAGCGGATCCAATGAATGGAAGGGTTCGGCGGGCGACCTGCTCGTGGTGCCGAAGGCTCGGCACAGCGTCAAGGCGGTGGACGATGTCGCCTTCCTGCTCACGGTCGCCAAGCAGTAGCTGGCAATCCGCCGAATGAGGCCGGTTACCCGCCGAATCGACGTGCCGGGTGGCCGATCCACCTGTCAAGGGTTCTAGGCTGGATGGCATGGGTGAGCCGCAGCCGCTTCTGGAACCGCTGTCCCCGGCCGCGCTGTTCCTCGTCGCGACCATCGACGCGGACGGCGTCGACACGGTCCGCGATCTGCTCGCCGAACTGCCCGGTTTGCGCCGTTCCGTCGGCTTCCGGGTGCCGGGGTCCGGGTTGGCGTGCATCACCTCGATCGGGTCCGCCGCATGGGATCGGCTGTTCGCCGGGCCGAAACCGGCCGAACTGCACGAATTTCCGGGATTCGCCGGCGCCCGGCATCGAGCGCCCGCGACGCCGGGCGATCTGCTCTTCCACATCAAGGCCGAAACCCCGGACGCCTGTTTCGAATTGGCCATGGCGATCGGCGAGCGGCTGGACGGCGCGGTGACCTTCGTCGACGAGACGACGGGCTTCCGCTATTTCGAACAGCGCGATCTGCTCGGCTTCGTCGACGGCACCGAGAATCCGGAGGGTTCCGGGGCGGTCGCGGCCGCGTTGATCGGCGACGAGGATCCCGAATTCGCCGGTGGCAGTTACGTTATCGTGCAGAAATACCTGCACGCCATGCCGGACTGGCGGGCGCTGCCGGTATCGGAGCAGGAGCGGGTGATCGGGCGGACCAAGCTGGAGGATTTCGAGCTCGACGACGAAACCAAACCGGCGAATTCGCATGTCGCGGTGAACACCGTGTACGACGCGGACGGCGATCAGCTGCAGATCCTGCGCGCCAATATGCCGTTCGGCAGCGTGGCCGACGGTGAATTCGGCACGTACTTCATCGGTTACGCGTCGACGCCGAGCAAGCTGGAGACGATGATCCAGCGGATGTTCGAGGGCACCGAGGACGCCGCCTACGACCGGATACTCGACTTCTCCACCGCGATCACCGGCACCCTGTTCTTCACCCCGCCCGCCGCGTTCTTCGACGACCTGCCCGAAGCCGCGGTCGCGGATGTCCGGGAATCCCTGCCCGCCAACGGCGTCGACCCCGGCGGGGACGGTTCCCTCGGTATCGGCACGTTGAAAAGGAGTACGCAGTCATGAACAACCTCCACCGTGAGCTCGCGCCGATCACCGCCGAGGCCTGGTCGGCGATCGAGGAAGAGGCGAGCCGAACCTTCAAGCGGCACATCGCCGGTCGCCGCGTCGTCGATCTGTCCGGTCCGCACGGCACCGCGTATTCGGCCGTCGGCCTCGGTTACACGACGCCGATCGCGGCGCCCGACGAGGGGGTGCAGGCTCGGCAGCGCGCGGTGGCGCCGCTGGTCGAGCTGCGGGTGCCGTTCCGGCTGTCCCGCGACGAACTCGACAATGTGGAGCGCGGGGCCAAGGACACCGACCTGGACGCGGTCAAGGATGCGGCGAAGAAGATCGCCTTCGCCGAGGACCGCGCCATCTTCGAGGGTTACGAGGCCGCCAACATCACCGGTATCCGCGCCGCCTCCTCCAATCAGTCGATCAAGGTGCCGACCGATCCGAGGCTGGTGCCCGAGGCGGTGACGCAGGCGGTTTCGGCGCTGCGCCTGGCCGGTGTCGACGGGCCGTATTCGGTGGCGCTCAGCGCCGACCTCTACACGGCGGTCAGCGAGACCTCCGATCACGGTCATCCCATCCGCACCCATATCGAACGCCTGCTCCCCGACGGTGAAATCATCTGGGCCCCGGCCATCGACGGCGCCTTCGTGCTCACCACCCGCGGCGGCGATTTCGATCTGCAACTGGGGCAGGACCTTTCGATCGGCTACCTGTCCCATGACGCCGAGTTCGTGCACCTGTACTTCCAGGAGAGCCTGACCTTCCTCATCTACACCGCCGAGGCCGCCGTCGCGTTGGAGGCGTAAGGATCAGGCGCCGCGGATAATCGCATCGATGGTGGAATACCTTGGCCGCCAAGCCAATTCATAATTGGCCCGGGTACTGTCGCTGATCAGGCACGGCGGTTCGTCGACCGGCGGCCCGTAATCCACCGGGATGGCGCGGCCGGTTATCCGCTCGGCGGCGGCAATCAGGCCGTTCAATGTGGTGCCGACGCCGCTGCCGATGTTGTAGCGCCGGAATCCGCCCGGATCGGGCAGCCGGACCACGGCGGCCGCGAAAGCCGCTGCGGCATCGGCGATGTGCAGGTAGTCGCGGATCACCGAACCGTCGCCGTTGACGCGTAACGGATGCTCCGGGGTCGCGGCGAGGATGCGCGGCAGGATCCGGGTCGGATCCGGATCCGGACCACCGGCGATATTGCACAGGCGCAGCACGCTCGCCGCTAAATCGCCTGTGGCGGTCCGGGATTCGATGAGCCGCTCGGCGGCGAGCTTGGTTTCGGCATATGGGTGCCCCGGGTCTTCGGGCAGGTCCTCCGGCATCGGCTGCCGGTCGGGCGTGCCGTAGACGGCGACGGTGGACGCGAAGACCAGACCGCGAATTCCAGCCGCGCGCATGGCATCCAGCAGATTCCCGGTGCCGTCCACATTGATGACGGCGTATTGCGCCCGCGCCGCTGCGGATTCGCGGACGCGGGTGAGCGCGGCGAGGTGGCAGACCGCGTCGACATCCCGGACCGCCGCCGAGAGCGCCTGGGGATCAAGCAGATCCGCCGACCGCACGACGGCCCCGTCCGGGACTCGCGACCGGTCCCCGTGCACCAGCGCGACCACCTGGTGCCCGGCGGTCAGCAGCGCTTCGACCACCGCGCTACCCAGGTAGCCGTTGCCCCGGTGACCAGTACCCGCGGATTTCGCATGACACCAGACGGTAGTCGCCACCCCGTGCCTTATGGACAATGCAGGTGACGAAGGAGTCGGTATGGAAAGCATTGTGTCGGTGACGGGCGGCAAGGTTCGCGGGACGATCCAGGACGGCATCGGCGTCTTCCTCGGCATACCGTATGCGGCGCCGCCGGTGGGTCCGGCGAGGTTCGAACCGCCGCGGCCGGTGACGGAGTGGTCCGGGGTGCGGGATGCGTCGGTATGGGGGCCGACCTGCGCCCAGGCAGAGTATCCGCCGCCGATCCACGCACTGTTCGGCAGCGACCGGATTCCGGGCGCGGAATACCTGAACGTCAACGTGTGGACCCCGGATCCGGGCGGATCCGGGCTGCCGGTGCTGGTCTGGATACACGGCGGTGCGTTCGTCCGCGGCGCGAATTCGAAACCGATATACGACGGCGCGGCCTTCGCCCGCGACGGCATCGTGCTGGTCTCGATCAACTATCGGCTCGGCATCTCCGGATTCGCGGAAATCCCTGGCGCACCATCCAATCGGGGCCTGTTGGACCAGGTGTTCGCGCTGCGCTGGGTGCGGGACAATGTCGCTGCCTTCGGCGGCGACCCGGACAACGTCACCATCTTCGGCGAATCGGCGGGCGGGATGAGCGTCGGTCTGCTCGCCGCCTCGCGAACGACGCGGGGATTGTTCCGCCGGGCGATCATTCAGAGCGGACCATCGATCGTCTGCGCGCCCGACGACGCGCAACTGGTGGCCGGGGAGGCCGCGAAGATTCTCGGAATCGAGCCGACCACAACGGCATTCGGCGCCCTGGAACCTGATCAACTGCCACCGGCGCAGAACGCCGTGGCGCTCGCGATGATGTCCGACCCGGACCCGAGGCGCTGGGGCGAGACGGTGATCGCCAACGGGCTCGGCGTGCTCAGCTTCTTCCCCGTGGTCGACGGTGAGCTGGTCGAGGGCCGGGCGGTGGACGTCCTCGCCGCACATCCGGATCGGACGCTGCCGCTGCTGACCGGTTGGACCGCGGACGAATTCCGCTTCTTCACCGTTCCCACCGGGGTGGCCGCGGGCATCACCGACGCGAACCTGCCGCAGCTGCTGTCCAGGTACGGTGTGAATCCCGCGGTGGCCAAGGTCTATTCGGCGAACCGACCGGGCCGACCGGCCGCCGAGGTATTCAACGCGATCATCACCGATAGGGCCTTCCGCAACGACACCGTCGCCGCCGCCGAGATCAACGCGGCCGCGGGACAGCCGACGTTCGTCTACGAATTCGCCTGGCCCAGCGGCATTGAGGGCATCGGCGCCTGTCATGCGCTGGAACTGCCGTTCGTCTTCGACACGCTCGCCGTCGCACACAAGTTCACCGGGCCGAATCCGCCGCAGCGGCTGGCCGAGGAGATGCATGCGGCCTGGGTCCGATTCGCCGAACACGGCGATCCGGGCTGGGCGCGCTTCGAAACGGGCGCCCGATCGGTGTTCACCTTCGAGGGTTCGCGATCACATCTGGTCGATTATCCGCGCGCCGACGAACTGGCCGCGTTGCGCGGCGGACGAGGTTGACCCGCGACGACTAGCCGGGTGCCGACGAAATACCGCCGCGACGCGCGGCACGGTGTTTGTCACCCGGCGTACCCGGAAATCCGTCATCCTGTACTCGTCACTCGCCGTCCGCACGAAGGAGCGAACCATGTGGGGCATCATCTCGATGATCGTCATCGGTCTCATCGCAGGGGCGATCGCCCGCCTGCTCGTCCCCGGCAAAGAGAATTTCGGCTGGATAGGCACGATCGTGCTCGGCATCCTCGGCGGTTACGTCGGCGGCACGCTGGGCAGTCTGGTGTTCGCGCCGCATAAGTTCAGCGTGCACCCACCGGTCACCCACTCCTTCATCGGCGCGATCATCGGTGCGGTGATCCTGCTGGTGATCTATAAGTTCGTCAGGGCGCGAGTCTGAGCGAGCCGGATCGGGCCGGGCCGCGCAACGGGCGCGGCCCGGCCTTATTCGTCTCCGAGTATGTTTGCGGCCCAGCCGATTTGGGGGTTGCGCGGGGTGTACGACGACCCGCGAATAGTGGCATGATCGGCGGGCATGGGGAGAAATCACTCATATACCGGAGCTCTGCTGGTCGGCCAGGCCATCGTGATGGCGTTACTGCTGGCCGGAAACTGGCATCCGGTGCGCGCGGCCGTATACGTCGCGATCTTCGTGGCCACCGCGGTCGCGCTGATCGCCATGGACCGGCGGCACAGCAGGGCCGAAATCACCGACGAGACGGTCGGCGCAGCGGCTCCCCCCGTCGCCTCGGCGGTGCCGCCCGGTGCGTGACCGGCGCGGCCGTGTGCGGATTCGCACACGGTTCGCCCTGGTCGGTGCGGTTTCAGCGCGGTAGCGTTGCATTCGGTACACCGGCGTTACCCCACCCCAACGGCTTCCCCCAGGCAGATCTGGGGCGGGGAGCGCCGGATGAGGTCGGACACGGAGGCCGGGATTGACGACGGTGCACGCGGGCGTTGTGCCCGCTCGGCGGGTACTTGGCTACAGCGCGATCGGCTTGCTGGTGCTCGGCGCCGTCTGCGCCGGGTTCGTGATCGGTTTCGGCATCAACCGGGTGTTCACCGGGTTGCTCATCGGCATCGTCCTCGCCGTCGCGACGCTGGCGCTGCTGTTCACGAGGGATTCCGTCGTACTCGCCGAGGAGGCCATCTACCGGCGCAAACCGTGGTCGGTGTCCAGCTTCGGCTGGGATCGTGTGGTGGCCGGGCGGTTCGCGCTCGACGAGCGCGCCCGCTGGACCCTGGCACTCGACCTCACCGCGGGCGCCGAACGCCACGGCGAGCTGGTGCTGCTTTCCATACCGCCGGTGGTGGGTCCGGTCGCGGGCGCCTATGACCTGCGCAAGCGGGAGCAGGTGACCGAGATCCGAGAGATGCTGCGACGCAAGCGCGTTCCGGTGACGGTGCTGCCGGAGATCGCGGGCGCGCTGCACAACTACTGGCAGATCGCCCCGCCCACCACCCGCTGACCCGTCACCGCGGCCGGATCGGTTGCGGCGCCAGCCGCTCCAGCAACGACCGTGCGGCGCCGCGTAATTCGGTGAATTCACCGCCCCAGCCGAGCACCCGCAGCGCGGCGTCGGGGATGGTGTGCTCGGCGTAGGCGGGTACCGCGCCCGCGTCGGAGCGGATATTGATCACGGTTTCGACTAGCCGGAACGGCAGCACCTCGGCGCCGCCGATACCGCCAACCGCCGCGGCGAAAATCTCGTAGTGGCCGCGTAATTCGTCGCGGCGCAGCCGAAATGCGGCGAATCGCTCGGTGCGCAGCTCCGGCAGCAGGTAGAGGGCGCCGAGATTCCAGCCCGCGGAACATAATTGGCGCACATCGAACCAGGCCATGGCATAGAGCTTGGCGGCGGCCGGATCCGGTGCCGCGTCCAGGCGCGCGGCGAGTTCCAGTGAGGTCGCGATGGTTTCGGCGAGCAACGCGTCGAGAATGTCGTCCTTGGCCGCGAAATGGTGATAGAGCGAGGCCTGCCGGATGCCGACCGCGTCGGCGATGGCGCGGGTCGAGGTGTTCGCATAGCCCTTGGTGGTGAACAACTCGGCGGCGGCATCGAGGATTTCGGCGCGCGGCGTGCGGCCGCGGCGGTGCCGCTGCGCTGATCGGGGGCGGCCGGGGCCGAGATTTGCCACCCGCCCATTCTGGCACTGTGGAGCGTTGTCAGGTCATGGTCGACGGAACCACCGGACCGTTCCAACCGCACGGCAGACCGCAGGTCGCCACGACCAGCGCGGCCGAGGAACCGTCGTCGAACTGGACATTGATCGTCGACGCGCGCGCCGGATACCCGCACACCGGGCATTTGCCGAAGTAGTTCAGGATCGGATCCACCTGGGAGGCAACGATTGTCCGCTGACGGCGGTTGGTCGTGTGGTCCATCCATTCCGCGCCGCAGTTCCAGCCGAGCGCCTCGGCGGCCTCGATCGATTCGTCGTCCCAGTCGTTTTCGATGGCGCGACGTTGCTCCTCGGGCAGGTCCGGCGACCATCCGCAGCTGCGCCAGAACGCTTCCCGGTGTTCGTCGCTCAGTGCATTGGGTTCGCGCATGGCGCTCACTCCTGGTGACGACGGTCTATCCACTGATTGTGGGCCGGTTCCGGCGTCGACATGCCAGGAACCGGCCCACAGACCGCGAGGTCTCGCGAAATCTCGGAAGGTCGGCCCGGTTTTGCCAACGGCTGCTCGAATCGGGTTCCGTGGCAGCCGAATCCGAGTAATCAATCGACGCCCGCCACCGCTTCCGGATTGGCGGCGTCGCGGATCCGCCGCAGTTTGGCGACCAGATCGGCGAGTTGGTCCTCGGTGAACAGATCGACGAACCAGCGGTCGACGCAGTCCAGGTATTCCGGCAGCAGATTCGCCAATCGCCGCTCCCCCTCGGCGGTGAGCACGGCGTACGCGCTGCGCCGATCGGCGGGATCCAGCTCGCGCCGCACCAGCCCGCCGCGCTCCAGCCGATCGACAAGGCGGGTGACGCCGCTGGTCGACAGTTCGGTCTGGGTGGCCAGATCGGTCATCCGCAGGCGCCGCCGCGGCGAGCGGCTGAGCCGCATCAGGGCATTCGAGTCGAGGCCGGACAGTCCGTGCCGTTCGAATACCGGGCGCAGCTTGGCCAGCATTCCATTGGACGCCTCGAAGAGCAGGCCGACGCTGGTGAGTCGCGGATCGTCGAACAGGTCCATCAGGCCAACCTACCGCAGTAAGTTGCTTAGCGGATAGTTGACATGAGGAATATTCACTAGTAGAAACATGCACAGGAATTATTCCTCGCGTCAAGCATTGGAGGGTGCAATGTCGAACACCGGCCGCTGGATCGCCGGCTTCCGCTCCGGGGTGGTCAGCCCGTACGAGCAGATCAAGCTGGCCGTGTCCCGCGAATTCGCCGATCAGACGGTGCGGCAGGTACTGCACCTCGCCGGTGGCGGCGAGCAGCTGCGCGTGCGGCTGTCCAATCGTTACGGGCAGGCGCCGCTGACGATCGGCGCCGCTCGGGTGGCGCTGCGCAAGGCGGGGGCCGGAATCGTCGCCGAAACCGATGCGCCGCTGCGTTTTTCGGGGGCCGAGCAAGTGACCGTGCCGGCCGGAGCCGAGGTGATCAGCGATCCGGTCGAACTGGAGGTGACCGCGGGCGACGACCTGGCGCTCAGCCTGTACCTGCCCGGTCCGACCGGGCTCGCCACCTTCCTGCATGAACCCGGTGAAAACTCGTATGTGGCACCGGGAAATGTCACCGGAGACGCCGAACTGGCTGGAGCGCAGGAGGTTTCCGAACGCTTCTTCATCTCGGGCGTAGATGTCCTTGCGGCCGATGACATTCCGGTGGCGGTCGCGTTCGGGGATTCCTGGTTCGGTGGCGTGGGAACCACCGTCGGAGCGAATCGGCGGTCGATCGACCTGCTCAATGCGCGGCTGGACCGAGGCTGGGCCGTCAACCAGGGCATCGCCGGAAATCGCCTGCTGCGCGCCGAGATCGGCGAGTCGGCGCTGGACCGCTTCGATCGCGACGTACTCGCCACCCCCGGCGTCGGGCGGGTGCTGATCAACTTCGGCATCAACGATCTGATCATCGGCGATATGGCCGATCCGGTGCAGCCGCCCGCCACCGCTGCGGAGCTCGTCGCCGGATTCACCGAGCTGGCCCGGCGCGCGCACGCGGCGGGCCTGCCCATTCACGCCGCGACCATCGGCCCGTACGCGGGCTGCGTCTACGAGGGAATAACCGTCGCCAAATCCCTCGCCGCGCGCCGCGAAGTGAATGAATGGCTGCGCACCACGGATATTTTCGACGGCGTCTTCGATGTCGCCGCCGCGGTCGAGGATCCGGACCGCCCGGACCACATCCGTCCGGAATTCGACTGCGGCGACGGTATGCACCTCAACGACGCGGGCGCCGCGGCCATGGCCGAAACCATCGATATCGCAGCACTTTTCGGCTAGGGAACCAACCCCCGCAATACGATCTCGGCGCCCGCCCGGAATTCGTCGACGGGCGCGATCGTCCGGGCGAAGGCGGCGGTTTCGGTCAGGTGCGGGTAATCGGCCGCGGGCAGGCTCGCCAGTGCGGCGGTGCCGGGGCCGGACAGCGCGGCGTAATGCTCGTTGTTCAGGTGGCCCAGCAGAAATGCGATCAGGGTGCGCTGCGCGATCACGCGCTCGCGGCCGGTGAATCCAGCCTCGGTGAGCACCGCGAGCATCGCCTCGATCGTCCGGGTCGAGGCGGCGGCCTGCCGGTGCCGCAGCAGCAGGGGAATGACCTCGGAATGCTCCGACACCGCGGCCCGCATCCGGTCGAGCAGGGTGAAAATCTTTATCCGCCAATCCGATTCGTTCGGCGGGACGGGATCGACGGCGCCGAACACCCGATCGACGACCAGCACCTCCAACGCATCCCGGTCGGGCACATAGCGATACAGCGACATGGTGGCCATGCCCAGCCGTTGCGCCACCGCCCGCATGGTGAGCGCGGACAGACCGGAAGCGTCGATCACGGCGAGCGCGGCGTCCGCGAGGGCCGCATCGGTCAGCGTTTTGGGCCGGGGCATGGATTGACAGCGTACAAGATACGCGCATACTGGTGTAGGCGTACAACATACGCCTACGAATCAGGGAGCTCTCATGTCGTTACCCAGCCAGATATCGCGCCGCACGCTGCTGTCCGTCCACGACGAGCCGGTCCAGGTGCCGGATCCGGATCGCCTGACCCACCTGCAATTCCGCCGCTTCGCCGGCTGCCCGGTATGCAACCTGCACCTGCGCGCGTTCGCCGCGCGCGACGCCGAGATCCGGGCCGCGAATATTCGGGAAGTGGTCGTATTCCATTCCAGCGCAACCACATTGCGCACCTACACGGCCGATCTGCCCTTCGATGTGATACCCGACCCGAACCGGGTGCTCTACCGCGAATTCGGCGTCGAATCCGCCCCGCGCGCCCTGCTGGATCCACGCGCATGGCCCACCATCGCGCGGAGTATCGCCTACGAGCTGCGCGCGATCCGCCGCGGCGAAAAGGCCGCTCCACCGAAGACCGCCGAGGGCGGACGACTGGGCCTACCGGCCGACTTCCTCATCACACCCGACGGCACGCTGCTGGCATCGAAACACGGCAGACACGCCGACGACCAATGGTCGGTCGACGAACTGCTCGCGCTGGTCCCGAATGCGAAAGGGCGGCATTGACCGCCCGCACTCCGGTAGCAACCGCATCGACCGGGGGCTCAAACGGACAGCAGGGCAGCCGGGTCGACACAGAATTCGAACGGGATGCGCAGGGTTACGGTGTCGCCCGCGGATACGCGGTGGGTCAGCTGGTAGGAGCCGTCGGTGCCGAGGACGTAGGTGAATACCACCGGCGGTAGTTCACCTGGCAATTGCGGGTGGACCGGTTGGATTTCGCAACGCCAGTAGTGCGGGATGCCCGCCTCGGCGTACAGCAGCGGTTTGATCGAGCGGTCCGCCATCCGCGACGACTCGGAGACCACCTCGATCGCCAGCACCACCTGTTCCGCAGGGACCCTGGACAGGTCGGGATCGATCGGGCTGGCGGTGACGATGAGGTCCGGTATCGGTTCGTCCTGGCCGATCAGCACGCCGAGGCCGTAACCGATTTCGTAGTCGTCATCGGGCAGCGCCGCGTTCAGCGCATGCGCCATGCCGTGCAGCACCACCTGGTGGCGGGTGGTGGGCGGCGCGCTGACCACCAGCTGGCCGTTCAGCACCTCGTAGTGCAAACCGTTTTCGGGTAGGTGGTCGAGGTCCGCGCCGGTCCACCGGTCGGAACGCATCGGTTTCGCCACGCCTAAGCCCACCTCCGACCACTTCGCACAGGTCCGGTCCCCGCGCGATTCGGCACGATCGTATCTCCTCGGTCCGGGCGATCCGTCTCCGGAACGCCCGAATACCCGCGATACGACCGGGTTTCGCCGCTTCGCCGGATGCGGGCCGGGCAGGCGTCGCATCCGGCGAAGCGCTGATCGCTACTCCGCGACGACAATTCGGACTTCGTCGGTGGCCGCGTCGACCGGTTCGCCCGGTGTGACGAACCAGTGGCCGACCTCGCCGTCGGCCAGATCGTCGGCGGGTTCGCCGCCCGACGGAATCACCGAGAGCGCGCCCGCCGTCGCGGCGGCCAGGAATTCCAGCACCGCCGTGCGGCCGGTGACGGCCAGGGTGTACGTGGTCGACTCGTAGTCGATCGCGTATTCGTCGCGCAGCCGGACCGCCTGGTCCAAAGCCTCGGATTGTGTCAGCGTCGCGAAGCGACTCGATGAGGAATGGTGGTCGGGCGACGGGTGGGCCAGTGGAGTTCCGTCCACCACGAACGCCGGGTGATCCTCGCCGAGCGGGCGGACCCGGTCGGCGTAGGACACCGGATGCGTTGGTGCGGCGGCCAATTCGGCCCGAACCTGCGGATCGGACGGCACCAGCCAGCGCACCGTGCCCTCGGCCTGCTCGGTGCCGATGCCGAAGCTCGCCCCGGCCGCGGCGATATCCACCGATCCGGAATCACCGGCGAACAGGCAGGCCGCACCCGCCTTCTGCACCGCCCAGGCCGCGACAACCGAATCGACCGAATGCGGCAGCGCGATCGCGACGATATCGCCCGGTCCCGCACCGCGATCGATGAGCACCCGCGCGAGCTGCGAGGAGCGCCGATCCAGTTCGTGGTAGGCGATTTCGGTATCGCCGTCCAACAGCGCGGGCGCCTGCGGATCCGCCTCGACCACCTCGGCGAGCACCTTGGCGACCGTGCGCGCACCAACCCATCCGGTCGGTTCCGGTGTGGAAACCGCTGCCGTGACACCGGATTCGGCCAGCAGCTTGGCCCGCTCACCGCTGTCGAGTATGTCGATATCGCCGACCGGAGCGTCGGGATCGCCGAGCAGTGCGTCGAGCACCCGGAGGAACCGCGCGGACAGGGTCGCCACCTCGTCGGCGGTGAACCGGCTGCCCAGGTACTTGAAGGTGAGCTCGATGCTCGCCTCGGCCATCACCAGCAGCGTCATCGGGTAGTGGGTCGCGTCGTTGACGCCGACGCCGGTAACCGAAACGCCGTCGATCGAGCTGGCGGCCGAAATCGCCTCCTTGTCCATCGGATACGACTCGAACACCACCAGCGTGTCGAACAGCGAACCCGCGCCCGCCGCCCGCTGGATATCGGTGAGGCCGACGAAGTGATGGTCGAGCAGGTCGGCCTGCTCGCCCTGCAGGCGCTGCAGCAGCTGGCCGATGCTCGCCCGGTCATCGATGCGCACCCGCACGGGCAGCGTGTTGATGAACAGGCCGACCATCGCTTCGACGCCGGGCAGCTCGGCGGGACGGCCGGAGACCGTCGCGCCGAACACCACATCGCCGCGGCCGGTCAACCGGCCGAGCAGGATGCCCCACGCCGCCTGCACCAGCGTATTCACCGTGACACCGAGTTCGGCGGCGTGCTTGGTGAGCTGACGCGTGCGGTCGGCGTCGATTTCGGTGACCAGCTTGCCGATCTCGTACGTCTCGGCCGAACGCGGCTGCGGCGCAAGCTGTGTCGGCTCCTGCACCCCGTCCAGCGCGGTCGCCCAGGCGCGCAGCGATGCCTCGCGGTCGCGCCCGGCCAGCCAGCCGAGGAAGTTGCGGTACGGGGTCACCCGCGGCAGCGCCGCCAGATCGCCGTGAACCGCGTACAGCACCAACAGATCCCGCATCAGCAGCGGCATCGACCAGCCGTCCAGCAGGATGTGGTGGGTGGTGATGACCAGGTGCCACTGCGTTTCCTCGGTGCGGAACAGCGTGAACCGCAACAGCGGCGGCTGCGCCATATCGAAATGCGTTGCCTGGTCGGCCTTTACCAGCCGCTGCAGTTCGGGCATCCGCTCGTCCTGCGGCAGCTCGGTGAGATCCACCTCGCGCCAAGGCGCTTCGATCCGGTCGAGCACCACCTGCACGGCCTGACCGTCCGCGTCGGTGACGAAGGCGGTGCGCAGGTTCGGGTAGCGATCGACGATGGCCTGCGCGGCCGTCCGCAGCCGCTCGATATCGACGACACCGCTCAGGTCCACCACCGCCTGCATGGTGTAGACGTCCACGGTGGCCTGGGTGAGCAGCGCGTGGAACAGCAGACCGGACTGCAGCGGCGAGAGCGGCCAGACCTCGGTGATGGCCGGGTAATTCCGTTCCCACAGTTCGATATCCGGCTGGCCGACCCGCACCAGCGGCAGATCCGACGGCGTCAGGCCGCCCGCGTCCGGCCGCTGCGCGTGGGTGGCGAGCGCGGTGAGCGCGGCAACCCAGAGATCGGCGAATTCCTGCACCCGCTCCCGATCGAGCAGCCCGTTCGGGTAGGCGAAGGACGCGCCGAGCTGCGGGCCGTCCGCGCCGTCGGTGACGATCGCGTTGATATCGACGGTCGCATTGGCGGGCATATCCAGATCCATATCGCCGTCGAGGCGACCCAGATCCGCCACCGGCACCCAACCGATTTCGGCCAGCTGCTGCGGAATCTCCCCCGCCGATGCCCGGCCGAGGTAGTTGAAGCTGATCTGGCCCACCGTGCGCAGGCGCTGCGCGGTGCTCGGGTTCAGGTACCGCAGCAGGCCGTAGCCGATGCCCTTGTCCGGCACCGCGAGCAGCTGTTCCTTGACCGATTTCACGATGTCGCCCATGGCGTTTCCGCCGTCGAACGCGTCGTCGAGATCGGCGCCGGCCAGTTCGAGCAACACCGGGTAAGCGGTGGTGAACCAGCCGACCGTGCGCGAAAGATCCGCGCCCGCAACGACATCCTCTTCGCGACCGTGGCCCTCGAGTTTGATGAGAGCCGAGTCGCCGCCGCGCCAGCGGGCGGTCGCCATGGCGAGCGCGGAGAGCAGACCGTCGTTCACACCGCCCCGGTACAGACCCGGAATCGCGGTGAGCACCGCGTCGGTGACCGCGGCGGGCAGCAGAACCTCGACCCGCTCGACGGTGGCGAAGGTGTCCACCGCCGGGTCGAACGGACGCGCACCGAGATGCGGATCGTCGGCCTGCGAGATCTTCTGCCAGAATGGCAGTTCCGCGACCCGTTCGGCCGAGACGGCCTCCTCGGTGAGCGCGTGCGCCCAGCGCCGCATCGACGTCCCGTTCTCGGGCAGCGCGACCTGCTGACCGGCGGCCAGCTGCGACCAGGCGACCGCGAGGTCCGGGATCACGATGCGCCAGGAGACGCCGTCGACCACGAAGTGGTGCGCGACGATCAGCAGCACATCGCGCCGGTCACCGTTGAAGGCGAACCAGATGAACTGCGCCATCACGGCATTCGCCGGATCGAGGCGACCCATCGCGGCGTCGAATTCGATGCTGGCCAGCCTGGACAGCTCGGCGTCATCGACGTCGGCGGGCAGTTCGACGCGATGCACGAGCGCGTCGACATCCACCGCGCCGTGCGGCAGCGCCTCGAACGTCCAAGCGTCCTTGGCGTTTTCGGCGTCGGCGTTGCGCCGCAGCCGCGACCGCAGCACATCGTGGTGCTCGAATACCGCGGCGATGGTGCCGACCAGGGTCTCCCGGTCGATGCCGTCGGGCAACCGCAGCGACATCGACTGCGAGAACCGCTGGTAGGTCGAACCGCTCGCCAGGATCTGGGTCATGATCGGCGTCAGCGGAATCTCGCCGATACCGCCACCCTCCAGTTCCTCCAGCCGCACCTGCTCGACCTCGCCACCGAGCGTGGCGATTTCGGCCAGCGCGGCGACGCTGCGCCGCTCGAACACATCGCGCGGGGTGAACACCACACCGCGCGCCTTGGCCCGCGACACCAGCTGGATGGACAGGATCGAATCACCGCCGAGCGCGAAGAACGAATCGTCCAAACCGATCTGGGTGACACCGAGCACCTCGGCGAACACCTCGGCGATGGTCGCCTCGATTTCCGTTGCCGGAGCCCGGAATTCGCGCGGCGCCAGCACGGGTTCGGGCAGCGCCTTGCGATCCAGCTTGCCGACCGGGGTCAGCGGGATCTCGTCGAGCACCATGATCGCGGCCGGAACCATGTGCGGGGCAAGGCTGCGCGCGGCGTACTCGGTGAGTTGTGCCGGATCGACGGCCTTTCCGGGCGCGCCGAGCACATACGACACCAGGATCGTCGCGCCCGCATCGGTTTTGCGGCCGATGGTGATGGCGAACTCGACATCCTCGTGCCGGGCCAGCACCGAATCGATCTCGCCGAGTTCGATGCGGAAACCGCGGATCTTCACCTGGAAGTCGGAGCGGCCGACGTAGTCGAGCTCCCACGGCACCTCCGGCAGCGCGGCATTGCCCGCCCGCTCGCCCGGTTCGGCGAACCAGCGCACCACGTCACCGGTGCGGTACATCCGGTCGCCCGGCGCGCCGAACGGATTGGCCACGAACCGATCCGCGGTGAGGTCGGGGCGGTTGTGGTAGCCGCGGGCCAGTGCGTCACCGGCCAGGTACAGCTCGCCGGCGACGCCGGGCGGCACCGGGTTGAGCCGCCCGTCGAGCACCAGCGCCGAGACGCCGCGCACCGGCTTGCCGATGGTGATGTGCCGTCCCGGGGTCAGATGCGCGTACGAGGTGATGATGGTCGCCTCGGTCGGACCGTACGCGTTGAAGTACAGCCGGCCCGGCGCCCACTTCGCCAGCAACTCCTGGGTGGTGACATCGCCACCGACGGAGGCGACCTCGAGCGCGACACCCTCCGGATCGACGGTGCCGAGCACCGCCGGAGTGATGATCGTATGCGTCACCTTTTCGGTGCGCAGCAGCTCGGCCAGGTCGGGACCGCCGATGATGCCCGATGGCACCACGACGAGCGTCGCGCCGGTGTAGCCCGCGCACACCCACTCCAGCACCGACGGGTCGAAGCTGGGCGAGCAGATGTGCAGGAACCGGTGATGCCGCTCGAGCCGGTAGAGATCCGTTGCGACACCGACCAATCCGCCCATACCCGAGTGGGTCACGGTGACGCCCTTGGGCATACCGGTCGAACCCGAGGTGTAGATCACGTACACCGGATGCCAGGAGCGCAGCGGCGCGAGGCGCTCGGCGTCGGTGACCGGATCGGTCGACTTGCTCGCCAGCAGCACGTCCATCGCCGGATCGTCGATGGTCATCCATTCGACGTCGGCGGGCAGCTGATCCAGGTACTCGCTGGAGGTGAGGCCGATGACCGCGCCCGAGTCGGTGACCATGTGCCGCTTGCGATCGTCCGGGTAGGTCGGGTCGATCGGCACGTGCGCGCCACCGGCCTTGGCTACCGCCCAGAACGCGGCGACCATCTCGTAGGACCGCGGGAACGACAGCGCCACAATCTTTTCCGGACCGACACCGCGATCGATGAGCACCCGCGCGAGTCGCGAGGAGTACTCGTCGAGTTCCCGGTAGCTGATCGAGCGGCCCAGGTAGCGCACCGCGGTGTGATCCGGATCGAACCGGACGCCGCGGGCCAGCAGGTCGGGCAGCAGATCGTGGGTGTCGACATCGACGCCGCACACGTGGGTGAGCAGCTCGTGCTCGTCCTCGTCCAGCAGCGGCAGGTCGCCGATCGGCGTATCGGCCTGGGTGGCAATGGCTTCCAGCAGCCTGGTGAACCGCTCGGCGAACACCTTGACGGTGGCATCGTCGAACAGGTCGCGGGCGAAGGCGAATTCGGCGAACATACCCGCGCCCGCGGTGTTCGCGCCCGCCTCCCGAACCGTCAGCGACAGATCGAATTTCGCGGTGTCCACCTCGAAATCGACCGCGGCGACGCTGAGTCCGGGCAGTTCGAAGCTGCTCTCCGGCAGGTTCTCGAACGACAGCGCCACCTGGAACAGCGGATGCCGCGCCGTCGAACGCTCCGGGTTGAGCAGTTCGACGAGTCGTTCGAACGGCAGATCCGCGTGCGCGAACGCCTGCAGATCCGAATCCTTGGTCTGCGCCAGCAATTCGGCGAAGGTCAGCTCGCCGCGCACGTGCGAACGCAGCACCAGCGTATTGACGAACATGCCGATCACATCGTCGAGTTCGGCCTCGCCGCGACCGGCCACCGGGGTGCCGATGGCGATATCGTCGGTACCCGACATCCGCGCGAGGAACAGCGCGAGCGCGGCGTGCACCACCATGAACAGCGTCGCGTGCTGTTCCCTGGCGATCTCGGTGAGCTTGCGGTGCAGACCCGCCTCGATCGGGAACACCACGCGCCCACCGGAGAACGACTGCGCCGTCGGGCGCAGGCGGTCTGCGGGCAGGTTGAGCTCGTCGGGCAGCCCCGCCAGCGTCTTGCGCCAGTAGTCGGCCTGCTGCGAGATCAGGCTGTCCGGATCGGTTTCCGCGCCGAGCACTTCGCGCTGCCAGAGGCTGAAGTCCGCGTACTGCACCGCCAGCGGCGACCAGCCCGGGGTCACCCCGGCCGCGCGGGACGCGTAGGCGACCATCACGTCGCGGGTGAGCGGGCCCATGGACCAACCGTCGGCGCTGATGTGGTGGGCGACGAAGACCAGCACGTATTCGCCGTCCGCCACCTGGAACAGCTTGGCCCGCAACGGAACCTCGACGGTGACGTCGAATCCGGCGCCGATCACCTCGATGATCCGCTCCCGAATGTCTTCGGCCGCAACGGGTTCCGGAGTCAGATCGGGTACCGCGCGCTCGACCGGCAGGATGACCTGATGCGCCGTGCCACCCTGTTCGGGGTAGATGGTGCGCAGGGTCTCGTGCCGGCCGATGACATCCGCGACCGCTTGTTGTAGTGCGGCGACGTCGAGGTCGCCGGACAGGCGCACGGCCACCGGAATGTTGTTGACCGCTGAGGCGGTGTCGAACTGGTTGAGGAACCACATGCGCTGCTGAGCCAGCGACAGCGGGATCTCCTCGGGGCGTGGTCCGGCGACGAGGGCTTTGCGGCCGCCCGCACCGGCGTGCTGTTCGACCTTGACCGCGAGCCCGGCCACCGTCGAGGCCTCGAACAGGGCACGCACCGGCACCCGTGAATCCAGTGCGGCACCGATGCGGGCCGCGACCTGGGTCGCCAGCAGCGAGTTACCGCCCAGGGCGAAGAAATCGTCATCGGCACCGACTCGCTCCAGCCCGAGCACGTCGGCGTAGACGCCCGCGACGATCTCCTCGATCGGAGTCGACGGGGCGCGGAAGACCGTTGTCTCGAATTCCGGCTCCGGCAACGCCTTTCGGTCGAGCTTGCCGTTGACATTCAGCGGCAACGCGTCCAGCACCACGAATGCCGAGGGCACCATGTACGACGGCAGACCCGCCGCCAGTGCCGACTTCACCTGCGCGACATCGACTTCCGCATCCGCCGCCACCAGGTAGGCGACCAGGCGATCACCCGTCTTCGGATCCGACTTCGCCACGACAGCGGCCTGCGCGATCTCCGGCAACGCCAGCAGCGCCGCCTCGATCTCACCCAACTCGATACGAAAACCACGGATCTTCACCTGGAAATCGGTACGACCCCGATACTCCAACTCACCGTTGGCATTCCAGGCCACCAGGTCACCGGTGCGATACATCCGCGCCCCTGCGGTGAACGGATTGGCGACGAACCGGTCCGCGGTCAGATCCGCGCGACCGAAGTAGCCACGCGCCAACTGCGCACCCGCCAAATACAACTCACCCGAAACCCCGACCGGTACCGGACGCAACCGCGCATCCAGGACATACACCTGACTGTTCCACTCCGGCGCACCAATCGACACCGACACCTGATCGGCCGGGGTGACCCGATGACTGGTGATCGACACCGCGGCCTCGGTCGGACCGTAAAGGTTGAACAGTTCCGTACGCGGACGTTCTTTCAAGAACTTCTGCGCCAGTGCACCGGGCAGGGCCTCACCGATCGCGAGGACCCGCCACAGCGAGGTCGGGAAGTCCCCGGCCAGCAGTGCGTCCAGCATCGACGGGACCACATGCAGGGTGGTGACCCATTCCCGTGCCATGAGCTCGTTGAGGTAGGCAGGGTCGCGATGCCCGTCCGGGGCGGCGATCACCAGGCGACCACCGCATGCGGCGGCCGACCAGAACTCCCAGACCGACAAATCGAACGTCGCGGCCGTCTTGAGCAGGATCGCGTCCGCCGGGTCGAGACCGAATTCGGTGACCTTCCACAGCAATTGGTTCGCGATCGCGGCATGCGGTACCGCGACACCCTTCGGCCTGCCCGTCGAACCCGACGTGAAGATCACATACGCGGTGTTCGACGGACGCAGCGGCGCAACCCGATCCGCATCGACCACCGGGGTCGCGGACAGGTCGTTCAGGTCGAGTTCATCGATGCGCACCACGGGTGCGGCGTCGGTATCGAAACCGGCGTCGGCGTTGGTCAATACGCAGACCGGTGCCGCGGTCTCCAGGATGTAGGCCGTGCGCTCAGCCGCCTGATCCGGATCCACCGGCACATACGCACCGCCGGACTTGGCCACCGCGTACATCGCCACGATCAGATCCACCGAGCGGCGGATGGCGAGCGCTACCCGCGACTCCGGGCCGACACCCAGCGAAATCAGGTGCCGGGCAAGACGATTCACCCTGGCGTCGAGTTCACCGTAGGTCAGCGTGGCGCCGTCATCGGTGACCAGCGAGACTTCCTTCGGATCCGCGGCGACCGTCGCGTCGAGGATCGACACCAGCGTCGCATCCGAATCCACCTCGTATGCGGTGGCATTGCGGCGCACCACCAGTTCGGCGCGTTCGGCGGGGTCGAGCAGTTCGATCTCGCCGACCGCGGTGCGCGGTGCGGCAATGATCTCGCCGAGCAGTCGCGCGAAGCGTTCGACGAAGTCCTGCACCGTATCCCGGTCGAACATATCGGTCGCGTAGGTGAAGAAGCCGGTAATGCCTTCCGGTTCACCGGAATCGCTGTAGCGGTCGGTGGCGATCAGGTGCAGATCGAACTGCGACAGCTGGGTATCGATATCGAGACCGGCCACGGTCAAACCGGGCAGCTCCAGACTGGACTGGGCCAGGTTCTGGAACGACAAACCCACCTGGAACAACGGATGCCGCGCGGTCGACCGCACCGGGTTGAGCACCTCGACAAGGCGCTCGAACGGCACATCGGCGTTGGCGAAGGCCTGGATATCGGTTTCGCGTTGCCGCGCAAGCAGTTCGACGAACGGCTCACCGGCATCGATCCGCGAACGGAACACCAGCGTATTGACGAACATACCGATCAGGTCATCAAGCACAGCCTCACCACGACCAGCCATCGGCGTACCGATCGCAATGTCGTCGGTGCCCGACAACCGGGACAACAGCACCGCCAGGGCGGTGTGCACGACCATGAACAGCGTCGCACCCTCAGCACGAGCCAGCTCGATCAACGCCTGATGCGTGCCCGCATCGACCCGCAACTCGACCTTGCCACCGGCGAAGGACTGCACCGCCGGACGCGGACGATCCGACGGCAAATCCAGCTGATCGGGCAGGTCAGCCAATGCTTGCTGCCAGTAGGCAACCTGCTTGGACGCCAACGACTCCGGATCCTCTTCGCCACCCAGCAGTTCACGCTGCCAGATCGAGTAATCCGCGTACTGCACCGCCAACGGAGCCCAACTCGGCGCCTCACCGAACGCACGAGCCGCATAAGCGGTCACCAGATCCCGCGTCAACGGGCCAACCGACGACCCATCACCAGCGATATGGTGCACCACCATCGCGAGAACGTATTCGTCGACGGCATCGGCGATCTGGAACAACGCCACCTTCACCGGCACCTCGGTGGTGACATCGAAAATCGTCGAAATCAGCTCGATGACAGCCGCTTCCACGTCGGCCGCCGCGACGACCCGCACATCCAGCTCGGGCACCGCCTGCGTCGGCGGCAGGATCACCTGCACCGCACCGGCCTCGGTCTGCGGATAAATCGTCCGCAGAATCTCATGCCTGCTCACCAGATCCGCGATCGCCGCACGCAGCGCCGCCACATCCAACGCACCGGTCAACCGCACCGCGATCGGCACGTTGTACGCCGCCGACTGCGTATCGAACCGGTTGAGGAACCACATCCGCTGCTGCGCCAACGACAGCGGAATGTGCTCCGGCCGCGGACCGGCGACGAGTGCCTTACGGCCACCGGCGTCGGCGTGCTGCTCCACCCGAACCGCAAGCGCGGCAACGGTGGACGCCTCGAACAGCAGCCGCACCGGCACCCGGGTATTCAGCGCCTCACCGAGCCTGGCGGCGACCTGCGTCGCCAGCAGCGAGTTACCGCCCCAGGCGAAGAAGTCGTCGTCGAGGCCGATTCGCTTGCCGCCCTCGCGGTTATCGATGCGCAGCACCTCGGCGAAGGTGTTGGCGACGATCTGCTCGATCGGGGTCACCGGCGCACGGAAGACCGCCTTTTCGAAGGTCGGTTCCGGCAGCGCCTTCCGATCCAGCTTGCCGTTCGCGTTGAGCGGCAGGGCATCCAGCTCGATCAGCACCGAAGGCACCATGTACGACGGCAATTCGGCGGACAGCGCCGACTGCAGCGCACGCTTGTCCACCGGGCCTTCGGCCGGGACAACGTAAGCGACAAGGCGGTCACCGATATTCGGATCGGTGTGCGCCAGCACCGCGGCGGCGGCGATCGCGGGCTGGCGCAGCAGCGCCGCCTCGATCTCGCCGAGTTCGATGCGGAAACCGCGGATCTTCACCTGGAAGTCGGTGCGGCCCCGGTATTCCAGCTCGCCGCCGGCGTTCCAGGCCACCAGGTCGCCCGTGCGGTACATGCGGCTGCCCGCCGCGCCGAACGGGTCGGCGACGAAGCGGTCGGCGGTCAGCTCGGCGCGGCCGAAGTAGCCGCGCGCCAGCTGGGCGCCCGCGAGATACAGCTCACCCGAAACACCGACCGGCACCGGCCGCAGGCGCGAATCCAGCACGTAGACACGGCTGTTCCACTCCGGCGCACCGATCGACACCGAGGCCCGGTCGGCATCGGTGACCAGGTGGCTGGTGATGGACACCGCGGCCTCGGTCGGGCCGTACAGGTTGAACAACGTAGCGGCATTGTGCTGCCGGAACCGCTGCGCGGTCGCGGCGGGCAGCGCCTCACCGATGGCCAGCACACGACGCAGGCTGTGCGGCAACCGGTTACCCGACTCGGTGAGCAGTGCGTCGAGCATCGACGGCACCACATGCAGGGTGGTGACGCCGGTCTCACGCATCAGCTCGTTCAGGTAAGCCGGGTCGCGGTGGCCGTCGGCCAGCGCGATCACCAGGCGGCCGCCCGAGACGGCGGCCGACCAGAACTCCCAGACCGAGAGGTCGAAGGTGGCCGCGGTCTTGAGCAGGATCGCGTCATCCGCGCCGAGCTCGAATTCGGCCGTCTCCCAGAGCAACTGGTTGACGATCGCGGCGTGCGGCACCGCGACGCCCTTGGGCTGACCGGTCGAGCCGGAGGTGAAGATGACGTAGGCGGTGTTCGCCGGGGTCAGCGCGCCGCGGCGCTCGTCGGCCCGCACCGGATCGACGGAATACGCCCCGAGGTCGAGCACGTCGACCGGCACCACATCGGTTGCCACCGTGTGGAATCCGTCGCCGACCGTGGTCAGCACGCATGCGGGCGCGGCGGTGGTGAGGATGTACTCGGTGCGCTCGGCGGGCTGGTCCGGATCGATCGGCACGTAGGCCGCACCGGTTTTCGCGACCGCGTACATGGCGGTCACCAGATCGGCGGAGCGGCGGATGGCCAGCGCCACCCGGTCCTCCGGTCCGATGCCGCGGCCGATCAGGTAGCGCGCCAGGCGATTCACCCGTGCGTCGAGTTCGGCGTACGAAATTTCGACGCGGCCCTCGGCGGTGTCGGCCACCAGCGCCACCGCGTCCGGGCCGGCCGCCACCGTGCGATCGAGCAGCGAGACCAGGGTTGCGGCGGTGTCGGTTTCGTGCGCGGTGTCGTTCCACGCGGTGAGGATCCGGTCGGTCTCGTCGGCGGAGAGCAGATCGATCTCGCCGACCGCGACCGCGGGATCGGCCACCACGGCGTCGAGCACCCGGATGAACCGGTCCGCGAAGCCCTGCACCGTCGCCTGATCGAAAAGATCGATGGCGTAACCGAATTCGGTGACGATCTCGGCCGGGGTGCCGTCCTCGGCGTACCGGTCGTAGAGCGTGACATGCAGATCGGTCTTGGCCAGCTGCGAATCGAAATCGACCGCGCTCACCGAAAGACCCGGCAGCTCGAAGGTGGTCTCGGCCAGGTTCTGGAACGAAAGGCCCACCTGGAACAGCGGATTGCGCGCCGTCGAGCGCACCGGGTTGAGCACCTCGACCAGCCGCTCGAACGGCACGTCGGCGTTGGCGAACGCCTCCAGGTCGCGCTCCCGGACATCGGCGAGCAGATCGGTGAACCGCGCGCCCGAACCCACCCGGGTGCGGAACACCAGGGTGTTGACGAACATGCCGATCAGGTCGTCGAGTTCGCGCTCACCGCGACCGGCGATCGGGGTGCCGACCGCGATGTCGTCGGTGCCGGACAGCCGGGCCAGCAGCACCGCCAGCGCGGCGTGCACGACCATGAACAGCGAGGCGTTGTTGGCGCGCGCCAACTCGTGCAGGCGGGCGTGCCGCTCCGGATCGATCTCGAAGCGAATCGCCTTGCCCTGGAACGACTGCGCGGGCGGGCGCGGCCGGTCGGCGGGCAGCTCCAGCTGGTCCGGCAGCTCCGCGAGCGCCGCGGTCCAGTACGCGACCTGCTGGGCGGCAAGCGATTCCGGATCGTCCTCGGCACCGAGCACCGCGCGCTGCCACAGCGCGTAGTCGGCGTACTGCACCGGCAGCGGAACCCACTGCGGCACATCGCCGCCGACCCGGGCCACGTACGCGATCATCAGGTCGCGGGCCAGCGGCCCCATCGACGAGCCGTCCGCCGCGACGTGGTGCACCGTGAACGCGAGCACATGCTCCTGTGGCGCGATCCGGAACAACGCGACCTTCAGCGGCACCTCGACGGTGACATCGAAGGTGGTGAGCGCGAATTCGATGACCTTGCCCACCAATTCGGACTCGGCCACCTCGACCGGGCTCAGCGAAACCGCCGACGCGGATGCGGGCCGGATCACCTGGTGTGGGCCGTCGGCCGAACGCGGGTAGGTGGTGCGCAACACCTCGTGCCGGGCGAATACGTCGCCGATCGCCAGTTCGAGCGCGGCGACGTCCAGCTCGCCGGACAGCCGCACCGCGAGCGGGATGTTGTCGACCGCCGAAGTGGCCGTGTCGAATTGGTTGAGGAACCAGTACCGCTGCTGGGCGGGCGAGAGCGGGATGCGCTCCGGCCGCTCCCCCGCGACGAGCCGGGGCCTGCTGCGACCCGAGCCCGCGGCCCGCTCCACCCGCGCAGCGAACGCGTGCACATCGGAGGCCTCGAACAGATCGCGCACCGCGAGCTGGGTATCCAGTGCCGCGCCGAGCCGCGCGGTCACCTGGGTGGCCAGCAGCGAGTTGCCGCCGAGGCCGAAGAAGTCGTCGTCGAGGCCGACCCGCGCGACGCCGAGCACGTCGGCGAAGGTGTTGGCCACGATCTCCTCGATCGGGGTCGACGGCGCACGGAACACCTTGGCCTCGAACACCGGCGCGGGCAGCGCCTTGCGATCCAGCTTGCCGGACGCGTTGAGCGGGAATTCGTCGAGCACGACGAACGCCGACGGCACCATGTACGCGGTGAGCTGCTTGGCCAGCGCCGCGCGCACCTCGTCCACGTCGATGACGCGATCCGGTTGTGCGACAAGGTAACCCACCAGCTGGTCGCCGGTGCGCTCATCGGTGCGCACCACAACGACCGCCTGCGCGATCGCGGGCTGCGCGGTGAGCGCCTGCTCGATCTCGCCGAGCTCGATCCGCAGACCGCGCAACTTCACCTGGAAGTCGGTGCGGCCCAAATACTCCAGCTCACCATCGGCCGTCCAGGTAACAAGGTCACCCGTGCGGTACATCCGGGTGGCGGCGCCGAACGGGTTGGCCACGAACCGATCCGCGGTCAGATCCGGCCGCGCGACGTAGCCGACCGCCAACTGCGCACCCGCGAGATAGAGCTCGCCCGGCACGCCGACCGGCACCGGCCGCAGCCGCGAATCCAGCACGTACACCTGGGTGTTGAACACCGGCGCACCGATCGGCACCGAGGTGAGATCGGCATCGGTCACCTCGTGATAGGTGACGTCGACCGCGGCCTCGGTCGGGCCGTAGAGGTTGTGCAACGCCGCACCGGTAAGCTCGCGCAGGCGCTGCGCGGTCGGCGCGGGCAGCGCCTCACCGGATGCGAAGACCATACGCAGGCTGGTGCATTCGGCGGCGCGCTCGTCGGCGACGAACACCGACATCAGCGACGGTACGAAATGCGCCGTCGTGACGGCCTCTTCGGTGATGAGCTGAGCCAGGTAGGCCGGGTCGCGATGACCGTCCGGCCTGGCGACTACCAGTCGCGCACCGACCTGCAAGGGCCAGAAGAACTCCCAGACCGAAACGTCGAAGGTGGCCGGGGTCTTCTGCAGCACCACGTCATCCGGGCGCAGACCGTACTCGGCCTGCATCCAGACCAACCGGTTGACGATCGCGCCGTGGCTCACCGCGACGCCCTTCGGGCGTCCGGTCGAACCCGACGTGAAGATCACGTACGCGGTATTGCCGGGCAGCACCGGCTGATCGGTGAGCGGTTCGTCGGAAAGCCCGGCCAGATCCAGCTCATCGATGCGAACCTGGCGCGCGTGCGTCGTCGCCAGATCGGCGCCGGAGGTCAGCACGCAGACCGGTTGCGCGGTCTCCAGGATGTAATCGATGCGCTCGGCGGGGAAGTCGGGATCCAGCGGCACGTAGGCGCCACCGGCCACCGATACCGCGTACATGCCGACCACGAGGTCGATCGAACGCCGCATACCGAGGGCCACATACGATTCCGCGCCGACACCGGCCTGCCGCAGCCAGCGCGCGAGTCGGTGCACCCGGCTCGCGAACTCGGCATAGGACAGACTTGTCCCCTCGAATGTGAGGGCGGTCGCGTCAGGAGTACGCGCCACCTGCGCCTCGAACATCGACACCAGCGTTGCGGCCGAATCGATTCCGTGCGCGGTGGCATTCCACAACTCGACCACCCGCGTGCGCTCGGCGGTATCGAGCAGGTCGATCTCGCCGACGACCACCGTCGGCTCGGCCGCGACCGCCGTCAGCAACCGCACCAGGCGGCGGGCCAACGTTTCGATCGTGCCCGCGTCGAACATATCGGTGGCGTAGGCGAATTCGGCGGTCATGCCGTCCGGTGCGCCCGTGGCGTCGAGGCGGTCGGTCAAGTTCAGCTGCAGATCGAACTTGGCCGTCACCACGTCGAGCGGCACCCCGGCCACCTCGAGGCCGGGCAGCTCGAACGAGGCCTCGCCCTGGTTCTGGAACGACAGCATCACCTGGAACAGCGGATGCCTTGCCTGCGAGCGCGCCGGGTTCAGGATCTCCACCAGCCGCTCGAACGGCAGATCCGCATGGCCGAACGCGGCAAGGTCGGTTTCCCTTGTCCGCGCGACCAATTCGGTGAAGGTCTCGGCCGAATCGACCTGGGTGCGCAGCACCAGCGTGTTCACGAACATGCCGATGGCATCGTCGAGCGCCGCCTCACCACGGCCGGCGACCGCGGTGCCGATGGCGATGTCGTCGCTGTTGGACAGGCGGGCGAGCAGTGCGGCGAAGGCCGCGTGCACCACCATGAACAGGCTCGCGCCGTGCTCGCGGGCCAGCGCGTTCAGCCCGCGCTGCAGCTGCGCGTCGAGCGAGAACTCGTACACGTCACCGCGATTCGACGCGATGGCCGGGCGCGAGCGATCCGCGGGCAGATCCAGCTGATCCGGCAGCCCGGCCAGGTTCCGCGACCAGAACGCCACCTGCTGGGCGATCAGCGACTCCGGATCCTCCTCCGAGCCGAGCGTTTCCCGCTGCCACAGCGCGTAATCCGCGTACTGCACCGGCAGCGGCGCCCAACCGGGCGCCTCGCCGCTCGAACGGGCCAGGTAGGCCACCATCACATCGCGGGCGAGCGGCCGGATCGACCAGCCGTCACCGGAGATGTGGTGCACGACGAAGACCAGCACATGCGTCTCCGGCTGCGAGCCGTCCATCGAGCCCGCGACCCGGAACAGCTTGGCCCGCACCGGAACCTCGGCGGTGACATCGAAACCGGTGAGCACGAGCTCGCTGATCTGTTCGCGAATCTCGGTCTCCGACACCGTGATCGGTGAAAGATCGATGGTCTCCTGCCCCGCGGGCAGCACCACCTGCACACCGTGGCCGTCGGCGGTCTCCGGGTAGATGGTGCGCAGCACCTCGTGCCGGTCGATCACGTCGGCGACCGCGCGGCGCAGCGCGTCGGTGTCGAGCGCACCGGTCAGCCGCACCGCGAGCGGAATGTTGTTGACCGCGGTCGCGCTGTCGAACCGGTTCAGGAACCACATGCGCTGCTGGGCAAGGGAAAGCGGAATCTGCGCCGGGCGCGGACCGGCCACCAGCTCGCGGCGGCGTCCGGTGCCCGCCTGCGCCTCGAGGCGCGCGGCGAGCGCCGCCACATTCGGCGCCTCGAATAGCAGACGCACCGGCACCCGGGTATCGAGCGCCGCGCCGAGTCGGGCCACCACCTGGGTGGCGATCAGCGAGTTGCCACCGAGTTCGAAGAAGTCGTCGTCGAGGCCGACCGGGCGATCGCCCTCGGCCGCGGCGAGCCCGAGCACCTCGGCGAAGGTGTCGGCGACGATCTCCTCGATCGGCGTCGCGGGCGCACGGAACTCCCGCGCCTCGAAGACGGGTTCGGGTAGTGCGCGCCGATCCAGTTTGCCGTTGGGGCTCAACGGCATCGCGTCGAGCACAACGATCGCCGCGGGCACCATGTACGAGGGCAGTCGCGCAGCGAGGGCGCCGCGCAGCTCGTCGGCGTCCAGCTCGGCGCCCGAGGGCACGACGTAGGCGACCAACTGGTCGCCCGTGCGCGCGTCCGACCGCACCATGGCCACCGACTGGGCCACCGAAGGCTGTGCGGTGAGCGCGGTTTCGATCTCCCCGAGCTCGATGCGCAGGCCGCGCAGCTTCACCTGGAAGTCGGTGCGGCCCAGGTACTCGATCGCGCCGTCGGCGCCCCGGGTGACCAGGTCGCCGGTGCGGTACATGCGCGCACCCGGCGCACCGAACGGGTTGGCCACGAAGCGATCCGCGGTCAGGTCGGCACGGCCGAAGTAGCCGCGCGCCAATTGCGCTCCGGCCAGGTACAACTCGCCCGCCATACCCGCGGCGACCGGGTGCAGGCGCGAATCCAGCACGTAGGCCTGGGCATTCCACACCGGCAGACCGATCGGGACCGCGCCCGTGATCTCGGCGGCCACCGGGCCGTGCGTGGCGTGCACGGTGAATTCCGTTGGGCCGTAGAGGTTGTACAGCTCGGCATCGCTCACCCGGCGGATCGCGTGCACCGCGTCGGCGGTGAACGCCTCACCGGCGACGAACAGCAACCGCAGCGAGGCCAGCGCTTCGCGGCCGATACCGGTCGCCTCCGCGCTGGACGCGAATACGGTCAGCATCGACGGCACGAACGAGGTCATGGTGATGCGCTCGGCGGCGATCACCTCGGCCAGGTATTGCGGGTCGCGGTGCCCGTCGGGGCTCGCGATCACCATCCGGCCGCCGGTGCTGAGCGGACCGAACAGCTCCCACACCGAGACGTCGAAGGTGGCGGGCGTCTTGAAGAGCACGATGTCGTCGGCGCCGATGCCGTATTCGCCGGTGATCCAGCGGATCTGGTTCACGACGGCGGCATGCGGCACCGCGACGCCCTTCGGACGGCCGGTCGAGCCGGACGTGAAGATCACATACGCCGGATGTTCGGGCCGCAGGGGCGCGATCCGTTCGGCATCGCCGACCGGCGCGTCCGAGTACTCGTCCAACTCGAGTTCATCGAGCGTCAGCGTCTCCCGCGCGCCGGCGTCGAACGCGTCGCGTGCGGTGGTGAGCACGCAGACCGGCGCGGCGGATTCCAGCACGTACTCGATGCGCTCGGCGGGCTGATCCAGATCCAGTGGCACGTAGCCGCCGCCCGCGGCCTGCACCGCGTATGCCGCGACGACAAGGTCGACCGAACGGCGAATGCCAAGGGCGACAAGACTTTCCGGTCCGACACCGGCGTCGATCAGGCGGCGTGCCGTGCGATGCACCCGCGCCGCGAATTCGGCGTAGGTAAGGGAGGTCCCGGTGCTCGGGTCGACGATCGCGATCGAATCCGGGGTCGCCGCGGCCTGCTTCGCGAATACCTCGACCAGCGTCCGCGCGGCACCCAACTCGTGCGCGGTGTCGTTCCAACCACGCAGCGCCAGTTCGGTTTCCGACTCGTCCAGCAGCGCGATATCACCGACCGGACGATCCGGTTCCGCCGCGACGGCCCGCAGCACCCGGTTGAACCGCTCGCCGAATTCGGCCATCGTCCGCGGATCGAAAAGATCGGTGGCGTAGATCAATTCGGCGATGATGCCGGACGGCGTCGCCGCCGCGCCGTTGGTCGCGCTCGCCGCGGTGCGCTCGGACAGCGCCAGATGCAGGTCGAATTTGGCCACGTCGATGGGCAATTCGACACCGCTGACCGTCAATCCGGGCAGTTCCAGCACATTCTGGCCGAGGTTCTGGAACGACAGCATCACCTGGAACAGCGGATGCCGGGCCTGCGAACGCGGCGGGTTCAGGATCTCCACCAGCCGCTCGAACGGCAGGTCGGCGTGACCGAAGGCGGCGATATCCGTGGCGCGCACCGCACGCAGCAGGTCGGTGAACGTCGCGCCGCCGTCGACCGGGGTCCGCAGCACCAGGGTGTTGACGAACATGCCGATCAGGTCGTCGAGCGCGCGCTCACCGCGGCCCGCCACCGGGGTGCCGACGGCGATGTCGTCCTCGCCCGACAGGCGCGCGAGCAGCACGGCCAGCGCGGTGTGCGCGACCATGAACAGCGTCGCGCCGCGGGTGCGGGCGAGTTCGGCCAGCCTGGTGTGTGTTTCGGCGTCGATCTCGAAGGTATAGGTCGCGCCGCGGCCGGAAGCCACCGCGGGACGCGGCCGGTCCGCGGGCAGATCCAGCTGCTCCGGCAGCCCGCGCAGCGCCTGCGACCAGTACGAGATCTGTTCGGAGATCACCGAATCCGGATCGGTCTCGGCACCGAGCACGGTGCGCTGCCACAGCGCGTAGTCGGCGTACTGGACTTCCAGTGGCCGCCAAGCCGGTTCGCCGCCGTCGACGCGAGCGCCGTACGCGGTCATCACGTCCCGGGTCATCGGGAGCATGGAGAAGCCGTCGGCCGAGATGTGGTGCACCACCAGGGCGAGCACATGTTCGGTCGGGCTGATCTCGAACAGCTGCGCCCGGAACGGCACATCGACGGTGACGTCGAAGCCGGTCAGCACCAGTTCCGAAAGCCGCTGCGGCAGTTCGGTTTCGCTGACGTCGATCGGCGTCAGATCCGGAATCACCTTGCCGGTCGGCACGACGACCTGATGGGCGGTGCCGTCCACCTCCGGATAGTAGGTGCGCAGCGATTCGTGCCTGGCCAGGACGTCGGCCACCGCGATCTGCAGCGCCTGCCGATCCAGCAGACCCGACATGCGCACCGCGGCAGGGATATTGTCCACGGCTGATTCGGGATCGAAGCGGTTGAGGAACCACATGCGCTGCTGCGCCAGCGACAGCGGCACCAGCTCCGGCCGCTGCTGCGGCACCAGCGGCGCGCGCTTGCCCGCGCCGACCCGCGATTCCGCGCGGGCCGCGAGCGCGACGACGGTGGAGGCCTCGAACAGCTCGCGCACGCCCAGGTCGGTGTCGAGCGCGGCCGAGAGCCGGGCCGCGACCTGGGTAGCGCTCAACGAATTACCGCCGAGTGCGAAGAAGTCGTCGTCCAGGCCGACCCGTTCCAGGCCGAGCACCTCGGCGAAGGTGGTCGCGACGATCTCCTCCACCGGCGTTGTCGGCGCGCGGAACACCGCGGCCTCGAACACCGGTGCGGGCAATGCCTTCCGATCCAGCTTGCCCGACGCGTTGAGCGGGAATTCGTCGAGCGCGATGAGCACCGACGGCACCATGTAGGCGGGCAGCTGCCTGCCCAGATCCTCGCGCACCAACTCGGTGTCGAGCGGAACGCCCGGTGCCGCGATGACATACGCCACCAGCTGATCGCCGGTATGCGCATCCGAGCGCACCACGACCACCGACTGGGCGATCTCGTCCAGCGCGGTGAGCGCCTGCTCGATCTCGCCGAGCTCGATCCGCAGACCGCGCAACTTCACCTGGAAGTCGGTGCGGCCCAAATACTCCAGCTCACCATCGGCCGTCCAGGTAACAAGGTCACCCGTGCGGTACATCCGGCTGCCCGCGACACCGAACGGGTTCGCGACGAATCGATCGCTGGTCAGATCCGGCCGCGCGACATAGCCGCGCGCCAGCTGGGCGCCCGCGAGATACAGCTCACCCGCGACACCGACCGGCACCGGCCGCAACCGCGAATCCAGCACGTACACCTGGGTGTTGAACACCGGCGCACCGATCGGCACCGAATCCACGTCCGCCGCGGTCACCTCGTGGAAGGTGACGTCGACGGCGGCCTCGGTCGGGCCGTAGAGGTTGTGCAACGCCGCACCGGTCAGCTCGCGCAGGCGCTGCGCCGGCTTGGGCGGCAGCGCCTCACCGGAGGCGAACACCAGCCGCAGCGAATCGCATTGGGCCGCGGCCGCATCGGCGACGAACACCGCGAGCATCGACGGCACGAAGTGAGTGACGCTGATCCGCTCGGTGCGGATGATCTCGGCCAGATACGCCGGATCTCGGTGGCCGTCCGGCTTGGCGACCACCAGTCGCGCGCCGATCTGCAAGGGCCAGAAGAACTCCCACACCGAAACGTCGAAGGTGGCCGGGGTCTTCTGCAGTACCGCGTCGCCCGCGTTCAGCTGGTAGGCCGACTGCATCCAGACGAGGCGGTTGACGATCGCGGCATGGCTGACCGCGACACCCTTCGGGCGGCCGGTCGAACCCGAGGTGAAGATGACGTACGCGGTATTCGACGGGCGCAGCGGCGCACGGCGTTCCGCGTCGGTGACCGGTTCGTCGGACAGGCCGAACAGGTCGAGCAGATCGATGCGCACCTGGGCGGTGTCGATCTGCAGATCGACTCCGGAGGTCAGCACGCAGACCGGATCGGCCGTCGCCAGAATGTATTCCGTGCGCTCGGCCGGATGATCCGGATCCAGCGGCACGTACGCGCCGCCCGCGACGGTCACCGCGTACATGCCGACGACCAGATCGATCGAGCGCCGCATGCCGAGGGCCACATACGATTCCGGCCCGACACCGCGTTCGATGAGCCAACGCGCCAAGCGGTAGACGCGCGCGGCGAACTCGTCGTAGGAGACACTTGTCCCCTCGAACGTGAGCGCCGTCGCCTCCGGCGTCCTGGCCAGCTGTTCCTCGAACAGCGAGACAAGCGTTGCGGCCGAATCGATCTCGTGCGCGGTGTCGTTCCAGCCGGAGACCACCAGCTCGCGCTCGGCGGCATCCACCAGTTCGATATCGCCGACGGCGAGCTCGGGTTCGGTGGTGATGGCGGTGAGCACCCGGATCAGGCGGTCGGCGATGCGGCGCACGGTCGCCTCGTCGAACAGGTCGCGCAGGTAACCGGCCCGGATCCGCAGCCGCGAATCCAGCTGTGCGATAAGGGTCAACGGGTAGTGGGTGGCATCGGCCGCGGCCAGATCGACCACCGCCATACCGTCGATATCGGCGGCCTGTGCGCGCAGACCCTCCGCATCCACCGGGTAGGACTCGAAAACCACCAGGGTGTCGAACAATCCGCCGACACCGGCCGCCGACTGGATATCCACCAGGCCGACGTAGTGGTGGTCGAGCAGATCGGCCTGCTCGCCCTGGGTGCGAATCAGCAACTGGCGCGCCGATTCCGACGGGTCGAAGCGCACCCGCACCGGCACGGTGTTGATGAACAGACCCACCATGTTCTCCACGCCGGCCAGCTGCGCCGGGCGACCGGAGACCGTGGTGCCGAACAGCACGTCGTCGCGGCCGGTCATCCGGCCGATCAGGATGCCCCACGCGGTCTGCAGCACGGTGTTCGGGGTGACGCCGAGCGAGGCGGCCAGCGCGGTCAGGCGCGCGGTGGCGGCCTCGTCGAGATCGAACAGGTATTCCCCGGACAGCGCGGTGATTTCGCGTCCGGCGTCCGGCCTGGCCAGCAGCGTCGGTTCGGAAATACCTTGCAGCGCACGGGTCCACGCGGCCAGCGAGGCCGCAAGATCCTGCCGCGCGGTCCATTCCAGGAAGTGCCGGTAGGAGCGGGCGGCGGGCAGCACCGAGGCATCCGCGTGCGCCGCGTACAGCACCAGCAGATCGCGCATCAGCAGCGGCATGGACCAGCCGTCCAGCAGGATGTGGTGGTTGGCCACCACGAACTGCCAGCGGTCGGCCGCCACCTGGATCAGCGTGAACCGGATCAGCGGCGGCGCGGTCAAATCGAAGCGCGTCATCCGATCGGCGGCGATCAGGTCATCGGCGTTACCGGATTCGGTGCGGTCGTATTCGGACCAACCGACCCGGACGTTGTTGAGGACCACCTGCACCGGATTGCCGTTGGCGTCGGTGACGAAGGCGGTACGCAGGTTCTCGTAGCGATCGACCAAAGCCTGTGCGGCCGAATGCAATCGGGTCGCGTCGACGTGCCCGGTGAGGGTCACCACCGCCTGCGCGGTGTACACGTCCACCGAGCTCGCGGCCAGGCGGGCGTGGAACAGCAGACCCGCCTGCAGCGCCGAGAGCGGCCAGATATCGGCCAGCGCCGGGAAGCGCCGCTCCCAGGCGTCGATATCGCGCTGGGTGGTGCGCACCAGGCCGAAATCGGACGGGGTGTGTCCGCCCGCACCGGTCGAATTCGCATGCCGGGCAACCGCTTCCAGCGCGGTGGTCCACAGCTCGGCGAATTCGCGCACCTCGGCGGCGGTCAACAGCGTTGCCGGATAACCGATATTCGCGGTGAGCTTGTCACCGACCACGATCGCGTTGATGTCCAGCGGCGCCATCGCGGGCATATCCGCGTCGTAAGCGCCGCCGAGCGAGGCCAATTCGGCCGCCGGGATCCAGCCGAAGCCGCGCAGCGCCTCCGGCACATCGCCGTCGGAGACCCGGCCCAGATAGTTGAAGCTCACCTGGCCCGGCAGCTCGGCGGGCAGCTGCGCCGCCGTCTCCGGGTTCAGGTAGCGCAGCAGGCCGTAGCCGATGCCCTTGTCCGGCACCGAAAGCAGCTGTTCCTTGACCGCCTTGATGGCCTGGCCGAGCGCCGGGCCGCCGGCGAATGCGGCGTCGACATCGATACCGGACAGTTCGAAGCGGACCGGGAAGATCGCGGTGAACCAGCCCACCGTGCGCGACAGATCCGCGCCCGGCACCACCTCTTCCTCGCGGCCGTGGCCCTCCAGCCGCAGCAGCAGCGCGTCGTCGGTCCGCGTACCCGCCTTGCGCGCACGCCATTTCGCGGTCGCCAGCGCGAGCGCGGTGAGCAGGCCGTCGTTCACGCCGCCGTGGAACAGCGCCGGCACCGTGGTGAGCAGCGCCTTCGTCACCTCGGCCGAAACCTCGACCTGCAGCTTCTCGATGACACCCGAGACATCGACCGCCGGATCCATCGGTCGCGCGGTGAGCAGCGGATCGGCGGTGCCGACCACCGAACGCCAGTAATCGAGTTCGGCGGTGCGGCCCTCGCTCTGCGCCTCGCGCTCGAGCGCGTGCGCCCAGGCCCGCATCGATGTCGCGGGCGCGACCAGCTCGGGCTCCTGTCCCGCGGTGAGCTGACCCCACGCGGTCACGAAGTCCGGCACCAGGATTCGCCAGGTGACGCCGTCGACCACCAGGTGGTGGCCGACCACGATCAGGCGGCCCATCTGTCCGGCGGTCGCCGGATCCAGCCAGACGAACCGGATCACGACGCCCGCGGCCGGATCCAACCGGTCGAGCGCGGAATCCAATGCCGCCGAGGCGACTTCGAGCAGTTCGGCCTCGTCGGTGTATTCGACCCGGTCGATCAGCGCGTCGACGTCGACGGTGCCGGGCGCGGCGGTCTCGAGCACGAGGCCGTCACCGTCGTCGTACAGCCGGGCACGCAGCATGTCGTGCCGATCGATAACCGCGCCAACGGTTTTAGCGATGCCGGCGCGATCGATACCGGCGGGCAGCTCCAGCGCCATGGTCTGGTTGAACCGGCCGAACGAACCGGCCCGCTCGGCCATGAACCGGACCACCGGGGTCAGCGGCATCCGCCCGACGCCACCGCCCGGCAGCTCGGCCAGCACCGCCACCGCGGGCGCGGCGGCATCGGCGGTCTCGGCCACCGCGGCCAGCCCGGCCACCGTGCGCTGCTCGAAAACCTGTCGCGGCGTGAAGATCACCCCGCGCGCCTTGGCCCGCGACACCAACTGGATCGACACGATCGAATCGCCGCCGAGCGCGAAGAAGGAGTCGTCGACGCCCACCCGCTCCAGGCCCAGCACCTCGGCGAAGACCTCGGCGATGGTGTGTTCGACCGGTGTGCGCGGCGCGCGGAAGACGACCTCGGTCGCGAATACCGGCTCCGGCAACGCCTTCCGGTCCAGCTTGCCGACCGGGGTGAGCGGCACCCGGTCGATCACCATCACCGACGACGGCACCATGTAGGCGGGCAACCGCTCCTCGACGTGCGCGGTGAGCGCCGCGACGTCGATCGAATAGCCGTGTGTCGCAACAACGTACGCGACCAAGGACACCGCGCCCGCCGAGTTCTTGTGGCCGATGGTCACCGCGAAGTCCACGCTCGGATGTGCGGCCAGCGCGGCGTCGATCTCACCCAGCTCGATCCGGAAACCGCGCACCTTCACCTGGAAGTCGGAGCGGCCGACGTACTCCACCTCGCCGGTCCGGGTCCAGCGGACCACGTCACCGGTGCGGTACATCCGCGCACCGGGCACATAGGGATTCGCGACGAACCGCTCCGCGGTCAGACCCGGCCGGGCATGGTAGCCGCGTGCCAGTTGCACGCCCGACAGATACAGCTCACCCGCGACACCCACCGGGACGGGCCGCAACCGGCCGTCCAGGATCAGCGATTGCATGCCGCGCACCGGGCCGCCGATGGTGACCCGGTCGCCCTGGGCCAGCGCATCGCTGATGTTCGTCATGATGGTGGTCTCGGTGGGGCCGTAGCCGTTGTGGAAGCGGCGGCCCGAATCGTCTTGCGCGCCACCCCACTTCGTCACCATGTCGGCGGGCACCGCCTCGCCACCGGCGACGATCACCCGCATATCGGCGAGCGCGTTCGGATCCAGCGAGGCCAGCACCGACGGGGTGATGAACGCGTGGGTGACCCGCTCGCGCCGGATCAGCTCGGTCAGCTCCTCGCCGCCGTAGACACCGGGCGGGCAGACCACCAGGGTGCCGCCGCGGCCGATCGCGAGCAGGAATTCCAGAATCGACGCGTCGAAGCTCGGCGAGGCGAAATGCAGTGCGCGCGTATCGGAGTCGACCGCGTAGCGCTCGTTCTGCTCGGCACGGAAGTTGGCGAGGCCCGCATGGGTGACCACGACGCCCTTCGGCACACCCGTCGAACCCGAGGTGTAGATGACGTACGCCGGATGCTCCGGACGCAGCGGGCGCACCCGATCGGCATCCGAGATCGCCGACGCGGCGTACCCGTCGAGCGCGAGCTCGTCGAGCACCAGCCAGTCCACCGATTCGGGCAGTTCGGCGCGGACGGACGAAACCGTAAGGCCCACCGGCGATCCGGAGTCGGTCACCATATGCGCGATGCGGTCGGCCGGGTAGGCCGGGTCCACCGGGACGAATGCCGCACCGGTCTTGCTCACCGCCCATTCCGCGAAATACGAGTCGTCGGAACGCGGGACCGCGACGGCCACCAGATCCTCGGTACCGATGCCGCGCTCGATCAGCAAGCGCGCCAGCCGGTTCGAGCGTTCGTCCAACTCGCCATAGGACAGACTTGTCCCCTGGAATACGACGGCGGTCGCGTCCGGATCGTGCGCGACGGCCTCGGCCAGCAGCTCGGGCAGCGTCTGAAGCGGTTCCGCGGGCGCACCGGTCCGCGCGATCAGATCGTCCCGCTCGGCGGCGTCGAGCACATCGATCGCACCGACGGCGATCGCCGGATCCGTTGCGACGGCGTCGAGTACCCGATGCCAGCGGTCGATGATCTCGGCGGCGGTCGGCTCGTCGAACAGTTCGGTGGCGTAGGTGAGCGCCAACGTCATTCCGCCGCGGTCGTTTTCGGACAGCGTGAACTGGAGATCGAAGCGCGCGACGCTCTCCTCCAGATCGAGCGCGGCCACCGAAAGGCCCGGCAGCTCGAAGGTGGTCCGGTCCAGATTCTGGAAGGCCAGCATCACCTGGAACAGCGGGTTGCGCGCCTGAGAACGTTGCGGTGCGAGCAATTCCACCAGCCGTTCGAACGGCACATCGGCATTGCCGTACGCGTCGAGGTCGGTCTTGCGGACCCGGTCGAGCAGTTCGGTGAACGATTCGCCGGGTTCGACGCCGGTGCGCAGCACCAGCGTGTTCACGAACATGCCGACGAGATCGTCGAGCGCCTGCTCGCCGCGGCCCGCCATCGGCGTGCCGATCGCGATATCGTCGCCGCCGGAGAGCCGGGCCAGCAGTACCGCGAGCGCACCGTGCATGACCATGAACAGCGAGGCACCGCGTTGCCGCGCAACGTTTTCCAGCTCGCCGATGAGTGCGGCGGGCAGCTCCCGGCGCAGTGTCGCGCCGCGCAGCGAGGCGACCGCGGGGCGCGGCCGGTCGGTCGGCAGCGCCAACTCGTCCGGCACGCCGTCCAGCGCCCGCTTCCAGTGCGCGACCTGACGGGCCATCAGCGATGCCGAATCGTCCTCCGAGCCGAGGACTTCGCGCTGCCAGATGGCGTAGTCGGCGTACTGCACCGCCAGCGGCGCCCAACCGGGCGCGCTGTCCTGGGTGCGCGCGGTGTACGCCAGCATCACGTCGCGGCTGAGCGGGCCCATCGAGAAGCCGTCTCCCGCAATGTGATGCACGACGACGACCAGCACATGTTCGGCGTCGCCCGCCCGGTAGAGCCGGGTGCGCAGCGGAACCTCTTCGGCCACATCGAATCCGGTGTAGACGAATTCGGTGACCTCGCGGGTCAGGTCGGCCGGGTCCACCGGCACCGGATGCAGATCGAGCGCGATTTCCTCCGCGGGCACGATGACCTGGACCGGAATACCGCCGTGCTCCGGATATCTGGTGCGCAGCGATTCGTGGCGGCGCACCACATCGGCGATCGCCAGCCGCAGCGCGTCGACGTCCAGCGTGCCGGACAGCCGGATGGCCATCGGCAGGTTGTATGCCGCCGACGACTTGTCGTACTGGTTCAGGAACCACATGCGCTGCTGTGCGAACGACAGCGGCACCAGTTCATCGGCGGTGCGCGGCCGGGCGACCAGGCTGGCGCGCGCCTCACCGGTATGCGATTCCAGCCGTGCCGCAAGGGCTTCCACGCTCGACGCCTCGAACAGCGCGCGCACCGGGACGGTGACGCCGAGCGCCGCGCCGATCCTGGCGACCACCCGGGTCGCGATCAGCGAGTTGCCACCGAGATCGAAGAAGTCGTCGTCGACGCCGACCTGGTCCAGGCCGAGCACATCGGCGAACACCTCCGCGACGGTCTCCTGGATCGGATTCACCGGTGCGCGGAAGGTTTTCACCTGCGCCGCCGGTGCGGGCAGCGCCCGCCGGTCCAGTTTCCCGTTGACCGTCAACGGAATCCACTCGAGCCGCACCATGGCCGCCGGGACCATGTACGCGGGCAGTTGCTCGGCCGCGCCGTTGCGCACCACATCGAGCTCGAGCTCGGCATCGGGTTCGGCGACGACGTAGGCGACGATCCGCCGATCGCCCGGCTGATCCTCGCGAACGATGACGGCGGCCTGCGCGACGCCCGGCTGGGCCAGCACCGCGGCCTCGATCTCACCGAGTTCGATGCGGAAACCGCGGACCTTCACCTGATCGTCTGCGCGGCCGAGGTATTCGAGCTCACCGTGCCGGTTCCAGCGGGCGAGGTCGCCGGAGCGGTACAGGCGGGCGCCGCCCGGATCGAGCGGGTTCGCCACGAAACGGGTCGCGGACAGGTCCGGGCGGCCGAGGTAGCCGCGCGCCAATTGCGGTCCGGCGACGTACATCTCACCCGCGACACCCACCGGCACCGGCCGCAGCCTGGCGTCCAGCACATACACCCGCAGGCCCGCGATGGCGCGGCCGACGACGCTGCCGGAGGCGGCGGCGATGGTGGCGGCGTCCAGCGCCCGGTACGACACGTGCACCGTGGTTTCGGTGATGCCATACATGTTGACCAACAGCGGCGCTGAATCGCCGTGGCGGGCAACCCAATCCGACAGACGGCGCAGTTCCAGCGCCTCACCGCCGAACACCACGTAGCGCAGCGCGAGCGGCTGCGCGTCCGGTGCGGCGTTGCGATCCGCCTCGGCCAGTTGGTAGAACGCCGACGGGGTCTGGTTGAGCACCGTAACCCGCTCGGCGCGCAGCAGTTCCAGGAACTGTTCGGGCGAGCGGGTGGTGAAGTAGTCGACCACCACCAGCGTGCCGCCGAACAGCAGCGGGCCCCACAGCTCCCACACCGAGAAGTCGAAGGCGTAGGAGTGGAACAGCGTCCACACATCGTCGGGGCCGAAACCGAATTCGCGATCGGTATTCGCGAACAGCCGCACCACATTCCGGTGCGACACCGCGACGCCCTTCGGGCGCCCCGTCGAACCGGAGGTGTAGATGACGTACGCGACATGGTCCGGGGTCAGCGCCGCCCGGCGGTCGGCGTCGGTGACGGGCGCGTCGTCGGCGTCCTCCACATTGCCGGTCTCCACGGCGAATCCGTCGACCACCACGACCGGCAGGTGCTCGGGCACCTCGACCTGCACGGTGGAATCGATGACGACGCCGGTCGGGCGCGCGTCGGCGAGCACATAGGCGATGCGCTCGGCCGGGTTGGTCGGATCCACCGGCACATAGCCCGCACCGGTTTTCACGACCGCGAGCAGCGCGACGACCAGATCCAGCGAACGCGGCAGGATCACCGCGACCAGCGATTCCGGGCCGGCGCCATCGGCGATCAGCCTGCGCGCCAGCACATTCGCGCGCCGATCCAGCTCGGCGTAGCTCAGCGCCTCCGCACCGAACCGCGCGGCCGTGCGGTCCGGATGCGCGGCGACCGCGGCGTCGAACAACCGAATCAGCGTGGTATCCGGGTCCGCGAACAGACCGCTGCCCGCATCCGCGCCGGAGGACACCCAGCGCTGCGAAACATCAAGGCGCTCGGCCTCACCCAGCAGATCGATATCGCCGACGGCGAGCTCCGGATCCTCGGTGATCCCGTGCAGGATCCGCACCAGGCGGTCCGCGAAGGATGCGACCGTCTCCGGGTCGAACAGGTCGGTGGCGTAGTTCCACGACATGGCGAGCCCGCCGTCGCGAGCAGCGCCGACGGTCAGCTGCACATCGAATTTCGCGGTGCCCGGATCGAATTCGACGACATCGACGTCGAGTCCGGGCAGCCGCACGGTGTCGATTTCGGTGGCCGAGGCGGCCTCGAAGGTCAGGCCCACCTGGAACAGCGGGTGATGCGCCTGCGACCGGGCCGGGCTGATGACGTCCACCAGCCGCTCGAACGGCACATCGGCATTCGCGAAGGCGGACAGGTCCGTTCGGCGCACCTGCTCCAGCAGATCGACGAACCGGGTGCCCGGCTCGACCCGGCTGCGCAGCACGAGCGTATTGACGAACATGCCGACCAGATCGTCGAGCGCGCGCTCACCGCGGCCCGCGATCGGGGTGCCGATGGCGATATCGGTGCTATTGGACAGCCTGGCCGCCCACGCGGCCAGCGCGGCGTGAACCACCATGAACAGCGTCACCCCGCGCGAGCGCGCGAGTTCGGCCAGCGCGTCCTGCAATTCGGCATCGATCGCGAAGCCGTGCGTGCCACCGGCATTGGAGGCGATCTCCGGGCGCGGGCGGTCCGCGGGCAGTTCGATCTGGTCCGGCAGGTCGCGCAGCTGTTCGGTCCAGTACGCGATCTGCTTGGCCGCCACCGAATCCGGATCGTCCTCGGCGCCGAGCACCGCGCGCTGCCACAGCGCGTAATCGGCGTACTGGACGTCGAGCGGAGCCCAGGTGGGGGTCTCGCCGCGCATCCGCTCGGTGTACGCCACCACGATGTCGCGCAGCAGCGCGCGCAGCGAGAAACCGTCCGAGCTGATGTGGTGCATCACGAGCACCACGACGTGGTTTGTGTCATCCAGGCGCAAAAGGTTTGCCCGGAAAGCGATTTCGTTCGTGACATCGAAGTGGACGCTGGCCAGCTCGACGATTCGGGCCGGCAGCGCGGCCGCCGCGACGGTCTCCGACGGCAGCCGGAACCGCATCTCCGAGACCGGCAGCACCCGCTGGTAACCGGTGCCGTCCACCTCCGGGTACACGGTGCGCAGTGCCTCGTGCCTGGCCAGCACGTCCGCGATGGCCGCGTGCAGCGCGGTGGCATCGATGGTTCCGGTGAGCCGGATGGCGACCGGGATATTGTTCACCGCGGTCGCGCTGTCGAAGCGGTTCAGGAACCACATGCGCTGCTGTGCCAGCGACAGCGGCACCAGCTGCGCGGTCTCGCCATTCGGCAGGGTCACCGGCGCGGGCCGCTCCTGCGGCTCCAGCGGGGCCCGCCCGCCCTGTCCCGCAGCGGATTCCACGCGTGCGGCCAGTGCGACGACGGTCGGCGCCTCGAAGAGGGTGCGCACCGGGATCTGCGCGTCGAGCGCCTCACCCAGCCGCGCCGCGACCTGGGTCGCGATCAGCGAGTTGCCGCCCAGCTCGAAGAAGTCGTCGTCCAGGCCGACCCGCGGCGCGCCGAGTACCTCGGCGAAGACGCCCGCGACGATCTCCTCCACCGGAGTCGTCGGCGCGCGGAACACCTTGGCCTCGAAAACCGGTGCCGGCAGCGCCCTTCGATCCAGCTTGCCGGAGGCATTGAGCGGGAACGCCGCGAGCACGACATAGGCCGCGGGCACCATGTACGCCGGAAGCTGTTGTGCCAGTGTGGCTTTCACGGCGTCGAGGTCGATCGTGCGATCCGCGTCGGCGACCAGGTACGCCACCAGCTGATCGCCCGTGCGCTCATCGGTCCGCACCAGGACCACCGCTTGCGCCACCGCGGCTTGGGCGGTGAGCGCGTTCTCGATCTCGCCGAGCTCGATCCGCAGACCGCGCAACTTCACCTGGAAGTCGGTGCGGCCCAAGTACTCCAGCTCACCGTTGACCGTCCATGCCACCAGGTCGCCGGTGCGGTACATCCGTGCCGCGTCGCCGAACGGATTCGCGACGAACCGCTCGGTGGTCAGATCCGGGCGCGTGACATAGCCGTGCGCCAACTGCACACCCGCGAGATAGAGCTCACCCGGCACGCCGACCGGAACCGGCCGCAACCGCGAATCCAGCACGTACACCTGGGTGTTGAACACCGGCGCACCGATCGGCACCGAAGTGAGATCGGCATCGGTCACCTCATGGAAGGTGACGTCGACCGCGGCCTCGGTCGGACCGTACAGGTTGTGCAGGCGCGCACCGGTGAGCTCGATCAGGCGCTGAGCGGCGTTGGCGGGCAACGCCTCACCGGAGGCGAAGACATTCCGCAGGCTGGTGCAATCGGCCGCGCGGTCCTCCGCGACGAACACCGAAAGCATCGACGGCACGAAATGCGCCGTGGTGACGTGTTCCTCGACGATCAGCCGGGCCAGGTAGGCCGGGTCGCGATGACCATCCGGCCTGGCGACCACCAGCCGCGCACCGACCTGCAAGGGCCAGAAGAACTCCCACACCGAAACGTCGAAGGTGGCCGGGGTCTTCTGCAGCACAACGTCATCCGCGGACAGGCCGTACGCGGCGTGCATCCACACCAGTCGGTTGACGATCGCCTGATGCGAGACCGCGACGCCCTTCGGCCGTCCGGTCGAGCCCGACGTGAAGATCACGTACGCGGTATTCGCCGGGCGCAGCGGCTTGTGCCGGTCGGCATCGGTCAGCGGCGCGTCCGAGAACTCGGACAGGTCGAGCTGATCGATGCGCACCTCGCGCCCGTAGGCGGAGTCCAGATCGGCGCCCGCCGTGAGCACCCGCACCGGTCCGGCGGTCTCCAGGATGTAATCGATGCGCTCGGCCGGGAAATCGGGATCCACCGGAACATACGCGCCGCCGGCGGCATTCACCGCGTACATGCCGACGACGAGCTCGATCGAACGCCGCATGCCAAGGGCCACATACGATTCCGGACCGACACCGGCCTGCTTGAGCCAGCGCGCCAACCGGTGCACCCGGCTCGCGAACTCGGCATAGGACAGACTTGTCCCCTCGAACGTGACAGCCGTCGCGTCCGGGGTGCGCGCCACCTGCGCCTCGAACATGGAAACCAAGGTGGCGGCGGCATTTCCGTCGACGGCGGTCAGCGCGGCATCGATCGGGAATTCGGTGGCGTTCCACTGGTCGAGCACCAGCCCGCGCTCATCGCCGTCGAGCAGTTCGATATCGCCGACCGGGACGGTGGGTTCGGCGACGATGCCGCGCAGCACCCGAACGAATCGGTCCGCGAACACATTCGCGAAGTCGGCGTCGAAAAGGTCGGTGGCGTAGACGAGTTCGGCATCCATGGCCGCGTCCGCGCCGGGCACCTCGCTGAGCGTCAGCTGCAGATCGAACTTCGCCGTCGGCGAATCGACGCCGAGCTCGGATACGGTGAGGCCGGGCAGTTCCAGCGTGGTGCGGCCGAGGTTCTGGAACGACAGCATCACCTGGAACAGCGGATGCCGCGCCTGCGAACGCGCCGGGTTCAGCACCTCCACCAGCCGCTCGAACGGCACATCCGCATGCGCGAACGCCTGCAGATCCCGCTCGCGCACCTGGGCGAGCAGATCGGTGAAGGCGGTGGCGGCATCCACCTCGGCGCGCAGCACCAGTGTGTTGACGAACATGCCGACCAGATCGTCGAGCGCCTGCTCACCGCGACCGGCCACCGGGATGCCGACGGCGATGTCGCCGGACCCGCTCAACCGGGCGAGCAGTGCGGCAAATGCGCTGTGCACCACCATGAACAGCGTCGCGCCGTTATCGCGCGCCACACCGTTCAACGCGTCGATCAGCTCGGCGGGCACGCGGAAGCGATGCGTTCCGGCCCGGTAGGACGCGACCGCGGGACGCGGTTTGCCCGGCAGGCGTAGTTCGTCGGGCAGCCCGGCCAGCGCACCGCGCCAGTAGTCGAGCTGCTCGGAGATCAGCGAGGTCCGATCGTCCTCGGAGCCGAGCGTTTCCCGCTGCCACAGCGCGTAATCCACGTATTGGACCGGCAGCGGCGACCAGCCCGGCTCGGCTTCTCCGGTGCGCGCGACATAGGCCATCATCATGTCGCGGACCAGCGGCCGCATCGAGAAGCCGTCGGCCGCGATGTGGTGCACGACCACGACCAGCACGTAGTCCTGCTCGCCGATCCGGTAGACGCGCAGCCGCACCGGCGGTTCGGCGGTGACGTCGAAGCCGCGGGTCACGAATTCGCGCAGCAGCTCGGGCAATTCGTCCTCGGCCGCCTGCACCACGTCGAGCGCGGGCAGCGCCCTGGTGGACGACAAGACCTTCTGGTAGGCCACACCGCCCTGGGACGGGTAGATGGTGCGCAGCGATTCGTGTCGCGCGACGACGTCGGCGACCGCGCCGCGCAGCGCCGCCAGATCCAGTGCGCCGGTGAGCCTTACGGCCGCGGGAATGTTGTTCGCGGCCGAGTCGGCGTCGAAGCGGTTGAGGAACCACATGCGCTGCTGGGCCAGCGACAGCGGCGGGTACTCCGGCCGCTGGCGCGCGGTGAGCGCTTGGCGCGCACCGGATCCCGCATGCGATTCGACGCGGGCCGCGAGCGCGGCGACGGTCGGCGCCTCGAACATCGCGCGCACACCGATATCGGCGTTCAGCGCGGCGCTCAGGCGGGCGACCACCTGGGTGGCGACCAGCGAGTTGCCGCCCAGTTCGAAGAAATCGTCGTCGACGCCGACGCGTTCGACGCCGAGCAGATCGGCGAAGATACCCGCGACGATCTCCTCGATCGGGGTCGACGGCGCACGGAATACCTTGGCCTCGAACACCGGTGCGGGCAGCGCCTTGCGATCCAGCTTGCCCGACGCGTTCACCGGGAAGGCGTCCATGATCATCAGCGCGGCCGGAATCATGTATCCCGGCAGCGAACCCGCGAGCCCGGCCTTGACCGCATCCGGGTCGATGGTTGAATCCGGTTCCGCGACAAGGTAACCCACCAGCTGGTCGCCCGCGTGCGCATCGGTGCGCAGCACGACGACCGACTGCGCGACACCCGGCTGGGCCAGCAGCGCGGCCTCGATCTCGCCGAGCTCGATCCGCAGACCGCGCAACTTCACCTGGAAGTCGGTGCGGCCCAAATACTCCAGCTCACCATCGGCTGTCCAGGTGACCAGGTCACCGGTTCGGTACATCCGCGCGCCATCGCCGAACGGATTGGCCACGAACCGATCCGCCGTGAGGTCGGGGCGGTCGAGGTAGCCGAGCGCGAGCTGATCGCCCGCCAGATACAGCTCACCCGCGACACCGGCCGCGACCGGATGCAGCCGGCCGTCGAGCACGAAAACCTTGGTGTTCCAGAGGGGGCGGCCGATCGGCACCGACACCGTATCCGCGTCGGTGGCCTCGTGATAGGTCACGTCGACGGCGGCCTCGGTCGGGCCGTACAGGTTGTGCAGCCGCGCGCCGGTCAGCTCGCGCAGCCGCGCCGCGGTGGGCGCGGGCAGCGCCTCACCGGAGGCGAAGACCTGACGAAGCGTGGAAACGTTTGCCGCATCGCCGTTTTCATTGCCGAGCGTGGCAACGAACACCGAAAGCATGGACGGCACGAAATGCGTCGTGGTGACGCCGTGTTCGGCGATCACCTGTGCCAGGTACACCGGATCGCGATGGCCATCCGGCTTCGCGACCACCAGGCGCGCGCCGACCTGCAAGGGCCAGAAGAACTCCCACACCGAAACGTCGAAGGTGGCCGGAGTCTTCTGCAGCACAACATCATCCGAGCCGATCGGATATTCGTGCTGCATCCACAGCAGGCGGTTGACGATCGCCCGATGCGAAACCGCGACACCCTTCGGGCGTCCCGTCGAACCCGACGTGAAGATCACATAGGCGGTATTGCCGGGCAGCAGTGGGCGGACCCGCTCGGCGTCGGTGATCGGCGCACCGCTCAGTTCAGCGAATTCCGGTGTCGCCATCAGTGTTTCGAGGCTCAACTGGGTGACCTCGGTGGCGGCGAATTCGTCGCGCTCGGTGGTCAGCAGCAGCCGGGGACGTGCCGTCTCCACGATGTGGTTGATGCGATCGCCCGGCTGGTCCGGATCCAGCGGCACATAGGCCGCACCCGTCTGCAGCACCGCGTACATCGCGACGACCAGCTCGGTCGAGCGCCGGATGGCAAGCGCCACCGCGTCTTCCGTGCCGATGCCACGGTCGATCAGGTGCCGCGCCAGCTTGTTCGCGCGCTCTTGCAGCTCCCGATACGACAGCCGCTCGTCGGCGAACACCAGCGCGGTCGCGTCCGGTGTCGCCTCGACCTGCCGGTCGAACAGCGAGACCAGCGTCTCGACCGGCACCGGCCGCGCGGTGTCGTTCAACTCGATGACGACGCGCGCGTGCTCCTCCGGCGACAGCAGGTCGATATCGCCGATCGCCGTATCCGGATCCGCGGTGATCGCGTCCAGGATCCGGTCCAGCCTGCGCGCGAATCCCGCCACCGTCGACTCGTCGAAAAGGTCGAGCGCGTAGGAGAATTCGGCCGACATACCGGCCGACTCGCCCTGTTCGTCGCGGGCCTCCTGCAGGGTGAGCTGCAGATCGAATTTGGCCAGCCCCGGGTCGTAATCGATGCCGTTCACCGAGAGGCCGGGCAGTTCGAGGCTGGCCTGCCTGGTGTTCTGGAAGGTCAGCATCACCTGGAACAGCGGATGCCGGGCCTGCGAACGCGCCGGGTTCAGCACCTCGACCAGGCGCTCGAACGGCACGTCGGAGTGCGAGAAGGCGTGCAGGTCGGTTTCCCTGGTCGCGCCGAGCACATCGGCGAAGCTAGCGGCCCCGTCGATTCGGGTGCGCAACACCAGGGTGTTGACGAACATGCCGATAAGCTCGTCGAGCGCGGCCTCACCGCGCCCGGCCACCGGGGTGCCGATGGCGATGTCCTGTGTGCCGCTCAGCCGGGACAGCAGCACCGCCAGGGCGCTGTGCAGCACCATGAACAGCGACGCGTTGTAGCGGTGGCCGAGTTCGACGAGCCTGCGCTGGGTTTCGGCGGAGATCACGAACGGGTAGGTGCCGCCGCGATAGCTGGCCATCGCGGGGCGCGGCCGGTCCGACGGCAGCACGAGTTCGTCCGGTAGATCCGCCAATTCCCGCTGCCAGTAATGGATCTGCGAGGAAACCAGCGAGGTCGGATCGTCCTCGGAGCCGAGCACCTCGCGCTGCCACAGCGCGTAATCGGCGTACTGGACCGGCAATTCGGCCCAGGCCGGCGCCTCCCATGAGGTGCGGGCCGCATAGGCGACCATCACGTCGCGGGCCAGCGGGCCCATCGACCAGCCGTCGGCGGAGATGTGGTGCACCACCATACCGAGTACGTACTCGGTCTCGCTGATCTCGAAAAGCCTTGCGTGCAAGGGCACTTCGCTGGTGACGTCGAAGGCCATGGAGGCCAGCTCCACCAGGTGATCGATCAGCGTCGCCTCGCTGACCTGGAAGGGCGTCAGGTCGGGCACGATCTGCGCCGCGTCCAGGACCACCTGTACCGGACCGTTCTTGGTCTCCGGGAAGACGGTGCGCAGCGATTCGTGGCGGTCGATCACGTCGATGACGGCGACCTGCAGTGCGGCGACATCCAGTTCACCGGAGAGCCGGATGGCCACCGGGATGTTGTTCACCGCGGATTCGGTGTCGAATCGGTTGAGGAACCACATGCGCTGCTGCGCAAGGGAAAGCGGCACCAGCTCGGGCCGCTCGCGGGCCACCAGCGCCTTGCGCGCGCCCGCGCCGACCTGCGACTCCACCCGGGCCGCGAGCGCGGCGACGGTCGGCGCCTCGAACAGCATGCGCACCGGCACCTTGGTGGTGAGCGCGATGCCGAGCCGGGCGGCCACCTGGGTGGCGATCAGCGAGTTACCGCCGAGCGCGAAGAAATCGTCGTGCACGCCGATCCGGCGATCCGGGCCGAGATCGAGCACCTCGGCGTAGATCTGGGCGACGATCTCCTCGATCGGCGTCGTCGGCGCCTGGAATTCGCGCACCTCGAAGGTGGGCGCGGGCAGCGCGCGCCGATCCAGTTTTCCGTTGGGCGTCAACGGGATCGCGTCGAGCACCACGAAGGCGGACGGCACCATGTACGGCGGCAGTCCCTGCTGCAGGCTCGATTTCACCGCCTCGACGTCGATGACGCCATCGGCCGGAACCAGATAGGCGACGATTTGATCGCCGAGCCGGTCGTCCGGCCGCACGATCACCGCGGCCTGGCCGACCAGCGGATGCGCCAGCACCGCCGCCTCGATCTCGCCGAGTTCGATGCGGAAGCCGCGCACCTTGACCTGGTCGTCGGCGCGGCCGAGGTAGACCAGGTCGCCCTCCGGGCTCCACTTGGCCACGTCGCCGGAGCGGTACAGTCGCGAACCCGGCGCACCGAAGGGGCTGGCGACGAAGCGAGCCGAGGACAGGTCCGCGCGCCCGAGGTAGCCGCGCGCCAATTGCTCACCGGCGACATAGATTTCGCCGGGCACGCCGACCGGCACCGGACGCAGCCGATGGTCGAGCAGATACACCCGCAGGCCCGGAATGGCCTGGCCGATCAGCGAACCGTTCGCGGCGGCCACCGCCGCGCGATCCAGCGCCCGGTAGGTGACATGCACCGTGGTCTCGGTGATGCCGTACATGTTGATCAGCCGCGGCGAGTTGTCCTCATGCCTGGCGTACCAGTCGTTCAGGCGCCGAAGTTCCAGCGCCTCACCGCCGTACACCACATAGCGCAGCCCGAGCGGCTCGGCATCGCTGCCCGCGGCCCGGTCCGCCTCCGCCAATTGATAGAAGGCGGACGGTGTTTGGCTCAGCACCGTGACCCGCTCCTCGCGCAGCAGGTCGAGGAACTGTTCCGGCGAGCGCGAGGTGAAGTAGTCGACGACGACCAGGGTGCCGCCGTGCAGCAGCGGACCCCACAGCTCCCACACCGAGAAGTCGAAGGCATAGGAGTGGAACATCGTCCACACGTCGTTGGCGTCGAACCAGAACCATTCGCGAGTGTTGTCGAACAGCCGCACCACATTTCGGTGCGGGATCAGCACACCCTTCGGCCGTCCGGTCGAACCCGAGGTGTAGATGACGTACGCGATGTTCGCCGGGCGCAGCGCGCCGCGCCGATCGGCGCCGGTGATCGGCGCCGAACCGAGTCCGGCGATGATCGGGCTGTCCACGTCGAGCACGGGAACGCCTGCGGGCAGGGACAATTCGTGCTGTGCGGTGGTGACGACGCAGATCGGGTCGGCGTCGGAGAGCATGAACGCGATGCGCTCGGCCGGATAGGTCGGGTCGACGGGCAGATAACCGCCGCCCGCCTTCAGCGTGGCGAGCAACGCGACGACGAGTTCGGCCGACCGGGGCAGCGCGACGGCGACCAGCGTATCGGGCCGGACGCCGACCTGAATCAGGGCGCGCGCCAAGCGATTCGCCCGCTCGTCCAGTTCACGGTAGGTCAGCCGCTCGCCCTCGAAGACGACGGCGGTGCGATCGGCATGCGCCGCCACGGCCGTCTCGAACAGCTCGAGCAGCGTGCGCTCGCGTCCGATATCCGGTCCGGCGGAGGTCCAATCGCCGGTGACCAGCGCGCGCTCGTCCGCGTCGAGGATGTCGATATCGCCGATGACGGCGTCCGGATCGGCGGTGATCGCCTCCAGGATGCGCAGCAGCCGGGTGGTGAACGACTGGACGGTGGCCGCGTCGAAAAGGTCGGTCGCGTACTGGGCGACGGCCTCGATGCCCTGCGGCTCCCCCGCCTCACCACGCTTTTCGGTCAGCGTCCACTGCAGATCGAATTTCGCGATGTCGACGTCGAGTTCGTCGGCGGAGACCGAGAGGCCGGGCAATTCCAGTGTCGCGTGCGACATTTCCTGGAACGACAGCATCACCTGGAACAGCGGATGCCGCGCCTGCGAACGCGCCGGGTTCAGCACCTCCACCAGCCGCTCGAACGGCACATCGGCGTGCGCGAATGCGGAGAGGTCGGATTCGCGTGTGCGCGAGAGGAATTCGCTGAACCGCTCGCTGCCGTCCACCTCGGAGCGCAGGACCAGGGTGTTGACGAACATACCGATCAGGTCGTCGAGCGCCTGCTCGCCACGTCCCGCGATCGGGGTGCCGACGGCGATATCGGTGGTGCCGCTCAACCGGGCCAGCAGCACCGCGATCGATGCGTGCATGACCATGAAGAGGCTGACACCCTGTGCGCGCGCCAGCGCCGCCATCCTGCGGTGCAGGTCGACGTCGATCTCGAAGCGCACCCGGCTGCCGCCGAAGGTCGGCTCGGCCGGGCGCGGACGATCGGACGGCAGGTCCAGCTGGTCGGGCAGTCCGGCCAAAGCGCCCTGCCAGTAAGCGATCTGGCGAGCGGCGATGGAATCCGGATCCGTCTCGGAGCCGAGCAGTTCGCGCTGCCAGATGCTGTAGTCCTGGTACTGCACCGGCAGCGGCGCCCAGGTGGGCGGGTGTCCCTCGGCGCGGGCCAGGTAGGCCGCCGCGACGTCGCGGGCCAGCGGGCCGAAGGAGACGCCGTCGGACGCGATGTGATGGACGACGAAGGCGATCGCGTATTCCGGGCTCGCCTCGGCATCCTCGGCGCCGAGCACCTGGAAGACGCGCACCCGGATGGGCAGTTCGCGCGAGACATCGAAGCCTGTTGCGGCGAATTCGGTGAGCACGCCGAGCAATTCGTGCTCGGCGATGGCCTGGATCTCGATATCGAGATCCACCTCCTCCAGCGGCACCAACTGCTGATAGCCGCCGTCACCGGATTCGGGGAAGATCGTGCGCAGCGCCTCCTGCCTGCCGAGCACGTCCAGCAGCGCGGGCTGCAATGCGGCGACGTCGACGTGGCCGCGCAGGCGCACCACGAACGGCAGGTTGTAGGTCGGCGAGGTCGGGTCGAACTGGTTGATGAACCACAGCCGCTGCTGTGCCAGCGAGAGCGGCACCCGTTCGGGGCGCTGCTGGGCCACCAGCACGGGCCGCGAACCCGTTGCCGGAGTTGCGGATTCGGCGCGCGCGGCGATACCGGCGACGGTCGGGGTCTCGAACAGCGCGCGCACACCGAGTTGCACGCCGAACGCGGCGCCGATCCGCGCCATCACCTGGGTGGCGACCAGCGAGTTGCCGCCGAGGTCGAAGAAGTTGTCGTCGATGCCGATGCGCTCCTGGCTCAACACATCGGCGAAGATTCCGGCGACGATCTGCTCGGCCTGGGTGCGCGGCGCGCGGAAACCGGCCGCGTCCGCGCTGAACACCGGCTCCGGCAGGGCCTTTCGGTCCAGCTTGCCGGATGTGTTGAGCGGGAAGGCGTCCAGCACCATGATCGATGCGGGCACCATGTAGCTCGGCAGCTGTTCGCCGACGAACCGCGTCAGCTCCACCGGGTCGATCGAGAATCCCGGCGCGGGAACGACATACGCCACCAACTGCTGACCGGTCGCGGTATCCATCACCAGCACCGCGGACTGCGAGACCGCGGGATGGGCCAGGGTCACCGTCTCGATCTCACCGAGTTCGATGCGCTGACCGCGGAACTTCACCTGGAAGTCGGTGCGGCCGATGTATTCCAGGGTGCCCGAATCGTTCCAGCGCACCAGGTCGCCGGTGCGGTACATGCGCTCGCCCGGCGTCGAGAACGGGTTGGCGACAAAGCGATCCGAGGACAGGTCGGGGCGGCCGAGGTAGCCGCGCGCCAATTGCCTTCCGCCCAGGTACAACTCGCCGGGCGCGCCGACCGGGGCCGGACGCAGCCGCGAATCCAGCACGTAGACCTGGACGTTCCACTCCGGAATACCGATCGGCACGGTCAGCGTATCGGCCGCCGTCGCCTCCCAGTAGGTCACCGAGACGGCGGCCTCGGTCGGGCCGTACAGGTTGTGCAGGCCGGCCCCGGTGATCGCGCGGAAACCGGCGGCGGTCTCCGGCGGCAGCGCCTCGCCGATCACGAAAACCGCACGCAGCGTTGCGCATTGGGCCGCAGTGGCGTGTGCGACGAATACCGTGAGCATCGACGGGACGAAGTCGGTGACGGTAACGCCGTGCCGCTCGATCATTTCCGCGACGTACAGCGGATCCCGGTGCCCGTCCGGCGCCGCGATCACCAGCTTCGCGCCGACCATCAGCGGCAGGAAGTAACCCCACAGCGAGACGTCGAACGTGGTCGCGGTCTTCTGCAGATACACGTCGGCCGCGGTCAGCCGGTATTCGTCGAGCATCCACAGCTGCTGGTTCACGATCGCGTGGTGGGTGACCGCGACGCCCTTGGGGCGACCGGTCGAACCCGACGTGTAGATCACGTAGGCGGTATTGTCCGGCCGCAGCGGCGCGATCCGGTCCGAATCCGTCACGGGCGCAGTCGAATACGCCGAAACATCCAGGGTGTCGAGCTCGATCCGGCGCACCGTATCCGGCAGTTCCAGCCCGTCACCCGAGAGCGTCAGCACGCAGACGGGTTGCGCGGAATCGAGGATGTACGCCGTGCGCTCGGCCGGATGATCCGGATCGATCGGCACGTACGCGCCACCGGCCTTCAACACGGCGTGCATACCGATGACGAGCTCGAGCGAGCGCCGCATACCAAGGGCCACAAGCGATTCCGGCCCGACACCGTCCGCGATCAGATGACGCGCGAGCTGGTTGACCCGCGCGCCGAACTCGGCGTAGGTCAGGGTCGCGCCCTCGAAATCGAGCGCGATATCGTTGCCCGACAACGGAATCTGCGCGTCGAGCAGGGCCGCCAGGGTGGTTTCCGGCACCTCCTGCTCGGAATCGTTCCAATCCAGCAGCGTCCGCGACCGCTCATCGGCGGTCGTCAGCTCGAGTCCCCAGACCGGCGCGTCGGCGTCGGCGGCCAGGAAACGCTGGAAGAATTCGAGGAATCGCGCATGATGACGCCGCGTCTCTTCCTCGGTGTACAGGTTCGGGTTGGTCTCGAAATCGATCCGCGCGCGCGAACCGCCCTCGGACTGATAGAAATTGACGCCGAGATCCTCGATGCTGCCCGTCGACAACACCACCATGGTGCCGACCAGCGGCCCGAAGGTGAACTTGTCCTGGAACAGCATGATGTTGACCCACGGACCGAAGAATTCCGTTGTCACCGCGCCGGATCCGGCCGAATCGCGACGGATGTCCTCGTGCCGGTACCGCTGATGCCGCAGCGCGCCCGACACCTCGACCTGGATCTGCTTGAGCAGTTCGGTCAGCGTCGTCTCGTGCCCGATACGCAACCGCAGCGGAACGATATTCGACGAGACGCCGCCCGAGCGGCGCATCACCGCGGTGGTCCGCGCGGTCACCGGCAGGCTGAGGATCACATCGTCCGAACCGGTCCACTGCGCGAGATAGCCGGCGAAGGCGGCGAGCATGAGTCCGGCGGGCGTCGAATCGTGCCGCGCCACAGCGGCTTCCAGCAGCTCGTTCTGTTCGTCGGTGAGCAGTGCGCTGCTGATGGTGTTGATCGGCGCAGGCGGCGCCGACCGGCCCACCAGGCTGGTGCCGTCCTCGATACCGGCGACCCGTTCGGCCCAGTACGCCTTGTCGGACTGGAAGCGGGTGCTCTCCCGGTACGCCATCTCCTGGTCGTAGAGGGTGCGCAGCTTCGCGGCGTTGGCGGGCGCGACCTCGGTGCCGTCGACGATGGCGGTGTAGTGCTCGGCCACCCGGACCAGGTTCGTCACGGCGCCGAAACCGTCCAGCGCGATGTGATGCGCACGCAGGTACAGGTACCAGTGGTGGTCGCCGATCTGCAGACCCGCGAAACGCAGCAGCCGGTCCTCGAGCAGGTTCAGCGGGGCGCTGTATTCGGCGCGCATCCACGCCATCGCGGCCGCCGCCGGATCCTCCTCATCGCGGAAGTCGACGTAGTAGACCTTGTCGCGATCCGGGATGGTGTAGTCGATCCACTGATACGGCTGACCGTCGATCTCGGTGATGCAGAGCATGCCGGTGCCGCGCTCCTGGCCGGAGCGGATCAGCGCCTCGCGCAGCACCACCAGATCGAGGTCGCCGTGCAGATCGACGTACTGCGCGATGTTGATCGGCACCTGCGGGTCGACGTGCTGCGCGTACCAGATGCCCAGCTGCGCAGGGGACAGGGGGAAAGGATCACTCGATTCCCTCGAATCAGCGCGTGTCCGTTCGCCACCAGTTTCGCCGTTTCCGCCGAAATCCAGCCGGTCCAACCGTAACCTCGCTTCCGGAACACCACGCAAGCGCTCCCCGACGACACCCGGACAGGACGCGCACCTTTCACAGCGTGGCGTCCTGGTCTCCGAGTGCAGAACTCATACTCAATCAGGCAAAAATGTCCATTGGCACTATCTGTCAGCCAGACCGGTCTCGTTACATGGGCCTGTACACACCCATCGCCCACCGACCGGCATCACCGGGAATCTCGCAGCTGACCACCGACCTAATCTACCGTTGCCCACCGACACCCACCAACCACCCTCCATAGCAAGGGCGTATCAGACCAGGCGGAATCCCTTCCGGGAGTCGACGATCACGGATGTGACCGCCGCCACATCGCGCCGGGCGGCTCAATGACGGCGAACGCGCGCCGGATCGTAGAGGTGAGATCGGGTGCAGGACAACGACTCAGCGAGCGCCCGGCCGACCAGGATCACCGCGGCCTGTTTCAATCCGGCGGCCTCGGTCCGCTCGGCGATATCCGCGAGGGTGCCGCGCAGGATCAACTGCTCCGGCTGGCTGGCTCGGTAGACGACCGCCGCCGGGCAGTCCGGTCCATACTCCGGCGCCAGCTCCGCGGCGAGCGCGCGAATCCGGGTGACCGCCAGATGCAGCACCAGGGTCGCGCGGGTGTGCGCGAAATTCCGCAGCGCCTCGGTCTGCGGCATCGCCGTCGACCGCGCATGGGTTCGAGTCAGCACCACCGACTGCACCACCTCGGGCACGGTGAGTTCGGCGCCGAGCAGTGCGGCCGCCGCGGCATAGGCCGGGACACCCGGGGTGACATCCCACGAAATGCCGTGCCGGTCCAGGCGTTGGGTCTGCTCGGTCAGCGCCGAATAGATCGATGGGTCACCGGAACACAGGCGCGCGACATCCTTACCCGCCGCATCGGCCGCCACCAGGTGTGCGGTGATCTGGTCCAGGTCGAGGTGCTGGGTATCGATCAGCTCGGCGTCGGGCGCGCAGTGCGCGAGCACCTCCGGATCGAGATACGTTCCGGCATAGAGACAGACCGGCGAATCGCGCAGCAGGTTCACCGCGCGCACGGTGAGCAGGTCCGCCGCACCCGGCCCGGCCCCGATGAAATGCACGGTCATGCCGGTGAGTGTATGTGGTTGCGCGGACTACGCCGTCGCGTTGAAGTTCGCGATCACCTTCGTCGGCCGCAACCGCACCACCAGTTCCCCCGGCACACCGTTGCGTTTCCCGAACTCCTCCGCCCGGTCCGCCCCCATATACCGGCCGCCGATCGCGGTCGCGGTCCGCAGCAGCTCATCCGGATCCTCCGACAGCGTCACCGTCCCCTGAACCTGCACCGAGGGATACGGCTCCGCCTCGAGATCGACAACCAGCGCGATCCGGCCGTCCCGCGCGAACGCCCGCCCCTTCGCCGTCGCCTTCCCCGTGTTGAACACGATCTCCTCCCCCTCCACGACGAACCACACCGGCGTAACCACCGGCCGCCCATCCTTCGCCGTGAACGCGACCTTGCCCGTGCGAGTACCGAAGTTCAAGAACTCGCGAACCTGCGGATCGGATAGTGAGGTCATGGGCTCAGCGTAGTAATGAACGCTCAGCTTTCCGACCGACACGTCGGTTTACCCACCACCAGTCGACATGCACGCATCACGTCCACGCTCGAGAAGATCGCGCGGGCCTTCTGCGGACATGTCCAGGTAAGCATCGCGGCCTAGTGCCAGCTCAGGCGACTTCGGCTGTGCGGACGGAGGCGGGGGTGAGGTGGCCGTCGATCATCGTGTAGACCGCGTCCATTCGGTGTAGGTGGGTGCGGTCGTGGGTGACCAGGAGGGTTGCGGCGCCGCGGTCGCGGACCACGTCGAGAATGAGATCGATGATGGCGGAACCGCGTTCGGTGTCGAGGGCGCTGGTCGGCTCGTCGATGACGAGCAGGGCCGGATTGTTCATGAGGGCGCGGGCGATGTTGACGCGCTGGCGTTGGCCGCCGGAGAGTTGGGCGGGGCGCTTGTGGTGCTGTTCGGCGAGGCCGACGGCATCGAGTAGTTCCATTGCCCGGTAACGGGTTTCGCGACGCACCGCACGAGACGTGAAGAGCCGCTGGCCCAGATGGACCATCGCCTCCAGCTGTTCGACGGCGGTCAGCGCCGGGATCAGGTTGGGCTGTTGAAAGACGATGCCGATGGTTTCGCGGCGCAGGGCGGCAGCCTCCCGGCGGCCGGCTCGTGCGAGATCGACTGAGCCGTCGGGTGTTTCGATCACAATGCGACCCGAATCCGGCCGGATCAAGGTGGATACCGCGGCGAGCAGGCTCGACTTCCCGGACCCGGATGGCCCGGTGATGGCCGCGATCTCGCCGCCGCGCACCGTCAGGCCCACCCGATCGAGTGCGGTGAGACGACCGACGCCATCCGGGTAGGTGAGCGTGACGTCGTCGACGAAAAGTCTTGTGTCGGTCATGGTTTCCTCGAAATCAACGCGCAGCGCCGAGGGCGATGAGCGGGTCGGTGGTGAACAGGAAGCGCAGCGCGAAGGCGGCGCCGAGCAGGCCGAGCACGATCAGGGCGGCGGCGGGCAGCACCGTCGTCGCCGGGCTCAGCACGAAAGGCAGCGCGTCACCCATGAAACCTGCTGCGGCAACGGTGATTCCGAGCCCGATCCCGACCCCGGCGGCAAGTACGATCGCGGCCTGCGCCAGCGCGTCGCGCACCAACGAACCGGTGGTCGCGCCCAGCGCTTTCAGCGTCGCGATATCGGGTTGCCGCTGCACCGTCCACACGGTGAAGAAGGCGCCGATCACCAACGCCGAAATCGCGAACAGCAACACCGTCATCACAGTGAGCGAACCATTTTCGGCCTGATACGCACTCAACGCCGACAGCGAACCGGAGATGCTGGTGGATGTGGTGTGCGCGGCGACATCGACCGCGGCCATATCCGGCACGCCCGATACCGCGAGCACCGTCGCCGCCCCGCCGCGCGGGCTCACCGCCTGCCAGTCGGCGGGCGTCATCCAGACGACGGGCGTATGGCTGTACCAGTCGTCGCCGCCGACCGCATCGATCCGGAAGTCACGTCCGTCGATGGTGATCGAATCACCCGCCTTCGCGGGCAGGGCCTTGGCCGCGCCGGAGCTCAGCACAACCGTCCCCGGTCGGGTTGCGATGCGGTTGCCGAAGGCCGTACCCGCCGCGCCGAACAGCGCGACCTGCGCCGGAGCCCGCCCCGCGAGAGCGGCCTGCCCATGACCGATGCCGATCGGATCGACGGTTCCGTTCGGACCTGCCGCCCGACGCCAGATATCGACCTGCTGTGTCGTCAGCGCCGAAGCGTCGAACGACGGTTTCGCCCCCGTATCGGCGAAGACGACGGCATCGGCGCGCAGCGAATCGATCGCGGAAATATTCTGGTGGGCGAGCCCGGCGGTGAGCCCGCTCAGAAAACTCACCAACAGCGCCACCAGCGTGACGACCAGGCCGATGAGCAGGAATCTGCCGCGCGCGGCCCGCAGATCTCGTAATGCGACGAACATGCCTTCACTGTTGCGTCGGATCCGGTCCGCGCCATCGCGCTCCGGAAGGAACCGCGGGCCATAGAAGGTTGGGCGGCGTTTTACACCTTTCGATGGATGCCCGGCCGGTAGCCGCACATAAGCTGGCAGGGTGCACTCGTCGCCGCTCACCCCTGTCTTCACCGCACTCCACATCGGGCTGCATGTGCTGGTGACGACGCTGGCCGTGGTGGTGGCGGTGCGCGGGATGCTGCCCGGCGCCGCGCATCCGGTGGCGACCGTCGCGCTCACGGCGGCATTCCTCGCCGTCTACTTCGCGGGCCGCTGGTTCAGCAACAGAATTCCGCTCTGGTTGCTGATGCTCACCGTGCTGTGGCTCGGGTTGGTCGTCGCGGCGCCCGACGCCGGATACCTCGCGTTCGGCCTGTTCTTCCTCTATCTGCATCTGATGGCGCGGCCGTGGAGCCTGTTCGCGGTGGCGGCGGCGACCGCGGTGGCGGTGGCCGGATTCGGAATGCATCGCGGGTGGTCGGTCGCCGGTGCGGTCGGGCCGATCATCGGCGCGGCCGTCGCCGTCGGTATCGGGCTCGGCTATCAGGCGCTGTTCCGCGAGTCGGCGGAACGCCAGCGGTTGATCGACGAATTACTCAGCACCAGAGCGACTCTCGCGGAACAGGAACGCACGGCGGGCAAGCTGGCCGAGCGGGAGCGGCTGGCCAAGGAGATACACGATACCGTCGCGCAGGGCCTGAGCAGCATTCAACTGCTGCTGCATGCGGCGGAACAGTCCGCACCGGATCACCCTGCGCTGCAACAGATCCGGTTGGCCCGGGAGACCGCCGCCGAGAATCTGGCCGAGACCCGAATGCTCATAGCGGAATTGGCGCCCGCGGCATTGGAGGGAAAGTCGTTGGCGCAGGCCCTGGAACGGATCTGCCGCCGCGCCGAGGGGCCAGGGCTGAGCACGCAGCTGGTGGTCGAGGGCACGCCGGAGCGGCTGCCGATGGCGATCGAGGCCGCCCTGGTCCGGATCGCGCAGGGTGCGGTATCGAATGTCATCAGGCACGCCCGCGCCAGCCGGATGCGTCTCACCCTGACCTACGACGACGATATCCACCTCGATGTGGTCGACGACGGAATCGGCATCGACCCTGCGGTTTTGGATCGCGGCCCATCCGGAACATTCGGCCTGGCCGCCATGCGCAGCCGCGTCGAACAGCAGGGCGGCACCATGACGGTGGAATCCGAGCCCGGGCACACCGCCGTCACCGTGACCTTTCCGCTGGACGGCACATTGTCCGACAGAATCGACTACGACACAATCGAATCCGACGCACAACAGGCGAATACCGATCCGCCCGTACCGAATTCGACCAGCGAGGCACACCGATGATCCGGCTGCTGCTCGCCGACGATCACGCCATCGTCCGCGCGGGCCTACGCGCCATCCTCGACGGCAGCACCGATATCGAGGTACTCGGCGATGTCCCCACAGCCGAAGCGGCCGTTGCCTTTTGCGCCACCACCCCGGTCGATCTGGTGCTGATGGACCTGAGTTTCGGCCCCGGCCGCTCCGGCGTCGAGGCCACCGCCGAGCTGCGCGCCCTGCCGAAACCACCGAATGTTCTGGTGGTCACCAACTACGACACCGACGCCGATATCCTCAGCGCCATCGAGGCGGGCGCCTGCGGCTACATCCTCAAAGACACCCCGCCCCCGGAATTGCTCGCCGCGGTCCGATCGGCGGCGGCGGGCGAATCCGTCCTCTCACCGGCGGTCGCCTCCAAACTCATGACAAGGGTCCGCCGGGCCGACACCACGTTGAGCCCCCGCGAAATCGAGGTGCTCCGCCTCGTCGCCGACGGTCGCGCCAACCGCGAAATCGCCAAAGAATTGTTCCTCAGCGAAACCACCGTCAAATCCCATCTCGTGCATATCTACGCCAAACTCGGTGTGCGCTCCCGAACCTCGGCGGTGGCCCGCGCCCGCGAACAGGGTGCGATCTGATTTCTCCCGAGATGCGAACACCGGCCGAATGCGGTGCCGCAGATCATCGATCCGCGGCACCTGATCGACATCAGTAGTCGCAGAGCTTCTTCCAATCGAACTTGCCGTTGCGATCGTCGAGATCGCTGTAGTTCCGGTCGCGATCGCCCCAGCGGTCGGTGTTCTCGAGCAGGTAGAGGCCGGAACCCGGAACGTAGGGGACGGCAAGGTCGAAATCGCTGGCGCGGTAGATGATCCACTTGCCGTCGCGGGCGCCGAGCATGCGCGACTTTTCGGCGCCGTCCAGGAAGCCCATGAAGCTGAAGTCGTGGTTTTCCCAGGTGCCGACATTGCCGTCGAAGTCGGGGCTGGCCCACTGGTAGGTATGCGCATAGAAGTAGCCGCCGCTGCGGAAGGGCCGGTCGACCGAGCCGGAGCAGCTTCCCGAGGCGCTCGACGCGCCGCGGCCGGGGTTCGGGTTCGGGTTCGGATTCGGTTGCGGGACCGCCGGGCCCGATCCACTCGACCCGGTGTCGGCTTGCGCCGGTGCGGCCGAGAGCAGCGCCGCGGCGGTCAGCAGCACACCCGCGGCAATCCGAGAAATGGTTTTCATGTGTTAATTCGTCCTTCTGCCAAGGGGTTTCGATCCGCGGCAACGGATCGTCCGATTGATCGAGAACGGTCGGTACCTTCGTTTCACGCGCGCATAACTTCGCGATCACCGCCCGATCACGGCGCATCATCGATGCGCCACGGCGTGTCGATATCGACGAAACGCCGCACAACCCCCTTGCCGTACCGGCATTTCGCCGAATCCGCACCTATAGCGGGGACGCTTGGTCTTGGATGTCCAGCGATGAGCACGCACACCTGCGTTGGTTTTCGACTATGGATAACCGGACTTGCCCAGCCGACCCGCGATGTCGGCGATGTCGAGCGGAACGACTCGGCCCGGTGAACTCATGAGAAATCGAGCGCAATGCTCATGACCAGGCAGGAAATGGTGTGATCAGAAGGCTTTTCGGCAGGGCGGTCCTCGCGGCCGGGTTTGCCTGCTGCGTGGCCGGTGCGGGAACAACCGCGGCACAGGCGGTTCCGGACCCAACGGCCGACCCGTTCTACGCGGCACCCGCCGACCTCGGCGCGAGCCCGAACGGCGCGATCCTGAAATCGCGGGAGATAGCGCCCGGCGGCCTGCCGCTGCCGGTCAAATCCTGGCAGGTGCAGTACAAATCGCTCGATTCGCACGGCGATCCGACGACCGGCGTGGCAACCGTTCTGGTGCCCGTCACGCCGTGGACCGGTCCGGGCGCTCGCCCGCTGGTCTCCTATCAGCTCGCCATCGACAGCATCGGAAGCCGCTGCGCCCCTTCGTATTCGATCCGGGCCGGGCTGGGCGCGGGCATCGATAACGCCAACGCCGAGGCGCCGGTGACAGCCATTGCGCTGCAACGCAACTGGGCCGTCGTAATACCCGATTACCAAGGGCCGCAGGAGCGGTTCCTCGACGGCCCGCAGGCCGCGCACCAGGTGCTCGACGCGGTCCGCGCCGCCCGCGCATTCGGCGCCGACGGGCTCACATCGGACTCCCCGCTCGGGGCCATGGGCTATTCCGCCGGCGCCTTCGCCACCGCATGGGCGATGGAGCAACAACCGAGCTACGCACCGGAACTCCATTTCGCCGGCTTCGCCGCCGGCGGCATCCCCACCGAACCCCGCGAAATGATCCGATCCGTCGACGGCGGACCCTCCTTCGGATTGGCGCTGCTCATGCTGGCCGCGATCGACCACAACCATCCAGAACTCGATGTCCCCGCCCTGCTCAACGACCGAGGCAAGGCGGTGCTCGCCCAATTCGCATCCGCCTGCGGCACCGACTTCCAGAGCCTCGCCTTCCAGCGAATGGACCAGTTCACCACCCAACAGGACATCGCCGGCAACCCGCGCCTGGCCGCCGCACTGGACAGCATGCAACTGGGCCGAACAGCTCCCGAGACCCCAGCATTCATCTGGCACTCGACCGGCGACAACATCCTCCCGATCGCCGGCACCGACCATCTCGTCGACACCTGGTGTGCCGCAGGCGCATCCATCACCTACACCCGCACCGCCATCCCCACCCACCTCGGCGCCGCCGCTGACCTCCCCACCGCCTTCAACTACCTCGGTGACCGCTTCGCGGGCCGTCCGCCCGCCCCAGGCTGCGCCCGCAGTTGAGGCCGTTCCGATGCGGTCGGAAATCGTCGACGCGGCCGCAAACGACAGGGAACCTCTACAGGACTGTAGAGGTTCCCTGTTGGTCGTTTACCGATCAGTACACACCGAGCTGAGTGCACATCCAGTCGATCGCCGCTTCACGGTCGTTACCCGGAATGGCTCGAGTCGCAAGCTTCGGCTTGCTCACCCATCGACGAGAATTCCACCCGGACACGGGCCGCACTGTCCAACGGCCCATCTCGCGATGCAGCATGTGGCCGCCACCGGTATCGTCCGGGTGCAACCCCCGCCGGGGCCTCGGACGAGTCAGCGTCCGCCACAAGCCGATCACTCGACTACGTACGGTCTCGCGCCCGTGGTAGTCCGCATAACGTCGTCCGCTCGGCCAGTCCATGTCATCATCCTCATTTGCACTCGTCGGCATTGACTTCGCGCCCTTTGGAGACGGTCTCGATCGGGCCGTATTCCCGGCCCTGGATCATACCTTTCACCGAGGAATACATCCGCCAATATCCGGCCACACACGGCGCGACCGCGGTATAGGTCTGACGTGACCATGGCACGAGACTTGTTCGCACGGCCCCGCCGACGAACTCCCATTCACCGGAGGGATTCCGTTTCTGCAAGCTCAGATAGTAGTTGTGTGTCAACTCCGGATTCCCACCATCGACGGGATGATCACACTTCGCCCACCCGTCAGCGTGAATCTCCGGCCGTACGATCGTTACCTGCGAAAATAGAAACCCGTTATCACATAGCGTAGTCCTCGCCTCGGTGAAGAGCGGCCCGCCCATACCCGCATGGGCAACTGCCGCACCACCCGCCACCAACGCGATGACCAAGCCGACTGTAAGAGTTATGTTTTGAATCTTCACTATCTTCCCCCTTTTCGAAGTGCGAAGGTGCACTACTGAATTGGATAAAACAAGGACAGGATGCATAGCGCTGCGGCCCGCAGCGACGCCTTTCGGTCGGCAACCGCGCCCAGCGGCGCGAACATCCGAACCGCATCCACGAATGGTTCCGTCCGGGAACGGATTCACGTGTCGGCCGGATGCGCGACAATCGAGGGGTGACGAAAACCGAGCGGCTGTATGCGCTTGCCGAGGAATTGCGGGCTTATAGTCCGCGGCCGCGCACGGCCAAGCAGTTGGCGGCGCGGTTGGGGGTGACGACGCGGACGATCGTGCGGGATATCGCGGCGTTGGAGCAGGCCGGGTTGCCGATCGTGGCGCTGCCGGGGCCTGCGGGCGGATATGCGATCGAGCGGGGGCGGACGCTGGGGCCGGTGGCGTTGACGCCTGCGGAGGCGGCGGCATTGCTGGTCGCGTTGCCGATGCTGAACGGGAGCCCGTTCGCGGGCGCGGCGCGCTCGGCGGTGCACAAGGTGCTCGCGGCGCTGCCGGACGAAAACCGTGCGCAGGCAGCGGAACTCACCGATCGGGTGCGGTTGATACCGCAGGATCTGGCGCCGGTACCGCCGCAGGTGCTCGAGGCGATCATCGGCAGGCGGCTGCTGCGGCTGGAATATCTCGACCGCAATGGCGAACGCACGGTGCGGCCGGTCGAGCCGCTGGCGCTGCTGTCCGGCGAACACTGGTACCTCTACGCCTGGTGCCGTCTGCGCGATGGCGTGCGCGGCTTCCGCCTGGACCGGATCGCGAGCGCGTCGATAACGGATGAACCAGCGCCGCGGCGGAATATCGATCTGTCGGAGATTCCGACCGGCGACGGCAGGTGGATAGATGTGGCGTCGATCACGGACATACCGTTGTCGCGCGCGCACTGAATCCTGAATGCACACCGCTCGTCCGGAGCGGCCGAAGCATCAGGAGCAGCCCATGACCACCATCTCGCCCGTCACCGCCGACCAGCTGGCCGCCTGGTGGACCGATCTGTGGAACGGATCGTTCGACCTCGCAACTCGACTGTGCGCCGACGATTTCCGCATCTTCTTCGCGGCCGCCGCGCCGGAGGATGGACCGCACCGAGGCGACAAGGTCACCGGCCCAGCGCAATTCGTGGAATACCTGCACGAATACCACGCCACCAAACCGGGCGTCCGATTCGTCGTCGACGGCCCCGCCGCGGGTGCTCTCGACGAGACAGGCGCCGGGAGTTTCGCGGTCCGCTGGTATGCCGAACTCCCGGACCGGCGCAAGTTGAGCGGCATCGACATGTTCGACGTCGTCGACGGGAAGCTCACGACCGTGTGGTCGGTCACCGGCCAACGCCTCTTCCCCACTGTCGAGGCCGATTGATACACCTTCCGTCCATGGGCTCAGCACGTCGGCGAAACGTGCTGAGCCCATTCGGTTTTCCACCGGCAACCGGCTCAGTCTTCGGCGGATGATCCGAGCAGCATCCCCCGCTGCTCATGCACCCGAGCACGAATCGCATCGACCACCGCCGCGACCTCGGGCCGCCGCAGCGTCTCCGGCCGCGCCACCATCCAATACGAGAGCCGAATCGAAACCTCGTCACGCAGCACACGAATCAGATCTTCGTGCCGATCGGCCATGAAGCAGGGCAGCAGGCCCAGCCCCGCGGCGGCCCGCGTTGCCTCCACGTGCACGAAAACATTTGTGGACGTTACGGATTCACGCATCGCGGGGGCGAAGGTGCGAGCCATATCCAGATCGTCGACCTGGAGCATCGTATCGATGAAATAGATGAGCGGACGGTCGGCCAGTTCATCGATACTCTGCGGTATTCCACACTCGCGCAGGTAGTCTCGCGAGCCGTACAACCCGAGACAGTAGTCGGCGAGCCGAGTCGCGGTGGCACGATGGACCTGCGGCTGGCCGACCATCACCTCGAGATCGAGTCCGGAGCGCTGCTGCGAGATCCGCCGGGTGATGGCGACGATCTCGACACCGATTTTCGGATGCGACCGTTGCACCGCGGCGGCCGCGGGCGCGGCGATATAGGCGCAGAAACCGTCGGTCGCGGAAAGCCTGACCACCCCTTCCAACTCCCGATCACCCGATGCGGCAAGCGATTTCACCGCCGTCTCCACTGCTTCGGCCGCGGTGAGCGCCTCGCGCCCGAGTTCGGTCAGCTCCCACGCGCCGCCGACCCGGGTGAGCACCCGCCCGCCCAAGGCCTGTTCCAGTGCCGTGATGCGCCGCGAGATGGTGGTGTGGTTGATGCCGAGTTCGGTCGCCGCGGAGACGAACCGTCCGGTCCGGCCGACCGCGAGCAGTACGAGCAGATCGTCGGCATTCGGTATCCGGCGTGGCGCACTCACATCTGCATTCTTGCAGATGCCGGGTGCGAATCTGGGCATTGCGGACGCATAAATCTGCACGAATACTCTTCCCAATCACGGTTATGTGTGGGCCGTCACAATGCGCTTGCGCTGTGGCCCAGATCATGGAGGAGCGGTTCGATGAGTGTGCGAGATACCTTTGCGCCCACCAATTTACGTAGGGTGGTGGCCGCATCCATGGCGGGCACGATCGTCGAATGGTATGAATTCTTCCTCTACGGCACGGCCGCGACGCTGGTGTTCAACAAGGTCTTCTTCAAGACCGGCGGCAGCGATCTCGACGCCATCATGGCCGCCTTCATCACCTACGCGGTGGGTTTCGCGGCCCGCCCGCTCGGCGGCGTCGTCTTCGGCCACTACGGCGACAAATACGGCCGCAAGAAGCTGCTGCAGCTCAGTCTGGTGCTGGTCGGTGCGTCGACCTTCCTGATGGGCTGTCTGCCGACGTATCACCAAGTCGGTTATCTCGCACCGGCTTTGCTGGTCGTCCTGCGCTTCGTACAGGGCTTCGCGGTGGGTGGCGAATGGGGCGGCGCGGTGCTGCTGGTCGCCGAGCACTCCCCCGACCGCAGCCGCGGCTTCTGGGCCAGCTGGCCGCAGGCGGGTGTGCCGATGGGCAACCTGCTCGCCACCATCGTGCTGCTGACGCTCACCTCGTCGCAGTCCGATGCTGCATTCCTGTCCTGGGGTTGGCGCGTCGCGTTCTGGCTGTCCGCGGTGGTGGTGCTGATCGGCTACTACATCCGCACCAAGATCACCGACGCACCGATCTTCGTCCAGGCCCAGCGCGAGGCCGAACAGCTGAAGAAGACCTCCCTGAGCGTGGTCGAGGTGTTACGGCGTTACCCCCGTGGCGTTTTCACCGCGATGGGGCTGCGCTTCGGCGAGAATGTCGTCTACTACCTGGTCGTCACCTTCTCCATCACCTACCTCAAGACGCAGGTGCACGCCGACACCACGAATATCCTGTGGTGGCTGCTGATCGCGCACGCCGTGCACTTCACGGTGATCCCGCTGGTCGGCCGGCTCAGCGATCGATTCGGCAGGCGCCCGGTGTATTTCGTCGGCGGCGTCACGGCGGGCACCTGGGGCTTCTTCGCCTTCCCGATGATGGACAGCGGCAATTACGCGTTGATCATGGCGGCCATCATCATCGGCCTGGTGTTCCACGCCATGATGTACGCGGGCCAGCCCGCGTTGATGGCCGAGATGTTCCCGACGCGGATGCGGTATTCCGGTGTGTCCCTCGGCTATCAGGTGACCTCGATCGTCGCGGGTTCGCTCGCGCCGATCATCGCGGTGCGGCTGCTGGAGGACTACAGGTCCTCGGTGCCGATCGCCTGGTATCTGGCCGGATCCGCGCTGATCACCGTGATCGCGGTGCTGTTCGCAAGGGAGACAAAGGGTTTCTCGCTTATTTCGATCGACCAGGCCGACGCCGCCGGTCACACCGGCCTACCCGTGCGGGCCGCCGCCAAATGAGTCCGAATCCGACGAAAGGTGCCGAGGTGACCGAAACACGTGAGCTGGCAGGACGTTCCGCACTGATAACCGGCGCAGCCAGCGGCATCGGGGCGGCATGTGCGCGGGCATTCGCCGCGCGCGGCGCCGAGGTCACCATCGCCGATATCGACGACGTCGGGGCCAAACGGCTGGCCCGCGAGCTCGGCGGAAAGGCATGGGCGGTGGATCTTCTCGACGTCGAGGCGCTGGAAAACCTGCGCCTGGAGGTCGACATCCTGGTGAACAACGCCGGGGTCCAGCGCATCGACCCGATCGAAGACTTTCCGCCGGAACAGTTCCGCAGGCTGCTCGCCTTGATGGTGGAGGTGCCGTTCCTCCTCATCAGGGCGGCTCTGCCGCATATGTACGCGCGGGGCTTCGGCCGGATCATCAATATCTCGTCGGTGCACGGCCTTCGGGCCTCGGCATACAAGGCCGCCTACGTCACCGCCAAGCATGGGCTGGAGGGCCTGTCGAAGGTGACCGCGCTGGAGGGCGGTCCGCACGGCGTCACGAGCAACTGCGTCAATCCCGGATACGTGCGAACGCCGTTGGTGGACAAGCAGATCGCCGATCAGGCCCGCGCACACGGCATTCCGGAACAAGAGGTGCTCGACAAGATCATGCTCACCGAGAGCGCGATCAAGCGGTTGGTAGAGCCGGAAGAGGTTGCGGCGCTTTCGGTTTGGCTCGCGTCGCCGAGCGCGGGCATGGTCACCGGCGCGTCGTACACCATGGACGGCGGCTGGAGCGCCCGGTGACCTCAGCGCAGCGCGGCCAGTGCCATCTCCCGCAGGATCGGACGGGCCTTGGCGGCGGTGGTCGGCGGCGCGCTGTGCGGCGTGGAGTTCAGCAGGCCGAAGGCCGCGTGCGCCCGGACCCGCGCCGCCTCCTCCGGTAGACCGGGGTGCAGCTCACGCAGCACGCCGACCCAGACCTCGACGTATTGACGCTGGGTGCGCCGGATTTCGCGGCGGGCGACCACCGGAACGTTCTCCAGGTCACGATCCTGGATCCGGATCAGTTCCGGCTCGCCGAAGGCGAAGTCCAGGTGGAACTCGATCAACCCGGAGAGCGCGTCGGCGGCCGAACTATTCTCCGCCGCAACGGCTTTGCCGCCATCGAGCAGTCTGCGACTGACCCCGACCAGCAGTTCGACCAGCAGCGCCTCCTTGTTCGGGAAGTGCCGGTACACCGCGGGCCCGCTGATCCCGGCAGCGGCGCCGAGATCGTCGAGGCGCATACCGAGGAAGCCGCGCTCCGCGATCAACCGGGCCCCCGCATCCAGCAGTTGCCGCCGCCGCTGCGCCTTCATTTGCTCGCGCCGGGTCGGCGCGACCGGATCTATGCTGGTCACAACCGCTCCTCTCGCCCGACCTGGACATCTTGGTTAGCCAAGATTAACCTGGATTCCAGTTATCGGCCACTAACTGAGGGCAGGATCGCAGGCGGGCGCCCGATCTGCACCCACGAGGCGGCGACCACACCCCGAAAGGCAAGCGGGATGACACTTACCGAACAGGTCGACAACCGCGCGGCGCACCGATCGCTGGTCGGCGACCTGCGCGCGCGGCTGGCCGCCGCGGCGCTCGGCGGACCGGCCAAGTCCAGGGAGCGGCATGTGGCGCGCGGCAAACTGCTGCCGCGCGAGCGGGTGGACGAATTACTGGATCCGGGCAGTCCGTTCCTCGAGCTGTCACCGCTCGCCGCCACCGGCATGTACGGCGACGAATGCCCGGGCGCGGGCGTCATCACCGGCATCGGGCGGGTATCCGGGCGCGAATGCGTCATCGTCGCCAACGACGCGACGGTCAAGGGCGGCACCTACTACCCGATGACGGTGAAAAAGCATCTGCGCGCACAGGAAATCGCGCTGCAGAACCAGTTGCCCTGCCTGTACCTGGTCGATTCGGGCGGCGCGCACCTGCCGCACCAGGACGAGGTATTTCCCGACCGCGAACATTTCGGCCGCATCTTCTACAACCAGGCGACCATGAGCGCCAAGGGGATTCCGCAAATCGCCGCAGTGCTCGGCTCGTGCACCGCGGGCGGCGCGTATGTCCCCGCGATGAGCGATGAGGCCGTCATCGTGCGCAATCAGGGCACCATCTTCCTCGGCGGCCCACCGCTGGTGAAGGCCGCGACCGGTGAGGTGGTCAGCGCGGAGGAGCTCGGCGGCGGCGAATTGCACTCGCGCACTTCCGGAGTCACCGACCACCTGGCCGCGGACGACCGCGACGCGCTGCGCATCGTGCGCCGCATCGTCGCCACCCTCGGCCCGCGCCCGGCCGCGCCGTGGCAGGTGCTGCCGAGCAGCGAACCGAGCACGCCACCGGCCGAACTGTACGACGTGGTGCCGGTCGATCTGCGCACCCCGTACGACGTGCATGCGGTGATCGATCGAATTGTCGACGGCGAGCACGGTTTTCACGAGTTCAAGGCCGAATACGGTAAGACGCTGGTGACCGGATTCGCCAGGATCCACGGCCATCCGGTCGGCATCGTCGCCAATAACGGCGTGCTGTTCAGCGAATCCGCCATGAAGGGCGCGCATTTCATCGAACTGTGCGACAAGCGCAAGATTCCGCTGCTGTTCCTGCAGAACATCACCGGGTTCATGGTCGGGCGCGATTACGAGGCCGGCGGTATCGCCAAACATGGCGCGAAGATGGTCACCGCGGTCGCCTGCGCCCGGGTGCCGAAACTCACCGTGGTGATCGGCGGATCGTACGGTGCGGGCAATTACTCCATGTGCGGGCGCGCGTATTCGCCCCGGTTCCTGTGGATGTGGCCGAATGCCAGGATCTCGGTGATGGGCGGCGAGCAGGCCGCCTCGGTGCTCGCGACCGTGCGCGGCGATCAGCTCGACGGCAATGGTCAGCCGTGGTCGGCCGAGGACGAGGAGGCGTTCAAGGCGCCGATCCGCGAACAGTACGAGAACCAGGGCAACCCCTACTATTCGACGGCCCGGCTCTGGGACGACGGCGTCATCGACCCGGCCGATACCAGAACCGTACTCGGACTTGCCCTTTCGGTGTGCGCGCAGGCGCCGCTCGAACCCGTTTCCTACGGCGTATTCCGGATGTGATCGCGATGATGAACAAGACCCATCCCGTCCGGTTCGACACCGTGCTGGTCGCCAACCGCGGCGAGATCGCGGTGCGCGTGATGAAGACGCTGCGCACCATGGGAATTCGGTCCGTCGCGGTGTACAGCGACGCCGACGCGCAGGCCAGGCACGTGCGCGAGGCAGATATCGCGGTCCGGCTCGGACCCGCGCCCGCGCGCGAAAGTTACCTCGCCATCGATAAAGTCGTCGACGCCGCCGTGCGCACCGGTGCGCAGGCCGTCCACCCCGGTTACGGATTTCTGTCCGAGAACGCCGCGTTCGCGGCGGCGCTGGAGGACGCCGGAGTCGTCTTCCTGGGTCCGCCGGCCAAGGCGATCGAGATCATGGGTGACAAGATCGCCGCCAAGAACACCGTTTCGGCCTTCGGTGTCCCGGTGGTGCCCGGTATCGCGCGACCCGGCCTCACCGATGCCGAATTGATCGATGCCGCAGCGGAAGTCGGCTATCCGGTGCTGGTGAAACCATCCGCGGGCGGCGGCGGCAAGGGTATGCGCCGGGTCGACCGGCCGGACGAGTTGCCCGCCGCGCTGGCCTCCGCGCGCCGCGAGGCCGCAGCGGCATTCGGTGACGACACCCTCTTCCTGGAGCGGTTCGTCACCCGCCCCCGGCATATCGAGGTTCAGGTGCTCGCCGACCAATTCGGCAACGTGCTGCACCTCGGCGAGCGCGAATGCAGTTTGCAGCGCAGGCATCAGAAGGTGATCGAGGAGTCGCCGTCGCCGCTGCTCGACGCCAAGACGCGGGCCCGGATCGGCGCCGCTGCGTGCAATACCGCCCGCAGCGTCGACTACGTCGGTGCGGGCACCGTCGAATTCATTGTCTCGGCGGATCGGCCCGACGAGTTCTTCTTCATGGAGATGAATACCCGCCTGCAGGTGGAACATCCGGTCACCGAGTTGGTAACCGGTGTCGATCTGGTGGAATGCCAGGTCCGGGTGGCCTCCGGGCAGAAACTCGCGGTGGCGCAACACGATATCCGAATGGTGGGGCACGCGATCGAGGCGCGGGTCTACGCCGAGGATCCCGGCCGCGGCTTCCTGCCGACCGGCGGCACGGTGCTCGCGCTCGACGAGCCGGAAGGCGATGGCGTGCGGGTGGATTCGGGCCTCGCCGTCGGCACGGTGGTCGGCAGCGATTACGACCCGATGCTGTCGAAGATCGTCGCGCACGGCGCCGACCGCACCGCCGCACTGGCGAAACTCGATCGGGCGCTTGCCGATACGGTTCTGCTCGGGGTCACCACCAATATCGAGTTCCTGCGCTTCCTGCTCGCCGACGCCGATGTCGCGGCGGGCCGGCTCGATACCGGCCTACTCGACCGCAGAGTCGGCGACTTCACCCCCGTCGCTGTCGCCGATCCCGAATTCATCGCCGCCGCCGCATATCACTGGCTGCGGCGCTGGCCGAGTGCGCCCGCCGATCCGTGGGCGGTGCCGTCCGGCTGGCGGGTCGGCGATCCGGCGCCCACCGCGCTGCGGCTGGCCGCGGGCGATCGCATCGAGCACGTCTACCTCACCGGCGCCCCCGATGCCGCGCGGGTCCGGGTCGGTGACGGCGAATCACGGCCGCTCACAGCGGCTCTCACCCCCGATGGCCTCACGCTGACGCTCGACGGTGTGCGCCGCGCCTACCGGGTCGCCGAGGCGGGCGACCAGCTCTGGGTGGCGGGCCGGTCCGGCGCGGCGCTGCTGCGCGAGGTCGCCGAGGCCGATGTGCGCGGCGGCGCCGAACATGTCGGCGATGCCGAAATCCGCAGTCCCATGCCGGGTTCGGTGATCTCGGTGCCGGTCGCCTCCGGCACCGCGGTGGCCGCGGGCGCGCCGATCGTCGTGGTCGAGGCGATGAAGATGGAGCATTCGCTCACCGCACCCGTCGCGGGCACCGTCGAACTGCTGGTGGAACCGGGCGCCCAGGTGCGCCTCGACCAGGTGCTGGCCCGCATCGTCGCCGCAGCCGAGCCGAACGGCGCACAGACCTCCGAAACCATTGAGCGAGAAGGAACTTCCGCATGACAGACTTCCTGTCCACCGGCAGCCTGCCGGACGAGTACCGCGATCTGGCCATGACCGTACGCGATTTCGCCAAGCAGGTCGTCGCCCCCGTCGCCGCCGAACACGACGCCAACCACACCTTCCCCTACGAGGTGGTGGCCGGGATGGCCGAGATGGGCCTGTTCGGCCTGCCGTTCCCCGAGGAGTACGGCGGCATGGGCGGCGACTATTTCGCGCTGTGCCTGGCGCTGGAGGAACTGGGCAAGGTCGATCAGAGCGTCGCCATCACCCTCGAGGCGGGAGTCTCGTTGGGCGCCATGCCGATCTACCGCTTCGGCAACGAGAAGCAGAAGCTCGAATGGCTGCCGCGGCTCACCAGTGGCCGGTCGCTGGCCGCCTTCGGCCTCACCGAACCCGGCGCGGGCAGCGATGCGGGCGGCACCCGGACCACCGCGATCGCCGACGGTGACGAGTGGATCATCAACGGCAGCAAGCAGTTCATCACCAACTCCGGTACAAACATCACCGAATTGGTCACCGTCACCGCGGTCACCGGACAGTCCGGCGGCAAGAAGGAGATTTCGACAATCCTGGTGCCAACGGACACACCGGGTTTCGTCGCCGGACCGGCATACGACAAGGTCGGCTGGAACGCCTCGGACACCCATCCGCTGAGCTTCACCGACGTCAGGGTGCCCGCGGAGAACCTGCTCGGCGAACGCGGCCGCGGCTACGCCAACTTCCTGCGCATCCTCGACGAGGGCCGCATCGCCATCGCCGCGCTCGCGGTCGGCGCGGCGCAGGGCTGCGTCGACGAAAGCGTGCGCTACGCCAGGGAACGCGAGGCCTTCGGTCAGGCCATCGGCCGCAATCAGGCCATCGCCTTCAAGATCGGTAGGATGGAGGCGCGCACGCATGCGGCCCGCACCGCCTACTACGACGCGGCCGCACTCATGTTGTCGGGCAAGCCGTTCAAGAAGCAGGCGTCCATCGCCAAGCTGATCGCCAGCGAGGCGGCGATGGACAACGCCCGCGACGCGACCCAGATCTTCGGCGGCTACGGCTTCATGAACGAGTACGCGGTGGCCAGGCACTACCGCGACAGCAAGATCCTGGAAATCGGCGAGGGCACCACGGAGGTGCAGCTGATGCTGATCGGACGGGAGTTGGGCCTGTGAAAAAGGTTGTGCAGCGCGGACTCTGGTACGAGGAGTTCGAAACCGACGCCGTATACGAGCACCGGCCCGGCCGCACCATCACCGAGGCCGACAATGTCCTTTTCACCACGCTCACCATGAATACTCAAGCGCTGCATCTGGATGCGGCGTTCGCCGACGGTCAGCCGCCGTTCAATCAGCGGCTGGTGAACTCGATGTTCACGCTGTCCACGCTGGTCGGTCTCTCGGTCGCACAGCTCACCCAGGGCACGCTGGTGGCCAACCTCGGTTTCGCGGATATCGCCTTTCCCAAACCGCTCTTCCACGGCGACACCATGTACGCCGAGACGGTGGTCACCGAGAAGCGGGAGTCGAAAAGCCGTCCGGGCGAGGGCATCGTGACCTTCGCGCACACCGCGCGCAACCAGCACGGCGATATCGTCGCGACGGCCACCCGCAGCACCCTCGTCCGCAGGAAGCCCGCATGATGGGCCCGGCCTGGCTGTTCTGTCCGGCGGATCGGCCGGACCGCTACGAGAAGGCCGCGGCCGCCGCCGATGTGGTGATCATCGATCTGGAAGACGGTGTCGCACCGGCCGACAAGGCCGCCGCGCGCACCGCGCTGCGCGAGGTCCGGCTCGACCCGGCGCATACCGTTGTGCGCGTCAATGCCGCGGGCACAACGGATCAGCTACTGGACCTCGCGGCGCTGGACGGCACCGGTTACCGGCGGCTCATGCTGCCGAAATGCGAAGCGCCAGAGCAGGTCCGCGAGTTGCGCGACTACGAGGTGATCCCGCTGATCGAGTCGCCGCTCGGTGCGCTCACCGTCGGGCAGATCATGCCGGCCGCCAACGCGATCGGCGTCATGTGGGGCGCCGAGGATCTGGTCGCCGCGCTCGGCGGTCACGCCAGCAGGCACGCCGACGGCGGCTACCGCGATGTCGCCCGCCACGTCCGGTCCACCGCACTGCTCGCGGCGAAGGCGTACGGCAAATTCGCCCTCGACTCGGTCTATCTGGATATCCACGATCTGGACGGCCTGCGGGCGGAGTCGCTGGACGCGGTCGCGGTGGGTTTCGACGTCAAGGTGGCCATCCATCCGAGCCAGCTGCCGGTGATCCGATCCGCCTTCGCACCGTCCGACGACGAAATAGCCTGGGCACAGCGGGTGCTCGACGAGGTGCCCAACCATCGGGGCGTATTCGCCTTCGAGGGCCGCATGATCGATGCCCCGGTCCTGCGGCACGCCGAACAGACCCTGCGGCGCGCACAGCGCCGCTGACCGATCCGAGCCAGGAGGTATTGCGGTGCAACCACAGTGGGTGCCCACCGAACGTGACATCGCCGACGCCAACGTCACCGACTTCGCGAAGTTCGTCGCGGCACGCACGGGCGTGAACGCACCGGATTATCACGCGCTGTGGCAGTGGTCGATCGACGACCTGTCCGGCTTCTGGCATGCGGTATGGGATTACTTCGAACTCGGGCCGATCGCGGGCGAGGTGCTGGCAAGCACCGAAATGCCGGGCGCGCAATGGTTTCCCGGCACCAAGCTGAACTACGTCGATCAGGTGATCCGGCAGGCCCACACCGACCGGCCCGCCATCGTGCAGGCTCGCGAGGACGGTACCGTGCGCGAACTGTCGTGGGCCGAAATGATCGACAGTACAACGGCATTCGCACGCACCCTGCGCTCGCTCGGAGTGCGGCCCGGCGACCGGGTCGCCGGATATCTGCCCAATATTCCGGAGGCGGTTATCGCCTTCCTGGCCACCGCGAGCATCGGCGCGGTGTGGAGCGCCTGCGGCCAGGACTATTCACCGAAGGCCGCGCTGGACCGGCTCGGCCAGTTGGAACCGACCGTGCTCGTCACCGCCGACGGCTACCGGTACAACGGCAAGGAGCACGACAAGCGCGCCGATATCGCCGCACTGCAGGCCGGTTTGGGCTCGCTGCGGGCCACCGTCGCGATTTCCCAATTGGGACTGGATGTTCCGGACACGCTCGCCTGGGCCGAGGCGGTAAAGAACACCGACCTCGCCGTGATCAGCACGGAATCGGTCGATTTCGACCACCCGCTGTGGATCGTCTTCTCCTCCGGCACCACCGGCCTGCCGAAGGGTATCGTGCACGGGCACGGCGGAGTCGTCCTGGAACACTTGAAAGCCATTGCGCTGCAGGCCGATATCGGACGCGACGACACCTTCTTCTGGTACACCAGCCCCAGCTGGATGATGTGGAACTTCCAGCTGGCCGGGCTGCTCGTCGGCGCGACGATCGTCACCTACGACGGCAGCCCCACCTATCCCGCCGCGGATTCGCTGTGGCGCATCGCCGCTCAGACCGAGACGACGGTGTTCGGCACCAGCCCGGGTTACGTGCTGGCCTGCATCAAGGCCGGCGCGGTGCCGCGCACCCAGCACGCCCTGTCGGCGCTGCGCACCGTCGGGATCACCGGTGCGTCGCTGCCGGTCTCCTCGGCACTCTGGTTGGGCGACAATATCGGTGAGCACGTGCAGGTCTCCTCGGTCAGCGGTGGCACCGACGTGGTTTCGTGCTTCGTCGGCGGTGTGCCGACCGTTCCGACATGGCCGGGCGAACTGTCGGTCCCGTTCCTCGGCGCAGCCGTCGATGCCTTCGACGAGGACGGCAAACCGGTGCGCGGCGAGGTCGGCGAGCTGGTGATCACCAAGCCGATGCCGTCGATGCCGGTGCGCTTCTGGGGCGATCCCGACGGAAAGCGGTACCGCGAAGCATATTTCGACGTGTTTCCGGGTGTGTGGCGGCACGGCGACTGGATCACCATCACCGAACGCGGCAGCGTCGTCGTGCACGGCCGGTCGGATTCGACGCTGAACCGGCACGGCATCCGGATGGGCAGCGCCGATATCTACCAGGCCGTCGAGCAGTTGCCGGAGATCACCGAGGCGCTGGTGATCGGCGCGGAACAGCCCGACGGCGGCTATTGGATGCCGCTGTTCGTCGTCCTCGCACCCGGCGCCGAACTCACCGACGAGCTGAAGGACAGGATCAACACCGCTGTTCGCACGCAGGTGTCGCCGCGGCACGTGCCCGACGAAATCCTTGTCGCACCGGGTATTCCGCACACCCGCACCGGTAAGAAACTGGAGGTGCCGATCAAGAAGCTGTTTCAGGGCGCGGAGCCGGGCCGAGTCGTCGAACGCAGCGCGGTGGACGATCCGGCGCTGCTCGACTGGTACGCCGCGGTGCGCCCGGCGCGGTAGCACCACCGATGATTCCCGCATATCGAACATCCGATATGCGGGAATAAATATCTTGGGCGGCCCGACCTACCGACCAGAAAGTCGAATACGTCGGAATGATCCCGAATCCGGATATCGGTCGACCGAATTCATCGATCCGATCCGGAAAACGGGGCAGCGAGTACCTTTCCGAATGCATCGCTTTCCGGTACGGGCGCACAGTACCCTCGATGCATCGGATTCTCATGGCCACAGGGGGTCATCATGTCGGAACCGACCGGCGTCGAAGAAATTTTGCGCAAACTCCGGACGCAAGCCAGTTTGACCGCCGATGAAGTCGATCGCCTGCAATCCCATATTGATCAATTGCAGAATCGGGCCACCGAGGAAGGCACCCAGCATCACAGCGATTCCACCCCGGGCTCACACCATTCGCACCATGAATCCTCGGCCACCGATCTGATCGGGTTCCTGGAGCGGGTGACGAGCAAACTCCAGCAGCCGCCGCAATGACGATCACCGATGCCCCCGCGCCGGATGCGGCGCTGCCCGTAACCGAATTCGACGAGCTGCTGGTATCGCATCCGTTCGGCGATTCCGACTATCTCACCGGACAATTGGCGGCCGCGTTCCGGCGCAGGCTGCTCAGCCTCGCCTACCGATTGCCGCTGGCCAACGACGTACTCGACGCACTGGACGCCGCCACCCCGTACGCGCGCTACCGCATGGTCGGCGACACCGTATTCCGCTGTGCCGTACAGCATTTGCAGGTTCAACTGCTGGATGGCGGCCGGTACGGCCTCGACGGCGGGCTGGCGCGGCAGATACTGCGCGCCGCGGTGGACCGGCTGGCCACCGGCGGCATCGGCCTACTCGACGCACAACTCGGCGACCGTATCGGCCCCGAGCCGTATCACGGCTGGATATGGCATGAGGACGGCCGGAATACGCCGGTCACCCAGGCATTTCACGATATCGTTCGCGATCACTACGGCCTGGCGCTGTGCACGCCGACCGAGAACGAAATAGCGCTGCTGATACAGGCCACCAGGCTATTGGAAACGGTGTTGCCCCGGGTGGCTCGCAGCGCACTCACCCACACCCATCTCGTCGCGATCTTCCGGCCCACGGGCCGCTGGGAGTCGACCCGGTCCAGTTCCGAATTCAAGGTCAGCGGAACGATTTTCCTCAACCGGCGTACCTTGACGAATGTCTGGACAGTTGCCGAACATCTGTTGCACGAATCGCTGCACCAGCAGCTGTACGACATACGGCAGACGCATTCGCTACTGGTTCCGAATGCCGCCAGATCCGATGCCCCGCTGATCCATTCGCTGTGGAACGCACCGGACCGCGGCGGCGGAAACAAATGGGATACCCATCGCGCACTCGCCGCATTCCACGTATATATCCATCTGACCCTGTTCGCCCGCGCCGCCGCGTCATCCGGCGCATTCGCCGCACAGTTCGGCCCGGTGCGGATGCTCGGACCGCAGACCGCCATCGCCAGAGCGCAATATCTGGGCGAACAATTGCGGCAGCGCGGCTGGCCCGAACTCGGGCGGGCGGGGCACACGCTGGTGGAGTGGCTGGATTCGATCCGCCCCGCGCTGATGCCGCCGCTGGTCACCGGATCCTTCGTCCATCTGCTGCTCGACCGGTACTGGCGCGAGGCGGCAACCGTCGCCGCGGCGGCGGCGCGCGGGGAGCCGGACGACGACGGCCTGCTCGATGCTCTGATAACCCGCGAAATCGAGTCCGTGCGAACGATTCTCACCACCATCGACGGTGACGTGCGCGGCTTCGACGAGGCATTGGAGACCAGTGCCGACACCCCGGCGGAACGGTTCACCACCACCAGGGCGGTCATCGCGGAAACCCTGATCAGGGCCTGTCCACGCAGATACGAACTGGCCCTGACGCGGGAACCGGACGAACTGGTCCGGTCGATGGTCGAACTGTCCAGTGAGCAGTTGCGGGTCTACCTCGGACGGTGACGGAAGGCGGACGGATGGAGGCGCAGCACCCTGGTCTGCGTTCGGTGCTCGACGCGGTCCGCAGTGGTCGGCCGCTCAGCGATTCGGAGCTGGCGATCCTGGAAAGCCAGCTACGCGTGCTGCGGGCGGGCGCCGCGAATCCACCGTCCGCGCCCGAGCCGCAGGCCACCGAACGCTGCGTGCCCGCGCTGCCGGGGTCCATGCTCACGGGCGGGGCGCGGGCCGACGGCACTGCGGCGTACGCGGCCGCCGGACCATCGACTGCCGGATTTTATCGTGTGGCCCAAGGGCTTTCGTTGTCCTCCATCGGGATCGGAACCTACCGGGGCGAGCAGTCGGCCGGGGTCGACGCCGCCTACATCGCCGCGCTGCGGTACGCGCTCACGCACGGCGTCAACGTCATCGACACCTCGCTCAACTACCGGCGGCAGCGCTCGGAAGTCTGTGTCGGCGCGGCACTTCGGCACTTCGTCGAATCCGAGCACGGCCGCAGGGACGGGGTGCTCGTCGCGAGTAAAGGCGGCTTCCTGGTGCCGGGCGCGCTGCCCCGACACCTGCCGTTCGCCGACGAAATCGTCGGCGGCGCACACTGTTTGGCGCCCTCGTTTTTGGCCGACCAGCTCGACCGCAGTCGCCGCAATCTCGGGCTCGACGTGATCGACGTCTACTACCTGCACAACCCGGAAACCCAGGCCAGGGTGGTCGATCCGCGAATCTTCGCCTCCCGCATCACCAGAGCCTTCGAATATCTCGAATACGCCGCCGACGAAGGGCTTATCGGCTGGTACGGCATAGCCACCTGGGACGGATTCGCCAGCGAGCTGCTCTCGTTACCGACCCTCGCCGCCATCGCCCGGCGGGTCGGCGGTGAGCGGCACCGGTTCCGCTTCGTCGAATTACCGCTCAGCCTCGGCCTGCTCGATACCCTTCCGGCACTGGACGGTGGCGTACTGCGCGAGGCGCCGGATCTCGGGATCACCGTGTTCGCCAGCGCGGCCCTCATGCAGGGCCGCGTCAGCCGCGATCTCCCCCCATGGATCACCCGCGCCATGCCCGGCCTCTCGGACGCCCAGCGCGCAATCCAATTCGTCCGCTCCATCCCCAGCCTGACCAGCGCGCTGGTCGGCATGCGCGACGGAGCCCACGTCCGAGAAAACCTCGACCTGTCCGCCCACCCACCCCTGACCACCGCCGAATATCGCGCATTGCTCGACTGACCAACGGGCTCGGACATTGATCCGTCACCAGTTGTGGCTATAATTACCGCCATAAATATGGCCACCTAGGAGGCGTCAGTGGAGATCGGAATACGAGAACTGCGTGACGGCCTCAGCCGCCACCTCGCCGAAGTACGTGCCGGACACACGGTCACTGTCACCGATCACGGCCGTCCGATCGCCAGAATCGTTCCCGTGGAGCGGCTCACGACCCTGGAGCAGCTGCGCGCGGAGGGCCGAATCCAACCGGCACGCAAACCGAAACAGCCCGCGCCGCAGCCGATTCGCGGCAAAGGCATCGTCACAGACCTCATCGACGAGCAGCGTCGATGATCGGATACCTCGATACATCGGCTTTCGTCCCACTGCTGATCGACGAACCGAGCAGTCCCGCATGTCGACGCTTCTGGGACGACGCGGACACTGTCGCGTCGAGTCGGCTGCTCTACGTCGAAACCTCGGCCGCGCTGGCCCAGGCACACCGAATGGCGCGCCTGGGAAGCACCGAATTCGCCGCAGCCACAATGCTGCTCGATCAGCTATGGCCACAGATCGAGGTAGCCGAAGTCGATGAGGCACTGATGCGTCATGCGGCGCATCTCACCGACCGTCTCGCGCTGCGCGGATACGACGTGGTCCACTGCGCGTCGGCCGCGCAACTGGAGGACGCCGACCTCGTGGCGGGCTCCGGCGACAAACGGCTACTCGAAGCCTGGCGGGCGTTGGGTTTGGCGACATTCGATACGAATGCGCCCGAGGACATCCTGTGACCTACTACTGATCGGCAGATCCTCTCGCCGACGGACCACCGCGGCCTCGTTCGCTCGGCCACTGCTGGACGCACAGTGAATTCTGGTGTGGTGCGGGTGGATTCGCGGTCAGCGGTAGTAGGGGTGGCCGCCGATGGATGCGGTGAATACGGCCGCGTATTCGGCGCGGCATTTGGCCAGGTTGCGGCGCTCCTCGGGGGTGAGGCGGTAGCGCGTCCAGGCGCGGCGGGCCGATTCGCCCAGGGCGGTCAGGAGTGCGCGGTCGCGCAGGCGCGGGAAGGTTACTGTGGTCATGATCTGCTCCTTTGCGGAAAAGCAGTCACCACAACCGATTACCGGCACGCTCCGGTGCGGCGGTGGTGGATTGGACAGGATGTGGGTAGCCGCCTACTCGGGTACGGGTCTTCGCCGTAATCCATGTCCCATCACCTCCTTGCCGCCGAGACGCACGCGTCGCCGATTCGTCCGCGCCAGAACCACGCACGGCAGGAGTACCGCCACCGAAAACGGTAGGGCGGGCACCCCTCTCGTCTGAGCTTCGGCACTGTACGACGTATCCCATTGCGGGGAAGCCACTTTGGATCGCGCCTTAATCCGGGACGATCTGTCCTAGCCCTGGGCGTCTCTCGACGTCGTGGGACCAGTGGCCTTTGTTCGTACAGGAGCCTCGCCTAGCGAGGTGCTGACCAAACCATCGTCGACCCACCGCTGAGCTGCGTCAAGTCGGATCGACGTAAAGATGTCGAGTGAACGGATCCGCTCAGGCGCGACCGACCCAGCGACGCACGGGGCGCGACGCCACGCCGAACAGGATCACCGTCGCGGCGGCGAACAGCATGCCGTTCGCCGCGACAACGCTGGTGTGCCAGCCGCCGTTCAGGACGAAGCGGTAGCACAGGATCGTCGCGGCCGTACTCAATTGCGTTATCAGACAACCAGTTACGAGCATTCTCCGGGACGACCGCCACCGCACGAACAGCAGCAGCGCGCCGAGTGTCAGCAGGAACGCGCTCGGAATGGCCGTCAGATAATTCAGCAGCACGAACTGCCCCCACTCGGACCGCGCCAGCATGTGCTGCACACTGCTGCGAATGGTGTCGAGGTGACCGTAGGCGCGCCAGGCCTGAACCCCACCTGCCAGCAGGGCCATCAGGCCGACGGGCAATGCGACCACGGCTCCGGACGAACGCCGCGCGTCCCCCTGTCGCGCCGCACCACCCGCGGACGGGCCTTGTTCCGACCCGCGCGCGGCGGCAACGGCATCCTGCGCCCGGGTGGCGGGCGGAACAGCTTGCCCTCGCGCGGCGCCCTGGCCGGTCTCGTGCGCCGCAATCGAACCGTGGCCTCGCCCCGCACTCTGATTCACGGCCGGAGCAGAACCTTGACCATGCGCCGCGGCCGGAACGGAACCGTGACTGCGCGCGACGCCCGGTGCCGGACCTTGTGCCGCAACGGAAGCCGCGTTCTGCCGATGCGCACCCACCTGCCCGGCAGCGGCACCCGGACCCTGTCCACGCGCGGCACCCTGCGCGGCTGCCGGTCCCGCAGCGGCGGGAGTGGCACCACGACCGGCCCGACCATCGGCCGGTGCGGGCCCCTGCCCACGAACGATACCCTGCGCGGCCGGAACCGGTCCTTGCGCTCCGGGCAGCGGTCCACGCCCGACCCCAGCACCTTGTGCCGCGCCGGTATTCGGCGCTCGAACCGCGCCGGGAACCGAATCGCGGGTCCGATCATCGGCCCCGAGCCAACCAGCCCCCGGCCGCCGCACGGGAATCCCTTGCGCCGGAACCTGATCGACACGTATCCCGGCATGCCGCCCACCGGGTTCCACTCGCATGCGCAATACGGAAGCCGCGGCAGCCGCGAATTCCCCACAGCTGGCGAACCTTTCGGCGGGCCGCTTGCTCATCGCCCGCGCGATGACGGCGTGCAGCCGCGGCGGCACATCGGCCCGGGTGAGCGGCGGCACCTGCTGGCTCAGGTGCCCGGCCACGATCTGGCCGGGATTCGTTGCGGAAAAAGGTGTTTCACCCGCCAGCAGCGCGTAGAGCGTGCAGCCGAGCGAGTACTGGTCGCTGCGGTGGTCCAGTTCGGCGCCGGTCAACTGTTCCGGCGAAGCATAGGCGAGCGTCGCCGAAAACGTGCCGGTGGCAGTCAATTTCGTATTCGTATCGAGCATCCGCGCGATGCCGAAATCGGTGAGCACCGCGCGTTCGGCCCGCCCGGCGTCGGGCGTCGAGAGCAGGATGTTGCCCGGTTTGATATCGCGGTGCAGCACGCCGCGGCTGTGCGCGTAGTCCAGGGCCGCCGCGGTTTCGCCGACGATCCGCACGGCCCGTTCGACGGTCACCGTTCGCGGATTCAGCTTGGCCGCGTCGACGCCCTCGATGTACTGCATGGCGATCCACAGGCGATCGTCCTCGACGCCGCGGTCGTGGATGCCGACGATGCCGGGGTGATCCAGCCGGGCGACGACATTCGCCTCCCGCTCGAACCGCGCCCTGATCTCCGGATCGGCGGATACGTCCCGGTTCAGCAGTTTCAGTGCCACCATCCGCGGCAGACGCGGATGGCGCGCGAGGTAGACGGTGCCCATACCGCCCTGCCCGAGTACGTCCTCGATCACGTACCCGGCAAATGTCTCACCCACCCCTACTTCCACGCGATACCTTCCAGACGGCCGACCCATCGGCAGCATAGCGAGCATTGCGGGCCCGCGCCCCGGTGCAGCTCACCGCCGGTGCGCACCCTCGGCCGAGTCAGCGCCGCATCCGCCGAATACCGCTGCGCCACAGCGTTTTCTGCGCACCGGTCAGCGAGGAGACAAACGTCTCGCCGACCCGAATTTCCGGGGCCGAGCGCACCATATCGGCGAGCGCCTTGCGTTTCACCGCGCCGCTGGCCTTGCTCACATGTCCGGCGTCGAACGGCGGGCGCGGATCGTATTCGATATCGAGCTGGATCGCCTCGGCCGCTTCCCGCCCGAACATCTCCCCTACCAGCCACAACGCCGGATCGATACCCGCCGAGACGCCCGCGGCGGCGACGATCGTCCCGGTCCACACCACCCGTTCTTCGCGCCGCGGCTCGGCACCGAGCAACCCGAGTGCCTGCTGCGCCGACCAGTGCGTCGTCGCGGGCTCGCCGTCGAGCAGACCCGCGCCCGCGAACACGAGTGCGCCGGTGCAGACCGAGGTGGTCCAGGTGCTGGTCCGATGCGCCGCGGTCAGCCAGGCGAGCAGTTCGTCGTCGGCCGACGCTGCGGTGGCCGCGGCCCCTCGCTCATGGACCCACCCCTATCCTCCGATTGATCGGACACAATGCGACGCCATCCGAAATGCATGTTGTCCGGAACACACCACTACCTGGGGAAATCCCCGGCGGCAGCGGCTAGTTACGATGTCCGGCATGAGTGTCGAGAATCGCCGTACGGCGCGAAAGGCCGTCGCCCGGGGCCCGCAGCCCGCCGAGGCCGCGGGCCGGGCGAACGCCACCGACTCGGCACCCCGGGAGGTCCGGCGCAGGCCCAAGAACCGGCGCGCCCAGATCGCCGCCGCATCGGCCGCCGCCTTCGGCGCGCTCGGCTATCACGGCGTCAGCATGGAGGACATCGCCTCCGGCCTCGGTATCAGCTCGGCCGCGCTGTATCGGCATTTCCCCAGCAAGTACGCGCTGTTCCGCGAGGAGCTGATGCGGGTCGGCCTGGCGATGACCGAATCGGTGCGGCTGCCCGTCGCGGCCGCCGGCCGGTCCGCCGAGCAGCGGCTGCGCCAGATACTCGACGCGTTGATCGCGGTGACGATCGAGAACCGCCCGACGGTCACGCTGGTGCGCTGGGAGGGTCGCTACCTCGAACCGGAGGATCAGACCCTGCTCGCCGAACAGCAGCAGACGGTACTCGGCGCGCTCGGCGAGCAATTGCACGAGCTGCGGCCCGAACTCACCGAGAACGATATCCGGCTGCTGCGCGCCGCCATGCTGAGCGCGATCACCAGCATCGCCGACCATCACGCCACCATGCCCGCGAAATCCCTTGCGCGCCTGCTCGCTTCGGCCTCCTGGTCGATCGCGCAGGCCCAATTGCCGCCGGAGCAGCCGACATCCGCGGCGCCGACGGCGATCGAGATCCCGGATTCGTTCAAACACGAACTGCTGCTGCACAAGGCCGTCGAACTGTTCCACGACCACGGCTACCCGAATGTGAGCGTCGAGGATATCGCCACGGCCGCAGGACTTTCCGCGGCCTCCGCGGTATATCGCTTCTATCGCGGTAAGAGTGATCTGCTGGCTGCCGCGTTTCGCCGTGCGGCGGAACGGGTTTCGAGTGCGATCGGACCCGCGGTCGCGGCGAACACCAGCTGCGAGGCCGCGCTCGATTCGCTGATCGGGCAGTATGTGGCGGGCTCGTTCACCGAACGCGCGCTCACCTTCGTGTATTACACGGAGTTCCAACATGTTCCGCCGGAGGAGCGGACGGTGCTGCGCAATATCCAGCGGCTCAGCGTCGAGGAGTGGGCGCGGCTGCTGCGCGAGGTGCGGCCCGAACTCTCGGCCGCGGAGGCGCGATTCCTCATCCACGCCGGCTTCGCATTGGTCGTCGATCTCGGCCGCGCCTTCGGCAACGATCCGCTCGCCGCCCAGGACCGGGTGCGGCTGCTGATGCAGCTGGAGCTGTTCGGCCGCCCGGCACAGGTCTGAATATGTTATCGGCAATTCTGCCGAGTCTGGCCTAATAATCGAACGTAGCTCCCGTCGTGGTGGTTGGTTTGTGACGAAGGATTCACTTCGGGTCCAGCGATGCAAGCCCGCTTTACCGAACGTCCGATTGGGCTAACATCGCGGCATGACCGCCGACGACCGAGATCCGGGAGCGGGTCCGCCGCATGGACCGAAACCGGAGGGGCCCAAGACAATTCGGCGACGGCCGCGCGACCGGCGGGCCCAGATCGCGGCCGCGGCGGCGGAAGCCTTCGGCGCCCTGGGCTATCACGGTGTGAGCATGGACGATATCGCCGCCCGGCTCGATATCAGCTCCACCGCGCTCTACCGGCACTATCCGAGCAAGTACGCGATCTTCCGGGAGGAGGCGCTGCGGCTCGGCGACCAGATCGCGCGCGCCGCAGAGCTTCCCGACGAAGCAGCGGCCTGGACCGCCGCCGAACGGCTCGAGCACGTCATCGACGCGCTCATCGCCGCCGCTATCGCCAGCCGCCGCAGTGCGGCGTTATTACGTTGGCAGAGCAGGTATTTGGCCGAGGACGACCGGCTCACCCTACAACGGCAGCTCGCCACCACCGTCGCGGCGATCCGGGAATTGCTCGGCCAGACCAGGGCGGGTCTGCCCGGTCCGGAGCGCGCGGTGCTCGCGACGGCCGCGATGAGCGTGCTCGGCAGCATCTCCGATCATCACGTCGGCATCCCGGTGCGCGCGCTGAGCGGTCTGCTGCACGACGCCTGCCTCGCGGTCACCCGGTGCGAGCTGCCGCCACCCGATGATGAACCGGAATCGCCTGTGGCAAGCGCGATTCCGAGCACATTCAAACATGAGCTGGTGTTGAAGTGCGCGATCGAACTGTTCCACGAGCGGGGCTATCCGAACGTCAGCGTCGAGGATATCGCGCAGGCGGCCGGGCTGCCCGCCTCCTCGGCCGTCTATCGGTTCTACCGCGGCAAGGGGGATATCCTCACCGCCGCGTTTCGCCGTGCGGCGGACCAGGTTTCGGGTGCGATCGCGCCCACCATCGCCACCTCGGACGGGCCCGAGCAGGCGCTCACCCGACTGATCGACCTCTATGTGGCGGGTTCGTTCGCCGAACGCAAACTCACCTTCGTCTACTACGCGGAGATCAGCAACGTACCCGCCGACGACCGCACGGTACTGCGAAATATCCAGCGGCTCAACGTCGAAGAGTGGGCCAAACTGGTCGCCGCGGTACGGCCCGAGTTGTCGGCGGCCGAGGCCCGGGTGCTGGTACACGCGGCGCTGGCGCTGGTCGTCGACCTCGGCCAGTGGTTCGGCCCGGACAATCCGCTCGCATCCAGGGCGCGGGTGACGCACCTGATGCGGGTCATCCTGCTCGGTTATTGAAAACGCGTTTCCCGCGGGGCCATACCGAAGTTCAGGCCCCCGCAGCCGATATGCACCGTAGGATGCGCGGGCAGAAGTATCTCCTCTGAGTGGAGCCGCTATGCGCACGGTGGACATCGAGCGAACCATCGAAGCCCCCATCGCCGATGTCTTCGACTGGCTCACCGATGCCACGAATTACCCTCGCGTGCCTTTGGTTCGGCGCGTCACGCTGGTGCGGCCCGGCGATACCCATCCGCAGGGGCGAGGCGCGGTGCGCCTGGTGGTGACGCCCGTGCTGCGGTTGACCGAGGAGATCGTCGAATACCATCCGCCGACGCTCATGTGCTACCGAATCCTGCAGTCCATACCGACGCTGCGACATGAACAGGGGCGCATGGAATTCCGGGAGACCGCGAACGGCACCAGGGTGCGCTGGCTCAGCCGATTCGAACTCGAATCGGCATGGTCCGGTTTGTTCACCGCGGCACTTTCGCCGGGCATCGCGCTCAGCTTCCACCTGTTGCTGCGCACCGCCGCGCGAGACCTGCAAGTCAGCTGATCAGGAGCACAGCGCGTGGCCGAGTAGGGACATCACGTCCGGCTGCGGGAACGAATCCGAGTTGAAGGAGTAGGTCACCGCCCGACCGTCCGGTGTGGCCCCCGATAGCGCGGTGAAGCCGTAGATCCCGCCCGTATGACCGACATACTTTGCGCCGCAAGGCAATTGCACAATGCCCACACCGAGTCCGTACAGCTGTCCGGTACCCGACCCGGTCGGTACGCCATCCAGCATCTCCTGCAACTGCTCCAGCGACACCACCTGACCCGCCACCAACGCCGAGTAGAACCGATTCAGATCGGCGCCGGTGGTGACCAGCGCGCCCGCGCTCCACGGCACCGACGGCTCGATCCGCGACACGTCGACCTGCTTTCCGTCCTGTGTGTCATAGCCTTTCGGATGCGGCGCACGGATATCGCGTTCACCCGCGGGCGGCAGATAGGTGTCGCGCAGCCCGAGCGGCCGCAGGATGCGCCGGTCGAGTTCGTCGGCATACTTTGCACCCGTGACCTTTTCGATCAACATGCCCGCGACGATGTAGTTGGTGTTGCTGTACTTGTACTGGCTACCCGGTGGGAAAACCGCTGGATGCCGCAGCGCGATCGCGATCTCCTCCTCCGGCGTCTTCGTCCGGCCCGCCAGCGCGTCCTGGTACTCGTCCACCTCATGACCGTCGGTGATATTCGGAATGCCGCTCTGGTGCCGCAGAATCTGGCGCACCGTGATCGCGCGCCCGTCGATACCGTCGCCGTGCAACAGCCCGGGCAGGTAGGTCTCGATCGGCTCGTCCAGCCGAATCTTCCCCTCCGCCACCAGCTGTAGTACGACTGCGCTGGTGAACGACTTGGTGATGCTGCCGACCCGCACATGCTGCGGCGGATCGACCGGGATCGGCGTCCGCGCCTCGAGATCGCCGAACCCACTGGTGAGTACGGTGTCCCGACCGTGGTCGCTCAGCGTGACGATCGCACCCGCCGCCCCGGACTTCACCGCCGCGTCGATATCGCTCTGCACCTGGGAGATATTCTGCGGCTTGGCTATGGGGGGTTCAGACGGGAAGGTCGGTGCCGCGGGCGCACCCGAGTCGCTCGAACATCCGGCGATGAGTGCGGCGGCGGACAGAGCACCGGCGATCGGCAAGAGGCGCATGCATCGACGCTAAGCGCCGAGCCGTGCGAGCACATCAGGGTCATCCCCTGAACTTCCCCTGATTCGCGCGATTAGAGCCCTGTTCAGGACGAATTAGAGAACTCTTAAGGCCGGGTGCGCCGGCGAAATATCGCACTACGATCGGTCGATCCACCCGCAACGAGGAGAGACCCATGTCCCTGGTTATTCGAGTGACGAGCGCGGCCGTCGGGGCGCTGGCCGCGCTGGCGCCCGCCGCGGTTCCGGCGCACGCCCAATCCGCCATCAACGGACCATCTGCCGTCACTTTGACTGTGGGCGAAGGAGATTCGCTCGCCACTGCGGCAAACCAGCGCACCGCCTGGCTGGTCTGCGCGCCGCTCGTCTTCGGCAGCCATCCGAAATCCGGTCAGGCCTGCGGTGAATTGACCGAGGCCGGTGGCGATTTCGATAAATTGCGCGGGCACGGCATCCGCTTCTGCCCGTTCATCTATCAGCCGATAACCGTTTCGGCGGAAGGCATTTGGAACGGCACGCAGGTTTCCTGGCAGCACACCTATCCGAACAAGTGTGTCCGGATGAACACCGACGACTACGTCTTCGATTTCTGAAACCGCGGGCTTGCGTTGGAGTGAACTCCAACTCCTAGAGTCTGAGCCATGACCAACGCACAGCAGCCGACCAGCAACGACGACCGGTACACCCGCGGACTCGCCCTGCTCCAGCAGATCGGCGGCAAGGAACGCCCGGCGGTGCTCGACAGCCTCGCCGATATCGCCCCCGACCTGGGGCGCTTCACCGTCGAATTCGGCTACGGCGACATCCTGTCCCGTCCGGGCCTGCCGCTGCGGGAGCGTCAACTCGCCACCGTCGCCGCGCTCACCGCCCTCGGCAACGCCGCGCCGCAGCTGCGCTTCCACATCGACGGAGCGCTCAACGTCGGCTGCACCCGCACCGAAATCGTGGAGACCATCATCCACGTCGCCATCTACGCGGGCTTCCCCGCGGCATTGAACGGGCTGTTCGCGGCCCGCGAAATCTTCGCCGCCCGAACCGATCTCCCCGAGTCGCCCGATACCGCCACGACGCAGGACGGCGACCGCTTCGAACGCGGCCGCGCCCTGCTCGAAGAGGTGGACGGCCACGCCGCCGACGCGGTACTCGCCACCCTGCGCGAGATCGCCCCGGATCTGGCCCGCTATATCATCGAATTCGCCTTCGGCGATATCTACGCCCGTCCCGGACTCGACCTGCGGACAAGGGAAATCGTGACGGTCGCCGCCTGCACGGCGCTGGGAACCGTCGCGCCGCAACTGAAGGTGCACCTGCACGGCCTGCTGAACGTCGGTGGCACGCGCACCGAGGCGGTGGAGGTGATCAGCCAGATGGCCGGTTACGCGGGATTCCCGGCCGCGCTCAACGCGATCGCCGTCGCCAAGGAGGTATTCGCCGAGCGCACGGGGAGCTGATGTCATGCCGGGCAACTGCGCCTTCGGTATGGTGGCCGGACGGCCGAGGGGGCCGTCCCGGGGGAATTAAGGAGTTTTGCAGTGGTCGCGCCGCGCCAACCCGAACCGTTCGCACCAGGGCAGCAGCCCGGCTATCCGACCGGGTATCCGGCACCGGGATACGCCCCGCCCGCACGTCCGAAAGCCAGCGGGGCGGACTGGATTACGGCGCTGACGCTGCTGCTGGCGGCGATTCTGCGGGTTGTCGTGATCTTCCTGGAGCGGGGCCGCGTATACGACGACAGTGCATTCGATTACACGGCTACGGCGCTGAACTGCATCGCGGCCGTCGTCGCCGCCATCGTGCTGATGACGGGCGCGGGTGCGCGCAATCCGGCGTTCCGTGCGCTTGCCGCGAGCGGCGCGGGCGCATTCCTCTTCACCGCCATCAGCAATGTGGTCTACTTCTTCACCGGCCAGCTCTGGGACCACCTGTCCTTCCTGCACTACAGCCCGGTGGTCTGGTTCCCGATCCTCCTGCTCTCGCTCACCGCGACCATCACCGCGATCATCTCGGCCAAACCGGCGACACCCCACCCGGCGGCACCGGCCCGGCAGTGGCCGCAGCAGCAGTGGCCCGCACCGGCCCAACCCACCGGACAGCCCTACTACCCGCAGCCATATCCCCAGCAGCAACCACCGGCGATGCCGCAACAACCGCAACAGTTCCCGCCGCAACAGCCGTTCCCACCACAGTGAATCCGGGCACACAACACCGGTGACCCATCGGAATTCCGATGTCCGATATCGGCGATCCCATTGGATACCGCCGACCGATCGGCCTACCTTCGAGCACGTCGCGCGACCGACCGCGACATATCACGGCTGACACCGCCCGTTCGCGGGCCGGACTCGGGAGACCTCAATGTCGAAGATCCTTTTCGTGCTGACCGGCGTCGATCACTGGACGCTCGCCGACGGCACGCCGCACAAAACCGGTTACTGGGCCGAGGAATTCGTGGTTCCGTACACCGCGTTCAAAGCCGCGGGCCACGAGATCGCGGTGGCGACGCCGGGCGGCGTGCCACCCACCGCCGACGCCGCCAGCCTGACCGCCGACGCCGCGGGTGGGCAGGACAACGCCGACCACATCGCCGCCGTGCTGGCCGATAGCGACGAGCTGCGAAACCCCCTGCCGCTCAGCAAGATCCAACTCGAAGATTACGATTCCGTCTTCTATCCGGGCGGCCACGGACCGATGGAGGATCTGTCCGCCGACCCGGAATCCGGCCGATTGCTCACCGCCGCACTGGAATCCGGCAAGCCGCTCGCGGTGGTGTGCCACGGCCCGGCCGCGCTGCTCGCCGCGACGAAAGCCGATGGCGGCAATGCCTTTTCCGGATACCGCCTGACCGCGTTCACCAATGTCGAAGAGACACAGGCGGGTTTCGCCGACAAGGCACCTTGGCTGTTGCAGGATCGTCTCGTCGGCATCGGCGCCGACTTCCAGGCGGGCGAGCCGTGGGCGCCGCACGTCGTCGTTGACCAGAACCTGATCACCGGCCAGAACCCGGCCTCCGCCGCACCGGCGGCCACCGAATTGCTGCGCATGCTCGGCTGACGAGCCGCCGGGAACAGGGAACGCGACCGCGCTGTTGGTAGGTCCGGGGGAGCTATAGCCCAACAGCCCGATCCTCCGATTCGAAAGGATCACCTATGGCAACAACGAGTACCTCCCGCCCCGCCGATGCGTCGGGCACCTTCGCCATCGGCGGCGATCTGACCGTCAACCGACTCGGCTTCGGTGCGATGCAGCTCACCGGTCCCGGCGTCTGGGGCGATCCGAAGGATCCCGATGAGGCCGTGCGCGTCCTGCGCCGCGCGGTCGAGTTGGGTGTGAACTTCATCGATACCGCCGACTCCTATGGTCCGTTCGTCAGCGAACAACTGATCCGCAAGGCGCTGCACCCTTACCAGGACGATCTGGTCATCGCCACCAAGGGCGGGTTGAGCCGATCCGGCCCCGGCGACTGGCGTCCGCTCGGCAGGCCCGAATATCTGCGCCAGCAAACCGAATTGAGCCTGCGCCACCTCGGCGTCGACCGAATCGACCTGTATCAGCTGCACCGCATCGATCCGAAGGTGCCGCTGGCCGATCAGCTCGGCGAGCTCGTACTGCTACAGCAGGAGGGCAAGATCCGGCACATCGGCGTCTCACAGGTGAGCGTCGACCAGTTGAAGCAGGCAAGCGAGATCGCGACCATCGTCTCCGTGCAGAACTTGTACAACCTGGCCAACCGCACCGACGAAGATGTGCTGACCTACGCCGAACAGGCGAATATCGCCTTCATTCCGTGGTTCCCGATCGCCACCGGCGAACTCGCCCGCCCCGGCGGACCGCTCGACGCGATCGCGAAGGAGCACGGTTCGACACCGGCCCAGCTGGCGCTGGCCTGGCTGCTGCGCCGCTCGCCGGTAATGCTGCCGATTCCGGGCACCAGCAGCGTCGCGCATCTGCAGGAGAATCTGGAAGCCGCGCGAATCGAATTGTCCGACAAGGAATTCCAGGCACTCACCGACGCCGTGTGATGCGTCAGTGCTCGGCGGCCCGCCGATAGCAGTAGGCCGCGGCGGCCAGGTATTGCCGACACCTGGCCCCGTGGCCCGCATGCACGGTGAGTAGAAAGCGCGCCCGGTCGTAATCCAGACCGATAGGTTCCTGCGTACAGTCGCGTCCCTGTACCAACCACAATTCGCGCATATCCGTACGCAGTACATCCATCTGTTCACCTCCGGTACCTGATGTGTGCACCCGGCGCCGCGACGTCACTCCACACCGCATTCGACGCGGTTGGATCGGGCCGCGTCGAGACCGTGCAGCGGTATCGGAGAATTGACGCCCACGAAAGGGTTTCGGGCCGGTTCCCTCCGGTGCCGGGTGCCGATCAAGCGTGCGCGTTCGGCACTCGTGCATACCAGTCCCGAATGCGGATAATTGCGAGTAATTTCCGTTTGTATCGGTCCGGTACGAGGAAGCGATCCCTATGGTTGAGATCGACTGGACGGGCGAAGACGTGCTCGCACTGCGCGTGGCGATGCGGCGAAGTCGCTCCGAATTCGCCCGCCTGGTGGGAGTTACCCAGCGCACCGTGATCTTGTGGGAAAACGGCCGGACCACCCGGATGCACGCCGCAAGTCAGCGCTTGCTCGACCGGGTGTTGTCCGAGGCCGATTCAGTCGTCGTCGCGCGATTCGAGCGGGCGATCACAGCGGGCCGGGAGATGGCGCCCACCAACCCCGCCGGCGCCGCCGGCCGCCGAATCCCGGCCCTCGACAAGGAAGTCGAGGATGACGACATGCAGAGGCGAGAGTTATTGGCCTGCATCGGCGCGGGTCTGGCCGGCCAGGCGGCGGCCATGGTCGCTGGTGAACCGGAGAAAATGCTGGCGACCCTGGACGCCGGATCGATAAGCGAACGCAGGCTCGCCCTGCTGGAAGAATCGGCGGATACGCTCGGCCGCACCGTTGTTCAGGTGCCGCCGCACGAATTGCTGCAGGGCACGCTAGAGCAATTCCGTACCGTCCGTTCGATTCTCGCCGATCGCCAGGCGACGCATCAGCAGATCAGACTGGTGCGCACCGCGGGCCGGCTGGCCAATATCGTCGGCGAAATCCTGTTCAACGATGGGCATTTCGGCCGGGCCCGAATGTGGTACACCACGGCGATCCACGCGGCCCAGGACATCGGAGATCGTTTTTCCGAGGATATCGCGCTGGCCGGTCTGGCATATCTGCCCACCTACAGCGACAAGCCGAGGGAGGTGCTGCGACTGCTCGCACCCAGGCTCGGGGAAAATCCGAATCACGGTGCGGCGGCTGCCTGGTTGTGGGGCATGGCGGCCCGCGCGCACGCGAGCGTCGGCGAGTCGGCGCAATTCGAATATTGCATCGCACGATCGGCGAATGCGTTGGACGGAATTCCGAATGCGGAACTACCGGTCGGCATTTTCTCCTTCCGGCCGGAGAAACTCGCCTTCTATCGCGCGATCGGTTATTCGCGGCTCGGCCGCGCCGAGGAGACCGCACAGGCCGCGGCACAGGCGCTTTCGCTCTACGACCCGAGGGAGACCACCGAACCGGCGCTGGTGCGGTTCGAGCACGCCACCGCGCTGCTCGAATCCGGCGAGGTCGAACACGCATGCGCCGTCGCGACCGAGGCCATCACCGATGGCAACACCTACGTCGGGCTGACCGTCGGCAAACGCGCGCGGCTCTTCGACGCGGCGCTGACGCATCGGCGCGGGCCCGCGATCGCCGACTGGCGGGAGCGGGCGCGGCCGGTGCTCGCGGCGGCGACGGACCGGTCGGTGTAGCGCAACAAGGCGGCTGGTCAACGGAATTCGGCCCAGAGCCATCCAGCCCTGCGCAATTCGGTCAGCGGGATCCAGCGAAGCCCGCCGGTGCCGAACCTTCCCCGAGTCCGGCACCGGCGAAGCAACGGTGTGGGCGTACCGAGACGAATCCGGTCGCTCCACCATCCAGCGTACTTGCCGAAGCCGGGCTGTCCGGCGGTTCGGGCGCTATTTTTTCGGGCCTTCTCGCCGGGTCAGCAACGGATCAGCCATTCGGCCGCGCGCTCGGCGAGCAGCACAACGGTGGCCTGCGGACCCCGGCTCAGCGGCACCGGCACCACCGACAGATCCACCACAGACAGACCGTCCAGCCCGTACACTCCGCACCGCGAATCGACGACCGCGCGCTCGTCGTCGGCCGGGCCCATCGGACAGGTTCCCGAAAGATGTTGCGAGGTACCGAGATTCGCCAGCAACCAGGCAGCCCACGCCGCACCGTCGCCGGACGGCGCCCGCGCGGTCACCCGTTCCGCGGGCAACTTGCGCAATAGCTCGTCGGCCACCGCGACACCGGCGCGCAGCCGCTCCCGATCTTCGATTGCGGTGAGGTAGCGGTACTCGATCAGCGGTGGCTCCGCCGGGTCGGCCGAGCGCAGCCGCAGCGCCCCGACGGACCGCGGCCGCATCAGCGCGACGCCGAGCATGCGCACCCCCGGCCGGAATGTCACGGTGTACGGCCGGATCTCGAGATCGTCGAGGGCGAGCACATATTCCACCGCGACACCGCCGCGCCCGGTATGCGTTGTGTCGCGCCGATATTCGATGCCGATCTCCGGGTGGTCGCTGAACCGCTCGCCCACGGGCAGCGCCTGGACAACCGTAATGCCCAGCGCCCGTAGCCGTTCCGGATCACCGATCCCGGACCGCAGCAGCAGCGCGGCCGATTCGATCGCACCCGCGCAGACCACGATCCGGCCCGCCGCGATCGTGCCCGTCTCGCCGCCGCGCCGATAATCGACGCCGACCGCGCGATCGCGGCGAAATCTGATGCGCGTCACCAGGGTTTTGTCCTGCACCACGAGGTTCGGTCGCCCGAGCGCGGGTCGTAGATAGGACGACCCGGTATCCATCCGCAGACCGTCATCGATGCCGCACGGCACCGGCGCCAGCCCGATGGCGGGCGCTGCCACCGCATTCAAATCCGGAATGAGCGGAAAACCCACCGCCGCAGCGGCTTCGGCGAACTCCCTGGTGATCGGGGCCGGATCCGCGATGCGGCGCACCGGAATCGGGCCGTCGGCGCCGTGCTCGGGAGCGTCGCCGTAGTCCAGATCCCGTTCCAGCCGCCGATATCCGGGAAGCACCGCATCGAATGCCCACGTCGGGCCGATGCCCGCCGACCAGGCCGCGAAATCCGCCGCGGTCGCCCGCGCGAAATAGCCGCCGTTGATCGCGCCGGAACCGCCGAGTACCTTGCCGCGCACGATATTTCCGGGCACGCCCGCGGCCAGCGTCACCGGATAGCGCCACAGCCAGTCCGCCTCGGGTCCGATCGGCAGCCGGGTGGCATCGCGCAGCTCGACCGATACCGCACCGCTGCCCGCCTCCAACAGCAATACGCGGTGCCCGGGATCCGCACTCAACCGCGCGGCGAGCACACAGCCCGCGGTACCGCCCCCGATGACGAGCGTGTCGACCATCCGGACCGGGCGATCAGTGTGGCGGCGCGGTGGGTTTCAGCGCCTCGACGCTGCGCGCGCGGAACGCGCCGAGCCACAGCCCGGCGCCGTAGGCGAGATCGTCGAGCCGCTTGTAGGCCACATAGCGCACCGGATCGAGTCCGCCCGCATCGCGGTGGGTGAACCAATCGGCCAGTCCGTCCGCGATGGCCATGGTCACCGCGATCCGGCGAATCCGCTTGGACGCCAACATCGCCAACAGGGTGACCGGCCAGTAGTGCCTGCACATCGCCGAGGCCAGCCGCCACAGTCCGGCGAAGAATCCGCGGGAGAGGTAGATGGCCGCGATCCGGGTCGAATTGTCGACGCCGGTGAACACCCTGCGTAGTCGGATCAGCGCGGTGGCCAGTGTCAGCAGCCCGCCGAACATCCCCCACTTGGTCAGCGTGCCGAACAGCACGGTGGCGAGCACCGTCCAGGACGGCACCTGCAGCGGCGACACCATACCCTTATGCCGTTCGCCGAGCGGGGCGGCGCCGGTGCCGTAGAACAGCTTTCGGCCGAACCAGGCGCGGAACGACACCCGGTGGTCGTGCGCGACGTGCGCGGCCGGTTCGTAGCGCAGCCGCCAGCCCGCCTGCTCCAGCCGCCAGCACAGGTCGACATCCTCGGCCACCCGCATGGATTCGTCGAAGCCACCCTCGCCGAGCAGCACCCGTCGACGCACCAGCAGCGCCGCGCTCGGCACGTACGAGACCAGCCCGCGGGACTGCACCGCCGCCTCGCGCCTGCCGAGGTCGAGCGACGACCTGGTGTGCTCGTAGCGCGCCAGCGTATTCGACTCGGGGTCGAGCGCGACGATGCGCGGCGCGACCAGTGCGACCTCCGGATCGCTGAAGTGGCCGAGCATCACCTCGAGCCAACCGCTGCGCGGCACCACATCGGAGTCGAGAAATGCGACGAACTCGGTTGTCGCCGCCCGCAATCCGGCATTGCGCGCCGCCGCGGGCCCCTGCCTGCGGTCGTGCCGCAGCACGGTGACCCGGCAGCGGGTGCCCCGGTTACGCGGGATGCGGACCGGCTGATCCGAGCCGTCGTCGACGACGATCACATTGTGGCCGCGCAGCGCCGCGAGCAGCCGGGCGAGCCCGTCCGCGTTGTTGTACAGCGGCACAATGACGGTCACGTCCTCCGGCGACGGCAACAGCCGGGGCCGCGGATTGGCGACCCCGGAGTCGAGCAGCCTTCTGGCAACGACGGCGGACTTCGGACCGGTCACCTCCAGGTACCCGTCGCCGATCATCTCGGCGGCCTCCGGGGCAAGTCGCAGCAACCTCGCGGGCGAACCCCCGATGAGGATCCGCCCTCCGGAGTATGCGCGTACCCGTGGATCGATCCGCACCCCGAATCCGTCGGGCAGGCGATCATTGCGCATTCCTGGCATGCTAGGCGGAGATTCGCGCGCAGGCATCATCGGCCCGGTAAAAAGGACAGAAATCCACCCGAAACCCGTGGCCCGCGTCCGCAATCCCGCGCGATCGCATATGCCGAACGGTCGCCAGCGAACCGAAACCACTCTCTGGCAACCATTCAGCTATCACGAATCGGCACATCCTCGGCTATCGCTTCACCCCTACGCCAGCGGGCTTTCCGCGCAGGCCCGCGACGGTCGGCGAACCGACAGCGTCAACGGGACCGGGCCGCGGGACTCGCGCCGCGCCGCGCTCGGACGCGAATGATCGACCGCCGGACGCGGAATGGTGCGCCCGCCATCGGCGAGCGCCGCCGCGCCGTAACCCTGAACGCACTCCGGATCGGGTCCGTCGGCGGGCAGCCCGGTGAAGAATTTGGCCGCCATACAACCGCCGCGGCAGGCGTCGTAGTGCGCGCAGCCGGAGCAGGCCCCGCCGCCGCTCGGCACGCGCAGTTCGGCGAACAGCTCCGAATCCGCCCACACCCGCCCGAAACCGCCGTCCGCCAGCACATTCCCGGCCCGGAACCGGTCGTGGATGGCGAACGGGCAGGCGTACACATCGCCGACCGGATCCACCAGGCACACCACCCGGCCCGCACCGCACATATTCAGCCCCGGCAGCGCCTCACCGTACGCGGACAGATGGAAGAACGAATCGCCGGTGAGCACCCCTTCGCCGTTTCGCAGCAGCCACTCGTAGAGTTCGCGCTGCTGCTCGGCGGTCGGATGCAGTTCGTCCCACACGTCCGCACCGCGGCCCGATGGCCGAAGGCGCGTCAAACGCAGTGTGGCGCCATATCTTTCGGCTATCGCGCGGAATTCGTCGAGCTGGGGGATATTGTGCCGTGTCGCGACGACGGAGAGCTTGGCGTCCCGAAAGCCCGCCGACGCGAGGTTTTCCAGTGCGCGAATGGCCATCTCGTACGAACCGGGGCCGCGCACCGCATCGTTCACCTCGGCATCCGCGCCGTCCAGCGAAATCTGTACGTCCACATAGTCGCTCGCGGCGAGCCGCGTGGCCACCTGCGGGGTGATGCGAACACCGTTGGTGGAGAACTTGACTCCGACGTCGTGCGCGGTCGCGTAGTCGACCAGCTCCCAGAAGTCCTGGCGCACGGTGGGTTCGCCGCCGCCGATGTTCACATAGAACACCTGCATCCGCTGGAATTCGTCGATCAGCGCCTTGCACTGCTCGGTGCTCAGCTCGCGCGGATCGCGCCGTCCCGATGCGGAAAGGCAGTGCACGCAGGACAGATTGCAGGCGTAGGTGAGTTCCCAGGTGAGGCAGATCGGTGCGGCCAAACCGGTTTCGAATTTGTCGATCAGGCGGGTGCCGCGCGCCGGTTGCGCGGTCCTGCTGCTCGGAATATTCGAAACAGACTGTGCGACAACCTCTTTCCCATCACCGACCAGCATGTCGGATTCGGCCAGCTGCGCGAGCGCCCGCAGATACGGACCCGCCGCGTCATCGGCGATACCCGCGGCCCGGATCGCGGCGGACGCCGAGGCGTGCTCGGGCAACGAGCGGACGATCTCGACGATCCGCGGGCTCTTCAGGAAGGAGAGCTTGCGGGTGCCGAAATGGTAGAGCAGCGCACCGAACGGCTCGGGGCGCAGCGCCACCCGGGGATGCAGCCGCCATCGAGTTTCGACGTCGAGCATGTCAGTAGACGCCGCACATGCCGTCGATGGACACCTCTTCGATCAGCGTCTCCTCGATCAGGTCGGCGTCATCGACCTCGCCGGCGGCGGGGAATGCGTACTGCGACATGGCAACCTCCGAGTCAGGCGTTCGCGACTACCCGATGTAGTCCCGATCACACGATAACGTCATCGACTGACGAAATGGAACGGGTTCTACCCGAATTCCCGCCGCCGACAACCCGCCGGACCGGTCGGCCGCCCGTCGCGGTGGTATGCGCACCGCCCCGGCACGCGCGGTCGGCGCTCTAGACTTCCGGATGTAAAGCAGCTGAACAGAACGTGACGGGTGATCAGCACCCGCGTGGTAGAGGTGGCATGGGAATCGGACGGATGCGGGCGAGTGGGGGCGACAATGCCCAGCGGTACGAGGGTCGGACCCGGAGGCGGAAGCTTGCGTAACCACGGCGGGACCGGGGGTACCGCGAATCAAACACTGTCGGAATCCGAGATCGTCGAGGCGGCGCTGCGGGTGGTCCGCGAGGATGGCGTGGAGAAATTGTCGATGCGGCGACTCTCCCGCGAACTGGGCGTCTCACCCATGGCGCCCTACTACTACGTCGCCGACAAACGCGAGTTGCTCGACCTCGTCGCCAGCGCCGCGCTCACCGGAGTGCGCACACCACCACCGGAATCCGGCCCGTGGCAGCAGCGCCTGCGCGACCTCGTCGACCAGATCGATGAGAAGTTGCGCAAACATCCCGGCCTCGGCGATGTGCTGATCGAGCAGATGCTCGGCAAACAGCTGGATTTGATCGCGGCGGTGATGGAGATACTCTTCGACGCGGGCTTCAACGACCGCAATGTGCTCGCCGCGTACGCGACGATCCATACCTACCTGTTCGGCCGCAGCCGGGTGAACCCGCGCGACCGTTCGGCGCCCGCCGATGTCACCCTCCCCGACTCGGTGGCACGCGCCACCAAATACATTGCGGACCTGCGCGGAAAGTATTCGTACGACTTCGGCATGGACGTACTCGTCGCGGGCCTGGAGGCCCAGCTTGTCCGTCAGCCGAAGGCAGACGTACGATAAAACTGAAACACGTTCTAGTTTTGCTTCGAGGGGCGCACCCGGCGGGGCGCCCTATTCGAGAGGACGATATGACGACAGCATCGGAGCTTCCGCACGGCTCGCGCTCGGCCGTACTGCGGGTGGCCGCGGTCATCGCCGAAACACCCGACACCTGTTCGCTGGTCTTCGACGTGCCCGACGAGCTGTCCGTCAAATTCGCCTACCAGCCCGGCCAATTCCTCACCCTGCGCATCCCGAGCGAGCTGACCGGCTCGGTGGCGCGCTGCTATTCGCTGGCCAGCTCCCCGTTCACCGATGACCGGCCCAAGGTCACCGTCAAGCGCACCGTCGACGGCTACGGCTCGAACTGGTTGTGCGACAACGTGAAAGCCGGCGATCAGCTCGAAGTGCTGCCGCCCTCAGGGGTTTTCACGCCCAAGGACCTGGACGCCGATCTGCTGCTGTTCGGCGCGGGCAGCGGAATCACGCCGGTGATGTCCATCCTCAAATCCGCGCTGGCCCGAGGCAACGGCCGAATCGTGCTGGTATACGCCAATCGTGACGCCGAATCGGTCATCTTCGCCACCGAACTGCGCGAGCTGGCCGACAAGAATCCGCAGCGGCTCACCGTAATTCACTGGCTGGAGCCGCTGCAGGGCCTGCCGACCGCCGACGGACTCGCCACCCTGGTGACGCCGTACACGGATTTCGAGGCGTTCATGTGCGGGCCCAAACCGTTCATGGACCGCGTGCACGACGCACTGTCCCGGCTCGGCGTCCCGCGGGCGCGCACCCACGCCGAAATCTTCAATTCCCTTGCCGGAGACCCGTTCACCGACGCCGAGCCGGTCGAGGTGAGCGAGCAGGACGCGGCCGACGCCGCCACCGTCGAGGTGGAACTCGACGGTGAGGTGCACGAGCTGAAGTGGCCGCGCAAGCAGACGTTGGTCGACATCATGCTGGCCAAGGGCATCGACGTGCCCTACTCCTGCCAGGAGGGCGAGTGCGGCTCCTGCGCGTGCACGGTGCTGGAGGGCAAGGTCGAGATGGACAACTCCGAAATCCTGGACCCGGAGGATATCGAGAACGGCTACATCCTCGGCTGCCAGGCACATCCGGTAACCGAGCGCCTGCGCATCCAGTTCTAGCGCGAACGGTAGTCGGCGCGAGTTTCGGCATCCAAATGCTCTGTGGCATAACTCAATGCGGTGCGGCCCAGCTTCGCGGCATTGGCGTCGAGGAAGCCGGTGAGCAGGGTTCGATCGATCCGCTTGCCCACCTCGCGCAGCATCCAGCCCAGCGCCTTCTGGATCAGGTCGCGGCGGTCGTCGAGCAGTAGCTCGCACAGCGCGAAGGTGGTCGACGCATCGCCCGCTTTGATGAACGCGAAGGTGGACAGCAGCGCGACCCGCCGCTCCCACAGTGAATCCGATTGGGCCAGTTCGAAAAGCAGATCGCGAGGCCGGTCGAGCAGCCATGGCCCGATGATGTTCTCGGCCGAAACGTCCACCAGATCCCAGTTGTTCACCCGGCCGCGACGCACGGCGGCCAGATACCGGTCGACGATTCTGCGCTGCTCGACCTCGTCGGGAACGCGTCCAGACGCCCGCGCGAACCGTCCGTTGAGCAGCACCAGCCCGGCCAGCCGCTCCTCGTGCACCGGGCTGTCCAACAGTAGGTCGATCTCGTCGAGCGGAAGGGCCGCAAAGCGTTTCGCGATCGAACGAGTCACCGGGACCCGCACGCCGATGAAGACATCGCCCGCACCGTATTCACCGGGCCCGGTCTTGAAAAAGCGCTGTAGCGCAATGGCATCGGCCGGATCGGCGACCTCGGCCAGCGCCGCCCGCACCTGCTGCGCCGTCGGAGCGCCGGACCGGGTCACGCCTGCGCGCCGAGAATCCGTCCGGGCTCGAAGGCGGCAGCGCTGCTTGGCAATTCGCCGGGGCGACCGCTGTTGAAGACGAGCACCCCGCCGTTGCCGGTGGTCGGGCGGCCGAGTGCGTCCATGCGCCGAATGGTCTGCGCCGCAACGGCTTGCGCACTGTCGAAGAGCCGGACCGCATCGGGCAGCGCACCGACGATAGCGTCGAGCATCAACGGATAGTGGGTGCAGCCGAGCACCACCCCGTCCACGTCGGCGGGTGTCTGCTCGGCGGCGAGCCGGATCGCGTCCCGCGCGGCGGCCAGATCGCCCGCGTCGATCGCCTCGGCCAGACCCGGGCACGCGACGCCGACCACCTTCGCCTCACCGGCGAATCGGGCGATCAGATCGGCCTGGTACCGGCTCGCGGTGGTGGCCACCGTCGCCCACACGGCCACCGAGGCGCACACCGCCGCGGCCGGTTTGATCGCGGGCACCGTACCGATCACCGGGATATCCGGACCGACCTCGGCGCGCACCTGCTCGAGCGCGGTGACGCTGGCGGTATTACATGGCAGCACGATGACCTCGGCGCCCAATTCGATCGAACGATGCGCGGTGCCGACCACCCGATCGATCGTCCACTGCTCCGGTTTCGGTCCCCACGGCATACCGTCGGGATCCAGTTGCAGCAGCAGATCCACATCGGGACGCAACTTGCGCAACCATGCCGCCGTCGGCAGCATGCCGAGACCCGAATCGATGAGCGCGACGATCACACGACCACCGTATTACAGTGCGGCGATCGATCCCACACGGATCTGCGTCACTGGCTCGGCGCGAGCATCTCGTCGATCGCCGTACCGGCCGCGACGTTGGCCCGCGCCTTCATCACCTGCGGTGTCATACCCGCGCCGACCACACCGGTCAGATGTCCGTGCTGGGCGTAGTAGGCCAGGAAGCGTTTGCCGTCGTCGGCGACGATATGCACGTCATCGGACGCCGACGGCGTACCGAGTGCTTGGATCTTCACGTCGTACTGGTCGCTCCAGAAATACGGCACCCGCGCCGCGGTCGGCGGTTCGGTGCCGAGCAGCGCGCAGGCCACCAGCCTGGCCTGTTCGCCCGCATTGGTCCAATGCTCGACCCGTTTGCGAATTCCGGTGTCGTGCAACCACGCCGCGACATCGCCGACCGCCCACACCCCGTCGACCGAGGTACGGCCGACCTCGTCGGCGAGCACGCCGCCGCCGTCCGCCGGATCGGCGAGCGCGATACCGGAACCGGCCAGCCATTCGGTCATCGGACGCGAACCGATACCGATCACCACCAGGTTCGTCTGCACCTCGGCGCCGTCGGACAGCCGCGCGGCGCTGACCCGTTCCGCACTGTCGGCGACGAAGGTGTCCAACCCGATCCCGCAGCGCAGATCGACACCTGCGGCCACATGCAGGCGCGCCACCAGCGCGCCGACCTCGGCGCCGAGCACGCCCGCCAGCGGTACCGGTTGCGGTTCCACCAGAACGACATCGAGTCCGCTCGCCCGGAAACTCGCCGCGAGCTCGCAGCCGATGAATCCGGCGCCGACCACGAGCGCCCTACTGACACCGGCCAATTCGGCACGCAGCGCACTCGCGTCGGCATGCCCGCGCAGTACGTGCACGCCGCCGAGGTCCGGCAGCCCGGGTAACCGGCGCGGGCGCAGGCCGGTCGCGATGATCAGCTGGTCGTAGGCCAGCGATCCGCCGTCGGCCAGTTCGACCCGGCGCGCCTCGGTATCCACACCGACCGCCGCGGCGTCCAGGCGCAACTCGATCCGCTTCTCGGCGAAGAACGCCGCGGGCCGCAACGTGGTGTCGTCGGTTTCGCCGCGCACGAATTGTTTGGACAGCGGCGGCCGGTCGTACGGCAGCCGCGCCTCGTCACCCACCAGGACGAGCCGGCCCGCGTATCCGGCCCGCCGCAACTCCTCCGCGGTACGAAGTCCGGCGAGCCCGGCGCCGACGATCACGATCGGGGCTTTTTCGGAAGGCGACACGAACTCACCCTAACGTCTGCTTGGTTGAACCCGACAGTGGTGGCGGTCACATGCCAGCGATCATGACATGCCGCGTCACCGCCCGTAGCCGCCCCCGTGAATTTGACGCATCAATCGTATCCATCCAGATATTGATCGGGCGGTCAATCAGGTTTATACCGGAAACAGGACATAATCCGAGGCCCAAGGAGGCACATATGTTCACCGATAGCCGCGCACAGCACTTCCTGGTAACCGTGCTTGGCGTGATCACCGCACTGTCCCCGATCTGGGTGACGCACAGCGACAAGACGATGTGGTCGCTGATCGTGCTCGGCGTGCTCATCGCGCTCACCGGTCTGGTGCAGATGTACCGGTCCGTCGGCGCGCTCGGCGATTACGCGCTCGGCGTATTCGGCGTGCTGCTGTTCATCTCGCCATGGGTAATGGCCTTCGCGAGCGACCACAAGGGCGCATCCTGGACGGCATGGGTAGTCGGAGTGGTGACGGTGGTGGCCGCGCTGGCGGCGCTGCCGATGGTGTCGGGTCGCCTGGACAAGATGGTGCCGCATCACTGATGCAGATGCCGATACCCAGAAGGCCCGGGAAATCGGGCCGGGCGGGGCGCCGCCGTTCCGCGAAGGTGGACGGCGACGCCCGTCAGCTCATCCTGGACGCGGCCGAGAAGCTGTTCGCCGCACAGGGTTTCGACGCCACCGCGACCGCGGCCATCGCGGCCGCCGCCGAGGTGCCGAAGGGCCTTGTCTTCTATTACTTTCCGACCAAGGATTCGATCCTGTCCGCGCTGATGGCCGAGCGGGTGCCCGCCGCGCCGATCGATGACATCGGCACCGTTGTGGCACCGGGCGATCCGGCCGCCAGCCTGGTGAACCTGGACGCCGCGCTCAACCTGCGCGATCACCACTCCTCGGTGCTGCGGGTGATCATGTGGCGCGAGGCCGACACCCATCCGGACGTGCGGCGTCAACTGCGCAGGCTGCGCGATCAACTGCTCGACGTCACGGCGCGGGTGCTACAGGCCAGCGCGCCGGATCCGGTGCGCCCCGGCACCATTCGGGCCTGCGCGGCCGCCTGGGTCTCCGCGATGTTCGCGATCGCGAGCACCGATCGCCTGCACGCGCTCGACGGGGTTCCGATGCCGACGGCGGAGGAGATCTTGAACGTCGCGCAGGTGGTCGCCGCGGGGATGACGCACCTCGGCTGAGCTGGTCTTTCGACCAAAAGTTATCAACACCCCCGGAGTTGTCCCCAATCGGCGATCGGGTGGTTGTCGCGGTGCCTGCGGCGGCCGAGGATCGCGATATGGATGCACCGCAACTGATCTCGCGCAACCCGGCGCGGCCGTCGGGCTCGCGAAATCCACCGCGTCCGGACGACGCGTCCACCGACCGCACTCCGGAATGTCGGTATCTGCGGCACGTGCGCGTGATCGCCGAACTCATGCCCACCGGCGCCGCCGCAAGCCATGCCTCGGCGGCGATGCTGCACCGGTTGCCCGTCCGGGCGCCCCGGTTCGATCGCGTCCATCTCACCCGCAAGACCAGCAACGGAGGATGTATGGGCGGCCAGATCGTCATGCACTCGGCCGAATTCGCCCCGGACGAGGTCACGATCGTCAACGGCATCCGGGTCACCACCCCGCCGCGCACGGTCATCGATATCGCCAGATGGGAGGGATTCGAGCAGGCCGTCATCGTCGGCGACGCGGCACTGCACCGCGGCCTGACCACAGCCGATGAACTCCGCGAGCATCTGCGCCGGGCCGAACACCGGCCCGGCTATCGCAAAGCGGCGCAGGTGATTTCGTTCCTCGACGGCCGCAGCGAATGTGTGGGCGAATCGCGCAGCCGGGTCGCGATGCACCGCGCGGGCCTGCCCGCACCCGAGCTGCAGGCCTTCGTCCTCACCGAGGCGGGCGAGCCGGTCGGCCCGGTCGACTTCCTCTTCGACGACCTCGGCGTCATCGGCGAATTCGATCGAAAAGGCCACAGCCACAACGGTTTACCGCAGCCTGCGGCCACCGGCCATGTCACCGATGCCGAACTGCGCACTATGGGCTGGTCGGTGGTCCGCTGGACCTGGGACGACCTGGACGATCCCGACGAACTGCCGCAGCTGCTGCGCACGGCCGCCACCACCGCCGGACCGCGCCGCGGTTCGTGGCGGGCGACACCGCGCCACTAGTGGGTCAGGAATTCGATGACATCAGAGGTGAAACGCGCATGTTTGAGCACACCCGTATGCGTCGCGTCGGGATAGATGGTCAAGCGCGAGTTGGGAATTCCATCCGCCGTGCGACGGAAATTCTCCGTCGGATAGTAGGCGTCGCGCTCTCCACCGATCACCAAGGTCGGCGCGGCTATCTTGCCGAGCCGATCGCCGATGTCGAAATCGTCCTCGGCCCGGGCGAAGGCCAGCGTATCGGCCGGATTCAGCGGCCGCACAAGCGGATCGAGCAGCCACATGGCGGCGGTGGCGACCCGGCTCAGCGCGGGCGAGGAGAACACCGCGTCGGACAGCAGGTGCAGCGCGCGGCGGCCCTCATAGGCCGCCCGCGCATACCGCATCTGCGAGGCGCGGGCCGCCTCCTCCAACCGGTAGCCGGACGACACCACCACCAGCTTGCGCACCTCGGCCGGATGGTCCGCGGCCAACTGCAGACCCACCGAACCGCCCGAGGACATGCCGATCACATCGACCGGGCCGCCGAATTCGGCGGCCAGCGCCTCGGCGTGCTGCCCGGCGATATCACGCATGGTGGTGCCCTCGGCCATCCGCGGCGCGCGATTCACCGCGTACACCCGGAAATGCCGGGCCAGCGGCGCCAGCATCCTGATCTCCGCCTCGCGCATCCAGCCGCGCGGATTGGCGTGATCGGGGGTGAACCAGCGCAGGAAAACCAGCGGCCGCCCCGCACCGAGCGCCAGATACGGCAACCCGTGCTTCAACGCGCCGGTACTGACCCCAAGCTCGGCGGCGAGGGGAGACTTGCCCATGGTTCCTCCGAATTCTCCGATGGGTACTGCGCAGCTCACGACCCGGCCCGGGACCGGTTGCTACACGTTAATCGGCGCCCTCCGCGGTCGGTAAAGGGCCACCGACTCCCCGCCGGGTATCGCCGATTTGCTCTACCCTGGCGTCATGCGCCCCGCAGCTGTCGCGATCCTCGCGGCTGTCCTACCGCTGGCGGCATGTGGCTCATCGACCACCTCCCCATCGAGTGGGCCGCCGACCACACCCACCGCGACGAACCTGCCTGCCACGGGTGGGCCATCGGTGACCATCACCAATCCCACCCCGTCCACCATCCCGGTGAACCCGACCTCATCCGATGTACCCGCCTGTGCGACAAGCGATCTCACGGTGACGGCCGGTCGCGGATCGGGAGCGGCCGGGCATATCTACACGCAGCTGGTGTTCACGAATTCGGGCAAGGCCGCCTGCACCCTCTTCGGCTATCCGGGCGTCTCGCTGGCCACCGGATCGCCGCCCGCGACGATCGGCCCCGGTGCGGAACGGGATACCAACAGCGGCAGCCCGCAATTGGTCACCCTCGCCCCCGGCGCCGCCGCCGAAACCACCGTCCGCTACGCGCAGGCGGGCAACTTCGACTGCACGCGCACCCCCGCCCAGTTCCTGCTGATCTACCCGCCCAACCAAACCGCGTCCACCACAGTGCCTTTCAACGCGGACGCCTGCACGAACCCGCCGATCGCCCTACTCCAGGTCGGCTTCGTGAAGCCGAGCGGCCAGTAGCCGTTCGACGGCCGCCGAACCGGAACCCGGTCGGTACCAAACCCTTTCGGCTCGATACCGACCGGGCGGATTCAGCTCGCCTTGCCGATGATCGTCCGCTGGACCTCGGCCGGAACCGCGGCGTAGGAGTCGAACACCATTGTGTAGCTCGCCCGGCCCTGCGTCCTGGACCGCAGATCACCGATATAGCCGAACATCTCGGCCAGCGGGACCAGCGCCTCGACGACGCGGGCGCCCGCACGTTCGGTCATGGCGTGGATCTGGCCGCGGCGGGCACTCAGATCACCCATCACCTCACCGAGGTAGCGCTCCGGCGTCACCACCTCGACCCGCATGATCGGTTCCAGCAGTACGGGATTCGCCTTCGTCATCGCATCGCGGACCGCGTGCGCCGCCGCGGTCCGGAACGCGAGATCGGACGAATCCTTCACGTGCGCGGCGCCATCGAGCAACACCACCCGAAGATTAACCACCGGATAGCCTGCCAGCACGCCGCTCTGCATGGCGTCCTGTGCGCCCGCGTCGACCGCGGGGAGGTACTCCCGCGGCACCCGTCCGCCGGACACCCGGCTCTCGAACTCGTAGATCGCGCCATCGTCGCCGACGAACGGCTCCACCGCGAGCACCACCTTGGCGAACTGCCCCGAACCACCGTGTTGCTTGCGCAGGGTGAATTCGAGCCGTCGCACCGGACGGGTGATGGTCTCGCGGTAGGCCACCCGCGGCTTACCGACATTGGCGGCGACATCGAATTCGCGACGCAGCCGATCCACCATGATCTCGAGCATGAGCTCGCCCATACCGCCGATCACGGTCTGACCGGTCTCCGGATCCTGCCGCACCGAGAACGTCGGATCCTCCTCGGCCAGCAGCCGGATCGCGGTGCCGAGCTTGTCCTGATCGGAGCGGGTCCTCGGCTCGATCGCGACCTCGATCACCGGTTCGGGGAAGGTCATGGCCTCCAGCACGATCTGATGCTGCGGATCGCACAGGGTGTCACCGGTCGTGGTGTCCTTCAGGCCGATCGCGGCACAGATATGCCCGGCCCGCACCTCCTCGATCGGGTACTCCTTGTTCGAGTGCATCTGAAACAGCTTGCCCAGCCGCTCCTTTCGCCCCTTGGTCGAGTTGAGAACCGCCGAACCCGATGCCGCGCATCCGGAGTACACCCGCAAATAGGTGAGCTTGCCGAAGAACGGATGCACCGCGACCTTGAAGGCCAGCGCCGCGAACGGTTCCGCCGCGCTCGCCGCGCGATGCACCACGGTCTCCTCCTGCCCCGGCAGGTGACCGTAGGCGCCGCCGCCGTCCAAAGGCGAAGGCAGATAGTCGATTATCGCGTCGAGCAGAGGCTGAACACCCTTGTTCTTGAACGCCGAACCGCACAGCACCGGATAGCCCGCCGACGCGACGGTCACCCGGCGCACCGCGGCCTTCAACTCCGCGACCGACGGGGCCACACCGGCGACGAATGTCTCCAGCAGCGGCTCGTCCAATGTCGCGACCAGTTCGACCAGCGCCTCGCGATACCGTTCGGCCCGCGCACGCAACCCGTCCGGAATCGGCGCCACCCGATAGCGGATGCCATGGCCGGTGTCGCCGTCCCAGATCTTCGCCGTCATCTCGATCAGGTCGACAATGCCGGTGAAAGTGTCCTCCGCACCGATCGGCAGTTGCAGCACAAGCGGTTTCGCACCCAACCGCTCCTCGATCGACCGCACCGTGCCGAAGAAATCCGCGCCGAGCTTGTCCATCTTGTTCACGAAACAGATGCGCGGCACGTCGTACCGGTCCGCCTGCCGCCACACCTGCTCCGACTGCGGCTCCACCCCCTCCTTGCCGTCGAATACCGCGACCGCACCGTCGAGCACCCGCAGCGACCGCTCCACCTCCACGGTGAAATCGACATGCCCGGGTGTGTCGATGATGTTGATCTGGTGGTTGTTCCAGAAACAGGTGGTCGCGGCCGAGGCGATGGTGATGCCGTGCTCCTGCTCCTGCGGCATCCGATCCATTACGGCGGTGCCGTCGTGCACCTCACCGATCTTGTAGGTGACGCCGGTGTAGAACAGGATCCGCTCGGTGGTTGTCGTCTTACCGGCATCGATATGCGCCATAATCCCGATATCGCGTACCAGGCTCAGGTCGGCCAGCATTGCGCGCGTCATGAGAAATCCACTCCAGCAACGAGTTCCGTCGATTACGACACTCGCCGAGCTGTTGCGTCCCGCCGACGGCACGAGCATCATGCGCGGCGCGAGCGGCGCCGCCGATGCCCTATCGGTGAGACCGCTTCTTACCGCGCTCGCGGATGTGCTGGAAACATGCCCCCATGTCTACCGACTACCAGCCGACTTGTCGACCGAATATCGGAAATACGCGAAAGATCAAACGGCGCCGGGTATTTCGCCGCAGCGCCGTTCGGCCTCATTTCAGAATCTTGGTGACCCGTCCCGCGCCGACGGTGCGCCCGCCCTCACGAATCGCGAAACGCAAACCCTCCTCCATCGCGATCGGCTGGATCAGCTGGACGGTCATCTGGGTATTGTCGCCGGGCATCACCATCTCGGTATCCTTCGGCAACGTCACCACACCGGTCACATCGGTTGTCCGGAAGTAGAACTGCGGACGGTAATTATTGAAGAACGGGGTATGCCTGCCGCCCTCATCCTTGGACAGGATGTACACCTGACCCTCGAATTCGGTGTGCGGCGTAATGGATCCCGGCTTCACCACCACCTGGCCACGCTCCACATCCTCCCGTCGGATACCGCGCAGCAGCAGGCCGACGGCATCGCCCGCCTGCCCCTGATCCAGCAGCTTGTGGAACATCTCGATCCCGGTGACATGCGTCTTCATCCGCTTTTCCCGCATGCCGACGATCTCCACCTCCTCGTTCACCTTGATCACCCCGCGCTCGACGCGGCCGGTGACCACGGTGCCGCGGCCGGTGATGGTGACGACGTCCTCGATCGGCATCAGGAAGGGTTTATCCGTCTCGCGCTCCGGCTCCGGAATCGATTCGTCGACGGCGTCCAGCAGTTGCTCGATCGACCGGATCCAGTCCGGATCCCCTTCCAGCGCTTTGAGTCCCGAGACCCGCACCACGGGAGCGTCCTCGTCGAACTCCTGCGCGGCCAGCAGCTCCCGCACCTCCAGTTCGACCAGTTCCAGGATCTCCTCGTCGTCCACCATGTCGGCCTTGTTCAACGCGACCAGGATGTAGGGCACGCCGACCTGGCGGGCGAGCAACACATGTTCCCGGGTCTGCGGCATCGGGCCGTCGGTGGCCGCCACCACCAGAATCGCGCCGTCCATCTGTGCGGCGCCGGTGATCATATTCTTCACGTAATCGGCATGCCCCGGCGCATCGACGTGCGCGTAATGTCTACGGGCCGTTTGATATTCGACATGCGCGATATTGATCGTGATGCCGCGTGCCTTTTCCTCCGGCGCCTTATCGATCGCGTCGAATGGGGACATCGCATTGAGATTCGGATACTTCTCCGCCAGAACCTTGGTGATTGCCGCGGTCAACGTCGTCTTGCCGTGGTCAACATGACCGATGGTGCCGATGTTGACGTGAGGCTTCGTCCGATCGAACTTCGCCTTCGCCACAGTGCAGCCCCTCCCTGGACTCGCCGGAATATCTGTAGCGAGGGCCCCAGCGGATTCGGGCACCCAACGGAACCCTCACAGCGACCATAACCCCCAAACCCCCCGCCTACCCCCACTTTTCAAACCTCCCCACCCCGGATCGCTAATCGGTAATTTTTGGATGGCCCGTTCCGGCATGAACAATCCACACTGTCCGCTGCACATCGTCGATCAAGTACCAGATGCGGCCGCCACCGGTCACCTCGTATTGCCACTGTTCGAGGGTGTTGCCCTTCCAAACCATCGAGGCCAGCTGTCCTTTGAGCCGGTGCTGGCGATCCGGATTCGTCGTCGCCCTCGGCGACGCGCGGATGGCGTCATAGGCCCGACGCAGATTGCCCGGCGCCTGCTTTGCCAGATGCTCCCAGCCGGCGCAGGAATCGGTTGTCGCCAAACGGATTTCGAATTCATCTCCAATCGCGGGCGGAGCGGCCCGGTCCCCTCGCTTCGGACTCATCGATCCAGGTCCCCCGATTCCGGAATAGGGGCGGGTCCGAAATCTCCCTCGGGTTCACGGCTGAGCAACTCCCGAAGCGCCGGGTCGGCATAGACCTCGGCACTGTGCCGCCACTGCGCCAGCAGGGTAGCGACCGGAGCCAGGTTCTCCAGTGCAGCCGCACCCTGTGTCACCGCAACCAATTCGGTAAGGAACAGTTCGAAATCATCCGCCGGAAGAAAAGTCACCCATGGAACCGCATCGGGCAGCGCCTCGCGCACTCCATCCATGCCGAATCGCCGCACGATACTGGCGAGCAGCCGCGCCGTGAAATCGACGACGACACCCTCCGCATCAAGTTGCTCCACCCGCATCAGCGCTAGATCGCCGGCATCCCGCCGGCGCAGCCGCAGCGCCCGAACGCGATCCAGCAGCCCAGCGGTAACAGCAGGCCGGTGCAGTAGATCGCTGAACGGAACAACATCGTAGGCAAAGCTCATAACATCCACACTACCTTGGATGTCCGCCCAGTCGGTACCCCTCCCGAAACGCGAAACAGCGCCGCCCCTTTCGGAGCGACGCCGTTCAGCTCAGTGATTCAGCGAATCACTTGATGATCTTCGTGACGCGACCGGCGCCGACGGTGCGGCCACCCTCACGGATCGCGAAGCGCAGGCCCTCTTCCATGGCGACCGGCTGGATGAGCTTGACGCTCATCTCGGTGTTGTCGCCCGGCATGACCATCTCGGTGCCCTCGGGGAGGGTAACGACACCGGTCACGTCGGTGGTGCGGAAGTAGAACTGCGGGCGGTAGTTGTTGAAGAACGGGGTGTGGCGGCCGCCCTCGTCCTTCGACAGGATGTACGCCTGGCCCTCGAACTCGGTGTGCGGGGTGTTGGTGCCCGGCTCGATGACGACCTGGCCGCGCTCCACATCCTCGCGCTTGATACCACGAACCAGCAGACCGACGTTGTCGCCCGCCTGGCCCTGGTCGAGCAGCTTGCGGAACATCTCGATACCGGTGACCGTGGTCTTGGTCGCGGTCGGGCGGATGCCGACGATCTCGACTTCCTCGTTCACGTTGATCACGCCGCGCTCGACACGACCGGTGACGACGGTGCCACGACCGGTGATCGTGAACACGTCCTCGACCGGCATCAGGAACGGCTTGTCGGTCTCACGCACCGGGTCCGGGATGGACTCGTCGACGGCGTTCATGAGCTCGAGCACCGACTCGGTCCACTTCGGGTCGCCCTCGAGCGCCTTCAGACCGGAGACGCGGACGACCGGAGCCTCCTCGTCGAACTCCTGGGCGGCCAGCAGCTCGCGGACCTCCATCTCGACGAGCTCGAGGATTTCCTCGTCGTCGACCATGTCGGCCTTGTTCAGCGCGACCAGGATGTAGGGCACGCCGACCTGGCGGGCCAGCAGCACGTGCTCGCGGGTCTGCGGCATCGGGCCGTCGGTCGCCGCGACCACGAGGATGGCGCCGTCCATCTGCGCCGCACCGGTGATCATGTTCTTGATGTAGTCGGCGTGACCCGGAGCATCGACGTGCGCGTAGTGGCGCTTCTCGGTCTGGTACTCGACGTGGGAGATGTTGATCGTGATACCACGAGCCTTCTCTTCCGGCGCCTTGTCGATCTGGTCGAACGCGAAGGCCGCGTTCAGGTCCGGGTACTTGTCAGCCAGCACCTTGGTGATCGCTGCGGTCAGCGTGGTCTTGCCGTGGTCGACGTGACCGATGGTGCCGATGTTGACGTGCGGCTTCGTCCGCTCGAACTTCGCCTTCGCCACTTGTTGTCCTCCTGGACTTGTTGGTGCGTGCAGTTGCAGCAGTGCGATTTTTATTTACGGGGGGTCGTGCAGACTCCCGGCTATTGAGGCAAGTGTGACATCTTGCCTCAATTGAATTACTCGCCGGTCGCCTTGGCGATGATCTCCTTCGACACGTTGGCCGGAACCTCCGCGTACGAGTCGAACACCATGGAGAAGTTCGCCCGGCCCTGGGTCTTCGACCGCAGGTCACCGATGTAACCGAACATCTCCGAGAGCGGAACCAGCGCCTTGACGACACGGGCACCACTGCGTTCCTCCATGGCCTGGATCTGACCACGGCGGGAGTTCAGGTCGCCGATCACTTCGCCCATGTAGTCCTCGGGCGTGGTGACCTCGACGGCCATGAGCGGCTCGAGGATCACCGGACCGGCCTTGCGGGCCGCTTCCTTGAGGGCCTGTGCACCCGCGATCTTGAACGCCATTTCCGAGGAGTCGACCTCGTGGTAGGCGCCGTCGAGCAGGGCGGCCTTCAGGTTGACCAGCGGGTAACCGGCGAGGACACCGTACTGCATGGCGTCCTGGATGCCCGCGTCGACCGAAGGGATGTACTCCCTCGGCACGCGACCGCCGGTGACCTTGTTCTCGAACTCGTAGGTCGCGCCGTCCTCGCCCTTGAACGGTTCCAGGGCGATGATGACGCGCGCGAACTGGCCCGAGCCACCCGTCTGCTTCTTGTGGGTGTACTCGTGCTTCTCGACCGCCTTGGTGATGGTCTCGCGATACGCGACCTGCGGCTTGCCGATGTTGGCCTCGACCTTGAACTCGCGCTTCATCCGGTCGACGTAGATGTCGAGCTGGAGCTCGCCCATGCCACCGATGACGGTCTGGCCGGTCTCCTGATCCAGCTTCACGTTGAAGGTGGGGTCCTCCTCCGCGAACTTCTGGATGGCGGTGCCCAGCTTCTCCTGGTCGGCCTTGGTCTTCGGCTCGATCGCGACCTCGATGACCGGGTCCGGGAAGGTCATGGACTCCAGCACGATCTGGTTGTTCGGATCGCACAGGGTGTCACCGGTGGTGGTGTCCTTCAGGCCGATGACCGCGTAGATGTGGCCGGCCTGCGCCTCGGTGACCGGGTTCTCCTTGTTGGAGTGCATCTGGAACAGCTTGCCCAGCCGCTCCTTACGCCCCTTGGTGGAGTTGATGACCTGGGCGCCGGAGTCGACCTTGCCCGAGTACACGCGAACGTAGGTCAGCTTGCCGAAGAACGGGTGCGTCGCGACCTTGAACGCGAGCGCCGCGAAGGGCTCGGAAATGCTCGCGTCGCGGTGGATGATCTCGTCTTCCTTGCCCGGCACGTGGCCGTCGGCGCCGCCGTCGTCCAGCGGGGTCGGCAGGTAGTCGATCACGGCGTCGAGCATGGGCTGCACGCCCTTGTTCTTGAACGCCGAACCGCACAGCACCGGGTAGAGCTCGGAGTTGACGGTCATCTTGCGGATGGCGCCCTTGATCTCCTCGATCGAGAGCTCCTCGCCGCCGAAGAACTTCTCCAGCAGCGCCTCATCCGATTCGGCGACGGTCTCCAGCAGTTCCTGGCGGTACTGCTCGGCCCGCTCCTTCAGATCGGCCGGGATCTCGACGACTTCGTACTGCTCGCCGAGCTTGGTCTCGCCCCGCCAGACCTTGGCATTCATCTCGACCAGGTCGACGATGCCCTCGAAGGTGTCCTCCGCACCGATCGGCAGCTGGATGACCAGCGGCTTGGCGCCGAGGCGATCCTTGATGGTCTGCACGGTGAAGTAGAAGTCGGCGCCCAGCTTGTCCATCTTGTTGACGAAGCAGATGCGCGGGACGTCGTACTTGTCGGCCTGCCGCCAGACCTGCTCGGACTGCGGCTCGACACCTTCCTTGCCGTCGAAGACGGCGACGGCACCATCGAGCACGCGCAGCGAACGCTCCACCTCGACGGTGAAGTCGACGTGCCCGGGGGTGTCGATGATGTTGATCTGGTTGTCATTCCAGTAGCAGGTGGTCGCGGCCGACGTGATCGTGATACCGCGTTCCTGCTCCTGCGCCATCCAGTCCATGGTGGCCGCGCCGTCATGGACCTCACCGATCTTGTAGGTGATGCCGGTGTAGAAGAGGATGCGTTCGGTTGTCGTGGTCTTACCGGCATCGATGTGGGCCATGATGCCGATGTTGCGGACCTTGTTCAGGTCGGTGAGCACGTCCTGTGCCACGGAAATCTTCCCGTCTCGTAGCTAGTTGCGATCTTCGGGTACGAGACCCGGTGTCCGGGTCATCACTATGTCAACGCCGGAAGTGGCACCGCAGTGCCACACCGACTGACTGCCTGCCGGCGCCGACGTGAGTGACGGGCCGGACGGCAATCACCAGCGGTAGTGCGCGAAGGCCCGGTTCGACTCGGCCATCTTGTGGGTGTCCTCGCGACGCTTCACCGAAGCGCCGAGGCCGTTGCTGGCGTCCAGCAGTTCGTTCGCCAGACGCTCGACCATGGTCTTTTCCCGACGGGCGCGGGCGAAGTTGACCAGCCAGCGCAGCGCAAGGGTGTTGGCGCGGCCCGGCCGAACCTCGACCGGAACCTGGTAGGTGGCGCCACCGACGCGGCGGGGCTTCACCTCGAGGGAGGGCTTGACGTTGTCCAGCGCACGCTTGAGCGTCACGACCGGGTCGGTGCCGGTCTTCTCGCGCGCCTGCTCCATCGCGCCGTAGACGATGCGCTCTGCGGTCGACTTCTTGCCGTCGAGCAGGATCTTGTTGACCAGCTGGGTGACCAGCGGCGACCCGTAGACCGGGTCGTTGATCAACGGACGTTTGGGTGCGGGGCCCTTGCGCGGCATATCAGCTCTTCTCCTTCTTGGCGCCGTAGCGGCTGCGGGCCTGCTTGCGGTTCTTCACACCCTGGGTGTCGAGCGAGCCACGGATGATCTTGTAGCGCACACCGGGGAGGTCCTTCACACGACCGCCACGCACGAGCACCATCGAGTGCTCCTGCAGGTTGTGGCCTTCGCCCGGGATGTAAGCCGTGACCTCGACCGCGCTGGTCAGGCGAACACGCGCGACCTTACGCAGCGCGGAGTTCGGCTTCTTCGGGGTCGTGGTGTACACGCGGGTGCACACGCCACGACGCTGCGGGCTCCCCTTCAGGGCCGCAGTCTTGGTCTTGGCGACCTTGTCGCGGCGACCCTTGCGGACCAGCTGGTTGATGGTTGGCATAGACCGGCTTTCCTTATTAGTTAACGCGGTGTCTGGAACTTCATGTCTTTGTCATCGAGCGTTGGCTCGCACGTCCGTCCACGTTTCTCGCGTCCCGAGGTCGGGCGTGTCGTACGAGAAACATAGCCCTTTTCTGGGCATGCCGGAGAGGTCAGCCGCTCTCGCTGGCCTACATTTCCGCACGAACTTGCCCGCATGCTTCCGGGCACAGCGATCCACGATACCCGTGGCCACGACGGAGGGTCAAAGCGGGGGTGCTGCGATACCGGCTCACCTGGCCAGATTCAGGGTCAGCTCGGTGAGCTTGCGCGCGGCGGCACACGGGTCGGGGTGCGCGGAGCCCGCGCGATAGTTGATCCACCAGCCGACGATGCCGGTATCCGGCGCGGCGGCGCTGATCCCACACGAATCCGGATCGTTGGGCCGCAGCGTCTGCAACCCGAGACTCTCGCCGAAGTTGACGTTCGTGGTGCTGTAGCCGAGCCGGTCGTTGTTGGCCTTCTCATTGGTGAGCGAACCGAGCTCGTACCAGTTCAGCGTCGCCATGGCGTTGCCGCCCGGCGCGCCCTGCACCTCCCACATGCACACCGCGCCGTAGAAGGTCGGCTGGGCGTAGGAGCCCTTGCCGCCGACGATATCGCCGATCTGATCCATGGCCACCGCATCGCATTCGCGCAACAGCTTGTCGAATTTGGTGTTCACCGAATCGCTCGACCCCGCGGCCTGGGGATTCCCATTGATGGTCCGGCCGCAGCCGCCCACCGAGACCGCGACCGTCAACAATGCGGCCGCGACGAGGGCACAGCGCTTCCCGCGCATCATCATCAAGTTCTCCCCTACTGCAACCGCTGCACGGTCAACTCGGCCAGCTTGTGCATCCGATCGCACGGATTCGGCCCCTGGGAAATGCCATACGACATGGACCATTCGAAGAAGTCGTCGCCGAGCTGCACCGCGAGATCGCACACCTGGCCGCCGGGAGCGAGCGACTGGAACCCCTTGTGCCCGATGACGTCGATCGTCTGCGGATTCCTGCCCTGGGTGGAAACCCAGGCACGCTCCCGATCGATCGGACTGCCCCGGTACGACGCGAAGGTGACGCTGGGCGAATCGAGTCCGGCGGACTGCCAGTTGCAACCGACCGAATTCCGGCGCACCTGGGAGATCTGCAACAGCCCCGCCGCGGCCCGCACCTCGTCATCGGTCACATGGCCGCATTCGCCGACGAACGGACCGAGCGCCGCCACCTTCCGCGGCGGCCGGACCGGACCGTTCGACGAGTCGGAGTTCCCACCCGATCCGCACGCCGACAGCATCAATGTCAGGGCAAGACCGGTGACAATCGCCGACGGAATCCGCATGCCGTGAACTCTACTGTGTTGAATCGCGCCGCCTCCGGCGTCGCAGTTCGCGGCCCCGGGGAGTCTCGCGTCTCAGCGGTCGAGACTCGCGCCTGCGGCGCATGCGCTTCGACCGCTGAGAC